>NZ_CAKLDM010000001.1:0-1200000 GCF_921294215.1 Vibrio marisflavi CECT 7928
GTTGGAATCCTGATCCACAATCTTTCTTGATCATTCTTCCATAGCTTCATAACCTTTTCGAAAGCATGATCAAGCTAATTCCATGATCATGCTTTCAGACAATGCTGCTCTACCACGCTAATTAATGTCGTAGGTAATAGCATTGAGAAACAGATATGGAAATTGCCGCCTTTCTAAGTCGAAGTAACAGCTCCCGTAAATTATGGCCATATTCTAATCGTTCCGGCACTTCACATAGTTTACATTGTAAATAAGTGATGCTGTAACAATTTAAAAATCTGCTAGTTTTTGACTAATTCTCCTGTTGAAATCGTCATGCTCTAAGTCACAATTTGAATAAAAAGACGTGAATAGCTCATAAAGTGCTCTTTATTAATATTAGATATCCGTACAGCTATTTGTTGATTATGGTTGATTATGCTGTACAATTAAGTCTGCATCATTAACAACGGATTTTGGCAATGAAGAGAGAACAGACTATTCAAAATCTCTATCAACTCGCTGAGCAGACTCAACAAGTTCAGGCTGATAGGATTGAAATTGTTTTAGAAGAACGTAGTGACGATCACTTTCCCGCGATGTCAAAAGCATTGATGGAAACTCGTTCTGGTCTCACTCGAAGAAAGCTTGATGAAGCGATCGGAAAACTTGAATCGAAAGGGCATCAATTTACCAAGAATAACGCCAATCATTACTCTATATCCTTAACAGAAGCTCATATGATTATGGAAGCCGCAGGCGTTCCAAAATTTTATGAACGTAAAAAGAATGGCGGTAATAAGCCTTGGATTATTAACGTTCAAAACCAGAAGGGTGGTACTGGCAAATCGATGACCGCTGTACACCTTGCTGCATGTATGGCTTTAAATTTGGACAAACGCTATAGAATTTGTCTAATCGACCTCGATCCCCAGGGCTCCCTACGATTGTTTTTGAACCCACAAATCAGTGTTACCGAGCATGAAAATATATACTCTGCTGTAGATGTCATGCTTGATAATCTACCTGAAGAGGTCACTGTCGATAAAGAGTTTTTACATAAGAACGTATTGTTGCCGACCCAATATCCTAACCTAAAGACGGTATCTGCATTCCCTGAAGACGCAATGTTCAACGCTGAGGCTTGGCAACATTTATCTCAAGATCAATCATTGGATATTGTTAAGTTATTAAAAGAAAAGCTTATCGATAAGATTTCTGGCGACTTTGATGTCATCATGATTGATACCGGACCACACGTAGACCCACTAGTGTGGAATGCTATGTATGCGTCAAATGCTTTGTTAATACCCTGTGCGGCTAAACGTCTCGATTGGGCTTCGACAGTTAACTTTTTTCAACACTTACCTACCGTTTATGAAATGTTTCCAGACGACTGGAAAGGACTCGAGTTTGTAAGGTTGATGCCGACAATGTTCGAAGATGACAACAAGAAGCAAGTGTCTGTATTAACTGAAATGAATTATTTGTTAGGTGATCAAGTTATGATGGCAACGATTCCTCGAAGTCGAGCATTTGAAACTTGTGCAGATACCTACAGCACGGTATTCGATCTCACGACTAGTGATTTCGAAGGAGGAAAGAAAACTTTGGCGACGGCTCAAGACGCGGTACAAAAAAGTGCACTAGAGTTAGAGCGTGTTCTTCATAGCAATTGGCTGTCACTAAACAAAGGGTAATAAGTTAAATGACAATTAAAACGTCTGAATTGAACGCAAAGTTATTTGGTAAAGCGAACAAGCGTCGCGCAACTACACCCCAAGAAGCCAGAAGTGCAGTAAAGGCACAGACACAGGTCATCGAGCTTGATGTCGCTGGCGAGCAGACTGTGTCTTTTGAGTTGTTCCGAATACCTGCAAACAAGATTGAAGAGCAGACCGTTGTATTTTCTCAAAATGCGCGTGAGCAATCTTTTCTTAACGAGCACGCATTGTCTGATGTATTGGTGACTCTTAAAGAAAGAGGGCAACAATATCCGGCGGTAGGACGTAAAACTAGCGATGGAAAGATTGAAGTCTTAGATGGTAGCCGCCGTCGAATGTCTTGTATTATCGCTGAGCAGGACTTTCTTGTTTACGTTGCCGACAATATCAATACTCACCATGCTAAGTTTTTGTCTGATGTTGCAAATGCTCACAAGCCTTTGTCTCTATACGAGAAAGGTAAAGAAATGCAGGCTAAGTTGGACAGTGGCGAAGCAGAAGATCAAAAAGCATTAGCTAAGATGTTCCAATGTAGTGAAGCTCTAGTGAGTGGTGCGCTTAAAGCTGCGTCTTTGCCTTTGCCTTTGTTACAAGCGTATCCCAATGTTGGCGATTTAGGCCGTCCGACTATTGTTAAACTGCATAAGCAATTCAATGAGCTTACCAACGCAAATCAAGCCAAATTGCTTGAGAAGTGCCAGTCGGAAAAAGGCGCAGTTTGGCAACGTAGCTCAACTCAAGGAGTCGCAAGGCTTACTAAAGAAGTCTCTGAATCTATTGAATCTTGGATTCAGCAGCTTGCGCCGAAGAAAAGTGCAGCGAGTAGCAAAGTTGATTTTATAAAAGGTCGTGCGAGTTACAGTCGCAGTGGTGCAAACTTATCACTGAACCTTAAAAAGGTCGACGATGAAATGATGCAAGAGATACTGTCTTTTATCGAAGAAAAGCTACAGTAAACTCGTTGGTAAAAATATAAAGCCGCATTTCGCGGCTTTTTTTAGGTTGTGATAAAATTGCTAAATGACTCTTTGAGCGATCACTCATGAATAACATCAAATCTTTTCTTTCCAAACTTAGCATGTCTCTTATCCAAACCAATCAGCGATACGGCCTAACGTTATCGGGGTCGGAGGTTTGGAAAGGCGACACTATCGACCTGCTAATTCAGTTAATTAAATCTAGCCACTCATCTCGCGTGATTCAGCTCGGTGGCCCTGAATTGAAATCTATCGATCATCATGTGCATTACAAGAAAGGTGCTCAGTTACTAGGACAAGAGTGCTCGCTACTAGTCTGTGATTTTGAATCTGGGTTTGACGCAAATAGTTTCAATAGTGCATTGGGCGCTTTGGTTGGAGGAGGGATACTCATTATTTTGTCTTCTCCAACATCAAGCGGTGATTTAGCAATTAAGTGGTTACAAAGTCATTTAAATATGCTGTTACGCATAGAAGAAAATGAGGCTCTACCTAAGTTACCTGTTTTTGAATCGCACCGCTCAGCGAATCTTTATCTTCAGCAAAACGAAGCCGTTAACAATGTAATCAAAGTTGTCGAAGGACATAGGAAAAGGCCGCTATTGTTAACGGCGGACCGAGGGCGTGGCAAAAGCAGCGCATTGGGGATTGCAGCGGCAGAGTTGATGCAAAAAAGAAATATACGCATTGCAGTAACTGCCCCTAGCGTAAAATCTGTTGCTCCTGTTTTCCAACATGCTGCACGTTTGTTGAATGTACAAAGCCAGAAGAACTATGAACTGGAGTATGAACGCTCACAGTTAATATTTGCTTCTCCGGATGATGTGGTAAAAGGGTATGTTTCATGTGACGTTTTGTTTGTGGACGAAGCATCGGCGATTCCTATCAGCATGCTTAAAAAAATGGTGAATCAATATAGCCGTCTAGTTTTGTCTACGACAATTCACGGCTATGAAGGCTGTGGTAGGGGGTTCACATTAAAGTTTGTGGAGTGGCTAAAACAAAGTAGACCTAATTATCGAGCTAAGCACTTAACTCAACCTATTCGGTGGGGAGAAAATGATTGGCTAGAATCTTGGCAATACAAGGCGTTTTTGTTGGATTCAGATGAAGTGGATACTAAACCTGTTTGTTTAGATACGATGCAAATATCTCAAGTAGATAAGTCAAAGCTGTTGCAGGAACCAGATTCTTTGCGTTCGTATTTTGCTTTATTGGTTAGTGCTCATTATCAGACATCTCCAAACGACTTATTCACATTGCTTTCCGATCCCGCGATTAAGTTATTTGTCGCCGAATGTCAGGGGAAACCTATAGCTTGCATGTTAGGAGTAGAGGAGGGTGGTTTAAGTGAAAAGGATGTGGAGCAAATTAAAACTGGCTTGCGTCGTCCAAAAGGTCATTTAGTTGCAACATCAATACTCAACTCTTTCGGTATTCAATGTGCCGCCACGCAGAAAAGTTTACGTCTAATGCGAGTTGCCGTTGATCCGAAATGTCAAAGGCAAGGTGTTGCATCTAAGATGCTCGACTATGCAAAACGTCTTGGTGGTTATGATTTTCTTTCAACTAGCTATGGGGCAACATTTGATTTACTGCGTTTTTGGCAGAAGAACGAGTTTCACCTCATTAAAGTGGGCAGTAAGCGAGACACAGCAAGTGGGTGCCATTCTGCTCTAATGGTGTTTTCAACTCGATCTAATTGGTTGAAGAAAGCCAATTTTGCTTTTACTAATTCTCTCACATACAACTTGATGGGCTATTTAAGAAACTTAGAAACAGACATTGCAAAAGAATTGGTGTTTCTGTCGGGTAGCCAAACTGTGTCAAAATTAGAGAAAGAGGTCGTTCACTTATATGTTCAAGGTGGCGCGTCTTTCGAAACCGCTGCAGCTCAAATAAGTTCAATGCTGTTTAGCTTGCCTTACGATCAACTCATCCAAGTTTCGGGCTTGTTGATTTCAAAAGTAGTACAACAACGCAGTTTCCAGTTTTGTGCAGAAACCTATGGCTTCACAGGAAGAAAGCAAATAGAGCTCGCCCTTAAGAGCGAACTTCGTATCATTGAATCTCAGTTTACACTGTAAATTCAACTATTATGTCTTGGCTGAGGTTGTGCCAACTATTTCAACTTTGGTCTATAGTCAAACCTCGAATGAACAGCCTTACCTACTATTTAGAGTTAATTTACACTGTAAATAGTCCAACTTTAGCAACTAACCTCTTCTTTTATCTGTAATTTTACTCTAAATCCACCGTCTAACATAACAAAGTTAATACTTATACGGATTGGAATGCTGATCAAACTCACAATATGCCACTATGTGTATTTACATGAATGGTTCAGCGTTTGCTAATTCTCTATTTCTACCTACACTCACTATTAACGTCAGATAAAAATTTTATTAAAACAACTATAAAAAGGATGGCGACATGGATTGCCTACTTGAAGAGTGCTTGGATATATCAACAGTAATGGACTCAAGCTCCAATTACAAAAAATGGCTTAACCTACCAACTCCAATTCTGATTGATGCATCAAAAGTTGTGCGAGTAGATACTGCTGGCATACAAGCACTTGCGTCACTGTTTGCAACGGCAAGAGCTGCCGATTCCAATATACAACTAATAAACGCTACAGACACTTTACTAGAAGGCATTTCTATATTGGGTTTGAGCGATTTATTTGAAATACATTAGAGAGAAGTTTGAGAGGCTAAAGATGACTAAAATCCTTGCGGTAGATGATTCTGTGTCCATTCGTCAGATGGTAAGTCATACATTAAAAGATGCAGGTTATGACGTAGAGACTGCAAATGATGGACGCGATGCATTAAACAAGGCAAATAAGACACGGTTTGATGTGGTTATATCCGATGTCAATATGCCGAATATGGGTGGGTTTGATTTTGTTCGAGAGATGAGGAACAACCCACAATACAAATTCATACCGATTTTAATGTTGACGACTGAAACCAGTATCGAAAAAAAACAAGAAGGGAAATCGGTTGGTGCTACTGGGTGGTTAGTGAAACCCTTTAACCCAGAAACTTTACTTAAGACGTTAAAGCGAGTCATCTAAAAACTAAATCGCTATACAACGTCGCTTGGCAATGAAATAGGAATTTCTTATGGCTTTAGACATGGAAGAGCTACGCAAGATGTTTTACGAGGAGTGTCGTGAAAACCTTGAGGTACTAGAAGGTGTCCTTTTAAAACTCGATCCCAACGAGGATGATTTAGAGCCAATAAATACAATTTTCCGAGCAGCTCACTCAATAAAGGGTGGAGCGGCGACGTTCAATTTATTCGATATAAGCGAGTTTACTCACTCTGTTGAAGCCTACCTAGATTTAGTCCGTAATGAAGAACTGAGTTTGACTGTTAGTAGTATTGATGTACTGCTACAAAGTGTCGATTGCATTATGAACATGCTTGAAGGACATGAAAGTGGTAAAGAAGTAGACGCTAGCCTAAAAGATTCAGTAAGCAAAAAGCTTCATCAGCTATTAGAAAGTGAACCAGACAAGCCAGACACCCCATCACAAGTAGCTCCGCCAGAAGAAAAACCTGAAAGTACTCAACCAAGTGACACCGAATCCGACGATTGGAAGGTTACTTTTGTTCCTCATCCTGAAATGTTTTTCAGTGGTAATGACCCCTTAAGAATTCTAAGGGAGGTTATTGATCTTGATGAAAGCGTTTCGATTACTTGTAATAGAGACAAATTGCCAGCCATTACCGAGATAGAAGGTGAACTCAGTTACCTTAGCTGGCAGGCGACTTTGTCGGGCTCGATTGAAGAAGAGCAAATACGCGAAATTTTTGAGTGGGTCGAGGATGAGTGTGACTTACATATAGAGCGAATTAAAACTCATGACGCAATACTAGAAACAGAGTCTCAATCTAACAAATCCGTCGATATACCGGATAACGGTAATACAGCGACGGCTGAAGTCACACAAGACGCTTCTAAGCAAGCAGCGACAGAGAAAGGTACTGAGAGAAAAACACCGAAAAATGAAGTGGCAGATTCAAACACTAAGGTGGCTAAGTCCGAGCCTAGTGTGAGTTCGATACGAGTCGATATTGATAAGGTTGACGGTCTAATTAACCTCGTTGGTGAATTAGTAATAACGCAGTCCATGCTCGCCGAAATTGGCAATGACTTTACTATCGATAAGCTTGAAAAACTGAAGGCTGGTTTAGACCAACTTTTGCAAAATAGTAAAGACCTGCAAGAAAATGTGCTCAATATTCGAATGTTGCCGATGAGTTTTGCGTTCAGCCGCTTCCCTAGGCTGGTTCGAGATTTATGCGGACGACTCGAAAAGCAAGTCGACCTGCAAATAAAAGGTGAAAACACCGAATTAGACAAAACAGTGTTGGAAAGAATCGTTGATCCGCTTGTTCACTTAGTGCGAAACGGAATCGACCATGGTATCGAAGTGCCACAAGTACGCCTCGAGAACGGGAAGCCCGAACTAGGAACGATTGAGTTAAACGCATTTCATCAAGGTGGATCAATAATCATCGAGATAATCGATGATGGAGCTGGCATTAACTGCGACAAGTTGTGGGAAAAGGCTTTAGAAAAGGGGGTTGTTCCGTCTGATGCACGCCGTGAAGAAATGTCAGATAAGCAGGTCCTAAATTTAATATTCGCTCCTGGGTTTTCTACGGCAGAAGAGGTTTCAGATATTTCCGGCCGTGGCGTTGGAATGGATGTAGTGAAACGAAACATTGAAGAGTTGGGTGGACACATTGAAGTGGAATCCGAGCTCAATGTAGGTAGTCGCTTCACAATCAGTCTGCCTCTAACGCTCGCTATTTTAGATGGTCAATTAGTCAAAGTGGGAGGGGAGGTTTACGTTATTCCTCTTTTAACCATTGTTGAGTCCATCCAAATTGATATGGACTGCGTGAAATATGCTTCTGGTGGTGTGGAGTTATATCGATTAAGAGAAGAGAACATACCGATACTTCGTTTACAAGATGAGCTGAAAATGGGTGATAGTGGCCCATTGGATGAGCGTATTTTGTGCTTCGTGGAGGCTGCTGGGAATCGGGTAGGTCTACTGCTTGACGAGTTACTCGATCAGCAACAGGTCGTTATCAAAAGTCTGGAGTCTAACTACAGCAAGGTGCCTGGTATCTCAGGAGCAACCATTCTAGGCGATGGTTCTGTATCTCTGATTCTTGATATTCAGGGGCTTATTACTAGTTTTTTGAGTCGTAACTCTGAGACTGGCCGCAACGGTAGAGCTGCTTAGGAGGGCGCATGGAAACTGAACAGGAACAAGCAAAAAGAGAACAAGTCGCTCAAGCAATCGTGGGTATGGTCGATTCAGAAGTAAGTGAAAGTGCGGATTTCTTAAGTTTTGAGTTGGCCAATGAACTTTATGGCGTACAGATCAAAGATGTTGAGGAAATTCGAGTATGGGAACAACCCACCCCTATTCCTCATTCACCAGATTACGTAAAAGGTGTGATTAATCTAAGAGGCATGATTGTCCCTGTTGTCGACCTACGAAGCCGTTTCGATATCGGTGAATGCCACTATTTACCTACTACTGTCGTACTGGTTTTACGACACCGCGCTGGAGATAGCGAACGTTTGATGGGACTCGTTGTCGATGCGGTGAGTGATGTGATTAGCCAAGGTGCCAATGAGCTAGCGCCTGCAGTTGGAGACTCGCACATCACGCCCTATTTGCATGGAGTGTTGAATGTGGGCGACCAAGTGATGTCTCTTCTTGAAACAGAAGAGCTACTCAACATAGAACGGATTCTAAAGGCAGGTTAATAGCTATGGCGACACAAGAGTTCTTAAGTTTTATTTTGGACGAAGAAGAATACGGTGTACCTATTCTGGATGTGCGTGAAGTGCGTGGGTGGAGCGAAGTTCGAGAAGTTCCTAATTCGCCGCAATATCTATTAGGTGTGCTGGAAATTAGAGGTGAATACATACCCATTGTTGACTTGCGAATGCGTTTTAATTTAGCGCCCGCAACAATAGGAGCAACGACGGTAGTGATAGTCCTGAATGATGCAGAGAATCATCCATTAGGCATTATCGTTGATGGTGTATCAGAGGTGTACAATTTATCCATTGAAGAGATAAAGCCAGCACCTCATATGTCGGTGACGGTCGACGAAAGCTATATCAAAGGGATAGCTTCTGTTGAAAGTGGCCATTTAATTTTGATTAACTTGGAGGCTCTATTTGATGTTCAGGAGCTAAACAAGACGTCAGTGGAAGAAGTGACAGCTTGAGGGAATATTCATGGCATTTTGGAATAAACGCAAAGAACCAATGAGTCAATTTGTAGCATCTGCGCAAGACTCGCTAATGGAAGATTATAAAGAGAAAGAAGAAGGGGTGTCTAAGGAGCAGCTTTTATCTGCGCTAAATGCAGCCCAAACAGCACTTATGATGATAGATAGAGATTTTAAGATCACCTATCTAAATCAACAATCTTTAGATCTACTCAAAACACATCAATCTTTATTTCAATCGATTTGGCCAGAATTCCGAGCTGATGAAGAGTATCTCATCGGGTATTGTATCGATGGATTCCATGCCAATCCACAGCACCAGCGGAGTATGTTAGCGAACCCAAGCAATTTGCCTTATACCACCACTATTGAAGTAAAAGGCGTAAAAATTGAGCTTAATGTTGGTGCGATAATTAATTCATCTGGTGAATATGTTGGCAACACACTTGAGTGGGCTGATGTTACCCAGCTTCGAGAAAGAGAAAATGATGTCGCACGACTGCAAGCAGCAGTGGATCAAGCACAAACCGCAATGGTAATGATCGATCGGGATTTCAATATTACTTATGCAAATGAACAAACTCTTTCGTTATTTTCTAAGCATGAATCAAAATTTAGGCAAGTATGGCCGGGCTTCATCGCTTCAGAAGAGTGGTTAATGGGTAGATGTATTGATGAGTTTCATAAGAACCCGGCACATCAGAGGCAGCTTTTAAGCACTCCAGCTAATTTGCCTTACAGCACTGACATTGAAATAGCTGATCTAAAAATAGAGTTAAACGTCGCCGCTATCGTGGATCTTGAGGGTAACTATATAGGCAATACCTTGGAGTGGGCTGATGTTACTGAAGAAAGAGAACAGCAAAACAATGTAGCACGTTTGCAAGGAGCTATTGATCAGGCCCAAACTGCTATGGTGATGATCGATCGTGACTTCAACATCACTTACGCAAACCAAGAAACCGTCGATTTGTTTAAGAAGCATGAAGGAACACTTCGTTCAGTATGGCCTGGGTTTGTAGCATCAGAAGAGTGGTTAATGGGGCGATGCATTGATGAGTTCCACCGTAACCCTTCTCATCAGCGCAAGCTTTTAGCAGACCCTTCCAACCTACCATACAGCACAGACATTAATATTGCAGACATTATCATTGAGTTAAATGTAGCTGCGATTTTAGATGCCCAAGGACAATATATCGGCAATACCCTTGAGTGGAGAGATGTCACCGAGGTTCGAGCAAGAGAAACTGAAGTAGGACGTTTGGCTTCAGCGGTTGAAGGTATGACAACTAACTTAATGATGGCAGACAAAAATGGAGTCATTCAGTACTTGAACCCGTCTTTGCTCACTTTGCTTAAGTCCAGAGAAAGTGATTTACGTAAAGTTATACCAAGCTTTGATGCAAGTGCTTTGGTTGGTCAAAGCATGGATATTTTCCACAAGAACCCGAGCCATCAACAGAGCATTATCAATAATCCCGATAGGCTCCCCTTCTCAGCAGACATTAAGGTTGCAGGGTTGGAGTTTAACTTAACCTGTATTGCAATGCATGATGCTAACGGTGTGTACATTGGCCCAGCTTTACAGTGGGAAGATATTACTGAGCAGCGTGATGGACAACGACAAGTTGAATCTTTGATACAAAAGGCAATTGCTGGCGACCTAGAAGAGCGTATCGACACCACAGTATACAGTGGCTTCATGAAAGAGTTAGGCGATGGTATTAACAGCCTATTGGATACACTAGTAGATCCGTTAGGACAATGTATTGATGTAATGAGTCAAGTGGCCAATGGTGACTTGAACAATACTATGTCGGACACTAACCAAGGTGAATTTGGCCGCTTGGCAGACGCAGTCAATACCTCGATCACCAATATTCGCGACATGGTAGAGAAGATAACTACGTCTTCTGCGCGTGTAGCGACGGCCTCTACCGAAATTGCCGATGGAAACAACGATCTGAGTCAACGGGTAGAATCACAAGCATCGAACCTTGAAGAAACTGCAGCGAGCATGGAGGAGATGACTGCCACTGTTAAGCAGAATGCTGATAACGCCAAAGGGGCCAATGAGCTTGCTGATGATGCAGCGCAAAAAGCGGGCAAGGGTGGCGAAGTTGTTGGGCAAGCAGTTTCTGCCATGTCTGAAATTAACTCTGCAAGTAAAAAAATCTCAGACATTATTGGTGTGATTGACGAAATAGCTTTCCAAACCAACTTACTTGCGTTGAACGCAGCGGTTGAGGCTGCAAGAGCCGGAGAGCAAGGAAGAGGGTTTGCCGTAGTTGCAGGAGAGGTACGTAACCTTGCTCAACGAAGTGCAGCGGCAGCGAAGGAGATTAAAGGGTTAATCAAAGACAGTGTTGAGAAAGTGGATGAAGGCTCACGCTTAGTCGATGAATCTGGAGAGACACTCAATGAAATTGTTGAGGCTGTAGGCAAGGTGACTCAGCTCGTATCGCAAATTGCCGCATCTAGCGTTGAACAATCAACAGGTATTGATGAAATAAATCGCGCGATTTCGACCATGGATGAGATGACCCAGCAGAACGCATCGTTAGTTGAAGAAACATCAGCTGCAAGTCAATCGCTTAAAGACGAAGGTAAACAGCTATTGAAGCTTATGAGCTTCTTTAACGACGACAGTAATGTGACTACTTTCGAGCCGACAAGGGCGGCAGCGTCAAGTAGTCAAGCTCCAAAGCGTCGACGAGAAAACAAAAAAGTGAGCCCTATTCACAGTGTTAAGGTTGCAAATTCGAACTTAAATGTGAGCGAGGATAGTGACGAATGGGAAGAGTTCTAACGCGAGAAACCGATCCAATGGATGCCTCAGAGCAGTCAGAATTTGAGCTAACCGCAAAGGATTTTAAATATATCCAGTGGTTTATGCATAAATCGGTTGGTATTTACTTGGGTGATCGCAAACGCGCCATGGTGTATGGGCGCGTTAGCCGGCAACTTCGAAGGTTAGGACTCAAGCGCTTCAAAGAATATCGAGAGCTGATAGAAAGTGATGATAACGAGCGTGTGCACTTTATAAATAGTTTAACAACGAATAAAACGGACTTTTTCCGTGAATACCATCACTTTGAGTTTATAGAGAGGGTTTTAAAGCAGGAATGGCAGGAAAGAGGAGAGCAATCATTAAAGATATGGTCCGCTGGGTGTTCGACTGGACAGGAGCCTTATAGTTTAATCTCTTCACTTTATGTTTCGGGTATTCTCGAGTGGAGTGAGAGCTTGTCCATACTTGCAAGCGACCTCGACACTATGGTGTTAGAGAAAGCCAAAGCAGGAATTTATGACGATGAATCAATCAGTACTATTCCTGATGCTTATCTAAAAAAGTGCTTTGTTAAAGGAAAAAAACAGCAAGACGGAATGATTAAAATCAAAAAGGGATTACAACAATTTATTGATTTTAAACAAATTAACTTACTTGATGATTGGCCTATGGATGGGCAGTTTGACCTAATTTCTTGTAGAAATGTGATGATTTATTTTGATAGACCAACACAAGAGCAACTAATTAGGCGCTTTTACGAATATTTGAAGCCAAACGGGATACTGTTTCTAGGGCATTCTGAGAGTGTCGGTGGGTGTTCAGATATATTCCATCATTTAGGCCATACCATCTATGTAAAACAGTGAGGTTGAAATGGCAGCGATGGGAAATACAAAGCTTGAGCATGATGAAACATATATTAATCGCTTCTATCATCCACAAAAGCAGAAGCACTTGGTGAAAGTCATGCCGGGTGGCGTTTATTGGTCTAGAGATGAAGAAGAAATTATTTGTACTGGATTGGGCTCTTGTGTTGCGGCATGTATCTGGGACCCTGAGCAACATATCGGTGGATTGAATCACTTTTTGCTGCCATTTGATAACAATAATCAGCTACGACATTGGCATCCTGATGAAGTTGTTTCAACAGCATCCCGTTATGGAAGTTACGCAATGGAGATGCTTATTAACAGTTTGGTTTCGCATGGAGCATCTAGAGACAACTTAAAAGTTAAGCTATTTGGTGGAGCCAAAATGATGGGCCACATTTCGATGGTTGGACAGAAAAATATTGAGTTTGTTAGGTGCTATGTTGAGCAAGAAGCTCTGAACGTCATTGCAGAAGATTTAGGTGGTGATACACCAAGAAAAGTGATGTTTGAGCCTACAACAGGCCGTGTTTGGATTAAGAAACTTCCGTTCAACGAAGTTAATAAAATTCATAAAGAAGAAGAAAAATACGCAAGTCAATTGGATAAAGAAAGCCATAGAAATCATGATGATGATGCGGAGTTGTTTTAATGACAAATAAGTCCAAAGTATTGGTAGTTGATGACTCCCCCGTTTTTCGGGCCTTGTTGTGCCAATTAATTAACAGTGATCCGCTATTGGAAGTTGTCGCTGAAGCTGCAGATCCCTATGAAGCGAGAGATCTTATCAAGCAGCATAATCCAGATGTATTAACCCTAGATATTGAGATGCCTAAAATGAATGGGGTGCAATTTCTAAGGAACTTAATGCGTTTGAGGCCAATGCCAGTGGTGATGATCTCTACCTTAACCCAACATGGCGCGGAGGCGACTTTAGAAGCACTGGAATTAGGAGCTGTGGACTACTTCCCAAAGCCTGATGTGGAAAATACTGGTGACATGGTCAATTACAAAGACCTCGTCAACGAAAAGATTCGGATGGCAGCTGGTGCCAACATGAACGTTTCCCATTCGTCATCACCCGCAACAAAAGTTTGGGATGAGAAAAAAGTAAGTAAAACCTCTTGTGAGGTGATCGCGATAGGAGCTTCAACTGGCGGAACAGAAGCCATTAGGGATGTATTATCTGCATTCCCTGCAGGTATGCCACCTATTATTATCTCTCAACATATAAGCGCGATGTTCAGCAAATCATTTGCCAATAGGCTCAATGAATGCAGTGCAATTGACGTTAAAGAACTCAGTACCAGTTGCGCGCCTCTCGTTTGTGGGAGTGCCTACGTTGCCCCAGGCGATAAGCATATAACCGTTATTCGAAAAGGTAGTCATTTATATTGCCAGCTGGATGATAGGCCGTTGGTGAATCGGCACAAGCCTTCAGTAGAAGTTATGTTTGATACTGTAGCAGAAACTGTCGGCCAAAAGGCGGTCGGAATTATATTAACGGGAATGGGAAATGATGGTGCTCAAGGCTTACTGAAAATGAAAAACAAAGGCGCACTGACTATTGCACAAGATGAGAAATCTAGCGTGGTTTGGGGAATGCCAAGGGTAGCCGTTGAAGTAGGAGCTGCGGAGAAAGTTGTGGACTTGAAAAAGATCCCCAATCTTGTTTGCGAATATTTATTTAAGTGATTCAGTTTTCTGAGTCCATGTCAGAGACAGCGCTATGGAAAGATTATTTAGAATAAGGAAGTTCCAGTATTTCTTGGCAGTGATATTACAGGTTATTTTGCTTGCTATTAGCCTTTTTTTCGCATCCAGCTTATGGCAGCTAGTTTTAGTTGTTTGTATTGCAGCTATTCCATGGGTTCTGCTTTCTAGCCAACCTAAAGCTGATTTACCAGAGAAAGAAGAAGAGTCCAGAAAGCAAGCAAACCTTACTAAGTCTTTAAAAGAAATAAAAAATATCTTGTCAGATGTTCATCCTCAAATATCGGATCCTCTTGCTCGCCAACACACAGTAATCGATGAGTCAGTTGAAACGCTGAATAATTCCTTTTTTACCTTGCAGAAAGTTGCTGAAGAGCAAAATCAAATTTCTAACCTTTTGGTGGATAACCTGCTAGGAAATCAAGACAGTGAATACAGTTTGACAAAGGTTTTGCCTCGAACTGAAGAGATTATCGATGAATATGTACAAAGGTTAATCGACGTCTCTGAAAAAAGTATTTCAGCAGTGCATAGTATCCATGATATGTCCGATAAGCTCGGCGTTATATTTAAGCTGCTCAATCAAGTCAGAGGCTTATCCGAGCAAACTAACTTATTGGCCTTAAATGCGGCTATTGAAGCCGCTAGAGCAGGTGAGGCTGGTCGTGGGTTTGCTGTTGTGGCTCAAGAAGTTCGTAACCTATCGATCAAAGCCGATGAGTTAAACAACCAAATTCAAGAAGAGATTGGTATCGCGCAAACAACCGTTGAACAGGCAAATGAAACGGTTGGGATTATGGCAACAATTGATATGACAGAAGCTATCGAGTCCAAGGAAAAAGTGGATGAAATGTTGCGTGGAGTTCATCAGGTAAATATTGGGATAGAGCAGGAAATTCAAAAAATACATCAATTAGGCTCAGAGCTTCATCAACATGTGGACAATGGTATTCGTGCTTTGCAGTTTGCTGATATTGTTGTTCAGCAAGGTGATTATGCTAAAACTTCAATTGTTTATGTAGAAGATCTCGCCCAAATTGTTGCTCGTTATACCAATCACGAAATTGATGAAGAAACACTACTGTCTCAATTAACGCAAATAATCGAGAAGGTGAACGACCGAGGAGATCCTGCGGCAAATCAAGTGAGCATTGAAGAAGGTGAAGTAGAACTGTTTTAGGGAGTATAACAATTCATGACAGTTGAAACGAATATAGATCAAAACTCGAAACGTGTGACGATTTCAATTGAGGGTGCGTTTGGTTTTAATTTGGTACAAGAGTTTCGTCGCGCGTATTTAGATCGAAAAGAATTTCAGTTTGTAATCGATCTCAGGAAAGTTGACTACATAGATAGTGCTGGCCTTGGCATGCTTCTAAACATGCAAAATTACTTGGGTCAAGGTGACAAGGCTATTGCAATTACCAATACACTACCGCAAGTGAAAAAGATCTTATTAATTTCGAGGTTTGATAAGAAGTTCAGTATTGATTGATCGAGGGGCTGTCTATGCGAGTAATGATCGTTGATGATCATGAAACGAATAGAGAATTATGTCGTTACATGTTGGCTAATGTTGCAGAAGCAATTGACACTTTTGAAGACGGTGAACATGTTGTCAATGCGATGAAAGAAATGGCAGTGCTACCAGATGTGATATTGCTAGATGTCATGATGCCTGTGAAAAATGGCTTTGAGACAGCTGCCGAGATCAGAAACGCTTTTCCCGACAACCATATTCCAATTATTTTCTTAACCGTATTAGATGATCACGACTCTTTTGAGCGCAGTTTAGCATTAGGTGATGATTTTATATTAAAGCCTGTGGAAAGGAGTGTATTGGTTGCCAAAGTACAGGCTCATCACCGCATTGTTAAAATGCACAAAGAGGTGATAAATCAGCGCGATGAACTACAACACTTTCACGAGCATGTAAAATATGACTACGCAATCGCGGAGTCCATTTTTACCAATCTAATGGACGAGATGAGTTCTCAAGTCAATCATATATATGGCCTGAACTACATCTCCACTCCGTCCACCATTTTCAATGGTGATTTGATTGTCGTTGCCAATCGTCCGCACGGTGGTGTTTACGTTATGATTGCAGATGCAACAGGCCATGGTTTGCCTGCTGCGATTTCCGCAATTCCTGCGACGAGAGCGTTTTTCTCTATGGCTGCTAAGGGGATGTCACTGGGAGAAATTGTCACGGAGATTAACAATTCATTGGTGAAATTTTTGCCGTTAGGGATGATGCTTGCGGCAAGTGTATTTGAAGTTAGAGCAAATGGTTTTGAAGTTTCTTGGTGGGGTGGTGGGCTACCAGATGCTTATGTACTCGGTGCTGATGGTAAAATAATTCGCAGGTTGGAATCGAATCATATGCCGCTTGGCGTATTGAAAGAGCACGAGTTTGAGACCAATTTAGTGCACTTAAAGCTTGAGCCTAACCAGCAGATTATTAGTTATACAGATGGAATTACAGAAGCTTCCAACCAAGAAGGAGAACAGTTTGGTTCTGAACGGTTAGAGAAAGTAATACAAGAGAGCAAAAATATCATCTCTAACCTTTATGACAAGGTACAACAGTTTACCTCTCAAGGGAGAGATGACGATTTATCCATCCTTGCAATGAACTTCCCAATATCTAACGGTGCAGATTTGATAGAACCGATGGAAGGGATAAGTATGCGCTCTTTACCAATAAGAGCTGCACTCAACTTTCCCTGTGAGGTACTTAAGGACGCAGTAGTTATGAATGAAGTGCGTCAGTACTTGATGGGAACCATTCCTGGTGGTGGACACCTTGATTTAATCTGCTCTGTTTTGTCAGAGCTATTTGCCAATGCTATTGAACACGGTCTGTTGTGTTTGGACTCAAAAATAAAAGACGATCCTGATGGGTTCTTTAATTTCTACCTTATCCGCGAACAAAAGCTAAGTGAACTAGAGGATAGTGCATTCCTTGAACTGCGATTAGAGTTTTTGCCTAAGGAGGGGTTGCTCAAAATGGAACTAGAACACAACGGTGAAGGCTTTGATTACGAGAAATTTGATGACGTGAATAGTGAACAAACCTATGGACGTGGTATTGTTCTTGCTACGGAATTGTGTGAATCGTTGCAATATTCTAAGCAAGGGAAGTGTGTTACCGCGGTCTATAATTTTGATGCCACACACCATTTTCCAAGCTCTTTGTAATAAACTACTAAAACAACAAATACTTTCCGTGCAACTCCTGTATGCGCGCTTATAATTTACAGTGTAAAAAATGCAGTTGCCAAATTTTAAACGCCTGGCTAGGGAATTCGAGAAGTAGGTTATTTGGTTAACAGGTTTCAGCGAGTGACTGAACTACCTGTACGTATGCGAGTGATGGATGTTTTATGTGGAATAAGTTCGTTTCAATGTCTGAGGACAGTACATATGTGACGGCAAAGCTGTCTCCAGATATAACTGTTGATAGCAATTTTAGTACTCGAGGGCTAGATGAAGCGCTGGCCGAGTTATCAGCAAACAAGTTTTTTGTACTTGAGGAAGAAGTTAATAAATTCATCAACTGTGCGAAAGAAATGAAAGGAGAGGCATACTCCGGCATTCGAGTCGCCGAAATGCGTGATTCGTCTGTTGAGGTTACGCTCGACGACGAAGAGATGTTGGCTAGTATGCTTGTTACTGGCGCTTATGATGGTAAACCCCTCAATGGTCCAGATATTATTAAAGCGCTGGCTGATGCTCAAGTGACTAAAGGAATTAACAAACTTGCGCTAAAGAAAGTGATGGTAATGAGTGCCAAACTCAAACCGGGTGAAACGTTTACTCAGCCAGTAGCTCAAGGTAAAAGGCCTATTCAAGGCAAAGACGCACGATTTGTTCCACTCGTTGAAGACGTGAGTAAGCGTGTATTGGCCCCGAAAAAGAAAGATGACGTGGGCAATGTGGATATGAAGAACTTGGGTGAAACGATCACTGTTGAAGTGAATCAACCCTTAATGAAGAAAGTTCCAGCCACTCAAGGTACTCCCGGATTAACTGTTCAAGGTAAAGTTATCTATCCCAAGCCCGGTGATGATTCCCCTCTAACTGAAGGTTCTGGATCAGCAATCTCTCCCAAGGACCCAAATATTCTTATCGCCGTAGAGTCTGGATTACCTATACTCAAGCCCAAAACGGTTGATGTTGAAAATGCACTCTGCCTCAAATCAGTTGGCGTAGGTACAGGTCACGTCAAGTTTAAAGGCAATGTAGTTATCAATGGTGATATAGAATCCGATATGGTGGTGCGTGCAACAGGCTCAATTACAGTGGGCGGGTTTATCGAGTCTGCAGATGTACAAGCTAAGGGTGATATCGTTGTAGCAAAAGGTATCATCGGCCACACGGTACCAGAAGGCTCAGAGAAAAGCTGTGTTGTAAAATCTGCGGGAAGTATTAAAGCGAATTATGCACAATACGTAAAGATTCAAGCAGCAGAAAACATCGAGCTGTCCGTGCATTGTATGGGGAACGAGTTAAGTTGTGGTAAAGATCTTAGCGTATCTGATGCTGGTGGAAAGCAAGGAACACTAAGTGGTGGTGTCACCAAAGCTGGTGGCAAGATCTCTTGCGTGAATTTAGGTGTAGAAGGAGATACTCCTACATTGGTGGAAGCTTTCGCTCGCTACGGTAAATTCAAAGACCGTTTATCCAAGCTGAAAGAGAGATATAAGCTTGCCCAAGAAGGGACGATGGAAGTGGTACGCAAAGAGCTTGATTTTAAAAAGCTACCCAAAGAAGAGCGAACTCCAGAAGCTGAGCAAGAGTTAGAAGACTTTAAAGTAAGTGCCAATGAGAAGTTAGAAAAGGCGAAAAATGCTGTAGAAGCGATGGAAGCGGACTTTGAAGAGCAGTTAGAAAACAGCACAATCGAAGCAAAAAACAAGGTTTATACACACGTGACGATTCAATATGCTGAAGAAAAGCTCATCACTAAAAGGGTACATGGCCCAAGTATATTCTCATTCAACAAGTATCAAATAGAGTGTACTTCAAAGCTTGGTAGTGAAGCTATAGAAGGAGACGCTTAGCATAGACTCTTTTAGGTTTATCTATAGTCGCTTCGCTCGAAGCGACTAGCTATTTATAGATATGTCCACTCTTTCAAAATCGCGGCTTGACCATAATATTGTTGATTGTTATCCACTAGATTGAAAACAATAGCGTTTTTAAGCTTAAATCTTCTTCCTGTAGAAGCAATTCTGATTCCACAATAGTCATCAATGTATCCATGTTGACTCACTCTCTGCAACAGGTGATCCCTTTCCTCTTGAACCATTGGTTCTGCTGAATACTTTGAGGGTAACTTCGTTAGATCCTCGAAATCCATCTCAAACAGCTTAAGTGCAGTTTCATTACCAAAATTAAAGATGGGGTCGGATTGATTACCATGGGAAAGAATAGCAAAAGGAGCCTGCCACAAGTCTTGGATAATATGCTCATGAGTAGTGTTGCAAAGGTCATGACCAAAATACGATTTATAGTTTTGAGCGATAATTTTGCCATGCTCGATAAAAAATGGGTTGTTCAAATCAACGTTTTTCACACTTCTTCCTAATATTTGGGTGTGCCTTTATACATTGGCGTTTTTAGAGTAACGCTATTTACCTTTACGGAATTATTTTTTAAGGCAATGTCACTTTATGATTAATTTATTCCGACTATGATTACCAGTACGAAATATGACTAATTTTAAAGTATCGATTCTAAAGTTTGTCAAAGAGCTATTGTCAAATGTGGTGTATGGAGATCATGCAGTAGCCTGTTGATGAGTCTCCATTTCTTTCACCCCATCGATGAAGCGAACATCTTTCACAACATCAGCCAGGAGTTTAAAACCTCGTAGACGACGCCACTTCGTCTCTGCACTGCGCATTAACTTGTAAGCCATCATCAACGTAGTCTTTCTGTTTCCACAGTTCTTCGTCTTGTTCGTGCGCAAGCGTACTGTGGCGAACATTGATTCTATCGGGTTCGTCGTCCTGATATGAACCCAGTGCTCTGCTGGGTAATCGTAGAACGCTAACATTTCAGCTTTGTCTTTCACCAAGCAGTCCGTTGCTTTTGGGTACTTGGCTTCGAAGCGCTTCTGGAAGGTTGAGAAGGCATGATAAGCCTCATTCCTGGTCTCTGCCATCCAGATATCTTGCAGTGCTTCCTTCATCCTAGGCTGAACACTTTTGGGCACCTTGTTAAGCACATTCGCTGTCTTATGTACCCAGCAACGCTGCTGACCCGTTTGAGGCCAGCACTTAGCAACCGCTTTCCAGAAACCAAGTGCGCCATCTCCGATGGCTAGCTTTGGTGCTAACTGTAATCCCTGTGCTCGTAACTGCTCAATGAGTTCCGTCCAACTTGCTTCTGACTCTCGATGACCATCCAGAACGCCAAGGACTTCTTTGCGCCCAGTGTCATCGACGCCAATAATGACGAGCAAACAGAGCTTGTCGTCCATTCTGACGTGACAGTAAATACCGTCAGCCCAGACGTAGACATAGCGACGCTTACCGAGGTCTCGTTTGCGCCACTGCTCGTATTCTTCATGCCATTGCTCCTTGAGGCGACAGATACTGTTGGCTGAGAGTCCTTTTGCATCCTTACCGAGCAGCGACTCAAGAGCGGGTAGCATATCGCCCGTCGATATCCCCTTGAGATAGAGCAGTGGGAGCAGTGTTGCTATGTTTTTAGTTCGCTTGAGATACGGTGGTATCAAGCTGCTATTAAATTTAACACCATTCCCTGAGCGATCTCGTACCTTAGGAATTTGCACTTCCACATCGCCGACACCTGTTTGTAAGGTTCTCTCAGGTAAGAAACCATTGCGAACTATGGCTTGTTTGCCGTCAACCATCGTATTCTGATATTGAGTAAGCAGCTGCTGAAGCTCCGCTTCAACAGCTTGTGAAATTAAGTCTCTTGCACCTTGGCGTATCAATTCAGTGAGCGGGTCTTGTGGTGTATTCAGTGAAACAACAGTATTATCAGTCATGCGGTGTACCTTTCTGTTAATCGTTCTGGTGAGAACTACATCAACAGATTACACCGCAACTTCTTTTCTCTTCCATACACCAGAAACCAGCATAGCTCTTTGTCAAAGGTTAATGAGTATTTTGCCGATAAACTTATGAAGCAGAATAAAACAACAAATTCGAGTTATATAACCCATACAAAGCAAATACATCTTCTCCATATTTGCTCATAGGTAAGCCAAAGGAAACTTAAGCAATTAAGGAAAATTTGCGCTCAATATTAAAAAGTTAAAGGTTTTCTATGTTTAAATCATTATCATTAAAGAAGAAATTGGCAATATCAGCCAGCTTAGCGATCATCGTCGGTGGGTTGTTGGTTGAGTTTATTTCCTTTCGAGCCTCGCTAAGTAGGTTACATACGCAGGTTGAGCAACGCTTAGATAGTGCGACAGCTTCGTATAACCAATATGTGACTGACTGGCTCAAGTCAAAGGAACGTGCATTAACTTCTCTACCAAAAGGTATTCAACCGTCGGCAATCGTTGGTCACTTAGAGCAAGTTCGAGACTCTGCAGGCTTTGACAATGTCTTCTTGGCATACCCAGATGGCAGTCAGAAAAATGCCAATGGTGTTACTCTACCACCTGGTAATAATGATCCTAGAAAATGGGGCTGGTACACCAACGCCAATGCCGATCCATCTAACGTATTTATGGACAATCCAACTGTTGCGGCTGCTACGGGAGAAAATGTAGTCTCACTGGGTAAAGCTTTGAACTTAGAAGGTAAATCAGTGGTTCTAGGTGCTGATGTTGGAATTTCAGACATTATCAATAGTATGAAGAAAGTGATTTTGCCGGGTGAAGGGTACATGCTTATTGCTAATGCTCAGGGCAATATCTTTACTTACCAAGATACCAAGTTATTGAACAAGCCAGTAAGCGTATTGGGTTTAAATATACAAGAGCTTCGTGATGCTGAAAAATCTCAACATGACGTACAAGTCGATATAAAGGGCGAACCATACTTGGTTTACGCACGAAATATTGAAGGCACAAAACTAATGACGGTTAGCGTTGTAAGCTATGACTCTTTAGTTGCTCCACTTTATAGCGCCATGTGGGGGCAAATAATAGTGACAGCTATTGTGGTGATTGCTTGTGTGCTTTTGTTTAACTTCCTCTGTAATGTGCTATTTAGGCCGCTCAATAACGTTTCAAGCGCACTGGCTCAAATTGCTAATGGTAGCGGAGATCTGACTCAACGAATTGAGATTGAAAATAAAGATGAAGTAGGTGAGCTAGCTGATAACTTCAATCGGTTTGTTGAGAGTTTACAGGGCTTAATTGGTCATATTCGCAGCCAATCACAAGATCTGAACCAGCAATCGGATATCAGTACTTCCCGCGCTAATCAATCAGCAAACGAGCTAAACCATCAGCAGCAAGAAATAACGATGGTAGCGACAGCAGTGACGGAAATGGCGTCGGCAACACAGGAAATTGCCTCACACGCAGAGCAAACAGCACAATCGGCACAAGACTCATCTGTTAGTACTCAGAATGGACATGACCTTGTAGTGAACACTAAGGACTCAATTAATAACTTAGCAAATGAAGTAAGTGAAGCGAGTTCCGTAATCAGTGAATTGAATCAGCACGCACAAGAAATCTCCACAGTATTGTCAACCATTCAAGAAATTGCCGAACAAACCAATTTGCTTGCACTAAACGCTGCAATAGAAGCGGCCCGAGCGGGTGAGCAAGGGCGTGGATTTGCAGTTGTTGCTGACGAAGTAAGGGTTTTATCTCAACGTACTCATACTTCGACTGAAGAGATTCGAGCAACTATCGATGTATTGCAAAAAACAACGTCGAATGCGGTAACACTAATGGAGCGAAGCTCTTCTCTGGCTCTCAGTTCGGTAGAAGATGCTGACAAAGCAACACAAGCGCTGGATGAGATAAACTCAGCGGTAGCGAAAATTAGCGATATGGCGACACAAATTGCGACTGCGGCAGAAGAGCAAACTCATGTAACGAGTGAGATCACGCAAAATGTGACTTCGATAAAGGATGTGACTGATCAGCTTGTCGTTGGCGCTACGGACTCTTTACAACAGTCGAACCAATTAAAGTCACAAGCAGAAGACTTGAACTCAAAAGTGGCGACCTTCAAGTTGGCATAATTAAGTTTGAATCGGGTGGACGGTTGTGTCTCTGGGAGAGCGTATCTCCCTTTTTTAAGAGACCAAAAACTAAAAAGCTGGCTTTCGGGCCAGCTATTCTTTTTCGACGTTTATTTATTTAAGATTTATTACTTGGTTGTTTAGAGTCTTTCCAATATTGAATTCGAATACGATGCAATTGAGCTCTTCTCATTTTTTTCATACCAATCCCTCTTATTATTAGCTTCTTCAATGAGCTATCAACAATTATTCCTTTTTAAAACTAGAACAATTTAACCTTGTAGCAGATCATTAACTGCGATATTGCTCACGTTTAAGTAACTAAGTCCCATCCTAGCTAATCTGAAATAGCTAGGAAAGTACCATATTGTAATTCATGGCGATTTTTTGCTCTTACTCGAAGTTTTAGCTGGTGAAACAGTAAAGACTCATTTATTTCACAAAATGATCATTTTTAACTTGTAGGCTCGCCTCGATTAATTTCTCCTGTTTAGTTATTAAACAATAGCTGGACGTATTGGCAAAGGATCGCAACAATGAAAAATAGAGACGACAAACAACCCGCCTTCAGTGAAATGATTGAGTCTTGCCTTAACAGGCGTAGCTTCTTATTAGGTGCGAGTGCAATTGGCGCTGGTGCATTCTTATCTTTGAACCCAGTCGCGACAGCGTTAGCTAGGAGTTCCTCAGACTCTTTAATGCAATTTTCAGCCGTTCCAGTTTCGACTGCTGATAGTGTGGTGGTTCCAAAAGGGTATACCGCGACGCAGTTGATATCTTGGGGAGATCCAATTTTTTCCGATGCGCCAAGGTTTAACCCTAAAGGTAGCGACTCGGCCTCAGTGCAAGCGAGGCAGTTTGGCGACAATAATGATGGTATGAGCTTATTTCCAATTAGCGCGGACCGAGCAGTGTTAGCCATCAACAATGAATATACCAACTACGAGTATCTGTTTCCGCATCAGGGAAGTGAGATGACCAAAGATGATGTGCTAAAAGCACAGTCGGCTGTGGGTGTTAGTGTTGTTGAAATCGTCAAAAGAAATGGTAGCTGGGAGGTAGATAAAGCTGGCGCTAGAAACCGAAGGATCACAGCAAATACTCAAATGGTTTTTTCCGGACCAGCAGCGGGGCATAGTCTTTTAAAAACCAACGATGATCGTCAAGGGATGCATCCCGTCGGGACGTTTGCCAACTGTGCGAATGGAAAGACACCATGGGGAACATACTTAACATGTGAGGAGAACTTTGATGGTTATTTTGGTACTGATCAAGACTTAACACTGACAGATGACGACAAACGTTATGGTGTCGAGGCGGAGCCTAGCAGTACACAATGGGAAAAGCATGATCAACGATTTGATATAGCTAAAAACCGCAACGAGGTGAACCGCTTTGGTTGGGTGGTAGAAATTGATCCTCATGATCCAAACTCTACGCCGGTGAAGCGCACAGCGCTAGGCCGCTTTAAGCATGAAAATGCGGCATTGGTTGTCAATAAAGACGGTCATGTTGTGGTTTACCTTGGCGATGATGAGCGTGGTGAACATTTGTACAAATTTGTGTCGAAGAACAAGTTCCAGCCGGGCAACGACACTGAGAATAGAAAACTGTTAGAAGAAGGGACGTTATACGTTGCCGAGTTCAATGCTGACGACCAAGAGCTAAGCGGTAAGGGAAAATGGATAGAGCTTACCTATGGAAAAAATGGACTTACCAAAGGAAATGGTTTTAGCGATCAGGGGGAGGTATTGATCTTTGCTCGCCGAGCAGCAACGCAAGTGGGCGCAACAACTATGGATAGGCCAGAATGGGTTGCCGTTCATCCAGACAAAACCCAAGTATTTTGCACATTGACCAACAATAAAAATCGGGGTGTGGAAGAAGATCAACCGGTTGGAGGGCCCAATCCGAGAGCCAAGAATCAATATGGACAAATTTTGCGTTGGCAGCCCAAAAATAGTGATCACACGCTCGACGAGTTTGACTGGGATCTGTATCTGATCGCTGGAAACCCAAGTGTTCATCCTGATAGCCTCTATGCTGGGAGCCAAAATATTACGGCAGATAATATGTTTAATAGTCCAGACGGTATTGGGTTTGATGATGCAGGGCGGCTGTGGATCCAAACTGACGGTAACTATTCCAATAAGGGCGATTTTTCAGGCCAAGGTAACAATCAAATGTTGTGTGGCGATCCGAATACGGGCGAGGTGAGGCGATTTTTGACTGGACCAATAGCTTGTGAAATAACAGGTCTCGCCTTTTCAGAGGATCAGCGGACTATGTTCATTGGTGTACAACACCCCGGAGAAAAAGGAGCCCCATCCCATTTCCCGGGAGGTGGTAATAGCAAACCTCGCTCGACAATTATGATGATTACACGAGATGACGGTGGAATAATCGGCACTTAACATAACCTTAAGCTTATTTTTCAGTATTTGTTTATTTAGTTGGAAAGAAGCTGGCTCGCTAGCTCTTTCCCATCTCCAACACTTTGATCGATGATGTGAGCAAACTCAGCGGGGATGCTCAGTAGGCGTGAGTCTGGGTGCTTTTCTATGTAGTCTGATTTCTGTGATTCAGTGTCCATACTCTCCCAGTTATTGTGGATTGAGTGAGCAAAGTGCAAGATGACGGCTAGCTTGGGCGACAGCTCCGCTTCCCTAGGTTGATGAAAGTGCGCTATGGCATCGACCATTTCAGCAGGAAAGTTCCAGTTTTTCGCAAGCCGTGCACCTAAAGTAGGCGCTGATACATCAAGCGTTTCTTCCTGTGCATCGAAAACGTTCTCACCTTGGTTTACTTTTTCTACGATTTGTTGTGCTTGTTCTGGGACTAAAGTATGTATCATTAACTCACCGATATTGTGTAATACACCGATAGTGAATACCTCATTTCCGTCAAGTCCTGTCTTATCCGCTAGTTTGCTAGCAATCACAGACACTTCAAATGTATCGCACCAGTATTCATTCATGTCTAAAGTTGGGACATTGTCAAAAACGCCAGATAAGACAGAAGCAACAACAAGTGTTCTTACAGGGCCAGTGCCAACTCTGATGAGGGCTTCATTTACTGAACTCACACTTTTGCTCGCACCAAAGTGGGCAGAGTTTGCTAGCCTGAGTAGCCTTGCACTTAACACTTGATCCATCGAAATTTTCTCAGAAAGTGAGCTAAAATCGACCTCCTCTTGGTTCACCATGTCTAGGAGCTCTTGCAAAACTTTTTGAATTCGAGGGAGCTCGTTGATCCTAGTTATAAGTGGTGTGTGGCTCATAGTTGGTTCCTTCGATAAAACTAGCAGGAAAGCAATGACTAAACTGTATTGCGTGGGCCTAGCTAGTATGGGTTCTAGTTACTATAGGATAGCAATTCTTATTCATACAAAGCTTTGCTAATATCTAGCCTGAAACACAGACATCCCATTCTTATACAAGTGAATCAAAAACCATGAATCAACCTTCTAGCTCTTCTTCTACGCCTATTGTTCTTACTATTGCGGGCTCAGATAGTGGAGGTGGTGCAGGCATTCAGGCTGATATCAAAACAATTTCCGCTACGGGTAGCTACGCTTGTTCCGCGATAACGGCGATAACGGCACAAAACACATTGGGAGTGTCCGCGGTTTTTCCTACGCCTTACGAGCAGGTGAGAGCTCAGCTAGAGGCTGTTTTTAGCGATATGCCCTTAGCTGCGGTAAAAATCGGAATGTTAGCCAACGCATCTATTATTGGGGTCGTGAGTGAGGTACTGCGCAAGTATGCACCTGAATTTGTTGTGCTCGATCCAGTCTTAGTTTCAAGTAGTGGAGTCCCATTACTTGAAGCTAACGCCATCTCGATGTTAAAAGAACAACTTATCCCACATGTCACCTTGCTAACACCCAATTTGCCAGAAAGCATGTTGTTAACGGGGCGCGATTGTACTGAGTCTGAAGAAGATATCTTGCAGCTTGGTGAGGCGTTAACTCAACTGGGGGCAAAAGCTGCTTTGCTGAAAGGCGGTCATATGAGTGACAAGCACAAGAGCGCAGACTGGCTTTTCTACAACGGTAAAAGTGAGCAGTTTAGCTCAGCCAGAGTAGTGACCAAGAACAGTCATGGAACGGGCTGTACACTGTCTTCTGCAATCGCGTCGTATAGTGCTCAGGGCTACAAGATGAACGATGCTATCCAACTTGCAAAACGCTATATATTTCAAGCTCTAGCGTCTTCTGATAAGCTCAACGTAGGAAAAGGTGTGGGACCATTGAACCATTTTCATATGCTGGATGTATAGTCAGTAGTTGTGATTGAGAATAAAATGAATAAACCTTAGGATCTTTCTACAAATTGACAGCAATTTGAAACATCATTTGAATGTATTGGTTAGTATCACCCCCTGATTTTGGTAAGCATGTGAAAATTATCGTGAATAGATTACTCCATCAAAAGCAATGTGGCTTCTTTATGCTATTGGCTATGTTTGTGTCAATTGCGTTGATAGCAATGTTAACTTCAGGTTTAGACTTGAAGGGACCGGTGAGTAATTTCAGTGGCTTGTTTTTCACAATCTTGACCGATTCTGCGGGCAAGGGATTTGTCATTTCTCTTGCCGTTTTATGTTTTATGGCTAGCCGCTTAGGCATCTCTCGTGAAAAACTACTTGCACGTGGTGTTCAGCTTTTCATTATCTTAGCAATCGGATTTGCAGGTAAAGTTGGTCTCAAAAACTTGACTGAAAGTCCAAGACCATACACTAACTTACTCGCTAGCCAGCTTGTTATCCCTCAGCCTTCTCATTTCTATAACCTAGATAAAGCGCAAAAAATTCAGGTTATTGAATCGATGGCAAATAAAGTGAGCTCATGGAGAATTGCTAGCTGGTTGAAAGGGATGAACTATTCATTTCCTTCTGGGCACACTATTTTTGCAGCAATTTGCATTGCTTTGTTTGGTGGGTTGTTCTTAGAGTATAAACACTACTGGTTTGCTGGTGGTGTACTTGTATGGGCTATGGGGGTTGAATATAGCCGCATATGGATGGGAATGCACCGTCCTGCGGACTTAGTTGGTTCAGTACTGTTTATTTCACTGGTGTATCTATTATTGCCGACGTTTAGTAACGTGGCACTTAAGTTGTCAGCCATGTTACCCGCACGATGCCAGCTTGCCTTCAAAAAATGTAACTCTAAGTAAAAGACATATTAGAATTTTAAGGCCCCCATTATGTCGATAATGGGGGCCTTTACGTTTAATTAAACCACTTTATGTGGTCCAAAACACTCGTAGTGGAATTGCTGATCGGAAACGCCTAACTCTAGCAACTGTTTGGCGATATGCTGCATGAAGCCGATAGGGCCGCAAAAATATATTTTGGCGTTGGGTTGCTTAATCGCTGCTTCAATTTCTTTGAGGTTAACCCAACCTTGGAAGTGATAGTCTTCGCCTAGTTTATCTTGGCCGTTAGGTTCGTTGTACCAGACAAACGAGTTCATATTCGCATGAGTCTGGATCATTGTTTCAACGTGTCTCTTGAATGGGTGGTGTTCGCCATTTTCAGCGGCGTGAACCCAAGTAACAGGTGCGTTGTGCTTCTCCAATGTTTCTAACATGGATAATGTAGGTGTTAGACCAACACCAGCAGAAATCAGTATTACAGGAGTATCTTGCTCAACCTGCATGAAGAAGTCACCTGCAGGTGCTGCTAGCTGTACTCTGTCTCCAACTTCTAGGTTTTGGTGTAAGTGGTTAGATACTTTGCCATCTTGCTCGCGTTTAACGGCAATACGGTAGCTGTTTTCTCGAACTGCAGAAGAGAGACTATATTGACGAATTTCTTGGTTTTCAAAGTGCTCGGAATTGATATAGATCCCTAGATATTGACCGGGTTTGTATGAGCAAACAGGTTTGCCGTCAGTAGGCTCAAAAGTGAAGCTGCATACCGAATTTGATTCCTGTTGTTTTTCGACTAATTCAAATTCACGTAAGCCTCTCCAACCACCAGATTGTTTTTCATTCTCCTGATAAATTTGTTCTTCACGTTGAATAAATACGTTTGCTAGAACCTGATAGGCTTCTCCCCAAGCATTTAATACTTCTTGGCCTGGAGAAAACAGTTCATCAATTGTCGCTAAAAGGTGCTTTCCTACAATGGCATATTGTTCTGCACTAATTAGAAAGCTGGAATGCTTGTGAGCTATTTTTTCTACTGCAGAAAGTAGAGCAGGCAAGTTGTCAATATTTGTCGCATACGCGCATATCGCGTTAAACAGGGCTTCGCGTTGATCTCCTGTTTTCTGATTGCTCATATTGAACACATCTTTCAACTCGGGGTTGTGTTGAAACATTCGATCATAAAAGTGAGCGGTTAGGCTTGGCCCAGTTTCAGCTAGAAGAGGGGCGGTAGACTTGACTATCTCGATTGTTTTATCGCTTAGCATATGGTTTCTCTCATAATTATAAAACTTGCATCACAAATGCATGTTTTATGTTGTATCTCAAATGTATCTTTTAGGCAAGAAAAGAATTATGCTTTTTTGGAGGAGAAAGAAATGCAACTGACGAATTTTACTGACTATGCTCTAAGAACCCTAATATATTTGGCTTCACTACCGGAAGAGCAGCTAACCAATATCACTGAAGTAACGGAACTTTTTGGCGTGTCTCGCAACCATATGGTAAAGGTAATTAACCGTTTGGGTCAGTTAGACTATGTGCACACCGTTCGCGGAAAAAATGGTGGAATTCGGTTGCTTAGGGATTCAAGTGATATTACGGTTGGGCAAGTTGTAAGAGACCTAGAGCCACTTGATTTAGTTAATTGTTCAGTCGAGCATTGCCACATTACCCCTGCATGTCGCCTCAAAGAAAAATTAGCAAAAGCGAAATCCGCTTTTTTAGCTGAGTTGGATGATGTTTCCATTAAATCATTGCTAACTGATAACTCAGAATTACTTATTCTGCTTACACGTTCATGACTGCCATAACTAAGCTTATTGAGCTGATTTAGAGGGAGAATTATGATGATGAAACAACGAGGACCGATATCCGGCTATGAGTTGTATGAACCGGTAAATATCACCTGTGGGTTTATCTTTTTATTCACTGCTGTCGTCTATGTATTGGCATTTTTTGGGATTGAATACACACCTCTCACCACGTTTATCGGCTATTTTGCTCTTGGAGTTGTGGTTGCCATTATTTCACCTCGCTTGAAAATTTGGGTCAAGATACAAGACAGTTCAGAACAGCCTAAAGCTATTGGGCATGCCAGATCCGACGATCGGGAGGCTTAGCTTGTGCTTAGGCCTCAGCTGATTTAATGGAATACACAATTAGGCTCTAAATGCTGACTTTTCTAGCTACGTCCTCCTTGCTGCTCATCACCGTGGCGATTGTGCACAACTTAATGAGTGCCGCTCTGTCCGGTTCAATTTTTGCTAACCGAATGAGCCGAGTTGTCTACAAGATAACAGCTATCATAGGTACACCGATTCATGAGCTTTCTCATGCGATTGCATGTGTGTTGTTTGCACATAAGATTACCAGCATCAAATTGGTAGATTTGTCATTTAGCAATCCAACGCTTGGGCATGTAGGCCATAGTTGGAATACTCGTTCAATATACCAATCCATTGGCTGCTTTTTCATTGCAATCGCTCCACTTATCACTGCAAGTCTCCTTGTGAACTTCTGTTATATGCATGAGCCACATTGGCAGCCTCATTTCAATCTTCAGGGAATGGATGTAGGGCAAGTTTTGCTAACGACTCTTTCTCAATCGGGGTCGATGGCATTTGAATGGTTTGTCTTTTCCGTACAAAACCCTATCGGGTTCGGTAAGTTTCTATTGGTTAGCTTGATTTGTTTTCACTGTATCCCAAGTCGAACCGATTTCCATAATGCAGCTAAAGGTAGTGTCATTGTACTGGTAATCGTCACTATTCTTATTGTGTTGAGCCTTTTCGCCAGCAACTTGGGGTTTGATATATTTCTAAGCACTGACTATTTTGCAAAGTTGCTAACTGCAGTAGCACTGACTGGCAGTGTGATGTTTCTAGCGCAAGCTTTTTGGTTAGGGCTGTTTTTGTTTTCCAAAATTGGCCGACTAAGATAGGTAATCAATTGTGCTTGTGTACCTGATAAACAGAAAGTAATCACCGCACTCAGGCCGGAGCGATAAGCATAGCCGTCAGGCTTAAGCCACGCGCAAAAGTTGCTAACTTGCTACAAAATAATGTAATTCTTACTTAATATTTACAGTTAACCATCTTGTATATCATTAATTCTACTAATTGAGCAGGTTAGTATTTGTATGTGATTAATTTTGCATTCAAGGATAGTTATGGCTCAAATGAAAAAAATATTCTCACTTTCGACTCTTGTTCTTACTACATTAGCGTTACAGGCGTGCTCATCATCAGGCGGTGATGCGCCTAGCAAAATAACTAACCAGTATTGTTCCGAGAGCACATTGAACGATGCCGGACGAGTTCAATTTATCGACCAATCTCGTCAAGGCAATTACTTATTTAGAGGCAATTTACCTGAGCTAAATGATGATACTCAATTTGACTACTCTGGGTTGAAGTCTCGCTTGTCAGCGGCCGCAGAGTGCTCGGATATCAAGCTTCCTGACAATTACCGCATCATAGATATCAGCTTACTTGACCCAATTCTTAGCCCGAAAGACACCAAAGCAAGTTTAACCGAAGCGAAATACTTCCTCGATAACCCAGAGCAAGGCAAATACGTTTCTTGGCCACTACTTGGCTCTTTTGCGCCGCCGCTGCCAAATGAGAATACGCCGCTATTGGCTCAACAGAAAATCGGCTCCACTTATACTTATGACAATTTGATGGAGAGAGCAGAAAAGCTACATCGTATGATGAAAAAGCGCGATAAGGATGGTGTGAAAAATGTTTACTACCTGCACTGCCAAGCCGGCTGTGACCGAACAGGCATGATGTCAATGGCCTATAAGATCATTAAATCGAGAAATCGAGCTAGTCTAGCGACCACGATGGGAGACTATTGGCCAGTCCAAAACGGTAGCGATATTTCAACACACAGTCCTGGATGTGGACGAAACCCGAATTATTGGGCAACCTCTCAAATATTGTGGCTCTGCTATACCAAAGTTGGTGAGTTTGTTGGTGGTGACAATTGGACACAAAATAGTGATGCAATCCATAGAGCTTACATATCTTCATGTTTGGCACCAATCAAGATGGAAAACGACCCTGAGCTGAAGGCCTATAAAGCTTTGCCTGCTGACGGTATGGGTAAGCTTATCTTAGACGCAGGAAAAATCTAATTGAGGCTGTATTGTGCCCATTTTTGAGGTTATCTTACATTACCAACGTCGAAGGCGTATCAGCTAGTGCTGATACGCCGAGTTTCGAGTCAATTATTGATTGGAAAGGAAGTGATGGAGAGAGCGATACAGAGAGTCACATTCTTCACGAACAAGGTTTTCTAAGTTTAGGAAGCCATGAATCATATCAGGATAGTTAAAACCAGATGCTTCTACTCCAGCTTGCTGAAGTTTTTCTACGTACTTCAAGCCTTCATCTCTGAGAGGACAAAATTCAGTGGTAATTACGAAGGTTCTTGGCAGAGCGTTTGAATACTCCATATACAGTGGTGACGCTTTCTCTCTGTTTTCCCCATGTTGAAAATAGTTATCAAAGTACCAAACCATGCCTTTTTCTTCTAACAGGTATCCTTTGCTGTTTTCTTTAACTGACTTCTCACGCATCGTGTAATCTAAGCTAGGGTAGATAAGGATTTGGTTGTCGATTTTAATGTTATCGTCATATTGAGCTTTGTGGCAGATAGATGCAGACAATGCGCCGCCGCCTGAGTCACCAGCGATCGTCAATTTTTTTTCAGGCTCGACACCATTTTTCTCAAGCAGTGCCCAAATATTTTCGACAATTTTATATGCGTCGTTTAGCCCGGCCGGATAAGGGTTTTCGGGAGATAAGCGATAATCGACTGAAATAACGATGTGATTCGTTGCCTTTGCAATTTTGCGACAAATTGGCTCATAAACCTCGATACTACCTGCCATATGGCCACCGCCATGAAAATAGATCATGACTGGTAGTCTTTCTTCTGGGCTAGGGTGGTAGATTCTTACTGGAGTGCCTTCAACGTTATCATCTGTAATATACGCAACAGGCGGATAGTCGGTGACGTGCGTTTGGGTTGTTAAGGCAAATCCCTCTCGCGCTGCTGTCGGGGTAGGGGCAATATTTTGCGCTTCGAGCGAACGAAGAATCTCATTTAGACCAGCTAGCCAGAGCTGCAATTTAGGGTTGACGTTGCGCATAGTAAGTCCTGATTATTGTGGTTGCTAAATGAATATACATTAACGATTTTGCATTGATAAGTTCATTTTCTGTAAGGAAAATAGTCTTCCATCCATTTCTTTCAACTCAGAAGAAATTTTAGGAGAAAAGCCCATTTTGCTCAGAATATCCTTTTCTAAGTCGATGCCGGGTGCAATTTCTATTAGTTCAAGCCCTTGTTCTGTGAGTTGAAAAACAGCTCGTTCAGTAATGTATAGGACGGGCTTGCTATTGAGCGTTGCAGTATGGGCGGAGAAAGTGATCTGCTGGACTTGCTCAATAAACTTATTGATGTGACCGTCTTGAATGATTTGTAACCCAGATTCGGTAATTTTTATATCTGAGTACCCTGCGGTAAAGGTGCCACAAAAGTAGACAGTTTTAGCGTTTTGAGTGATATCGATGAACCCGCCACAACCAACCAGTTTTTGGCCAAACTTAGATACATTGATGTTGCCTACTCTATCAACTTCAGCCAACCCTAGAAACGCTTGGTCAAGACCGCCACCGCCATAAAAATCGAACATTTGATCTTGAGTGATGACGGCTTCTGGATAGGCTGATGCACCAAATGATAGACCGCCAGCAGGAGTACCTCCAATGGCTCCCGGTTCAACCGTCGCAATTGCTTTTTCACTAATGTCTTCTTCTCTAGCGACTTGCGCTATTAACTCAGGTAAACCAATTCCGTAGTTTATGATGGCATCTTGTTTAAGCTCTAACGCTGCTCTTCTGGCAATCACTTTTTTTATATCTAATGGAGACATTTCTAGGCTAGAAGCATGAGGCTTCTCTCCCCTACCGATATAGGCTGGATTGAAGGGCTCTGAGAAGGTTTGTGGGTGCTCACTTTCGTCACACAGAACTATTGCGTCAACAAATACGCCGGGAACTCGGACAGATTGAGGAGGCATTTCACCGGCTTTGACGATGTTTTTTACTTGCACAATCACTTTGCCGCCACAGTTATGAACCAGTTGGGCGATAGCAAGGTTTTCCAATACGAGGCACTCTTCTTCCATCGAAATATTTCCATTTTCATCGGCTGTTGTGCCTCGAAGTAGAGCTATATCAGCATCAATTCGAGGATAGAATAGGTATTCCTTGCCTGCTATTTCGGTTAGTTGGACTTTGTCTTCCACTGTTTGTTGGTTGACTTTCCCACCTTCGAAGCGTGGGTCGATGTAGGTGCCCAAACCAACGTGAGTTATCATACCGGGCTTACCTGCCGCTGAGTCTCGATAAAGTTGGCAAATCACACCTTGAGGAAGGTTGTGGCCTGTTACTTTGCCTTCGTAAACCAGGGATTGTAGTTTGGGAACTAGACCCCAGTGGCCACCAATCACATGGTTGACTAGTCCTTCATGAGCTAGCCGATTGACGGCTTTTTCTTTTCCGTCTCCTTGGCCAGCGGCAAATACTAAGTTGAGTTTTTGCGGTGTTTTCGTTTCCAAGTAACGTCTTTCTAGTGCGCTCTCTAAGGCGTCTGGTACGGCGGAGCCAATAAAGCCGCCGAGGATGACAGTATCTCCATCCTTAACTAGCTTGGCGGCTTCTTCGCTCGAAAGTTGTGATTTTTTTCTCATGGCAGGTACGTCCTAGCTCAATTCTGACTTCTAGTTATAGGCCTACATTTGTATTTTGATTTTACGTAGACCGCTTTCATTGCCGGTATTAGTTGTAATAGGTAATGAGTTTTAGCTTCATCAAAGTGATACTTTGAGAATAATGTAGAACTGTAATGCATTGATGCTGAGCCCTAAGCGACTAATTGTTCAGGTGCTTCGGGCTCATTGCTTAGACTGTTATGAAGGGTAAACTTTGGCGTGTTGGTACGACAAAGTTAAATAACAAGTCCTCCATCGATTTTAAGCGTTTGGCCAGTGATGAAGCTAGACTGTTCACTCGCTAAGAATGCTACACCGTTAGAAATATCTTCACTAGTCGCCATTCTATTTAGAGGTGTCTTGCTGACCATATACTGAATAACTTTTTCTGGTAGGTCTTTAGTCATCGGAGTTTCAACAAAACCCGGTGCTACACAGTTGGCTCTCACCTGCGCGCCTTTGCGAGCAAATTCTTTCGCCCAGCCTTTTGTCATTGCAATAACGCCGCCTTTTGTTGCTGCGTAGTTACTTTGGCCGATGTTACCATCTGTGCCCACAACAGAAGACATAGTCACGATTGAACCAGCATTGTTTTCAATCATTAGAGGAGCGATAGCTTGAGTCATATTGAAAACGCCTTTTAGGTTGACGTCTAGAACGATGTCCCAATCTTGCTCAGTCATACGGTCAAGTAGGTTGTCGCGAGTTATGCCAGCGTTATTTACCAGCACGTCGATGCGCCCATGGCGTTGTTTAATATCTTCTACTAGAGCTTGGATCCCTTCGCGATCGCAAACATTCAGCAGAACAGGAGAGACATTGGTCGTGTTTTCGTAGGCTTCTTTTATAGCATCAATATTCATGTCACAAGCATATACGTGCTCTGCATTTTCTGACGCGAAACGTTCTACAATTGTTCGACCTATACCCTGTCCACCGCCAGTTACAACACAGATTTTGCCTTTAAGCATGATGTTTTCCTCCGTTATTAAATTTCCCTATGAATCCGTAAGATAGGCTTCATAGATATAGCAACTAGTATTCGATGACTCAAATTTTGCCAATGGCATCCAACGCAGAAAGTACAAATGAGCGCCAACCCGCCACTTGACGTATTATTTAGTTATAAATCAATAATATAATGCATTGATTATTAAACGTGATTCACAATGGCGTCTTGATCAACATCATAGAAATGCTATCTAATCGCCGCTTATTGTCCTATATTAGGGATTCTGATTTTTGAAATTGGGAATGCTAGCAAGGTAGCTAAATGTTGGATAAAGCAGCGTTTTTTATAGAAGTAGTGCGCACAGGTTCCATCTCTGAAGGGGCCCGCATTTATGGGATTTCCACCTCTGCAGGTAGTCGATGGATTAAGGAGTTGGAAGAAGAACTTGGTGTTAGTTTGCTGATGCGTTCAACCCGAACAATCTCCCCAACCGATGTCGGAAAAGAGCTCTATGAGCAATATAGTCCCATATATCAAGGGGCGAATGATGTGTTTACTGGCATCCAAAATCTTGGTCATGAAATCAGTGGGTTGATCAAAATTGCAGCTACGCCACTTTTTGCCCAGAAGTTTTTGAGCCAAATTGTGGGTGAATACTTGGCAATGCACCCAAAGGTATCTTTCAAAATAATTGAAACGGCATTACCTGTTGATCACCTGCATGAAGTTGATTTTTCTATCAAGGCTCATGCGACCTATAAAGGACATCTTGATAAAGATAGCTTGCTAATAAAAAGAGTGTTGCTTCGTTATCCATTGGTGGCCTGCTGTTCTCCAGACTATATTCAAAAATATGAAGAACCTATGACTCCAGAGGAGTTGAAATATCATAACTGCCTTTATACGTCGACGCTGGTGGGAGGGAATCGTTGGCAATTTGAAAAAGGTGGCGAATTTACGACCGTTGAGATAGCGCAGACCATCGAGATAGAGAACAGTATGTTTGTGAAAAACGTCGCGATGCAAGGTGGTGGTGTAGCGTATTTACCGAAGCAGTTAGTAAAAGGAGAACTGCGAGAGGGGAGCTTAGTCTCTATTCTTAATGATTACGTCAAAAGTGAGTTTGAACTTAGCCTTTATTATCAAAAGCGGACACAAATGCCCGCACGATGTACTGATTTTAAAGACTATCTAATCAAGAGAACCAAGCAGCTCAAGGATGAGATGTAATTACCCCTTAAACTGAAGCACTGGATTGGACGATATTAGCTGCTACTGGAATCACTTGAGTTGGCTGCTTGTTGCGCTTCATACTGTTTGATGAATGCAGACAAAAAGTTTTCGTCGTACTGAGCTTTGCAACTAGAGTAGTCTAATTTTCTTCTATCGAACTCAGAGGCGACGGCCACTCTAGTTTGGGTTGTAGGCCTAGAAAAGTATAGCGTCTGGCAAAGCTCCATATTGGTCATGTTTTGCGGGTAGTTCGTGACTGTACCATTCCCAATACCCATTTCATTTGCCTGATGTTCCGTGCAACCGGCTAGCAAAATAATTGTCATCGCGACAAAACAGCAACGCAGCATAGTATCTCCGATAAATGCGCCCTAGCGAGTAGGGTATGTAATACAAAGGTTGTGCGCATTCTAGCTATCTTTCAGTAAAAGCGGGAGGGCAATGACCCCCCAATAACCGAAAATTAACCTTTCTATTTATATCGGTACCAATTTAACTCAGACAAGCTACGGAGATACCATTAGATAATACAAGGCACACATTACATGTGAGCACTCACTTACTGATGGGTGGTATTTTAGTTACTACGTATTGAGTGCAAAGGTAACAGAGTCGTTAAATAAAGCTCGACGATATACATAGTGATTGATTTATACTCTATAAAACCGCGAGCAACCGAAGTGAAGCGAGGCTCGTGGGAAAACAAATAACAATAAGTCAACTTCAATAAGGCTCACACATGTCGTATAGAAAAATTTTTATCTTTATGTCTACCGTGCTAAGCATCATGGCGATCGCCAATCAGATTTTGCTTCAAGGTGATACCTTAGTGCTGATTCTAATACTCGCGTTTAGCACTCTAGGTTGGTATGACCTATTACAGAAGAAAAATGCAGTATTACGTGAGTACCCGATATTTGGTCATTTAAGATATATTTTGCTCGATATTGCCCCAATCCTTCACGATTACTTTGTAGAAAACAACACCGAAGGGCGACCATTCAGTAAAAATGCGATTAAACAAGTCTACGCCAGAGCAGAGAATAAACCCGGTTATCACCCACTTGGTACCGAACGTGATTTTTATAAAGAAGGTTTAGAGTGGGTTGGGCACAGTATGTTCAGCAAAGGGGAGTTTCAGGATCCACCAAGGGTACTCGTTGGTGGGCCAGAATGTACGCATCCTTATTCCGCTTCTATCTTAAACATTTCTGCAATGAGCTTCGGTGCTCTTAGTAAAACTGCCATTCAGTCTTTGAATAAAGGTGCTGCTTTAGGTGGATTTTCTCACAATACTGGAGAAGGTGGACTCACCCCTTTCCATATGGAAGGCGGAGATATTGTGTTGCAGGTTGGCACTGCAAACTTTGGTTTTCGTTACCCTGATGGCCATTTAGATGAAGAAGCTTTTCGCAAGAAAAGCACTTTAGAGTCTGTAAAAATGGTTGAAATAAAGCTATCTCAAGGAGCGAAGCCCGGCCATGGTGGCGTTTTGCCTGCTGTAAAAAATACAGCGGAAATAGCGAAGATTCGCATGGTCGAGCCTCATACTGATGTGCTTTCTCCACCATTTAACCCTTCTTTTCCAACAGAGGAAAAGTTGGTGGAGTTTATTGGTAAGTTGCGAGAGCTTAGTGGCGGAAAACCAGTAGGCATAAAGTTATGCGTAGGACAGCCCAAAGAGTTTGAATCACTGCTAGATAGGTTTTTATCACAAGACATCTATCCTGATTTTATCACTGTGGATGCGGCAGAAGGCGGTACGGGAGCGGCACCGCTCGATTACTCTAACCATATCGGTATGCGCGGCGATGATGCATTAAAGTTTGTTCACAACTCGCTTATTAATAAAGGGCTCAGAGATAGAATTAAGATCATATATGCGGGTAAAGTAGTTTCTGGGTTCGGTATGTTTAAAGCATTTTGCTATGGTGCTGATCTTTGTAATTCAGCGCGCGGTTTTATGCTATCACTCGGCTGTATTCAGTCGCTAAAATGTCATACGGATCATTGTCCGACTGGAGTTGCGACTCAAAACCCAGAGCTAGCTAAAGGGATCGTTCCAAGCTTTAAAGCGCACCGAGTTAGAAATTATCACGACAATACGATTGCTGACTTTATCGATATTGCTGAGACTGCAGGTGTCACTTCATTTAGCCAGTTCTCGCAAGAGTTGATTAGTATTTATAAGCCAGTCAGTTAGGAATATAATAAAAAGGCACTACCAAGTAGTGCCTTTTCTAAGTTCAGTGTTCTATCTTTCGTTCCATTACCGATTCATTACAGAAGATCACGCATCAACATTTCGTATTCTTCATTGGCATCTTCAATCAAGAGATTGAGTTCTTCGGCGTCTTTTTTGTTCAATGTAAGTTGCCACTGACTTTTTTTTCTACCTTTTTCTTCACATCCAGAAACTATTGTCTTAGACCCTACTTTCTTAAAAGCCAGTGAATCAAAGGTTGAGCTATGGTGTTCACGCTTTTCCACAATGTCGACGTCCACAATACCAATCGGATTTACTTGGATATGCGCGTGGAAATTTTTCGTATCCTGCAGCAAGTAGTCTCTGTGCTTAGCGATCATAACCTCTCCTTTTGTCGATAGTACAAATACCGCACAATTAGTGTAGACCAAGACCATAGGAATATCTGGCAAAAAATAGGGATGTTTGAACTTACGCAATTAGTTGTTCATGAACTGCATGTTTTTGCAATATAAAAGAGATATTCATTCACTTTTTGACAATATTGATAGATAACAACTAACTATTGGCATTTGCTACTAAGCTACAATTCCCATTTGACTTTCAAAATAACAAAAAATCAAATAGATTCATGTGCTTAAAGTGATGTTTCTATTGCTTTGATTTGACTAAATACACTCATTTATATCAGGGGCAAATCGGATAATATATTGTATTTTCCGCTACTTTCCCTATTTGAAAATATAAGCAGTTTCAAATGAAGAATTTTACTTCAAGTTCTTTGCTTTTTTTGGCGTCATAACCCCTTTCGATTTGCGACTTTTCGACACTGAATATACTGGAAAAATCTTACCAAGTGTGTCCGTGTTTTGGTTGATCTAACTTCTGCCATCACGATAGTAATATGAGCGTAAGGTAAGCTTTTCGCTTACTAAGAAATCGGCTGCTAGTACATCCATAGCATCACATTATGTTGTCGGTATCTCATCTCATTTTGGTTACACAAATAGAGCTCACAGCCTAATTAACAGATTGTTTACATTTGGCATTTTCTTGTGTTTGAGTAACTTAGATTGGTATTGGCCAATATATTAAACTCGTCTAACTAGGATTGTTAACATGTCGAATTTAAAAGTTGCAGTATTAACCTACAACCTTGCAAACCAAGCTTACTCAAAAACAAAATCTGGAATGAACAACATTGGTATTCTGGCTCAAGCCTTACTCAGCTCTAGAGCAGAAGTCATCGCTGTCGGTACGCAAGAAGGGAACAGCTTTCACAATGCAATGGGAGCAAAGCTCAAAGGCTATACAGATATTGGCAAAGAGATCATGCGAACAGCTACCAAATGGGGTGACATGTTTAATCCCAAAGAGCATGGTCAAGGGAGCGTTCAACTTAGAGTATATGTAAAAAGCAAGTATGCTGTGGATACTATGATTTCTAGGTCGACAATAGAAGTTGTCCATAAAGGTAGTGTTCATCATTCGAAGAAAACCCTTCCCGGCACGCCTTCGTGGAATAAAGGGGGAAATTACGTCATCCTGAAACTCGTACTAGCGACACCAATTGGTCAAAATCAATACAAGAAAAAGACAGGGTATATTGCTATCTGCAATATTCATTTTGACTCGGCAGAGCAGAGTGCTAGGAAACACGAGTATGACAAGCTGATTGATGAAGTTGCTTCATACAATGTTCCCCTTTCAGCTTTAATCATGGTCGGAGATTTCAACGAGAGAATGACCATTGGTAAGTTCATCGGAGGAAATGAACTGTCGACGGGCTTAGCGAAAAGTCGCAAATATTCAGTGATGGATCAGTTTGAAGATGTATCAACGTTTTCAAAGTCAATGGGTGGCGTGAATAAGAATTACCATAATATTAAAGGTAAGTATGACAGTAAAACCCTAAATAAATGGAACTTTCATAAGGATCTACAGAATACAAATATCGATAATTCAAAGAATAACAACAGTTACGATCTTTTCCAAAACGAGTACAACTCGCAGGTGAGTTCTATTCAGATCCGGCAGCGCCTACAACAGAACTTTCAACAAGTGTTACCCCAGTATAGTAAGCTGCAATTTGTTCCACCTAGAAGCTTTAACTCAACGTATTTTCCTAGTATGAACAAGGTACTCAATCCAAAATTTGAAAAGAAAAGTGGCAATACTAAGGCAAATTACGGTGTGCTAGATAGGGTAGGCTTTATTAGCCATGGTAACTTTCTAGTACCAAGCCGAACTCGGTGCGACATTATTACCCAAGGCTTAAACTACAAATATCGCAAAAATCACAACACGGTTTCGTTTGATAACTTTAATCAGTTTGAAAGTGATCATATTCCGGTGATTGGAGTGTTCTGTTTCAATTGGAGTGCACGACTAAAAACGGTTCGCCCGCAGGTTACTTCAAACTATCTAGGCAAGAAAAATTACGGCCAGAAAGTGCAGTCAATTTTTTAGCTGAAACTTGGCCAAGAAAATCGGCCACTTCTTACTATCCTACAAATCGATTGAGTTGCCTGTGTTTAGGTGACGACATAGTGGATTGGCGCTGCTCGGGTGTGAAAACCCGAGCGAATTTGCTTCCAACTTAGCTTAAGAACGGCAAAATCTACAGGCCCCCTATATGCTTTTCGAGTATGTAATCGATTCTTCCGCTATCTCTTAGCTCTTTAAAAGAAGAATCTAGTTTGCGTTTCAAGGCGGGGTTACTGTTTTTGTTTAATCCTATGTATTCATCGAAGACGAGCTCAAGAGTGTAAACAGCTTCAACTTCAGTCCAGCTTCTTCCATGCTCCTTCAGATAGAAAGACAGGACAGCTGGCGAGCTAGAGATAAACGCCACTCTTCCTGAGATAAATTTTCCTACATTTTGCTTTTCTGAATTTGTCGTATCTAAGTTTACATCTGCAACAAAGCCTAATTTCTTCAGCTCTTTCTCAGACGCGTAGCCTTTTACCGCACCGACTCTATGAGCCTTAATGTCCTTGATGTTGTTAATAACTAAGTCGCGACGAGATTTCAATTTATAGATATTCACTGGGGTTTTGAAAATAGGTCCAATCCACGTAAAGTCATTTTCTCTTTCTGGTGTTCTAGACAGGGTGAATACCAGAACATCTGGTTTGGTTTTCGCCATCAAATAGGCTCTTTTCCATGGGTAGAAAGCAATTTCAAGCTCGACACCGGCATTGGATGCCATTGTTTCTAGCACTTCTACAGCGACACCAAGAGGTTCACCGCCCTCTTGATATACAAAGGGGGGGTAGTCATCTGTGACTGCTTTTACAGAAAGAGAATCATCTGCAAAGCAAAAGAAGCTAATAAAAAATAGAGTAGAGAATAGAGCTCTCACAACAGCCTCAGCAATACCAATATTAAGCCTACTAATTGTAGGCTCTTTTCTCTCAATAAACGTGCCTTATATCTAAACAGTCTATAGCAGCAACAATGTGAGTAGCCATGTGTGTAATATCTGCAGATCATGCCACTGGAGACATAAAACCTTCTGGCTTTAGTGCTACCAGCGAACAATTAATCGCTTGCAAGATATTTTCTGCGGTATTCCCTATCACAAACCCAGAGATACCAGTTCGCGCAATTGTGCCCATAACAAGTACATCGATTTCACTTTCTTCGACGGATTTTGGTATCGCATCGTCAGGTTTACCGTGCAAGTGATGAATGACGTAATCACCTGCGACTCCCGATTCAGCAATGAGCGCTTGAAGGGCTTGGTGGTGGTTATCTTTAGCTTTCTCCAATTCTTGGGACAGTTGCTTGTCTTCAACGTGGATCCAAGCGTGGTTGTCGAGGTAATGTTCTAGGTAATATTCCCAGCATGAAATAATGTGCAAGTGGCTATCACAGGAGTCGGCAATTGAGCGGGACAACTCTAATAAACGTAGTGATAAGGCACGTTGCTGTTCATCAGTGTTTTCAGGGTCGACGGCAACTGCTACCCGACGTTTAGTCTGTGGCTTTTCCGTGGGTCGATGAAGCCATACAGCGCACGGACACTTGCGAAGAAGAGTCATGTCTACAGCTTTGAAGCCTTCGCCGCCTTCTTTAATAGGTTCAGCTTCTTTTATCAACAGATCGATATTGTTGTTCATCGCTTCCTTTATTATGCAGATGGCTGGTTGCTCACTACTTTTTACCGCGAAAGGAAAGGGGGCTTGCTGCTCAGTTAGATTGTTTTGGTGTCGATAACTATCGATGTCTTGTTGTAGGTTGTTTTGCAGCGTCGCTTGGAAGTTCTGTTGATATTGCTGCAATTCATTAGGGAATGTCGGAAATGCGATTAGGCCGCTTACATTTACATTGTCGCTTGCTGCTAACCGAATCGATTGGTCAAGTGCGTCGCTTTTGCTTGGTAATCCCTGCGTAGCAAAAAGTATGTTTTCGAATCGTTTCATAATCGTCTCCTGTGTGATTAAATTTTAATCAACAAAAAGACAAAATGACCAGTTAGCTTTAGGATTTATTTTATAAAATACCCAATAGCTCAATGTCAGCTATCGGGCAGAGTGATTTGGTTGTTGGCTGGGAGCTACTTTTGCAATTTCTCTTTGGCAGCTTCTACTTTAGAAAAATCTAGGCCTAACTCTTCAACAGCTTCTTTGATTAAAGCTGGGTTCTGCATGACTTGCCCCATCAACATTTGTAGTTTTTCTTGAGGTAAACCTAGCTGTGCGATGGTTGCCATTGCAGCGATAGGGTTGTCTGTAAGAGTTTGGAATAGCTCGTTGATTTGCTCGTCACTAATATTGTTTTCTTTTAACAATGCAAGAATTGGGTTCATGCCTTTACCTTTTGCTAGCAATTTAAATTAGGCGAGTAGTTTATCACTCGCTCGACCTTAGATGTACCATGTTGTTGAGGTTACTCCGCGATTTCGTGGTACGCAACTCCTGTGGAGAACGGCAAAAAGCAGAACACGGATTTTGTAGAATTTCCCCATTCTGAAATGAATTTGAAAAATTCGTAGAGTTGGGTCACTTGAAAGCAAGAGAACAGGGAATCTTTTATAAGGACTTGATCTGTTTTTTGCTTTCCTTGTCTCAGGCATTATGTCATTGAGTTTAAAAGTTACTCACTTCGGTATTTGGCGAAAGTGCTCCTGATTCCCCCGATTGTTAAGTATTTTGCCAAATACCGAATTCTTACTAGCTATGCTGCGCCACAAGTTGGTCGTCCAGCCTTTGGTTTGTCATCAAGACTGCCGCGCATATTGCGCCAATGACAAGCGCTCCAACGAAAATATAGACAAACCCATTGGAAAAGCTGTGGTCCAGTTGAGTTGCGAGCATGGGTGAGAAGCCACTGATCGCGGCCCCAATTCCGTAGCTTGCACAGCAACCACTACTTCGAACATGTTTGGGATAGATCTCGGAAAAAATAGGTGTGATTGCGCCTTGTACCCAGCAACCCAAAATGACCAATATCATTAAGCCAAGAGCCATGTTCAGCATATTGTGCGAGAGGATCAGGTGAATTGCAGGGTACAGAAGAGCAATATGAACAATGATGCCATAAAGAGTCATTTTGGCTCGTCCAAATTTATCAGAAAGCAGTCCAAATAATGGATAAAGCAGGCACGCAACAAGAAGCGATATGGTATTTAGAGTGAGTGACTGACTCATTGTAAGGTGATTATATTGAGTAAAAAAGGTCACAAAATAAACGAAATCAATATAAAACATACCACCGAGAGCGGCACTAAACAGCACCACAATTGAAAAGCTCAACTTATGCTCTTTCCATAAGTATTTGTAGGTGTTCGTAGTGGGAGTATTAGTATTTTCAAACTGAGTGGATTCTTGCTGCTTGAACTGTGAACGAATAATGACGAGATAGACAGCCAGCAAGATGCCACCAAATAGAAAAGTCGCTCTCCAGGCATAAGGTTCAAGGCTAGTTGGCGTAAAATTCAGTACGAGGTAACTGGTCCCAGATGCCAGCAAAAATCCAATTAAGGAAACGGTAATCGCTATCCCTGAGTAGAAACCAGTATTGTTTAGTTGCTTGTTCTCAGTTGTCACTACAAGCAGGTTAGCGTACTGACCACCAGCAGATATACCTTGAATAATCCTTATCACTACTAGCAAGATAGGAGCGGTGATACCAATGGAATGATAGCTTGGCAAAAATGCGATGAACAGAGTCGAAAGCCCCATAATGATGATGGCTAAGTTCATACTGAAATACCGTCCAACTCTATCCCCAACCCAGCCAAAGATAACTCCGCCTAACGGTCTTGCCATAAAGCCAACGGCAAAAGTTGCAAAGGCAAGCAGCAAACTGCTAAACGCACTGGCAGAGGGAAAAAATTGTCTACCGATAGTAGCGGAGAAATAGCCGAAGAGACAAAAGTCGTACCATTCGATGGCATTACCAAATGAGGTCTTTAAAGTGTGCGAGATATTTTTACGTATGGGCATAAAGTGTAGAGGCTTTAGTTTAGTCAGCTGTAGAGCATGCTTGACGGGGGATGAGTTGCAATATTATAGAAACTGATTGAATAATCTAACATTTGATCGATTTTGTTTAAATTTGATTTAACAAATAGTCATGCAATCTTAGATTGACCATGGCTATGTGGCACTTTGGTTCATACTAAATGAATGGTCGTTCATTGATTTTTTAGCTACTAAATTTTGCTTATTTCTTTCTTTGCCTAACAAGACTTTTTAGTTTTGCAGAACAAAACTCTGTGGTATGGTTGTTTTTTGCTCTAGTTGATCGGTCAAGCAGAATAATATGTTAGATTTGCTAACAGGTCTGTAAAAAATTATCGATTTTAAATGTCGCCTACCTAACCGATACTCCTTTCCTATTTTTTCTCATCAATTTGTGTGCAAATACATATCATATTGATACTAAATATTTTTAAGTCGTTATTATTACTATAATTAAGTGAGAGTTTAATGGAATCGAAAACCATTGGAGCCATTTTGATCATTACTGGTACTTGCGTTGGTGCTGGTATTTTGGCTCTACCATTGTCTACTGCCGGGCTAGGCTTTGTTCCTACTGTTGTTTCACTAGGTGTTACCTGGGTCATCTCGATAATCACTGCATTCTTGCTCGTTGAGGTGCTTGCCGATCTGAAGCTGAAAAACATTAACTTCGACACCATGTGTAGCAAGACCCTCGGCCGTGCTGGGCAAGTGGTCTGTATGGTGGCTTATTTGATCCTAATGTACGCAGTGTCGTCTGCGTATTTGAGCGGTGGTACATCAATGCTCAGTGCTTTGCTTAAGCAAGGTGGGATTACGATACCTTACTGGGTATCGAGTTTATTGTTTGCAATCGTACTCGGCTCTGTTGTTTGCCTAGGTCATCGAGCGGTAGATTTAGCGAACCGAAGTCTTCTGTCGGTAAAAGGGCTGAGTTTCGTTGCTCTTGTCGTGATCTTAACTCCAGACGTCTCTTATGCGAACCTTTTCCAATTTAAGCATACGCTGCCTTATTTCTGGTATGCCGTGCCTGTATTGTTCTTCGCATTTGGTTTTCAGGTCATTGTTCCAAGTATGTACAACTACTTAGAGCAAGATATTAAACAACTCAAAATCGCAATTGTGCTTGGTAGCTTGATTCCTTTTCTACTTTACAGTTTATGGCTATCAGTAACGTTAGGTATTTTGCCACGCTTCGGGGCGACCAGTTATTCAAGCTTCTTACATACTCACAGCAGTGGTGATGTCGGAGCATTGTTTACTATGCTTGGCTCTCAAGGCTCATTGCACTGGAGTCATAAGGTGATGGATATTTTCACCAACGTTGCAGTAACGACCTCTTTCCTAACTGTGACTATGGCGCTAAAAGACTATCTATGCGACATATTCCGTTTAGATAGTAGTACTAGAAGTGGTAACAGCAAAGGTGCGCTGCTTACGTATTTACCACCTTTAGCATTGGTACTATTTGCTCCGACGTTGTTCCAAGAAGCGTTAGACTACGCTGCTGCAAGTTTAGCGGTTGTTTTGGTATTTTTACCGGTAGCGATGGCAGTGGCAATTAGACGTAAGCAAAAATTGGCGAATGTGGTCAGTACGTTTAAAGTTCGTGGCGGTGTGGTGCTGTTTGCGTTGCTTGTTACCTTCGGTATCGTATTGCTTGTATTGAGCTTTATGGCAAGCTGGCACATGTTGCCAGTGTTGCATTAAAACCCTCCGGTTGTATATGAAGAACGGCTGTCAGTTACATGGCAGCCGTTTTTTATGCCCCTAAACAACGATAGCTTAAGCTGTAGGTGTAGATCACTAGAAGGTGTTGATTAGTAACAAAACCTTCACTGACTCGTAATGGTATTTGCTAGGGCAATTGTTTAACTTTCCGTAGCCATTTAGGAATGATAGTTATATGGAGATAACTGATGCCGACAAAAGGAAACTTGAACCTGTCACCAAGTGAAGCTTGGCACAACTTTACCCACCCCGGTATCGAAATGAGTACCCCCAACGAAATTAAAATCTATGCGGCATCCAAAATGGAAGCCATCATGGGGGCAAAGACGTCATTGATTGCCGGAAACTACTTTAGTACCAACCTTGGTGTGACCAATAAAGTTTATGCGATGGAGTATGGGCAGTGGTATCCAGGTTACAAAATTGATGTCGATGGCGTTTCAAAAAAATGGTCATTTTTGAATGCTCATTATGCAGCGTACAAACAAACAACCTATTTGAACCAGCTACAAGCAATACAAAGTGATTTCAATGTGGCAGTGCAGCAAATGCATGCGTGTGAGAACAAGCTTTATGCTGCACAAAATGACTTTGGTTGTGTCAATGCTCGCACCTATATGAATAACTTGGATACGGCAATGAATCAGCTGGCTCTAGCGCAAAACAATGTCGAAGTTAAGAAAAACCAAGCATTCACAGAGCAAAGCGCGATAGTCGCAAAAGTAACCGAAAGCAATTTAGAGCAAGCAAGAGCAAGATTGATTGCAGGTGATATTCAAGTGCAAAATAACAAACTGCTCATGCTGTAAAACTTTGCTCTTAGCCGATCAGCGCAGACTAAGACTAAACTCGCTTGAATAACCGCCATCCAACTTTATATCTTGCCCAGTCATAAAGTTGTTGTTTATTAGCATTTGAACAACAGAGAAAACATCTTCAACAGTGCCGCAGTTGCCAGTTTGATAGCTGTTGGAATAGTCTGGCAGTTCACCTTGATACTTTCTTCGAATCATAGGTGTGTCGATAGTTGCTGGTGAAATTGAATTGACTATCAGCTCAGCTGAATGCTCTACGGCGATGACTTTGGTTAAATTGATAATGGCTGCTTTTGCTGCACTATAGGCAGCCATATTCGTGCTGCCATAATGACCTGTGATACTTGCGATATTAATGACCTTTCGCTTTTTGTGTTCAGCCGATTTGCAAAGCTTTAACTCACTCTGGATTGCGTTAAAGAATGGATGAAAGTTCATGTTGAATGCATCCATGTAGCCATCCAGCTCAAACTGGTCAAAACGTTGCCTAACACTGCTGACACCAGCGCAGTTTACTGCGATATCAAAATCACCGATTTCGTTGAAAATAGCCTCGGTTGATATTGAGTTCATTAGGTCTACGACACGCTGTTTACATTGTAAATTTTCAAGTTCTGCGTTTTCTTCTCGGTCTAGTGCGTATACTTCGTATCCTAGTTCTATTAGACGCATCGCAGTGTGTTTGCCAATGCCACTTGCACTACCGGTCACTATTGCTTTCATTTTGTTCTCTGTATTCATGTATCAATTTTCTATAGACGATTGTGTCATCGAGCTCCCCATCGGGTAAGCGGCGAGTGTGTTTTAGCTGCGCTTCAAATACGAATCCACACCTTTTTGCTACGGCAATACTTTTAGTATTCGATTTTACCGCTCGAATTTGTACTCTCTGCGCATCTAGCTCCTTGAAAGCGTAGGATTCCACAAGCCTCACGGCCTCGGCAATATACCCTTTGCCAACTTCGGAAGTTCTGAGCCAGTAGCCAATTTCAAAATGAGGAATGGATTTATCACATATGATAAGCCCAGTCATACCTAAAAAACGCCCCGTGCTTCGCTCTATGATTGCAATTCTAAGCTCTTCACGAAAGTTTTCATAATTTTCAATCGCTTCGAGCATGTTATCCTTTGTACTTTGCTCTGTTAAGGCAAACTCTACCCAAGGTAGGTATTTTGCAAGCTCTGCCTTGGACTCAACGACAGCTTCTAAAACCTGATCGCAAAGCTCGAGCGTGGGTTTACACAAAGTGATTCGCTTTCCTGTTGCTATGGTTTCCATGGCGTTCCTAATCTACGTGTATGTATGGCACAGAGCTATCAGCGTGACGGAATACCATCTCAATATCTTCCGGCAGTACGCGGCTGGTGGATAAGTTTGGTAGTGTGTTGAGCTCGAAAAAATTGGCTTCAGAAATTTCCATAGTCGGTTTGGGCTCACCAGACACATATCGGCAGACAAAGAAGAGCTTGTAAATATGAAATGGGAACTCGGGCTCATACGGATGAAGTGAACGATCTTTAATGGCGATTAGTTTTGGTGAATCCACTACAATGCCAGATTCTTCGAAAACCTCTCGCACTACACCTTGAGAAGGCGATTCGCATACGTCTGCCCAGCCGCCAGGCATACTCCAGCCACCATCTTCAATCTCTTTAACCAGTAGTATTTTGTTGTCTCGGATTATGCCCGCGCGTAGGTCAACTTTCGGCGTAGGGTAACCTGACTCCGGAATAAAGAGTTTTTGAATCGCTTCAACGGGTTGATTGCTCAGGTGGGAAAACATTTGGTTGGCAACATCAGACAGTTGATCAAAGCGCTCAAGGTCATATTTGTCTTTGCTGTATGCTTGTCCTGCTTGAGAGATAGCTTGAATCTGTTTTGCACAGTCTAGCCAAGGTGACATGCTCTTCATTTTCATTGCTCCTTGTCTGCGAGTTATTTGAAATTTTTATCTAACATCAATGCTCGGCTTAACTTAACAAAAAAGTACTGACTCGGAAACGTAAGTAGTTACAACTAATTGAATTTTTAGCAAGAAGGAGTTAGGGAGCCTTTAACCGGGGAGATTAAAGGCTAGGATATTGCTATTGAGGATCGCTGAACCCGGAATAGTTAACGCCCGACAAAAGCGCCATTTCTCTATTCCAAGTAGCTAAATCATTTTTATTAAAATCGTTCAGAGAATGATGACCACAAGCTCTTGCCATAACCTGCATTAACTCAACGGAAGCTTCGAAGAAGTTCTTCAATTGCAGAGCAGATTTATCAACGTTTAGCCTTTGGCGCAAATCAACTTTTTGCGTAGCAATACCAGCGGGGCAGTTATTGGTATTGCACATTCGAGCGGCTACGCAGCCGATAGCCTGCATGGCACTATTTGATATAGCGACCCCATCTGCTCCTAAAGCGAGTGCTTTGACAAAGTCAATCGGTAGTCTTAGTCCACCAGTGATAATGAGTGTGACGTTTCCACTTTGCCCTTTTTCATCCAGATAACGTCTAGCTCTGGCCAGAGCGGGAATCGTTGGCACACTGATATGGTCACGGAATATCTCAGGTGCAGCACCAGTGCCACCACCTCTGCCATCCAATATTATGTAGTCTGCACTGGCATCAAGAGCAAACTGTATATCTTGTTCTATGTGATTGGCGCTTAGCTTAAAGCCTATTGGAATACCGCCGGACACTTGTCTGACCCCATCAGCAAACCGCTTGAAGTCGTCGGCTGTTTTTAAGTCTGCAAATGTAGGTGGGGAGACTGCGGGCTGGCCTTCTGCAATGCCGCGTACTTGAGATATTTTCCCAACGTTTTTGCTTCCCGGTAGGTGCCCACCTGTGCCCGTTTTTGCGCCTTGACCACCTTTAAAGTGGAATGCTTGAACATTTTTCAAAAGCGATTCGTCATAGCCAAACTTTGCGCTGGCGAGTTCATAAAAGTATCTGGAATTAGCTGCTTGCTCTTCTGGTAACATTCCGCCTTCGCCAGAGCAGATACCAGTGCCGGCAAGCTCGGCGCCTTTGGCTAACGCCGTTTTAGCTTCTTCAGATAGGGCTCCAAAGCTCATGTCTGAAACAAATAATGGTATGTTGAGTTTAAGTGGTTTATCTGCTTTGGGCCCGATAACCAGTTCAGTGCTAATGTTGGTATTTTCCATGAGCGGCTTAGTGGCCATTTGAGCAACCATCACTTGTATATCATCCCATTGGGGGAGCAAGTGACGAGGCACTCCCATTGATGTCATGGGGCCGTGATGTCCAAGTTTAGAGAGCCCTTCTCTCGCTAATTGATGTATGAGTTCAACAGTGGGCTCTTCTTTCGTCGCGGACGCGATAGGGATGGTTCCTGCTTTGGCTTGTAGCCCAGGGCCTTCTTGACCGACTTGCTGACTTGTAAATTGTTTATGTGAACCATCGCAAAACGGTGGATTTGCGGTGTGCTTGCACTGGCAAAGGTAGGCATCACCGTTATCGTCAGCCGTGAATTGCTTAGGCCTAAAGTCAGTTCCTGCATGTGAACCATCACAGAAAGGTTGGTTTTGAGAACGACCGCAGGCACAGAAGTAGTAATCTTTGCCTTTGCTTAACTCTACTTTGATCGGTTTATTGTCAACAATGATTGGCTTGCTCATATACCCAAATCCTTATTTCCCTCGCAGAAAAGGTGTTGAAGTTGGTCAGTGTAAGAATAATTGCTCTTTTAACTGTAGTTACAAATACAGTAAGTGTGCGGAGAGCTTTCGATTGTCTTTTGGGGGGACGTGTATGGATTCTAGTATGGAGCGAACTAATGTCATTGATACATTAATATTAAATTAAAAAAGCTAATCCAATGGTTGACATGCTCTTTTCGGAAGCATATATTAATTACATGAACTGCCTTATGGAGTTCGTTGGCTGCTTACTTTGCCAATAGTTGGGAAGTACAAAGCAGCACAAAGAGGGTAGCCGACATAGAGTCTGCTGCTTTTATTTAACTATGAGCCGTATGTCCTGCTTAGCATTATGTAAGTAGAAGGAGTGCGAGTTCATCCTCTACACCTTTATATCTGGTGTAAAGGCTATTGCTTATTAAAAGGATAGTACTATGCGAAACTTAGACTTTTCTCCCCTATATCGTCACGCCATTGGCTTTGATCGTTTATTCAACTTAGCTGAGAGCAGTGCGAACAAGCCGTCAAACGGTTATCCACCTTATAATATTGAGCAAAAAGAAGAACATAACTACCGTATTACTATGGCTGTTGCAGGTTTTTCTGAACAAGAGCTCACTCTCACACAAAACGAAAACATGTTGATTGTTTCTGGTGAAATGAAGCCAGAAGAGACAAAGAAAAATTACGTATATCAAGGTATTGCAGAGCGCAACTTCGAGCGTAAATTCCAACTTGCAGACTATGTCAAAGTGACCAATGCCACGTTGGAAAACGGCTTACTTCATGTCGATCTCGTTCGTGAAGTGCCAGAAGCGGTACAACCTAAAAAGATAGCGATCAACAAATAGCATAGAGATCTTAATTACGTAATCAACTTGGGCAATTCTTCATCAGGTAATGCAATTGCCCAATCATTTCGACTAAAAGTTTATTAGATATATGCATTAGTAAAACTAATGTTTATGTCGGAGGAATATATTATGGGTAAAATAATTGGTATTGACTTAGGTACAACGAACTCTTGTGTTGCTGTGTTAGATGCAGAGCAGCCACGCGTGATTGAAAATGCAGAAGGTGAACGTACTACCGCATCGGTTATTGGCTATACAGATAGCGAAACCTTGGTTGGTCAACCAGCAAAACGTCAAGCGGTGACAAACCCTACCAATACACTATTCGCGATAAAACGTTTGATTGGACGTCGCTTCGAAGATAAAGAAGTTCAGCGTGACATCGAAATTATGCCTTACAAAATCGTGAAGGCAGATAATGGCGATGCTTGGGTTGAAGCGCAAGGCCAAAAGATGGCTGCGCCTCAAGTCTCTGCAGAAGTTCTGAAGAAGATGAAGAAAACTGCCGAAGAGTTTTTGGGTGAAAAAGTCACTGGAGCAGTTATCACAGTCCCTGCGTACTTTAATGATGCGCAGCGTCAGGCTACAAAAGATGCTGGTCGTATTGCAGGGTTAGAAGTGAAACGTATCATCAACGAGCCTACGGCAGCTGCACTTGCTTATGGTTTAGATAAACGTGGTGGCGAACGCACAATAGCTGTTTACGATTTAGGTGGTGGTACCTTCGATATTTCGATTATTGAAATCGACGAAGTTGACGGTGAGAAGACCTTCGAAGTACTTGCAACAAATGGTGACACTCATCTTGGTGGTGAAGACTTTGACAACCGTTTGATCAACTACTTAGTCGACGAGTTCAAAGCCGATCAAGGGATTGATCTTAAAAATGATCCACTAGCGATGCAACGGGTAAAAGAAGCAGCAGAAAAAGCGAAAATTGAGCTTTCTTCTACGCAGCAAACAGATGTGAATTTACCTTATGTTACTGCAGACGCTGCAGGCCCTAAGCACATGAATGTGAAAGTGACTCGCGCCAAGCTGGAGTCTTTAGTTGAAGACTTAGTGCAACGTTCGCTAGAGCCGATCAAAGTGGCACTAGCAGATGCTGAGCTTTCTCAGGCTGACATCACAGACGTTATCCTAGTCGGTGGTCAGACTCGTATGCCGATGGTGCAAACCAAAGTGGCAGAGTTCTTCGGCAAAGAAGCACGCAAAGACGTCAACCCCGATGAAGCGGTGGCAATGGGCGCTGCTATTCAAGGTGGTGTTCTGGATGGTGATGTGAAGGATGTACTTCTGCTTGATGTGACTCCACTTTCTCTTGGTATTGAAACCATGGGTGGTGTGATGACTAAGCTTGTCGAGAAAAACACAACCGTGCCAACCAAAGCACATGAAGTGTTCTCAACAGCGGAAGACAACCAAAGCGCGGTAACTGTGCATGTTCTACAAGGTGAGCGTAAGCAAGCAATGTACAACAAATCTCTAGGCCAATTTAACCTAGAAGGCATTCAACCAGCGCCACGGGGTATGGCTCAAATTGATGTCACGTTTGATATCGATGCTGATGGTATTTTGCATGTGTCGGCAAAAGACAAACAATCTGGCAAAGAGCAAACCATCACAATCCAAGCATCTGGTGGACTGAGCGAAGCTGAAATTGACAAAATGGTTCAAGAAGCGGAAGCAAACAAAGAAGCTGACAAGCAGTTTGAAGAGCTTGTGACTGCTCGTAATAAAGCGGATCAATTGATTCACTCGACTAAAAAACAAGTAGAGGAGTTGGGCGATGCACTTCCTGCTGATGAAAAGGCTAAGATTGATAGTGCAATATCTGAACTAGAAGAGGCAAAAAAAGGCGACAACAAAGACGCTATTGATGCTAAAGTTCAGGCACTTGTTGAAGCCTCTAAAAAGTTAGTGGAAATTGCGACGCAGAAAGCTCAAAATGCGCAGTCCGCGAGTGGCACTCAAAACCAAGCTCAACAAGACGACGTCGTTGATGCTGAGTTTGAGGAAGTCGACTAGAAGCAGCATGAAGTGAGGAAGCCACTATATGGTTTCCCCTTCATTGCCTAGAGCAACAAAAGTAGTGGGCGTATATTATACGCCCATTTTTTCGATTAAAGATTAGAGAGGTGACAGCATGTCCAAGCGGGATTTTTATAACGTGCTCGGTGTTTCGAAAACCGCCTCAGATAAAGAGATCAAAAAGGCCTACAAAAAGTTGGCCATGCAGTATCATCCAGATAAAAATCCAGATGACGCTGCTGCTGAAGCGAAGTTTAAAGAAATAAAAGAAGCATATGAAGTGCTCACGAACAAAGAAAAGCGTCAGCAATATGATCAGTTTGGTCATGCAGCTTTCGATAAATCAGGATTCGGTGGGCAAGGTCATCAGGGCCAAGGTTTCGGCGGCTTTGAAGACATTTTTGGTGGAGCATTTAACCAACAAAGCCAAGGCTTTGGCGGTGGTTTTGGTGGATTCGAAGATATTTTCTCTCAAGCTCGTAGCGGCCGCGGCCAAGCGAGACCACGCAAAGGGCAAGATATTGAGTTCACGTTAACCGTCGACTTTATTGATGCCGTTAAAGGTGCAGAAAAAGTTGTTGAACTGCCATTAAATGGCGAGCAGAAAAAAATCAATGTCAAAATCCCTGCGGGAATCAGTGACGGAGAGAAAATTCGTTTCGCTGGTAAAGGCTCTGCAGGCATGGGTGGTGGCCCGGCTGGAGACATGTTGCTCATCATTGCTATTCGTCCCCACGCCTTTTTGGAAAGAGAAGGCAATGATCTGATCTGCAACATTAACGTGGATATGGTGACAGCCGCCTTAGGCGGAGAAGCTGAAGTGAACGTGATCGACAATCGCTTTAAGCTTAAGATCCCAGCAGGCACGCAAACTGGTCGTAAATTTAAAATGACCGGCAAGGGTGTGACTAGCAGAAAAGGCCAAACTGGTGATTTATTAGTGAAGGTTTTTGTTGAAACACCAACAAACCTCACCGAGAAGCAGCGCTCTCTCTTGGAGCAGTTCAAAGCTGCTTAACATTCTCAATAAATTTAGCTCGGAAGGTTTTACCTCCGAGCTAAATTTTTTGACTATCGGTTTCAGTATTTCTCTTGAATGTTCTTTAATTTCCGTACAAACCTTGGTGAACAATTGAGATGCCTGTTGTCTTAAGGTATCAAAGTACGCTAACCAAACTCCTCACTACCCACTCCCAATACCAACAATAAGTCGTTGACTTTCCCCTTGGTGGAAGCTTTAGGCTAATAACCATCCCTCAGAAACGTTATGAAAATATTCGTTGAGGCTAATTACTTATTGAAGGAGAACAGTTATGGGTTGTTGTGGTTCTAGTAAAAAACGCACGTCTACACCGGAGCAGAATGTTAATCAATCTGGGCAGCATATGTCTCATGAACAGTCGAAGCAGATAACGAATCAGAAACCTAAAGTTGGTTTTTGGCGCCGACTGTTTGGTCACTAGTGCTTAGAAAGTAAGTAGCTAATTGACATTATTTAATGTAGATCCAAAGTTAAGAAACCCATGTTGGAGAGCGAAAGTGATTTCGGCTTCTGGCGTGGGTTGTTTGGTTAGATTAGTGGTCCGGGCAAATGTTATTTTTCTCAATTAGTACATTTTCTGTGTGATAGAAACAATTGCTTTGATATGCTTCCGCTTTTACACGCCATAAAAAGGATTTATCAGCATGAAGGCTGCAACCGCAATTCTCCCTTTTTGTATTCTATCTGCTTTATCCACCGTCCCCAGTTCTGCACTGGCTAAAACAAGTTCGGTGAAGCCTCCTAGAAACTTTGTCGAAGTAACAGAAGTCATACCTAGCATGCAGTTGGATATGCGTTACTACACCAATTATAACTTTGTTGGCAAAAGGATTGATGGTTATAGCAAGCCGGTTTGTTTGCTAACCAAGAAAGCAGCTAATGCATTAAAAAAGGTGGAAAACCAGTTGCTTCCAATGGGATTGACGCTGAAAGCTTATGATTGTTATCGACCTCAAAGAGCAGTTGATGAGTTTGTTCAATGGGCGGATCGCATTGAAGATACAAAAATGAAAATGGCGTTTTATCCCCATGTCGACAAAACAGAGTTATTTTCTGAAGGCTACATCGATAAGCGCTCAGGGCACAGTCGAGGCAGTACGATAGATTTGACCATTGTTCCTTTGGATAGCGAAGTGCCTAATTTGGACAATGTGAATATTCACAAGTCATGTATCGCGCCTAAAGATGAACGTGCACCAGACAACAGTTTAGATTTTGGCAGTGGCTATGACTGTTTTAGTCCAATCTCTCACCCTGATTATTACCAAGTCAGCCCTCAAGCAAAGGCGAATCGCTTACTACTCCGAACTTTGATGACACGTGCTGGATTTGTACCTCTCGATACAGAGTGGTGGCACTTTACTCTGGCGTATGAACCATACCCAAATACTTACTTCAATTTTCCAGTAGACAACTTGAAGCAATAAGAGAGTTGTGCTGACTGGCTTCATTTCTTTGAAGCTGGGACTATTTAGTGAGCCGTTGTTAGTGTGTCTATAGATAGCCTAACAAGGGCTTTGTCGAAGGGGGTAACTGTTAGTGAGATTCTTTTGCTGCGTGTTCTGGAACCGGGAATACTTTATCGTAGCCTAGGTTAAACACATAAGCGTAAATAACATAAAAAATAACTAGGCCAATATCGAGTATGAGCGCTTGAAACAGGCCAACATTTAGAAAACAAGCGATCATTGGAACAGTGATAATAACTAAACCACCTTCAAATATGAGCGCGTGAAATATTCTAATCAGCGTCGTTTTCTTAATGCTACCAAAGCGCTTCAGAAGAAATTTATCGAACCCGATATTGTAAATGTAATTCCACCCAGTCGCGATGACAGAAAGCACGACACCGAGCACGCCGATATGGCCTGCATCATAGCCCAAGTGCTTAAACGCGAAGACGATTATAACCAGTCCAATAATTTCAAAAGAGATCGCATGTCGAACGCGATCCAATGGGGTTCTCACAACATATTCCTAGAGCTTTTTATTTCGAGACATTGTACACCAGAAATAACGATAAGGAAGGTATTGAGAAGAGTTGCTAATAAGGTGCTGATATATTTAACATTCACCTATTAAATATATCCAAGATCCCGAAGGCACCTTGGATATATAGTTAATTTTTCTAGAGGCTTAGGTTATTAGATGACTTTCATTTTTATAAGCGTTTTACCCCGCGCTGTTTTCAGGCTTGTTGGTAAAGAAATCGTTGTACAACATGTATAAATGAGCTGCACTCCAAGAGAAGTTGGCCGCACCTTGCTGGTCACCAGTCAGTGGGTTGTAGTTTTCGCGAATTGGCCCATCGGTAATCAAGCCATCAGCATGCTTGAAGAATTTGTTCGCTAACTCAACCGCTTGCTTTCTGTATCCATATTTCTCCATGCCTTTTAGACCAAAGTAGAGTTGGTCTACCCATACTCGGCCTCGCCAATAGATATCCGGGCCGAATGCTGGGTTAGTTAATGACGCAGTGCCAAGCGGTACATAGGTATTAAACTCTTTCGGATTTTCCATCACCTTTATAACGGCGTCCGCGTGTGCTTGAGTAGCTGCGCCATTGAATAGAGGTGACCATCCCTCTGGCCCCTTACCTCTTTCGACAATAGGCTTTCCAGCACAGCCGTTAGCTAGTGGTTTGCCTTCAATACGAATGTCGTAGAAGTAGCCAGTTTTATCGTCAAACATACAGGTATTGATGTATTTCGATAGTTTATTGGCCTTCTGTCGAAACTCTTTTGCTTGAGCATCTTTGTCTAACAGATCTGCCATCTTTGCTAGGTAAAGATTGTCGCTATACATATAACTTGCTTGGTCGACAGACTCTTGCATTAATGAATAGCCAAGTAGTGTGTTGTCCTTGGAGCGATTCTGAGCAAAGTTGACTTCCCAGTCACTTCGATGTCCGCCATGTTTGACGTATTGAGTGAGCTGCTTAGGGGAGATAAAGCCAAACACGGCTGCGTCATCTCGGCCAGACTCCCAGGAAGCGGCTGTTTTAGCCGGAATATCAATGTGCTGGTAATGGCCAGATTTAGTGAATGATCGATATGTATCTAAACCCGAATATGTCGTTTTCTTGCCATCTTGGGTGACGACAAAGAGCATCTTACCGTCTTTAGTATTGTGTACTTTGTCGCGTGATGCTCCATATTCGGGCACGCCATTATGGTTGTGATCGCGGTTGGTTAACCACCAGTTGTGGTAAGCCACGAGCTTTGGATACATCTCTTTAATCCAGCTTTTGTCGCCAGTCGTTTTATATACTTCCCAGACGGCCCATGCCGCTAAGCTTGGCTTGGTGTTACGCTCACTCCAGTTTCCTCCATCGCCACCTCTCTCTGGGCTTTGGTTGTAAGCGATTAAGTCAGGTACAAAGCCTGCGTCCCATGGCCTAACAGGATCATCTTTGGTGATTTGGTAAGCAAAGACAGCGCGAATATTGTCTTTTGCCACTTGCGGGTTGAAATGCGCCATCGCATAGGCTTGTTTCCAAGTGTCCCAAGGCCATGTCTGGTTGCCTGAGAACCAACGCGCGGTGACAGATGGCGTGACAGAATCAAACTTCATTGCTCCTGCTGCTCCGCGCCAGTTTCCGTTTAATGTTTCTATCGCTTTTACCGCAACACGCTCTTGCTCATTGGTCGCATTGGGGTTGCTTAAAGCGGATGTTAGATACTGCTGCCAACGTTTCTGCGATTGTGATAAATAGCGCTCTGGGTGAGATAAGATATCAGCAATTTTTTTCTGTTCTGCTCTCGCTTCCTTCTGGTCGAGGAGGTGGCTGTAGGTTGTGTAGATAGTAGTGGACTTGGCAATTCTCGCATTTGAGGTGAATGTGTGCCCGTTGACAATGGTTTTGGTCGGTATCGATTTGTGAATTTGATATTGAGAAGTTCCAGATGTCAGCAGCTGCCAAGTCGCTCGAACCTTTCCAAACTCAACGGTCAGGCCATCAGGTGTCGCTACAATTTTACGTTGATAGCTTGGAAATTCTTGGTCGATGGTTTTATCTGAAGGCTTTTCATTTTGTTTATGATGGTACTTCTCGAGCAGTTCGCCATCCCATTTAAGTTCTACTGGGCTATCTGTTTTGATTTTCGTTTCTAGCAAGGATGTTCGGTTGGTGACAAAGCGTAATGTCATTGTCACTGTAACATCGGGTGACGTAAGCGTTTGGATTAATGCGCCCGGAATACTGTAGGCATCCATAGTAAAGCTAACTTTCTTGCCGTCTTTGTACACGCTCAATCGGTCAAAATTGTCGGCCATGAAGTTAATATATTCTTCGGTGAGAAGAGCTGGCCCGGGAAAGCCACCCATTTCACTTTTGTTCGCTGGAAGCAAATGACCGTGCCAAGCACCGTCATCAAAAAATGGATTAAATCTTTGCCCATCATCGAAGTCGTAATCTTGCATATATTGCGGAGAGCCAGTTCTATCAATGATGTTTTTAAACTGGTTTGGGTCAACCGTGTTAGCCGATGAGCTTTGGGAATAGGCAGCGCTGCAGTACGTACCCAACAATGCTGTCGCCGACAGCATCAAAGTTATTCTGCTAAGTTTCATAATGATCCTTGTTACGAGCAACTTAGAATAGTGATAGATAGAAAGGCACGTAACGTGCCTTTACTTACCGAGAGGTGAGTTAGGAAATACCAACAGGATTTTCTGCTGGTGTATCAGCCTTGTGTTGCTTTTTTTCGAATCGAGATATCCACCAGTAAGCCAGGCCAGCGAAGACGGCTGTCATGAATACGTTGATGAAGAAGGCTTTGACGAGGTCAACTCCAGCAGGGAAAGCGGAAGCAGTCATACTGACTACGAAGATCAGTATTAACACCGACACAATACTCATGCCGACTTTGCGTGAACCCATTTTAAACTCACGTGGTGTATCGTCATGTTTCCAGCGGAAAACAAAGTACGCAACCATGATGAAAATTGGCGGAAGCATAGCAGTGCCCGCTGTTAGGTTGATTGCCGTATTCATCATCTGCTGCACAGACTCTGAGCCAAAGCCGTTTACCACTAACATTACGAACACAAAAACAAATTGCCACCAAGCTGCTCTCACAGGCACGCCGTGCTGATTAAGCTCTGTAGTTTTTTCGCCGTACACGCCTTTAGGAATTTCAGAGAAGTGGATTTTCACTGGTGCCGCTGTCCACATCATCATAGAACCAAACATGGCGATAAATAGCACGATACCTACGAAGCGTCCGACTAATGCTTCAGACATATGGAAATAGCTGGCCATTCCAGTAAAGATTTCAACCATTCCTCCGGCGTAGGTTAAATCACCGCGAGCAACGAAAACATTAACAAGCAATGAGCCTACCGCATACATGATACCGATGGCGACGCCTGCTGTGATAATCACTTTGATAAACGATTTTTGACCGCCTTTAACATCGTTAAGATAGGCCGCTGCAGTTTCGGCGCCACCTGCGGCTTGGAAGATCCAACACATAATGCCAAGCGTTGCCCAGTTAATGGTTGGTGTCATTGCTGTGAGGGTAATAGGCTCTGCTGGAGTGTGGTCGCCGCTTAACGCGAACAGTGCGCCTAATACATAAATGGCGAACAGCGCAAATACGCCGTAGGCAACCATTTCCGATATCTTGCCTAACCAGCTTGCGCCTTTGGTTGAGATATGTGTTGCGCAGGCGAATAAAACAATGGAGATGATGGACGTGACCATCGGTGAGAAAGTGTATTCGTATCCCAGCATCGCGTAAGAAGCGTAGGCGATGACATTGGGCAGTAGAGAGATAAACCAAAACAGGTTTACAAACCAGTACAAGAAGGAGCCCATGTAGGCCGCTTTAGTGCCAAGTGGTTGCTTTAACCAGTCATACATTCCTGACTCAGAGTTTTTATTGGCAGAAACAAATTCAGCGATAATAAAAACAAACGGAATAAAATAAACAACGGTCGCAAACAGAAATATAGGTGCCGAGCTAAGGCCGAGCTCGATATTGTTATTTACGATATTTCGCACATTGAACACTGCTGCTAACGTCATAGAAAGCAAAGCAAATTTGCCAATTGTGCTGCGAGTGGAATCAGACATAAGTCCCCCAACGAATCACATCAAGTATAGCCCCATCGATGGGGCGTGAATAGCAGCGCTAGGCGCTGCGGTGGTACACAAACAAGCCGCTATTGCCTGTCTGTGTACGTCCTTATTTATTTAGGAAGCAGCCATCTTCTACCGTGACTTTCAATATCACTTTCCTAACGTTATCGCTTGCTAAGAACCGATACGCCTTGCTGTTATCAAACACTGCGATTTGACCTGCCCGCAAAGAGACTTGGGAGCCTGAGCCTTGTAAATACTCACGATCAGTTTCATCTGAATAGCTACGAGTTTCACTCAAAAGCTTTTTGTGATTGAACTCGATTGTTTCACTGCCTTCTAGGTAGTAATGAATGTCAAAGTAGCGGCGATTACCAATGAAGTCTTCACAAGGTGGTGTGTCGCCATTGGTTAGCATGTATACGAGTGAGTCACCGATTGAATACATAACGTTAGCTTTTATATTGCCTATGTTTTCAATGGCCTCAATGCAGCGATTCCATTTCTTTCCATCTCGGTACACGGTCTGGAACTGTTGTAAGCTATCTAATATGTACATCTTCTAGTCCTCGTTAGCTTTGGCTGTATTGAAAACATCATTTGAAAAATCAAACTTGGCCATTGAGCTTGCACTGCTGTTTGAAGAATTGAATGGAACCAATGCAAAGCCGTACTGAAACGCTTCCATATGAACCCGATATGAGTCGAGTACTTCACTTCCCCATGAGTTAGAACCTAAGCCCATTAGCTTGTGATCTAAATTCAGTGTTATGTAACTGCTTTCAACAAGTTCGTTGCTGTGCTGAGCTTCATGAAGTACCTGATTGGTATAATGTGAAGCGCTAAGGTTTAGCTCTTGATTGGGTTTTATGAACAGGCCAACTCCATGATTATCCGTTAGTGATGTCCAGCGGATATTCTGGCGGTTGCCATTGTTTTGTGGGAATGGGTAGTTCACAAACAGATCAGCCACATTGGTATCAAACACATCGATAAAATTCGCTTGTTGGCTGTCTTGGTAGTTTTCATCTGGTCCGCGACCATAGTAGGAAATGTTCGAGAAGTCCTTGCTGATGCCTATCTCGAAACCAATCGTAGGGATGATATGTGGAAAATCACCGTAACGACTACCGCTTAGTTGTACGTTAACATGACCGTTAGTACTAATTTGATACTGGTATTGGCAGCGCATACCAAAATCAAAAACAGGTGGTGCGATAATGCTGTTGACTGTCACAGTGACAAGATTGTTATCAGTATCGACAGTTAATGCTCTAAAGTGCTCTTGCATAATTTGCAAGTGATTTGGATGCCAAAGGTCGTCGTACTCCTGTCTGTGGTTATCGATAACAGGTTTAAAGAAGTTCAGTTTAGGTTCTTGCTGAATGATCTCTTTATCATCGACTTGCCATGATGTGAGCTTGCCATTGACCTTGGAAAAGCTTAAGCGGAAGTTGTAACCATAGATCTCGTAGCTAAGCTGGCTTTCTACCACTTCCAATGTTGTCGCATTGCTATTGGAAAATGGTATAGCAGCGGCAGTATTTTGCTTCAACTGAAACTGATAGTTCGCGATAGAGTGGTTGGCGTCGCTATATGGTGTTTGGTTGTCTCGCACGACAGCAAAGTTGATAAAGGCTTCTCGGCTATCGAGATCCGGTATTTGGACAGTAAACTCCCGTTCGCTGTTGGCTGCTAGATCTTCAATTTTTATTCGAGAGCTTGTTACTGTATCGCCTTCTGCGCGAACAGTCGCAATAATTGAATAGTCGTCAAGGTTAGTAAACCACTGCCTGTTTTGGATGGTGAATAGACCTGCTTGTGAGTCTACGGCTGAGATCTTAACTGGCGCGATAACCTGCTTATACTCTCGCAAACCTTGGCTAGGCGTTTGATCTGGATAGATAAGTCCATCCATGCAGAAGTTGTAGTTGTTTGGATAATCGTTAAAGTCTCCTCCATATTTGTAGAACGGCGTGCCTTTTTCGTCGTGTGCTAAAATTCCATGGTCACACCATTCCCAAACAAAATGCCCTTGGATGTGGTCATGTTTGTAAAAGACATTTTGATATTCATTTAAGCCACCCGGACCGTTACCCATGGCATGAGCATACTCGCAAATAATGCGTGGTTTCGGGTGAGGATATTCGCCGAAGCTATTCATTTGCTGAACACGAGAATACATGGTGGAAATGACATCTACGACTTCTGCATCTCGGTCTTCTTCATAGTGAACTAAACGAGTGTCATCAATTGCTTTTGTCGCTTGATACATCGAGCGAATATTGCAGCCGTAACCAGACTCATTGCCAAGCGACCACATAATAATGGAAGGGTGGTTTTTCTGTGCGTGAACATGGCGAACTGCACGATCAACAAATACGTCTTCCCATTCAGGATCGTCGGTAATTCGACTTAGATCACCAACATTGGCGAAACCATGGGTTTCAACATCGGTTTCTGCCATAACGAACAAGCCATAGATGTCGCACAGTTCGTAGAATCGGGGATCATTTGGGTAGTGGGCGGTTCGAACGGCATTGATATTGTGCTGCTTCATCAACACTAAGTCTGTTTCGACGCGATCCATACCGACAGCTCTGCCAGCTCGGTGATCGTTGTCATGACGGTTTACGCCATGCAGCATGACATAGTGATTGTTGACGTAGAAAAGACCGTTACGAACTTTAATATCTCGGAATCCGACGCGCTGAGGAACCACTTCAATCAGCTGGCCGCTGGCATCTTTGACTAAAATGAGTAGTTCATAAAGGTATGGAGACTCACTGTTCCATTGCTTTGGGTTGACCACGTCGATAGCAAATGAGAGCGGGGTAGTACCGTCCACTGAAATGGCATCGATAGTACCGGATTGCAGTAGCTTAGACTTATCCAAAAGCTGGTATTCAACCCTATAACCAGAAGCATGAGAGTCACTGGTGTTTTCAAGCAGCGCACTACAAGAAAGCGTTGCACTTTGATAATCATCAGAGAAGTCTGTGCGGATAGTGAGATCTTGCAGGTGAACCTTGTTTCTTCCAAGCAAATAAACTTCTCGGAAAATGCCAGCCGTCCACCACATGTCTTGATCTTCAATGTAGGTAGAGTCAGCCCACTGCATCACTCTGACGCTCAGCAAGTTTTCGCCTTGTTGGACAAAGTCAGTGAGATCAAACTCTGCGGTTAAACGGCTGCCTTTACTAAAACCGACATAGTGACCATTCACATAGACTTCGAAGTAAGTCTCGACACCATCAAACTTAATGATGGTTTGTTGATCTTTCCAGTTTTCCGCTAGGAAAAACGCTCTCTGATACGCTCCGGTCGGGTTATCACTTGGAACGTAGGGAACATCAATTGGGAAGGGGAAACCTTCGTCGGTGTATTGCAGTTCACCGTGTCCTTGCATTTGCCACATACTTGGAACGGATATCGTGCCCCATTCGCTTGATAGCTCACGATAGAAAGAATCGGGAACAAGCAACGGATTCGAGAAATACTGAAAGCGCCATTGCCCGCTAAGGGATAGGAAGTGTTGGCTCAAATCGCGCTGAAACGTTCGCGCTCGCTCTATTGAATCATAAGAAAAGAAATATGCCCTTGGTGGCAGCCTGTTTTCATGTTGCTTATGAATGTTTTCCCAGTTATTCACATGGCCTCCAGCTAAATGACCGAGTTAAAGTTGATTTTGAAGCTGGAGGTATACTAGTAAATGTTTTAGTAAAAATATTTACTAAAACATTTTAAGTTTAACTAAATCACAATTTTTTCTAGGACGTGAGCACAACATGTGATCTGAGTAAAAGAAAAACCTTGATAGAAATATGGAAAAGCACAGAGATGTCATCGAACAAGCTTGGGCGTCGGAAGGATGGTTTTAAGCTGCGTTAGTTAAGTAATGCTATCACTACCGTGTTAAGAACATTTTGGCGAAATTACTACAATACATGAGCGGTTTACGACTACCTTAATAATATGTTTTTGGATTCTATTCGACAGCTAGTATGACGCGAACTCTAATACTGTTGTTTATATTGTTAGTTAGTTCTTTTTCTACCATTGCGGGGAAAAAGGCGGTAAAACTTTGCTATGAAGATGTTGAGATAAAACCTTATTTTTTGGGTACTGAGCAGATACCAGATAAGCCGGGTTATGTTGTTGACCTTATAAAACACGCTGTGAATACCGCTGGTGCAAAACTGGTTTTAATTCGCCAGCCATGGAAACGCTGCATTCTAAATGTGACACGTGGAGAAGTGGATGGGTTATTTGCGATCATTAAGACGCCTGAGCGTGAAAAGTGGGCTGAATTCCCAAGTCAAAAGCAAGTAGATTCCTACCTCATAAAGATAGCCTATCCCATATACGTCAGGCGTGGCCGCCAGTTAAGTTGGAATGGCAATCAATTCACGGGGGTAAAATTTGGCATTGCTGCTCCCGCAGGTTATGTCGCAAGAAAGTTGTTAGTGGAGGAAGGAATTTATCCTAAGGACGGCACTAACCTTGACTTGGCTCGGGGTCTTAAAATGGTCGCAATGGGTCGCTTAGATGGCTATGTGGTGAATAAAAGTACTGGAGACAAAACACTAAAAGAATTAGGTTTAGAAAATAGCATCACCACGTTACCCATTCCCTTTATGTATAGTTACTTGCACTTGGCTTACTCCAAGCCGTTTTTCAGTACTAACAAGGCATGTGCCGAACAAGTATGGAATCAAATCGCAGTCATTCGCAATGAGTATGGAGATAAGATGTTGAGTAGCTATCAAATGGGGTCTAAAGCGGTACATGTAGAGTCAGAAGAGCCGAGTAGCGAAGCGTGTAGTGGTGATTGATTAACTGAACGAGGAAAGAGAGATAGCTTTCTTCCGTTACTTAGGTTTCGTTGCTCGAATTAAGGCATGTCCGCATCTGGAAAGCTTACGCTAAAGCGAGTGAATTTATTGACTTCACTTTCACAGTTGATCGTGCCACCTAGGGTGTTGGTAACAATGTTGTAGACGATATGAAGCCCCAAGCCACTACCTCCTTTGCCATGTTTTGTAGTGTAAAATGGCTCAAAAATTCGCTCTAAATTTTGTTTTGAAATCCCAACTCCATTGTCGCTGTACTCTATGACTATATTGTGATCGATGAGGTTGGCATTGATCTCAACGACCCCTTCGCTTCTGCCTTCAAATCCGTGATATAGAGAGTTCATCAAAAAGCTTGAAACGATTTGAGATAGTGCTCCGGGGTGGGTGTAGACGATTAACCCGTCAGGACAGGAAAAGTCGATTTGATACTGAGTTTTGCGAAATTGCGGCTGCATGCTCGTGAGTACTTTTTGTATGTACTGTTTTAAGTCGAATTGACGATACTTCTCTGACGCTTGATCCACAGACATCTCTTTAAAACTCTTGATGAGATCTGTAGCCCTATTGATGTTGATATGTATGATGTCGCTGCTTTCCTTCGCGCTATCAAAAAACTGCTCGAGGCCAGATTCTGATAACTCCCCACTTTGGTAGCGTTTTACTATGTCATCCACTTCCTCTTTCAAAAATGTAGAAGCTGTTAGGCTCACACCCATCGGTGTTTTAACTTCATGGGTGATGCTTGCAACCAAGCCTCCTAGCGATGCCATTTTCTCGGATTCTACGAGTTGGGATTGAGTGTCTTGTAAGCGCTTGAAAGATTGTTCCAGCTCTTCGTTTGCTTTTATTCGACTATCTATTTCTTCGGAAGCAATGGCAAGTACGCGATTATATTCTCGGGCGATTTGACCTACTTCTGTGTGGGGCTCTTCATGGACCTTGGAGTGAAAACTACCTTTTTTTTTATGTAGTTCCATTGCTGAAAGCAACTCAACGACTTCTGTGTTTGCATTATGCTCAGAGACGTTCAGACCCCGAATTTCATCTTCTAGGCTTACTCTTAGCGGAACGAATCGGTTGATGAACTTCAAGAAACCGTAAGTTGGTAGAAATGTCCAAAAGAAACAGGTGGCGATGCCGAGAACTTGAACCCAAGTTTGCTCAAGAAAGCTGAGCCCAGTGCTCAAGATTACAGGGTCGCCAAACAGAGCGACGCAGAGTGTTCCCCACGCCCCACAGAAGCCATGAACGGGCACAACTTTGACTACGTCGTCTACTTGATACGTATCAAGCAGCTTACAGCCGAGCAAATATATTGCTCCTCCAGCTAATCCTATAATTGCGGCTTGAGAAGGCGTTACGGCATTGCAGCCAGCGGTAATACTGACTAGGCCGGCCAAGGCTCCGTTAAGAATATCCAACACATTTGGTTTCTTGTGCCGTACATAGCTCAAGATTAGGATTGCTAAAGAGCCAAAGCTGGCAGAAATTAAGGTATTGATAAGAATAAGCGGAATGCTGTTGTCGAGTTTAAAAGTACTGCCAGCATTAAAACCAAACCAACCAAACCAAAGAATCAGTGTTCCAACCGTTGCCATTGGAATGTTGTGCCCTTGTATCGCCGGAACGCCTTTAGTAAACCGGCCCACTCTTGGCCCAATTACCAGAACTGCAGCCAGTGATGCCCATCCAGCAAGCGAGTGGACGACACTACCACCGGCAAAGTCAACGAAACCTAGCTGGCTCAACCAGCCAAGGGATGTCCCTTCGATGGTGCCATGCCACACCCAACGTCCAAAGAAAGGGTAAATAATGGCAGAGATAAATAGGGTAATACAAAGATAAGCAGAAAAGCTTGCTCGTTCAGAAATCGCGCCAGACATTATCGTCGCAGCGGTGCCGCAAAACACCAGCTGGAAAATGAAAAAGGCGAGAAGAGCAGGGGAGTTGATACCTTCAAGTACAAAATAACTATGAGAAAAACCGTTATCAAATGAGCCATACATGATGGCAAAACCCGCAACCCAAAATAGCGCAGAGGCGATGCAAAAATCACAGAAGTTCTTAGCGGCAACATTGATGCTATTTTTTGAACGAACTGAGCCTGCTTCAAGGAAACAAAAGCCAGCCTGCATAAGAAACACGCTTCCAGCACAAAATATTACCCACATAATATTTTGCATTTCAACTAGATATGCTACGCCAGGTTCCACCATTTTTCCTCTCGTCATTAATATATGACTTCAATGATCAGTGTTGGTCTAGTACGGCTAATCGGAGATTCAACGCACTGATGATTTGGCAGTATATTTTTGTAATGATAGAAGAAGGATAAGATGTCAGCCAAATATTGAACCTATAGCCGTGTATTTGGTTACCTAATGCATTAGGGGAGGCTAAAATACTTCGACATTATGTTTTGATAACTTTCAGACTTTTTAATCTCATTTAACCCAATCTGCCAATCTTGCACTATTTCGTCTGGTGTACTTTTAGATAGTCCAATGTATATACCAGTGCTAAAGAGTTTTACTTTGGTTTCTTTCAAAGCGTTCAATGGGTAGTTTGAACGCTGTAGCAGAGGCGTTATGGCTATTGAGCCTGATGCGATCATAGTCACTCTACCTGACATTAGCATGCTGAGTGCTTGGCTCGGTGTGTGTGCGGTGTGGATGTTTTTAAACCCGAGTTGTTCAAGGATTTTTTCTTCAGGAAACCCCCGCGTCACAACTATGTATTTTGCCTTCTTTGCTTGTTCAATATTGTTGTATTCGCTTGAGTCACTGGATAGTTGATATAAGAAGATATCATCATAAAGAATGGGGCCTAACCATTTAAACTTAGGCTCTCTTTCTGGTGTTTTAGCCATTGCAAATAGCATGTGGTTAGGCTCTATCTCTAACGTTCTAATTGCTCGGGACCAAGGCAAAACTTGAATTTTGTCTGGGTGATTCATTTTGACTAACAGAAGCTGAACAATCTCTACAGCCGCACCTACGAGTTTTCCATTTTTATCGTAATAACCAAAGGGAGGAAAGTCTTCGGTCATCACCGTAAAATTTTGGCTATGACTACTAAACGTTGTTAGGCTTAACAACGCGAAGAAAAGAAAAGCCCTTAGTTTGCGTAAGTAGAGAATATTCACACCTGATTCTTTTCGTTATGGTAGTGAGTAAATCATAGGTATGCAGGTGGGCTTTATCAATTTTACCAACACTTATTTGGACCGTGCTGCTGATCTCTATAGTGTACTGTCGCGCAGTATCAACTCGCTAGGAACAAACACTTTGATAGGTAACTCACGCCCATCACGATCTTTTTCCAGTAGTAGGTTGACGCCTTGAATGCCCATCATTTCCGAGTGAATTCGTACAGTGGATAGAGAAGGAAAGGTAAACTTAGCTGTGGGAATGTCGTTGACGCTAATTAACGCGATGTCTTTTGGAACTTGTAGGCTATGTTCGTGTATGGCACGTAAGACACCGATAGCGATGGAGTCGGAGGCAATAAACAGCGCTTGTGGGTGGCTACTTTCTTTGAGCATTTCAGTTGCGAGTTGGTAACCAGAAGCGCTGGAAAACTCTCCGCGATAGATATCATTTGGGTTCACTACGTTTTTAAGTAAGCCATACTCAACAAATGCCTTCTCGCGAATGTCAGCAATATCTGGGGTATCTTGTCCACCAATAAAGCCAATACGGTTATAGCCTTGCTCGATAAAGTAGTCTGTTACTTCGCGACTAATTTTGGTGAGGTCGATATCGACGGAGTCAAATTTCCCTTTCGGATCGCTACAGTCAATAAAGCAGATGTTATTGGTCAGCTGTTTTGCCCGCTCGATAACTTCTTCATTGTTGCGACCAATCAGAAGTACGCCATCTACATCGGCTAATGTTTTCTCTATTTTGCCTTCGTAACAGTTAACTAATGAGACTCCGAGTTTGTCGCACTGAGTTTCAATGCCATGTCTTATCGATAGGTAGTAAGGATCATTGACTTCGGCCGTTAACTCGTAGTGATAAATCGCCACAAAACTCAACTTTCGGCTAGAAGCTGGAACAGATTTCTTTGTACTGCTTGCAATGTATTCAAGCTGCTCAGCTACTTCAAGGATTCGATGTTTGGTTGATTCTTTAACACTTAGTGTCGGGTCGTCGTTGAGAACTCTAGATACTGTCGCCAGTGAAACGCCTGCTTTTGTCGCGATGTCTTTGAGTGTTGCCATTAATGAATGTTCCTTGTCGGCGGCTTTGGCGCGAAATTGGTAAAACTTTACTGCTCCTTATTCTAACCAATGCGAGCTGATATGCACCATTTTTGCATATCCTTTTCAGGTACAATGTTCTTTGTTCGCTTGTATGTTTAACATAGGTAGGGTAGATGTTTGATGTTCTTCAAAAATTGAGTAATTAATCTAAGTGCGTCTCCAAGTGCAATATAATGTTTGGTGTACTAAAAGTCGTTAACTTTCATACAGCAAATAAAATCGACTACTTAGAGGCGAAAACTTGAAGGTTAAATACTTCTTACTCCCACTTGACCAGTATTTGAATAACATGTAATTTCCTTCTTATTAACAGCTCTATAAATTAATTCAATAAGAAAATTAAAATTAGCTGTACAACAACAAATGCACCTGTGACATTCATAGAATGTGGGAAATCATAATGAATTTATGTCAGAACAAAAAAACCAGACTGCTCGTTGTTGATGATCATGTACTTATTTCTGATGGAATTAAAAACCTACTTTCTCCATTTTCTGGAATTGAAGTTGTAGGCCAGGTAGAAAATGGTTTAGATGCATACTCTGCATGCCAAACTCTTTCACCAGACCTCATCTTAATGGATCTAAATCTACCAGGAATGCGAGGCGTAGATGCAATTCGTCGAGTTATGAATCGTTGGCCAGATATGCGGATACTATGTATCACAGCAATATCTGAAGAGTACAAGGTAAGAGAGGCGCTTGATGCTGGTGCCAAAGGCTATGTATTAAAAAACAGCAATCAACAAACTCTGCTTAGTGCTATTGAGGCGGTAGTACACAATCGAGAGTTTATCGATCCTTCGTTAAATGTTGACTTGGTCAATACCGTTGTTGGAGAAGACAATTCGGCTTCTGCATCTTTAACACCGAGAGAAACTCAAATTCTAAAATTGATTAGCGAAGGGCTTAAAAATAGGGAAATCGCAGAAAAACTGGTGATCAGTTTGAAAACGGTTGAAACCCATCGGCTGAATTTGATGCGAAAACTTGAAGCACATAATGCTGCTGAACTTGTACATTGGGCTCGCCGAATCGGTATTTAGCGTACAGTTGTTAATTCTAGAATAATATTAATAAGGAATATAAACATATTTTTTAATTAAAAATAAGCTGAGTGTTTTAGAGTGTTTTTAAATAGGGTAACAAAGGAGGACATATAACCCATGAGTGTTTCTTGGAGGTCATCTTTTGTTACTCGACTTACTGTTCGTCTCATCGTTGTGATTGCTATTTTATGGTTCGCCGCTCAGTTTGTAGCCATTTATAGTTACTACAATGTCTATGGATATCGGTGGAAACAAGTTGAGTTGTACAACTCAAAATTGACTTCTCTACAGGCCTCAGTTGAAAGTGCCGTTTTTAAAAACTCCGAAAATGATTTAAGTCACTTACGCGATATATGGTTAGAGCTGAGGACAGATAGAAACTTTGCTTTGCCAAACGTAAGTAAATGTAGCTATCTGGTATTAGGAAAAGAGCCGAGTTCAGAAGAAGCGCGACTATACACTGCTGGTGCTCAGGCCATCCACCTTACCGCTATCACCTCTTCTACCAATTACTCAAATGGGTTTATCTATAATAAAGGCCACTGGCTATTGTTCCACTCTTCTAGTCTGTGTGATTCCTATGATAGTCATAACACTTCTAAGTTTGAGCAGAGAGTCGAGCGATTACTGCAAATGCCTTCAAACTCGCGAGGCTATATTTGGGGGGCTCCCTTTTTTGACCAAGATTATAAAGTATGGAGGGTAATGGTAGCGAAGCCTATTACTGACAATCACGGTAGAAAGTTGTTGTTAGGTTTTACCATTACGTTGAACAATTTCGTTAAGCAGCATACTGTTTCAACGGATGATGCTTCCTATGTTGTAGTAACAGATAGTGGAAAGATTCTACCAATGTTTAAGTCAGTGATTGGGCAAACTGAACTTGATCGGCTTTTATCCAATGATACCTACTTATCTGCAGACTCTTGGCAATCCAGAAAGTACCTAGTTTCCAGCGCGAATTATTATGGCCCCCCATGGAAATTAGTGAGAATTGAGCCTTTGTCTGATGTTATCGCATTGGAACTTAACCATATTTTGTCCTACGTGCCGATAGGCATTGTTCTCCTTGTGCTGCTAACATTCATTCTCATCATTGCTTTGCATTACGGACTGGCCAAGCCACTCAAGGCGTTTATTAGAATTATCAACTCAACCAACACGCGAGATGTGAAATACCGATTACCCTATCACCGACCTGATGAATTAGGGATGATAGCCAAGGCATACAATGATCTGTTGTCTACAGTAGAAAACAATTATCAAAATCTCGAGTCTCAAGTTGCGTTGCGTACCCGAGAGCTAAAAGCCGCACAGGTAGCAGCTGAAGTTCAGAACGAGCGTAAAACAGAGCAAATGACCATGATAAGCCATGAGGTCAGAACACCACTTAACGGCATTATCGGCGCTCTCGATTTAATCGAAGCAAACCCCAATCTCGACACGGCTACACTTGTTCGGACAGCAAAAGGGTGTTCACACTCGTTGCTTGAAATGATAAATAATATCTTAGATTTCCGTAGCATAGAGCAAGGGCAAATGCGTCTTATTCTAGAAAAAACTAAGCTTTTTGCATTGATAGATAGAATTGTTTTGATCATTCAGCCTCGTTTAGAGTTAAAAGATATAAGCTTCAAAGTTGTCGTCGGTGAAGGTGTCCCCCGTATTGTCGAATTGGACTCATTGAAAGTGCGTCAAATATTAGTGAATCTGCTTGCCAATGCACTTAAGTTCACGGATGAAGGAGCCATTCGCCTAGATATTACCTGCGATAACGGCAAGCTAATATTCAAAGTGAGTGATACGGGGATAGGGATTTCGAGTGATGTATTGCCGAATATATTCGATCCATACGCTCGCGAGCATTTAGAGCGGGTTGGTACGGGGCTTGGCTTGCCCATTTCTCGCTCTTTAGCTGAAATTTTTGATGGGGATATTTCGGTTAACAGTACGTTAGGCAAAGGCTCGGAGTTTATTCTCACTGTGCCGTTATTAGAGGCGGAGTATGAAGACAAATTGTCTGGTGTAGTTCAAGCGCCTGAGTTGCTGAGGGAGCAATTAGAGATTTGGGGCTTAACGGTCGAGTCAACTCAGCAAGAAAGTGGACCACTAGCATTGGACAGCTATGCGTATTTCCCGAATATGCTTTGGAACCGTATTGAGCAACTGCTCAGTGGAGTGTCGGCTGATGATGGAGCCTATCAGGATATACCGATACAACCTTGGTCTTTAAAGATTTTATTAGTCGATGACGTTGAAAATAACCGAGAGATTGTTGGTAAAATGCTAGAGTCAACGGGCAATATCGTCACCACAGTTTCAAATGGTGCTGATGCGTTGCAGTTGGGACAGAAACATATTTTCGATTTGGTGTTGATGGATATACGCATGAGGGAAATGGATGGGATAGAAGCGTTCCGTCGTTGGAAGTTGGAAGAAACCGCTATACTCGATCCGGACTGCCCAGTTATCGCGTTAACGGCGGACACTCATCCTAAAGAGCAAGCCCGAATTATGTCTGCTGGGTTCTTTGACTACATCTATAAGCCAGTTAGCTTAATCAAGATCACTCGTATTCTTGCTCAAGTCATCGATTATCAACAAACGAGAATGGTCGATTTATTGCCGAATGAAAAATTGGACCTTCCGCTTTTCAATCTCCCAAAATATAAAGCGAAAGTGCGTAAGCAGCTGTTTGAGTATCTAACACAGATAGAAACGGCTGTGCAGCAGCAAGAGTGGCTTGAGTGCAAAGAGGTTCTGCATGCTTTAAAGGGTTGTGCTGGGCAGGGGGGATTCAAAGAACTGTTTTATTATGCGGAGCAGCTTGAGCAGACATTGCACACAGAAGGCGAGCTATCTATTACGATTGTTGAAGACATAAAACGATTGCTTGATTAGCCAAGCCGGTTAGGTGCTATTTCCATCTCGATGGGGCTACAGTTCCTTACAGTGCTGATTCCTGAGCTGTCTTGACTAGCTTTTTAAGGCTCAGTAAGTCTTGATAGGTGATGGCTTCTCCTCGACTTTGCTGGCTTTCGAGTTCTTCAGCGGCTTCTGAGAGCAAAGTGTAGCCCGCAAGAGCAGAGGCTCCTTTTATTGCATGCAAATGGTCTAGCATGTTGTCGATAAGCGAGAGTTGCTGACATTGCACAGCCGCATCCAGCTGTTCGTATAAACCGTCAAAAATCTTTTTATTCAAGCTAGGATCATTGGACTCGAGAAGCTTTCTGCTGAGGTCGGGGGCTGGACAAAGGTCGATGCCTCTCGATCTCTGTACATGAGATACTTTGATAGTCACATTGTGTAGCGTTTTCATCTTTATAGGCTTTTTCAAATAGTCATTGAAGCCTGCTTGCTTGATTTGCAATCGCTCATCTGGATGCGTGTTGGCAGTTAGGGCTGCGATGTAGCACTCCGGGTCAAGTATGTGAGTGCTTTTTCGCCATGTTTTTATTAACTCCAGACCGCTCATTCCGGGCATTCGAATATCCATCAAAATAAGGTCGAAGACTTGTTTGCTGCCAAGCTTTAATGCTTCAAAACCCGAAGAGGCGGTATAGGCGTCGTGTCCTAGCGTCGTTAGCATTTGTTTGACAATTTTTGAGCTGGCTTGGAAGTCATCAATCACTAGGATTTTTAATGTCCAATCCGTCCGAGGCGAAGAGGGGAGATCTAACGGCTTCTGAACTTCATTAGTTGTGTCTTGTATCCATTGATACAGCTTGCCACTAAGGAATTCATAATCTGGACTTTGTAGAGTGCTTACATTATCCGCTATCGCTTTGACTCCCCATAAAGACAGTTGAGGATGTAAAGCTATAGGAGCATGGACATGGCTAATAGGGAGCTGCAAAGGTTCAACTCGCCCCTCAATAGGTAGAGTGACAGTGACAATGGTGCCTTTGCCAAAGTTACTGTTTAGCACAATGTCTCCATTCATCAAACGTATCAAAGACCGAGTAATGGACAGTCCAAGTCCCGAGCCCTGAGAGTCGTTGGTGCATTGAGTATATGGTTTGAAAATTAGAGGTAACATCGACTTCGGCACACCGATGCCAGAGTCTTCAATTGATATAACGAGTTGATTTTCATCAGCATCGACGTAAAGCAAAATATAGCCTCTGTCAGTAAACTTAATCGCGTTTCCCAGCAGGTTAATCAGTATTTGTTTTACACGCACTCTGTCGACGACGATTTTTAATGGCACTGTCTTAGTGATCAGCATCCGCAGGTGGATACTTTTCGCTGTCGCTTTAGGGGCGATGGTTAACATAGCTTGGTCAAATATTGGTAACAGCTCTGCTTGGTTTAAACTTAACTCAACCTGCCCAGCTTCAATCCGGGAAAAATCCAACACATTGTTAATGACTTCAAGCAAACCGTCTGAACATTGCACAGCGAGCTCGACGAGGTCATTCTGAGAGTAGTTGAGCTCTGAGCGTTTGAGCAGCTCCAAGGCCCCAGTTAGGCCATTGAGTGGAGTTCGTATCTCATGGCATATCGTGGTGAGATATTCGCTTTTTAACTGATTTAGCATTTCTGACCTCTTTTTTTCTTTTATCTGCTTACGCGTATACCTTTCTAGTGGCACAAACAAAATGAGAATAAAAACGAGCAGTAAAGCAAAGTGTGCTTGCGTCTTATGTAATATTGGTGGGTTGAAAATACTTTCATCTGACTGCCAATCCTTTTTGCCTATTAGCCAAAGCTCTTCGGATCTTATTGAGTAAAAAAGTCCATAAAGATCAACGATAAAGAAAATACTTAAAAACAGATAAATGAGACGTACTTTTTTGGTAAAACTGGCCAAAGAGTTTCTCCAATAATGAAACCACTTGCATTATTACAAAGGCCGATAGTCATGAGCTTTTAAATTTGTGCACATTATTTTATCTAAGGTAAATACCCGATGGGCAGGCGGCGGTAAATTTTCAAAAATAGTGACAATATTTGAAAGCGGTAAGATTGAATGACTGATACCTCCATTTGGCACAAGCTTCAAAGCTGCGACTCAATTGTCATCGAATCTTGCTACGGAAAAGGCGCGGTATTGGATATCCAAGGGAATCATTCCAAAGCATTAGATTGCCCGAACGGATTGTGTCTAGGAATTGAGATTGTTTGGGCAGATTCCAGCAAAGTCGATATCAACCGTATCAGCTTACTTTTGTCTGCAAATGATGAGACGTTAAATTACGCGATCCTTCCTCAAGGAGAACGGTGGTTTCTTTGGCAGCGATACAGCGATGAGCCAAGTTCTGAACAGTTCACAAGTTGTCTTGAGCCTCATATCACCTTAGCAAAATATATCTCTTCGGGACTCTGTAAGCAGTCTATTCAAGATAAAGATAGTTTGCTTGAAATCATCAATTTAGCTTGAAGGGAGTAATTATATGAAGTGGTTTGTTTTATTGCTGTTCTCTTGCTCGCTATCCTTTACTAGCTCCGCCGCTATGATTCCTTGGCAAGGCAGCGACTTTTTCATGATAACTAAAGGTATGAAGCTTTCTTCATTGCTTGAAGCTTTTGGGTCCAATTATGGTATTCCGATGGTGGTTGACCCATCTGTGGATGATATTTATTCCGGAAGAATAGAAAGCAAAACACCCGACCAAATTCTCAACTACCTTTCTCGTTCGTTCAACTTGGCCTACTACTATGACGGAAGCTCACTCTATGTTTACAAGCTCAGCCAAATAGAGCAAAAAATCGTGAGTCCTCAATTCATGCAAGCTAGCCAAATATCGACCTATTTGAGAAAGATGGGCATCAAGCCATCACGGTACTGCTCATTTAAGAAAATTCCCCAAATGAATGCGTTAGAAGTATCGGGAGTACCAGTATGTGTTGAAAGGGTCACGCAGCTCGCCACAAACTTAGACGACAAGGTTTTACAGCAAGCGCAAAACAAAGAAACGATTCGAGTCTTTCCGCTGCGTTATGCCTCGGCTTCGGATAATGTCTACAAATATCGGGATCAACAAGTCACTGTTCCGGGCGTGGTCACAGTGTTGCAGAAAATGGCGCAAGGGCACGCACTACCTATCAATGAAGGTAAAGCCAAACCTACACGCTCAAATGTTGCCCTGCCAATCTTCTCCGCAGATCCAAGGCAGAACGCTGTGGTTGTACGCGGGCGTCAAGCCAACATGTCTCTGTATCACGACTTAATTGTGCAGCTTGATAAGAAGCAAACTCAAATTCAAGTATCGGTAGAAATCATTGATGTCGACGCGGGAGATCTCAATAGTTTAGGTATTGATTGGTCGGCATCTGCCAAAATTGGTAGCGGGCAGGTCAGCTTCAACACAGCTGATAGCACGGCAGGAGGAAGCTTTTCGACGGTAGTGAATGACACCAATAGCTTTTTGATTAAGTTGAGCGCGCTTGAGCAGCACTCAAAGGCCAAAGTGTTGTCGAGACCGTCTGTTGTTACATTAAATAATGTCCAAGCAATCTTAGATAGAAACATTACCTTTTACACTAAGGTCTCGGGTGAAAACGTCGCTAATCTTGAATCGGTTACAACGGGCTCATTGCTGAGAGTGACACCAAGGCTGGTGAGCGACAATCAAGGTAAAAAGATCTTGTTAACGCTAAACATTCAAGATGGACGTCAAGTACCACAAAAAACCAGTAATTTGCCTCAAGTACAAAACTCAGAAATAGCGACTCAAGCGACTCTCAAGCCCGGTCAAAGTTTATTACTAGGTGGTTTTGTCCAAGATGAAGACACGGAAGTAAACCGAAAAATACCATTGCTTGGGGATATCCCTTTTCTGAGCTATGCTGGTTTCTGGTGTATGGAAGAGAAAAGAAGTTGCGGTGTAATCTGTTGATGTAGTTCTCACCAGAACGATTAACAGAAAGGTACACCGCATGACTGATAATACTGTTGTTTCACTGAATACACCACAAGACCCGCTCACTGAATTGATACGCCAAGGTGCAAGAGACTTAATTTCACAAGCTGTTGAAGCGGAGCTTCAGCAGCTGCTTACTCAATATCAGAATACGATGGTTGACGGCAAACAAGCCATAGTTCGCAATGGTTTCTTACCTGAGAGAACCTTACAAACAGGTGTCGGCGATGTGGAAGTGCAAATTCCTAAGGTACGAGATCGCTCAGGGAATGGTGTTAAATTTAATAGCAGCTTGATACCACCGTATCTCAAGCGAACTAAAAACATAGCAACACTGCTCCCACTGCTCTATCTCAAGGGGATATCGACGGGCGATATGCTACCCGCTCTTGAGTCGCTGCTCGGTAAGGATGCAAAAGGACTCTCAGCCAACAGTATCTGTCGCCTCAAGGAGCAATGGCATGAAGAATACGAGCAGTGGCGCAAACGAGACCTCGGTAAGCGTCGCTATGTCTACGTCTGGGCTGACGGTATTTACTGTCACGTCAGAATGGACGACAAGCTCTGTTTGCTCGTCATTATTGGCGTCGATGACACTGGGCGCAAAGAAGTCCTTGGCGTTCTGGATGGTCATCGAGAGTCAGAAGCAAGTTGGACGGAACTCATTGAGCAGTTACGAGCACAGGGATTACAGTTAGCACCAAAGCTAGCCATCGGAGATGGCGCACTTGGTTTCTGGAAAGCGGTTGCTAAGTGCTGGCCTCAAACGGGTCAGCAGCGTTGCTGGGTACATAAGACAGCGAATGTGCTTAACAAGGTGCCCAAAAGTGTTCAGCCTAGGATGAAGGAAGCACTGCAAGATATCTGGATGGCAGAGACCAGGAATGAGGCTTATCATGCCTTCTCAACCTTCCAGAAGCGCTTCGAAGCCAAGTACCCAAAAGCAACGGACTGCTTGGTGAAAGACAAAGCTGAAATGTTAGCGTTCTACGATTACCCAGCAGAGCACTGGGTTCATATCAGGACGACGAACCCGATAGAATCAATGTTCGCCACAGTACGCTTGCGCACGAACAAGACGAAGAACTGTGGAAACAGAAAGACTACGTTGATGATGGCTTACAAGTTAATGCGCAGTGCAGAGACGAAGTGGCGTCGTCTACGAGGTTTTAAACTCCTGGCTGATGTTGTGAAAGATGTTCGCTTCATCGATGGGGTGAAAGAAATGGAGACTCATCAACAGGCTACTGCATGATCTCCATACACCACATTTGACAATAGCTCCCCTTTTCTTGGCGCACTCTTTAGAAGTAAGGACCACACGAAAAACAGTGTCATACGCTTATTTCTAATTAAAGCATCACCCATTTCATTAGGGTAAGGTGGTCAAGTGTTTTCAAAGTGGAAGCTTTTAGTTTTAAGCGGCAGCCTTAAAGGCCGCGAGCTCAGACTGCCGGAAGGTGAGTTTACAATAGGTTCAAAAGACTCGGATTTATCCGTGCTTTTGCAAAACGATGTTCAGTCGACCCTGCTTGTCAGCTCTGAAGAAGTGCTCATTAAAGAAGACTCAACTCCACTTTGGTATCAAGGCGAGAAGCAAGTGAACCCTTCGCCGATACCGCCTTCGACCGTTATTGACTTAGCGGGTTTTTGCTTTGTTCTTGGTGTCGAAGAGCAAAGCCTATCATTGGAAGATATTCCTAAAAGGCAGAAGCAAGCTCGTAAGCGAGAGGCCCGAAACTGGCTGGCGATTACTTTGTTTACTTTGACTTTGCTCTTTGCAAGCTTACTCGTTTATTTGGGTTGGCTGGCCTATAAAGCGCCGAAAGTGCCGCCTTTTGATCCTAAAGCTTGGCTACAGAGCCAAACGAATTTAGCAGAGTATCGAGACTTACACTTGTCTTGGTCTGATAGTGGAATTGTGACAGTTGGCGGTTACTGCACCGACTCTAAAAGTTATCAATCTTTGCTGGGGAAATTGACCAGTTTCGGTATGCATTATAGCAACGAGGCGATATGCCAAGACGACATTATTCACAACGTTTACTTTGTCCTTCAACAAAATGGCTACTCCCATGTGGTTGTTCACTCTGGGAAAGAACCCGGTACTATCATCATTGCGGGAGATATTTATGCAGACAAGCTTTGGGAGAAGGTGAGCCGGGTGATCGCTCAAGTTAAAGGTCTGAAATCTTGGGAGGTCAAAAGTGAGAAAGACAAAGGCATGGGTGGTCTTTTAGACGCACTTAAAGCGAACCACTTACTTGATGAATTGAGTCTTTCGAGACATGGTCAGACAACAACCATTACTGGGCACCTTTCTGCGGAAAAAGAAAAACAGCTGAAGCAGATACTTGCGAACATCTCTCAACAGGATTCATCAAATCGAGTCATTTATCAAAATATCCCGGTAAGCCAATCCATGTTGAGCCTATTCCCAGCTTCCATTCGAAGTTTTGGTGGCAATGCGAAGAAACCTTATCTCATATTGGCAAATGGTATGCGCATTGAGATTGGTACTCAGCTACCGAATGGCTATCAAGTAACGAACTTGGACCCATCAGGTGTTGAGCTTGTAAAAGATGGGCAGATTCTGCATATCCCTTTGAATATATAGAGGTTAACTATGGCAACTATTACTGAGCTAGAAGACCGCTTAAAGGCTGATAATCACGGACAATATAAACATGAGCTCGAAGCTTTGTTAGAGCTGCATATATTGGCGTTATCGACTCGTCTCAAACAAGGCTGTGAGCCTGACATTTATCAACGAAGTCAAGTTCAGCTCGACGCATGTTTGGCATCAAAGCGTGTTATATCAACACTTTGGCAACGCTACCACAAAGCGTCGGAGCAACTATTTACAGCTAAGTCGTAGCAAGAATTTGGATCTCAGGTGTAGACCGTATAGAGGTTAGCACATGGAAAAGTCAAGATGGTCAGCATGAGAAGGAAGCAGCAATTTCGATAGCGGAGTTATCTAATGAAAACGATTCAGTTTATTTTTTGTAAAGGCCCTATTCAAGTCGTTGTAAGAGATAAGCCACACTCTTTTCCTCAAAATAGTTTGGTTGTAACCGATGACTCAGCTGTTATATCTAGTGCCAGTCGAGACAATTGGTCGAGCTATGTTTTTTACGTCGGTGATTTTCAACAGGTTTATCGAGCTTTGTTTGATTTACTGGAGCCGAGTACGTTTTTCCTACCCAATGTGAGTGAAGCAAGAGATCTTCCAATTGATAGCGAATTTATCAAGGTGTCACAGGATTTAGGAAATGCCAGTCGTAAGACGCTGTTGCAGTTTGTATATTCATACTGCTTAGGCATGGATAGGCAATACTTTTCTCAGCTGTTGCACAGCTTAGTTGATGCGAACAAAGAGTTTTTTGACTACTTAGAAAGCAACTTCCTTAACCCTTGGTCGGTGTCCAAATATGCTGAAGAGCTTGGTATCACGGTAAGAAAACTGAATATTCTTTTTTACGAGAAGTTTGGCATATCAGCTAAGCATTGGCTGATAGAAAGGCGTCTCGAACATGGCCGCGAGATGCTGCTGGCAACAAAAACTAAAGTATCTGATATCGCCATGGACTGTGGCTTTAGTAATCACGCTCACTTTTCGGACTGCTTCAAGAAGAAATACGGCTATTCTCCGACGCATATCCGAGAGACCACACAAGCTTTTTGAATTTGCGCTAGACGCTAAGGGGATAAGATGGATTTACAACAACTCACCAATCAACTTGCAACACTTTCGGGTCAAGCATCTCAGCAAATTCAAAGCAAGATGACAGCGGGAGATTTGCAAGACCCAGACAAGTTGCTTCAAGCGCAGTTTAGTGTTCAGCAGTATTCCACTTTCGTCAATTATGAAAGTGCAATTATTAAAACCATAAAAGATATGTTGAGTGGAATTATTCAGAAGATATGAGTGAGTTGAGCAGCGATCTTACCAAATTACTAGTGGAATCAGCGTTTGCAGCGGTCAATAACAACTTGTTGAAAGAGGCTGCAGCACTGAATGAAGCAATTCAAACGCTAGAGCTTAACAGCTCGTTAAAGCAAGTTTGCCAAGCCATTATCTACTTAGGGATGGGGCAAGACAGCCAAGCTCTTTTAGCGGCGAAAAACTCAGACATGGTAGAAGCTAGAGCCGTTGAGTCTTTAGTCGGTCAATCCATGGATTTGGATACTTCAACTTACGACGAGAATGAGCCTGCGGTCCAACTTATGAAGTTGTTATCGGAATCAGAAAGGAGCTGAGTATGGACGTGAATACTGTGCAAAAATTGGCACTCTCGACAGAGAAGGTAAGCCAAGATATGGCGGAGCCGCATCCAGATCAAGTGGCTATGTTTAACCAGATGATGAACCCCGCAACTACTCCTTCTGCGGGAGAAACCATCGTTTCAAGCATCCAGCAGCAGGGCGTGCAGATCGAGTCGGCGATGCAGCACTTGAAGGTAGAGTCCATGCATCAGCTGACGCCGGAAAGAATGTTGACTACCCAACTTAATATTGTGCAGTCAGTAGTGATGGTTGAGCTTGTGGCCAAAACGGCGGGCTCGGCTGCCCAGTCGATAAATAAACTTACGAGTATGCAATGAAGTCAGTACGTGTTAGGTGGAGTCTACTATTGGTTGTCTTGTTGTTGGTGGGTTGCAAAGAGAACCTTTACAACAACTTGCCTGAAGAAGAAGCGAACCAAATGCTTGCGCTTTTGATGCTCAATCACATTCACGCAACCAAGCAAGTAGACAAAAATGGTGAAGTGACTCTTGAGGTCGACAAACAGCAGTTTATCAATGCGGTTGAGATACTGAGGCAACATGGCTTTCCGAGACGTAAGCGTGTCAATATCAATGATGTTTTTCCGTCTGGGCAGTTAGTGACTTCTCCAGAGCAAGAGAAAGCAAAAATGAACTATCTAAAAGAGCAGCAGTTGGAGCAAATGCTTTCAGATATGGATGGTGTCATTGAAAGCAGTGTGTCGATTGCCGCGGACAAGGCGGATGATACAGGTAAGCAAGAAACTGCACCATCGGCGGCAGTTCTGATTAAGTACTCTCCCGAAATCAATATCAGTGTCTATCGAGACCAAATAAAAAGTCTCATCCATGACAGTATTCCAGGTATTAGCTATGACAATATCAGCATAATGATGACGCCTGCGGCATTTCGCTATCGTCCTAAAGAACCAGTCCAATCAAAACCAAGTTTCGCATTTGGCATGAACATGGATCAGGTAATCTTGTACACAGGGGTTGGTGGCGCCGTATTTGCTCTGGCTGGAATCTGCTCCTTATTATTTGGTCGCAGGTCTCGATAGTATGTTGATAGATAAAGCTATATTTAATTTCTACCAGCTCGCCTATAGCCCCGGACTCACTATGTCACCTCAGTGGTGGGAAGTACTTAACCTAGCGTCGTGGAAGGAAGTCTACTCTCGCAGCCCTGAGTGCCGTCAATCAGTGGATACACTTATCCAGAGCCGAAGAGGGTTTGCAATACCTTCTCTCACCGTACCTGAGGCCGAATGGCAGTTGTATGTTTGCCGAGAGATAGAACGTTTACCCAAACTCCTCGCTGCTTTGGGGCTCATTCGTCTCGCTCGTTTAGATTACTTACTTTTGCGTCAGTATCGCGAATCACTTCTTATCTATTTTGAGCCACACGAACTGACACAACTAGAAGCAATTTATCCGGACGTACAATTTATTGATGAACAAATAAAGGTAGATGTTGAACCACTTTCAGTATCTTCACTACCCAGTTTAGCTTTGTATTTAGGTTGGGATGGGCTTCAGCAAAGCAACATATTTTGGCAAGTCTTGGCAATCCTATTCCCACCTAACTTTATGTCGACGGGAGTTGGAGAAGAAGCGCGAGCGTTGATGCAGCAGTGGTTTGTACGCTTTCGGAGGTTATTGTGAATCCATTTAATATTCCGGTGCGTCAGTTTCAGGTGCCGACACATGAAAAGCAGCTTGTGCGCAGAGAAGATCTCGAGAAAATGGAAAGGGCACAAGATATCTTAGAGCAAGCGAGATCGAGAGCCAACGCATTGGTGGAGCAAGCCCAGCAAGAACTAGAACAAGCGCGGTGCGAAATTAGCGAGATGCATCAACGCGCTGCTCAGGAAGCCAAGCAAAGCGCGACTTTGCTGGCAGAGCAAGCAAAAGAACAGGCGATATCAAAGACGGTCGATTGGATTGTTGATGAAGTTTCAATAGAGCAAGTCATCGCTAAGCAAATGTCTGAGCGAATACGTTCGCTAGTTACTGTGGCAATCCGCGAGTATTCGGCAACACAAGATGTCAGTGAAATATTGGTTCGTAGGCTAACCAAGCCCATAGATGAACAGTTAGCAAAAGGTAACGTGACACTGAAGGTTCACCCGAATGCTATGCATTCAATACGCGGAACCTTGGGAGAAAATGACGGCTTGACGGTGGTTGCGGACGACGGGCTATCCGACAAGCAAGCACGGTTAGAAACCGCACTGGTTCGCGTGGATATTGACCTCGACCAGCATTTGCAACTGATACTCGATAAGTTGCTTTGTGAGCCGGAAGCGTTGGCGGTGGGCGAGCAGTAATATAGGGCAGCAGAAATAATGGACAACTTGCTAAAAACAAACAGTTTCTCAAACAGTGCCACTTTTTTTTCTCCTTCCGAAAGCAGCGACGTACAAGGTGCAAAGCAGCATTTCCCTGGAACATCCATTCAAGAGTCAGTACAGGCGGCCTTGGCTGATATAAAGCAAGGAGCGCTCGAAGAAGCAATGGAAGAAGCAAGCTTAGCTTTAGGCGGTAAGCTTCGGGATTTAAAGTTGGGTAAAGATAAATCACGCTCAGAGATTGATAGAAACAAAGAAATGCTGGATAAGTTGATCAAGCAAATCACGCAGATCGATCCTGCGCAGCTGGCCCAGCTTGCTGCTAAGTACCCCGGCGCCTCAGATGCTGCAGATCCTTTAATGTTTCTTCGCCAAGCTGGTGCTTCAAACGCAGAAATTGCGCTGATTCTTGGTTTTCTTCTTGCTAGTGGTGGATTGAGCGCTAAGCAGAGAAAGCGACTAGAAAAAGCCATGCAGGATATTCTTGAAGAGTCAGATGCATTGGGTATAGATTTGTTCACATTCTTAGAGTTTGGCCCTGCAACTTCTCAAGTAACGACACAGCTAAAACGGATATACCAGAAAGCTTGTGATGATGATCTTGAGTTAAAAGAGCTCTTCAATAAGCTCAAAGGTCTGCCGGATCGAAATCGAAAGTTGAAAGCATTAATTCGAGGGTTAGCGTTCGAACTTTCTTCTCAAGGAGAGGTTGCACAGGGTAGTAAAATGGCGTCTGTGATCAAGGACTTGCGCAAACTGTTACTTTTTTTTGGTTTAGATCGTCAGTGCGATCAAATCGCTCTAATGATTTCCAACCAGGGTACACCACTGTCAGGCCCACAGGTTCTCGAAGAGCTGATTCTGATGATTGACCAAGCTTGGCTCTATTCTGACTGGATGGACTCAAGGCTTTCCATGCTTGGTTTTGCTGAAAGTGCTAATCGGTTTGCCTACTTGCGCAACATACAAGAGATGATCAAATACATGCCAGACCCATGTTTTAGTGATGAAGATCAGCGGGTACAAATCCTTGAAGTTTGCACTGAAGTTCAAGGAATGTACGCTGATATGGAGTAACGGAAAGGGTGTGATTGCTGGCGAACAAACCCTAGGGTAGAGAGGGTAGAGCAAGCCTGATTGCATCTGCCTTTTTCTGCAGTTGCTCATTGATCAGATTAAACGCTATTTTGGCAGCTTCTACTTTCGTTAGCCGAGAACTTTGGCTACCAACTCTTGACTCAATATCTTTCTTCAAAGCTTTGAGCTCTTTTTCAGTGAAAAGATCGGTTGCTTTTATTGTTTCTGGGTCTGCTTTGGCATCAGCGGCTTTGGCGCATAGTTTGTCAAACAGGCTACCCGATGAGACTCTGATTGCTAGTGATTGATTGTGCGTACTATTAAGCTTAGCTTGCGCTCTTTCAACTGAACGAAACTGATCTTTGAGTTGCCGCGTCGTATTTAATGCATTCTCGTGGGCACTCTTTAGTGTTTGATAGGCAGCGTGCATGATTTTCTTGCTTGGGGATGAGCTTTTGCTGCTTGCTGCCTCCTTTCCCTCAAATTGGTTCTGAATCCACGTAACTGCGCGACCAAAGAATATCTTTAACGCAGAAACAAGGCCGCCTTTTTCACTTTTCTCACTTGGAGAGCCGATGGCGTTGGCTAGTTGTCGATTTAGAGTTTGTGTGGTGCTCAATAAATTGTCCATGAATACCTCCCATATTTCATTGATTGAAATAGACTTAACGATTTAGGTTGAGATAAGAGTGATTAGATTTTTGTGGTACAGCTTCAAAATTACCGATAGCGTTTGTCCATGTTTCAGCGGCATCCAAAAAAGATGCGATAGACGACTTGAAGCTTTCCAATGAAAGGTGGTTTGTATTGCAGGCAGAGATCAAAATCACTGACTCTGCTTTTTTATCAATACTCAAAGTGCCTCCGCCAGTTCCTTTCCAAAACAAATTGGCATCCAATAGCATTTGATAAAACTCAGCTTGTTCATGTTCTGGGATATCACCGACGTTGGAGTAAAGTAGCAAGCGATTTTGCTCTTCATCAAACTCCATATTCAGAACAGTATTGTCAAAACTTAGGCAACAGCAATTATCTGCGTCCATTTGGAGGTTATCTATGCCGAGCTCTCCACCAAATCCATTCATCAGTAAATCGATGTCATTTTTTTTCATGTTGTTTTAATCCATCTACAAGTATGTGAATTGCCAGCTAGGATTATTATAAAAATGATTGAGTCTGGCTTTCGAATTTGTAACTTGAATAACAGTATTTGAAAGTCATCTTTGATTTTAGATGATTGTTAGTTATTTATGTTGCTTGAGCTATTCTTATCATTAATAAAAAAATGCACTGGCTTACGTATTTCTACCAGAGTTAATGACAATAGTAGTGATTGTAGCATCTAGGCGATAATCTTAACGATCTGAGTTTGGGATATCAAAGTAGGAATAAAATAATTTCATTGAGTTTCTTACCCCAATATCAGTTCAAACAGTCTATTCAATTATTGATGATGCCTTAATTACTTAGATGGTGATAATAGGCAAATTTCGAGAGCTAAAAAGGTATGCGTATGAATATAGAAAAGCTTAGTGAAGCTTCGGCTGAAAAGTTTTCTCAGGTTTTTATTGAAGCGTGTGAGTTGAAAAACTGGAAAGTTGACCATTGTGAAGTGTCTGGCTATTCAATGCTAGTGAGTATAGATGGCTTTCCTCTGATATTTTCTTTAAAGGTTAAGCAAAATATATTTTTGCTTTCAAGCTATATATGTCAGATAAAAGATTCTTATAAATCGGTGGTTTATGAAGAGCTTTTGAAAGCAAATCATCTTTTTTCCGAAACATCTGGGATGACTTTATCGTATGTTGCTGATGAGCAAAATGAGCAAGGTTATGCTGCATTAAATTACTACACTAGCTATCAAGTGATTGAGCCTCATGTGCTTATTGATGTTGTCGAATCTTTGATGGCATCGTCGAAAGTATGGAGCAAAAAAATCTCTGAGCTACAAGGTGAGACTAAAACTTCAAGCAATAAGCAAAAATTCACAATGCCCAACTTAGCCTAGTGCTCATTATTGGGAACATTTTCCTTTTTGGTGGGTATTTATTCTAAATTACCTCAAATAATAGAATGGAAACTGAATTTTTACTCAGTTTCTATTTTTTAAATCCCACCTAATCTTCAGCTTTCATAGTAATATTTATAAGTATTAGGAATTATTTGAAAGAACACATTCCACGCATTGATATTATATCCCTGCTCTTGTGACAAAATGTAAATTCGGGTTTACTGCAAGGGCATTCGTTAATCGAGGTTTCTATTCATAAGTATTCACAGTCTCGTAATAACTGGCTGTGTGTTCACTATTATCCAGATAGCTTCGCTCATCCTACAGAAATATAAAATAATAAGGGCAACCTATGGAACGTATACAAAATAGGCAGCATGAGGTTCAATCGCAATTGTCAGAACTGAATGGAGTTAGTCCAATTGCTATTAGAAACCCCAAGGCACATGTATTTCTCCGTACTATTCAGGAGTACAGTAGTAATTATTCAGGGAAGCTTGATAGTGATATCCACACCGACCCTAAAACTGAACTGCACTATAAATTCATGTCTAAGTGTTTAAGGGAATACAATGACAACCTTTTTAACGGAGGCGATTTTGTAGACGGAGATATAGTCGGTAACGCCAATGTGTTTGATTATGCCTTTACAGCGAAAGATGTAAACGCTTTAAAAAGTGGTCTGCAGCGGCGTGATGCTCCACTAAGGAAAGAGCATCAACAAGTCGTAGACAATTACTCAATGCTCTCTAAATCCCATAAAGCCGTTGGCAGTGACCCTAAGCTCGCGCACATGGTTCGCGATTACAATGAGGGGTTTCAAATATGGGAACAACAAACAGCAGCTTTGACCGAGCATGTGAGTGACCCTTATAGAGAGTCAATTAATAAGGCTTTAGAAGATACAATTAGTGATTTTTGCCAGCAGCACGGTCCAGAAAAGACAAGAGCTGCATTTCCGGGATTAGTATCCGAAACAGACCCAGTACAGCTGAAAGATTCCATCGCTTATGTGTCTACCAATCAACTCTTAAATATTCTGACAACCGCCACTATTCCCAGACTATCTGATGAGGCTTACTTCCAAAGTGACGCTTATAACTGTCTTCAAAAGCATTTTGCAGAGCAAGGCATTAAGCTAGACAACGGTGCCCTTGGAGGAATGTTCCAATCTTTGAAAACTCGCTTAGGTGGTGTCGCTACCAATGCGACTGCCAAGTTTTCTCCATCTGAGCCTCATAGAGCGAAATTGGAAGAGAAAATAGTCTCTGCTGTCGAGCAATATATGGATTTGGACAAACATGCAAACAGTAACCATCATGGGTTGGGTGAAGATGGTTTTCGAGCAGCTAAAGCCCGAGGAAAGTTTGACAGGCTGGTTACCATTGATGATAACGGCAAAGTAAGCCTTAGAGATAGCCTCCGAGAATTACCGATGGATGAATTGAATGATTTAGTCCTGAGCGTATATAAAGATGACTTAGGTAGTAATGCTTCTATCTGGGGGCATGGAAAGACAACCGACTCCCAGAAGCAACTCCATCAAGCTCTCTCTGAAGCCAACATGTCTATTAGCCATGACGGACTTTTTGTGGCGACTGCGGCTGAAGATGCAAAGAAAACCCAGGCTATCAAGGCACAAATTGTGGTTGCGGTTGAGCAATACATGAACCTAGATAAACATCAAAACGATGGGCTAGATGAGCAACAAATAAAAGAGAAAACGCTCGAAAAGTTTGGCAGATTAGTCGATATAGATGATGGCGGTGCGATTACGCTGAACGAAGAAGCATCAGATCTTGGCCTACAAGAGCTTGAAGAGTTAGTTGCAGACGTTTATCAAAAGGATCTTAGCAGTAGCGCCTCAATAAAAGGCTTTGGCAAGGTAACCGATGCACAGATTCAGCTTCGCTCTGCTCTAGCAGGCAAGAACATGGATATAGATAAAGGCTTTGCAGCGATTTATCCAGAAACCATAGATTATTCAGAGCTTCAGCAGGCAATGTCTCGAGGTTTTACCGAGCATAAAGAGTTAGAAGCTGAACTCTCCAATCTAAAGCACCAAATCAACAGCCGAATCAAAACTCTTACTAAAAGCAAAGTGGTTGATATCCAGCAACCCAAATTGCCTGATGCGAGTGATCAAGTAGAAAAGTTGGCAAGAGACTGTGATGTTTATGTAAGGCGAAAAGTGGCGGAGGTGTTAACCAAAAACACCCTATCTAGAGGCTTACAAGATCTATGGCACCGAGATGACTGGAGTATAAGGAACATGGGTAAGGCTGCTATCGTGGACTCAGTCAGACAAAGGTCTCAAGCAATCATTGCTGATGCCCAGCAGCGAGCAATGGATAAAACAAAGCAGTTCTTTTTGCAGGGACTGCAAGATCCCCACAACAAACTTGATGCAGAAACAAAGTTGGCAATAGAAGCTAGTGTTAAGGAGGCATTTTCTCAGCCTCCAACCTACGATCCATTACAGAACGGAGTAGTGATGAAACCCGCACTTGATGCGCTTAATAAAATCCGAAAAGCGTTTCCAAAGTCAGATAACGTGCACCTAAATACCTACATGGCTAAAGTGAACGAGAAATTCTTGGATTTCTATCATAATGGTCAAAAAATCAATCCAAAAGAGTTGAGAGTTTTAGCAGATCAGCTCAAACAAACTGAGTTGCTAGAAGACAAAAATAGGCAATCACAAGAAGCGAAAGCTCTAATAAAAAGCTCAGCATCTGGATATAAAGTGCATTTCAGAAAGCTTACAGAGCAAATAGACAACCCGAAAAGCAATATCAACCTAGAGCAAATCAAGTTGAGGCATCTAATTGCAACAGCGCAGCAAAAACGCGATGACCTAGGTTTGTAAAAGCATACATACTGCGACTTGGTCATAGCTCAATACACGGGTAGTTCTAGAGGTACGTAGAACTACCCGTTTTTTCTTTGTCAGCATGTCTATCGTGTCATCATGATATGAATGAATGTCATCACATTTATATTGCTTGGATGCGATCTTTCTCTATGTTTAGCCATAGTTGATTACATTAGGGAATAGGTAATCATTTGATTAATTTTTCATCTCACTCATTCTTACTAAATATAATAGTATGTCACTGATTTAAAAAGTATTTAGTGGGTCTGTTATCTTGACGAGCAACCATGTCGTTCACTATTCTGCCCTCCTGTTAAATTTATTTTTACTAGAGCTTTTCCATGCCAACCTGTGTTGTATGGCGACTAAACTTCACTTGTGGTAGAGCTTGCGCTAAATGGATTAATTATCCAAGAGAATCAACATTATGAAGGCATCAAAAAGCCAATTTCTTTTCTCAATACTTTCTTTTCTCACACTAGTTTGTACAAGCACAAATTCTATAGCTAGCCCTCAAGGGTTATTAGAGAATAGTAGGCAAATGCTGCTGGTTACCGTGCCCCAACTCAATGATTATCATGCGACTTTGCGTTTATACCAGCGCGCAAGTGTGAACGGTCGTTGGCAGCTATCTTCTATTGACGGACAGCAATCCATTCCGGCTGTTATTGGTAAAAATGGATTAGCTTGGTCAGCAAGCCTGAAGGATAAGCCCACGAATATGAGTTACAAGAAAGAAGGGGATGGTCGGACACCTGTTGGTGCCTTTGCGTTACCTGAGGCTTTTGGGATAAGCAATAGCCCACATCCGTTTATGCCTTATATTCATGTTGATTCAAATACTGTCTGTGTTGATGACTCTAACTCCAATTCATATAACAAAGTAGTGAATAAATCGCTACCGAATTTAAGGCAAGATTGGAGCAGTGCTGAACAAATGGCTGATGCTGTACCTATGTATAATGCTGGCTTAATTGTCAGTTACAACCCCAAAAATGAGGCTGGTAAAGGGTCTTGCATTTTTGTACATCAGTGGCGTTCACCAAATGCTGGAACAGCAGGCTGTACCGCGATGGATAGTAAAGATATAACTTATCTAGTTAGTCACTTGAAGAAAGTAGATAAGCCAGTTCTAGTGGTGTTGCCGACAGGGGAATACTCTTCTTTTGATAGCAAATGGGGACTGCCAGCCTTAAGCTGACAAGAGAATATACCAAGGTATTGTGTCTAGTTTTGGCGCCAGCTAGGTGCTTTACCTTTATTTAGGTTACTTTAATTTGTACTCGCCACGAATTGACGCTTCTCGATAAGCTTCATATCTTCCGTCTTCGACCACTTTTGAGAACCCGCGATTGAAAGTGTTTATGAGTTGTTTTGTTCTTGGCGAGTCTGTAGGCATGAGAATGTAATAACTGCGGTTATTCACTGGTTGATTGTTTTCAGTGATCTTACCCTGTAAGCCAATTCGATGAATGATAGCCATACCAACATCACGGTCTTCTATCACGAAATCTAGTCGGCCGAGTGCCAGCTTTTTGTAGTTATTTTCAGCAACAAATATGCGCTCTAGCTTAATAAAACCTTGTTCTTCCCACTTTTCTATTCCATAGGAAAAGCCGTCGATACCGCCAATTTTATATGCTTTGAGCTCTTCAGGTTTATTCCATGTAATCGGATTATCTGTACGTTGGAACAATACGTTGGTTAAGGTAACCACCGGGGCAGTATAAGAAAAGTGCTTAGAACGCTCTTCACTTTTCCCCCATAGAAATGTGCCATCAACCCTGCCTTGTTTCGCTTCTTCCATCGCCCTTTTCCAAGGCATGTAAATTAACTCAACATCGTAGCCTTCTTCAGCAAACGCCTCGACAATAATTTGCGAGACATACCCGTCGTTTTTTAGCGTTGCAGACTGAAATGGTGCCCACTCACCAGTAGCAAGCTTGACGGTTTGTGCGCTTGATAAGCTAGAAAAAAGCAAACATATTCCAAACCAAAAACCAACCTTGAGTGCATGTAACATGCTAAATTTCCATTGTATGAAAGTCCCTTTCTATACAAAGGTTAGTGGTAAACTGGCGACCTAACAAATGTATTAATCGAGTTTAAACGGTGCGTCCACTTGAACGCGCATAGGTTGCTTTGAATACGGATGAAGTATCTCAAGTGTTTCAGCGTGGAGGTGAAGGCGATCTGCATGAGTTCCATAGAGATCATCGCCAACAATCGGCATATTTAGGCCTTCAATATGGGCGCAATGCACTCGAAGTTGGTGAGTTCTGCCGGTCACTGGGTAGAGGTATAGTTTCGTTCGGTTGTCTTTGGATTCAATTACCTGCCAACGAGTGTGGGCCGGTTTTCCGTGTTTATGGCAGACCAGTTGCCTTGGCCTATCATTGATATCGCCACGCAAAGGTAGAGAAATATCGCCTTCATCCGAGGCAAGCGCTCCTTCGATTATCGCCACATAGCGCTTTTTCACCGTGCGAGAAATAAACTGTTTTTGTAAACTTTTATTGGCTCGACGAGTAAGAGCGAAGACCAGCAAACCAGAAGTGGCCATGTCCAGCCTGTGTATGACAAACGGGCCTTCTGCATCAGGATAGAGGGCTTGTAGTCTTGTAAAAGCCGAATCACTAATATGCTTGCCAGGTACGCTGAGTAGCCCGGAAGGCTTATTGACGATTACCATCGCTTCATCTTGATAGAGGATTTCAATCTCTTTGTTTGACGCTTGATTTTGCAATAGAGGATTGTCGTCTAGTTCCATGCCAGCCAACATGTGGCCCAAGATAGGGTGGCACTTGCTTTGACACGCTGGGTAGTAGTGTTTGTGTTTGCGGATTTCTGATTTTGGTGAGGCGCCCCACCAAAACTCGGCCATACAAATAGGTTCAAGCTTGTGCTCAAATGCGTAGTGAAGCAACTTTGGCGCAGCGCATTCACCAGAGCCTGCGGGTGGTATTGGGTTCGCTGTATCTGCAAAAATATCTAGCAAGCTTTTGTGTTCGCCAGACTTGTTCAAGAATTGATATTGACTGAATAGCTTTTTCTGCAATGCATTTGAAAGGGATTTGCGCTTTTCTTTTAGCTGATGCAATTGTGTAGATAGCTCATCGAGCTTTGCTTGAACTTTCGAGATCTCTAGCTCTTTTTGTTGTTTTAGCGTTTTCAGCTGATTCTTTTCAGAGACGCTTTGTTTGCCCAAATCCAATATGAGTTGCTCAAGTTGTTCGGGTTGAAGTGATGCTTTGCCTTCTGCGCGTTGAGCTTTTCGCAATGCGCGGCTTTCAATCATCATGTTTCTATGTGACTCAATGGCAAGGTCGGCTGCTTTAGCAATGCTATCTAGTTGCAATGCCAATGTATTGAACTCTGGGTTAGCTTCAAGCTCTTTTATCTCAGCATTGAGCTCGTTGATCTCGATGCCTTCATTTAAGAAAAAACCGTCGCTTTTCAGCATGTCAAAAACAGGTGGAACGAAACCTTCAATCAGGTTTTTGTCGCCAATTTTGCCAGAAAACGCTGAAAGGTAACCAAGCTCGCCTTGGTTATTTTTAACGACCAATACGCCAAACATTTTGCCGCCATCCGCTTTGTCATTTTCGCTTCCAAAGTCGTGTTGCCAATCTGGTTTTGAGACCAGAAAGTCTTGCAGTTCTTGTGCAGCGAGAGCACTCAATGGATCAGGTTGATAGCAAAATGGAAAGGTAAAGCGAGCCGGAACTGTATATGCATCGATTGAGGCTTTAAAAGGGGTAAAACACGGTTCAAAAGAAGGCATACTCAGATCTACATAGCGGGACAAGATTCAAAGACGTGATTGTACTCTTTTATGGATCATTTCTCACCTTCAAAGCCTTGCTAGATCTGCGCTGTATGGTGTATTTGGTTTACAGCCTATCCAACATGTTGATTTATTTGGAAATTACTGAACGAACTATTAGTACGTTAAGGCTCGATCGCTTTTTATTTACAATCAGGAAAAAGAGGTAGGGTAGCCAAAAAGTTCCTACTCCCAATTGGCTTAAAATAGAAGCCCTTTAACTATCTGTTAGTGTGTGTTTTCACCACCACAAGTTATCAGTTGTTGATTATTCTAGAAACTCGCCATCACTGATTAATATAAATTTCAACGATCTATTATATATTCTCAATATATAAGCTAGCATTTCGATAATTTAAAATCCATAGTAGTTTAGCTAAATATTTTCATTGTGTGCATTCACATGTTTAATAATCTTGCAAAACTTATTATTTATATTAATTTTTAATAATAAAATATAAACCGATCAGTTAATTAATTTTATTGATAATAATTGTCAACCTGTACTAGTATTCAACTCGTGGTATGTCACTACGCAAATTTAACTATTAGGGATAAAAAATGAAATTAAAAGGAATCATTTCTTTCGGCTCAATATTATTAGCTTCAATCTCCTTTGCATCATCAGCATCAGAAACATTAACAAGTGACGTAAAAATAACACATGTTGATGTTCAGACATTGGAGAAGAGCGCGTATCCTGGAGGGCTGAAGACAACCATCGCAGTTGAACCCTACTTCCAGTACTGTAAACACGTTACATTAAATGCTCAGTCATCTACGTATGACAACTTATATAAAGAAGTAAATGAAGCTTATTGGAGCAAAAATACAGTACGTGTAACATATTATTGTGATGATATTAAAGATAAAGCAATTATAACCAACGTGAAATTCATATAAATTGAACTTATCACACCTCGTAATTTAATTGTATTATAGAGTTCACAAAAGCCTGCGCTAGCAAAGTGATGCTAGCGCACCTATTTATTTATAATGACAATAAAAACACTAGATTAACTCTTTATTTGTAGAAATAACATTTTTTCGTGGTGTATTTCTGTCCAGAACTGAGCTAGATATTAAATTTTAATTGTCACTTCATAAATATTGCTAGTAGAAACACTCCTCATAAATGCTCAAACGTTAGCTCCCGTATCGTTAGGAGAGCTTTGAAAAAGCTCATTTCTGATCCAACTAAATTGTCTCCGGAGAGCCGAACGATCTAAGCGAATTTATCTCCCGATTAAGGTGTTCACCTGATAGCTTCAAAATAGTAACCCAGAGAAGATGTCAGCATGGTAACGCCCAGTGTGATAGGTATGGATTTAAAGACGCAACGCAATTTAGATAGGTTTATGGAGTTGCTTGGTGTCTTTGGCGTTCGGGCTGACGATCATATTGAGATAGAGCGTGAGAATGAGCGATTGTTCTTTGAGCAGAAAAGCGAGCACATCCTGTTTTCTATCGCGGTATCAATCGATGTAAATTTCATAGCACAAGCCCAGTTGTGGTTGATGCCTCGCCTAAATCTAGAACGAACTTTTGGGTTGCCTGTTCGCTGCTTTAGGTTAGGGGCGCTGTTGGTCTGTTCGGTTGCTTGCCCTAACTCTACATTCAGTGGTGACTCACTTTATCCTCTCTATCAATACTTAAGTCGAATGTTAGCTGAAGCTGCTAAGGGGAGAAGATGAAAAGCTTGACGAAATTTCTTTCTGTAGCGTCGGGAAGACAAGATGTCATTTTAATCATCATGCTCATGGTTGCCATTTTCATGATGATCTTGCCCCTACCAACAGCGCTTGTTGACTTGCTCATCGCGGTGAACCTGACATTCTCAATCATATTATTGATGATTGCTGTTTATATACGCGAGCCACTAGAGTTTTCGGTTTTTCCTTCGGTTTTGTTGATTACCACGCTGTTTAGGTTGTCGTTAACCATTTCTACCAGCCGTCTTATTTTGCTCCAACATGATGCCGGAGAGATTGTATATACCTTCGGTAACTTTGTCGTCGGAGGAAATATGGTGGTGGGAATGATCATTTTTGCCATCATCACGATTGTTCAGTTTATTGTCATTACCAAAGGCTCTGAACGTGTTGCTGAAGTGGGCGCGCGTTTCTCTCTTGATGGCATGCCGGGTAAACAGATGAGTATTGATGGTGATATGCGTGCAGGCACCATTGATGCTGCTGAAGCGAAGCGGCAAAGAACACTTGTGCAAAAGGAAAGTCAGCTTTATGGCGCAATGGACGGAGCCATGAAGTTTGTTAAAGGTGATGCGATTGCAGGCATGATCGTCATATTGGTTAACATCCTAGGCGGTATTACGGTTGGTGTTATGCAGCATGGCATGAGCGCTTCTGAGGCGGCGTCAACCTATTCAATTTTATCAGTCGGTGATGGACTCATTGCGCAAATTCCAGCACTGCTTATCTCCATCACCGCGGGTATTATCGTCACGCGAGTGCCGGGTGAAGAAAAACAAAACTTGGCGAAAGATTTAACCAATCAAATTGGCCATCAACCGCAAGCGCTATTGATTGCCGTCGGTGTCTTGATGATATTTGCCATCATTCCCGGGTTTCCATTTTTTGTATTTTTGACACTTGCGGCTTTGTTATTGGCAGCAGCCTTGTTTTTGATGCGTAAAAACAAGGCAAGCGCTTCTGGAGTCGGCGCCCATTCTGCATCTAACGAGGAGTCTGGAGCTGGTTCAATATCTCCTGGCGCGGTGCCGTTAATGGTTCGTTTATCTCCAGAGTTAGCGAAACAAGGCGATCTGTTAGCCGCAGTGGACGATCTTCGCTGGAAAAAGTTCGAGCAGTTAGGCGTACCGTTGCCTGAAGTGATTCTTCAGCAAGATGCACATTTGCCTGAGAGAACAATGCAGGTTCTGCTCTATCAAGAGACAGTATTAAGCATTCAGTTACCAGAAAATTACACACTGGTTGAAGGTGATGCGGAGTCGTTCTCAAATTCCGCAGAACAGTACTTACCTTTTGGTAGCTCGAAGTTGTGTTGGGTAGAAGTTTCCCAAGGCGAGTCCATCTCCACGACAGGCGTCACGGTATATAAAGGAGCAGAGCAGGTCATCGCCTTGCTGTCGAAAGTGCTTGATCGCTTTGCCAGTGAGTTTATTGGCGTGCAAGAGTGCCGCTTTCTCATGGATGGGATGGAAAATAAATACTCTGAACTGGTTAAGGAGCTTCAGCGGCAACTCCCGATAGGCAAAATTGCAGAAATCCTGCAAAGATTGGTGGCAGAAAATATCTCAATTCGCGATCTAAGGAGCATCTTTGAAGCACTGTTGGAGTGGTCTCAAAAGGAGAAAGATGTTGTTCTGCTCACCGAATATGTCAGGGTAGCTCTGAGACGGCATATCATTGGCCGCTACAAAAAAAGTGCCGCGAATATCCATTGTCATTTGATTGGAGATGGCATAGAAAACCTCATTCGAGAGTCTATTCGACAAACATCCGCTGGTGGGTATTCTGCGCTTTCTCCTCAACAAAATAGCCTCATCTTAGAACAAATCCGAAAATTTACCTTGGCTTCGGAAGAGGAAACAGTGCTGCTGACCGCAATTGATGTTCGCCGTTATCTAAGAAAAATCATTGAAAAAGACTTATACACGTTATCTGTTCTTTCATTTCAAGAGCTTGGTGAAGAAGTCGAGCTCAAAGTACAAGGCAGTATTGATCTTATTGGAGAGGAGCTAACAGATGCGGTTGCCTGATTCTAGTCGTATTCAACATCATTTAAATCAGCACTTACCTGCGCAATTTGTGACGGACTCATGTCTTCGTTTTGCTGGTAGGGTAACGTCTGTCGGGCAAACACTTATTGGTGCTCACTTACCTAACGTGGCACTCGGTGAGCTTTGTCAGGTTGGCGATGGATTGCTCTCCGAAGTGGTGGCGTTGGAAGGTGACACAGCGTTGTTATCACCATTTTCTGAGCCTATTGGCGTCGGTTGTGGAGAGCCAGTGTGGCCGCAAGGAAAGGGTCATCAGATAGCTTTGGGTGATCACTTAGTGGGCTCTGTTGTTGATGGCCTAGGCGAGTTGTTGGATGTCGGTGACGTGCCTGTAGAGATTCAAGAGTATCGTTCGATATTAGCTGACGCTCCAGCGCCTTTAGAGCGAGGGCTGATAGAAGAAATTTTGCCACTGGGTATCCGTTCAATCGATGGATTGTTAACGTGCGGAAAAGGGCAACGAATAGGTATTTTTGCTGCCGCAGGGGGCGGAAAAAGTACTCTGCTAAGCATGATGACAACTGGGTGTGAAGCAGATGTCGTTGTACTGGCGTTAGTTGGCGAGCGGGGAAGGGAAGTTCGAGAGTTTCTGGACCAAGTGTTAGGTGAAGAAGCTCGTAAGAAATCGGTTGTTGTAGTCTCAACCTCAGACAGGCCAGCTCTCGAGCGGCAAAAGGCAGCTTTTACGGCCACAACCATTGCCGAGTATTTCCGTGACCAAGGAAAAAATGTGCTCTTAATGGTCGACTCTTTAACGCGCTTTGCACGAGCTTCACGAGAAATAGGGCTGGCAGCAGGTGAGCCGCCAGCAGCTGGTGGCTACCCACCAAGCATGTTTGCTCAGTTGCCAAGGTTGCTTGAAAGGGCTGGGCCAGCATCAGTAGGTAGTATCACCGGAATTTATACCGTTCTGGTTGAGGGAGACAATATGAACGAGCCTGTTGCCGATGAAGTTCGCTCTATCCTAGATGGTCATATTGTGCTTTCTCGCCGGCTGGCAGAAGAAAACCACTATCCGGCAATTGATGTGTTGGCAAGCGTGAGTCGTGTCATGAATCAAATCAGTGACAAAGGCCATTTACACAACGCAGGTAAGTTGCGCCGCTTGTTATCGAGTTACCGAGATATTGAGCTACTTGTTAGAGTAGGTGAATATCAACGCGGTCAAGATCCTCATGCCGACGAAGCGTTAGATCGCTATCAAGATATAAAACAATTCCTTTGCCAGCAGACTCACGAACTGTTCAATTTTGACCAGATTCAAAATGAACTTGCTGGCTCAGTGGGGGCAACATGTTAGGCAAGCTACTGCAAGTCAAAGAGCACAAGGAGAGGGGGCTCCGCGGCAAAATTGCTCAAATTGATTTCAGGCAACAAGAGCTAAAGGCACAGCAGGATGAACTGAAATCTGATCGATTGCACTTGTGGGAAGATTGGCGGAAAAACTGCAATCAAACAGGAGTGTTAAACCACAACAAGTTGATGACGTTTAAGTCGAAAATGGCTGATTTATACCGAAAAGACATACAGTTAGGAGAGCAATCTAAAGAGTTGATTGAGCGGCAAGAAAAGCTTGTAGAGGAACGGATAGCTTTGTCATCAGCATTGCAGAAAAATCGCAAAGAACAAGAAAAACTTAAATACCTGATTGAGGATGAAATCAATGCAAATCTTGGTAAATAACGATTCATGTTCAAGGAAAATACCTAGCCAAAACGAGCAGTCTCAGCCAGATGCTGGTAGCGAACAAAAGTTTTCTAACTTGTATAAGAAGAAAGAAAAGCAGAAAAAAAAGGAATCCGACCCGTCACTTGTCGCAGCCTTTTTTCAGCAACAAAAGAGTGCGCTGCTCGGCAACATGAGCTCGAACGTTGAGGAACAATCAGGCAGTATTAACTCCTTAAAAAACACAGGATCTGTTGCTCAAGACAACCACATGCATGTAGAGCGTATTGACATGCGAACACTCAGCGTGAGGCTTGCAAGTGGCCCAATGGCTGGACTTGAAATTCAGGCAAGCTTGTATGCTGGCCGAGTGCAAATGAAGATCAGAGCAAAAGATGAAACGCACTACAAATGTATTCAGCGGTGTATGAGTGATCTAGAAGCGAAGGCTAATCAGATAAGCTCATATCAAGTGGAAATCAATTTGGAGAAAAAGCGTGGACAGTAACGTTAATCTTCAAACCCAAGAGCTAGACATTCCACACTATTCACAAGAGTCGTTAGAGATACATCGCGTGATTGGTAATGGATTGCATGCACAAGTTGATGAAGACCATTCGATTACGTTGTGTTTGGCAGCGACAGTTCAACGTGACGAAAGTTGGCTACAAGTTGCTTTAAAAATCTCTGACAATGATGTTCAGCTGTTGTGTAAGGAGTCACTCTGGCTGGACTTCATTCGTCCGATTTTGCCTATCGACTGCTTTGAAAGTATTCCATCAGACTTAATGTCAGCCCTAACGTCATCAACTTTGGCGAGTTTTACTGGTTGGTTAAAAGAAAGCGGAATAGAAATCAGCATGATCGAAAACATTCGATGTGCTGAAAGTATCAACTGGCAATCGAGTTCGCTTTCTCTCAGCATCTGTTCTCCTCTTAATCTTGGTCAGCAGTTGCGGTTCTACGTGCAAGATATTTCGCTAGCAACGGTGCAAACCTTGGCAAAGTGGATGACACCTTTGGATATGCCTTCTGAGCTAACAAAGTTGCCAATTGCCTGCGCTGTTGGAGTGAGTCGACTTACCGTTGAACAGCTGAAGAGTCTGCATGTGGGAGATTGTATTGTGTTGCAGTGGAGTGGAAGCTTTGCCACTGGCGAGCTGCTGCTATTTCAAAATAAGCCAGTTTCAATCGTTAAATATGTAGAGAACAAGGGTTTTATCGTGGAGCAAATGATGAATGAATTTGATGAACTTCTCGACTTATCTGATGAAGATAGTTTTCCAGGGTTGAGCAATCAAGAACAAGCTGTTGACCTTGAAAAGCTGGTGGTTCCTGTTGTCATGGAAGTTGGGCAGATAGATGTGTCGATTAGTGAACTTGCCACTTTGTGTTCTGGAAGTATACTTGAAACCGAGCTGAAAGCTTCTCTTCAAGTAAAGCTGAAAGCAAATGGGAAAGTTATCGGCTTTGGCAGTTTAGTTCAATTTGACGACAAACTAGCGGTGGAAATCGAGCAAATTGCGAGCTAGAAATTGTCGGAGGACAATATAGTTTGATCGATTTCTAACGCAGTTTTGGACAAAACCTTCTCAGGTATTCTTAACGAAATTGAGCTGGGTATTAGGAAAAGTATGGTGAATAACCTTCATTCACCTTATTCACCGCGCAACAACTAACCTTAATTTAGACTACTGAATTGCTGCCAGGCCGTCATAAACTTGCAAGCTACCCCTGACGCTTAAGAACCATTTATTTTTGTAAACAGTGCTTAGATAATTGTAAGCACCTGGAGTCATGATTTGATATATCTAAGCTACGAATTTTCCTTAATAGACACAATTGTCATCTACATATTCTTTAAAGGACATACTTCAAGGTTTGGCTTCACTGCATTTCCTTTATCGGGTGTTAAGTAATAGTTTTGAATTTTCTGTAGATAACCTTGGATTTTAAGCTGATCTATAATGTTGTTGAATATCGGCACTAGTGAGCTTTTGTCTTTGTGTAGCCTAATTTTTAATGCTACCGGTTCAAAACGGTATATAATTTTATAATCTTTAATAGCTTCAATATTATTTTCATAACGTGAAAAGTAATACAACGCTTCTTCGTTATTTGCAAATATTGCATCCACTCTTCCCCTAATAAGCTTCGGAAAAAGCGCACTGGATACAGATTTACTAGTTTTTATATCGCCATTATTAATTGCTTCATTGAAGCCAGGATATATATAACCGTTTATTATTCCGACTGTATACCCTTGCAAGCCCTTATAACTTTCTATTTCCTTCATTTCTTTTCTTGCTAGGATTATATCTGTGGTGTTAAAGGTAGAGTTGGTATAAACAGAAGAGCTAGATTGAGAGTTTCGCCAAACCTCAGCGACTGCAGTCTCCGAGAATACTGACTTTCCCCACTCATGTAGAGTACGCTTAGTATTGATTGTATTAATAAACTTTATTGGGACGTTAGAACAGATAGATATTAAGCGCATTGAATCTACGGCGATTCCTTCCCATTCCTCATTTTGGTTCTTCATTATCCAAGGAGGCCAAGGATTTATTGAAACATGCAAAGGTAATCTTGAAGATTGACTTAGTGCGAAAGTCGAGTAACTAAAAAGAAAAAAAAAGAATGCAAATTTCATTGTATGATATCCATCCGAACGTATATTGTTCTAACTATAGTTGATGTTTAAACGTAAGTATTGAAGCTAGCCAAGATCTCAAAAAGCTTAGGACAAAAAATCCCCAGAGCAAAAATTGTTCTGGGGGTGTTCTTTAGAAAACACTAACAACGCCAGTTTGGCTAGGTAATCCTCGGCTTTTAGGATCACCTACAATCTACTACATTCCTCACCTTCTAAATCTAGGAATAAACTCATATGGAACCAATGTCTTGATATTAAATAAATCAAATGATTAATTTGAAAAGTATTTTAGGTATTAGGACCAATCACAATTTGGAGTAAGTAAGTCTTCCATACGGAAGCTATATGGTTCTTTATCTAGATGTTCCAAGTTGCCTTTTTTGAATGAAAATATAGCTCAACTATCAGATAGAAAGTGACTCAAAAGAGGTGCTACATCGGAACTAGTGAAGTCTATATTTATTGATATTCCAGATTATAAATAAGCAACTATAGTGTTTTAGCTTTGGAAAATTAGTCCAGAGGAAAGTGCTCTGGGCTTAACGATATTTAATCATAAGATTAATAAAACAGATTAAGTTGCTTGGTTAGAAGCAGCAAGGATATGCTGTACTTTTCAAGTTCCTTTACTAGATCTCTATCACAAATTATAAAGTAAATTACCTAATTGGTTAATTTTTTAATTTGATTCTAATTCCAAATTATCGCCATCACTATAAATATTTACATTATCAATAATAATATGTGTATGAAATTTACTTATTCTATTATAGCTATTTACTAGTGTGGTAATTATGTGCAATAAGAATGGCTCAGATAAGTTAGAGCTAAAAATATATAGAAAAAACTCCAATGTCTCTTGGGTTTGCCTTGGCTATACGGGTTATCTGGAGCGTATGCCAGCACTTTTTCAGTGGTTCACTACCAAGAGAGAGCGTGGACTTAGCCAATACTTTCTTGTCTTGAGTAATCATAAGGATGAAGTCATTGATTCTAAGTTCATATCTTTTAATAGTGTTTGTGACATATTAAATAAATGGGGGTTTACCTCATGCAAGGAGCTCTAAATGCTCGACAGCACAATCTATGAAAAGCTTTCGGTTTCACTAAAAAGTAAAGTTACTCATATAAATAAGGTTCCAGTATACAGTCGAGAGCAATTAATTAATGAAATCAATAACTCTTCCTCTATTAATGATCTAATCAAAATAGACAAGGCTTTTAAGAAGTTGATTAGGTATCAATTAAACGATTAAGTCCAACTAATTAAAGAGAGTATTATGTCAAAAAAAGTGAAAATACCGGATGAGCATGTAGCCATACACCGAGCTTTGCACCGATTGTTGGATTTGGCGAAAAGTTATGATATACCAATGGCTGGCTCATTATCTTTTCCAGGCAACCTCATTCATTTTGATAATCAAGTACCATCTGTTGTAGGCAAGTTTAATAATGTTCGTAAGTTAGTAGGCAATAAAGGTGCACTTTCCCCATTTTTGGTGGAGGCAAGTACAGTTGATACGATCCTTGAAGTTCACCTTCCCAAGCAGAGAATTGATAAATGAGCCTGTTTATAATTTTATGTACTAAACTCGAATCGAGTTTTCAAAACCCAATTACGAGTAATATCTTCCTTTCGCATGGAAAAGTATTTGCGTAAATAAGAAAAGTGATAATTAAAAAATCCCCATTCACATAAATTGCATACAATTAAAAGTTTATCTGTTTAAAACTATCTGATACAAAATCTTTTTATCGGCTTAGGGACAAGTCATGAAAATAGCATCAAAAATAATTATTTCTACTACGTTACTTTGCGTAATGGGGTTGGTATTTACTGGTACATTTATTGGTTGGAAGGTTTCTAAGCTCTCAGAGCAGGCCCTACTAGAGCGAACACAAAATCAGCTCATCTCAGTGAGAGAAGTGAAAACGGGTGAAATTGAACGGTATTTCAACCAAATTCGGCTACAACTAGATACGCTTGCTAATGATGTTTCTACGCAACAAGCTATGGTAGCCTTTCAGCATGCTTTTCAGTCTTACCCTAGTTCCAAGGTAACTAAAAGTGATAGAAGTAAACTTGAAAGTTATTACACTCGACAGTTTGGTACTGCTTACCAAAAGGCAAATAAAGGACAATCTTCAAACTCGCGCCAAAAACTTTCGCAGCTGTCAGATAGAGCTCAAGCGTTACAAGCTCGGTATATCGCACTGAACTCTAATCCATTGGGTGAAAAGCATTTGTTGATGTCGGATTCGCTGGGTACAGATTATGACGAGGTTCATCAACGGTATCACCCATCGATTAAGCACTTTCTGGAAGCCTTTGGTTATTACGATATATTCTTAGTTGATTTAGATGGGAATATTGTGTATTCCGTCTTTAAAGAGCTGGATTTTGCCACCAACTTACGCCAAGGCCCTTATCAAGGTAGTGGGATTTCCAAAGCATTCTTGAGCGCTGTAAATAAAAGTAAAGGGGAATACCACTTAGAGGATTTTGCACCTTACTATCCATCCTATGAAGCCGCCGCTTCTTTTATTGCCACACCTATTTATAATCAAGGTAAAAAAGTCGGTGTACTCATCTTCCAAATGCCTGTCGATGAAATTAATACCATCATGACGTTTAATGAAAACTGGAAGAATATCGGCTTAGGCGATAGTGGTGAGTCCTATTTAGTAGGGCCAGACGGTCTTTTACGTAGCCAACCTCGTTTCTTAATTGAAGATCCCGAGGACTATTTTACTGCGCTTCAATCAGCAGGAACCAATGCGAACCTAATTCAACAGATTAAAGATAAAGGTTCGGCGATAGGTCGGCAACCTGTTGAGACTATTACTTCTCGTAAAGCATTGCAGGGAGAAAATGGGTTTCTCATTACACCCGATTACCGAGAGGTAGATGTGTTTTCCGCTTATGCTCCCGTTAATGTCGCGGGGTTGCCATGGGCGATATTAACAGAAGTCGATGTAGCGGAAGCGATGGCAGATACTAAAGCATTGATTGACACCGTATTTAATACCATAGTCGTCATTATTCTAATCGTAGTTGTGCTGTCTGTTGTCTTATCCTATCTTGTCGGTAACAGCATATCTAGGCCTATTTCAGCGGCTTCCCAAAAAGTGAAAGACATCAGTGAGTCTAATGACCTGACTCAGCGACTTACGGAAGTAGGACGTGATGAAATGACAGAATTAGCTGTATCTCTCAATGCATTGTTTTCTCAACTGCAAAATGTATTCACACAATTTGCGTCGGCTTCTCACACTCTTAGGGAGGACGCTATCATCATGTCCAATAGTATGGAAGAAACCCGAGCGTCTATTTTAGATCAAAATAACAGAACAACCTCAGTAGCTACTGCGATTAACGAAATGAGCGCTTCGATATCAGAAGTATCTCAATTCGCGAACAAAGCGTCTGAGCATGTTTCGCATGCGAGCCAATCTGGCACTCAAGGTGTGCGTGTAGGCCAAGTATTAGGCAATGAAATTGGCCAATTAAATCAACAGATGGAAACCTCCGTGGAAGCGATTGGACGCCTTAACAATGAAACGAGTTCAATTGCAGAGGTATTGGACGTTATCCAAGGTATCGCAGAGCAAACCAACTTGCTGGCTTTAAATGCAGCGATTGAGGCGGCAAGAGCAGGAGAGCAAGGACGTGGCTTCGCTGTGGTTGCAGATGAAGTTCGCTCGCTGGCGGGTAGAACTCAGGCTTCCACAGAAGAAATTCGAGATAAAATCGATGCTCTTCAAAGTGAAACCAATAGTGTATCCAGTGGTATTGAAAGTGCGAATGAAACCGTTCAAAAAGGGGTGGAAAGCTGTACTAACAATACGGATATGCTGTCTGAAATTATGTCAATGCTCAGTGAAATTAGCGATATGAATGCACAAGTGGCTTCAGCGACAGATGAGCAAAAGTGTGTAACTGAAGAAATCAACAGTAGCATCACTTCTATCGCAGATTCAGCCTCTTCGGTTCGAGTCCAAGTGGAAGATGCCGACAAAATACTCCAGAAACTGTCTGAACAAGCCGACACATTAACAGTTGAAATTAACCAGTTTAAATATAATTAACATTAAGTAAGAGGATGAATGGATTATTTATAGTTAAATAGGGTGAGCACAACGATAAAACATTGAACTTATGATTGTCCTTGTTGCTTAAATCGATGGAACTAAATCAAGAAGCTACGATCTGATTGGCTACGCCATTAATTGGTGTAGCCACAGACTAGGTGTTTTGATTAGATATTGCTCGATTGAGGGTTGATACGCTTGTCGCTGGAATTATGCAACAAAGCCGTGTCTCGTATAAGGTCAAGCCACAATGGCACAAGCATACTTCCTCTCGGAGTTAAACAACTAAACCCCGTCAGATCGTAAGTTCCAATTTTTGGTTCCTTCAAATTGATCAAGCGAGCCTAATAGAGGCTTAATTCTCCACTAACAGTTATTTTAAAGGGTCGTCGCCAATCAGTACCATTCCAAGAAGACCATACTTCGTTTAGAATGTTTCCATCGTACCCACCGATCATCCACAATTTATCATTGAACGTGACGACTTGATGTTTGTTCCTTTCGGAAAAATCAGCACGGCTCACTTCTTCAACCCAATTTTTACCGTCAATAGATGACCATACATCATTGATTCTGCTGCTATCATTTCCACCTATAAGCCAAAGTCTGTTGTCGAATACAGCACATTGATGGCTTTGTCGAGGAGAAAAGTTAGCTTCACTGGACACTTCTGTCCATGAAATACCATCAGTGGACGACCAGACGTCATTTAAGCGAGCATGTGATATACCCCCTATCACCCACAACTTTTCGTTATAAACGATAGTTTGATGCTTAAAGCGGGCTGAAAAGTTTGCTGAGTTAGTTTCCTCTGTCCAATTAATTCCATCGTAAGAAGACCAAATGTCATTCTTTCTACCACCATCATGTCCACCAATAACCCACATTTTATTTGCATAAACCGCCACTTGATGGAATTGGCGGGACGAAAAATCGGCACTAGCTGTTTGTTCGACCCAATGTACACCATCTATAGATGACCATACATCATTGAGCCGTGCTCCGTCATTTCCGCCAATAAGCCAAAGCTTGTCATTATATACAACTAATTGATGATTTTTGCGTGCAGAAAAGTTTGCATTGCTAGATTCAAGAACCCATGAAATACCATCAATTGAGGACCATACATCGTTTAGATCGTCACCATTTCGTCCACCAACAATCCATAGCTTATTGTTAAATTGGACAACTTGGTGATTTTGGCGAGCAGGAAACTGATTATTAAACTGACTGTTACTTGTTAAGTTTACCCAGTATTGTCCATTTATAGAGGACCAAACATCACTTAAAAAGTCACCAGAATCATTTGTTCCACCGATTATAAAAAGCTCGTCATTGGACAATAATGTTTGGTGGCCAGATCGTTTGGAAAACTGAGCGGATTCGCTTTCTTCTATCCAAGTTTCACCATCTGTAGAAGACCAGATATCATTTAAACGGCTGCCATTAAAGCCACCTGATAACCAAAGTCTGCTTTCGAATACAACGATTTGGTGTAAACTTCGGCTCGAAAACTCTGAGCTGTCTACTAGCTTGTCCCAACTCACTCCATCATCAGAAACCCATATGTCATTCAAATATTTGCCAGTTGTTCCACTGTATCCACCAATGAGAAAGAGTTTGTTATTAAACAAGGTTGTTGAGTGATTTCGACGTGAAGAGAAACTAGCATTAGTTGCTTCCTCAACCCAAGTTATTCCGTCACTACTAGACCAAATATCGTTTAGGTCATCACCGCTGTTATAGTCTCGCCCGCCTAAAAGCCATAACTTACTGTCGAAGTTGGTAACAGTTTGATATCTTCTTTTGGAAAACGCTGCATTGCTAGTTTCTTCAAGCCAGTGGATCCCATCAATAGAAGACCAGATATCATTCAAACCTCCACTAGCATCTACACCACCGATCAACCATAATTTATTATTAAATTCAATTACTTTATGGTGCGCTCTAGCTGAAAAACTACTAGTACTAGCTTCCTCTGTCCAAATTTCACCATCGTCGGAAGACCAGATATCATTTAAGTATCCGTCACTACTTTCTCCACCAATGAGTAAATATTTATTGTTGAACTTGATGACACTGTGGAAGCTTCTGGCTGGAAAAGTCGTTAGTGATAACCCATGATGGCTACTAGAAGATGTTGGGTATTTAAAATGATAGTACGCGGGGGTTACTAACGTTAGCACAGAGTCTGTAATAGATGTGCTGTCGGATAAATAGTCTAATTGGCCCTTGGTACAGTTTTCGTAGTGACGAATATTACAGCCACTATTTCTAACACGGTAGTTGAATAGATCGGATACACCTTCATCAAATTGAAGCAGTGTATTATTTATTCCAACCTCAGCAATAAAACTAAAATTGTAATCAACAATCCGGGCCAAACTATCGCTATCACTATTTGTGCTTGTATCAATATCATTTTTTGTATCGTAGTATGAACTATTACATCCAGAAACCAATAATATTAAAAAAAAGATAACCTTTCTATTTACTGAACGCATAAAAAATCCATTTTATTTATCGTTTTAAGTATTTTTATGTAAGCTGGAAGGTACTCAAGTAAGGTAATTTGAGTACCTTAGAAGTTCTTTTCTTGGTTGTATAGTCGCGACGCTATCCATTAATCATCTCGACTCAATAAACCACCTTTAATTGACGATTAGTTAAGCATGAAGTGTTTTTTTGTTTCAATGGCTTAACCGATTGTTATGCAGGAAATAATTATGCTTTTGATTGATTTATTGGAAGAGCCGTAATGGGTCCCTAAAGGTAGTTAGATGAATGAAGAAGCGTTAAAAAATAAGGTTGAATTGTTCACCACCAACTCATATATCACAACTTGTTATGGTTTTATTACGTAACTAAAAACAAGAACAGACTCTATGACGAAAAGGGGCAAAAAAAAGCCCAGAACAATAATTGTTCTGGGTGTGTTCTTTGGTACAACACTAACAACGTCAGTTTCGCTAGGAAATCCTGGGCTTTCAGGATTACTTATAATCTACTATATTTCTCTCCTTCCAATTCTAGGAACAAAATTATATGGAACCTAGGTCATAATATTAAATGAATCGATCGGTTAATTAAAAGGGAATTTTAGTTAATATCAATCGTAATTTATAGTAACTAAATATGTCATACGGTAGCTATATGGTTATTTTTCTAGATGTTTTAAATTGATTTGTTGAATACAAAATTTAGCTCAGCCTTTATTGTCTCCGACAAATATATGCAGTGATTGCAACTTGCTCGAGATTAGGCTGAAGATATTTAACTAGGGCTTATTGCGGCTTTTGCTCGTTTAGTAAGCGCAGGCCCTTTTCATACAACTCATCAATGCGCGCTTTATTTGGATTGTTGGCGCCGGTAACAATGTAATTGTTCGTATCTTCTCGAGTCTCGGTAAAGGGTGTAAAAGTGATCGCTTCTCTTTGTGACATGGGGAGTGAGGCAATGATGGCCTCACCAACATTCTGCTCTTCTACTAGTATATCGATGCGGTCTTTAAGTAACCGGTTGAATCCGTCTTGACTAGATGCAGAGCGGTAGAGCCCAAACTTTTGGTCGTACTGTTTGATAAGCTGGCCATACTCATACCCTAAGACACCTCCTAGCTTTAAGTCGGAAATGTCCTTTAGGGAGATTTCGTGGTTTGGCATTGTCATTGTTTCTAAATGAAAAAATACTAGTCGGGTTACCATGAGAGGGGTTTTCAAATAGTAAAGCTGGTTTCTTCTTTCGCTCGATTTTAAGTAGGGAAAGGAAATATCTTGTCTATTCCTATACAAAGACTTATATACTCGGCTCCAAGGCATACAAGTGTATTCGAGCTGCACGTTAACGGCCTTGAAAGCCTTCTCTACCAAGTAGACATTGATACCTTTTGCTTCCCCATCTTTGCACGTGACATATGGATAAAAGTCGCCTACTGCAACTCTTAGCAGGTGAAGTTGGTTCGGCTGTTTAGCTCGAGTAGTAAAGCTCACCAAGAAAAGTGTTAGGATGAGTACGCGCCTCATAGTTACCTTAATTTTTTAAATAGAGTTAAAACTTAGTTTATTAAGATATTGAGTGTTTTTCCTGTTTTCGATTACAAGACCTCGATACTAAGTGACTACGATTTGCAGAAGGTGAAAAATTATGGAGTGGAGAGCTCCCCTGAGTAGTCATCGAACAGTAAAGTGTTTAACATACTAATCGCACGTGATTAAGGTGTTTAACGTATAGGCACATCGGCGTTATCAGAGCAAACTCGTACTGTTTTAGTACGAAGTGGAAAGCTTATATGTCGTTACTCGACCACCCGTTACAGTTAATCATTGTTCTATTCTCTTTATCTGTATTGCCGCTGTTTGCTGTCATGGCGACGTCTTTCCTTAAGCTTTCTGTCGTCTTTTCCCTTTTACGCAATGAGCTATGCTGGTTTCTGGTGTATGGAAGAGAAAAGAAGTTGCGGTGTAATCTGTTGATGTAGTTCTCACCAGAACGATTAACAGAAAGGTACACCGCATGACTGATAATACTGTTGTTTCACTGAATACACCACAAGACCCGCTCACTGAATTGATACGCCAAGGTGCAAGAGACTTAATTTCACAAGCTGTTGAAGCGGAGCTTCAGCAGCTGCTTACTCAATATCAGAATACGATGGTTGACGGCAAACAAGCCATAGTTCGCAATGGTTTCTTACCTGAGAGAACCTTACAAACAGGTGTCGGCGATGTGGAAGTGCAAATTCCTAAGGTACGAGATCGCTCAGGGAATGGTGTTAAATTTAATAGCAGCTTGATACCACCGTATCTCAAGCGAACTAAAAACATAGCAACACTGCTCCCACTGCTCTATCTCAAGGGGATATCGACGGGCGATATGCTACCCGCTCTTGAGTCGCTGCTCGGTAAGGATGCAAAAGGACTCTCAGCCAACAGTATCTGTCGCCTCAAGGAGCAATGGCATGAAGAATACGAGCAGTGGCGCAAACGAGACCTCGGTAAGCGTCGCTATGTCTACGTCTGGGCTGACGGTATTTACTGTCACGTCAGAATGGACGACAAGCTCTGTTTGCTCGTCATTATTGGCGTCGATGACACTGGGCGCAAAGAAGTCCTTGGCGTTCTGGATGGTCATCGAGAGTCAGAAGCAAGTTGGACGGAACTCATTGAGCAGTTACGAGCACAGGGATTACAGTTAGCACCAAAGCTAGCCATCGGAGATGGCGCACTTGGTTTCTGGAAAGCGGTTGCTAAGTGCTGGCCTCAAACGGGTCAGCAGCGTTGCTGGGTACATAAGACAGCGAATGTGCTTAACAAGGTGCCCAAAAGTGTTCAGCCTAGGATGAAGGAAGCACTGCAAGATATCTGGATGGCAGAGACCAGGAATGAGGCTTATCATGCCTTCTCAACCTTCCAGAAGCGCTTCGAAGCCAAGTACCCAAAAGCAACGGACTGCTTGGTGAAAGACAAAGCTGAAATGTTAGCGTTCTACGATTACCCAGCAGAGCACTGGGTTCATATCAGGACGACGAACCCGATAGAATCAATGTTCGCCACAGTACGCTTGCGCACGAACAAGACGAAGAACTGTGGAAACAGAAAGACTACGTTGATGATGGCTTACAAGTTAATGCGCAGTGCAGAGACGAAGTGGCGTCGTCTACGAGGTTTTAAACTCCTGGCTGATGTTGTGAAAGATGTTCGCTTCATCGATGGGGTGAAAGAAATGGAGACTCATCAACAGGCTACTGCATGATCTCCATACACCACATTTGACAATAGCTCTTACGCAATGCTTTGGGTATCCAACAAATTCCGCCGAATATGGCGATTTACGGCTTGGCGCTAATCTTGACGATGTTCATCATGGCGCCTGTTGGATTACAAATCGAAGATAACCTAAAACAGAACCCAATCGATCTAACATCTGATCAATTCTTCCAGCAAGTAGATAGCGGAGCATTAGCTCCTTACCGTGAGTTCTTAACTAAGCATACTGATCCAAAACAAGTGCGATTCTTCAGCGAAGTGGGTCATAAACTATGGCCAGAGCATTATCAGCAGGAGCTTAATGAGGGCTCTCTCCTAGTCATGATTCCAGCCTTTACAGTGAGTCAACTTATAGAGGCGTTTAAGATCGGCTTGTTGCTATTTTTACCTTTTGTCGCGATTGATTTAATTGTCTCAAATGTATTGCTGGCAATGGGGATGATGATGGTTTCTCCGATGACCATATCACTACCATTCAAGCTACTTATCTTTGTGTTGATGGGGGGCTGGGAAAAACTTCTGACTCAGCTGATGTTGTCGTACTCATGAGCCAAGGAATCATTATCAACCTCACCTCTGAGCTTTTATGGCTAATATTGTGGCTCTCGCTCCCTGTTGTTGTGGTTGCTTCTGTTGTCGGCGTATTGATCAGTTTGATACAAGCGTTGACACAAGTTCAGGATCAGACAGTGCAGTTCTTGATTAAGCTTGTGGCAGTGAGTATCACTCTCGTCGTCAGCTATCACTGGATGGGAGGAACACTGCTAAATTACGCAAACATGGCGTTTGACCAGATCAGCCATATGGGTGCGCGATGAGTGACTTGATGGTTTGGGTATCAACATTGGCCATTTGTGTTCTTCGTCCACTCGGAGTTATGTTGCTGCTGCCTCTTTTCTCGCAAAAGTCGTTGGGGGGAGTGTTAATTCGCAATGCTCTGGTCATATTGATTGCTCTTCCTCTGCTCCCTGTTTACCGAGATTTACCCCTATTGTCATCACCAGAAATGTTGCCGTTCACCGAGCTAATGTTGCGTGAGCTGTTTATTGGCATCTGCATTGGGTTTTCAGCCGCGATTCCATTCTGGGCGATAGATGTCGCAGGGTTTGTCATAGATACCATGCGTGGTGCTTCAATGTCGACGGTGTACAACCCTTTATTGGGTACTCAAGCATCAGTGTTCGGGATTTTATTTAGCCAAGTTCTGACGGTACTTTTTCTCGTTACAGGTGGATTTAATAAGCTGCTAAATGGCATTTATAACTCGTACAACAGTTTGCCAATGGGGAAGGAAATCGTCTTTAGTAAAGGCTTTCTCAATTTCTTAAGCCACGAGTGGCACTTGATGTTTGAGCTCGCTATAAGTTTTGCCTTACCAGCGATGGTGATCATGCTTATGGTTGATTTGGCTTTGGGGCTGATTAACCGTTCAGCGCAGCAGCTAAATGTGTTTTTCTTGTCCATGCCGATAAAATCCGCGATGGCGATTTTACTTATTCTACTTAGCCTCAATTTTTCCTTTGGCCATTTCTTGCAGCGAATGAACTTGTTCGAGTATCAAATCCAAAACTTGTTGGTTGAGATGAGAGGCGACTAAGTGGCAGAGAAAACGGAAAAACCTACTCAGAAGAAGATAAAAGACGCTCGAAAAAAAGGCCAAGTTGCTAAGAGTAATGAAGTGACTACGGGAGTTCAGCTGGCGGCGATATTGCTGTTTTTCTACTTTCAAGGCACGAGTTTGATGGTTGGAATGCAAGATATTATAACCGTGACACTCGACTCCCTTAACCTTCCAATAGAAAGGGCGTTTGGCAATATCGTTGGAGCTTTCATGGAGTTTACTCTTCATTTTGGAGTGGGCTTAGCGCTGATGTTGATATTTATTACTTTGCTGACGATTATTGCGCAGATAGGCCCTTTATTTGCGCCGGAGTCTATCCAGCCTAAAGGTGAGAAGATAAATCCGCTAAGCAACTTTAAGAATATTTTCTCCATGAAGAGTTTATTTGAGCTGTTCAAGTCATGTCTGAAAGTCGCGCTCTTATCGATTATTTTTGCTTATATATTAAATAAATACAGTAGTTCATTGCAGTTTCTACCTCTGTGCGGTTTGGAGTGTGGGTTATCTGTCACTGCTACATTATGTTTTTGGCTGTGGGGCTGCTTAATTGCTTTTTATGTAGTGTTTGGTGCGTTAGATTTTGCTTTCCAAAAGCATACGACGATGAAGCAATTGATGATGTCTAAGGAAGACATTAAGCAAGAACATAAGGATTCAGAAGGCAACCCTGAAATTAAGCAAAAGCGTAAGGAAACCCACAAAGAAATCCAAAGTGGCAGCCTTGCCGATAACGTAAAGAAATCCTCTGTCCTTGTTAGAAACCCAACCCACCTAGCTGTTTGCTTGTTTTATCAAGAGGGTGAAACTCCGCTGCCGAAAGTGCTTGAAAAAGGGCGCGGAGAAATGGCGCTACATATGGTAAAACTTGCTGAGAAATATAATGTCCCCGTTGTGGAGAATGTCCCTTTGGCTCGGGCACTAATGGCGAACGTAGAATCTGAACAATATATCCCCGAGTCATTATTTGAACCTGTAGCTGAAATACTAAGAGCAATAAATAATATCGACTACGATAGTGATGATTAAAGTACATTATTGGGCTCATCGAGGTATTTTGCCATAAGCACCACATCTATGTATTTTCCAGGCCCTAGCTTTTTTGCTTTATGCCTCACACCCTCTTGGAAAAATCCAAACTTTTTATAACATCGAATAGCGCTACTATTATTTGCCAGCACTTCGAGCTCTATTTTTTCAAAGCCTCGCTGCTGTGCCTTTTCTAATGTGTCTTTCAATAATTGACTCGCAATACCACACCCTCGATACCCTTTTACTACAAATATAGATAGAACTCCGATATGAGGTGCCCCTTCATATCTTCGGGAATAAATATCACACGATCCAACTAATGCATTGTTATATTTGGTAATTAGGTGCAGCTCTTGCTGTTTGATGTTATTGAGGCACCATTCTCTTACATACTCATAGCTAGGTGGTATCGTTTTAATATAGTGATTTCTCTCACGTATTATATTTGTATACGCCAGATAGAAACTATTAATGTCATCACAAGATAAGTTTTCCATAAAAATATAATAAACATTGTTCATGCCTGAATGAATATCACAACTGTCATATATATTAAACAAATGCTTACTTTTCATAGAATATATATGAAAGGTGTTGGGAATATTTAAAAGAACAAAGTTGTCCAACTGATAGCATGAGAGCGATGAAGATATTCTTTGTGCAACCGAGGTAATGAAGATGGATAATGTAGGAGCGTATGTACCGCCACGTCATGATGGTGGAAATAGGCATATTAGAGGCGGAAGTTTAAAACAGTTGAGCACACTCACTACTGGAAATGGTCAATTTCAACAGCTGGCAGTATCGCACAAGACTAGAGGTGGACATAGCCAAGAGACATCCGTTGTTGAACCAAAAAAATACTTCAATGTAGACCCAGTGAGTAGCTTTACCTATAAGAATAAATTTAGAACTAGTGATAATACAAAGTATAGGCTTGGGACGAGTCATAGTCAGTTGTGCAGTTCAATAAAAGGCAAATGTCAAAAGTCACCTGAGTCTGGCTCAGAAGTTTTGAAACATCGTGGCATTAACAAATGTCGTGATTCGGTAAAAGCTATGGTTGAGAATCAAGACAAGCAAATGCGACCAGAAAGTAGCTCACATATGAGGGAACTACTATTAACCGAAACATTAGCACGCCAGCTAGATGAAATTGACGGTATAAATGATCGTGAGAGAGCCGGTGAAGAGATAAAGAAAACGCTGGACTGGATCGATAGCATGCTCGCTTCTGAAGCATTGACTAGCATAAATGTTGGCGGCGAACTGAAAGAAGAGAAATTGAAGCACCAAGAAAACTTAAATAGCGATACCAAAAGCTTAGCTCATAGCGTACCGTTGGTGAATATCGAAAGCTCACAATCTCAAGGTTCGGTTCAGCATCAAGGTACAGGCTTTCCTACATTGAATGAAACTCTAATGAATGTTAGAGAGCAGCTTATTCAAACCGAGTTGGAAATGGCTGTCGATTCTTGTGCTACAGAGGCAAGCCTGAAGTGGACTGAAATCCATGGACAAATCACTTCCATGGACCAAGAAATAAACCAATTAAACTCAGGTACTTCGCAAGGCCTATCTATCGTGCCGGATTCAAACTTGGACAAAACGAGAGATGCAATTGGTAGTAAATGTGAACAATATAAAGAGAGCTTCAATGATGGCATTGAACCAATTACTCAAGCAATGACCAGCCAGGCTAAATGGACTAAAGATGTTAAAGAGGCCATCGGTGGATTGAAGTCGTTAAGTTCGGGGCTTGCGCAAAATTGCAGTACTGCTGAAGGCAGAGCTGAGTGGACTCGGGAACTCAAGCAGTGGCATACCAAGCATCAAAACCTACTACTGCCAAATAGTGACGGTAAGCTGAGCAAAGCGCAGCAACAATTAACTTCGTTGACTGAAGATCTACAGAGTATTGTCGATGCTGAAGCGAACAAAAATGAAACGCGTCAACTGAACGCTAGGATTGACCATTGGTCGGATAAAGCTTTGCAGGCATTAGAGTTAAGTAGTGATGCATTACTTAGCCCTGAAGAACATGATCATGAACCACTGACGCTACACTCAAAAGATCAAGATAGACTGACCGCTATATCGCAGAAACAGGATAAAACCAGCAAATTTAAGATTGGTGACAGAAACGAGTTTGAGCCTACTAGGCATAAAGACGAATACAACGAAACAGTCGCCAAAGTAAATAAAAGCGTTCAGCAAGAGCTGAGTGGAAGAATACTTAAGCTCAACCAAAGCATCGATAAGCAAGCGAAATCTACGTTGACCACTATGGTGAATATTGGTTTAAGAGGTCACAACGATTATATCAGTCATCTTAAAAAACATATCGATGATGACGGTTGCAAACATCTAGAGAATGGCGGCTACGAGAGATTATCTCAGTCGGTAGAGAAGTCAAAACAGCTTGCGTTAGAGATGGCTTCTCATCACCCTGTGGATCAGACGGGGCATGATTTAGCGGAAAAAATTGCCAAGATGGATACTCAAGTGGTAGAGACCCTTAAACAGCAGAAGGAGTTTGTTGGCAAGAGTCTTTTTTCTAACCACAGAGAGAAGTTGATGAGCTCTTTTTCCCCACACATGAAGCAGTACGCTTATTTTGACCACCCTTCGTATTCCACTCTAAAAGAGAACATGCAAAGTGTTGTCAAAGACCCGAGGTTTCAAGAGAGAGTCGCTGAAAATATGCGAGTGCATGGTGCTGACATTGATGAACTGATCGGTGATGAGAATATTGTTCAGCTGAGACCTCAACAACGTGTCGAAGACGAACTGGTTGAAAACCAAGTCGCGGTATAAGCGTAAGGTGAAATGATGGATGTAGTTAGCATAAAAGACTTTCTCCAAAGTGAGTTCGAGGTTTCATTTGAAGACATAAACTCAAACACACTGAGAATCGACGATAGTTTGGCTGTTATCAATATTAGCGATGAGGGCGTATTGCGAATAGATGTTCCTTTGTACCCAGAAGCTCTAATAAAGGATAACCATCAGTTAATAGAGAAAGTTGCAAGAATAAATGGTTTATTCTCGGCTCAAGATATGAGTTGTTCTTACTCAATGACAGATACAAATATTCTTTGTATTTCGGAAGTGATAGATGCAGCTAGTTTAAATTCAACTGATTTGCTTAAAGATACGTTAGTGGCTATTTCGAAGCGAAAAAGTAAGTTTAAAAACTTCTTAGTTGACTTTGATAAAGACGTCGTATTGCACAAACAAGAGACGGTAACGAGTCAGTTCAACTTTGCTTAAAAAATAGTTTGGAGCGTACTATGGAGACTAAAGAAGTTTTAGATGTTGTCAGTGAGCTTACTCAGCAGAAAGCGGTGAGTTTTCCTTTTACTATGGATTATGTATATTTTGGGGAGACAAGTAACACCGCATATGGAATAAGCTTTTACTCAGAACAGAATAAGTTGGTTTTGGAAAGTGAAATACCTTCAAATAGTGATAGGCTAGCAGAAAGAATATTGAAGTCTAATAGCCATTGGCTTGATGACTCGATATCGCACTTATATCTATCTCATGACGATAAGGCAGTTTTAGTTTCTTCTATTGACTACCAGGAAATAGAAGAAATGGAGTTAGGGAAACGGATTGTTAGCTTTACTGAAGCGTGCAACAAAATGCGAATCAGACTGGATAACGCCATTTAGAAACATCATAAAGTTCCACTAATTAAAAGGCCATCACTTTTGTGATGGCCTTTTTGCTTAAATATTCTTTATTGCTGTCAGTATCTGTTCACTATTGAGCATATTTGAAAGCTTAATTTCTTTTATATCGATAATCTAAACCCGTACTTTGATAAAACGGGAGTGATTCATGAGCTCATCAATATCGGTAGAAAAATCAATAGCGGATTTAGCGCGTCAGCACAAGGAGCTGGAAAAACTAATTCAGGAATTCCAGTCTTTGCGTGGAGAGGTTCAGACTTTGCAAACCAAGGCTGAACATAATCCAGCGTTAGCTGAAAAACTCGCTCAAGTACAAACAGTATTGGAGCGTGAAGTGGGACCTAAAGGTGAGTTAGTTAAAGGGGCATTCGCAGAAATGAAGCAAGAGGCTCTAAAAGTGCAACAAGGTTTTAAGTTGCCAGTTGCTGCAGACGCTTCACCAGGTTCTAAGGATAAAAAAGAGGCGAAGAAGTTTAAGTCGCGTCAATTTATCTAGCAGTCTCATCCACCAATTTAAAAGAGAGGAAGTGCTATGGATAATGTTCAAAACTCAAACACAATGGTTCAGCAAGCTTACGCTTCGCAAAGCGATGGCTTAACGACTTTAGATATGAGCTCGATGTCTATCGACAACATTCTTCAATATGTAGTGTTGACGCTCATGCAAACTCGGGACAATGCGGCCAATTCTATTCAAGGTTTAATGGCTTCTGTTCAAGCCAACAATAAAACTGCCAGTGATATACAGAATGAAGCATCAGCGGTGCAAGGCAAGATACCGGCTAAAGATACTGACACCGTCAGTAAATCGGACATACAAAGCATCATTGATGATTGTGGGAATCTAGGTGTAAAGCTCAACGGCGAAGATCCCCAAACTTGGCTAAATGGCAAAAGTGACCCATTGAAAAAGTCAGACTTAGTCGAACTTAACGGATACTTAAACCAAGCCGCTTCGGACGCTAACCAAGTCGGGCAGAACCAGCAAACCATGCTATCCCAGAATGTGCAGAACTTAGGCAACATCCAGAAAAACATTTCCGCTGTATTGAGTAAGTTGATCGACATTCTAAAAGACATTATTGGCATTATTCGATAGGACTCGCTATGAACCAGCCTGACGAGAAATCAATTGTCGAATTTTTTCAGCGCGGAGGATCAATGAAAATCCTCTGCGACATGGATGAATCATCACTCGATACTATTTATAACTACGCCTTTCAGTTATTCGAAACCGGGCAGACTGCAGAGGCATATCGCCACTTCTACTTTCTTGCAAGTATGGACCAATGGAACTTCGACTATCTACTCGCGTTGGGTATTTGCTGCCAACGAATGGGTGAGCATGAACAGGCGATATATTGTTTTAGCCGCTCAGGTCAAAGAGAGCTTGCAGATCCGAGATCATCTTATTACGCAGGCATTAGCTATCAATGTTTAGGCAACAAATCATATGCAAGAAAAGCGTTTAACGCGGCTGTGCGGTGGTGCAGTGATAAGCCTGAATATCAGCAACTAAAAAGTAAAGTTTCAGCCGCGTTGGCTCGGACAATGTTGGAGGTCTAACATGACGCAAAATTATATTAGGAACGATATTTATCGGCCGACTTCTCAAGATTCCATCATCAACTTTGATACCGATTATCAAGATGGTAATCAACAGGTTGATGGGCTGAAGTTAAAAGCCAGCCAATGGTCAGGTGGGCGGTCACAGTTTCTTGATTCAGACAACTTAGACATAAAGCTACCTGAACCAAAAAACAGAAAGCACATAACTCTGAAACAAGTGGATGATGCGCTAGACGAGTTGTTCAAACAGCTTAATACAACGACTGAAAAAACAACTACGGGCTCAACGTCAAATCAACTATCCAGTTTGTCTGTTGACTCTTTATCCCTATATATTTCGCTCATTGTGACTGACGGTCTTAATTCTCGTGCAAAAGACTTAATTAAAGCGCTCGATGCACTGCATGACAGGCAAAAAGCGGAAAGTGCTGTGAAGCTACAAGATCAGATTGACGCTATTAACAAAAACATCGAGCAGTCTCATCAATCGCAGAAGCATAACATCTTTACCACGGTCATCGATTGGGTTGTGTCTGCGGTCGAGGTGACGGTGGGTTGCTTGAAGATAGCTGCTGGCGTTGTGTCAGGAAATCCACTTGCCATAGCAGGTGGGGTAGCCGAGGTGTCAGCTGGGGTGTTGGGATTAGTGAAAGCCTCACTTGAAACAGCCGCACTGTGTGAAGATGACCCAGAAAAAGCGAAGAAACTGCGAGATATCGCAGAAAAAATTGGTTACGCGCAGATGGCACTAGAGTGTGTGGCAGCGGTACTAGATGTCACTCAAACAGCTCGTGGTCTGATGGCGGCTTCAAAAGCAGCCAAAGCAGCAGAATGTGCATCGGCAGCGACAGAAATGGGGACCAAGATTGCCAAGGTCGTTGCAGCTGAATCTGCTGGTGAGATTACCAAAGCGGAAGCGAAAGTCATCCTAAAAGAATTAGCCAAAGAGCTTGCTCATGAAATGCTCGAGAACATGGCTAAGGATGCAGCGAAGAATGCATCTAAAGATATCTCGAAAGAAGTGGCTAAGAGTGTATCTGAACAAGCAGCTAAAGAGTTGATTGAAGAAGCGACTGAAAAAGCAGTGAAAAAAGCAGCAGAAGTAGCGGCAAGAAAAATGGCAAAAGAAGGGCTGGAAATTGGTTCCGAGGCTCTAAACAAAGCAATTATTGACACCATTGCCTCCACAATGAAAAAGGAAATATCTCAAGGAATCAGCCGGATAACAAAATCTGTGTTGGATCGTCTAGCCACATCAACCAGTGCGGTGACGACAGGTGCCCAATCCTTTGCTGATTTCGCTATGAATAGAAAAATGGCAGAGCTGAGAAAAGAAATTGCAGACTTGCTGGCCGATCAGCAAATGGCCAATCAGTTTCTCGAGGTGCTCAATCAGCTAATGGACAAGCAGAGAAGCCGAGTCAAGGAGACCCTGAAAATGATTGCCGATGGACAAAGTACCACTCAAAGCAATATCGAGAGCCTATCTAACGCGAACGGAATGATGGCTGGAATGATGGGCAAAGCTTAACTGATAAGGAATAAAATCATGACTACAGTTCAACAAAATACAAATGCTGTTCAATCAACAGTTGGGGCAACTGGCGCATCCGGTGGACTCAAAACAGGAGATAGCAACCAGAAGGAGATTGATAATTTAATTAACGACTTAAGTTCTCTGGCAGCGTTGGTGAATAAAGCGCTACAACTCATTCGTCAATCAATCCAAGATTGGAGGGATGCGCTTAGCAACTCTCAGGCTAAAGGCATGATGTTGATGCTAGACCAAGCGGTGTCCAACAATGCAATGCAAAAAGCAGCGAACCAAAAGGAGTGCGATGCGGCGTATAAAGCTTCTTGGGGTGATTTTGCGAAAGGTTGCGCTTCCATGCTCGGTGGTTTTATTGGTGGTGGTGCTGCGATAAGAGGGACGGACGCGGCTCAACGAGGCGCCGATGTTTCAATGAGAGTCATGGATGGTGCAGCTGACTTCAGTAAATTCTGGATTGCTAGAGACGCGGCCGACATCACCCGAGACGCAAAAGACAAGAGTGCCGATGTTCAGCTACAAAACAAGATACTGGACACTTGGGAAAAGCAAATCGGACAAACTGGTCAACGTTTGGGAGAAATGCAAGGTCAGCTTAATTCAGTGAATGAGCAGCTTCGCCAGTCTGTTAGCCAACTTTATTACAGCTTAGCGCAGCAATAATCATATGAATAAAGGGGACATTGTCCCCTTAAACTCTGGGTGTCAACCATGATTACAACCAATGATCCAGTTAGCCGATTTTTGAAGCAAAGCGGCTACACACCAACACCGCACCGTTATCTGGGTAGTGACTTTATCAGTGGCATGCAGGTACAACTCAACGACTTAGACCTTATTTACAGCGTTGAAGATGACACATTGGTCATTAGTCAGATCACTGCAACTGGGCAGTCTCAAGGCTTGGCTGGTGCTGTGCAAAATTTCTTTAAACTCGTCCACACGCTAGAAAAGCTCAATACTGGTATTTCCAAAGTGAAAGGGATGGTTATAGATTATTTAGGTGACGTTGAAGAAAATAATAAGCTGAAGCGACTTCAACAGGCCTATATAAATCAAGGCGCATCTTACCATCAAGAAAATGGTAAAACGTGGATTATTTACGAGTTGAGAAAACACTAGAGCGAATTGAGGAAACGTGTTCTTATAAATATATGAACACGCCTTTGGTTAAAATATAAAAGTGGAGGCGTAAATCTATTAGATAAATAAGACCTGACCCCTAGAATAAAATTTACTACGAATTTTATGTGCTAGGAGTCATATGAGAGATCAGGAAACTTTTCATCATTTAATCAAGCAGCTGTTTGTTGATCAGCGCATAGAGTTTACTCCATCAGATGTTTATCATCTAACACTCACTTCGCCACAGGTAGACTCCATACTTGTGGCTTTTTTTTCTATAGATGATAACCACGCAGCAATTGTAGCTGAAATCAGAACCCCCTTAGTTAATATCTCGACATCCGAGTGGCTCCTACAGCGAAACAGTTTCAAGCAGCAAATGGCCGCATCATATTGCTTAGTAAAAGATGGCGACAATTCTTCGCGAGTCTTTGCACAAATTAAATTCAATTATCAAAGGGTAGACCTTCCAGAAATGCTGGCTTTATACCAAGCATTCTCCCAAGAGATCATTCAATGTAGTCAAGCGCTACAAACATTCAACCACGAGGACTAACAGATGGACAATATTAGAGATTTTCAGCAACCGTTGATGCAGGATGTTCACAACCATGAGGCACTGAATCCCGCACAACATCAGTATGATATGGATAAACAAGTCGTACTTGATTATATAGCTGACATAAACAGTAGCTTGGAAAATAGTGAACGCGCAGACCCCATAAAAACGGTGCTATCTCTTCCAGATTTGCTCGGCGGTGATGCTAGCCTAAAAGCGACTAAAGATATTATCCAGCAGTACGCTCAAGCGATTAGAGATCATGGTTCCAATGATCCTGAGCTTGATGAAACTTCTGAGTTGCTACAAAGGAATGTTCAACAAGCGATCAATATTGCCAACGACGGTAGCACCGGTTTAGGTGCAATTCGGGCAGGTCACATTAGAGACCAGTCGTTATCCAAAGAGTTTGTTTATGATACTTACCAGCCAAAGCAATACAACGTAGGAGGTACGCAAGTTTCAGAACAAACCAACGTTTTCACTAGAGGTATCACGAGTAAAGATGCGAAGAAAGTAAGAGACGAAGACGTACATGGGCATTTCCTCGGCAACCCAATGCTAAGGTCTGTTCAGGCAGGAGACCGAGATGCAGTGAATTTTGCGAGAATGGGAGCACTGACCGAAGGGCAGGGTAGTCTATTCGCCAAGGGAGTAGACAAAATGCAAGGTGTCAATGGTGTGGAAGAGCACGACCGTAGAAAAGGACACTTAGATCTTCGTCTGGTAGACCCCATAAAAGAAAAGCGCTTGTACGACAGACATTGCGACCAAATAGAGGCAGCTAATGCTACTTCTGGTAGAGACGGAGCGGAGAAAATTCAGACTTGTACATTGCCTGTTAACTCTAATGATATGAGTAAAACTGAAATGCTTGGTCGAGGGCTTAAGGTGGCATGGAACAAGCACCCAGTAGCGACAGTGATCGGTGGGACTTTGGCAGTGGCAGGATTAGCGGCAGCAACGTTTTTCACCGGAGGTGCCTTCGGATTAGTAGTGGCGGCAGTTGGCCTTGGCTCCACGTTAGGCCTAGGAGGCATAGGTAGCTGGTCGCTTCTCAATAGCAAACAAAATAAATTTAAAGATGAATGGAATGAAGCTCAGCAAGGGATTGACCAAACACTTAGTGATTTGGAGCAACGTATTGATGAGCTTGAAGATGGTGAAAGTGCTACAGAGTTGTATACAAGAGCACGAGAGATATACGACAGAATATACGATGGTGAGGACGGTAAAGCGACAAAAGCTGCCAATGGCTTTGATGGTTTAATGCTTGGGGTATTGATGATGAAGCTTGCCGATGAAGTTGGCATGACAACCAGTGAAGGCTGTAAGAGCAATAAAGACAGAGGCACCATGCTTGATTTCATGATGCAAGCGCAAGAAGTGAAGTGGGCCAAAAATGGTGGCGATATGTCAGAGAATGGCTTGCTCGATCTAAGCAAAGAAGAAGATCAAGAAATTCTACGAAATGTGGTAGGTCAATCAGATACACGAAACACTGGCCAGAGAAACACTGGGCTAAGTGGAAATATGTATTTTTGTCGGAATATTGGCAATGTATTAGGTGACCAATATAACGGTTTCGTCGGAGATGCTCTTAAAGGAAGTGCGTAGTTTTACATATTAAATAAAAGTGGCTAAAAATATATTTGGCCACTTTCCTCTCGGTTTAAATATATTAGTTAGAGAATTTTTTTAAGAGTCTCTTACATAAAAAGTTGTTAATGTTTCTATTAAAGAAAAGTGTACGTGAAATGATATAGCAGTGTACTTATTTTATTTCTTTTATGTTTTCTACTAAGGGAAGTTACGTACTGGAACCGTTAAGAGAGAGATTCGTTATGCAAAATGTGTCAAATAATAGTAATCAAGTTCAACAAGCTTATGCTTCAAGTAATAGTAACTCAGGTACTCTAGATATGAGTACTATGTCGATTGATAACATTTTGCAGTACGTTGTGCTGACACTAATGGATACCAGAGATAATGCAGCTAGTTCCATTCAAGGCTTAATGTCATCTGTACAAGCAAACAATAAAACTGCCAAAGATATACAAGATCAAGCGTCGGCAGTGCAAGGTATTAGTGCTGGTGAAGGTGGCGGAGCCATTGTTGATACGCCAACATGGCAGGTAGACAAGGCTGACAATACAATACAACTAGACAATGGATATAGTATTACCTTTGGCAAAGGAGTTCATGGGGATAACAGTCAGTGGCAGATTCATGGTCCAGATGGAAAAACAGTTACTATTTGGGGTGACCCACATGTCGATACCAGTGGTGATGGCAAACAAGAGTTTGAATTTTACGACCAGTCCACTTTTGTTTTAGCAGACGGAACAAAAATTACAGTTGGAACCGAAGAGTGGGGTAGCACAGGGCACTACCTATCTGCGAATTTAACCATTACAAAAGGGAATCAGTCTGTAAAGGTAAGCGGTATCGACCATGGCTATACAGACAACCCAGATAACCAAACACTTAACATCGGTGACGTGACACTTAATGGGCTCAATGACGATGCGAATACCGAAGATGGTGACATTTATCAGATGGGAACAGATACCAGTAAGTGGACAAAATATGTCGCTAACGATACCTATGTGCCCAAATCTCAAGTTCAGGGAATTATTGATAAGCTGGAAGATCTTAACGTCAAGTTAAACGGTGAAGATCCTCAGGACTGGCTGGATGGAAAATCTGGTGACTACCTAAAAAAAGCAGATCTCGTTGAACTGAATGGTTACTTGAACCAAGCAGCCTCTGATGCCAACCAAGTTGGGCAGAACCAGCAAACCATGCTCTCTCAGAATGTGCAAAACTTAGGTAATATCCAGAAGAATATCTCAGCAGTGCTGAGCAAACTGATTGATACCTTAAAAGATATTATTAGCATCATTCGCTAATTTCTCTCCTCAGTCTATAAATGCTGAATAGGTGAAAGTCTTATTCAGCATTCTTCTATTTGGGCCACCTACGGCCATCTCACTTATTTTCTTTGGAATTTTCTTACAGCTTCGTACTTTTATTGATAGAACAAACCAATTCTTTTGAACATTATTTATACAGGGACTTTCAGAGAGGTGACTGTATGAGTAATATCGAAGAGCTAAGCGTTTTTTGTCAGCAGGTACTTGAGCAAGGTAAAACTCTCGCTGATTTGAAAGATATTTCGCTTCAGGAGTTAGAATGCGTGTACTCTCGTGGTTTTGATCGCTTTCAACACGAAGATTTTGCGAGTGCTTTAGAAGACTTCAGTTATCTGATCTTTCACAACCCTTGGGATAGACGATTTCATATTGCTTTGGGTTCGACGTTGTATTGTATGAAGCGATATCGAGATGCCCTTAATTTCTTTGGCCTTGCTCTCTTTATGGACGCTTGTGATCCCATTGCATCTTACAAGATAGCTCAATGCCTTATTGAGCTTAGAGAAATTGCTGCTGCTAGAGACGCGTTACAAACGGCAATCCAGCAGAGCTACTCTGACCCTACGCATACTCATATCAGAGATATTGCCAACAACCTTTTGTCAACTCTTTAATGTTCCACTAAATATTAACGGTAGGAAAACATGAAGCCAGTAGAAGCAAGTAGCATCAATTTACCCGTTCCTCAATTTGCAAATAAAGCAGCTCAAACGGATTTAAAAGACATTTCAATTCCCCAGCCAAGAGAAGTAAGTCAAACCGATACTCTACAAAAGAAAGCGAACGACGCATTGGATAAGGCGGAATCAGCGACTCTGGATGCCAAAAAGCTTGGAGTCGATCTCGCGAAGAAAGAGTTTGTTGGCAAGATGATTTCGTTAGGTATCGCGACAGTAGCATTGGGACTCGCAGTTGCTGCCACTATTTTGACTGGAGGCACAGGGCTTCCTCTTGTTGCTTTAGCGAGTGCAAGCTTTCTGCTGTCTATCGCTGATGCGAGCTGCGCTCTCTATGACTGGAGAAGTAAGGCTGGCGGTGGAGAAGGCCTTGCCATGGGCGGTGATGCGCTAGCGAATGTTGTCAAAGAGATTGCAACCAAATGTGGAGCTAATGAAGAGTCAGCGAAAACTTGGGGACGTAATGTCTCTGTTGCTGGAAGGCTTTCACTGACTTTAGCAACGATTTGGACTGGTTTCTTTGCGCCTGCAGCTTCGTTGAGCGGAAACGTTGCATCATATATGAGTGGAATATCTTCAGCTAAAATTTCAGCGTCTCAAATCTGGAGTGCGTACAACACGGTAAGCACTAAGTCTCAGGATCAAAAACAAGAACTGGACGTCGATATTAAAGTGATGGAGGGGAGATTGGATCAAATGCTTGAGGATTTGATTCCACAGAATGAAGTCGCTCAGTCTTTCTAAGCAATGGCTTTTTGCTCATTAAATCGGTAATTCATGAAGCTGTATGATGTATATCAACCAAAGATCTAGTGTTGAATGGTTGATATGCTTTATTTAGTGGTATTGCAGTGTAATATACATCAGCTAAATATTGGATGTTTCTGCTCTACATGGAAAGAGGAAATTTTCAGACACTAGAGAGATTAAATGAAAAAACAGGTTTCTGGCTTACTCATTTTTGCAAGTTTGTTGTGGTATGTGTTGGCCATGCTAATGTCCTTGACCGTTGTACCCTCGGTTATTTTATGTTGGGTGACGGTCATCATGATGTGGCCAACTTTAAATCGCACCAGTAAAACTCAGTCACTGACTCTATTTGTTATCGGAGTTGTGCTGCTTGCGATTAGTTTACATATGAGTGGCTACATTGATTGGTGGCAAGCTGTGCATGTGAACTTACCTTTGGTGATGATGTTTGCTTCTATCACTTTCCTTACGGCTAACCAATCGCCAACCAAGAAAAAACAGGTTTTGCCAAAAGGTAAATTAGGTGCGCTCTCTACCTTAGCAACCTGCCATATAATCGGTGGAGTCATCAACTTATCTATTCTGTTTATCGTGGCGGATAAGTTGTCAGAAAAAACCAGAAAGTTGACACCGACTCAAGCCAGTATCATGTCTCGTGGTTTTTGTGGAGCGGCGTTATGGTCTCCGTTTTTTATGGGTGGCGCTGTCGCACTGAACTATTCACCAGGCGCGCAAATTGGTAAGTATATTGTTGCTGGTTTATTGATGTTGATACCAATGACACTTTATACACTTTTCGATACAGCTCGAAGCAAACACCAATCATTTGAAGGGTATCCGCTCAATTGGAATAGTTTGATTTTGCCGTTGTTTTTATCGATATCAGTGATGATTGGTCACTACCTTTTTCCCCACCTTTCGACGATTCTACTCATTACTATCATCGCGCCAATTGGTGCTATCTTGTTTGTTCCAATTGGTCAAAAAAACGAGAAATCAGTTGAAGTTGTAAAAGAGAAAATTCCAAGAATGTCCGGCCAGTTTGCTTTGTTTATGGCTGCTGGTGTTTTCTCAATCGGCATCTCATCGATGCTTCATCAGTTTACTGGATTCGATCAACTGCTACCTGAGCAGTTTTCTATGACTGGATTTTTGCTAGTGGGTGTGTCGATGACTCTTGTGTCAATTTTGGGCGTTCACCCAATTATTACCATCTCTATAATTAGCCCTTTTCTTCAGTTCATGAAGGTCAACCCAAACGAAATGGTGTTCCTGTTTGTGACCTCTTGGGCCATTTCTACCGCAATCAGTCCATTATCAAGTGTCGGTATGATGCTAACGGATCATTACCACGTGCCTAAGTTCAAATATATGAAAGAGCAATGGCTCTACGCCGCGATTATGTGGCTGCTAGCTGCTTTGTTAGCGACCGCTTATTTTTAGCCGATTTTGCAATGCACAAGTAGCGAGTGCTACCTGTGCATGTAGTTACCTTACGCGTTGGATGAAGCTAAGTTCATTGCCGTCAATCGAGATTTTTTAATCCCTCGAAGCATGGATACAGAGATAACCAGTGCAATCGCAAGGAAGGCCATAAATACGTAAAGTGCACCAGTATAACTGCCAGTAAACTGTTTGGTATAGGCGATCAGTGTTGGAGCGAATAGGCCAGCGGCTGCCCATGCAGATAGGATATAGCCATGGATAACGCCGGGCTGTTTGGTACCAAAGATGTCACCGATATAGGCAGGTACAAGAGAGAAGCCGCCGCCATAACAAGACAACACCGCAAACACAGCAAGCTGGAATTCGACTGGGTTGTGAGTTTTCGTCAAAACGTAGAAGCAGAAAATTTGGATGATGAAAAACAGTGTATAAACAACCGGCCTGCCCAGGTAGTCAGAGACAAACGCCCAAAGGAATCGACCAATACCGTTAAATACGCTCATGATCATCACCATAAATGCTGCTGCCGCGAGTGATAGATTGATAACATCATGTCCCATAAATTTAGCAACAGAAATCAGTGCAATACCACAACTTACATTGATAAACAGTAGTAGCCATAAGCCATAAAAGCGTGGTCGTTTTAGTGCTTCAGTCGCATTGAGGCTTTCTAGGTCAGACTGTACTTTTTTATGGTTCGCTTGTTGTTTGAATGATTGGATAAATTCTTCTGAAGGTGCCACCAAAAATCGCGATGATACGAAAATCAGTACGAAATAGATTACGCCTAAAATCATAAGTTGTGTTGAGATATCAGTGATACCAAGTGCTGGTAAGATGGTTCTCAATACAAAAATTTCGATCACAGCACCAAAACCGAAACCCATGACGGTCAAGCCCATTGCAAGACCACGTTTATCAGGGAACCACTTTAACAATGTTGATACAGGTGTAATATAACCAAGACCAATACCTACGCCACCAATGGCTCCGTAAGTCAGGTACAATAGCCACAAGCTATCATTCTTTAGAGCAACGCCAGAACCGATTAGGCCCAATCCAAATAGTAAAGCAGAAAGCAGTCCGGTAAATTTAGGGCCTTTTGTTTCAACAATCTTACCCATAAATGCAGCAGCAATACCAAGGCAGAATATAGCGATAGAGAAAGTCACTGTTATATCGCCTAAGCCCCAATGGATATTGGGTTGATTTTTAATAGCTACCGCTATTTGACTCCAAGCATATATTGATCCAATTGATATATGTATTCCAACTGCACAAAGTGCATATAGCCATCTTTTATTCATGTAGAAACCTATTTTCGTTGTCTTTTATATTTGGTTGTCATCCTAATCGGAAATGTGTAAAAAAACATGACTAAGATCAAATGGTTAAAGTGGCATTGTTTCGATGAAATTAGTGCTAAATACGGTTTCGGTGAATTAATCGAGAATAATAGTGATTGAAATATAAATAGAGCACTAAGCTCGAATACAAGTTGCTATCAAAAAATCTATTTCTTGTTTTCTTGATGAAAGGAATTTGTTTTATTTAGAAGGGTTTGTATATCTTTCTGATATTATCCATAGCTATCAATAATTATGTGATTTCAATCTCATTAGTAGATGAAAGATACTACTGCGCGTTTGCGTAGAGCGTATCGGCTCTAACTGGGCTCATAAGCCTTTTGTTCTTTTCTTATCTTCGTACATGCTGAAATCTGCTTTAGCGAGCAATTCAACAATATTTGCTGTCTGGCCATTCTGGATTGTGTATCCAATACTTAGCTCAGGTCTAAGGACATTACCTTGCCATGTCATTTGGTTGATTTTAAATGCTCTTCGGATATGGTTGGTGATTTTTTCTACCGCTTCTTCGTCACCAATATCTTGCAACAATACGATAAATTCATCCCCACCAAATCTTGCCACCTTGTCTGTAGAGCGAGTGCTTTTTTTCAGTTGTTCTGCGACAAATTTGAGAAGTTTATCTCCCGCTTCATGGCCCAGAGTATCGTTCACAACCTTAAAGTCATTGATATCTATGTTTAAAATTGCGAATTTGAGGCTTTCTGATCTTTGAAGTAGCCGGTTGATGTAGTTCAGGATAAACCTTCTATTCGGCAATTTTGTTAGTTCATCTTCCAATGAGTTCTGATGTGCATACTGGTAGTTGCGAACAAATAGCGCTAAAGAAACATAAATGAGTAAGGCTGTCATGATCGAGACCATTTGCACCAATACTCTGGTATTGGTTATCTCTTGTATACTGCTGAGTTGATACTTTGCTGCGAGTAACCATTTACCGCTTGGTAAGTTTACGGGATAGATAGCATCAGGATTGTCGAACACTTGTTCAGGGCCATAGAAAATGCCACGAACGCCGCCGTCGACTTCTTGTTTACGCATGGCAATCTCTGCGCCAGTAACGTCGGAGAGGCCCGACTCTTTTATAAGAGCATCGTAATTTAGGACAACGCTAACACTTCCCCAATAGTGTTTATTCATAGGGAAGTCGGAAAAGATTGGATAACGTGCAACTATCCCCTTACCGCCAGTAATGAGTTCTAGTGGTCCAGATATATGCACGGTTTGCATTTGCCTTGCTAGCATCAAAGCGTTATGGCGGTCAGGCATACTTTTTAGATCTAGCCCCAGTGCTTTTTCATTTCCTTTGAAAGGATAAACATGGGTAATGACACTGCCTCGAATTATGCTCACATTGCGAATATAACGTCCTTTTAAAAGAAGCTTTGAGGCGATTGTTGGCCAATTTGAAACGGCAAACTCTGGATCTAAGCTGACAACAGTTACCAAACTATCCCCGAGATAAACATCGGTGAATATCGCAGCTTCAATTTTGGATCGAACTAGTGAGAGGTTTTGCTGAATGCGCTCTTCGCTTTCACGTACTGTCCTCTCGACAAAGAGTTTAGTTAACGTTTGGATAGCAATAAATGCAACGACAACATAAGCTAACGTGAGAAAGCAAGATACTATCTTATTGTTATGATTAGAGTTTAAAATCATAGTGCCTCAGAAACATCCTTGTTGCTTAGGTTACTTTTTTCTACATCAAATTCTTCTCTTTGTTTAGCTAACATTGTAGTTCAATCAATGCTGGTTCGTGTATGTTGCTGTGAGCTGAGTAGAATAAATTTACGCTGTTAGAGTAAAGAGCCTGAGTTACTCTGGTACAGTTTGTGTGTGGGAAGATTGTTGACTAAATTAATAATAAGAACCGCATTTTACGTTTTGATTTTTAGGATTTTTTTATAACACAGTATGAATATTGAACACGTTCGGTTGTTTGTTCGACTTGCGTCTACGCACAATATTAGTATGGCCGGACAAGAACTCGGCCTTTCACCTGCAGTTGCAAGCTCTCACATCAATAAGCTGGAAGAGAGGTTAGGTGTTCGCCTTGTTCACCGCACGACTAGAAAAGTGAGCCTCACTGAAGAAGGCCAAGCTTTTCTCCCACATGCAGAGGCAGTGCTAAACAGTATTGAAGTGGCGAAGGCTTCAGTAGGTAGTGGTAGCGTTGCGCCTGAGGGGATTCTACGAGTTACGGCTCCAGCTTCATTTGGAAGGATGCACATGATGCCAGCATTAAAAGGTTTTATGGCTAAGCATCCAAACTTGAGTGTTGATTTTCGTTTTTCCGATTCCATTGTCGATTTGGTTGAAGGTGGGTTTGATGTGGCAATCCATAATGCTGCGCTAAAAGATTCTACATTGGTTGCCCGTAAGTTGGCCGTCGACAAACGACTACTATGTGCTTCGCCAGAATACATAAGAAAATTCGGTGAGCCCAAGCATCCTTCAGAGCTTAACGAGCATCGCTGCATCATTTTGCATGGTCTTGAAAATTGGCAATTTAGCTCAGCTGATGGCCCAATTAATATCAAGCCTAAAGGCTATTTCAAATCTGACAATGGTGAAGCGGTTCGAGAAGCGAGTGCAAGTGGTATCGGTATCACTATAAACTCTGCGTGGAGCGCTTATAAACACTTAAACAAAGGTGAATTAGTCACGATCCTAAAGGACTATCCGTTAATAACAGAAACCTCTATTTGGGCGGTCTACCCAAGCTCTCGGTTGTTGGCGCCAAAAGTGAGAGCGTTTATAGAGTATTTTAGTGATTATTACGGCGATCCCCCCTATTGGGAAAGTCATTTGAAAAATATCTAGCGGCAAAGTTCTCATTTTCTTGTTCGGTTAAATTAGCATGCGGTTCAATCACCACGTCGTGAATGATTTTCTCAATGGTGTTGATTACTAAGTCGATTTTTTCCTGATCAAGGGCATCTGGGTGAGGGTTATCAAACCGTCCAGTATCGTTGTCATAGTACTTGCCCGCAGCATCAATAAATTCATCTGATAGCGCGGCTCGGCATAAGATGTACGCCCCAATACGTATGTCTTTTCCGGAGACACCATAAGCGTTTTGTACCATCTTACTGCCTAGAAACGAAGCCGGATTGACGGATACAATCATAGGCCCATTATCACTGACAGATTTCGCCATTTCTTGCGTCCACATTGTTATCGCCAACTTACTTTGCGCGTAGGCATCGCCATCAGACAGTCTTTTTTCTCCCTTCAGGGCTTCAATATTCACAGCTGCTTGCGCCGCAGATGATACATTCACAACACGTCCAGTACCGTCAAACAACGGTAGAAGCTCTTTTGTGAGTAGGTAAGGTGCGATTGCATTGACTGCGAATCGAACGTCAAGGCCATCATCAGACATGTAGTGGTGCGTGGTAAAAACGCCAGCATTATTAATTAGTACGTCGAGTTTCCCATGAGCTTCACATATATCCATAATTAGCTTTTTTACGTCCGATAGGCGTGAGAGATCAGCTAGATATGCCTCTATATGGCTCTCACCATAGATATCCGCTAACTCTTTCTGTGTCTGTTCCAACTTGGTTGGATTACGCCCATGCAGCAACACGTGTGAGCCTTTATCCAACAATACTTTTGCTGTTTCAAGGCCAATACCATCAGTCGATCCGGTAACCAGTACAATTTTGCCCATGTGGAGATCCTAATCAATGGATGCTTATTGAAAAGGTTAGCGTGTGAAGCGTGGCTTCACTATCTGTATGCTGGGATAAACAGTTTCAAGGGGAGTTTTATAATGGGTTAAGCTCATAATAGTTAACGTCTTTTTATGAGCTCAAATGACCTCGAATGGCGTTTCGAGGCCAATTAAATAAGGAGTTGTCTTACAAGGCAGGAAGTAGATTCATGCTTGCCATAAAACCTAACACAACCAGCACTGCGCCAAAGCAAGCTAACACAATAAGTAGTCCATTACCGCCGAATACGCGGTAACTTACGTCTGCGTTCTGCTGGTTTTGGCGACGCCTTACAGACCAAACCATAGCAACTGGAATGATTAGAAGCAGCAGCGCTTGTAAGCCAGCCGCATATTCCAATGCGCTTTGGAATAGTGCAGGCAAGAATAGCGATACAAGTAGCGGTGGCAAATAAGTGATGGCGATACTTTTCTTACGGTCACTTTTAGACTTGCCAATTTTGCATAAGTCACGCATGTAGTCATGCAGCGCAAGCGTAAGCGATAAGAATGTTGTCATTACCGCAACGTTGGTAAATATGCCCATCATCATGCTACTTAGGTGAACCGTTGAATGATTGCCAAGCATAACGAATAGATCGCCGATGTCGTTAGCCGAGTGGTGTTTCAAGAAGTGCGAAAAACTTGGCGTGCCAAAGCGCGGCAATATGCCCAAAATCACCACCAACCACAATAGGTAAATCACTAATGGTAGAAAGCTACCAAATGCGATGGCTTTGCGAACTTCTTTAACGTCTTTATCCAGATAGCTGAACATGCTTGGAACCATAATTTGCAAACCGAAAGAGAAGAATAAAATCGGGATCGCAATCCATAGGTATGGCATGGTATGAGTGATATCAAATAGGTTCGCAGCTCGGACGTCTGGCATAAGGATAGCGGCTAGGATGACAAAGCAAACGCCTTTTACAGAAAGTAAAACACGGTTGCTCATATCTACTGCTCGGTGACCTTTATACACAATACCACCAAGAATAATAATAAACGCAGTTGCCGCAACCCAGCTAGGTAAATGAATGCCAGCTTGAGAGAGTATTGCCGTTAGGATTGATGCACCGCCACTGGTATATGCAGCAGCAACGGAATAAAGCAAGATCACATATGCGAGCATGCCGATAATTTGACCCGGTTTGCCTAGCGTCAGTGAGTACATAGAGTCAAAATTGAGCTCTTTTTCTGGATAGGCAGCAAGCACCTCGACGATAAGAAGAGACGCTATCATTGATACTAGCCAACAAAGAGTGATAACTACGCTAGTCGCAACAAAACCAAGACCTGCTGTTGATAAGGGCAGGGCCAAAATACCAGCGCCAACACAGTTACCTGTGAAGATTAAACTGGCTCCGAGTGTTTTTGATTTCATATTTCTTACTCTAGAAATTTATAAATTATCACGTGTTATAAGCTGAATGCGGACTGGTTCTACGATCATTTCGGCTGATGACATTAAGAAATGAAAAGAGAATGAACCATTTTTGCAACGCGCCGAGTATACGCAAAGGTTATGAGATTGCCAATTTGTAATTGCCAACTAGTACAAAATTTTAGTTTTTTGATTTTTTGAGGAAAATTTATCGCAAGCTGTTTTTACTCTAAGTGCTTGCTAAAAAAGGCTGAGAGAGCATACAGCCTTAAAAGTAGGCAAGTATTTTAATACGAGCGGTTATTGTTGTGCTAAGTTCATTTTTAACCAAAAAGACTCTTGGCAGCGACTGATAAATGACTTTTTGTTTGGTCGAATAGATACCCCTTCAGGTTGTTCTATCACCTGATAGGTAATCCAACACTCAGGGCAAATATCAAGATCATTTGATTGCTCACTATCGAACTCCACATGCTCTTTCAAGACCACTCCATTGGAGAAGTGGACAACCTTCTCCTTACTGTCAATGTACATATCTTCATCATAGTAAGAGCGATCATGAAGTTCTTGGTGCTCTATGGAATATTTCTCTGAACCAAACTTGATAGCAGACACATAGGTGAAAAGGTTATTCATTTGATTTTATTAAGTTTAAATAGACAACGCAGTCGCAATATATACCCAATCAGTAGCAAGGTACAGGCATTCGGTTGTCTATATACCCCAAAGCATCTTGAGGTGACTTGGGTATATCAGTTTATCCAGTAATTTTTACTACTGAGTCACGCCTTACGATAGTTGGAGAGAAACGCAGCGGCTCAGGTTCGGGTTGATTGTCTTTCGCTAAATCAAGGGCAATATTCATGGCTTTTTCCGCCATCATTTCGATTGGGTAGCGTACAGTCGTCAGCTTTGGGTGAACATAACGTGCTATTAAGCCGTCATCAAACCCCACAACTGAGAGTTGTTCTGGCACTGCGATACCATTTTCATTCGCTGCGGCTAGTGCTCCTGCCGCCATGTTATCGTTGTAAGCGACAATGGCAGTCATATCTAGGGACTTGGTCAATAGATTCGACATGGCTAGCTCGCCACCTTCACTGTCGGGAGAGCCATACTCCACGTAGCTTTTAGGTAATTCGATATTGTGCTGTTTCAAGGCTGCGAGGTATCCACGAGTACGTTCTGTAGCATCTTCAATATCATGGTTGGAGCTAACACAAGCAATTTTTCGATGGCCATGACGAATGAGGTATTCAGTGGCAAGAAAAGAGCCTTTGTAGTTATCCAGTGAAACACAGCGGCCTTCCAGCTTTTCAATATGGCGGTTGATAATCACCAAGCTTTTCACTTCATTCGCATAGCCGATTAGTTCTTCGTCTGTTAGACCTTTAGAGTGAATAATTAAGGCATCGCAACGGTTGTTAATCAGTAATTCGATAGACTCTTTTTCTTCTTTTGCACTGTGGTAACCGTTACCAATCAAAGTGTGCTTGCCATTTTTTCTAGCGATACGATCGACTGATTTGACTAAGGCACCAAAGAAAGGATCGGATACATCACTCACTAACACGCCGACAGTATTGGTGTTTTGGCTGACCAATGCTTTGGCTGCAGCATTTGGACGGTAACCAAGTTTTGTCATTGCTCTGCTTACGGCTTCGAATGCAGATTGACTGGCTTTGGGTGATTTATTGATCACTCGAGACACCGTTGCTATTGATACGCCTGCTTCTCGTGCAACGTCTTTAATGGTCGACATTAGATACCTCAACCGCTCTGTGAGAGCGAATACTTAACTTGCATTCGATTGTAACCGTTATCACGCATATATGAGAGTAGTTTGTTTGTTAAGATTACAAAAAAACCTAGATGAATACAGAGAAATAGAAGTAAATTGGTATCGTTTACATCACTTTTATTAACACGAATACAGCCTACTCTATAAATAATTAGGGTAAATACACTGGATTGCACATGAAAAAATATTGGCTAGTGATTATCGCTGCTCTCATTTCATTTAACTCTCTAGCAGCAAAAAAGTACGTGAGATATCAATATCAGGGAGAAGAGTACTACGGACAAATAACAGAAAATCAGATACAACCGTTACTGGGCGATATATTTACCAAGGCCAAACCATTTGGGAAGCCTATTTCTCTTTCTTCTGTCGGTTTGTTGCTACCTGTTAAGTCAAACAAAGTCTTTGCGGTGGGGATGAACTACGCTAGCCACTTGCCTTCAAATTCGAGCCAGCCACCTCCTATATTTTCCAAGTTAGTGTCATCTCTGGCTTTATCTGGAGATACTGTGACGTTGCCACCTGACGCAAAAAATGTACATTTTGAAGGGGAGTTAGTATTAGTCATTGGTAAGGAGATACACAAAGTCAGTCAGGCTGAAGCGCAGGATGCAATTTTTGGTGTATTGGTAGGTAACGATATTACCGAGCGAAATTGGCAGAGCTCTGATCTGCAGTGGACGCGTGCTAAGTCTAGCAACGGTTTTGGCCCGATTAGCCCCGAAATAGCTACTGGTTTGGATATCAACAACCTCACCATAGTCACCCGATTAAATGGAAGAATTGTTCAGAAAGAAAATACTGCCAATATGATTCATAAGCCGACTAAAGTTGTCAGCTATTTGAGCCAGTACTTCACTCTCATGCCTGGTGATCTCGTGTTTATGGGCACTCCGGGGCAGACTCAACCAATCAAATCCGGTGACGAAGTTCGAGTGTCGATAAAGGGGGTCGGTGACGTCATCAATATCTTCCAGTAACCTTTTCTCCATTGCTATTGATTGGTTTTCAAAACACCAATTGATAGCAGTGTCTTTGCCAATACTTTTATCGCCATCACGCCACACAATACATTTAGTTAATATGCTTATTGTTTCATATCAAAAAAGGATGAATGTAGATGTGTAAAGATAAGGATAAAACTAGCTCTTATTGGACTCCAGAGACTCGGCAGCCTATTCGACAGAAAATGCTAAAAATATGGGATCACTTTGCTGAAAACTACGATTACGCAAGGCATCATTACCTAAAACCACAAATGCCGAACTTCGACACGCATTACTGGCCGGGGCTGTCGATGAATATCGCCTCTACGGCCATGATATATAAAATTGCCCAAAATCCATACATGCATAAGTTGTCCTATCAGGGGCTATTTCCGGCGCTTTGGCGCTTCAAATGCATTCCCTTTCTTTACTTTACTGGGCAAGTCGGCGGTACATTAATGGGCAATGACAACATTGTCTCATCTTCCCTAATGCGAAGTGGCGACTCACAAAGCACACTCACGTCAGCTCAGATGCTTCCCAATTACTTTACCGGTACGGCCTATACAGGTTGTGCTGTGTATATGCTGACTAAATCTTCCAGAAAATATTTATCGATGTGTGGCAACAAGCTTGGCTGGTTAGGGCTCTTAACTCAATTGGTTGCTGCTGGTAGCATGCTTGATTTAGGTATGGCTAACTTGGGCAAAGAGTCGTTTGGCTCGAAGTTTTTCCGCGCCAAGAACAACCTTTCTCCTCAAAATGATTTTGGTGATTACAGCGACTATCGAGACACAATGAACGAGATATACTCGCAAATGCTGATGTTGGGCGCGTTTACATTGCTTTATGAAATACGCTTCAAAAAAGGTATAGGTGTAGTTCAAAGGGTGTTAAGTATGGGCGCACCATTATTAATAATGAACTCTTCGAATGAACTTTCGAGGCGCAGAGATATATTAGCGCCCTATTTGCTTGGGGACGGGTTCAAAGAGCCTCCGAGAGAGTCTTTTGATGCGCTTGATGCAACAAGACTATTGATTGAAGGTGCTGGCGTATATGCAGGAATGCAGCATTGGAATCTTGGTAAAAAAATGCTGTTTTCTCAGCAAATGATTCAGCAGCAAAATCGCTACTGGACCTACATGAAGTTTCTACAGGATCTCAAACGAGCATTCCCACACCTTACATACGGTAGGTGGTTAATGGGAGCCGCGGGCGTCAACCTCGTTAGAGATATTTACGAGCTAGAAGGCATGTTCATGAACTGGAAAACTAAGTAAAGTTTACCTAAACACTAGGCATTTAAAACTTAGACAAATCTATATCGATAGGGTTACCAAGCCAGCAAACGTGCTCTGTGTGGTCGATATAGTCGTTTCCAGTATCAGCATGGATAAGAACCGATAAACCCTCATGGTGTCGCTTTAGCCAAATCGTAAAAGCGTCGAACTGGGCTTGGTCAAAAGCAACCATGAAGCTCCATTTAGTATGCGGCCCAACAAGTCGGGTGTGAAAGCGTCCGACGGGCATCTTTAGTTCGTCGCTGATACGCTCTCTAAGCGCACTGGCTACATTTTCCGATTGCTCATCAAAATAGATATGAGCGTGATAGTGGGTGTATATGTTCGCTAAGAAATCCATATTACTTCGCTTAGGTGATAAGGTATGATTTGTAGGTTAGCACATATGAAAACTAGCTCAATGGTGATAAGCCGGTAGCTATTCTAAACACTAGGCACATGAAACTTGCGAACCGGGCTTATTTTTCTACAAGCTATAGCACCTTGCTTATCAACAATTACGACCACAACTAGGAAGGTATTTTCTCATTATATCTTCTATTACTCCTCGAGAGCCCAATATGATTACTGCTTGGTTGATTTTTGTTAACAACTCGTATGCTCGTGGCGATCTCTTTGATACGAATATGCGATACCCCCCTGGGGAAGCTTCAATAATTTTATGCGGAACGACACCCTCAGGGATAATGTTTTCTCCAATTGCACTAAATCCATATGGGACCGGTGCTGACTGAAGTAACAAGTCGCACCTCCCTAGAGCCACTTTTTCTAAGGCTTTTTGCAGTGAAGCTGCACCAGTATCTATTCCTTCGGAATTTGGGAAACCATAGCCTTTATAATTGTATCCAAGTACACCACACAAATTATAGTTCCTAAGTTCGGCAAATGTTTCTATACGAAGTCCATCTGGATACTTGTCTGTCGAATACCAGTATCCCGCACTTGTAAAGTAAACAGGTGACGTTATGAAGTAATCTTTTGCCCTTTCTTCATTGAACTGTCCATCCATAAACACTTCAAATTTTCCATTCTTTTTAACTTCTAATAGGCACCGCTTCCATGAAGTTAGTTCAACATCAAACTTTATCCCCGTAAGATTAGCGATTTCCTCCAGCACTTCAATTGAAGCACCGGATAGCTTGTCCTTATTTATCTGACCATTCTCACGCTGCCAGAATGTATAGGGAGGCCATTCTGAAGCATCATCACATACCTTGACTATTACATCAGTACTAGTTGAGTTTTTAGAAGCTGATACTTCAGCAGATAGTATGTTGAAAGATAAGAGCGCAATTATTAGAAACCCACGCATAATAATACCCAAGAATTAGTGTAGACTTTATAAGGATAGGAGTATTTAAAAGGCATTTTGTTTACTTGAAGAGGTTTCTCAAACTCAAGATTTATGTGGTTAAATTTTCTATGCCCTAATCCAAGTGAAAAATCATCCAGCCTTTCGACATAATTTCTGTTTTGTAAATCGTTATCTGTACGATAGTGAGGCTTGTTTACTCTTAGAGCTGAATAGCAGAAGTATAGGTAAGTTGTAGGTGGGGACTTCCGCTCCCTAGAAGTCTACCTTTTTCCTCAAAACCTTCGTATGACCTCGTTTGGTCTTGCTATCCACTCGACGACGCTGTGAGCCTTTAGTTGGTTTCGTTGCTTTGCGAGTTTTTTGCACGACCATCGCTGATAAAATTAGCTCTTTTAAGCGTTCTAATGCGGCCTCTTTGTTTTGTAGCTGAGTTCTGAACTGTTGTGACTTAATAACGATGACTCCTTCTGAAGTGACTCTACTATCGGAGAGCTTAAGGAGCTTATCTTTATAGACGGCTGGTAAAGATGATCGCTTTATATCAAAGCGAAGGTGAATGGCAGTCGCGACCTTATTGACATTTTGTCCACCATTACCTGCTGATCTAATTGCGTTTAGTTCAATCTCCCAATCGGCAATGTGTACCATTTTCGAGATTGTTAGCATAGCGACACCTATTTGTTCCAAATTGCTATTGATAACTCAACACTCGCCTTTCTGCTGAGTGCAGCTAATAATAGCAAATAAAACTCTTTTAGACACAAATAGGCCCCGCGCAAAATAAAGGGGGCCGTAAAGGTTAGCTGTTATAAGAATAGCGAAATCAAAAGAGCAACTACGCCACCTGTTGTGCCGATGATTGTTTCCATGACTGTCCATGTTTTAAGAGTCTGAACTTCGCTTAGCCCTAGGAATTTGTTTGCTAACCAAAAGCCTGAGTCATTCACATGTGATAACACGATAGCGCCGCCACCAATTGCGATAGTGACTGCCGCCAGTTGTGCACCATCGAGCCCTAATGGTTGAAGCATTGGGATGATCAAGCCACAAGTGGTGAGCATTGCTACTGTCGCTGAACCTTGGATAACGCGAACTGCAGCTGCCAGAATGAACGCCAGCATTACAACAGGTAGCCCAGAACCTGCCAAAATATTGCCTAATGCAGCGCCCACACCAGAATCGATAAGCACTTGTTTAAATACTCCGCCTGCGCCAGTAACAAGGATAATAACGCCCGCAGGTTGCAGTGCTGAGCCACAGATCTCCATGATGCGTTCATTGGAAACGCCGCGGCGATAGCCTAGTTGGTAAAACGCAGCTAAGCAGGCTGTGATGATTGCGGTAAACGGATGACCGATAAACTGTAGCCAATGTTGAAGAGAAGAACCTTGTTCAACAAATCGGCCGCCAATGGTGTTAAGCGCAATCATAAATAGCGGTAGCAGAATCAATGAAATCGCTAGTCTGAAGGTCGGAACTTTGTCTCCAACACGCTCGTTGTCATCGGTGTTGTGATCTTCTGGCAGCTCAACGTGAACATGCTTAGCAATGTAGTTACCCCAAATTGGACCACCTAAAATCATCGCTGGAATAGAAGCAAGGATGCCAAACAAAATCATGTAGCCAAAGTCAGCATGTAGTTGTGATGCAACTAAGATAGGGCCTGGCGCTGGCACCATAAATGCCTGACAAGTCGCAATTCCAGCTAGCAGAGCGATACCGATTTTCGTAACGCTGCCTCCGCCACGGCGAACAACGGCGAATGCGATACCGATCAGCAGAACAACCGCTACATCAAAGAACAAAGGCAGTGCACAGATAAAACCAGTGAACGTAAGAGCCCAGTTAGCGCGATCGGTGCCAAACTTATTTAACAGAGTGTGAGCGACTTGATCGAGTGCGCCAGTCTCTTCCATGACCTTGCCGAACATGGCACCAAGAGCGACAACAACGGCCACAAAACCTAGTGTGCCACCCATACCTTTTTGAATGGTAGCGGCAATCGTTTCAGGGCTCATTCCAGAGAAAACACCTGCGCCCATTGATACTAGGATCAAGGCAACAACGGCATGAAGTCTTACCTTCATTACCAGAAATAGCAGCAGCAAGATGGATCCTACAGCTGTCAGAATTAGCGTCAAATCAGACATATTAGACCTTTTATTATAGTAGGGTAGCTTATGGATTACCGGTAACATATTACGGGTAACATTTTCTCTGTAAATAGACTTGATGAGAATTTTATCAACCAAATATTGAGAACTAGATATGATTCACAAATTTTTTAGTTACCGGTAACATTGTAAAAATTCGCATGCTATGTTGCGGAAAAATCACTAGCCAAAGTTGAAATTATGAACGAGATACAAACGAAACCATCTGCTGTATTTATCATCATGGGAGTCAGCAGTACAGGTAAATCTACCGTAGGGGCGTCCTTTGCCAGTGCAATCAATGCTAAGTTTATTGATGGCGATGATCTTCACCCGAAAGCGAATGTTTTGAAGATGTCTCAAGGGGAGCCACTCAATGACCAAGACAGAGCACCGTGGCTTGAGCGTATTCGAGACGCGGCCTTTAGCATCGAGAAAAAAAATGAGGTGGGTGTGATTGTCTGTTCAGCGCTTAAACAAACTTACCGAGATCAAATTCGTGAAGGGAACAATAAGGTTGTGTTCCTCCATTTGCATGCAGAAAAAGAAGTGATTGCCAAAAGAATGCTCAATCGAGAAGGGCACTTTATGCCTTTGTCTCTTCTGGACAGTCAGTTTGCCACACTTGAAATACCTAATGCTAACGAGCCGTCGACTCATCATGTTGATGTCTCCGGTTCTATAGATGAAGTTGTTCAACAATGTATTGCGGTTAGTGATACGTATCTAGGTTAAAAAATGGATAAAGCGATACTTGAGGTTACTCGAAATATTGTAGAGAGAAGCAAGGATAGACGCTCGGCCTATGTTTCTCGTATGGAGAAGCACATGGAGCGGGGCGTCGACCGCTCAAGACTTGCATGTGGAAATCTAGCTCATGTTGTTTCAGTTTGCTCTCAGCAGGACAAAAGCTCGATTCTGGATTTCACCAAAATAAACCTAGGTATAGTGACTGCTTATAGTGACATGGTCAGTGCCCATCAACCATATGAACGCTATCCAGATATGATACGTTCAATTGTGCGTACGCTAGGCCATACAGCTCAAGTTGCAGGTTCTGTTCCAGCTATGTGCGATGGTGTGACTCAAGGGCAAGAAGGCATGGATATTTCTATGTTTTCTCGCGACTTAATTGCACAAGCCACGGCTGTCGGGCTAAGCCATAATGCTTTTGATTGCAATATCTTGCTGGGTATTTGCGACAAAATAGCACCGGGCCAAATCATCGGAGCCTTGTCATTTGGCCACTTACCTTCCTGCTTTATGCCATCTGGGCCGATGTCAACAGGGATCAGCAATGACGAGAAAGTAAGAGTTAGGCAGCAATTCGTTTCTGGTGAGGTGGGAAGCGATGTTTTACAGGATATGGAAAACAAGGCTTACCATTCTCCCGGAACATGTACTTTCTATGGGACAGCAAACACAAACCAACTGGTTTTCGAAGCCATGGGGTTAATGCTTCCCGGATCTGCATTTGTTCCCGTCGATAGCGACTTAAGGCAGCAACTAAACATCGAAACAACAAAAAATATGGTTGCTGTTTCAGGAGCGATGAAAAGGCCACTTTACAAAATTATCGATGAGAAATCGCTCGTCAATTCACTGGTTGCGTTGATTGCCTCAGGAGGCAGTACCAATCACACCATTCATATGATTGCTATTGCCCGAGCAGCTGGTTTTATCATTACATGGGATGACTTTGATGCTTTGTCGGACGTGGTTCCACTGCTTGCTCGAGTCTATCCAAATGGACCTGCAGACATTAACAGCTTTCAGCAGGCGGGTGGCGTGCCAACATTGATGAAGATGCTCAATGATCGCGGTTTGATTCACATGGATGCGACCCCTGTGTATGGCTCAATGCAGGATTACCTTACGTTGCCGGAAATAAGTGAAGGTCAGCTAATATTTAAGCCTGTGATGGACTCGAAAAATGCAGAAGTTATAGCGCCAAATGGCCAGTACTTTAGTGAAACGGGTGGTTTGAAGGTATTGTCGGGTAATATTGGGCGCGGCGTAATGAAGGTTAGTGCCGTCGCCGCTGATCATCGCACAGTGTCGGCTCCAGCGCTTGTGTTTGAAAGTCAGCATCTAGTGAAAGAAGCGTATGAACGCGGAGAGCTAGACCGAGACGCAGTGATTGTTGTTCATCACAATGGGCCAGCGGCAAATGGAATGCCCGAACTACATATGCTTATGCCAATCTTAGGCAGTCAAATGGCTAAGGGGTTTAAAACTGCTTTGCTCACAGATGGCAGGCTATCAGGAGCATCAGGAAAAGTGCCAGCCGTGATACACATGACGCCTGAGGCAAAACGTGGAGGCAACATTGGCAAGATTCGTGATGGTGACTTAATCACAATAAACGGTGACACCAATGAAGTTTTTGTTGAAGCAGATCTTGAGACCAGAGAAGTGTTAGACGTCGATTTGTCTCATACTATTGTTGGATCTGGGCGTGAACTTTTTAATATTTTTAGACAAAACATCTCCAGTGCGGAAACTGGGGCAACTATTTTGGAGTAAGCAATGAGTTGGGAAATTTCTCCACAGCAAGTATTTAGTGCGTCACCAATTGTACCTGTCATGGTGATCAAAAACGTTGAGGATGCAATACCGATGGCGCAAGCCTTATTGGACGGCGGTATCAGTATTTTTGAAATTACGTTAAGGACAGAGTGTGCTCTAGAAGCGATTCGTCTAATTTCACAACAGTTTCCTGATATTTTAGTTGGCGCAGGAACGGTGCTAGACAAACAACAATATGACTCTGCAGTTGAAGCCGGTGCGAAATTTATTATTTCACCGGGATACACGCCAGAGTTACTAAGCTATGGTTTGGAACAAAGCGTTCCATTGATTCCTGGTGTGTCCACTGCTTCAGAAATTATGTATGCACGGAGCTTAGGTTATAAGCACCTCAAGTTCTTCCCTGCCGAAGCTAATGGAGGTGCGCCAGCTCTAAAAGCGATTTCGGCGCCATTGGCGGATATCCAGTTTTGCCCAACCGGTGGCGTGAATCCGAAAAATATTGCTGACTATTTGGCAATAAAATCGGTCGCGACCGCTGGTGGTTCTTGGATGCTACCAGAGGATCTGATTACCGCGGGTAACTGGAGTGCAATCACTGAACTAACTAAAGAAGCGGTTCAGTTGGTGAGCTAAAACTGTCTGTAGGTTGGTGTTCGCTTGAGGTAATCTGCACTCTACAGTTAGATTACCTCAAGTTATTCATGTTAAATACTTTCACCACGTGATATGGAAAAGCCCATATCAACCACTTTTTCAGAGTTAGAGTCACCTTTAATCGTATCGAGGAGTAGCCCTGCACTCATTTTCCCCATCTCATAGCGCGGTGTTGCAATACTTGCCAATGCTGGAGAGATTGCTTGGCCGATATCTAACGCATTGCACCCAGCGACACTGATTTGATCCGGAACTGAAATTCCTTTGCTTTGGCACGCCAATATAATGCCAATGGCAATGTCATCGTTGGTACAAAATGCACCATCAATATCAGGGTAACGGTCTAACGCTTGCTCGATAAGATCTTTACCTAATGTAAAGCTAGAGTGCTCAGAAGTGAGAATATGTTTAGGCTCTAGTTTCTTTTCTTTTATCGCGCGGTCATAGCCATTCATTCGCAATTGAGTACGTTTATCCATACGCGCACCAAAGTAGGCAATATTACGTTTTCCTTTGGTGAGCATTTCTTTGACCATTGTATAAGCGGCTAACTCATGGTCTAAACCCACAGCCATATCTATTGGACTTTCTGGCAATTCCATCGCTTCAACGACGGGGATATTGGCAGTTTTTATCATCTGTACACTGCGCTGGGTATGCTCGGTGCTGGTCAAAATAAGCCCATCAACTTGATAGGAAAGCATAGAAGCAATTTTACTTTCCTCTTCTAGTTCATCGTAACTATAGTGGGCTATCAAAGTCTCATAGCCATACTCTTTAGTGATGACTTCAATGCCTTGAGCGAAGTTGGCGAACACTTGGTTGGAAAGGGATGGAAGCAACACTCCAATGGCTTTACTTGAGGCATTCGCTAGCATTGCCGGAGCTCTGTTTTGGATATAGCCTAGCTCTTCTATGACTTTTGCAATTTTCTCTTGGGTTTTGCTCGCGACGGAATCGGGATTGCGTATATAACGACTGACAGTCATTTTTGTGATGCCAACTCGGTCAGCAATATCTTGTAGAGTTGGCCTAGCGTTTTTCTGATCGTTTTTCATATAGTTATATGCTTGAATGTTACTGTAACATATTAGCGTGCTGGAATTTGTAATCAAGTGACTATCGATCCTTTGATAATCAATTCTGGAGTAGAGTTATCATCTCTTAGAGATAATAAAATTACAGGAAAATTATTGTTAAGTACCAGATGAGAGATAAATCACGGTGCAAGTGTTTAACTATCTGATAAGCCGAGCTGATTCATAATGGATACATTTGCTAATTTTGATCGTCAATAGTCTAAGTGTGATATTGGTCGCCATTTAATTCATAGTAATCAATTTTTAAAATGTGTCATAAGTCATATTTATGGGCTTGATTTGTAGTTTAAATAAAATGTGTAATTTAATTTCTTATGGCTTTTGATTGATGAGTCGATATATTTCGCTTGACTGATATATTAATGAGAATTGCGTCATATTTTTTCTGACTTTTACCCGCTAGAACTTCCATTGATAATATTCCCAACAACGATGAACAACGTATTGCTGGGATAAATTATGCTTTATGACCTTATTGACCACGATCTAATTGATGTCTTTGATCACGACCAATGCCACTGGGAAGAAGCGGTCAAAGAAACCACTCGTTACCTACAAAGCAAAGGCTACGTAACTGAAGATTACGCGAATGCGATTATTCAGTCTACCCATGACAATGGCCCTTACTATGTACTCTGTCCGGGAGTGGCAATGCCTCATGCGCGTCCTGAAGCAAGTGTTTTGAAGACCGGTCTTGGCATTCACGTATACAAAACCCCCATCGACTTTGGTTCCGATCTAGGGCCATCTAATGTGCTGCTTACTCTAGCGGCGAAAGACTCTGATACCCACATTGAAGTGATTCAAGCGTTGAGTGAAATGTTGGTTGAAGAAGAAAACATTGAAAAGTTATCGCAAGCGTCATCGAAAGAAGACGTTCTGGAAATTATTCAGCGTTATTAAGCTAATCACGCTTAGATCTGAGTACCCGAATAAAGGGCATCAATATGCCCTTAACAATGCAAGGAATATAACGTGACTTCAAATGCAAGAGCTAAGGTGCAAGCTTTTGGCGGCCACTTGACCGCTATGGTATTGCCAAATATCGGAGCCTTTATTGCTTGGGGCTTCATTACCGCATTATTTATCCCAACTGGTTGGTTTCCAGATGCCCATTTTGCCAAGTTAGTTTCACCTATGATCACTTATCTACTGCCACTTCTCATTGGTTATACCGGTGGGCAGATTGTAGGTGACAAACGTGGTGCCGTTGCGGGAGCCATTGGTACGATGGGGGTGATTGCAGGTGCCGATATTCCTATGTTTGTCGGGGCAATGATCATGGGGCCATTAAGTGGCTGGGTGATTGTCCAAGTAGATAAGCGTATTCAGCACAAAATCCCGTCTGGCTTTGAGATGGTGGTAAACAACTTCACTCTTGGCATTCTGGGCATGGTCATGTGTATGTTTGCCTACGAGGTTGTTGGGCCAGCAGTGACAGCGGCCAACCTCTTTGTTAAATCGGGTATTGAAGCACTGGTTTCAACGGGTTTTCTCCCACTGTTGGCTGTCATTAATGAGCCAGCAAAAGTCCTTTTCCTAAACAACGCTATAGACCAAGGTACCTATTATCCTTTAGGGCTTCAACAAGCCGCTGAAACAGGGAAATCTATTTTCTTCATGGTGGCATCCAATCCGGGGCCGGGTTTAGGTTTACTACTGGCCTACGCTAAGTTTGGTCAAGGCTTGAGTAAGCGATCTGCGCCAAGTGCCATCATCATCCAATTCTTCGGAGGTATACATGAGTTGTATTTCCCGTATGTGCTGATGAAGCCAATTATGATAGTGGCAATGATTGCAGGTGCAGCAACAGGTATAGCCACTTTCAACCTACTCGGAGGAGGCCTTGTCGCTGGGCCTAGCCCAGGCTCTATTTTTGCCTACCTAGCTCTGACTCCGCGTGGAAGCTTTATCGCTACCATTGCTGGTGTGGCCTCTGCCGCTATCGTTTCTTTCATCGTTGCTAGTGCAATATTAAAAGTAAGTAAAAAAGATAAGCCAGAGGATGAGTTTGAAAAATCTGTTTCAGATATGAAGGAGATGAAAGCCGAAGGTACAGTGGCGAAGCCATCAGCTCATGCTGATAGTGCACCTCAGACCAATAACATTAAATTTGTGGCATTTGCATGTGATGCAGGTATGGGCTCAAGCGCAATGGGAGCGACGACGTTTAGACGCAAACTGGAAAAAGCTGGGTTTAATGTTGAAGTGAAAAACTTTGCCATTGAGAAAGTGCCAAGCAATGCGGATATCGTCGTCACACACGAAAGCCTAGAAAGTCGAGCAACCAAAGCAACAGGGTTGCCAGTGATTGCAATCAAGAACTTCCTGCACGATCCAGCTTTAGATGACTTAATGAATACGATCAGCGAACAAGCTTAAATTTAATTTGGGCCAAGATTAGTCGAGATAAATGTTGGCCCATATTTGGAGAATAGATAAATGGTTCAAACAACGGCAGCGGTTATTTGTGGTGAAAAAGATGTGCAATTGAGAACCTTTGAATTGCCAGAAATTTCAGACGATGAGCTTCTAGTAAAAAACATATCCAACAGTATTTGCCTCTCAACGTATAAGGCTGCTTTGTTGGGCAGTAACCATAAGCGAGTACCAGAAGATATCGCTGAAACACCTGTCATGACAGGTCACGAGTATGCTGGTGTCATAATCAAAGTCGGTAAGAACCTAACTGACAAGTTTCAGCCGGGGCAATCATTTGTTTTGCAGCCAGCGATGGGACTTCCTTCAGGGTATTCTGCTGGATACAGTTACGAGACGTTTGGTGGCAATGCGACCTATTCAATCATTCCCCAAATCGCTATTGATCTTGGTTGTGTGCTTCCACACAACAGCCCTTACTATGCGAACGCGTCTTTGTCCGAACCGATGTCATGCATTATCGGCGCTTTTAACGCAAGTTATCATACTACGCCGTATGTTTATGAGCATCAGATGGGGATAAAAGAAGGCGGCTCTTTAGCTTTACTGGCATGTGCAGGCCCAATGGGTATCGGGGCGATAGACTACGCGATTAATGGTCCAGTTAGACCAAAACGTATTGTGGTCACCGATATTGATGAGGATAGGCTGGCACGTGCGGAGAGTTTGATTCCTAGATCCAAAGCCGAGGACAATGGGATTGAGCTGCACTATGTAAACACAGCTGAGCTTAGCGATCCTGTTTCTCACTTAGTTGGCTTAAATGATGGCCGAGGATACGATGATGTGATGGTGTATGCCGCGGTCGCAGAAGTACTTGAACAAGCTGATGATTTGCTTGGCAATGATGGCTGCCTTAACTTTTTTGCCGGTCCAACAGACAAGAACTTTAAAGTTCCTTTCAATTTCTTTAATGTGCACTATGAAGCGACACATATTGTGGGGACATCTGGTGGTTCTACAGGAGATATGATTGAATCTATTGAGCTTTCAGAAGCAAACAAAATCAACCCTTCGTATATGATTACTCACGTAGGCGGTATTGAGGCAGCACCTCATACCATACTCAATCAACTAGAAATTCCGGGTGGTAAGAAGTTGATCTATCCTCATATCAACCTTCCACTAACGCCAATTACAGAGTTTAAAAAGCTTGCAGATGTCGACCCGTTTTTTATTGAGTTGGATGAAATGTTACAAGCCAGTAACTATGTATGGAATGAATCAGCTGAAAGAGCACTGCTTGAATTCTATGATGTCAGTTTCGAAGCGTAGACTTTATCTTAATCAGAAAGTTGTGACTTTAGAGCAATAGGGAAACAGAGATTTTAATGCAAGACGAGTTATTAGATGCATTAGAAGAGTGCGAGTCGGCGAGTAGCTTTATTCGAGTATCACACAAGTTAATTAACGCAACACTTAGGCAGCTTCTTCCACGAGTTTTTGTGCAAGATGAACTCGTGATGGAGTATGCCGTGACACCTTTGCTCAAAGAGGATGGTCCATTGGTCAAAATGGATGTGACCTCTAAGCTGATGTTTGCGATGGGGAAAATTTCTTTAGAAACCTATGCCGACATTGGCTTGTTTGACCAAATGTACCAATATGTTTGCGCCCAAGCGGAAGACATTCCGTTTGACGATGTTGTTGTATATGACTTTATCAACAATCAGTCATCTTCTTCCAAGAGTGAAGGGCGCATTTATTTAGATTCGATTAATCAGATGAAGTTTTCTTCATTTGACTCGTTTTCAGAAGCTCGCTATCAGTCATTGATTAAAACAGTACTGAAACTGTTTTGTGAGAACTTGTTAGACAATGTTGAGAGTGAGATTTTAAGTTGAGGTTGTGGACATGAAGGTTGTATTAAACGTCAGTGGATTTGATACAGAGGCGACGTTTCCTGACAGGGACATCGAGCAGATTCACAAACCACTTATAGAAAAGTTCAGTAAGCTTTTTGAACAAAAACAGCAGCGTGTTGTGGTCTTTTTATGCGCCCCTCCCGGAAGTGGCAAATCTACTCTTGCTGCTTATTGGGAACATTTATCAAGACAGTTGCCAGGTGTGCAGCCCCTTCAAGCTCTTCCATTTGATGGTTTTCACCTTCCGAACAGTATTCTAGATTCCAATTACGTGCAAAGAGAAGGTGAAAAAATCAGCCTACGAAGCATAAAGGGTTGTTATGAAACATTTAATCTGACCGAGTTGATTGATAAATTGAAACAGCTTAGAGTGGGGGACCCTAAATGGCCTTTCTATGATAGAAACCTTCATGATCCTGTCGACGATATGATTTCGGTAGATAAGCAAGTCGTCGTGGTAGAGGGAAATTGGTTACTGTTAGATGAGCCTGTTTGGAATGGTTTGCACGAGTTAGCTGACTTTACCATTTTTGTCGATACCGACCCAGCCTTCCTAGAAGAGCGTTTGGTGAATCGTAAAGTTCGTGGTGGGGCATCGATAGACGATGCTACCAAGTTTTATCAGTGCTCAGATGCCAAAAATGTTGAGAAGGTGCTCAACCACTCAATTAATGCAGATTTAACGCTTTATATGAATCAAGATGGTTCGTTAGCAATAAACGAATAGGAAGTGTAATGAAAATCGTTGTGGACAGTCATACCCATACTCTCGCAAGTGGTCACGCTTATAGCACTATCATTGAAAATGCTAAGGCTGCTAAACAAAAAGGGCTGAAGCTGCTATGTACCACTGATCATGCGCCTAGCATGCCGGGTGCTCCACACTATTGGTTTTTTAATAATCAAAGAGTTTTGCCTCGTTTTCTTCACGATGTGGGAATACTTCGTGGTGTTGAGGCCAATATCGTGAATGTCGAAGGTGAGCTTGATTTACCTCCTTCTTCGTATCCGCATTTAGATTGGGTTATTGCCAGCTTCCATGAACCAGTGTTTGCGCCTTCCACAGAAGAGGCTCATACCGAAGCATTGCTCAATGTTATAAAAAATGGTCAAGCGGATGTACTAGGACACCTAGGAAACCCACATTTTAAGTTTGATATTGCAGCGGTACTCGCTTGTGCGAAAGAACATAACGTTGCGGTTGAAGTGAACAACTCTTCGCTAGCAGGCAAAAGTCGCAAAGGGAGCAGTGATAACTGCAGTAAGATTGTTGAAATTGGCAAAGAATTGGGTGTGAGCTTTACCACAGGCTCTGATGCTCATTTTTGTGAAGACATTTCTAACCTATCTCTTGCGACCGAGTTGTTCGAAAAACACGGTGTGCAAGCGGAGCAGATTATATCCACTTCGACATCGCGATTTTTAAACTTTCTCACTCTGCGTGGCAAGCCAGTGATCGAAGAGTTTAAAGAGATGTATTGAGGGAATCTCTCCCTTGAATTGAGTAGAGAGTGGCAAAGCTTACAATCCTATAAGCTTTGCCATCCTTGGCTATGGTGCCTAATACTTTGATTCTAAACTACAGTTCTCCGGTATATTTATAGGCTTCGACTCGACCAACAACGTAACCAGCGTGTTTACCTAGTTTGCTTTGACGGTTTTTAATCATATGCTCTTTGACAATGGTAGCATTGCATCCTGGTATATAATTTCTCTTTCCTTTCGCCGCGTTGAGATACCTTACAATTTTCGGGTCCGTGCTATCCAATTTAATAGTACCGTCAGATATAAATCCCTTAGCGTATTCTTGTAGCTTTTCATAGGCTCTGAATACCGACTTTTCATGAGCAGCAGCATAGCTATCAAATGTTCCACTTTTACACAGATTATGGTATTTCCTTTTGAAGCATCGAGAGACTCGTATGCTAAGAGTTTTCGGTGGTGGAGTTAAATCGGTAATTTTTATAAAGTCAGGAAACGAGCCAAATTCAGGTATACAGACTATATAAGAAGCTAGAATAGGTATTTCTTCTAGTTGCGTTGCAAACCAAGTTTCAAACCAATTATTTGTAAGAGTGGATGCTTTCATCGCCAAGTTTCTGCATTCTTCCTGAAAACATATGTATTTGAGCTCCATAACCCATCGGTCGTATATACCTTTAAGGAAGTTAAACACTGCAATCACAGCATTCACGATAGTTGTTACAACCGTTCCAACACCTAAGCTTGCCACTTTAAGGGCAATTAATCCCCCGTTGAGAGTAAGAAGTGCTGTTTGCTTGATTGCGACAGATTTAATTTCAGAGCGAATTCTTTCAATGACGTCGCTTGCGGTTCGAGATGATGCTACTTTGCTTAAATTGCTCGTACTAGAAGCAGCTAACGCTGCTTTTAAAGCTGTTTTCGCAGCACTTACCGCAGCCTTAATTTCCTTAGTCGCTGGATTTAGTTCTTTGATTATTTTCGTTATTATGTGCGGCACTAAATTGTATAGTTCCGCTTGTTTGTGTGCGAGCTGCGTAGACAGTACTGCACTTAAATTGGACTTCGAACTTTTGTCTTTTAGTTTTGCGTGCTGTTTCAGATTGGCAATGACTTGACCTGACATTTGCTGCGAGGCCTTGTCCTGGCTATCGCTACTGGATCTACCGCTTCTGCTTTTAGCGTATTTTGATGTGGTTTTTACTGAGTCTTTAACTTGGTCAACAGCACTTTTCCCATCACTAGCCAAAGTTAGTAAAGTGGATATACTCCGCTCGACCTTTGTTTTGGAAAATACGTTTAAAATCTCGGCATACATTGGGTTCAGATCTTGGAATAGGTCAAGATCTTCTTCGAACATAGCATGTTTTCTTCTTCGGCTATATTCTGGCGTAAAGTTAGAAAGCTCAATTGATGATTGAGTAGGCATAGGTTGCTCCTCACTGGTGCTATGTCGAATGGAGTTGTTGTTCTTTGAGTCTTGAAACTGATTGTTAGCCAATAGTGGTGTAGCGCTTTGATAGACAGTCAAAGCAAGACTCAAACGCTTCTATATCCCGAAATCGTCGCTCGGTTTCGCTATTAAAGTGACTACGCTCACTTAATGAGCAGGCAATGGCATTATCTGTTAACCACGGGTTATTGAGGGGTTAATGGAAGTTAGCGATTTGAAATCGCTAATGGGTGCCACTTACATATATGTAGAAGTTGACAATGATCTTTCCGCCTTCTTCGTAGAACCTGTAATTTGAGCAAAAACGGTTAAACTTGATATTCGTCGTTAACTTAAAGTTTGGTTCTGGTTTTAGAGAGGTGTGTGAATGAACTACGAAGAACGTGTATTGGCAACAATTGACTATATTGGCAAGAATCTAGATGACGAATTGCCGCTAGAGAAGTTGTGTCAAGTAGCTTGTTTTTCTAAGTTTCACTTTCATCGCCTGTTTACGGCTTATACAGGGCTATCATTACAGCAGTACATTCGCTGGTTGCGCTTAAAGCGCGCTGCCCATCAGCTTATTATTGATGACAAAGTCACGATATTAGCGGTGGCAATAGAAGCAGGGTTTGAGTCTCATCAGGCTTTTACTCGAGTATTTAAACAAGCTTGCGGTTTGACTCCGACTCAATATAGAGCCGTGGGAAACTCTGCAGTTTGGGATAGCCCTCCGTACAAAATACCAAAACTAAGAGAAAACTCGATGAACGTTACTATTAGAGAAGAGAAATCACGTAGGTTTGCTGTCCTTGAGCACAGAGGTGATCCAAATACTGTTGGTCAAAGCGTGAACAAATTAGTGAACTGGGCTAAATCTTTGCCCATTAGTGTTAAACCTAACGCTGGAGATGCATTTGGCTATGCCTACGATGATCCCGCAACAACAAAGCCTGAAGACTTTCGTTTTGATCTTGCTTTGACGGTTCCAGAGAACTTAGAGCTCAAAAGCGAGCAGATAACAGAGAGGCGATTGCCTCAGGGCCGCTATGCCGTCGCAGTGCATTGTGGTTCTCGTGACAATATTGGTGAGACTATCTACGCTGTGCTTCGCGATTGGCTGCCAACATCAGGAGAGAAGTTAGGTGAGCTACCTTGCTTGTTTAGTTATCAAAACTTTGACCACGAAGTAGCTGAAACAGAATTGATCACAGAGTGCTGGTTTTTGCTAGATTGATAGCTTAAGTATGGTGACCTTGCTTATCTAACACCCTCAAGACAAACAATTACTTAATGCGAGATTAAGCTGTGGGAAATGGAAGCTGCTGGCTACGATTAGCCATACAAAACAATGTTAACTGGTGCGACTTTGTGGCTAAGTTACATGGAGTCGAGACCTGCTTTACTGAGCAGATCTGGCGTTCGAGCCTCGAAATGCCAGAACTTTTCCCGCACTTGATTACCTTGCAGTCAGGAATACCTGAAGCTTTACTCAGTGAGATGATTGAGCAGCACAATGTCCATTTTATCAAAGACAGCTTCGCCGATCTTGACTTGACAAGACAGGGCTTCACCAAGTTTGTCGATGCACATTGGTATATTGCCACTGCGCCTACAACCCCACGAGAAAAACAACAGGTTGTAATGGCTCGATGCTATGAGCTAACAAGGGCTGCAGATCTTACTCGATGGGAAGAGTTACTAAGAGGAAATAAAATCTCTGAACCTATATATCCAGAGACATTTCTCTCTGAGCCGAGGGTTAAGTTTTTTACGGCGGAAAAAGATGCTTTGCAAGCTGGGTTAAGCTGCTTTTGCGACGATCAAACAGTGGGAATCTACAATTTGTGGGGAGATGAAAGCCTTTATCAAGCGTTGCTAGAAAAGGTGTTTGACACGTTTCCAAATAAAGCGATTGTTGGATATGGCGACCAAAGTGAAGCCCAAGTTTTGCAGATACTGGGCTTTGACATACTTACCCCAGTGAGTATTTGGGGTAAGTTTTTTTAAAATCAGTCAGTAGTATTCAAAGCATTTTCATTTGGCATTTTTCTAGCCGCATATTTATTTGCCAACACTGCGCAGTAAAATATCTGAATGGGGTGATAGAGCATAATAGGCAGCAAAATCATCCCTAGTTGAGGGTTGGTGCCGAAAATAACTTTTGCCATTGGTACACCCGCTGCGAGTGATTTCTTGGTTCCACAGAACAGCGCTGAGATTTCATCTTCGGTATTGAATTTCAGCTTTCTTGAAATCCATGGGATGAGCGTAGCGATACAAAGAAGAACAACAACACAAATCACGATTGAAATTGCCAGCGTGACGATAGAAAAGTCTGACCAAATATGTTGAATAACCGAGTTACTGAAAGCGTTAAATACGATTAACAAGATCACGACTTTATCCACCTTATTCACCACAGATTTATGGCGTTCCATGAATGTGATTAAAAATGGTCTTACCAACTGACCAATTATCATTGGTAGCAGAAGCATTTTTGCAATAGCGATAATAGTGCTTACAACAGGAACATGACCACTTTCTGCCCCCATGAATATTTGGACGAAGAAAGGTGTGATAAATACGCCAAGTACACTTGAAAGCGAAGCATTAAAAATCGCACCGGGTATGTTGCCTTTGGCGACACTGGTCATCGCAACAGAGGACGAAATGGTACTGGGCAGTGCAAACAGGTAGCTAAAACCAAATGCTAACGCAGCTGGGAAAATCGCAAGTAGGCCGTGTCCGAATAGCAGCCATAGAATAGGGTAGGCGACAAACGTCATGCACTGCACAAGAATATGCAGTCGCCAGTTTCTCACCCCTTTTTTAATTGCCGAAGGAGAAAGCCCAACGCCGTGCAAGAAGAAAATCAAGGCAATACCCAATTCCGTCACGATGTCTAAATGCAATACGCCATGGCTTTTTCCCACATTCGGAAATAGCGCTGCCAGCACAATGGCTAACACCATTCCTACTAAAAACCACTCTTTTTTGATCACTTTTACCATGTTCATTTATTTTATCTCGGTAAGTTTGGCAAAATATATTGTATAGATTAATATTTCCTCTATTTCTTACAACCGATAATAAGACAAACTATGTCGACTAGAAGACAGAAGCGCGCTATTCCAAATTTACCGGAACTTCCAAGGCCAATTTACGCTCGGCCTGAAAGCTGGGGGCCAGAAGGGCGTTTGACAGACTGGCACAGCCACAAATGGGGGCAATTTAGCTATGCAGTATCCGGTGTGCTGAATGTTTCAACAGAGCAAGCTAGTTACGTTTCTCCTCCCCAATACGGTATCTGGATTCCAGAGAATACCACTCATAAAGTCGAATCGAATGTTGCGGCGGAAATGCGCAGCTTGTACATCAATATGGATGCATTAGCAGGTGATCAGTGGAAGAGGCCATTTACTTGTGAAGTGTCGGTTCTGTGTCGAGAGCTTATTGTTCGCTTCTGTCAAAGCCCTGCGTTATATGATGTGGGGTCGAGAGAAGAACGGTTAGCGCAAGTGATGATTGACGAACTAGGCCTGCAACCTGAAGTGGCGACAGATTTGCCAATGCCTACTGATCATCGTCTTATCTTGATTAGTGAGTTTTTGATTGAAGAACCTAGCTGTGCACTCGATATAAACCAACTCGGCAGTAAAGTTGGTCTATCAGGGCGCAGTGTCAGTCGGCTATTCAAACAAGAAACAGGGTTGACTTTTCAGCAGTGGAGGCAGCGGGTACGCCTATCCACAGCACTTACATGGTTGGAAAGTGGCGTTAGTGTTACAGAAGTGGCTGTGAGCTGCGGCTACGATTCTCTATCGGCATTCGTGGTTGCTTTTAAATCCCAGTTTGGACAAACCCCCGGTCAGATGTTTTAGGGCGTGTTGAGCTTTGCAATCTCCGCTAGAAGGTAGTTGTAATAATAGTCTGCTATTTGTTGTCCCTGAAACTCTTTTTCAACAAGGCCTTGGCTAACTCTGTTGTAATTATCTAATTGGTGTTTCGAGCATTTACTGAATGCGTGATAGACCAGTCTTGGTTCTTGTGGCAGTGGAATAATTTTCGTTGAGTCGAGCAAGTCCATCTTTTGCGCCATATAGAACAACGACTCTTTGTTGCTGCTGGCTACGCCAGTTAATCTTCCTCGAACAAACATTTTCATATTGGCGGAATAAAAGTCAGTTTGCGGCGTCAGGATCAACCGGATCCGAGGGTGACGCCAATAAGGTTTCAATAGTGATGGAGGTAGCCCGTCCGTCCAGCCAACCACTTGATCAAACAAATCTTCAGAGCCACGAATCTCATCAACGGGGAAGTCTTTATTGACAAGCAGGGATGGAATAACACGGTGGAACGGTTGTTCTGGATAAAGCATTCGCGCAGTACGTTCTTCAGACCAACCTTTCAATAAAAACATATCAATAGTACATTGCTTAAGGCTAACCTCGGAGCGCTTGTTGGTCATTTTCTGCCAAACAATGTTAACGTTCATTTTTCCAGCAAAGTTCTCAGTAAAAAAGGAAATGAGAGGGCCGTAGGGCATCTCTTTCTCTGCTGAATAAAACACGTGAGGTGGATAAACAAAATAGCCAACTTTTAAATCTTGTCGCTCTTGAGAAAACGCCGCTGCACTCAGAATCATCAGTATAAGTGTCAGTGCTATTTTATTTCTACCTACCGTCAAGCTGTGCATCACTTCTCCACTTGGTTAGAGCAAAACATCATAGGAATATTGGGTATTATTACCTTATTAATAATAGGAGAGTTTCTGGCTGTTATTCGATAGACAAAAATTCTAGCCATGATTAACGACAACGTTTTACTTCGCTGAAGAAGGGAAAGGTTAAAGTTAGTACTGCATAAAGTTATCTATTCGCCTGACTTTCCATGAGTTAATGTTCTTGATGATTCCTCATCAATAAAGACAATATCAACAATGTCTACAAAATCGCCATTAGTGAGCCCGAGTGGGGAGCAATTGCTTTGGATCGCAATAACATTTTTCGTAGGCTTGCGAATATAGTTTGTGAGTGAGGCGCAAAAATGGTCATTGCAGGTGTCTGATCGCAGCTCTCTAGGCAGCGAGCAGCCAGTATTGGTCTGATTTATACATGCCCCTTGAATATGATCTGCTCTGATATGAGAAATATAATAATCCAGTAACTCCTTTTTAGTTATCATTTGATTGTGCATTCTTATTCGGTTTATGCTGCCTTCGTTCAGGTAAGCCTTGTGTGAACCGCTTCGGCAACAACCGCCCTTACAAGTAGTACAAAGTTTCTCTAATATATCGTTTAGCCAATCTTGGTCGTCGAATGAGCTTGATGAGACCGCATTTTGAGGTTCTTCAATAATCTCTAGTATGCTTTTAGAGAAAGCAGTATCTAGAATGTCCTTCAAGTGAGAAACGTAGTTAGAGTATAAACTGTCGTCAATGGGAGCCATTTCGGGCAGGCCGGTAGGAATGGTGACTAAGCTTGTATCGGTTACTGATGCACCTTCGATTTTAGATAGCGCATCTTCAAAAAGATCTTCACATTTATTTAAAAATTTGCGTAACTTTTCTTCCCGAAGAGCTACTTTCTGTTCCTCGAGTCTCGCATGATTCTCACGTAATTCGCCTTCAAGTTGACCAAAGTGCGTTTTATAGCTGAATGAGCTCATTGTGGACTTCTGCTTGATTAGCATTTTACATTGCACATTGTTGCAAAACTTGGCACCACAAATCTCACATTCGTATGTAGACATAATTATCCTTTGGAGAACTAATATATTGATTGCTATTAATAACTTATGCCGCAAATAGCCTTATGACAACTTCTGGCATCAAATATTGAAGCCCATCGCAACGAATGCCTTGTTACAGATCTCAGAGTTTCCAGCTGTTATTAGATAAAAAAAATTCAAGCTCTTAGTGAATGCCACAACATGATAATGTGTTGAGTTGCTTATCAAACAACAATAGACTATCCAACAACCAAACTTTTTTAGTATTGATATCAAATGTATATAAAAGAATTTAGCAAAGACTTTGAGATGCGGTTTATGGACATGAACGCAGGTGTTCATCTTTCAAACCATGTTTGTGTTTCCTATCTATCTGAGTATCTCTCTGCTTTCCTAGAGAGTCATGGCCAATCGATGTTCGGTGTTTATGACTATAGATTACTGTTTGCTAATTTAGAGATTAAGTTCACTCGAGAAGTCATCTATCCAGCCACAATCACAATACAGTGCACTGATGTAGAAGTTAAAAGCCGGAAAATTGCGCTTCACATAGAGCAGTTTGTCGACAACCAGACCGTTGCGAAAGCAGTGTTGGCTCTCTCTTTTATGAAAGACGGAAAAGTCGCTCAAATTAATGACAAGATCGCATCACTATTTTTAGGAACCATCGAGCAATGAGAATAGATCGGCAAGCTGGTGCAGCGCACATATTTGAGCGGCACTATTTGGGTGTGCTGCTCCAACTAGGTAGCCTTTGTCAGTCAAGATACTTTTTCTAATCTGAACGGAACGGGTTAGAACTGTGTAATGAAATCGTTTTTGTCCAAAACTGAGCTAGGTATCATTTTTTGAAACGAGAGCAAATAGGTGTTGAAGATCAGACGGCCTTTGAACGATTCTATGCACTCGCATTATAATTGTATCAGTATTATAGGTTCGTCACGCCTCTAGCTAGATTTGCGACAGAATAAATTTTCTGTATATATCAATCACCTATATAACATTCCAATACGTTTACAAATATGGAAATTACTATGACTTCACTTATTGTTTTTATCGTCATCGTTTTACTTATCGCGGTGTTTGCGGTCAGTATTTACAACAAACTAGTGACGCTACGTAATCGCTTCAAAAACAGCTTTGCTCAGATTGAGGTCCAGCTAAAACGTCGTTACGACCTGATCCCAAACCTTGTTAGCACAGCGAAAGGCTACATGGAGCATGAAAAAGAAACCTTCGAGCGTGTCATCCAAGCGCGTAACCAAGCGATTTCAGGCTTGAAAGCAGCAAGTGATACGCCAGAAAGCGATGCGGCTATTAGCCAACTGGCACAAGCAGAAGGCATGCTACAAAATGCTCTAGGTAAGCTAAATGTTGTTGTTGAAGCTTACCCAGAGCTTAAAGCCAACGAAACCATGACCCAGCTACAAGAAGAGCTGACCAGTACAGAGAATAAAGTCGCTTTTTCTCGCCAAGCCTTTAACGATGCCGTCACCAGCTACAACACTTACAAGCATACTTTCCCACCTGTTCTGTTTGCCAATATGTTTGGCTTCCAAGACGGTAAGCTGCTCGAGTTTGAAGACAGTGAAGCAATCCAAGAAGCACCTAAGGTTGAATTCTAATGGATTTCTTTGACCATCAAGATACCGCACGTCAGCGTACCGGGCTTCTGGTGTTTCTGTTTTCCTTAGCAGTATTAGTCATCACTGCTTTGGTCAGCGTACTGTCGATTGCTATTTATTATGGGGTCACTGGGGAACCATTTGATCAACGAACCGCTATCACCTATATCTTGCTGTGCTTTGGGTGCGTGGCGCTGGTTGTTGCAATCACTTCGATGTTCCGCTTATCTGAGCTTTCTTCCAATGGCGGTCGCGGCGTTGCTGAAAGTATTGGGGGTAAGCTTATTTCCTCGAATACGACTGACACAAAACATCGTCAGCTGCTTAATGTAGTAGAGGAGATGGCAATTGCATCTGGAATTCCCGTCCCTCCTGTTTATATTATGCTGGGAGAGCGTGGTATTAACGCTTTCGCAGCAGGCATGAGCATTGATGATGCCGTCATCGGTGTTACGCAAGGTGCGCTAGACAGCTTTACCCGTGATGAGCTGCAAGGCGTCATTGCTCATGAATTCAGCCACGTGTTAAATGGCGATATGCGCATGAACACACGGTTGATTGGCGTCTTGTTCGGCATTACTTGCATTGCGTATTTGGGTCACTTAGTTCTCGACAATACGCGCTACACGAGCCGCGCATCAAGAAGCTCTTCCGGTTCCGATAAAGGCTTCACAGTCATCATATTGATCGCGATTGTGTGTATAGTGCTTGGTTGGGTTGGTACTTTATTTGGCTCAATGATCAAAGCAGCTATCTCACGGCAACGCGAGTTCTTGGCAGACGCGAGTGCGGTGCAGTTTACTCGAAATAGCCAAGGGATTTCAGGTGCTCTGAAGAAGATTTTCGGTCACGCATCTGGCTCTAGCTTGAATGCGCGAGTGAGCAGCCAAATGAGCCACATGATGTTTGGGCAAAGCAGCTTGTCTGGTTTCACCGGCTTCTTCGCTACTCACCCGCCTTTGGAAGAGCGAATCCGTCGTATAGAACCCAATTGGGATGGCAGCTTTTCGAGCAAAAATCAGAGCAACACTTCAGCGTTTGGAAGTGATCAAGTAAGTGGGTTTTCGTCTAATGCCAACTTTGGTTCTCAGGATCATGAAACACAAGATGTAGCACCAACTTCCTCGGAGCTAAGTGGCACAGGTACACAGCTTATTAGCCAATTACCCCAAGACTTGGTAGACATTGCACGTGAACCCTACAGTTCTCGTTTTATTGCATTACTACTGATCTTTGATGGAAGTGATGTACAGCGTGAGATGATCAAAGGTCATATTCCGATGGTCTCGTACGCCAAACTATTACCGTGGTTGGATTTCGATTTACCAATGCATTTGAGGCTTCCTCTGCTAGAGCTCGCTATCCCTGCGCTCAAAGCAATGAGTGAAGGTCAGAAAAACAGACTTTGCGAAGTTCTGCGAGAATTGTCTCAAACCGATAATCACTACTCACTAGGTGAATGGTGCGTCATTAACTTGCTGGAAAAGCAGCTTATTGCACCATTTGGTTCTACTCGCCAGAACAAGACCTTTAAGCAACTCGAAGAAAGCGTTCATTGGTTGCTAAGTGAATTAGTTTGGGTCACTCATTCAGAACGAAAACGTGCGCAACGAGCGTTTAACGCTTCGCTCTCCTCGCTTGGATTTGCAGAAACTACGCTAGTAGAACCTAATAACGACTGGCGCATAAGTCGTACTGCATTGGAACTGTTGCTGCAACTTAAACCCCTTCAACGACGCCAGTTCGTTAAGGCGTGTCGTTTAGCAATCGAGTCTGATGGAAAAATCACCGTTTCAGAAGGCGAATTGTACCGAGTGATAGCGTGTTTCTTGGAAGTGCCAGAACCGCCGCTCACTGTGACACTTTAACTCCACAAAGTAAAACGCCAGCGATAATCGCTGGCGTTTTTTGTTTTCGACTATAAATGACGCTGATTAGGGGCTTTTGACCTTTCACATTGGCATACTTGAAGTTATCGCTCATTTGCTAATATTTGTCCAACCCGCACTCACAACTCCGAACACTTCGACAGCTTTGGCTGCGATTTAAAGAAAGTGCCCCATGGGATGAGAGGTAAGATCACCATTGCTATTCCTAATATGGTGAGCCAATCGGGGACTTCATTGAACCACATGACACCAAACAAAGTAACGAACACCAATCCAGAGTTCTCAGCGACTGCAATCGAACTGGCAGGCGCGCGTTGGTAAGCCATTATCGCTAAACCGTTGTAGCTGAGAATTAATGCAGAGCTTGCAAGTATCAACAGCAAGCTTGTTGTTGTGATGGGCTGCCAGTAGTACAGCGCTAGGATACCCGATATCGGTAGAGAAAATAGCGATGTCCAAAATAAGGTACTTACTACTGACTGGTGATTCGGAAGTTTGCGAGCTGTCAGGTTAAAAAGAGCAAGAGTCAGCGCTGTTCCAAGGGCAAAACTCGCAGCCCAATGAAATTCGGATGGTCGCAACACAACCATAACTCCTGCAAAACCTAACACTGTCATTGCTATGCGTGTTGGTTTAGGTTTTTCACCGAGTAATACCATCGATAGAGGGAGCATTATCAGGGGTGCTGCATAGAAAACGGCGTTTGCTGTAGCCAGTGTTAAGTGCGTTATGGCGACCACCATGCACCCACTGCCGATAACAATTAGCTGTGCTCTCAATATATGAAGTTTGGGGCTATAAAGCTTTCTTTTCGGTTTAGGCTGTTTCAACCAGAATGGCAAAATTACAAGTGTTGCAAGTAGTTGCCGGATAAAAATGTACTGAAAACTAGACACGTCTCCATCAAGCAGTTTAACTGCAACATCGGAGAGTGAAGCGGCGAAATTACCGATAACCAGCAGCAATATCGCCAAGGGAATGCGGGCAGAAGACAAGGCTACTTTTCCAGCTTCATATCAATGTGCGGAATGTCATCTTCTAGGTACATCTCTGAGGTCTGCACAAAACCATGTTGGCGATAGAAGTTTGCTAGATGCTCTTGAGCACCCAATTCAATAGTTTCATTTGGCCATAAAGCTTCGCAAGAGGATAAAGCCTTTTGCAGAAGCTGATGTCCAAGGCCATCGCCTCTATGGCTTTCACTGGTAGCCACTCTGCCGATACTCACTGACGGATAACTGATCCCTTTTGGTAATAGACGAGCGCATGCAACGAGCTTGTCGCCTTGATAACCCAATAAGTGGTGGACATCGTGCTGATGATCCTTGTCATCTAGCTCTGGGTAAGGGCAGGTTTGCTCAACAACAAATACGTTGACCCGAAGTTTAAGAAGTTGATAGAGCTCGGTAGTAGTTAGTTGAAGGAAGGATTTTAGCTGCCAAGTAATCATTATTATTTATTCTTCATTGTTGCGAATATCAGTAATGTAACAAGGCTCGTTTATATAGGCATTAACAAATGTTAATTCTGGCTACGTTTTTTAATGCGACTTAGGCTAATAGGGGTGATGCCAAGATAGCCAGCGATTTGGTAGTCATTGAGGCGCTCAAGCAAGCTTGGAAAGTTCAGGCAGAATAACTCATAGCGCTCTTCGGGTGTATGGAGCAGCATAAAGCGCTCTTTTTTCTCTTTATACATAAGCTGAGTTTCCAGTAGCTTTAGATAAATGTCGTGCCTTTCTTTACGCCATTTGCCCAAGGTTTCTATTGGAAGTGACAGAATTGAACACCGAGTGATCGTCTCAATGAGATAAGGAGAAGCTTGCTGGTTGATCAGGCTTTCAAAGCCAATAATCCAATCGTATTCCCAATAAAACTCTTTGCTAAACTTCTTTCCTTTGTCTGTCAGGTAAGCTGAATGACAAATTCCTTCCAGCATAAAGAACACATCATTCGCCACTTCGCCCTGATGCAGTAAAGCTTGATGTTCTGGTAACTCTATGAGTTTTGCTGATTGAATGAGTTGGTCGATTTCTTGTTGTGCAAAACCGTTCTTTTGTAAGTGTTGTTGGAACAGGTCAATCATAGTGAGTCCATTTTTAAACGCGCTGCTCTTGCTTGTACCAACGTACAGCCAGTTAATTGGACTAACTCCGCCAATGTGATTGAAGGGTTACGTTGGATAAGGCTTTCAAGTTTTGTTTGAACGGTTTCTTTTTGGCTTGAAGCAATATCTTTGTTGGTTTTGATTTTATTGATGAGATAAGCAAAGTGTTCGTCACTTTCGACGGCCAGCATATCGATAAATTGCAGTATGTCCGAGCAAGTGCCAATCAGTTGCCAATTGCGAGAGCGTCTCACTCTTTTTAGCTGGCAGTGGTTGTTTTCAGCAATGAGTTTGGCTGTTTTTACGTGCTCTCCGCCAATGCGGTGTATTAAAGAGGGCAGAGAGATAGCAATTAGCGACATGTAGAAATGAGTTGAGCAAACCGATTAGAAAATATAGCAGATAAAACAAAAGAGCGAAAATTCGCTCTTTTTACAATACCGCAATTTGGTGATGATTACGCTTCTTCTTCAGCTGGCTCTTCTTCGGCAGCTTCTTCCGATGCTTCAGCTACAGGCTCGTCAGCTGGTGGATTTAGCTTAGCGTCTAGAGCTGGAACAATATCTTGATCGACAAAAGTCTCGATAGACTTCATTAAAACTTCTTTTACAGCAGCGAGATCAACGTCACCGCCTTCAACATTACCTGCTTGGACTATTGTACCTAGCTCTTCACTGATGCTTAACATTTGGTCTTTAACAGTGGATCTTAGCTTAGGTAGAATCAACCCTAATTGTATTTGAAATGCAATATCTGACATAAAACTTCCTATTTGTTTATAAATGTTAGCGTTCTAGGGATGTCAACAAATGAGGGCCTCGTTTGTTGCTATAAGTCAGTCTATCTTGCCCCTGATAAGGGGTAAAGGACGTAACTGACCATATTTGATATTAAGCATAAGTTTACAATTCGTCCAATATTGGCCTTGCAGCAATGCCATGTGTGAACGTTCAACTTTAATGCTTTAAATACAAATAGATATACTAGACCGCTTTATTTCTATCACAAGGTGGCGATGGGCTATATGTGATACTGAGCAGAGAATGTACTCTATTCACAGTAACTTACATTTGATTCGCGTTGGTAGGGACAAACAAGAAAAAAGCCAAAAAAAGTGTAGCAGTCAGTATGACCACTACACTATGTTGGTTTTAGATGGTGAGGCTGACAAGTTCTAAGCCGAGAATGCCACTGATACCCATTACGACAAGCAGTGATATTTTAAACACGTTCTTTGCCCAAGGGATGTAGTTCTCTTCTGTAACTGGTTTGAATGTTGCTCTCATCCAGTACAAGCAAACGAGCGAAGCAACAGCGAGATACTCGTAGCCGCTATTACCAAAAGCAAACAGTGCAATAGCGACCACGCTAAATGCAGTAACATAGGCTTTCATATGCTGGTGAGCTTTTTTGATGCCTTTCTCTACTGGTAGCACGGGAATGCCTGCTTCCTTGTAGTCTTGCATGCGAAACATTGCAATGGCGTAGGAGTGAGGCATTTGCCACAAGCTGAACAATGCAAATAGTAACACCGCTTCTAAACTGATGTAGTTTGTTACCGCAAGATAGCCGACCAATGGCGGAACAGCGCCGGAAACGCTGCCTACCAATGTTCCGTATATCGAGGTTCTCTTGTACCACATGGTATAAAAGAATACGTAGAACACGTAGCCTAGTAATACAATGACGGTAGAAAGCGGATTGGCTTTTTGATAGAGAACAGCAGTACCAATGACTAGCAGCACTAACGCATAAATAAAGGCGTGGTCAATATTGACCGCACCTTGTACTAATGCACGCTTGCGAGTTCTTTCCATCTTATAATCGATATCTCTATCGAAAATATTGTTCACAACACAACCAGAGGCAATCACACACGCTACGCCTAGCATGGTGTAAAGCAGCAACGAAGCATTGGCTGGCTCAGACTCTGCGGCAAGGAAAAAACCTGCAGCCACAGAGATCAGATTGCCAATAATGATGCCTGGCTTAGTGATGGAGAGATAGCTTTTCAGCATAGCGAACCTTCTACTACATCATCATGTTATCGTTGAGGTTCACCATGATCCAGATTGAACCACCAATCAGGATCAGAACCACAAGCGCGGTAAACACTAGCGATATAATACTCCAGCGTCCATCTTGTGACTTCGCTTCTAGGTGCAAGAAGTAGTAAAAATGAACGAGAACCTGAATAATCGCACAACCAAACATCAGTAGGTACGTGATGTGGGTTGGCAGCGATTTTGTCGCCACGAAATAAAACGGAATGATGGTTAAAATCAGCGATGCGATAAAACCTTTTACATATCCCTGAACGCTTAACTCGGTGGTTTCGCTGCTCATTACATTACTCCCAACAAGTAAACGATAGTGAAGACACATACCCAAACGATATCAAGGAAGTGCCAGAATAAGCTTAGGCAGCTAAAGCGTGTTTCCATCATGTCATTCAAGCCTTTGCTGTTTAGCTGGAAGTAACACGTCGCTAGCCAAATCAGACCGAAAGTAACATGAAGACCGTGCGTACCAACTAGCGTAAAGAACGCTGAAAGAAACGCACTACGCTCTGGGCCATAGCCATCAAGAATCAGGTGATGGAACTCGTAAAGTTCCATGCCGATAAAGCCTGCGCCTAGTAGGAAGGTCACGATCAACCAGAACTTAAGGCCTGCAAGGTGCTTACGACGCATTGAAATCATCGCAAAGCCAAAAGTAATACTACTGAACAGCAGCAACATCGTTTCTACGAATACAAAAGGTATTTCGAAGATATCTTTGCCGGTGGGACCACCGGCAGTTGCATCTATAAGTACTGCAAATGTTGCGAATAGGCTCGCAAACAATATGCAGTCGCTCATCAAGTAGATCCAGAAACCAAATAGTTTGTTCTTTTTGATCTCTTGAGCGTGATGATCATGATCGTGGTCATGAGCGTGAGTCATAGCATTAGTTTGCATAGCTCACCTCCATATCGTCTTTGTCTTTTTTCAGAGCTTCAGCCTGTTTAAGCTGCTCTCTGCGTTCGGCTTCTATCTGCTTAATTTCTTCAACAGGTACGTAGTAATCGATGTCTTCGTTGAAGCTGTGCTTGATACACATAAAGATGATGCCAACAAAGCTTAGGCCTGCTAACCACCAGATGTACCAAATCATTGCGAAACCAAATACCAAAGCAAGTGCTGAGATAAAGAAGGCAGAGCTTGAGTTTTTCGGCATATGAATTGGTTCATATTCCTGCTCTTCCATTGGCTTAAACTCGCCACGCTGTTTTTGATACCAGAACGCGTCGATTTCGCTGCCTTCAGGGATTTTGGCAAAGTTATAGAACGGCGGTGGAGATGATGTTGACCATTCAAGAGTTCGAGCATCCCACGGGTCGCCAGTAAGGTCACGACGGCTTTCGCGAGTGCGAACACTAACGATGATCTGTATTGCTTGGCAAAGAATACCTGCAAGAATGACTGCTGTACCAAATGCTGCAACAGCAAGTAGTGGGAAGTATTCGTGGTTAATGTTTTGGCTCAAGCGACGAGTCATACCCATAAAGCCAAGCGCATATAGAGGGATAAACGCTAAACAGAAACCAATTACCCAGCAGTAAAATGCGCGCGCGCCCCATTTCTCACAAAGCGTAAAGCCTGTTGCTTTCGGGAACCAGTAAGTAATACCTGCGAAACAGCCGAATACAACACCACCGATGATTACGTTGTGGAAGTGAGCGATTAGGAATAGCGAGTTGTGAAGAACGAAGTCTGCACCCGGTACGGCCATTAGTACGCCTGTCATACCACCGATAGTGAAGGTGATTAGGAAGCCAACCGTCCACATCATTGGAGTTGTGAAGTAGATACGACCTTTATACATGGTGAATAGCCAGTTAAAGATCTTAACCCCGGTCGGTATGGCGATGACCATGGTGGCGATGCCGAAGAAGGCGTTAACATTCGCGCCAGCACCCATAGTAAAGAAGTGGTGTAGCCATACAACGAACGCCAAGATGGTGATAACAACTGTTGCCCAAACAAGAGATGCGTAACCAAATAGCTTTTTGCGTGAGAAGGTCGCAACGACTTCTGAGAACACACCAAATACTGGAAGTATCAGGATATATACTTCTGGGTGGCCCCAAGCCCAAATCAGGTTGATGTACATCATCATGTTGCCGCCCATATCGTTAGTAAAGAAATGGAAGCCTAGATAACGATCAAGCGTCAATAGAGCAATGGTAACTGCTAAGATTGGGAACGAAATAATGATCAGGATGTTTGCACATAGTGATGCCCAAGTGAATACTGGCATCTTCATCAACGGCATACTTGGTGTGCGCATGCGGAAGATGGTCACGAAGAAGTTAACACCTGTTAGAGTGGTACCAATACCGGAAAGCTGTAGTGCCCATATCCAGTAGTCGACCCCGACTCCAGGGCTTGCTTTGATGCCCGATAGAGGAGGGTAAGCCAACCAACCTGTTTGACCAAACTCACCAACAAACAGTGACATGTTAGTCAAGATAACACCAACAATGAACAGCCAGAAACTGAGGTTATTCAGGTATGGGAATGCTACGTCTCGCGCACCGATCTGCAAAGGAACAACGATGTTCATTAAACCGATTACAAGAGGCATTGCTACGAAGAAAATCATGATTACGCCATGAGCGGTAAAGATTTGATCGTAGTGGTGCGGTGGCAAGTAACCTGCTTCACCAGCTGATGATAACAGCTGTTGGCTGCGCATCATGATGGCATCGGAGAAACCACGTATAAGCATGACCATAGCTACGGCTATGTACATGAAACCAATTTTTTTGTGGTCGACGGTAGTGAACCATTCTTTCCACAAATATGTCCACTTACGCTGAATAGTCACGTAAGAGAGTAAAGCAACACCAAGAATGGCAACAACAATAAATGTTCCCACCAAAATTGGCACGTCGTATGGGATTGCGTGTAGACTCAATCTTCCAAACATCAGATTATCCTTCGGTAGTGTTCGTGCAAGCTTTATCAGATGCGCTCATATTCATTGCGCCAGGGAACTGGGTCACAATGTCAGAGAATAGATACGGCGGTACATTTGAGAAGTACGTGATCGGCGCATTGATAGTCGGTTTCGCTAGTTCTTGATAGGCATTAAAGTCGCTAAGCGTTTTAGGGCTTGCTTGAACTTTTTTCACCCAGTTATCGAAAGTTGCACGATCAGCTAATGCGTGTGCCGTAAACTTCATATCTGAGAAGCCTTTACCGCTGAAGCTTGCAGCGATACCTTTGTAGTCACCAGCCTCGTCTGCGATCAGGTGTAGTCGCGTCACCATGCCTGGCATAGCGTAGATTTGGCTACCTAAGCGAGGGATGAAGAACGAGTTCATGATGTTGTCAGACGTAATCTTGAACTGGATTGGAGTACCTTTAGGGAAAGCAAGGTAGTTCGTTGTCGCAATGTGCTGTTTCGGGTAAATAAACAACCACTGCCAATCCAAAGATACGACCTCAATCGTCATTGGCTTAACATCACTAACAAGAGGTTTAGAAGGTGATAGTGCGTGAGTTGAGCGCCATGTAATTGTGCCAAGAATCAAAATAATGATCAGTGGAACAGTCCAAACCACGACTTCAACTTTTGTTGAGTGTGACCACTCTGGAGCATATTCAGCATCAGAATCTTTACGGGCTCTATACTTATATGAAAACCAAATTGTCATTAAAATTACAGGGATAACGACAATTAGCATAAGTAAAAGAGCGGTAATGATCAGTTCTTTTTCCTGAACGCCAACCGACCCTTTAGGGTTGAGTAGCGCAGAATTACATCCAGAAAGCAACAGAACCATACCCAGTCCCACTACTTTTAAAAGGATGCTTTTTATTTTTGAAGCTTCCATTAACTTTCTCAATTCGTTTAGATAGCAAGACAGATGTCTTGATAGCCAGTTTTAGTTATTAGAATGTTTATTAATTGGGTGTGTGCGTAGATGTGATTTTGAGTGATTTGTTATTAACGTAATTATCCATTCTCCTGTGCGGGGAATGTGTTTACATATGAAACCTTCTCGAAACACATCGTTACAACCGCCGCATTATCCTTACATTATTTGCGAAGCTCATCACACACAATTGGTATCTAAGTTTTTATATATGAAACCACTAGCTGTTTAGAGTACGTTTAACCCTTTAATTTGTAGTGATATTGTTAATAAATGCTGATAGAGAAAGGCTTTGTAGCACACTATTGATGGATTCATGCTTAACTTGAATGTAAAAAAATAGAGTTGTTACTAAAATGTGAGACAAAATCATCTTCCTACTTCGTGATCTAGCACGCATTTTTGTTTCGGAAAAATTCTAAGAGTTTTCCACAGCCTGTTCGGTATCAAGTCAATGGCTCAATAAACACACTGCTGAGAATCACCTCACACTTTAATTTTTTGTAGCAAAAAATTAAATGCTTCATGTTCCTAATCAATCGACATAATTATGCAATCAATATTATAGCGACTGAGTTTATATGTAGTTGTTGCATATTGACAATAATGCTTACGAACGAAGAGAGAACACTAATGAAAGCCAACAATAGAATTGGAGACATTGTATCTCCAGCTGGGAAGAAATTTGTCGTAAATATAGACGATCGAGAGGTTGAAGCATTACCTGGTGAAAGTGTGATTAGTACTCTAACTGCAAATGGATTTCGCAAGTTAATGAAAAATGATAAAGGAACATCTTCGGGCTCATACTGCGCGATGGGTGTGTGTCACTGTTGTATGGTTGAAATCAATGGCATACAAAAGCAGCGAGCATGCCAAACTCTTGTCCAACCCGGAATGAAGATCAAGACGTTAAAAAATCGTGTGGTAGATGGGCAAGGAGAGAAACATGAGCAATAGAATTGTTATTGTTGGTGCTGGCCCTGCCGGAATTTCAGCGGCGACTACCTTATCGAAGAACGGATTCAAGTCGGTGATCATAGATGAAAACCCAATCGCTGGGGGAGTGATATATCGTGGCCCCTTGAGAGAAGTCAACGACATGCCACATCTTGACGAACCTCTACAAAAAGCAATTGTAGAGCAGAAGAGAAAGTTGGCCGAGCATCAACATAATATAGAAATACGAATGAGTACCAGAGTTCAGGGCCCTGTTGGGCCAAACTCCTTGTTGCTCTCTAAAGAAGGCAAGCTTTCTACCCTCGAATACGAGCACTTAATTCTAGCCACTGGGTGCCAAGAGAGAAGTATCCCATTTCCGGGCTGGCAGCTACCGGGTGTCATGCTTACTGGTGGAATACAGCTACACCTGAAAAGTGGCTTTGTAAAACCCGGCAAACGGGCTGTGATTGTGGGTAGTGGTCCACTATTAGTGTTGGTCGCGTGCCAACTTCATCATGCTGGAGTGGATGTCGCAGGGGTGTACGAAGCAACTGAACTAAAAGATTTAAGTAAGGAAGCCGTAGCGCTTTTAAATCGCCCGCAAGTTTTGCTAAACGGTGTATCCATGATGGGGTATCTACGCCGTCATAATATTCCATTCAAATATGGTTGGGGCATTGTTAAAGCTGAAGGAAATGAGAGTCTCGAACGCGTTGCCGTTGCGCCATACAACAGTAGCTGGGAGCCAGATACAGATAAAATCGAATGGATCGACACGGATACACTCGGTGTTGGATATGGATTTTCTGCTCGTTCTCAGCTTGCTCAACTGATGGGGGTTGAGACAGAACTTGACGATATCGGTGGCGTTATTCCGGTCACAAATGAATATCAAAGGAGCAGCATAGACAATATCTACTGCGCGGGTGACTCAGTAAAACTCGCTGGTGCCGATGTTGCAATGCTTGAAGGGGAAATAGCAGCACATAGCATTTTAATGAATATTGAACCTGAATTAACAGCTTCTTCAAATACTCATATAAAGCGCCTGTGGAAACGTAGAGCCAGATACTATCGCTTTAGAGGGGCTTTTGATCGCGCCAACCAGCGGAAAGCTGGGCTGCTATCTTTGCCTTCTGACGATACGGTGATCTGCCGTTGTGAGCAGGTAAAGAAAAGGGATATTGATGAAGCCTTTGCTGAAGGGTGCAAAGACGTTATTACGTTAAAAATGCGCACTAGAGTGAGTATGGGTGACTGCCAAGGCAAAACTTGTTGCCATTACCTTTACGATAGGTTCAACCAAGAAGGTTTAAAAGAAGGAGCGGGCACGTTTAGACCAAGGTTTCCGTTAGATCCCATTCCTTTCTCTGCAATGGAGGACGAAATATGAAGGCTTACGATATTGTTATATGTGGCGGTGGTGTTATTGGAAGTTCCATTGCTTACTTCTTAAGTAGGGATAAAGATTTAAAGATAGCATTGGTTGACTACAAAAAGCCGGGAAATGCATCTAGAGCATCAGCCGGTGGGTTGTGGGCTATGGGTGAATCAACAGGGCTTGGTTGTGGTGTTATTCTATTCAAAACCTTGTCAAAGCAAATTAGCGAAGGGACGGTATCGGGCGCATCAACGGAAATGAAGCCCCATATTATGCCTACACCATTTTTTGATATGGCAATGCAATCCAATAGTATGTACCCAGCGTTAAGCCAAGAATTGTTAGAAAAACACAACGTTGATATGAAGTTTGAGAAAACAGGCCTCAAGTTCGTTATTTTTGATGAATACGACAAGATCTATGCTCAACATATCGCTGATGCTGTACCAGATAGGAAGCAACATATTCGATGGATAGACCGTGAGCAATTGCAGCAAGAAGAGCCACATTTGTCTGCAAATGCGCTAGGCGCAATGGAGTTTGGCACTGATCATCAAATTAATCCATATCGTCTAAACGAAGCCTATGTAGAAGGTGCTAGGCAAAATGGTGTCGACCTGTTTCTTAATACCGAAGTCACAGGAATTGAAAGACAAGGGCGCAAAGTGGTGTCCGTTACTACTTCAATGGGACGTTTGAAATGTGGCACGCTAATTAATGCCGCTGGCGCGTGGGCAGAGAAGATATGTCAATGGGCGACGGGCATGCCGTTACCTGTTTTCCCAGTGAAGGGACAGGTTATAGTATCGGAACGATTACCTAAAATATTAAATGGCTGTATTACAACAAGTGACTGTTATATCGCGCAAAAGGATAATGGTGAAATACTGATCGGCTCAACGACGGAAGAGAAAGGTTACGACACCACTCAAGATATTAACTTGCTGAGACAGCTTGCGATAGGTGCACAAAAGTCTTTGCCAATTCTAAAATCGATGAATATCAAAAGATGTTGGACAGGGCTAAGGCCCGGCTCTCCTGATGAGTTGCCTATTCTAGGGCCAGTGCCGGGAGTTGAAGGTTATTTGAATGCTTGTGGTCACTTTAGAACGGGCATGCTCACGTCAGCAATTACAGGCCAACTTCTCAACGAGCTAGTCAGAGAGCAGCAACTTACACTAGATATATCTCCTTTCTTATACGATCGCTTCATATCTCCTTCAGGTGAAATGACGGGTTCATATCACCTGGAGGCAAGCTTGTGAAAAATCGAGAGCTTAAATATATTTGGGTAGCAGTCGGGTGCGCGCTGATACTCGTCATTTCCCACCTTCTTCTATACAAGCAATTGATAGAGCAAGAATGGGTCGAATACACACTTGCAATCATCCCCTTTGCGCTTGCTGCGATAGGGTATTGGTCAGTAAAAAATGCAATACGAGCAGAGGTTGAAGGAAGCAAAAATAACGTGAAATAACCAGTTTAATTCAGTGTGATCATGTTTAGCGCGTGTTAGTAATTACAACTAACACGCGTACGTTACTAGTTGCGTCAACGGCGGTGCCGAAAGGCCATATAAAAATACTACCCTGAGTGCTAACTCAAGGTAGTATGTATTGGAAGAGCCTCTCCGAGAAAATAATTACGTTCTAGTACTTCCTACCGTTATCCTGCGGTCAAAGTGTAACTCTAAGCCTGCCTTACCATACTGGTGCCAATCTGGGAGAGAATCTCCATTAGGTGAGCCGCTACGAACAAATGCGGCGATTGCCCCTTGAAATATATCAACTAAGTTTTCCATTTCTTGTTTGCCTGCTCCATCTAGCATGGGTGCATCAACCCATACATCTAGGTTACCAAACAAGAAAGGTAAATCGATGCAGTGACAAGCAGCAAACTTCGATGAAGGCGCTTGCCAGTCAAAGCTGTAAACATATGTTGTTCCACCGTTGTCGCTATGGCCAGCAGCTGCTTCAAGGCTTCCTTCAGTAAAGATTGCTTGAGTTTGCACATCGCTTATAAGGTTAAATGGAGTAGAAGGAACTCTGTATCCAGCAGCTTTTTTCATTGCTGCCACGGCCTGTTCACCAAAGCGGCGTTGGAAGAGTGGCATGGCTAATTTTGCTATTTCAGCTTGGATGGCTGGCTCTGTCGGCAAAAATGCGGCCATTTCCTCGCGAGTTGTACCTATCATCACATCTATATCGGTTGCAGAGCCCTCACGTAATGCCAGGCCCGGTTGTGAAGTAACAAAGTCACCATCTACAGAAGGGATAAACGGAGGTGTAATTTCTCCTCCCGATGGAGCGAACTTCTCCTGTAAGAGTTTCTGTGCGCGCAAAAGCTCTTCGGAAGATACTCTACAAAGGGCTTCTCTATCTCCAGGTTTAACGCCAAGTTCCTCAAGGTATGCCGCCGCTATTTCACGAATTTTGTCAGGTTGATGAAGTTTTGCCCCGAGAGGAGCGCTCATCATGATGGCACGATGGAAATACTGACGACTAGCTGGGTGATCGAGGTGAATAGCAACGGAATGAGCGCCTGCAGATTGCCCAGCTATTGTTACATTATTGGGATCACCGCCAAAGCTAGATACCACTTTTTGAATAAAATCGAGAGCACAGAGTTGATCGTGTAAACCAAGGTTAGCTGGAGCGATGTCATCTATCGGGAGAAAGCCGAGTGCGCCAATGCGATAGCTGATATTGACTACAACCATTCCGGTATTCTTAACAAGCTGAGAGCCATCATAACAAGAATATGAACCGCTCCCAGTTATGAAAGCTCCTCCATGTATGTACACTAGAACAGGAGCATTTTCAGTATTGCTTGATGGAGCCCACACATCAAGGTGTAAGCAATCTTCCCCCATTGGAATTGAATATTCACCCATAACCGAATCAAGGCGGCAGGGTAACTGCAGGGGTTGCAAACCTTTTTTGGTACAGTCTAGTGGGGTGGTCCAAGGTGTTATGGGAACTGGTAGGGCAAAGCGATGTTCCTCTAATGGAGGAATAGCGTAACGTAGTCGGTGAGCAGACAAAACGCCTTGTGATTCGATACAACACACGGGGCCAAATGGTGTATTGATTTCTACGGTTTTTTGATTGTCCATTCTTTACTCCTTTGGTTATCAATTCTTGCTAACCGACAGTAGTCGTTAATCAAGCTATGAGTGCGTGAAATTAAAAGGGCAAAGTTATTTAAATGGAGATGATATGACTGTTGCTCTTAGCTTCTGCTCCTAGTTGAACACATTTACTTATCGGAAATCGCGCATAAATTATTTATACCGGCTAGCATATTAACAGCAAGAATATAGACCTCTCAATAGACCTTTCTTTGCTAGTAAGCCGGAACGCCACTAATTAATCACTATTTGCTGTCAGTTTAATTATTGGCACCCTAATAGAACTTCCATTTATCTTATATAGCTCAAAACCCTTTCTAAATGATGAATGTGTCAATTTTAATTTATCTTTCAAGGAGCTGGAACTTAATTGGGTTTGAATGGGCACTCGTCCAAGCTTATAGGCTCTTTCTCTTTGCCGGAACTAGAATACTTGCTTTGAATTCGTTCTTTTATGCCACTACTGTTTAATTGTTCAATTACAGCATTAAACTTAGGAATTAGGTGTTGATAGTCACGATGGAGCCTTACGTGTAAAAGTACGGTCTCAAAACGGTAGATTACTTCAAAGTTGTCTATATCATATTTGAAATCGTACTGATTGTTACTGAGCAAGTACTGCAGCTCGTTTTCATTGATGATGATAGCTTTTAACCTTCCACGAAGAAGCTTCGGCAGTAAGTTTTTTGAGTTTGAGGGGCTAGTTTGTATTTTTCCTGCGTTGAATGCTTCAGTAAATCCCTCTGGGTAGTAATATCCAACCGTTACTCCTACCTTTTCCCCATGCAAGTCTTTGGAAGACTGAATATTTTTAAATACTCCTTTTTTGGCAAGAATAATATCAGATGTTGAAAATAATGGACTTGTATAGGATGAGCTAGACTCTTCGGCTTTCCTCCAAAAAGGAGAAATTGCAGACTCCGCGTTGATGCGACGTCCCCATTCTTTTCTCATACGCTTAGCATTTTTTATATCCAGCAGTTCCAGATCTGTTTTAGTACATACGGTAATAACCCTTAGTGTATCTATTGCTATCCCACCCCAACTACCATCATCTGACTGTATGCGCCAAGGTATCCAAGGAGAAACCGCTACCGATAACGAGTTTTCATTTGAAGGATAGGCTTTGTTGAGTAGGGTGGAGAAAAACATCACTACAATAACTGTACAAAAGAAATGGATGCTGAGGCTGGCAATCCCTCCTTTTGTCCATGAGCTTATGGTACGGAACCCTGATTTTTGTATCGGCATCACTTTATGTATCCCACAATATGTTGTTTGAACTTTCTCTGGTTTTACAGTATTTGCTCGGGAATCAGACATAACCACTCCTTGGTTTAAAAGAGTATAGTATTGCCTTTGGGTGTTAGCTCTAAATCCTCTCTTTAGTCTCCATAACTGAACTAATAGAGATTAATCTTTACTGCTCTCCAATAGATGCAACGATTACATAGAAACATATTGTGTCCTGTAAGGACGTAAATTAATCTATAAATAGGTTGAATCATGAGAGGTTGAAGTATGGATTGGTTGGAAAGTGTGCGCACTTATGTTCGAGTTGTGGAGCAAGGGAGTTTCCACTCGGCAGCTAAATCCCTCAACATGACAACTTCTGGGTTAAGTAAACGGATAAACTGGCTTGAGAATCAGCTCAATATTCAATTAATGAAGAGAACGACACGTTCATTATCATTAACCGAAGCTGGCGAGCACTTCTATCAAAAAGCCAGATACCAGTTATTGGAGTGGCAATCACTGGTAGATGAAACCCGAACCATAGACTCGAGCCCGTATGGGAAACTTATCATTGGCGCTACTGTTGCGGTTGGCGCCAAGATTCTAATGCCTTATATCGATAGCTTCTTAGCGAAATATCCGAATATGAAAGTAAAGTTGATCATGACTTCTCCGGGGCAGATTCCTGAGTTGCAATTAGATGTTTTTATCAGTCGTAAAGTCGAGCAGATAAATACGCTGAGTCACAAGGCTTTGCCACTATCCAATCACCGTCAAAGGTTTTACGCTTCACCTGATTATCTCAGCCGTCATGGTACTCCAAGCACAATTGAAGATCTCAGGGAACACAATTTGTTAGTTTGGGGTGAACATGAAGAAAAAAGACTCACTCTTTCGAATGGCGAAACCTTGTTGATGGATGGAAACTTCGTCACCTCCAACCCTGAAGCGTTATTTGAGAGCGTAAAACGGGGCATGGGAGTTGTACTGACGCCAGAGAACTTGGCACAAGAAAGTGTCGAGAAAGGAGATATTATTTCAATATTGCCTGACGTTCATGGCGAAGGTCTCTCACTATATGCGTACTACCCTTACTTACAGCAAACACATGCGCGAACCCAATTGTTTATAGACTTTCTTAAAGAGAATTTCATTCAACCTCGGGAATAAAGCCAAAGTGTTTCAATGGGGCAGTTCTTACAACAACTAGTTTAAATCTAATGCTTTTAAGAGCTGCTCATTTTCTACTTGTTCTCTGAGCTGCTGTAGCTCGCCAGACTCAATCATTTGTGCCAAGTGTTTATCAAGCTCGTCAAGTAGTGCCTGATCATAGGACGATTTCCTTGATAGCAGTAATTTAAACCCAACAGATTTGTACGTTTTCCTTAATGCTTTCACTTTGTTGTTTAAGTTCATTTTATGTAGAAGGGTCTCGCCAACAAGGTAGGAGTGAAGAAACACGTCTTTTCGACCAAATGCTATCAACCCTAAACATTGTTGCGCAGAAGTAAGAGAGGTATAGGGTAAGTCGTAGTTTTTAAGTATTTGCTCTGAAGAGCCATCACCATTGACGACTACGTACTGTAATTTCTTATTTTTAAGAATGTCTTGGTCAGGTTTTATGTTTTCAAATAAAGGCGATTCTTGAGAAACAAATGCGCGCCAATCTAAAGAGAACAAATCGTATTTGTTGGCTAAAAAATAATGTTCTCTTTCCGGAGTAATTGCAGTAAATATGGCGTCGTAGCGGCCTTGCTTCGCACTCTCTTGAGCCCTTGCCCAAGGTTCGGCGTAGGAGTTAACTTCCATACCCATTTTTTCAGTCAAAATCTTACTGAGTAAAACCGGCAAAATACCTGAAACGGCGTGATTTTCTAGGTGATAAGAAAACGGTGCCCAGCGCGAGCTGTAAACGACACTGATAGTTTTTCCTTTAAATGAAGTCGAGCTTGAATAGGCTGTATGGGGTAAAAGTGTACTGCACAAGATCAGCAAAGAAACAAATAGATAACGCTGCATAACTCACTCCAAAATCCAATCACATCTCTAAGTGTAGTTAAACCTTTTCATTTGTGAGTGATTTGCTTGGCACAGAGTTAGAGATAGCAAAATTGGAACCGACAGCACTTTGTGCTGCCGGATATACGCGCAATGTTTATATAGACATTTCTGGAACTAGTGGATGCTTTTTAGCTTGGTAAGCACATCTGTTAGCGAGGGTTCAATAGAATGACCAAGTGCAATGACTTCGTCTGTCGGTTGTATGAGATCTGGAATTTGATAGGCAATGGTGCCAGCGGCTACCGCGGCTTTGATACCGTTATTGGAATCTTCAAATGAGAGACATACATCCGGGCTTACTTCCAATCGACTTGCCGCAAGCAAATAAATCTCTGGATCGGGTTTACTGTTGGATACTTCGCAGCCCGTAGTTAAGTTTTGAAAATACTGATCGAGGCCTGCCAATCTCAGTTTGGTTTTGGCGACATTGTTCTCTGTAGAAGTTGCCACGGCCATAGGAATGGATTGGTTATGTAACCAATCTAACAGCTCAATCACACCTTGCTTTACAGGGATAGGTTCATGCATGACCACCGCTTGGTAGCGTCGTTTCCATTCATTGTGTAATGGTTGGTAGTCTGCGCCATAAGCACCAGTAAGGATCTCTTCACAACGTTTTGAATTACAACCAATGATGTTGAGATAAGCGGATTCTAAAAAAGGGAGGTTAAGGGCATCGCAGGCTTGTTGGAAAATAGTTTTACATACGCGCTCGGTATCGAGCAAAAGACCGTCCATGTCGAAAATGGCTGCTTTGAATTTCATTCTATCTACGCAAATAATTTTTAATAACTAGGCGTTATTGTTACATAGATTGTTTACCCAAAGTAGCCATTCCGAATGTGTCGTAAAGATTTATGCGTTAGCGCGAGTCAGAGTCGATTTTTTCAGGTTGTCAGTACTGACAATCGGTCGCTCTTCTTTAGGTGTTGCGTACCAATAACCTAAGCCAACAAAAACCGACCCTGAAACTAAGTTGCCTAGTGAAACCCAAAGCAAGTTGTTGGCAGCGCCGGCTACCGTAAACCCAGGAGCTGAATCACCTAGCCAAGATAAAGCAAAGATGGTCATATTGGCGACAGAGTGCTCATAACCACTGGCAATGAAGGCAAGTAAGCACCACCAAATGGCAATAAATCGACCTACTCCTGTTTCTCTTTGGCACATCCATATCGCAAGGCACACAAGCCAGTTACATAGCATACCTTTCACAAAGAGTGCTCCAGCAGACGTGGTTGATTTTGCTAAAGCGGTTAGGTGCAAGAGGCTGGTGGCATCTGGTAAAAGCTTGCCTCCACCAGTGCTCATAAATAATACCGCGATAAACACAGAACCGAGAAAATTACCTGCCCAAGTTGCAGGAAGAACTCTCGCCGCATCTTTCCAACGCACATGGCCAGTTTTGGCTCCTAAGGTGAAGTAAAGCGTGTGGCCAGTAAACAGTTCAGAGCCTGCAATAATCACTAGCGTGAGTGCGACACCAAAGGTCGTACCCATAACTAAATATCGCACAGATGGGTCAACTAGGTTTCCGAGAGTGAAGATTAAAATAACACCAAGTCCCACATAAGCGCCTGCCATTGCAGAGCTAATCCAAAAGCTCAACGGGTTGTCATTGAAGAGGTTTTTAATGCGAAAAGAGGTATTACTGCATTTCTTGATTGGGTCTGTAAACATTCCCTATCTCCCTGTTATTTATCCAGCAAATTCTGTAAAAATCTTCATGATTTGTAATCAAATTACGCGGCGAAAGAGATGCCTCGTTTCTAATTTCATAATCAAATCATATGATGTAAGAAAGTTAACATAGTTTTGTGGGATGTTTTTAACAAAGTGAGGTGTAATTGATTTACATTAATTTTTGAACAAAAATTACAAGATGAGAGATAATTTACGTGCTAGAAAGCGGTGCTAACAGTGAAACAGACTCGCTAGCCTGGCTATATCCTGTGGAATATCATCCATCGATACATTGCCAAACCCCAATATGACTGCGTTCCAATCTCGCTCTATATTTTTGTTGTGCTCGTAATAGCTCATCGGACGAATATTGAGACCAACTTTCTGAGCGGCATCTACCAAATCTTGTTCGTCGATACTGCCGTGCCATTTTAGAGTGATGTGCATACCTGCTGCTTGACTCACAACTTCTAAGCTACTTGGCAAATGAAGCTTGATAGCGTCTATCATTGCTTGGTGCTTAAGCTTGTATAGGCGACGCATTTTTCGGACATGTCGTATTAGATCTCCTTCGCGAATAAAGTCCGCTAACGCAGCTTGCACGTGAGCAGGGGAATCTCCAGTGATTGCATCTTTTATGGTTAGACATTTGCTGATGAGCGACTCGGGCACAACCAAATAGCCAAGCCTTAGACTATTAAACATCACCTTACTAAATGATCCGACATAGATGACATGTTCATCTCTGCCCATCTGCCCAGCTAGCCCCTGCATGCTAGTGTAAGGACGATGAGCAAATTGAAATTCGCTGTCGTAATCGTCCTCGATGATCCAGCTATTTCCCTGCACTGCCCACTCAATTAAGCTCAGTCGCTGTTTTGTATCTAGCGAGGTTCCGAGTGGGTACTGGTTACTGGGTGTGATATACAGCGCTTTGGCATTACTTTGTAGAACCAAGTCTATATCTAAGCCGAGTTTTGGCACCACAGGAGCTGCGATAAAATTGCTACCGAGCAGATTGATAATCTTGCTCATTTGCGTATAGCCAGGCTGTTCCATCAGTATTGAATCCGACGGACTAAGCGTCGCCATTAAAGCAATAGAGAGAGCTTGTTGTGCCCCTGAAGTAATAATGATGCGGCTAGGATTACATACTACGCTTCGACTTGTCGCAAGATAATCGGACAGCGCACTGCGCAGCTCTATGCTGCCTTGGATATGCTGCGAACCCAGTAAATGTACGCGCGAGCTATGTTGCTGTAGTAGGCGTTGCCATTTTTTTATCGGAAATAGGTTTAAATCTGGCACACCTGATGCGAAAGCCCCGTCGTTGTTGTAAGGAGGTATTGAGCTTTGTTGTGCTGAGTGTGCAATCGGTGCTGGTAGGTAGGCTTCAGGAAGCTCGATACAGACATAAAACCCTGAACCTGCGCGGCTTTCTATATACCCTTCTGCGACCAATTGTTCGTAGGTGTTTGTTACAGTATTTCTGCTCAGCGATAACTCTTCGGCAAGCTTTCTAGTTGAGGGGAGTTTGCCTCCAATTGGCCACAGTTGCTCGACGATTTTCTCTCGTATTGCCTTGAAAAGCTCGGTTTGTTTTGCGCCTTTACTGTTAGACAGTTGAAGATCACCAATGTCGATTAATGGCATAACTGGACCCATATATGTGCTAAATCTGGCTCTAATAAGAGTACCAATTGGTTGGTAAATTACAATCAACAGATCAAGAGAATGGGAAATATCGATGCTATCAAATACGCAAAGAACCACTATAAAAAAAGGACAACACAAAGCAGTGTTCGAAAGAGAAAAACTGCATGCAATCATTGATGAAAGTTTAATTGCTCATATAGCGATTGAAGGTGAATCCGGCCCAGTGGTTATTCCAATGCTTGCTTGGCGTGTCGATGAGCACGTTTATATTCATGGTGCTAACAACAGCCGACTAATGCGCAAACTTAAAACGGGCGCACAAACTTGTTTAACCTTTACTTTATTTGATGGTTGGGTTTTGGCGCGTTCGGCATTTCATCACAGTGCGCACTATCGATCCGCGGTGGTATTTGGCCAATTTGATGAGGTGGAAAATAAACAAGACAAAGATCGATTGTTGAATCACTTTATCGAGCAAATCGCACCGGGTAGAACAGATGAAGTGAGGCTCAGTAATGACAAGGAGTTGGCCGCAACCACTTTGTTAAAAATCCCTCTAGAAGAAGCGTCGGTCAAAATCAGCAACAATGATGTTAGTGATGATAAAGAAGATTTGGATCTACCAGTGTGGGCTGGGTACATCCCATACCAAACGAAGGTTGGCCCACTTAAGCCTATCGCGGAAATAGCGGACACGTTAACAACGCCTGACTACAGCTGCGCCTATGGAAATAGATGGAAGGCCGCTAAATAGCGGCCTTCGATTAGAGGTGATTATCGTTAACTAAGCGTTGCTATCCGATAGTCTTTCCGAGCTTGAAAGGTGGATGAAGTGCAGGTGCTTTTCATATTGGGTGATAGCATCTGCGATAACTTGCTCTTCGGTGTAGCCCAGCACATCGTAATCTTGGCCTCCTTGATGGAGGAAAACTTCAGCGCGGTAGTACTGGTTGTACTCTTCTTCTGCATAAGAAGGTACAGAAAACGGAATCAATTTGATGCAATAGTGAAAGTCCGTTGCGTCATCCTTGTGGACAACCATGAGCACTTGCTCCTGATTTTCTTCCATATCGACCGAAAAGCCAAGACTGACAAAATGCTCAGACAGTTTTTCAAGTGCTGGGATGGCAACAGACAATATGAAACTATCCGCTTCTTTCTGTTTCGGGTGGCTTACGAGTGCATCCAATCGTTCTTTCCAGTTTACGTTGACTTGAGAGTACTGAACGATATTAGTGTGATTGTTGACACTATAGTGAAGCATGTAGTCTTCTCTGAGCGCTTTTAACAGGCTGTAGCAGAATACCAGCATGACCAACATAAATGGGAATGCACTGGCGATAGTAAGCGTCTGCAATGCTTGCAGGCCGCCCGCAAAGATAGTGGTAGCAGCGATAACGCCAATCAGTGCTGTCCAGAACACTCGCTGCCAGACAGGAGTATTGCTTTCACCACCTGAAGCGAGGTTGTCGATAACAAGGGCACCAGAGTCAGCAGAGGTAATGAAAAACGTAACAACAAGAAAGACCGACAGCAACGAGAACAACTTAGCCATAGGGTAGTGTTCAAAGAACACAAACAAGGCTACGGGAACATTGCTGTTAACGGTTTCGGCTAGTTGGGTTGCACCTTCTTGAGCAATTGCATGAATCGCCGAGTTGCCGAATGCTGTCATCCACAAGAAAGTGAAACCTGCGGGGATCAGAAGTACGCCGATGATAAATTCACGGATAGTTCGACCTTTAGAAATTCGGGCAATAAAAACCCCAACAAATGGTGACCAAGAAATCCACCAACCCCAATAAAGTAGTGTCCAACCACCCAGCCAAGACTCTTTCGGTTGATAGGCGTAGAGGTTAAAGGTAGAGCTCACCAAGTTACTTAGATACAAGCCCGTATTTTGTACAAAGGAGCGAAGAATTAACTCGGTTGGCCCAAAGACAAGAACACCAATAAGCAGAATAACCGCAGCTAGAATGTTTACGTTGGATAAAAATTTGATGCCTTTATCTAAGCCAGAGACGACGGATAGGGTGGCTAAGCAGGTTATCGCAATAATCAAAACTAGCTGTAACGTACTGCTTTGCGGAATATGGAATAAGAAGTGAAGTCCGGCATTGAGTTGCTGCACTCCGTATCCGAGTGAAGTGGCCACACCAAACAGTGTTCCAAGCACAGCAAATGTGTCAGCAATGTGCCCTATCGGCCCGTAGATCTTTTCACCAATCAATGGATAAAATGCGGAACGTGGCAGTAGTGGCAAATCGTGACGATAGCTAAAATAGGCCAGAACTAACGCGAGCAACGCATAGATTGCCCAGGCATGAAGTCCCCAGTGGAAGAATGTAATTCGCATTGCTTCACGAGCAGCTGCAACGGTTTCAGGCGTGCCAACAGGTGGCGCCATATAGTGTAGAACGGGCTCTGCCACTCCAAAAAACATTAAGCCAATACCCATGCCGGCAGAAAAGAGCATTGCAAACCATGAGATATTGCCAAACTCTGGCTCTGAATGATTGGGGCCTAGTTTAATATTTCCTAGACGGCTGCTTGCTAGTAGCACGACGAAGATAAGAAATATTGCGACTGATAATATGTATAGCCAGCCTGCTTTGGTCACCAGCCAATGCTGGAACTGCTTAAGTGTTTGTGCGCTGAGTTCTGGGTATAGCGATGTAAACGCGACGATCAATAAAGCAAAAATACACGACGAGACAAAAACAGGTTTGTTGATTTTTGTAGACATAAATAATCTTGATTCGATTTATCGAAATCTCAATAGATAGGAAAAATACTGGGATTGAGCTGATTATTTTAGGGCCAGCATTTCAAATATTTATTGTAAAGTAACAATAAATTAACCATCTCCTTGTAACTTAAGATATTTCAAAGCCGCGCATTGTACCAGATTTCACCACTCCAATCTAATGTGTGAACAGAATGGTCAATTGATTTTCATTTAAACTATAGCTCTTATGAATGAGAACGGGTAATAAAGCTATTTTTTCGGTTTAAGAAGGGAGATTAGTATTTTCAAATATAGTTATGAGATAAGTTACGTATAAAGCAAGGCAGGTAGTGCTGGTGGTTCGGTGCAGCCAGTAGCTAATCCGTTCATAATGACCGCACCATTGTTAGGTTATTCTCTATATCCAGTTGGCAAATATCAGTTTAATAACTCAGGTAACGAGTCGAGAAATTGATAGCGCTTTCGATACATTTTTCTTTTTGTCCTAGAAAGAGATTCTAAGTCCTTTCTTTGTTGGGCAAGCGGGACACTATAGAATTGTTTCTTTTGTAGATCGCCACCGTGCTCAGTCCAATAGTTATCGAAATCAAAAGAAATATTCCCATAACGCATAGAAGAGTATGTGTGATATTTATTATTGATGCCAAGTATCTCACTAATTTGGTTTTTATTTAACCATGTTCTAAGAACTTCTAATATCAGAGATTTAGGCCTTAATCCAAATAGCGCTTTGGTAACTTTTTTCGAAAACCCCTCATCTTTTTCCGGGCCTTGAACCCCACCGATATAGGCTTTTCCTTGGTAAATAGTAAAAGAGATAACGTAATAGTTTTCTTTGAAATCGGTTAAGCGTAATGTGAGTTCACCTTCTTTCCAATATCGAGACTCGTAAGAAAGAACAAAGTGATAGGTCTCGTCATCGACAGATATATCGGCAATATTAATGCCTTTGTCGTATACATCAGAAAACCCTTGATTAACAATCCAATTATGATGTTCAACAACCATACGCATTGCTTGTGTTCTGGGCAGTTTCAGTGCCAAGTATGGTCTCATTGGTTTAGTGAAAAATTCAGGATGGTGATTAGTGATCGCAAGCCTAGACTGTTCATTCAAATTAGAATAGAGGTAATTCAAAGGCTTATAGTAAAAGGCAGTTCTAACCATGAACTTAGCTATCTTATATCTATTCCCGGGATAAGATTGTTTAGACAAGCTATAAATATTCATAATAAAAGGGGTACTAAAAAGGTGTTGGCGATTCTAGCCAATGTATCAACACAAAAGTCAAATTTACGTGAAAAACTAATATTAGCGTGGTCTACTTTTATGAATTATTTATGACAATATAAGCTGTCGATTGCTTGCAATGAATTTTATCGATTTAAATTAAACGGAGTGATATTCCTTATAAATATCTAGCATACTTCTACGTCGATAAATAGATGAAATATTTCCCATATTTCTGGCTCAATACCTACCTAGCAAAAAAACTCGTGAAATCTCCAATTAAAACACTTACAATGACTTAAGATTTTAAGTGATTGTAAGTTTTATGACTCAAGAAGAAAGATTGCTTTCTATGCAGCAATGGCTGCTTGAAGTGAAAAAAATTACCTTAGCTGATGTGTGTGAGCGCTATGAGATTTCACGTGATTCAGCGCGTCGAGACTTGGTTAAGCTAACTCAAATTCAGGGAATTGAAAGAGTGCGAGGCGGCGCTATTTCGGTTCCCGTGACTGGGCATGTGACCGCTTATCGAGATAAACCTCTAAGCCTAGATAAGCAAGAAATTGGCCGCGTAGCAGCAAGCTTAGTAGAGCCTAACGACTTTATCAGTATCGACACTGGCACCACGCTTTCTGCAATGGCTTGCTATATGAAGCTGCCGGCAACGGTGGTCACTAACTCGATTGATGTATTGTCCCACTTGGCAGATGAAAGCGACATTGACGTACATTTTGTTGGCGGAAAATTTAATGCTTTTCACCGAGCTATGCTTGGTGCAACAGCGGTTGCACAATTGGCTCAGTATCAAGTGAATAAAACCTTTATTGGTGTGTGCGCGATATCAGAGAGCGGTTTATCTACAGCCAGTGAAGAAGAGGCAGCCTTGAAACAAGCAATGATCAGTCAAGCTGAAAAGGTCATTTTGGTGTGTGAAATTGGTAAGTTTGCCCAACAACACTTCTTCAAAGTATGCCAACTAGAGGAGGTTGACGTCATCGTGACCAACCAAGCACCTCCTCAAGACATGATAAATATTATTCAATCCAACGATATAGAACTTATCGTAACGGATCAGCTAGCGAGAACAAAAGTATGACAACAGCAATCAAAACGGCCGTGATTGGTTACGGTTTTTCTGCCAAGACGTTCCATATCCCTTTTATTACTTCACTTGAAGAGTTTGAGCTAACGGCAATCAGTTCAAGCAAAGCTGAAGAGGTAAAAAGTGATTGGCCACAAGCCATGCATTATTTGAGCGCCGATGAACTGTTGGTTAACTCAGATGCTGAGTTGGTGATCATCACAGCTCCCAATGATGTTCATTTTGCTTTGGCCAAAAAAGCGCTCGAAAACAATAAGCACGTCATCATCGAAAAACCATTTGTGACAGATGTTGCCCAAGGACAAGAGCTGATTGAATTGGCGAACCGTAACAACCTCGTATTAAGTGTTTATCACAATCGTCGTTGGGATGGTGACTTTTTGACGATTAAGAAAATGATCAACGGTGGCAAGTTTGGCGATGTGAAGCACTATGAATCTCACTTTGACAGATTCCGTCCGGCTGTACGCCAACGTTGGCGTGAACAAGCTGAAATCGGTGGAGGGATCTTGTTTGACTTAGGGTCTCACCTGATTGATCAAGCCATCACGCTATTTGGTATTCCAAAAGCCGTTACTGCTCAATGTGAAACCATGCGAGAAGGTTCGAACAACGTCGATTATTTCCATGTAATCCTTCATTACCCAAACAACCTAGCGATATTGCATGCCGATTTATTTAGTGCTGGGCCGAACAAGCGTTTTACCGTAAAAGGAACACAAGGTAGCTTCGAAAAATACGGACTGGATCCACAGGAAGAGCGTTTGATTGCTGGCGCGCAACCTATAGAAAATACATGGTCAGAAGAAACACCAGACCAACATGGCGTATTTTATACGCTTGATGAGTCGGAAAAAGTGCCGTCCGAGCATGGCGGTTACCAACATTATTTTGTGGGCATGGCGCAAGCTATTCGAGAAGGCAAAGATGCACCGGTTAAAGCAGAAGATGCACTATGGAATATCAAGCTGATCGAATTGGCAATGCAGAGCAGCCAGTCAGGCCAGACTGTTTCAGTAAACCCAGAGCTATCATAATGAAAGACAAATTAGAGGCATTGCTGGAACAAGAAAAGCAGATAGCTTTCTCCGAGTTCAACCATGAGACGGCATGGCAGCTTGGCTGCGCGCTAAAACATGCGGCGGAAGAGTTGTCGGTCTCGGTTACGATAGAAGTGTATGCTTTTGAGCAAGTATTGTTCAGCTATGCGATGCTAGGTACGTCAATCGACAATCTAGATTGGATGCGAAGAAAACGTGAGACAGTTATGCGCTTTGGCCATAGCTCATTCTACATAGGACAATACAATGCGTCCAAAAACAGAGACTTTGAATCTCAGCTTCATATAGATGCGCAACAGTATTGCGCTCATGGTGGTTCGTTTCCTATCCGGCTTAAATCGGGTGGTTTGATTGGCGCAGTGACTGTCTCTGGACTTCCTCAACAAGACGATCATAACTTGGTTTTCACGGCTTTGAAGCAACAGATAGACAGTTAAAATAGTGAGTAAAAAAATACCCCTAGGCTTATGTCTAGGGGCAAAAAAGTGTGGCTCGGGGTAATGCAATGAAGTGTTTTACATCTTCATAGGGGGGAGAAGTACGAAAACACTCGCAGCATTAGAACCACAAACTCATTTATTGTTATCGTTCATTTTTTAAATAATCGATTGCAACTTCACCGTAAGGTAGCGTCAGATCGGCGATGAAGTGGCTAGCTGAAACGACACGTTTAACAGGCAGCTCATTGACTGGAGCCATAGCGTGAGCATGCAGCTCAAGTGCCGCTGGCCCTGTGTACGCCCACTTCACGTTTATGTCTGTCATGTGGTAGCGAACAAGCTGGCAAATCGCCGGTGTACCATCAACATCAGGGATAGACTTCACGAGGAAGTTCTGTCCACCAAGCGCTTCTTGTACCGCCAGCTTATCTAGCTCTTCAAATTTGTAGCCCATCGTGCCAGTCGCGATACGGGTTTTGCCGTAATCTAATGTGCCTAGCAGCGTGTCACCATCAATTTCTAAATTCGGTGCGCCGAGCTTTTTAGGAAATCCCCAGATCTCACGACCGCCAGCAATCGGTGGGTGGCAATCAAGGAACATAGAGTGCACATATGAACCCGGCTGGCCTTCGAAGGTGACAGGGATAACTTGCCCTGACTCTTGGAAAGAACCAAAGCCACTAGAGTCAGGCATACGCATGAATTCGTATTTGACTAAAGGTGCTGGTGCTTCAAGTCCCGGTGGTAGAATGCGCTCTAGTGCTTCAGGATCTGTTTCGTACGTAATGATGAAATATTCACGGTCGACGAAACGATTAGGTGCAACCGTATATGCTGGATTACCTTGCTGAACTGGCATCCCAAACGGTAGAGATGTTTTCTCTGTCATGATGATCTCCAATGACAAATAAACGCTGAACCCAAATGGCTCAGCGTTTTAGGTGATTAGTAGTCTAAGATTTCACGTTCGCCGTGCAGTGCGTCTTTAACACCCTGAGCCAAGGCTTGCATTTCATCTTCACCCGGATAAACCACCAATTCCGCATCAATAAAGTGGGTACGCTGACCAATCCAGTCAATCATTGGCCCACAATATGCGATGCTGCCAGTAAGGATAATTGCGTCCACGTTACCTGCGAGCGCCGCTGCGCAAGCTCCGATTTCTTTGGCGACTTGGTAAGCCATTGCTTCAAGAATCTGAGTCGCTTTCTCGTCACCTTCTTTATGACGGTTTTCTACTTCCATCATGTCTTTTGTGCCTAGGTAGCTATATACGCCACCTTCACCGATAAGCTTTTTGTAGACTTCTTTATAGGTGTATTTACCAGAGAAGCACATATCGATAAGAGCTAGAGGAGGAATACCACCTGCGCGCTCAGGGCTCATTGGACCGTCACCGCCTAAAGCCGAGTTAACGTCAACGATGCGACCTGCTTTGTGAGCACCCACACTCACGCCACTGCCTAAGTGAGCAACGATAAGGTTAACCTTGTCGTAAGACTTTTTATGTTCTTTGGCATAGCGACGCGCTACGGCTTTTTGGTTCAATGCATGGAAGCTACGAACACGTGAAATATCAGCCATACCAGATAGGCGAGCAATATCGTCGTATTCATCTACCATCACAGGGTCAACGGTGTACGCTTCTTTTTTGAGATTGACTTCTTTTGCCAGTTCGTGGGCTAAAATGCCGCCGAGGTTAGAAGCATGTTGGCCGTTTAAGCCAATAGTTGCATCATGCAGGTACTCTTCATTGATACGGTACACGCCACTTTGTAAGTTGCGAACCATACCGCCTCGACCCACAAACTCGTCGATTTCGCTTAGTTCAATGCCACTCTCTTTAAGAGTCTTCAGGATCAAACCTTTACGATACTCTTTCTGCTCAGCGATAGTTTCGTACGGCTCTAGTTCAGCCATTGTGTGAGCGATAGACTTACCAAGTACAAGGAAGTCGTCGTCATAGACAGCGATCTTAGTCGACATGCCGCCTGGATTAATTGCGAGAATCTTCATAAGGCTACCTGCTTACTCTGCACACTGAGCAATCGCACAAGCCATTGCGTAGTATTTAGTTTCAACAGAGTCTGAACGAGATGGGAAATCAACCGGTGCAATTGTACCGATGATAAAGCTAGCCGCTTTCGCTCCGCCCAAGAAAGTGCTGGTTTTGTAGAACGTGTTTGCCGCATTAATATCTGGAAGCAAGATTAGGTCAACGTCGCCACCGACTTCAGTATCTAAACCTTTATGCTCAACAGATTCTTTGCTGAATGCTAGGTCGATTGAGAGTGGTCCATCAACAGTACAACCTTTGATGCCGCCACGACGGTTCATTTGCGTTAAAATTGCAGCATCAATAGTTGAAGGCATTGCTGTTTTCACCCCCTCAGTTGCAGCGATGACCGCAACTTTTGGCTTTTCAACGCCAACATTGTGGAACACATTGACGCACTGCTGAATCATTTGCGCTTTTTCGTTTACGTCAGGAGCGATGTTGATACCTGAATCTGTGAACGCAAATACTTTGTGGTAAGTCGGGATATGAACAAAGCCAGCTTGAGATACTAATTTCGCTTTCTTAAGGCCAGTTTCGCGATGTAGGATAGGGCGCAAGTATTCAGGTGTACCTAGCGCACCACGAGTAAGAACGTCCGCTTTGCCTTCCTTTACAAGAGCAACTGCTTTTTGGCATGCCTTGCTCTTATTTTTTTCATCGATTACTTCAAATCCGTGAACATCGAAAGCCACTTCTTCAGAAATTTGGAAGATCTTCTCTTTGTCACCGACTAGGATTGGCTCAGCAATCTTTTGCTCAGTGATAAGCTTCAGAGCTTTTAAAGTGGTGCGATCTTCTGCAGCTGCGACAGCGATTTTTTTAACTGTTTTGCTTTTAGCGATTTCTACGAAGGTTTCAAGTGATTTCAACATAATATTTACCTCAGGTGGGACGCTGGTGCCCCATTGAAAAAATTTTTAGTAATGTGTTACAGCATTTCGACAGTAGCGGCGATTCCCATACCACCACCGATACACAGTGTTGCTAATCCCTTGCTTAGTTCTTGGCGTTTTAGTTCGTTCACTAACGTGACGAAAATGCGCGCGCCAGATGCGCCAATTGGATGTCCAAACGCGATGGAACCACCATTAACATTGACCTTGTTGGTGTCCCACTGCATTTCTTTGTTGACTGAAATAGCTTGAGCGGCGAACGCTTCGTTCGATTCGATAAGGTCGAGCTCGTCCATATTCCAGTTAGATTTGTCTAGCACTTTACGTGAAGCTTGAATTGGGCCAGTACCCATGATGGTTGGGTCGACGCCAACAGTGGCAAAGTTCACTAGACGAGCCATAGCTTGTAGGCCTAGTTCCTTAACTTTTTGCTCAGATGCAAGAATAACCATTGCCGCACCATCATTTACGCCAGATGCGTTGCCTGCTGTTATGCTGCCTGCTTTATCGAACGCTGGGCGCAGTTTTGCTAGGCCTTCTACTGTGGTTTGTGGGCGTGGGAATTCATCTTGAGCGAACATCAGTGGTTCTTGACGCTTACGAGGTACAGCAACTGGAACAATTTCATCGGCTAGACGATTTGCCTCTAGAGCTTTAGCTGCTTTCATTTGCGATTGGTAAGCAAATTCATCTTGCTCTTCACGAGAGATATCGTATTTCTTGGCGATGTTTTCTGCAGTAGTGCCCATGTGATAATCGTTGAATGCATCCCATAGACCGTCTTTGATCATGGTGTCTTCTGCGGTCCAGTTACCCATTTTTACGCCATTGCGAGAGTTTGGAAGAATATGAGGGGCTTGGCTCATGTTTTCTTGACCGCCAGCAATGACTAGGTCAGCATCGCCGTTTTTAATGGCTTGATAAGCAAGCTGCAAAGCTTTTAGGCCAGAACCGCAAACCTTATTGATAGTTAGAGCTGAAGAGTGCTCAGGGATGCCAGCAGCAATAGCAGTTTGACGTGCCGGGTTTTGGCCGCAGCCAGCAGTTAATACTTGACCCACGATGACTTCATCAACATGGCTAGGGTCAATACTCTGCTGCTCTAGCATAGATTTGATAACTGTTGCGCCTAACTCAGTTGCTGGGATCCCAGAAAGAGTACCACCGAAAGAGCCCAATGCAGTTCTTGAAGCTCCTAATACGAATACGTTTTTATTTTCCAAAATATAATACCTCTACGCTAAGAAAAGAATTCCTAGGCTTCTCCTTTTATTCAGAACTGCCTTGTACAAAAAGGAGGGAGTCAAGCCCAGGAATATAATTCATAAGCTAACTAACAATTTTACGAAATGCTTAATGTGAACAATTTATTTATATGCAATGCGTTAACTAAATGGTATTAAAGTTTTTACTCTCTAATACATGCACAAATTAAATGTATTCATACATCGGAGTACAACTATTGAATGTTCTATTCCGTGTTATAACTGTATCTGAAGGTGCATCTCTAAAGCTTATTCCAAGGGCTTTGCAAGCTTGCTCTCTACTCATATTAAGATGGAGCATGTACATCACAATTGCCACTTCCCAATTATTTTCGCTCATAACTTTGCTTTGCCTTTTAGTTGGCCTTTGTGCTGACTTTTATAGTGATTATTATTTTTAAGTTTATGATTTATATTTATTAAATAAATCACACAAGCAAATGGCACATAAATCACGTACTACATATAGATTAAGTAGATTGATTTCATATAAAATTCAGCTTACTCATTTGTCGTGAGGTATACTTTATCGCTACTTATATAACTAATATATAGTTAGCTGCGTAAACAATGATCTTTTTTAAATTGTCCGGTTTTATATTTTTGGGATAAATTTTGACAATATTTTGTTGGCGGGGGATATTAGGTTAAATGATGCGATTATATGAGTAATACGCATCAAGTTTATTTTCTAAATCTATAGGATAAGATATACCTAATTTTATATTTGTTCAATATATTTCAAATGGACAATAATATATTAAACAGGTATCACACTATAAGTGTATAGGTGAAAATCTATTCCAGAAAGCTCTAATCCTTTTTTGTGCAGGTTTTGTAATTCTGTTGAGTACATATATTTAAAGGAGTGTATATAAACTCTTGATACGGCTGATTATTAATGATTTTGTAAAGTGTTAATATGGCTTGGCGCCCCATTTCATAAGGACTTTGACCTACATTTGCGGTAGTGAGTTTGTCCCCTAGTAACACTAGCTGAGTAGCGGATGCGTCGGAAATGACTATCGATATTTTATTGTCAGTAAGACTTTTCTTATAAGGTGTAATCAAATCTCGATATATCTTCTCGTCGTTTTGTAGCCAACCACCGACAGACACAAAGGCGTCGGCTTGTACTCGTTTTCCTTTGAGGACGGTATCTAACTGTTTAACCGCTCTAGGAAGCTGGTCAAAATTGAAAAATGGTTTTCTTACCTCAATCCAACCGTTCTCTCCGGTAAGTAAAGTGCCGGGGGGAGAATCATAACGATTACCAGAAAGCGCACTGCGTATGCCCATAATTCGAAGGTTCAAATTCGGTGAATCAGGGCGGCCGCTTTGAATCACTAAGGCTCCACCATTTGGGCGATTGATTTGTAGTTGTTCACCTAGTGCTTTTCCTAGTTCAAAGTTGTTTGTTCCAATATAGGCTGAACGCAGATCTGGATATTTTTTCAATGTGGCAGCATCAAAGTCTGAATCATAGGTAACGATAGGGATACCTGCTTGTTTTGCTTGCTTTAGGCTGTTGCCTGCTAGAAACTTTGATTGTCCTACGGCGATCGCTATTCCATCCACTCCATCTGCAATCAGTTTTTTTACTATCTTGTCTTGAGTACGTATGTCCGCTTCACCCGGACTGACATAAATGCACTTAACGTTGGGCAGTTCTTTTGCCGCCGCTTCACATCCGATCTTGCTTTGGGTAAAGAAAACGCTTTCAAACTTCGGCACGACAGCTAGCGTCAACTCTTTTGCTGATACAAATCCGTTAGACGAAAAAATGGAGACTAAAAGTAATATTGTTAACTGTCGCATGATTGGGCCGAATAGAATAAAAACCTTATAAATGAAGTGTAGAAGGTTTTTTCGAAAGTAAGATAGTCTCATGATTCAACTTTCAGGTGACATTCATCACCTTTATTGTCATGCCAAGATACATTTTGAAGATCTTTGTCACACATTGCCTTCTGGTTAAATACAAACCAATTAATTGACGTTAGGATGCCATCGAAACGTTTCGATGAGTTTTCTTGTTGCAAAAATGCACTAGGTTGCATTTGTCTAGATGTGGCTCAAAGAGCGCTAGGTTTAGCGAAGTGTTGGTAGGTTAGAAATGAAAAAGTCGTCCCTTATTAATTCAGAGCTGTCGTATTTGGTAGCTACGCTTGGACACACAGATGAAATCACCATTTGTGATGCTGGGCTCCCTATTTCTGAAGAGTGCCAACGCATTGATCTGGCTCTCACTCGTGGTGTGCCAGGGTTTATTGAAACTGTGAAAGCGATTTTGAGCGAGTCGCAAATTGAAGCAGTAGTATTAGCAAGCGAGTTTGCTGAGATAAGCCCTGGTACACATGAAGCTTTGTTGGCAGTACTAAAAGAAGAAGAGCAGAAAAGTGATTCATCGATTGATGTTCACTACATTAGCCACGAAGAATTTAAGGCTCGCACGTGCAAGAGTCGTGCAGTTGTGAGAACTGGAGAATGCACACCGTATGCAAACGTCATTTTTCAGGCTGGCGTAGCATTTTAAAGGATAACTTTCCGAGGAAAATACATGACGGAAGCTATTTTACAGCTCGATTCAATTGAAAAAGCTTTTCCTGGTGTGAAAGCGTTAGACAAGGCGAGCCTTAATGTCTATTCAGGTCGAGTGATGGCGTTGTTGGGCGAAAATGGTGCTGGGAAATCTACCTTGATGAAGGTGTTGACCGGTATTTATGCCATGGATGCAGGCAGCATCCATTACAAAGGTTTACCTGTTTCATTTAAAGGCCCGCGCGAATCACAGCATGCGGGTATCAGCATTATCCACCAAGAACTTAACTTGATACCCGAGTTAACCATTGCCGAGAATATTTTTCTAGGCCGTGAAATTACGGGTGCATTTGGCCGAGTGTTATGGGGCGAAATGTATCGCCAAGCTGATAAATTGTTAGCCCGCTTAAATGTAAAACATAGTTCGAAAAAACTGTTGGGTGAGCTAAGCCTCGGCGAGCAGCAGATGGTAGAGATAGCCAAAGCCCTTTCTTTTGAATCCAAAGTGATCATCATGGATGAGCCTACTGACGCGCTCACTGATACAGAAACTGAATCTTTATTTAAAGTGATTAACGAGCTGCGCGACCAAGGTTGTGGCATTGTTTATATCTCCCACCGATTGAAAGAAATCTTCGAAATCTGCGATGACATTACCATTCTGCGTGATGGAAAATTTATCAATCAGTGCCAAGTAAGTGAAACCGATGAAGACCATCTAATTGAGATGATGGTAGGTCGTAAGTTAGAAGAGCAATACCCTCGTATTGAAGCAACACATGGTAGCGTTTGCCTGCAAGTGTCCAACTTAACTGGATCGGGTGTTCACGATGTAAGTTTCCACCTAAATAAAGGTGAAATTCTGGGGGTTTCTGGCTTGATGGGCGCAGGGCGCACCGAGTTGATGAAAGTCATATACGGCGCACTTGCCAGTGAAAGTGGCTCAATTCAATTGAACGGGAAAACCATTAAACCAACTAGCCCTCAACAGGGGCTGGCAAGTGGAATTGCGTATATCTCAGAAGATCGAAAAGGCGATGGCTTGATCCTTGGTCTATCGGTTAAAGAAAACATGTCGTTGTGCGCACTCGATCATTTGTCGGCTGGCATGCAAATTCAGCACAGTAAAGAAGTGTTGGCGGTTGAAGACTTTGTTTCTCTATTCAATATCAAAACTCCAAGCCGAAACCAAATTATCGGTAATCTATCTGGTGGTAATCAGCAGAAAGTCGCCATTGCTAAAGGATTAATGACGAGGCCAAAAGTCTTGATTCTCGATGAGCCGACACGAGGTGTCGATGTTGGCGCGAAGAAAGAGATTTACCAATTAATAAATAAGTTTAAGGCCGAAGGAATGAGCATCATTTTGGTCTCTTCTGAGATGCCAGAAGTGCTTGGCATGAGCGACCGTATATTAGTGATGCACGAAGGACGCATCAGCGGAGAATTTGATGCAAGTGAAGCAAACCAAGAGAAACTGTTGGCCTGTGCCGTCGGAAAGAAAATTAATGAGGAAGCCGCATGAGTAGTAAAACGATGAGCAAATCAGCAGAACTAGGAGAGAGAAAGCTCTTTAGTAAAGAATGGTTAATTGAGCAGAAGTCTCTGATTGCTTTATTGCTCCTGATAGTGGTTGTCTCATTTTTGAATCCCAACTTCTTTACAGTCGACAATATTCTCAATATTTTGCGCCAAACTTCGGTTAACGCCATCATCGCTGTAGGGATGACGTTGGTCATTCTGACTGCCGGGATAGATTTAAGCGTTGGCTCGGTGCTTGCTCTATGCGGTGCATTTGCTGCGAGCTTAATTGCCATAGAAGTTCCGGTGCTAATCGCGGTACCGACTGCGTTACTTGCTGGTGCGGCTTTAGGGGCGATCAGTGGGGTTATCATTGCGAAAGGTAAAGTTCAGGCATTTATCGCGACATTGGTGACGATGACGCTTCTTCGTGGCGTGACAATGGTATTTACCGAAGGTCGACCAATTTCAACAGGCTTTACTGCTACGGCAGATTCCTTTGCTTGGTTTGGTACAGGCTACGCATTAGGCATTCCAGTACCTGTGTGGTTAATGGTGATTGTATTTGCAGCGGCATGGTATCTGCTCAACCACACTCGATTCGGCCGATATGTGTACGCCTTAGGTGGGAACGAGTCGGCAACTCGCCTTTCTGGAATCAACGTTGATCGCGTAAAAATTGGTGTTTACGCCATCTGTGGACTTTTGGCTGCTCTAGCCGGAATTATTGTAACTTCTCGATTGTCGTCAGCACAACCAACAGCCGGAACAGGCTATGAGTTAGATGCGATTGCGGCAGTTGTGTTAGGCGGTACCAGCCTTATGGGAGGTAAAGGTCGAATCATGGGAACCCTTATCGGTGCTCTAATCATCGGCTTTTTGAACAACGCTCTTAACTTGCTGGACGTCTCCTCTTACTACCAGATGATAGCAAAAGCAGTGGTTATTCTACTGGCTGTGCTGGTAGACAATAAAAATAAATAACAGCTTATAAAACGGTCTGGAAGCTTGCTTTCAAACGACACCCTACATAAAGGACAACATGATGAAAAAATTGATTACTTTTGTTTTTTCGCTACTACTTACTTCGTTTTACTCGGTGGCAGCACATGCGCAGGACACCATCGCGATAGTGCTTTCGACACTAAATAACCCGTTTTTTGTTTCGATGAAAGATGGTGCGGAAGCAAAAGCTAAGGATCTTGGCTATAAATTGATTGTTTTGGATTCTCAAAACGATCCAAGCAAAGAGCTTTCTAACGTTGAAGATCTTACGGTACGCGGTGTTAAGGCGATTTTGATTAACCCGACCGATTCAGATGCTGTTGCCAATGCAATACGCATGGCAAACCGCGCTAACATCCCAGTGATTACACTCGATCGTGGTGCAAGCCGTGGAGATGTGGTGAGCCACATTGCTTCAGATAACGTTGCTGGCGGTGAAATGGCTGGTGATTTCATTGTTAAAAAGCTGGGAGATGATGCAAAAGTTATCCAGCTAGAAGGTATCGCAGGTACTTCTGCAGCACGTGAGCGTGGCGAAGGGTTTATGAAGGCTGTCAAAGCAAGTCACATGGATCTTCTTGCCAGCCAACCTGCTGATTTCGACCGTACTAAAGGTTTGAACGTGATGGAAAACCTACTAGCAGCACACCCAAATGTTCAAGCAGTATTTGCGCAAAATGATGAAATGGCATTGGGTGCTCTTAGAGCTGTTCAAGCAGCAGGCAAAAAAGTTCTAATTGTTGGTTTTGACGGAACAAAAGATGGTATTGCGGCAGTCGAACGAGGCAAACTTGCAGCGACAGTCGCTCAGCAGCCTTCTCTAATTGGCGCGCTAGGTGTTGAAACAGCAAGCAAAGTACTGAAAGGTGAGAAAGTTGCAAAGAACATTCCTGTACCTTTGAAAATCATTACTAAATAAGACACTATCAGCTTTGGCTCTTTCTAGTTCTCCACTAGGGAGAGCCTTTAAACCCTGTTTACATTGTAAATCCCACAGATTTTTATCGTTCCGATTCAAGGAAGCCTCATGAATAAGTTAGTTGTGTTGGGTAGCGTAAATGCTGACCACGTTCTTCAAGTCCCTTCATTTCCACGGCCGGGAGAAACGTTACATGGTGCGAACTATCAAGTTATCCCCGGTGGCAAAGGTGCCAACCAAGCCGTCGCTGCCGCGCGCTTACAAGCGGATGTTGGCTTTATTGCAAGCATCGGTGACGACGCATTTGGGCTAGACATTCAAAGACGCTTTAAGGCTGAAGGTATCAATACCTCTGGTGTTAAGATGCAAGAAAATTGTCCGACTGGTATTGCGATGATTCAAGTTTCGCACAGTGGCGAAAACAGTATTTGTATTTCTGCCGAAGCAAATGGAAAACTAGATGCTTCTTCTATCGAGACTGACTTTGACAGCATACGTCAGGCAGAATATTTGTTAATGCAGCTAGAAACCCCATTAGACGGTATTGAAAAAGCGGCGCAAGTCGCTAGCGAAAATCAAACTAAAGTTATTCTAAACCCGGCTCCTGCACGTGCACTTTCGGATGGTCTATTGTCGAATGTTGATGTTATCTCGCCAAATGAGACCGAAGTTGAAGTGTTGACGGGCGTTGCTGTAACAGATGATACCTCTGCGCAACAAGCTGCCAATGTACTTCATGAGAAAGGCATCTCTTTGGTGTTAATCACGCTAGGAGCAAAAGGTGTTTGGCTGAGCCAAGATGGCACTGGCGAGCTGATTTCAGGCTTTAGAGTCGAAGCGAAAGATACTACGGCAGCTGGTGACACGTTTAATGGCGCGTTAGTAACTGGTTTATTGGAGAATATGTCACTAGAATCAGCGATTAAATTTGCTCATGCTGCTGCTGCAATTTCAGTGACTCGCTTTGGCGCACAAACATCGATTCCCACTCGTATCGAAGTGGATGAATTTCTGAAAAACCAATAAAAAGGATCCGATATGGCAACGATGAAGGACATTGCCAAGCTTGCAGGTGTTTCTACATCAACAGTTAGCCATGTGATTAACAAGACTCGCTTTGTCAGTGAGGAAATTTCTGAGCGAGTCAACAGTGCGGCTAAAGAACTTAATTACTATGCACCTTCTGCATTGGCGCGCAGCCTAAAAGTAAAGCGTACTCGAACAATTGGCATGTTGGTGACTACTTCAACCAATCCGTTTTTTGGCGAAGTCGTGAAAGGGGTGGAACGTAGTTGTTATCAGCAAAACTACAATCTCATTCTTTGCAATACTGAAGGTGACAATCAACGTATGAAAGCGTCAATTGATACCTTATTGCAAAAGCGCGTCGATGGGCTGCTTTTAATGTGCTCTACGTTAGAAGGGGAGAGTATAGCTGGCCTCGAGCGCTGTCCCGACATACCGATCGTGGTGATGGATTGGGGGCCAATGTCTTTTGCTTGCGACAAAATCCAAGATAACTCATATCGTGGCGGTTATATGGCGGCCAAGCACTTAATTGAAAGTGGACATAAAGATATTGGTTGTATCACTGGGCCGTTGTCTAAACACCAAGCTGAATACCGGTTTAATGGATTTAAAACAGCGTTGCTCGAAAATGACATACCGCTAAACCAAAACTGGATTATTGAAAGTGATTTTGAATGCAAAGGTGGCTATGAATCATTTACAAAGCTTCAAGAGAGAGGAGCGTTGCCAAGTGCTATTTTTGTCTGTAACGACATGATGGCAATGGGAGTTATTAATGCCGCAAACGAAGCGGGAATCCGCATCCCTGAAGATCTGTCTATCATTGGGTATGATGATATCCATATTGCCCAATACATGACCCCTGCATTAACGACCATTCACCAACCCAAGTATCGTCTTGGTCAAGCCGCAGTAAATACACTATTACAAAGGCTAGAGAAAGAGATAGTTGAGCCAACCGTTGTCCAGCTTGAGCCAACGTTGATGACACGTAAAAGTGTTAAGATCCTATAGCGGCTATCAGCTAAAAAAATAGGAGAATACCGAAACAGTATTCTCCTATATGAAGGCTTAGCTTATTTAAAGCAGAGATTAATTCGATGCGCTTTGTTCTGCAAAAGTGCTGACATATTGTTTTGTGTTTTCATCCGGTAATCGATATCGCATAGCTAGCATCATAATGACTGCGCAGAATATACCGATAATGACGAAATCGACGCCGAAAGGCAGTAAGTGTTTGCCAGTACCAAAATCACCAATATAAGAAAGTATGGTTAGCCCGATAAAATATGGCCACATCCAAGTGGACTCTCTCCAATCAATCTTAAATGCGCGGCCTCGCTCTGTGAACCAGTGATAACCGAAGAATAGGACTAAGCCAATTGCTAACGCAAAGCTGATTTTTGAAACGGTTTCCCAACCACTCCAATAGGACATCAATGTGGCAATATAAAATGCTAGCCATGACCAAACAGGAGTGAAAGGCAATTTAAATGGTCGCTTTATTTCTGGCATTTGCTTACGTAGCGCCAGCAATGCAATTGGAGCAATCGCATACGTCAAAGACATGAGCGACGACAAGAAGCCAACCATTTTATCCCAGCCGGGTAGTGGTGCGAACATCAGCATACCTACCACGAAGTTGACCATGATTGCGTAAATTGGGTTGCCGTGAGTTGTTATTCTCTGCAATGCAAGAGGCAAGTAGCCATTTTTGCTCATACCAAACAGTGAGCGGCTAGAGCTGCTGCAGTACATTAACCCAGAAGCCAGCGGGCCTGCTAGCGCGCCAATATATAGCAGTGGTAATAAGCTAGAAAGGTGGTCTTGCTCTAGAGTTGCGGCTAGAGGGCTCATTGCGCCACTTAGGTTAAGGTTACGCCAGCCTTCTGCTAGGTTGTGCGCATTCATCGACGTCAAAAACGCTGTTTGCAGCAGTAAGAAGACAATCAAACAAATCACAATCGAACCAATGATAGCTATCGGTAGCGCTTTTGCAGGGTTTCTTGCCTCACCTGCTAGTTCAGCTGCTTGCTTAAAACCAGTGAAGGCGAAAACAATACCGCCGGAAGTAATGGCAGCAAATACACCATGCATTCCAAATGGTGCAAACCCACCAGCTTCTTTATGGACAATATGAGCCGGTTGATGGAAATAAGCCAGAATAACCAGTGAAATGACAATAGGGATAATTAGTTTCAAATAGGTGAGCATGCTATTGGCACGCAGCAGCCATTGCAATGAGTAGGTATTGATTGCGCTGACAGCAAGCATCAAAAGAGTCGCAACGACATAACCCTGCGTGGTCAATGCGCCTTCAGTATGAGTTAAGTTTGGAAAGTAAAAAGCAATATACTGCACGACGGCTTGTACTTCTGTTGGCGTTAATGCCATATACGAAAGCCATATGACCCAAGAGAAGACAAAGCTAACTAAAGTTCCGTGACTTAGAAGAGGAATACGAGTACTTGAGCCAGTTACAGGGAAGGCGGTACATAGTTCGGCAAACACAAATGCGATGACGATAGAAGTGATACCACCAATGACCCAAGCTAATAACGCTGCAGGGCCGGCCAATTGAGATGTGAAGTAAGCGCTGAATAACCAGCCTGAACCGAGAATGGCGCTGACGGATGAAAATAGTAAAGCAATGGGGGAGATACTACGTTTTATTCTCACACTATAACCTACTGAATTAGATGATTTTATTTTAATTTTGATTTGATACTTTTAAGAGCGAACCTTGTGCTTGTTTAGCTAAAGTTGCGCTATCCAAATAAAAAACGTTAGGTTTCCATGTAAGCCGCTTGGTCAAAATTTGTACACCGATTCCAGCGATGTTTTTTCACAGTCACTGGAAAAGCGGAACATCATACACCCATGAGTTTATTGTATCTAGAGTCGTCGTGCCCCCAAAAGTTCGTGCTAGAGCAGCACAATATGCTATTTCTGGCATAATTGTTGGTATACTTTAGTAGTAGTTTGGAAATAGTTAGATGTAAATCACAAATGGAGAATTTATCTTAGTGATAGAAACTCCTTAAAAAACTAATCAATACGAGCGATTTTATTGCCGCTGTTAATGGAAACTGTCCTCATGAGCGGTGTAGCTAAGCTTTCACGTAACTGTGTTGTGAAACTGAGAGTTTTGGAACTGAGGGTTCTGGAACCTAATGTTTTAGACGGCCTCAATGCTCTTAACACCAAATAGGATTGCTGCCTGTAGTTGCCTTAACATTGAGACTCACCTTTCAACTTATTGCGCGGAGAAAAATATCATTAATACACAATATAACTATGGTTATTCTGTATTAATGATATAATAGGCAATATGAACGGCATTATTACAATACGTCAATTTAATATTATCTATTCTTAATATGAACAAATGCGAGTATTTTTAGCAGCTTAACTACAATCTCTCGTTTTATTGAAATTAACCTATTTCAATTGATAATGTTAGTTAAATTATTAACTTATAATATTTGCTCAATCCTATCTAATTTAGTAATTAAAAAATAATCTTTGTTTTTGCAACTGAATATATATTTCTTTTTGCTAGTGATGTAATATCGCGCCCATAATAAAAGACTAACAGCGAGCCTTATTGAACCTGCTAACTTGATGTGAGCAATGATAGGGTAACGTTATAATTTTTCTAACTAAATCATTTCAGCTTAACTATTATTGGGGAAAGATAATGAGCAGCAATAAATTAGGTGTTTATATTACTAACAGTCTTTGGGGAATGGCTATCTCAAACTATATGTTCCAGTGTGATACCAATCGAAAGGAAGCGTGCCAATCACTAGGTAATTATTATAAAGGTAGACAATTAAATAGAGATTTATATAAAGGAAAGAAATAGAATCAACTTGAAGAATAAATACAAAAATAAAATCCAAACAGTTTCTTCTATTGACTATAATAATAAAGAACAAGCGGATAGCCAGCTATCGGCAACTGCTCTACAGGAAAGTATACTTGGTCACTAGGCTACAGCTCATAGAGAGTTTTAGCCTAGGGCCATTTTTTATGAGCTAGCTTTAATGCGATCCGACAAAGCCATGACGCATAATGCTTATATTATGCATTAGCAAGTCGTTGAAGAACTCTTCTTTAGACTGGCCTTTTGTCATGGTATCGAGCAGCCCTGATGGGATTAAGAACGGACATATAATCAGGCTTATCCATGAAAGACGACAAAGCTCGGGCTTCATACCCTCACGAATCACTTTATTCTCTACAAGCTTGTTTAAGAAGTTGTCGTCAATTCTATTGGTGAACCACTCTATAGTTTGCGTTAAGTACTCTCTATTTCTATCGTGTTGAGGTCTAGCGAGTATCTGATAGATGAATTGAGGTAATTGAGGATTGTTTTTAAGCTCCTCGAATAACGCGGCTAACAGCTGAAACAATGATGCTGAATCTGCATTTGCAATAAAGTTTGCAAATGGCATATGGAACGGTTCAAACATTGATTCAATCACTGATTCATATAAACCATCTTTATTACCAAAATAGTAACGAATAAGAGAACTACTGACTTCGGCTTTGCTAGCAATTAGTCGAGTAGAAATTTTTTCGTATGGCATGGATAAAAAGAGTTTCAAAGAACAAGAGATGAGTTTATTTCTCACATCATGTTCTGATCCCGCAGGTCTACCTGGCTTTTTTTGTGTTGTGTTCATATTAGAGTACGCCACTATTATTTTGCGATGATTATAAAGTAGACACGCCAATAAAAAATGGGTACTTGATACCTATATTTAATTTATCATGTGGCTGATAGTATTAATAATTATATTAATATATAATGCTTATAGTTTTACCTATTAAATAAATTGTATAACAGGTGAAATATCTAATATATTTCACCTTGCACTGATTATAATATTCACAATGTGTATTTGTTTGCGGGATCTTATCGGTTGGGCTTTCTTGCAATTACTGCCCACACGCGGTGAGGGATTGGTAATGGATCTTTGGGAAAATTTTGTTGCAACGCTTGTTTGAGCTCTTGGTCAAATTGCTCGACTTTCTTCTTATTTAAACTCGCTGATATTCCCGCACTAGCACGTATTCGACCACGCCAGCTCTCTTGACTGTAGTTGACCGTTTTGTCGAAACTAAATGTCTCAATTTCTTCAAATCCAGCTAAGGCTAGGTCCGTTAACCAACGAGGATAGAGCCCATTTCCTCCAGACATTTGCCAAGTGGGACTGTGCTTTAAAATCAGTGCCTCGGTAAGCTCTACAACGTTATCACGTAGAGGTAACCAATCAAAATGACAGATGACTATTGCGCCGCTCGGGCGCAGCACTCTCATGCACTCCTGTGCTGTTGAAGCGGCATCGAACCAATGCCAACATTGGCCAGCAGTAATCACATCTTGAGAGCAACTGCTTAGCGGCAAGGAAGAGGAGTCGCTAATATGGTAATCGACACTAACTCCAGCTTGTTGATCGAGTAGCTGTGCTTTTTTGATGAGCTCGGGAGCAATATCTACCCCTGTTACTATGGCTCCATTTTGAGCAAACTGTCTCGCCAACGTTCCTGTGCCAGTACCAAGATCCACGATATGCTGCGCTGGGAGTCCTATTCCAAACTGTAGTAATCGGGTAAGCAGCTCGGCAGGAAAACCTTCACGATGTACAGCGTAGTCTTCCGCTGTCTTACCAAAGTCGATATTTACTGACATAAAATACTCCTTGTTCGGCTTGTTCAATCAAACTTTCACTCGTTCATTCAGCTAGCTAATGACTTCTATATGACTATTGAGTCGAAGGAACATCATGCCAATATCCAAAAAAAAAAGAAATGTTCGCCCTATCAAAATGGTGTTTATCTACGTTTTTCAATGTCTAATTGGAGTTGAAATTGTTATGCTTGGCGCTCGAAAAAAGTATCACCATAGTGGGTTAGTTGCCTTAACGTTAGGAGCAGAACGATGACAAAGATAAAAGTCGCATTTGTAGGTTTAGGAGTGATGGGTTATCCCATGGCTGGCTTCTTGCAAAAAGCTGGTTACCAAACCACGGTTTACAATCGCACTTTGGAGAAAGCTCAACGTTGGGCCGATGAATATCAAGGGCGATATCAGGCGACACCGAAACAAGCCAGTGAAGGTTGTGATGTTGTATTTGTGTGTGTCGGGAACGATGATGATGTACGCAGTGTTGTTTATGGTGAAGATGGAGTGCTAGCTGGCCTCAAATCAGGAGCTGTTTTGGTTGACCATACAACGACTTCTGCTGAACTCGCTATTGAACTTTCAAAAGCTTGTACAGAGCAAGGCAATGCCTTTATTGACGCTCCTGTATCTGGTGGTCAAGCGGGCGCAGAAAATGGTGTACTTACTGTGATGTGTGGTGGTGAACAGCCTGTATTTGATCAGGTTTATCCTGTGATAGATGCTTACGCTAAACAAATATCTCTGCTTGGTGAAAATGGCCAAGGTCAACGCTGTAAAATGGTCAATCAGATCTGTATAACTGGCGTGCTGCAAGGCCTGAGTGAAGCGTTACTTCTCGCTGAGAAATCTAACTTGGACATTTCAAAAGTTGTTGAAACGTTGAAACATGGCGCTGCAGGCTCATGGCAGATGGAAAACAGAGCTTCAACCATGGCTGAAAATAAGTTTGATTTTGGTTTTGCGATTGATTGGATGCGTAAAGATCTTGGTTTTTGTCTCGATGAGGCTGAAAGGTTGGGACTTGATCTACATTTAGTCAAACAAGTGGATCAACAATACGCCCAGCTTCAAAACGAAGGGTTAGGGCGTATGGACACTTCAGTACTGATTAAAGCAGTAGATAAAGTTAGTAGAAGATAAAAAGTTCGTTTGTATCGAATAGTTTGAAGAAATTGAAGTTTTTCATGGCTGTTCCCTAGCTTGACTAATAATAGTTGTTTTAATTAAAGCTAGAGTAGAAACACCAGATTTTCCAATTTAAACGTAAAAAATGCCAGCGTGATAGCTGGCATTTTTGTATCTCCGAAAGGGTTAATCCAAAGACTTTTTAAATCTAAGTGACGCAAATGCAAGGCCTAAAATCATAAAGCCGAGCATCCAAAGTGTATCTTTCCACAGTCCGACTAAATCCGCGCCTCTTAAAACAATTCCTCGTATCATACGCATAAAGTGGGTGGCTGGGAGTGCTTCAGCTATCCATTGCGCCGCAGCGGGCATACCTTCATAAGGGAACATGAATCCTGAAAGAAGGATGGAAGGGAGCAGGATGAAAAAGGTCATCTGCATTGCTTGGAGCTGAGTTTGCGCCGCCGTAGAGATAACTAAGCCTAGCGTTAGACTCGCGCCGATAAATAATAAGGTGGCTAAGAAGATTTGCGAAAGCGCTCCATTGATAGGGACGTTAAAAATCAAATGCCCAAGAGCAAGGATTATGGTGGCCTGTATAAGTCCTACTCCGATGTATGGAATTATCTTCGCAACCATCAATTCAAACGAGCTGACTGGCGTAGTGATGAGCAGTTCGAGGTTGCCATGCTCACGTTCTCTCACAATGGCTGTACTTGTAAAGAGAATCATTGTCATCGTTAAGATGATACCGAGTAATCCGGGTACAGTATTTACGGCCGAGCGACTACTTGGGTTGAAAAACAAGGTCATTTCGAATGTATTCGTTTGAGTGGGCCGGATCTGTATTGCTGTGTCGCCAACCGGCATGTTTTGCAACGCCATAATGGCACTACTTAAAATGGTGTCACTACCATCGATAATCCATTGCCCCAGAACTCTTCCTTGTACCGCGCGTTGGGTGAGGTCTTTTGGCAATATCAAAGCAGCTCGAACGACACCATCCTGAATAGCTTTTTCGGCTTCCTTAGGTGTCGCGTAGTATTTGATGAAATTGACCACTTGCGTTGCACGAACTGATTCCACCAGTATTCGCCCTGCTGCACTTTGGCTTTGGTCTACTACCGCGACAGGTATATTTCTGACATTGGTGTTAATGGCATAACCAAATAAAAGTAATTGTATCAGTGGTATCATCACGACCATGGCAAAGGTAATGTTGTCCCTCGACAACTGTCTGAGCTCTTTTGTTACGACGGCTTTGATTCGATTAATTGAATTCATTGTCTTCCCGTCCCTGTCACCGATACGAATACGTCCTCTAAGCTTGGTCTTGCAAGATTCATTTCGGCGCTACTTAGTTCAACAAACGTCGATTTTAGCCAAGCGATAGGATCAGGTACTTCTCGATTGATGAGAACCCGCAAGCGTATCCCAAGTTGGGCTGCAGAGCGCACTTCTGGACGTTTGAGCAACTTCTCTTTTAGTGCTCTTAATCCATCGGCATTGATTTCAACAATATTGACGCCCATTTCGTCCATCAATGACAAAGGTTCGCCATCGGCCTTAATTAGTCCCGCTTCCATAATTGCGAGTCGGTGGCAACGTTCAGCTTCATCCATATAGTGAGTTGTCACCAATATCGTGGTGCCTTGATCGGAAAGATCAAAAAGCTGCTCCCAAAACTCGCGGCGATTTTCAGGATCAACGGCGGAAGTTGGTTCATCAAGAAAGAGTAGCTCTGGGTTATGCATGGTTGCAGCCGCGAGTGATAGGCGCTGCTTTTGTCCACCGCTCATTCCCGATACTCTCTGCTTTCGGCGTTGGTCTAACCCATATGTACTGAGCTGTTCATTGACACGTTTTGCCAATGGCTTTCTGCCCATACCGAAGATTTGCCCGATAAACTGAAGATTTTCTTCCACGGTTAAGTCTTCGTAGAGGGAGAACTTTTGTGTCATATAACCAATTTTCAGTCTGAGCAATTCAGATTGGCGAGGTATTTCTAAACCAAGAACATCAACAGAGCCTTCCGTTGGCGTTAAAAGGCCGGTCAGCACGCGGATAGTTGTCGACTTCCCACAGCCATTGGGTCCTAAGAAGCCATAGATGCTTCCTTTAGGAACATTCAGAGTTATCCCTTCAATGGCTGTGAAATCCCCGAAACGTTTGACAACATTTTGAGCTTGAATAGCGTATTCGGTCATTGGCTATCCTTACTTAAATCCACTTGGGCCGGGATACCTGATGGCAGGTTAGCTGCTGTTTTTCCCAAATCTATTTTTGCTAGGTACATAAGTCGTGAACGATCTTGCTCCGTAAGAGCGTAATACGGTGTAAAGGACGGATCAGTTGCTACCCAGCGAACCGTTCCTTGAAAAGTCTTTTTGACACCATCCACGTGAACCGTCACTTTTTTACCCGGAGTAAATTGGGTCCGGTAAGTTTCCGGTACATATACTTGTGCATATGGAATACGGTTAGCCTGTACAACCGCGACAATACCGTCAGTTGGCACACGTTCACCAAGGTTGTATGGCAAGTTGTCTAAAATACCGTCACGTGTAGACACAACGGTAAGTTCATCAAGTTTTTGTTTTTGTAAAGATACTTCTGCAATCGCAGCGTCCAATTCAGCTTTTGCCTGAGCGACATCTTCGGGCCTAGAGCCTGCGGTGAGCTTTTCAAACTCTTCGTAGGCTGAGCGATAGTTAGCTCTTGCAGAGTCTCTGCTAGCTAATGCCGAATCAAGGTCGGATTGGCTGATTAGCTTTTTCTTTCTTAGCTCGAAGGTACGTTTGTAGCTTTTTTCTGCTTCGGTCAGCTGCGCATCGGCGAGTGAGACGTTAGCCTGAGCTGATGCGATGTCTTGTGGTCGCTCACCATTGGTTAACTTCAAGAGATAGGCTCTTGCTTGTGCTTCTTGAGCAATGGATTGCGCGAGTATGGCTTGCTGATTTTTTGTATCTAGCTGGACTAGCACTTCTCCAACTTTTACTGGGCTACCTTCTTGAACAGGAAGCGCTCGAATAATTTCATTCGACGTTGCAGTAAAAGTAATTCGGTCTCTTTCCAATGTGCCTAGAGCTTGAGGATTACTCCCTGGCGAACAGCCAGTCAGTTGGAATAGGATAGCAAAAACAATTAGGTAATTTTTCACACTTGCTCCTAGGTAGGTGATCACGAGTAAGAGGTTTACTCGTGATGTTAACGGTCCGTTACTTTCATTCTAAAAATTGCATGTAGATATTCAAAATAGCTTAATTCTTCAAATTTAATATTTTGCGGAATTAATGCCCATTCTCAGGGCAAAAGTTGTGATCTAAAGTTTGAATTATCGTTGTAACTTTCGATACTCGATTTCAACTAACGTTGTCACCTCGAGGGGGAGTGCCATTTTGTTGTTGATACAATTTATCGAGCCAAAAGTGTCCAGTGCTTGTTTCCATCAGGCAACAAAAGGACAATTACATTTGTTAAGAAACAAAAGTTAAGAAACAAAAGTTAAGAAAGAAAAGTTTTCTAAATATTCAAGGTAAAGCCTTCTACTTGGAATTTTATTTTCAAGTTAGCTCCTATATAGGTTTATATTTCTATTCCACAATATCTTTGTTTGAAAAGGTAGCTATTAGAATTATCAATTAATGAACTATCTTCTAGTAAATAATGTACAATGTAATTTTGGTAGTCACTACGCATTTAGTGTTTTTGGGGTTTAACTTAACATATATCCTAGTCAATTTTGCTACCTTAATGATGAATATTCATAAGGCTTGTTTATTTTATGCTAGGGATCAATTCGCGTGTTCAATTGGTTTGTTCTGAAAAGTCTGGTTGTTTTGAAAATAATATAAGTTGGTGATTTTATGACATGTATTGAAAGGTTTAATATAGCAGCCGACTCCGCGCAACTCGGATTGAAGGAAATAGACAGATTAGAAGAAAATAAAGGAATGCTTTCTAGCTGCTCAATAGCGATGCAAAATATACTTGATGCTATTATTCCTGATCTGAACATTATCAATTTTTCATTTTCTAGAATTGATAGGCATTCACAACTTACTTGTGTCTCTTTGAGGCCAGATATGATCTTCGGTCTGTATAAGTTAGGCATCTTGTTTGAGGAACCTACTCTGAACTTGTCGCAAGTTCGTCCTATATACGATCGATTCTCTGAGTTATCTAAGCCTTTGAAAGATGCTTTCGTTGAAGAGTTTGAGTTAAGTGAAAGTGTACGGTGTATTGTTTTAGAGTTTGATATTGGGCATGGAAAGGACTCTTTTTATTTTCTGTTTGAAGACAAATACAATAGTCCAGTGAGTGCTTACTTTAATATTTTACACAACCTCTCTCTATACTTTTACAAAACCTTTAATCAGGAAGAGTTGGAGGTTTTGTTTAATGTTAAATCACTTGAAAAGTATAGAGTTAATGACAATGAGCAAGGTGTTTTTTCACCATTTGACTCCTTGAAAGAGCGTTTTGATCTAACCACAATTCAACTTAACTACTTGAAACTTATTGCATTAGAAATGGATTCAAAAAACATTTCGATTATTACAAATCGATCTGTGAGAACAGTAGAAGCTGCCATTCTGGAGCTAAGGCGTAAATTCTCAGTAAAGTCTAAATTTCATCTCGAGTGTTACCTTAAGTTGCATTATATAAGACAAGTCAACCAATACTTGTACGAGAGAACTGGCAAAGTTTTGTAACCTAGAGGCTGTAAATAAAAAGAGGGTGCATTCGCACCCTCATCGAATAGCCAGACCTTTATTATTGGCCAGGGATGTACATGAAGCTAATAGGTTCAGAGCGAACAGTATCTTTCACTTGGTCGTAATCTTGTCGGCCATCTGCCATGTACATTAGTGACCATGCACTTACCATTGAACCATCGCCAAATGTACAAATATCAGAAGCACCTAAATTATTTGTGAAGCCGCCAGATACAACGTTAAAAGTAATACTTGAGCCTCCAAGATTTGTACACACGTTCATCGAAGGGTTAGTTTCAGGCCCTTCACGTAGGCTAGAACCGTCTGGAATTGGATTTAGTCTTTGAATATAAGTAGCAGCAATACTAGGCTTTTCAGAAGCATAAGTGTCTAGGCCTACTGCAATAAACCCATCTCCTTTTTCAAATGTACAGAATTCTTTTTCAAAGCCATTAAGGTCAGAACCGAATTTTGCAACCATTGATTCAACTTTACCATCATGATCAATACAGTAAGCTTTTTCAGATCTAAAATCTGAAGCTGCCATAGTTGCTCCAGAAAAAATAATTGCCGATACAATGCCAACCTTATTTACGAATTTCATTTGTTCTTCCTTAATTGAATATAGTTATTACTCTCTATGTAACAACCTTGCGCAATTAAATTAACACGAGGAAAACATTTATCAATACATAGGAATAACATTAGATCTGCAGTTCCTTGTTATTTTCTCTGAAAACACCTCATTAATGACAAGATTGAAATTAACAACAGTGTAGTGCTGTGATATTAAGCGCAATAAATCTGCAACTTAAACAAAATAAATGAAAGTTAATATTCCATTAATAGTATGTAATTTAAGTATTGCAAACGGTAAAGATTGCTATTTGGGTTATAATTATGCGTAATTTATTTGTAGTGTTTATAGCTTAGATAGAAAAATATCCCACCACAAGAAGCGTAAGTAGATATCAAGGGAATGTGTATACTCTTGTTATTTGTATTGTGAATGCATGTCTTTAGGTTCCCACTTGCAATTAAAAATCAGAGAATATACATTTCGCATACAATTTGTATATATAGTGTATTTATGGGTATTGTTAAAATTTCTGAAGATATGCACGAAGAAATTCGTAAAGCCAGCTCCGTTATGTCCCGATCCATTAACTCACAAGCTGAGTTTTGGATAAAAATAGGAATGCTAGCCGAGTTACACCCTCATCTTACTTTTAATGAAATAGTTGCGCATTTAATGAATACTGCTGCGGTGTCTAGTGATAACGTCGCACATACGGTGGGTACGATTCGTGAGTAATCAGGTTGAAGTAAAATCCGAGTCTGAAATTGTCTTGATGAGAGAGTCGGGGCAGTTGCTAGCAAAAGTATTTGAAATGCTAGATGAATATGTGAAGCCCGGTGTCTCTACAATGGATATCAATAACAAGGTTGAAAACTTCATTGTCAATGAGTTAAAAGCTAGACCAGCAAGCAAAGGTCAGTACGGCTATCAATATGTTCTTAATTCTTCCTTGAATGATGTTATTTGCCATGGGGTTCCCAAAGCGGCACAGGTGCTAAATCGTAAAGATATTATCAATCTCGATATTACACTGGAAAAAAATGGCTATATTGCAGATTCAAGCAAAATGTACGTTATGCCAGATGCTTCGCCAATGGCTAGAAAGTTAGTGGATGTAACTTATCAAGCTATGTGGCAGGGGATCCAGCAGGTGAAGCCTGGTGCAACGCTAGGTGATATTGGCTATGCGATTCAAACACATGCTGAGAAGAATGGCTATAGTGTAGTACGTGAATATTGTGGACATGGTATTGGCCGAGAAATGCACGAAGAACCTCAAGTTCTTCACTTTGGTCTACCTAATCAAGGCTTGCGTTTGAAGGCTGGAATGACTTTCACTATCGAGCCGATGATTAATCAAGGCACGGCTAAAACAAAGACCAAAAAAGATGGTTGGACTGTCGTAACCCGTGACAAAAAGTTGTCAGCTCAATCAGAGCATACAGTTTTGGTGACTCACTCAGGTTATGAAGTGCTGACTTTACGTGAGGAAGAAAAAGTAAAAGGGCTTCAATAACGATAGCCCTTCTAATTGTAAAGCTTCATCACTAGTTGATATAGATAATCGTATTGTCAGATCGATGCGGATCGGCTGACGTTGATAGGGATGAAGCTATTGGACTACGATTGTTTGCTACCGCTTGATGTAGCTTCTTCTTGGTTGATCACTCTTTCAAGAAGTAAGGTGTCTAAATAGGCGGTAATAGAGGTGATTTTTTCTTTATCAGTCTTAATAATCCAACAGTATTGATTGTGGTATGGTTGACCAGAGATAGTGGTCATTTGACCCTCTAATTCAAGAATCAATGTGTCACGAACACTATAGCTATCAAGAACAGAGATTGTTGCCCCTTCACGAATATGTCGACTTAATCGATTGAGAGCTTTTTCAAAATATTCTTCTTTGGACGTATACGTTGTAGAGAACTGCCCACTGCCTTTTACTTTCCAGAGAAATTGCTCGGCAAAGTAGTCATTGCAGAGCTTTTCTATTTTCCAATTTTCGACTAGCTGAATTATCTTTTCATGAAATGGATTGTCGTTCATACACATGCTCTACATAAAAGACGGCTTCAGTAGTATGAAGCCGAAAATATTGACGCTGAGATTAAACTCCGCTCATTACTTGATAGGGTAGTTGATGCTATTTACGAGCTCAGCTACCAACGTCGCATTGTTGCTCGCCACTTGTTCGAAGAATGTTTGAAAGTTAATTTCTGCCTGTTGGTCTGCTGCATCAGATATCGCACGAATAATCATACATGGTACCTTGTTGTTCAAGGCAACTTGCGCAACAGCACCTCCTTCCATTTCTACCAGATCTCCGCCGAGCTCTTGCAGCTTAGACTTCAATTCTCCATTGGCAACAAAAACATCACCAGTCGCATCTGTGCCATTTAGGAATAGCTTAGGGTGATAATGTTGATTGTTGACTTCGACAGCTGAGAATGACTCGCTACATATAGAAGCATGTTGCTTAATGTTATCTAATGCTTTTTTTGTCCAAAACTGACTTAGGTCTATATTCGGATCTGCGCTTTCAGAGCCTAGGCCAATTTCAGGCAAATGGCCTACTGCACGCATAACAAAGCTTTCTCCCGCGTACCCAAAATCATGTTGGAATGCTTTCGAAGCGATAACAACGTCGCCAACTTTATAGTCGGGGTTCAGTCCACCAGCCACACCAGAGAAGAGAATAGCGTCAATATTGTATTGAGAAATTAGCATTTGAGCCGTGGAGGAGGCATTGACTTTGCCCATACCCGAGAGAGTCACAATGACTGTATGGTTGCCAATTCTTCCTTTAATTACTGTTGGGGTTAGTTGCTTGCGATCTTCAATTTTAGTAAGCAAGCTTACTTGTTCTTGAGGCAAAGCTGAAATGATACCAATTGTTAGTGCTGCTTCTTTCATTATAAATATCCTAGCCATTGTGATATTTCTCTGATTCTAGCCTTTTAATCGGTATTGTAAATTGTATTATTTTTGTCATTTCTTTATACCGAAGATATCAATAATATTGGAGTTTTGAATTTATTTCTCGTGTGGTATTCTGCTTTGAAATATCATGACTCGTAGTCAATCCCGATGACATTAAAAATTCTTATGCTAGTATCTAATTTAGTCAATTTGTTTGTTCGATAAAGATAGTTGTAATGTTATTTCAAGACGCTGAATTTTACAGTAAAAACTCTAACGTTCAGGCTTCAGAGGCCATGAGCTTATTGGTTTCAATAGGGCTTGAATTAAAAAATGAGCCACTATTGGATATTGGTTGTGGAGATGGGAAAATATCGGACTGCATGCGGCAACTAGGTGCCAAAGTTACTGGAATTGACGTGTCTAAGCCAATGATTGACTATGCCAAGGAGTGTTTTCCTGAGGTGAAGTTTTTTAATATTGATGCAGCTAATATTGATGAGCTATGTGATCGATTCTCTATTATCACGAGCTTTAACTGCTTGCATTGGATAAAAGATATTGACTTGGTATTGTCTGGTGTAAGAAATAAGCTTGATGGCAACGGTATATTTCTAGGCGTTATTTACCCTAGATGCGAAGAGTTATGGAAGGCAGCTGAGCTACTGGAAACATCTGAAGAATATCGTGATGAAGCGGTTGGGTTTAGCAATCCTTATCAGTTTCATACGTTGACAAGCTTTAAGCAGCTTCTTGTCAGTGCTGGCTTTTCTGAAGTGGACATATGGCAAAAGCCAAGATCGACCACATTCCCTAATTCAGAGAGTTTTAAACGTTACATTCAAGGCTGGTTGCCTCATTGTAAACATTTTAGCTCCTCGTTTATCGACGATTGGACAAAGAACTACTGCAAGTTAACCAACCAACAAGAGAGCAGCGCTCTGACTATGTCATATGACGCGGTCTATTTTGCTGCTCAGTAAAGATTTACCTTCAAGCATTCGCGTTACTTCTATCGAACTAAGCTCAGCTATTAGTGCTTATCAATCAGGTGGTTAATTATTCTTTCTGTTATTCAAAGCGTTAGAACTGATAAATGAATAACATGTCTTAAATGTTTGTAAGTTCGGGTAGAACACATTGCTATGTGTTTAGAGAGAGTAGGGTAAGAACAGTTTATGGAAATTAGAAAATGAAAAGAAAGATTACTTCCTCAGACGTTGCAGCATATGTTGGTGTTTCACGTTCAGCTGTTTCGAGAGCCTTTACCAAAGGGGCGAGTATCCATGCTGCTAAACGAGATAGGATATTGAAGGCAGCAAAAGAGCTTGGCTACCACCCGAATATATTTGCTCGCACATTAAGTACCCCTGGGCAGAACAAACGCTCAAACCTTGTTGCGGTGTTGGTTGCTGAAGTGTCAAACTGCTATGAGTCCTACCTATTTGAAAAACTGTCCACAGAACTTCAAAAGCATGGCAAACAACCTATCTTAATGAACATTAAGCATCCAGAAGAAATGGATGAAGCGATTCTTAGGTTATCTGGCTATCAAGTTGATGGGGTGATTGCAATTGCGGGCTCTCTCCCGGAAGAAAGCTTTGTTAAATGTTTAGAGCTATCTTTGCCCATGGTTACTTTAGGTCGAGCAGATGATTCTGGCCATGTGCCTTTTGTGAAAACAGACAATTTTGAATCAGGTCGGCTGGTTGCTAAGTACTTCGCTTCTGAAGGTGTTCAGAAAGTCGGATATGTTTCTGGCCTAGAGGATGGCATGGCTTCAAGAGAAAGGCATGAAGGGCTGAAAAGTGTTTTCCAAGAGCTTGGCCTAGAACAACCAGTGTTGATTCCGGCTGGTAGCTACAGTTATGGCGCGGGCTACGAAGCGGCAAAGCAGAACCTGCAGCAAATCCAAAAACTCGATGGCCTATTTTGCGCATGTGATGCTTTAGCATTAGGTGTATCAGATTGCTGTAAGATTGAAGCGAATATGCAGATCCCTAATGATCTAAGATTAGTCGGTTGTGATGATATTCCTCAAGCGGCTTGGGAAGGATATAAGCTGACTACAGTCGCACAACCAGTAGATAGTATTGTGATGCAAGTGATTTCTTTGTTGGATAAATTGTGGTCTGACGAAGAGGACATTCCTTCTATTGTTAAGCTCGCACCAAACTTAGTCATTCGAAATACGTAATCCGATTACCCCTCTTTATTGATAAAGAGGGCTTTGAACAATTGTTCTATATAATGCTAGGCACGTCACTATTAGCTAAAGATATGTAGAAGTCAGTCAAGCGAGACTTACACTTTTCTGATCTATACACTTTCCTCATAAGTGGTTCACCAATCATAGATGTAACGCCTTTCAGCAATTCTCTAGAGAACAAGGCGAGTATTTCTGCTATTGAAAACATCGGTTAAAGTTTTAAACTTGAGAACATGGTTCCATTATTTTTATTTGCCTACTAAAGGATGATAATTGATTTATCGCCCAATCTAGAGTGCTATTTATGGAATAAAATAAAGACAAAATGTAATAAAAGCCGACAATTAGACATTAACATGAATTCATAAGTAACTGATAATTTAAGTAAATCCCCGTCTCGCTTGATATGTAAGCAGTACATAGCCTTTGATGGTAATTATATGAATTATCATCATTTTTTACCCTCCTTTTGTTGTTTGAACAAATAGCATTGCTGCTTATTTCTTGTTTTAAATATGGCGCGAATAGTGTAGTACAGTGTTACAAATAGCAGGCCCATCTTCGTAATATTTCTGTAATATAAAAAAGCAACAATGCTTGCAAATAAATATATAGATTCTTAAGAGGTTCACTCCAAGACGGTAGAGAGTAACCTAAATAGGCTATATCTAGTTTTGGTGTGTTCTTAAAAGCTATATTGGCAAGACTATCATTTATTGAGATTATTTTTTGTTATTTTCTCATTCCAATTAATTATTGTATAGATGATATTTTTGTAGATATGGAGATGTATTTGTTTCATATAACCATCACCAAACTGAAATATTTAATCGGTAGCATCTTGCTCCATAAATTATTTGAATACTAGTCATGGATTGGATTGGCAAATAATAATAAGTATTAATAGTTCTTTTTTATAAGAATTATAAATTGGTTTTCACTAATTCATAAATAATAACATTAAGGATAAATCTTGAGCGACACGATCTCAGTGCTAGGCGTTGACCCTATACAAGGTCAGTCTCCTGCGGGCGTCAATTTATCAGATTTGCCTGAATCAGAGCCTACTTTAGCTGAGATTGCGAAGCTTAATGCAATGGACTTAGGCCCGGATGCTGTGGATTGGCAGCTCGTTGATACAGATGTTCGTAACCTGCTGGCGAATTACGGAAAGCACTTTCAGTTTGCTGCCTATTTAGCTGTCGCGCGTTGCCAGTTAGACGGAGTCAACGGGATTGCTCAAGGAGCAAACTTGCTGAAGGGAATGACAGAGAACTTCTGGCAAGATGCTTACCCACCAAAAAAGCGCGTACGAGGCAGAATCAACGCAATTCAATGGTGGTTGGATTGGACAAATAGTTGGGCAGAAAAGTTTGTTCAGGCTGGAGTTGAATTGGATGTTGCTGATATTCAAGCAGCGACTGACGCGATCCAAAATTTAGAATGCGCGTTAGTCGAAGAGTATGACGATGCGCCAGTGATGCGTGGGTTACTTAATCACCTAAATAGAATACCGATAGTTCAAGAACAAACGAGTGCTGCTAGTTCTAATACTGAAAATGGCAATGCGGCGGCTATAGTGCTAAGCGAATCTCAGGCGGTTAGCCAGAAAGCGGAGATTATTGTTAGTCACGACGACACAAGAAAGAACGAGAGTGAAGACTCGGTATCTATAGAAAGTGATATTCGCATTGATAAAAGCGACGTTGAAAACAGTCAAGATACTCAATCATCCCTAAGTCTAGGTGGTGAATTGGACTTTAACGCTATGTTAAGCGGTGATGAGGGCGCCAAAGATAGCACCGCGAAACAGTTGTTGGCATCCAGTCTATCTCAACTGGAGATATGCGCTGAGAAACTCTTTGAAGAAGATGAAAAACGAGAGCTTAGCTATAGATTACGCCGCTTTTCAGCATGGTCTAAGCTAGACCAATTGCCACCGAATGATGGACTGAAAACCAAGGTCAATGCTCCATCTAGGCAAACTAAATTGGTACTGAAATCTGCCAAGGATACGGGGGATGCATTGATTTGGCTTAGAGCGAGCGAAAGCAAAATTGCAAGTAACCCATATTGGCTAGATTTGAGCTTTGACTCTTGCCAGCTACTCGCCAGTTTAGGGTATGAGTTTGAACAAGCACGCCGAGAAGTCGAGCAGTCATGCGCTTCACTTATTTTTCGCTTGCCTGAGTTGCCACTATTGAAATTTAGCGACGGAACTGATTTCGCAAATATTCAGACTCAAAGTTGGCTCAAGGGCTTGCAGCTTTCAAATGATAGCCAATGTGACGCGCTAGATGATGTCAGCAAATATGAAGCCAAAGCGAACGAGCTGATTACTGCAAATAAGATAGAACAAGCAATGAGTTACCTAAAAGGTTGCTTACTTGGTGAGAGCCATCAAAATCAGTGCCGCATAGACGTAAAACTGGCTCAGCTACTCCAACAAGCTGGCTACCAGCAGTTAGCTCTAACGCAATTGAGTTCCATTTTGCAGCAAATTGAGGAATGTCGTTTAGACAAGTGGCTGCCAGAGTTGGCTTTAGGTGCTTATAAGGTTGCCCATGAGTGCCACCTATCCTTGGGGCAGCGCGATGCCGCAAATAATTTTTTAAATCAAATACATCTAATCGATCCAGCGATCGCAATCAGATATTTTCAGGCAGCTAAGTAAGCTGCTGATACGGAGAAAAATGTAATGGCAAAAGAAAGTTCAGTCGCCCCAAAAGAGCGGGTAAATATCGTCTACAAACCAGCGACTGGTGACGCTAAAGAAGAAGTAGAGTTGCCGCTTAAGATGTTGGTCGTAGGAGACTTTACCTTGGCTGAAGACGAGCGCATGGTTGAAGATAGAACACCTGTCAACGTTGACAAAGATAACTTCAACGATGTGTTAAAGGCGCAGGGACTGAACCTAGAATTTGCCGTTCCCAAAAAGCTTGCTGGTGCCGAAGAAGACGAACAACTGCCTGTAAATCTTAAAGTCGAGAGCATGAAAGATTTTGAGCCAGACCAAATCATTCGCCAAATCCCTGAAATTGCAAAATTAATGGAACTGAGAGATGCGTTAAAGGCACTTAAGAGTCCATTGAGCAATGTGCCGGAGTTCCGCAAAAAGGTACAAGGACTGATTCAAGATGAATCCTCAAGGAATGCTCTATTAAAAGAGTTGGGTATTGAAGCTGAAGAACCACAAGCGGAGTAACATCATGGCTGAACAACAACTAGCAGAAAACACCGAACAAGCTGTCGACAATGCCACACTACTGGATCAGATAGTCGCGGCATCAAGGATGAACCCAGATGAGCATACTTATTCTGTGGCGACGACAGGTTTGCAGGCTTTGATTAAAGATCTCGTGAAACCTGAGCGACAAGGCGCAGTGATCTCTGGTGACTTAGTTGATGCGTTGATTGGCGATCTCGACCAGCAAATATCTGCTCAAGTGGACCAAATTCTTCATAACGAGAGCTTCAAGAAGGTGGAAAGTGCTTGGCGTGGTCTTAAGTTTTTAGTTGATAGGACTGACTTTCGCGAGAATACGCGCATTGAAATGACCAATGTCAGCAAACAGGACCTACAAGATGACTTTGAAGATAGCCCAGAAGTCGTTCGTTCAGGTTTGTATAAACTCGCCTACGTCAATGAATATGGTCAGTTCGGTGGTCAGCCCTATGGCGCTATCATCGCGAACTATGACTTTAGCCCCGGCCCGCAAGATATCAAGCTGCTACAAGATGTTGCTAGCGTTTCTGCTATGTGCCATGCGCCATTTATTGCTGCAGCGGGCTCCCAATTTTTTGGTGTGGATGATTGGCAAGACCTGCCGGGTTTAAAAGACTTACACAGCGTATTCGAGAGCCCATTTTATGCAAAGTGGCAAAGTTTCCGAGAGAGTGAAGATGCTCGATATGTTGGCTTAACATTGCCACGTTTTTTGCTCCGCTTGCCATACGGCCAAGACACGGTTCCATGTAAGTCATTTAACTACACAGAGACAGTAAGTAATAGCCACGAAGACTTTTGCTGGGGTAACACAGCCTTCGCTTTTGCTAGTCGCTTGTCTGACAGTTTTGCTAAGTACCGCTGGTGCGCCAATATCATTGGTCCTCAAGGGGGTGGAGCCGTTGAAGATTTGCCTCTGTACCAGTTTGAGTCGATGGGTGAAATCAAAACCAAGATTCCGACCGAGGTGCTTTTATCTGAACGTCGCGAATTTGAGTTAGCTGAAGAAGGCTTTATTGGTATGACAATGCGCAAAGGAAGCGACAATGCAGCTTTCTTCTCCGCCAACTCATGTTTGAAACCTAAGACATTCGGCAATACCGAAGAAGGCAAGCAAGCTGAGCTTAACTACAAACTGTCTACCCAGTTGCCATACATGATGATTATGGACCGTTTAGCTCACTACATTAAGGTGCTGCAACGCGAAAACATCGGTACTTGGAAAGACAGAAAAGAGCTGGAAAAAGAACTCAATACTTGGGTCGGACAATACGTAACAGAGATGGAAAATCCAGAAGCGAGTGTGCGCAGCCGTCGTCCACTAAGAGGCGTTGAAATCAGCGTAGATGATGTTGCAGGTGACCCTGGATGGTATCAAGTGTCAATCAATGCCAGACCACACTTCAAATATATGGGCGCATCTTTCACGCTATCTCTAAAAGGCAAGCTAGATAAAGAATAACGGTATCAGCGACATAGTTGACCTGCTATGCCGCTATTTTGTGTCACGAGGTCAATTAAATTTAACTTTTATGTAGGGAAAAAGAAAATGGCAATTAACTCGTATCTCAAGATCGAAGGCGAAAATCAAGAGTGGATCAAAGGCGAAAACACAGAAGCAAATAGCAGCGTTAAAGATTGGATTCGCTGTTTTTCAAGTGAAGAGATGATGACAGTACCTACCGATAGCCAAAGTGGTCGCGCTACAGGTAGAAAGTTCCACAAGCCATCAGTTGCAACTCTTGAAGCAACATCCTCTGCGCCAAAGCTATTCCAAGCAGCTTGCACTGGTGAAAAGTGCACGATAACTCACCAATTTTTTAGAGTTGAAGGCGGCATTGAGCACAACTTCTTCACTATTAAATACGTTAACGCAGTGATCAAAAGTCAAGAGATTCACCAGCTAGATACGACTAACCCTGAAACTGCAGAAGTCCCATTGCTGCAAAAAATCGAGTTTGTATTTGATGAAGTGACTCAGACGTTCACTGAAGGCAATGTCGAATATACAGACAAGCTAAACCAAGATAGCTAATTATTTATAGGGCTTGCTCTGCAGGCCCTTACCATCAATTTGGAAGGATTATGAACTCAAGTAGATTGCTAGAAAGAGTGCGACATCGCGCGATCCCACAGCCGATGAAAACTGAGACAGACAAAGATCAACTGACGCATTGCATTACTAAGTATTTGATTAAATTGTTGAATACTCAAAAAGGAAATGCACAAACCTGCGCTGATTTTGGTATGCCTGATCTCAACACTTATCGTTATGGTGGAGGAATTCAGGATATAAGAGGTTTCGAGCAAGTTATCGTAAACACTATTATTCGTTATGAGCCTCGTGTATCTGATGTCAAAGTGACTTTCGTACCGCAGCAAAGCAACCCACTTGGCATGGTATTCCATATAGAAACTCAAGTAGAGATTGAGCGAGAGCAAGTCGCGTTAGCCTTTGAGACTGTGTTAGGGGCGGATGGGCGTATTCGTGTCGATGAGATATAAGCGCGAATGATCAATCACCACTATCGAGAACAGCTAGGTTATTTAAGAGGCTTAGCGAAAGAGTTTACCCAAAAGCACCCGGCTTTAGCGCCGATGCTTGCCGGGCAAAATGCTGATCCAGATGTTGAGAGATTACTTGAAGGTACTGCTTTTTTGTCAGGCCTAGTCAAAGAAAGGCTGGACGACGACTTTCCTGAGCTGATTCATGGGTTGACGCAGCTGTTATTTCCTCATTACTTACGTCCACTGCCTTCTGCCACTATTATGCAGTTTCAGCCCAAAGCGAACCTTTCTAAGGTTCTTAAAGTCAAAAAGGGCACCAAGATCAACTCCAACCCTGTTGATGGCCATAGTTGCACGTTTAGCACTTGTGCCGATTTGGATCTGCACCCCTTAATCATTGATGATATCGAATGGTTGCACGGGAGTGCGGGACAGTCTAGCTTAAGAATCAGTTTCACATTGAACGGGATGTCTTTGAAAGAATGGCGCCCAGAGTCACTGCGCTTGCACTTGACGGGCCCGTACGTTGAAGCTTCCAACCGCTACTCTTTCATTTGTCAGAATATTGTTGATGTTAAGGTCAATTATCCAACAGGCTCCAGCCGTATTGGTAAGAACAAGTTTCAATCGCTTATTGGAGCAGACGATTTAACCCTTCTCGATTACCCAACTAACTCTTTTCCTGCATTTCGAGTGTTGCAGGAATACTATATGTTGCCGCAAAAGTTTCTCTTTTTTGATTTGATTGATTTTGCTCGTTGGGGTGATGAAAGAGAGAGTCAGCAATTTAGCATTGATTTAATGTTTGATGCTTCTAGCGAATTGCCGCCGTTTACTCGAGATGCTCTTGAGCTACACTGTGTGCCAGCAGTCAATTTATTTGATGGCGAAGCAGATTCAATCATTCTCGATCACCAGAAAACGGAATACAAACTGCTCGCTACACGTCGCCAAGATCAGATCTATTCACTCGATCGAGTGGTGGGGTACCAACAAGGTACAGTGACGGCTAGAGAGTACCGACCATTTGAGATGTTTAATCCAAACTCAGAGCATATTCCGGTGTATTCACTGCGTCGACGCTTGAACAAAATTTCTAAGGGCTCTTCTTTATATTTATCCGTAGCCTATCCGAAGGAAAGCGAAACGCTTAAACAAGAAACGCTTAGTGTGAACGTGCGCTGTACTAATGGCCACCTGCCAGAGCAGATCCAGTACGGTGATATTTGCAAAGCAACCGAGTCCACACCAGAAAAAGCAACGTTCAAAAATATTCTAACGCCGACTAAGCCAGTAGAACCTCCACTGGGTGACAATACCTTATGGCGACTAATTTCACACCTGTATTTAAATCAGCTAACACTGAGTGACCCTGAGCATTTAATGGCTCTTTTGAAGTTATATATCTTCACCGATAGTCGTGATAGAGCCAAAGTACAAGCTAACACTAAGCGAGCTGACTCAATAGTTTCGCTACGCAGTCAGCGACGCAGACGCCTCTTTCAAGGCTCAATGATTTCTGGGGTCGATATTAATGTGTCATTAAACCCTGATGGGTTCCCGGGAAAAGGCGATATGTTTGTGTTCAGTGCGGTGCTCAAACATCTGCTGTCTTCTTTTTCCGCCATTAATTGTTTTACGCAATTAACTTTTGAAAACATGAACACCAAGGAAAGCTATCAATGGCCTCCGCAAGTCGGTCAACGTCAGTTGATATAATAGATAAGCTACATGATAAACCTGCACATTTTTCACACGTTCAAGCTATCCGCTTACTGCGTTGGCAAGAAGCGCAAAATGGAGCGGACGTTACTGACTTTGTAAAAGATCGAATACGTACGAGACCTGAGCTGTCTCTTGCCTTTCAGCCTACGGAACTCTCTGAGCTAGAAAAAAACGAACAAAATACTCAGCTTACTGCGACGTTCATGGGGCTGTATGGTGCAGCTTCACCTCTACCAACGTTTTATACCGAAGAGTTATTCGAAGAAGCTAGGCAGGACAGCAGTGAGTCACGTGATTTCTTAGATATTGTTAACCAAGTTTTTTTTCACCAGTATTTTGAAGCTTGGAGCAAATATCGTTTATTACCGCAAATTGTAGAAGAGAAAAAGCCTCAGGTTTTAGAGCGTCTGCTTTGTTTAGCTGGAGTGAACTTCGCTTCAGAGGATGATAAACATGCTCAAGAGCTCATTCGCTATGCGGGCATACTCAGTCAGGTGCCACGTTCAGCTCAAGGGCTAGGTGCCATGATCGCCGACGCGGTAGGTGCAAAGGTAGAGGTGGAGGAGTTGGTTCCCAAATGGGAGTCGATCCCAGAAGATCAGCTGACTTCTCTAGGTGAGCGAAACCATAGTTTGGGTGAAGACACTTATATGGGTACGGAAATCGTCGATTACAGCGGTAGTTGTACCTTACATGTCAAAACCGATCAAAAAGCGGTATTCCATGGGCTGCTTCCCGGCGGTCACTTATTCAACAAAATGAAACGCTTATTAAATCATTACTTAGTTGAGCCTATCGAAATCGAAATGAAAATCTGGCCTGACTCTAACATCAGTATGCCAAGCATTCTTGGTAATAGCGAAGGTGCCTTGCTTGGATTTGACGCTTGTTTAGGTCATCAGTCAGGTGCTGTTTGCGTACCGCTATTCACATCGGAAGAATACTAAAGAGAAATCAAACCATGCTACAGCAATCTAACTTCATTATTTCCGGAATCGACAATAAATTTACCCTGATAAAATTCCATGGTGTAGAAGCGCTTTCGACTGCTTATACCTTTGAACTTGAAGTGAGTACTAACAAGCTTATCGAGCATCCAGATAGATTGCTTTGGCAATCTTGCGAATTCACAATGTGTCACACTCGAGAGCGGACCATTGGTGGGATGGTGACGCAGGTTGAGGTGATAAAAAAGGTCGATGAACTCTATTTTTATAAGCTGATCGTACGTCCTACGCTCTGGGGACTTAGTGAAGAAGTGGGTTGTGAAGTCTTTCTTGATATGTCTGTTATAGACGTTATTTCTCAGGTGTTGGCAAAGCCTCGCAATGGCCTACAAATCCCATTTGAACTAAAGACCAATGAAGATTATGAGCCCAGAGAAATAACAGTTCAATTTAATCAGTCCAGCTTTGACTTTATCAACGTTCTGATGGAGTCGTATGGCTTGTACTACTACTTCGAACACAAAGATGGCACCGAAAAGCTCATCATTACTGACAACAAAGTGGTACATCAGAAGCTTGCAGCTGAAGACTATCGCTATTACTTGCCGACAGGCCTAGATTTGATTGATCAAGATAACTTAATCAGCGAGTTCAAAATTCAGTGTAGAGCCCGAGCAAAGAATGTTTTGCTGAAAAACTATAACTATCAGAAGCCAGATGTCGAAGTTGAAGGTATCTCTTCGATTGATGACAAAGGAGTAGGACAACAGTATTACTACGGCGATCAATTTAGTTCTAGGAAAGAAGGAAACTTGCTTGCCAAGCTGAAATCTGAGCAGCTAAAAGCAAAAACAAACCTGTGCTTTGCTAAAGCGAGCGATCCGCAAATGATGCCGGGGTGTACATTTGCCCTAACAGACTACTTTATCGACAGTGCAAACCAAGACTATCTTGTCGTCGCTATCACTCACCAAGGCCATACTGGAAGTGCTGAAAACGAGCTGAGTTATTCCAATGAATTCGAATGCCTTTCTACAAACCTTCAATACCGAAGCCAAGAAAAGACGCCGAAAATAAAAATACACGGTGTGATTAATGGAACCATTGATGCTTCAGGCGAAGAAGACCTAGATTTCCAAGGCCGATATAAAGTGTTGTTCAATTTTGATTTGAGTAACCCAGATGCTGGAAAAGCTTCACACAGAATGCGATTGCTTACCCCTTATAGCGACTCTGCTGGTGGTATGCATTTCCCACTGAGAGAAGGCACTGAAGTGAAAATAGCCTTTGAGCATGGAGATCCAAGTCGACCAGTTATTGTTGGCGCAGTACCAAACCCGAATACCCCGAGTGTTGTAAATGATCTAAACAGTACTTCTCATGTGATCAAGTCTTCTAGTGGCTCACAAATCTCTATGTCTGATGGGGCGAGTAGCAGCACAATTCTGATTTCTTCGGACGATCAGAACAGCTTTATACGGATTACGAAGTAATGATGATTGCGTAAAAATATTCACCAAATTTATATGTATGACAATATGTTAGAGCATGTTGAGCAAGTAATAAATCTTTCACAAATCTGTCGTACAGTACGTGAATCTGTTACGAGGGTAACTCGTTTTACATGGAGAAATAATGCGCGTCATTAAGTCCCTAAACCAAGGGATACTCACTCATTCATTTGTTGTTGCGGGCAAGCCCCGAGAAGCCGTAACGGCTATTTATGGCTTCGACTTGCTTGACCCTAACAAACGTCTAAGCGAACAACAGCTCTGGCAACGTTGCGTTGAGCTGTTGGGTGACGTGCCGTTAGATTTGGGAATGCCAAAAGTACAGGGTGAGTGGCTAGTGTGTGGTTCTGCTTATACTGGCGATAAAGAAAGGCAGGCAGTGCGCGTTTCTGCTCAAGTCGGGATGCAACACAAGGCATTGGATGTGCTAGGGAGAAGGCATTGGCAAAAATCTCGCTATGGCTTGAGCCTTTCTCATCCCGAAAACTTTGAGCAGATGCCGATCCGTTGGGGCTATGCGGTTCGAGGCGAGGGTGCAACGATGAATCCGGTAGGGATTTCTCCTCCACCAAATAAAAACGAAGCCCAAGGCCAGTTGCATGCAGGTATCTATTATCCCGGGGAGTCTCAGTCGGAATGGAGTGCGAAACCGCGACCTGCAGGGTTTATGCCTGTAGATATCATGCAGCCAAAGAGGCAAAAGTTACTTGGTACGTACAATGAAGAGTGGCAGCAAACTACTTGGCCAAATTATGCCAAAGATTTTGACCCACTGTTTTATAACGTTGCACCAGAAGATCAAAGGATTGCAGGCTACTTTCAAGGTGGCGAGCCTTATGCGCTGGTCAACTTACACCCAGACTATGAAACCATCCAAGGCAAGATACCTTATTTTCAGCCCAGAGCCTTTTTAAGGCGCGTAGTCGGTGAGAATCTTGTGGTGAGTGAAGTGCCATTACATTGCGACACATTGTGGATGTTTCCTGATACTAATACTGGGATATTGTTGTTTCACGGTAGTGCACCGATTGACGATGAAGAAGGGCTAGATATTCAAGAGGTGTTGCTCTCAGAGGATCCGCACGGCAGCGTACCTAAGCCAATCGAGTATTACGTTGAGCTGTTTGATAGGGCGCAAACCACGGAGTATATTGCTGAGCAAATTGGCATTGATATGTCGCCGATGGAAGAGGCTAAAGCTGATATCGCCAAAGCCGAAAAATTAATGGAAGATGCGCCGAAATATATGCAGTTTCGGATTGATCAGGTGAAAGGCGCTACACCTAGTCCACAAACCAGCATGGTTAAGGCCAACCAAGTCATGATGGCTCAGTTGGATGACCGAATCGCGTCTTTAGCTGAAATGGAAAAACACTTAGAGAAAAATCCAGTTAATCCGGATGTAAAAGCAAGTGTTGTCAAAGGGCAAAAAGAGCTGGCTGGAGCTAAAGACAAGCTCGCCGAGAATATCCAAAATCTGTCTGAGATGAAAAACAAAGTTGCAGGTGTTTCAACCAAGCTATCCGCATTTCCTGACAAACTTGAAAAGGACAAGCAAGATCTAGAAAGCCAACTAGATGAGCTAGGGGATCAATTTGAAATAAAACATACTTGGAGTGACCAAGCTTCCTCTTTGGTATATCTAGCCAATCAAAACCTCACGGTTAAAAAGTTCGACGAGAAAAAAGAGCAACTCGAGAGTTTAGGTTTCCGGGAACTTTATTTTCAAATGTACCTATTGGGTTGGATAGATGAACAAACGCCGTTTATTCCTGAGCATTGGCAACTTGATGGACCTGTAGAGAGGGAAACATATGGCCCCGGCTGGGTATTTGCTCAGCACAAAGAGGGTGAAATCAAGTCGATCACCATTCGCCCAGACAATATTTCTTCAGCGGAGGCTGATTATTTAATTGCAGGTTCTGAAGCGGTAGGCTGGCACTCAGGAGTTGAAGCGCCAGCAAAGATCATCGTTACTGACTTAGTTTCATCTTGGATATTGGCTCAGGCACTAGCTGACTATACAGATATTATCTTTCTGAAAGAAGCGGGTGAGCAACTCGATCCAGAAGTAGAAAAAGCGCTCGATGAGTCAGACCACATATATCTGGCTTGTTCATCTAAAACACCTCTTAAAGACTGGCAAGAACGGTTTGCTAAAATCAAACCGCTTTATTATCCGCAAGATGTCGAGATTGTTCATTTCCATCAGCAAGAAATTGAGCCGCTGACTTGGCTAAATGAACAGCTACACTCGGTACTTTACGCTCACCTTTGTGATTACAAAAAGCAACGTTGTGAGGAGCGCCAAAAAGAGGTCTCTCCGAAGCAGATTTATAGCCAAATGAAAGCTCATTCTGATCAAAAGGCGGTAGAAGCTTTTGGCTTTAACCCTATGGAACATGACGATCCAGTTGGCTTCAAAATGCAGCAGGCTTTAAACAATCTCAATAGCACTATGAAGTCGAGGCCAGATGCACAAAGGTATGATACATACCTTGATGAAGTGAAGAAGCAATTTGCTGAAGCCAAAGTAAAATATAACCAGCCTCCAGAACTCTTTGCCGACGATAGCTCTGAGTTAAAAAAGCGCTTCTCAGACATCAAACAGCAGCTCGATACTGCATCGAAGAAGCAAAATGTTCCAGTCGAAAAAATGATTGATAAGGAAGAATTTGCCCAGTTTGAAGAGAAAATGATGGCGATGATGGTTGAGATGGAGCCATTAAAAGAAAAGCTTAAAGATCTTCAAGGACAGATGAACCAAGATGAAGATAGAGACTATCAAGAGCTGACTCGCCAGGACGTAATTTATCGTTACGCTGCTCGCCTTTCTTTTGCAAAGAAAAATTTATCCGAGCTAGATTTGTCTGGTATTGACCTCTCTGGAGCGAGTTTTCAAGACGCTATTTTAAGTAAAACCAACTTTAGCGGTTGCAACTTATCGGGTTGTCAATTTAGCAATGCAATCGCAGATGAGGCGGATTTTACTCAGTCCAATGTTTCTAAGGCTCAATTTCATCATGCAATCCTAACTCAGACGAGCTTTGTCAAAGCTGAAGCCAAGTTAGCCGACTTTTCTCACGCGACCATGGTCGAGAGCAATTTAGCCCAAGCAAACCTGACAAAAACGGTGTGGTCGAGCGCAATGGCGAATCAAAGCTGCTTTGTGCAGGCTGATTTACGCCAGTCAGATCTTAGTAATGGCGTATTTATTGAAGCGGATTTTACTCAAGCTGATATGAAGCAGAGCTTAACAGGTCAAGCGGTATTTAATGATGCAACACTGCGCTCCGCAGACTTACGTTTGAGCAAAGGAAACAAAGCTATTTTTTGGGGAGTGAAGGGAGAAGGTTCTCAGTGGGACCGAGCTCAATTGAATGGGGTAAGGTTTGGCCCCGTCGACTTAACCAAGGCGCATGGCCGTTACGCTGATTTTTCCAACTGTTTAGTTAAAGGAGCAACCTTCGATAAAGCGGATTTTAGAGGCAGCAACTTCTCTCGTGGTTTTATGGACAGCATGCAAGCCAACCACACACTTTTCGATGGAGCAAACCTTTGCAACGCGCAGCTCACACGCGGCAATTTCCAACATTCGTCTTTCAAAGCGGTGAATGGCATGCAATCAACCCTTTTCCGCAGCCAGTTTCAACATGCCGATCTGTACGCTAGTAATTTCTATAGTGCTGATTTTAGAAAGATAGAGTTTGGCAATACTCACTTGAAGGGCATCAATGTGGACACAACAATTTTGCATCACAAGTTGGAGATATTTGATGAACAGGAATGAGTTTAAGCGCTTGCTTCGCGAATACGCATTCATCGAAGACAAAGACTTGTCGGGCTGCAATATGAGCTGCCTCGATCTGACTGAAGTACGTTTTTTGCGTTGCGATTTATCCGGTGTGAACTTGTCTGATAGCAACTTGGCCCATGGTATGTTTGAAACTTGCAACCTTCATGGAGCAAATCTTGATAATGCAAAACTCGATCATGTTGTGTTGATGAAAAGTGATTTAACTAACGTTAACTTGTCTCGCACCAGTATGGAAAACGGCATGGTTTCAGAATGTTGCTTAAAGGGGGCAGAGCTAAGCAAAGCCACATGGAGCAGCTCAATTATCCAAGATTGCAACTGCGAGAGTGCGAGATTTAAAGGATCGAAACTACACGGTTCTATTATCAAAGGTTGCAGCTTGGAATTTTGTGATTTTTCTGGTTTGTTCATTGAAAAAATAGCTTTTGACGGAGTGTGCTTCGATCATGCTGATTTTAGCCATGCTTTGCTGACCAAAAGTTATATATCCGAATGCGATCTTTCGAAATGCCTGCTGGCGAATACAGAGTTTCGTGCGATGCAAGCAAATGAGTGTAACTTCAACGGTCAAAACTTAAGTTCTAGTGTGTTGGAACAGAGTTACTTCATGGGTTCTAGTTTTATCAATGCCGACCTTTCAGGGGTTCATGGCGCGCACACCGCATTCACTAATGCAGATTTAACAGGGGTGAACTTATCCCAAGCTAATCTAAGTCATTCAAACTTTGATGGTTCGCTACTAATGGATGCAAACTTTTCTAACGCGAATTTGCTTCAGGCGCAGATGACGAACCTAAAAGCACAGCGAGCCTCATTCAACTGTTGCAGCTGCAAGCAAGCAAATTTCTCTCATTCCGACCTGTCGTACGCTGATTTGTCACGGGCAAATTTTAGCTTTTGCGATTTCCACAATCTTGAGCATGAACATGCGAATTGGAAAGGCAGCGTTAAGTTAGGCGCGCGTTGGGATGATGAGGTACGAACGAAAGCGGAAAACTGGCAAGTGCCTTTGAGTATTCAACAAGAAATCGAACAAGCACTCTCCGAATCAGACACGAGGACATCAATATGATGGCAGCGAAAATTACAGCAACATCATTGAATAGTAAACAAGAGTGGTTGATGCACTCGGGTGTAGTAACAAATCAGTTCGCTTCAGGCTTTCAGGTTAAGTGTGAATCTGGACTTGTTGGAGCTCAAGTTGCAGCAAGCTGTTTATTGCAGCCGAATATTGGTGATCGAGTTTTATGTAGCGGAAATAGCTCAGAAGCATTCATATTGGCGGTTTTAGAGCGCTCTGCAGTAGAGGAGTATCAGCTGCACATTCCGGGAGACTTAAATGTGCAGTCCAGCGGAAGAATGACGCTCAAATCTGATACCAATTTAACCTTAAGCAGTAACGAGCAGACCGAGCTGACATCAGACAAAATGAATGTAGAAGTAAGAGAAGCCACTATGACAGCGCAGCAATCTCATTTTATTGGCCAAAAAAGTTTCTTTCATGTTGAGAAGTTAAGTTGGATAGGTAAACAAATTGAGCAGGTAGCAGATCGTGTGTTTCAGCGATTCAACATGCAGACTAAAAAAATCTCGGGACACGAAGAAAAACAGACAAAGTCGAGCCGCCATTTAATAGAAAAAGACTACGTCGTTCAGTCACAAAACTCTCTACATCATGCAGAGAAAAACATGCACCTTGACGGTGAAAAAATTCACTTGGGCTAACTTTTGTTCGCCAATTTATCTACTTCTAAATGATAAGGAATAGCTAATGCCAGGTTTTGCTATTACCGCTGGTGGCAGTGTGACTATTGCGACGCCAGATGTCACTGCGGTTCCATCGCCCACTGGCCCGCTGCCAATGGTTGGAGCCAATATGGCCTCTAGTGCAATGAGTATTCCCCCAACCACTGTGTTGAATGTGCTAGTCAATGGCATGCCTGCAACGAACCAGATGACGATGACGGCGACCAGCATGTCAACAAGTCCACCTGTTGCGATGGGGGTGGCCTCTGGGTGCCCAAATGATATGGGGAGCAAGAATATGCAAGGTAGCATCACCACCATGATGGGTAACGCTCCTGTAGTCAGCATGTGCAATGTGACGGCCCAAAATGGTTTGTCTCCTAATTCGGTTGGAATGCATCAGGCCTCTACGTCCAATCAAACAGTACTAATTCAAAGTTAAGTGAGTAGGAGCAATATATGCTGATTCGTTGTCGCCAAATTGTATCTTCGCTAGGGATTGTTTTGGCTTTTGCTCTGGCGGGTTGTTCTTCTGAGCCTCAGCCAACAGGCAATATTTCGCAAGTGCCTGTGAAAGATCCAAGCCAGATTCATTGGGATTGGCAATCTGACGCCGTTAAGCTGTCTCTGAAAGCCGATCCCCAATTGAATTATTACAATGGTCAGTCACATGCACTGATGCTATGTATCTACCAACTGAAAAATAAAGCTAGCTTTGAAGACTTGAAAAAAAGTCCTGCAGGTATATCGAGGCTGCTGCAATGCAATGGATATGACCAAAATGTAGTTTATAGCCAACGTCTATTTGTCCAGCCAAGTGAGTTGAAAACCTTTGATTTTCCGAGGTATCAGGATGTTAAGGCTATTGGAATCGTTGCTGGCTACGCAAACCCAATGGGCGACAATGTATCAAAAGCCTTTGACATTCCTATTGATAAACAAACCACAGGCATGATCTGGAAAACAAACTGGTATAAGCCCGGGAAGCTATCTGTGCAACTTATCTTAGGTAGGCAATTGATCGAAACCGGTTTTGAAGGGAAAGGGGTTCCTCACAAGACAAGAAATATGAGCGACCAAAAAGAGGAAACTAAGGCATGAATCAGCCACTGTATTGGCATCAGGGCTTGCTGCTACAACCGCAACACTTTCAATTGGAAAGTCAGTTCCACCAATGGCAGCTAAGTCAAACTCGTGCTTTAACTCAAAACTACCCATGGGGTGTAGTGTCTTTAAACATTCGAGAAAATGCACTCACTGACAAACAGTTTGTGATTCAAGAATGCGAAGTGCTATTTCCGGATGGCAGTCTTTGTAAATTGAATGAAAATGCTGTGATTTCCAACCGCCAGTTTGAAGAAGATTGGGTTGAGACTGGAAAGTCATTCCCTGTTTATATCGGCCTGAAGCATTGGCAAAACAGCGGAAAAAATGTAACTGAGGTGCACGACTCTTCACAAATGGCAGAAGCCAATAGCCGATATGCCGCGTTGTCTAACCCTAAAGAAGTGAATGACTTATATGGGGAAGGTGCATCTGGTCAAGTCAAGCCTTTGCAGTATGTGCTGAAAATTTTTTGGCAAGATGAACTAGATGTTGCTGGTGACTATCATTTGATTCCAATAGCAAGGTTGGAGCGAGACGGTCAGAGAATTTTTCTGAGTGATCGTTTTTTGCCACCTGTGACCAACTTGCACAAATGGTCGAGTATGCGCAGCCTGTTTCGGGATATGCTGGATCAATTAGTGTCGCGAGCTAAGCAGTTAGAGCGCTTTAAAAAACCTACTTCTGCAAAACGTATGTCCTCAGGAGACAGCGATGTCACGTTGGCGTTTGCTATGCGTTCACTGAATCGATGTGCTTGCCAAATTCAGTGTTTGCTAGAGTCACAAATTATGTCGCCGTGGGATGCATGGACAACTCTCAGCGAAATACTGGCAGAACTCAGCAGTTTCGTGACAGATTTTAGTGTTGCGGGCGAACCGGGAGTTCAGCGCTGGCCGTCATATGATCACCTTGAACTCCACGCGATGTTTGAGTGTTGCCAACAGCAGTTAACTCAGATGCTACACAGTATTGTCGTTGGACCTGAATACGCATTGCGATTTGAATCTCAACAAGGCGCTTGGCATGCACAGTTGCCCGAGCGCGCATTAAAAGGCGAATACCGCTATTGGTTGTGGATTGCTGGATTCAGCCCGAGCCAGTATGTAGAGCTAGCAAGCCGAATTAAAGTCAGTGCCAGTGGCCAATTGCCGAATTTGATGGCTCGCGCGATATCAGGAATCCCTCTCATCGTACAACATGAAGCGCCTGCAGGGTTACCACGAGCAGATGATGGTATCTACTGTGAGTTAGACTGCCGTTCTCCACTATGGAGCCAAGTCGTTGAAAGTCGCAGCTTAGGAGTGAGTGGACTGGCTCCTGAACAATCCAACATGCAACTATTCATTACTCGGGGATAATCATGACTTTACTAGAGTGCTTTCAGCCATTGATGGCGGCCGTTAGGCAGCTTATTGAAACCAACCCTTCTGACCTAGAACCTGTCGCTTCTTCTGGTGTGATGCTAAATAGTGTTCGTACTGCCGAGCCTTGCATGGATGTCGCTCAAGAAGCAAGAGTCGAGCCTGTTTGGAAACAAACTTTAGAGACTCTACGCCTTGATGCAGAGTCCGCGGCATTGCAGCTTGGGCTTGCAAAACAAGTGGTCGATGAAGCTAGGTTTGCTGTCTATGTCTGGATTGATGAAGCTATCTTGAGCTCACCACTAGGTACTCAAGGGTTTTGGCAACCTTGGCAATGGCATTTCTTCCAAACCCATATTGGAGGAGAGGAGTTTTTTGAACGTTTACAACTTCATAGCGGAAACTCAAAAAATGAACATCAAATGCAGCTGCTGTCGATCTATGCGTTTTGTTTAGGGATGGGTTTTTGTGGCAAATATGCCAACTTCCACAATACTGAACTGCAAAAAGTTCGTTTATCACTCAGTCAAAAATTGTTGGCAGATAAACCATTGATGCCGTCAGGTAGTGAAACGCTGCCAGCTACTCCAATACAAAAGATGATGAAGAAAAGCCCGATGTGGAGACTCATTGATCCATTTCGCTTAGGACTAATTATCGTCGCAGCTGGTCTTACGACAAGCGTTTACTTCCTCTATCAAACACTACTTAACGCCCAGTTAATGGGCTGGTTCAGTTAAAGGTAAAATTCAATATGTCAGGTTCTAAACGGAAGTGGCTTTGGAGCACTTTTAAGCTTATTTTGCTTTTAGTTCTTATCGCGGTAGTGAGTGCTGCTGTGTTTTTTTGGGTGGAGTTAGAGCAGTGGCCATGGTGGTCAGGTGCTGTCATTTTATCAGGTATTGCAGCTATTGTTTGCGCCATCTATTTATTAAGAAGATACATACTCCGTTACCGTGAGCGAAAGTTTGTCGAGCATGTCGTCAAGCATGACAAAGATGCCATCGAAACTAGCCAGTGGTCACTTCGTCAAAGCTGCAATGAGTTAGACCAACGTTGGAACAAAGCGCTGGAACAACTGAAATCTTCTCGTTTAAGGAGCCAAGGGCATCCATTATATGTACTTCCTTGGTATTTGGTTATCGGTGAGGAAGGTTCAGGTAAATCGACAATTTTGGAAAACTGTGGTTTAAGCAGTGTGCTTGCTCCATTGAAGGAGCTGTCGGAGCATTCAACTCAGCATTGTGATTGGTGGTTCTTTGAGCAAGGGGTGTTTCTTGATACGTCGGGTAAGTACTTCAACGTCGATGATACAAATAGTGAAACAGAGTGGAAGCACTTACTCACCTTGTTAGCCAGATCTCGTAGAAGAGAGCCTATCAATGGGTTGCTGGTTAGTTTAAGCGTGTATGATTTACTCAACTTAGACACAGACCAACTGCAGAAGAAAGGGCGTCAATTAAGGTTGAAATTGGATACCTTGATGAAAGTCATGGGCGCTCAAATTCCTGTCTATTTAATGCTGACAAAGTGCGATCAGATTTATGGCTTTGAAAGTTATGCGCTTGAGCTTGATTCGTCCAAGCGCGATGAATTATTTGGTTGCATCAACTCTGATAGAGAGTTGTCTCCTGAACAAGTGATTTCAAAAGCGCTCGCTTACATTAGCGATCAACTGCTTACTCATCAGCTTGAACAGCTACAAGGTTTGTCGCCACTTCCAACTCATACACTGCTGTTAGCAAGAGAAATTGAAAACCTACATCAAGCGCTTATCGCATTTGCGGAGAGTGCATTTGGTGTCACACCTTATCACGAGCCAATATATTTCCGTGGTTTAAGCTTAAGCTCTGCATTGTCCAAGGCTGCACCGTTACCAACAGTTATCCCTTCCTTAAAGACGGAAAGTAGTAGTGGAACAAATGCGTTAGCGAGTTTTGAGGCCAATTCACCGGCTGTTATGTCGCACAATCATGCGTTTGTGTTCGAAGGACATAGGAAGCCAATTGTGGAGGAAACGTCAGGTGAGGCTAAACGACATTTAAAAGGCCTGTTCTTAAATGACCTCTTTGCTCGTTGGCTACCAAATGATCGCCATGCCTATCAGTTTAGTAACCCTTTCATGCAGTGGAGAAAATGGACAGGGAATTTGTCGGTCACTGTGTTGCTGTTACTGATGTTTTTTGCGGTTGGTGGGATGAGTTTAGACTATATTCAAACTCAAAATAGCTATGCATCTCTGACTAAAGAAATCAATCAAGTTCAATCGTTGTCAGCCGTAGCGAGCAACAATCTAACCTATGGCCAATTGGATCAGAGGCGCTTAACGCTACAAGGTTTGCAGGTCGCTATACACCGAGCTGAACGTGGTCACCAATTGTTGTCAAAACTAGGTTTAGACCTATGGATCCACAAAGGTTTGAGTTTAGCTAAACAAGAATACGTAAAGTCTTATCAACGGTATTTATTTGATGCTATCAATCCTTCTTTATACCGAGCCATCAACAATACTGACCCAACTTCAATTGACCGTGTAGGTAATGGGATTGACTATTTAGCATGGAGAATCAGTCAAATTCAATCCAAGTTAGGTACTAGCTCTCAGAAACCGTTACCTTTGCAAGGGCACACAGATTTAAATGCGCTTCAGTTCGATCCTTTGGGTTTTGTCAGCCAAATTGACTCGCAACAGATGTTTGTAGATTTCGTACGTTGGACTAACAGCAAAAGCCAGCTTGAGCATATTTTAGTTCAAACGCAGAATCATTTGCAGGTTGCGCTAGCTCGTCATCCATTGTCGAGTTGGTTAAATCAGTGGATAGAAGACTCAAGCCAAATTCAAGCGGTTAGTGCATCAAGCTTTTGGCAGGCAGGCTTATTGAGTGGCACTGATATTTCTGTACCGGGCTCTTATACTCTTGAAGGAAAAAAGTTTGTTGATGACTTTTTACTTCAGTTGGAAGAGAGTGGTAATACTGCCGTAAATACTCAAATAAAACGTTATCAGCAAGAGTATATTCGTCAGTTTGTTTCTCAGTGGATTAAGTTTTATCAGCAGTTCCCTGCTTCAGCAAAAGGGTTGAGTGTTAGCGATAGAGTACAAATTGCAAATCAGATGCCTTATCAAAACAACCCGTTTAGTCAGGTACAACAAAAAACATTGTCTGAGCTCAAGGGGCTGGGTAGTGCGGTGAGCGCACACAATTGGCAAAGTTTGTATTTGTCACAAGCAATTGAAAACAAGTATTGGAACAGTAAGCAGAGCAAAGGATTATTGAGCAAAGGCTCTCAAATGTTGCAAGATACCTCTTCCAAATTAGCGAGTGACGACCCTGCATTCAAGCAGAAACTAGAAAAAGGAGTCAGCTTGTACGCGAACTACCAAGACGCGATGAGCCAGATTCTCGATCACATCAGCAATGAAGCCACAGCTTTCCAAAGCATTAGTGCTCTATTTGTGAACCCTAGTGCAGGCTCGCCAGAGCTTAAAGCATCGAACTCTGCAACTCGGCTTGAGCAGCTGCTACAGTCAAATGGAGCTTACCCCAATGGTGGTACGCTCTATTCCGATAGCTTCCAGTTCATGTTGCAGACGGGTATTCGACTGGCAGCAAACCAGCTTCAGTCTGACTGGGAAGCCCAAGTTTATGGTCCGTTGCAATATGTGTCGACTCAAGATAAAAGAAACAAGTTGTTCTCGCCAAACGGTTTGCTTAACTCATTTATCCATGGTGCGGGTAAAGGGTTTATTAAAATGGGGGCACAAGGTTGGGAGCCGTCCTCTTTCATGGGGACTAGTTTACCGTTTGTACGAGGCTTTTTCTCATTCATCGACCAAAGTGAATACCTAAAGCAGGATCTGAAAGATGACTACAAAGTAGCGGTAGAAGCCATGCCGATGGGAGTAAACCCAGATGCTGCCAATCATCCATATGAGTCAGAATTAGTGCTTTCTTGCTCTGATAAACAGCAGCAGCTAATGAATTACAATTATTCTCAGAGTAAGCTTTTTGATTGGAAACCAGCAAGTTGTGGTCAAACAAAGCTAACGATTCGCTTCAATGGCTTTGAGATTAATAAAATATATTCGGGAATCAATGGTTTCCAGAATTTCTTAAGTCAATTTAGAAATGGTGCAGTAACGTTTGTTCCGAAGGACTTTCCATCTAGCCAGCAAATATTAGAGCAAAACCATATAGTGTGGATGAAAATTCAATACCGATTCCAAGGTAATTTACCAATTGTAGCGTTGAAAAATAAAGGTACTTTTAAAGTGCCACTAAAGATTGTTTCAAATTGAGGAAAGTAAATAATGTCTAGTCGAAGTCGGAGCAATTTTAGTGATAGTTCATGTTGGCAAGGCAGGAAGCTGCCATTGCTTATGTTTGGAGTTTGGTTGGTAGCATGTCTTCTAATAGTAGGAGTGTCCCTTGGGCTAGCAGGAGATTCAATCCAGATAAAGCATTTAGTAGCGGCACAGTTGGAAAATACTCATATTATTGATATTACGCATCAAATTACTAGGCACATTTAAACTTAAGGCTACATTCAGTAGCGATTAAATATTTTTCGAGTTATTGGTAGCCAGTACTGTATTAATATAGTGCTGGCTTTTTACTGTTAGCTATATTTGGCTCTTGCATTTATGTTGTTAATACTATTGATGTGTCTGTGTTTTTATTTTGTATTAACATTGACAGTACTATTTTAAATAATAGAATCCTTACGGCTGAATAAGATGGATTTTAACCGGCGTTAAATATGGAAAATATTAATTACAGATAAATTGTCATTTAGTGTTGGTTATGAATAAAAATTTAAAAACTAATATAGTGAGATTTGTTGCTATTATATTGTCACTATTTATATCGAGCTGTGCTTTTGCGAATGCAGTAAAGGTTTCAGGATCAGGTTCTTCTATCGCTGAGCCAGCCATGTTGATGTGGACTAAAAATTATCAGCGTCAGACAGGGAATCAAGTCTCTTACGTCGCAACAGGATCTGGGGCAGGTGTTGATAATCTGGAGAAGGGTAATCGTAGTTTTGCGTTGACTGATATGCCATATAGTCAAACGATTTTAGATGAACATCATTGGGTTCAGTTTCCAATGATGGTTTCTATGGTCGACATTGTTTACAACTTACCGGGCATAACGAAACCTTTGACCTTAAATGGCCCCGTTATTGCGGACATGTATTTAGGTAAAATTGTTTGGTGGGATAACCCTGCGATTAAACAGCTTAATCCAGAGGTGAATCTACCTCATAAGAAAATTGTGCTTATGTATCGTAGTACTGAATCCGGAACAACCTATGCGTTTTCTCACTATTTAAGCGAGGTATCTGACAAGTGGACGAGTATCCATGATGGTACTTTGAAGCTAATCGATATGCCAGCAAACTCCGTGGGAGAGCGTTTAAGCTCACAGCTTGCTTTAAGTGTGAAGAATGTACCTTATTCGATAGGTTATGTTTCAGATCGTTATGCGCAAAATCAACACTTAGCGAAAGCAGAGTTGGTCAATCATGATGGGATGACACTTTCACCATCGATGCTAAGTGCTTATGCTGCGCTAGTGAATATTCCTGAGAGTAGCCAAGGTATGCTAACGAAAGTGGTTAACTTACCAGGGACTGAAAGCTGGCCAATCTTAGCGACAACATTTATGCTGGTGCCAGAGCATACCGATAACAAAGCGACAATTTCTTCAATCTTAAAGTTCTGCTCTTGGGTGCTTGTGTCAGGCAACAAAGAAACCTTAAATCTTGGTTATATTCCTGTCCCTCATAGCTTTCGAGTGCAAATTCGAGAGTTGTGGCAATTTAGCTTTCCCAAAGTAAAGCTCGATTACAATACGTTTTTCTAGAATACTGGTGCGCTAATAAATGCCCCAGTAGTGGTGTCTGCTGGGGCATTAAAAAACAACTAGTCAGCGAATAGGTATTTCGCGTGGAACTGTATGTGCTCGTCGATAAAACTGGAGATAAAGTAGTAGCTATGGTCATAACCGGACTGCATGCGAACTTGTACAGGTGATTGGTTAAGATTAGCCGCTTCAATTAGAGTCTCAGGTTTAAGTTGCTCAGTGAGAAAACCATCTAAATCACCTTGATCGACCAAGATAGGTAGTACTGAACGGCTTTTTTTTAGCAGTTCCACTGAGTCATATTCAAGCCAGCTGTCACGGTTGTCTCCGAGGTAGGTACTAAATGCCTTCTGTCCCCAAGGTACATTGATTGGGTTGCAAATCGGGCTAAATGCAGAAATAGAACGATACTGGTCAGGGTTTTTTAGGCCGATGGTTATCGCCCCATGCCCTCCCATACTGTGTCCAGCAATGGATTTGATGTTGGATACCGCAAAGTTAGTTTCGACAATGTTAGGTAGCTCTTCGGTCACATAGTCATACATTTGATAGTGATTTGCCCATGGCTGCCTCGTCGCATTGAGATAAAAACCAGCACCTTGCCCCAAATCGTAATCTTCAGCGTTGGCCACAGATTCACCTCTTGGGCTAGTGTCGGATGCAATGATGGCGATACCCAATTCTGACGCTTTACCAAATGCTCCGGCTTTTTGCATAAAATTTTCATCGGTGCAGGTGAGTCCAGAAAGCCAATATATGGCAGGTACTGGATTGGACTGAGTTGCATTGTGTGGGATGAATATAGCAAAGCGCATGTCGCAATTTAGCGTATCCGATTGGTGAGTGTACTGGATATGCCAGCCGCCAAACACTTTATTTCGGCTGATTTCTTTGACGCTCATAGATCTTCCTCAAAGTGAAAGTGGGCAGCCCTTCTGCTACCCACATCTTGTTATTTATCCATGTGCACAACAGAGCGAATACTTTTCCCTTCGTGCATTAAGTCAAATGCAGAATTGATTTCATCCAAGCCCATGGTGTGTGTGATAAATTCTTGAAGCCCAAATTCGCCAGCAAGGTATTGTTCTACAATTCCAGGTAGTTCGCTGCGGCCTTTGACACCACCAAATGCTGTACCACGCCATACGCGACCAGTAACCAGCTGGAATGGGCGAGTGGAAATCTCTTGTCCAGCACCAGCGACACCAATGATGACTGACTCTCCCCAACCTTTGTGACAGCACTCAAGAGCTTGTCGCATGACATTAACATTGCCAATACACTCGAATGAGTAATCCACACCGCCGTCTGTTAACGCCACTATATACTCTTGGATAGGTTGGTCGATTTTCTTCGGGTTAATGACATCAGTAGCCCCTAATTGTTTGGCTAAATCAAACTTGCTTTCGTTAATATCAATACCGATGATTCGGCTAGCACCCGCCATTCGTGCTCCAATTATCGCTGATAGCCCAATACCACCTAAACCGAAGATAGCGACCGTATCGCCTTTTTCTACCTTGGCAGTATTAAGCACAGCTCCCATACCTGTAGTGACACCGCAACCGAGTAAGCACACTTCTTCCAATGGTGCGTCTTTATTGACTTTAGCTAACGATATTTCTGGTAGTACTGTGTACTCAGAGAAAGTCGAGCAACCCATGTAGTGGTAAACAGTTTCCCCATTTATCGAGAAGCGAGATGTGCCATCAGGCATTAACCCTTTGCCTTGCGTTTCTCTAACGGCTTGACAAAGGTTAGTTTTACCCGATTTACAGAACTTACACTCGCCACATTCTGCAGTGTAAAGAGGAATAACATGATCGCCTACTTCAACGCTGGTGACACCTTCGCCAACCATTTCAACGATACCGCCTCCTTCGTGACCTAAAATGGATGGAAAGATACCTTCTGGATCTTCACCTGAAAGCGTAAATGCGTCGGTATGGCACACTCCAGATGCCACGATGCGAATCAGTACTTCTCCTTTTTGAGGAAGCTGGACATCAACTTCTTCCATTTTGAGAGGTTCGCCCGCTGCCCAAGCGACAGCAGCTTTGGATTTGATAGATGTTTGACCGGGTTTCAGTTCGAGTGCCATTTTTGATTCCTTGTTATCTAGGCTGACATTGCTAGTTGATTCGTAGCTTATGGCACTAAGTATATATTTGATTTGTATGCAAGGAAGTAAAAAATTGGCAAGGTTGTGCATTGAAATAACTAGGGTCTATTGACCCTAGTAGTTACATCATTGGCAGGGTAGAGGCAACGAGAAGTCCAGCCATTACCCAGTTAAAATTTCTCACTTTAGTTGGACTGTTTAACCAGCGCTGGAGGTTCTTTCCTGCAACTGTCCAAAAACCAACATTGGGTAGGTTAACGACACAGAAAACGCAGGCAATGATCACTAAACCAAATATCGAAGCACTGTAGTTATATACGCTCACAGCAGTCAGAGCCATTGCCCAGCCCTTCGGGTTCACCCACTGAAAGCTTGCTGCACCTAAGAAGCTGAGTGGCTTATAATCGCATTTGTTTTGACTAGGTTTACTGGTCGCTATTTTGTAAGCCAGGTAGAACAAATAAGCTAAGCTGACGACTTTCAATACCTGATGGATAACAGGGTAGGTATGAAAAACTGTCGTTAAGCCCATGCCGACTAATATGACCATAAAAGCAAATCCAAACACGACACCAAGCATATGAGGAATCGTGCGAACAAACCCAACGTTCGCGCCTGAAGTCATCAACATAATGTTGTTTGGCCCGGGGGAAAAGGTAGTGACAAATGCAAATAGCGCGATAGCGCCTAATTGACCTAAATCCATTGTGATATTCCTGTGTTGTTTCATGTTGTAAAACCATGGTAATTGGAACTTGGAGCAATTTTGTGCTTTTATTGCTTTTGAAGTGCCCAAATGAACAATAAAGTTAACGAATGGATAAATTTGACGAAAGAATATTGCAAGAACTCAAATTAGACGGAAGAATCTCCAACGTTGAGCTCTCCAATGCGGTTGGGCTATCTCCGTCAGCGACTTTGCGCCGCGTGCAAGATTTAGAAAAGAAAAAAGTGATTAAAGGCTATCGAGCTGTGTTGGACAGAGATCAACTTGGAATTGGCTTTGCTGCTTATGTTTCGATTGGCTTAAATAGCCACACCAAAAAAGCACAGCTTGATTTCGAGGAGCATGTGCGTTTTGAAAAAGAAGTGGTGGAGTGCCACAACATCACTGGGGCCAACGAGTACCTTCTACGAGTAGAGACCGAAAATTTATCAGCTTACAAAAGATTTCATTCAGACGTATTAGGTGAGTGCAAATGGGTGAAGTCCATCTCAACTATGGTGGTTATGGATTCTCCGAAAGATGAAAGGTAAGGGATATACAGATTACCGTCATTTACACTGTAAAAAATTCTTGGACGATAAGCTGTACGTCACAGATAGCGTTAAAGTTTTGTGAAGTTTTGAATATTGCTTCTAAAATCTAAATAAAAATACGAGCTCTTAACACATTGAACTCAAATGGATTTTAGATGGAACGTCAAACAAGGATGAGAACGGTTCTGAGCGGGCTACTCAGCTCCCTTTGCATTTTTACGCCAAGCCTGATTTTTGCTGAAGAACTTCCAAATTGCGAAGAAGACGGAGTTCAAGCTGAATGTAAATCGTCGCGCCACTCTTCTCCATTCAGAACTTACGCAGCTTCTCCGCTTCAAGCATTAAGTTTAACCACACAACTGCGTTCTGCTGAGTTGGTTGACGATGCTGAAGTGTTCTTGGTGGGGAGCGTAGCGAGTGTATGGGCACAAGGTCGAGATATCCAGTTAGACTACTATCAAAACCAAGTGATGTCAGGAGTTGCTTGGCGTGTGAGCGAGTCTTGGAGTGCAGAGGTAAAGTATCAACTGGCGTGGTCAGCGAATAATCACCTCGATACGCTGACAATTGATTTCCATGACTTTGTTGGTATATCGCAAAACGGTAGACAGGATGAAGACAAACATCAAAACAACATCGATAGTAGCACTTACAATATAGCGATTAATGACTTTGACAGTGAGGTGATGGTCAATGCGGTGCATGGATATTTGCAGTGGCAGGCATTTCGCACATCACATCAAGCGTTCTCATTTGGCGCGACTTTATATTATAACAAGGTAAGTAACTCTCCGTTTGCCGCATCTACCTTTGACCAAGCTTTTCAAATCAACTATTCACTCTTTTATGGCGCAAGCTCATTTTTTACGACAATTGGTGGAACCTTACACTCTTCAGATGAGCACATATTTGAGACATTGCCAGTTAAAAGGTTCACTGGCGCATGGGCATTTGGCTATGGTTATCGTTTGGCTCGAAACCACGAATTAATGTTCGAATATCACGGCTACGAAGGCATGCTAGAGCACGACGAAGAATTTACAAAAGCCTCTCAAGAGGTTGTACTCGGTTATCGCTACTATCTAAAAGATTTAGCGCAGTTTGAGCTGTCTGCTACAGAGAATATCTATAACATGAGTAACTCTACTGACATCGTTTTTAGCCTTGGTATGAGGTTTTTCCTAGACTCTCTTTCTGGGTGACGAGTGTTGTTCACCTTTTGCTTCAAGAGCTGTTGTGTCGCATAGCTAGGAGTGCTCTCAATCAATAAATGAAACGATATGAAAATAGTTGTTTCGTTTGTAAAATTAGAGGCTTGTGTCGATACTTCAAGAACATAGTATTGAATAGGGATGATGGTCCAAAATGAAAGGAATCATATTCACAGAGTTTCTAGAATTGGTTGAGGCGAAGTTCGGCATTGAAGTGTTAGAAAATATGCTGGAGATGTCTGATGATACAGGAGTGTATACCGCTGTCGGAAGTTATGATCACAAAGATCTTGTAAACTTAATTGTATCGCTGAGTAAGTTAACTAAAGTTGCTGTGGAAGATCTACAGCAGGTTTTTGGCCGTGCTGTTTTTATGAATTTATACAAAAGCTTGCGTAACAGCGCACCTATTGTAGATTGCAAAACGACCTTTCAATTTTTACGTCAAGTAGAAAACTACATACATATCGAAGTTAAAAAGCTTTATCCAGATGCTAACCCTCCGAAATTTAACTTTCTTTCCGAATCAGAATCTACTTTAGAGTTCGACTATCACAGTGCTCGTTGCATGTCCCATGTGTGTCTTGGTCTCGTGCAAGGCTGTGCTGACAAACTGGACGAAACCTTGGATATAAAAATGACTAACCAAGTGGATGATGGTAGCCATGTTCGTTTCAATTTGTCTGTCGTTTAGAGGGTGTTATGGCTGGTAATTCTCCCTTAGAGCGAAAGTTAGAGCGAGAGAAAGCTGCGAGAAAAGAAGCGGAAAAGTTACTGGATAATAAATCTAGGGAGCTTTACGAGTCCAATCAGCACCTAGAAATGGCATTGAGACACCTAAAGAAGCAAACGTTAAGTGACCTAAAAAAGTTTGAGTTCGAGGAATTAATTGATAGAACTCTTATCCAATTTGGTCGATCATTTTTGTCTCACCAGCTTGATGAAGCTCAGATTCGCACTTTCTTGACGACTCTGTCTAGCGCAGAGGTGATCGCTTCTACTTACCTACGTCTTGATGTAGATGTGTTACCAGACTTGCCTGTCTGCGAGTATGGTATTAAACCGTTCGTTGAAAACCTTGGTCAGCATCTAGAAGACAGTAAAGAAACCGTGTTTTGGTTAGAAGATGTTTTGCATATTCCTATCAATATTGATTCCGAATTTGTGGGAGAGCTGCTTTTTAAAATTAGTTTAGGTGAGATTAAAAGAGAGTTTGTTGTCAGTCAGATGGAGCTTGTAGCAGAGCTGTTTTGCAGTGCAATTAGCAGGCAAAAAATGATCACAGCTACAATTGAAGCTCGAAAACGGGCAGAAAGCTCGGAGAAGTCGATCAAAGAGTTTGTAGCGATGATTAACCACGAACTACGTACACCTTTGAATGGATTACTTGGGAGTGCTGAGTTGTTGTCAGGTACGCAATTAAGCCCGCAACAAGGAAACTATTTGACCAACTTAAAATCTTCAGGCGACTTATTGCGTGCCATCATCAATGACTTACTAGATTTTAGCAAGATGAGTGCAGATATGATGGAGCTCATCCCCAGTAAGTTTGGTTGGACACAGCTTGAATCCATGCTTACGGGAATATTTTCGATAAAAGCAGCTGAGCAGCAAATAGAGTTTAATATCGAAAAAGAAAGTGCTATCCCAACGCACTTCATTGGAGATTTTGAAAGAGTCAGCCAAGTGTTAGTTAATATTGTCGGTAACGCTATTAAGTTTACTGAGAAAGGTAGCGTTGATTTAAGTTTTGCTTGGGAGATGACTGTTCTTAAGTGCCAAGTAAAAGATACCGGTATTGGAATACCGAAAGATGCGCAGCCAAACCTGTTCAACCCTTTTGTCCAAGCCGATCGTTCGAGCAACCGCCATCATGAAGGAACGGGTCTTGGACTCGCAATATGTAAACAGCTTATCGATTTGATGCACGGTAGTATCTCATTCGATAGCGAGCCGGGATCAGGTACAACCTTTTATCTATCCATACCCTTGATCGTGTCTGAGGATGACGAAGAGCTTGAATTGGTCGGGCCTTCAGATACAAAAGATATTGATCAACTTTCAATATTGGTTGTTGATGATATTCGAATGAACCAAATCATCATCAACCAAATGCTGCAGAAATTAGATATAAGGCCTGACATTTCAAACAATGGAGTGGAGGCAATCGAAGCGGTAGAAAATAACAGTTATGACATCATCTTTATGGATTGTCGTATGCCTGAAATGGATGGCTTTGAAGCGACAGAAATGCTCAGAAAGAAAGGTTATGAGACGCCAATTATTGCTCTTACAGCCGCGACAACACTGTCAGAAAGAGAGCGCTGTGTGGAGTGTGGTATGAATGATATTTTGACTAAGCCGTATACAGGTCAAGATTTACAGGAAATGCTTAGAAAATGGAGTTAGTGAAGTTGAATGCAAGAGAATTTGGGGGAAGTAAATTCTCTTGCAAATACCAAAGCACCTATCTTCCTCGTCCATCAACCATTACCAATAGTGTTTGCGAGATAATCTTCATATCTGTCCAAAACCAGTTGCTCAATGAGTTAAGAGACAATGCGTAACTGTGGTCGAACGCTACTTTTCTTCTGACATCATCAATACAAGTATCATAACCCTGATTAACTTGAGCTAAGCCGGTTATTCCTGGCAAGACACCATATGTCCTATCAGCAAAATACGGAATAGCCGTTTCCAGCTTATTGTAAAAGCCAGGGCGCTCAGGTCTTGGGCCAATAAGCGACATGTCACCTGCAATTACATTGAAAAGTTGAGGTATTTCATCAAGGCGAGTTTTACGTAAGAAACGACCGACTGGCGTGATTCTAGGGTCATCTTCTGTTGCCCAAATTGCCCCTGTTTTCGCTTCAGCATCTTGGTACATAGTTCTAAACTTGATGATTTCGAATAGCACCATTTTGCTTGGCGTTGATTTCCCTACTCTCAGTTGCTTGTAGAATACCGGACCAGCAGATGTCATCTTGATGGCAATTGCTATCAATGGCATCAGTGGCAATAGCATTAGAATAGCAGCACTAGCCCCAAATAAATCCAATAAACGTTTTGCTATCCATGTTGGTTTAATTGTTAAGTTACTCATATCTTCCTTCCTTATTGATTTATTCGTGACCAGCGCTCAGATTCCATCCCCAATAGATATCTAAGTCCGCCTATCAAGTTTGCGTAGTGGCCGGTAATCATATACGCGATCAACTGACACAGTTTTATTGAGCTCATTGCAGGTATAAAAGTATTTGCAATCGCAATGGCATAACACACTACCTGCAATAGCAGAGCAGCTAAAAAGATGGGTTGAGTAGCAAGAACGGCAGATATTGTTAGACAACCTATCATCAAATACGGTGTAACAAGCCTCAGTCCTTTACCTGATAGAAAAGCAAACGCGACACCTTTGTATTTTGGCTTAAACATGCTCGCCAATCTGATGACTTGCTGCATGTTACCTGCAGAGATTCTGAGTCGACGCTTGAAGTCGTTTGAGCAACTGGTCGCTTCCATTTCTACGGCGACCATTCTTTCTTCATGCTTTGCGATAAAACCTTGTTTAACGATCTGCATTGGTAAAACGAAATCATCGTTGATCGTGTTGCTTTTTAAAGGTGTGAATAGTCGCGTACGGAAGAGATAGAAGGCACCATGTGCACCCAGAGTGGAGCCTAACGTTGCTTCACGTTGCTTAATCTTTGATTGGTACTTCCAGTAATCCAGCTCTCCTTGATTTGCTGAGTCTAAAACTTGATAGCTAGAGTTCACCACACCCGTTCGCTCAGTTTTGAAGTGCTCTTCTGCAATAATGAGTGCGTCAATGGAAATAAGCGCTGATACATCACTCAAGCCAGTAATATCTGAATCGATGTACTGCATGTGGTGATTGAGTAAAGCAACTTTGCCGCGATTCTTACGATGGACATGTATTTCAAATAATGTTTCGCAGCAGGCTGCTTCTTGAATTGTAGCTTGAGCTATTTCTGCTGTTTGATCAGTACAACCATCACACGCGATAATTACTTTTAATCGATTGGTTGGATAATCGAGCGTTGCTAAGTTTCGGATCTTATCTGCTATCCATCTTTCTTCATTGTATGCAGGGACAACAATCGTTATCGATGGTCTTTGGTTGTCTTGGGCCTGATCGCGATACCCTCTGCTACGAATTACCACTGGACTTTCAGGATGCCTTTTTGAATACCAAGACAGGAACAGTGGGTAAATTGCGTGATGATAAACAATTAAGAATGAGCAAATGACAAAAGCGCAAATCAAGAAAATGTTTAACATGATAGTGCCTCCGACATGATCGACTGATACGCATCTACCATATGCCTTACATCGTGCTGGCCTAAAACAAATTCTCTTGGTAAGAACGCCAGTGGTGTTTCCAATGTTTCGAAAATGATTTCCGCGAGCTCAGCAGAGTTATTGACTTCAAAATGTTTTCCAGTTTTTGGGCAAAGTGTTTCTTTGCAAGCGCCTACATCTGAAACGACAGCCCTAATGTTGCAGGCTTGAGCCTCCAACGAAGACAGAGGAAACCCTTCCATTCGGGAAGGTAAGCAAAATAAATCGAGAGCTTGGTAGAAGCTTGCCATATCTTCAACCAAGCCTAAGAATATAACTCGATCTTCAACGGCTAATTTCTTAGCTAGGGACTTTAGGTTGTCCACCTCGCTTCCGTGTCCTGCAATGGCGAGTGTTACGTGGGCTGGTAGGCGGGATAGGGCTTTGATCATTACATCTTGGCCTTTGACTTTTTCTATGCGTCCAGCGCAGCCGATGATACGAGCTGAAAGAGGAAGGCCAAACTTAAGTCGAGCATTTTTTTGGCAACCCGGTCGGAATTTTTCACAGTCGATACCATTTTTGATGGTGACAGTATTGTGATAATCAAACTGGGATTTAAGTGCTTTGCTGACATAGTCCGCATCACCTACTAGTACAGGCTTTACAGCTTTTAAAGCCATTTTTTGAATCTTGACGTGCTTTTTGTTGCTCAAGTGCCAAACATCGTGTTCGGTGTGTATTCGGCAAGGGACGCCACTAATTAATGCGGCAGCCCCAGCATAGAGAAGCGGGCCAATGTGGTGAGTATGTACTGTATCCGGTTTAATGGTTGAAAAAATCTTTGCGAGGGTCAGAACAATATCAGGTTGCACGCCAGACTTTTTTTCCAAGAACATAATGTTGTCACTGAAAGCTTTGAGCTTTGGCCAGTTTGCAATCGCTTGCTGCTTCTCACCTTCTAAGCTGAGCACTAGGACCTGAGCATTGGATGCTGCAAACCGAATCAAATCTAACGCTAGTGTTTCAATTCCACCGGGAGCTAAGTGCTGAACGACATGAACGATTTTAAAATTTTTCACCATTTCGTTTTGCTTCATGAATACCTCGAGTATTAGTAAAAAGTGCTTGTTTTACTCGATATTTCACGAAACGTGCCAATGATGAAATGGTTTTTATTTCAGTTGGTTACTGGATTTTTGTTCTCAGATTGTTGCTTAGTCTAAATATGAGAGTCTAAATGAAATACAATTTAAGAATACGTAGAGCTTATAGAAGGTTTCAGTTGTTGAGACAGAGAGGTACGTTACTCATAACCTTCCAAAAATTTCTTCAATTGACCACTTTTACGTAGCTTAACCACCCCAGTATCCAGTATTTCTTTTAGCTGTTTGGCTTGCGGGTATTCTTTGGAGATAAGAATGAAGTTATCGTTAGTCGGTGCTCCTGGAATTGTTTTTGTGATTAGCACACCTTGAGATAGGTAATCGACGCCTTGTTCAATTTTAAATCCAATCATTATTTCGTAGTGAGTGACGAATACCTGGCATCGACCAGCTACTGTTTTCATCACTAGTTGATTGAATGATTTCGCCGAGCGATCAACCCGATTGCTATCGAGGCCGACGCCATCGTAGTTGAAACCATGTACACCGCATAGATGGTATTTTTCTAGATCCTTTACATTGCTAATTTGTAAGCCATCTGGAAATTGTTTTTTGGAATAAATGTAGACAGGAGTGAGAGAGTAATAGCTATCGGTAAAGATAAAGTTGCGTTTTCTTTCTTCACTGAAGGTTGCACTAAGAGCCGCGTCATATAGGCCGATTTTTGTGCCTTCAACACAACGCTTCCAAACGGGCATTGCTATGGTGTATTTAATATTCTTGGGTCCTAGGATAGCGTTAAGTACGTCTACGTCATACCCAATAACCTCTCCATCTTTCTTGTAGGTGTACGGTGGCCAGCCACCGCCATCACCGCAGAACTTAATAGCCTGTTTGATCTCGGCAAAGCTAGTAGGGACAAAGGAAAAAAGTAGCGAAAAAATTAACGTTATCTTAAATAGTTGAAATTGTTTTTTTTTGGTATCCATACCGATGCTATTAGAAAATGCTAAATACTATCAGTATATTCTATTCTTATAATTCTGCCGTAACTCTGCGGACATTGGTAAGTATCCTCTGGAGGGAGGAGTGTCATTATCGATATAGTGTCTACGTGGTAATCTTTGGTATCACAGTAATGACGGGAGCTTCGGTTAACTTATATAACTCATCAGGCCTGCGGACTGATGTATCGAATAGCTCAAATAATGTTGCTAAGCCGCAGCCAAGTGCGATTCCTGCAAATAGGCCAGCGATGATGAAAATCGCCGTAGGGAGGTTGGACGGAGCGCTAGGCGTGTAGGGTAAATCGATTATTTTTACTCGCTTATTTTGTTCAAATACACCCAACGATCCGGTTAACTGTGCCATTTCATAGCGTTCAATTAACTCATCGTAAAGCCTTCTCTTTATCTTTGCATCTCGCTCTAAGCGCAGTAACTCTTTCGCATTGTCACCAAAGTTATTTGCCTTTGACTCTAAATCAGAAATCATTTTTCTTAGGCTTTTGGTTTCTTCTTTAAGAGCCTCGAAACGGCTTCTGACCAATTGCAGACTATGTAGCTGAGTGACAAGCAGAGGCTGAGTTTCAGAGAAATCTGAAATAGAGGTGCTACTTGCTATATCCCACAGCTTGTCGCTGGTTAAGTTTGGTCTTTCTACTTTGAGTAAGAGTGCACGTTCACTTTCGAGTCGACTAAGTTCACGTTGTTTGGCTTGTACGGCACTATGATTCTCTGTGTATTTGGCTTGTAGCAAGGTCAGTTCACTGCGTATATTAATGATCTGATCTTCAATTTTGCCCACAACAGGGTTGGTCTTGGACATCTGCTCATCTAAGCTGCCTAAGCTTTTTTCTACCCCCGCGAGCTCAGCTTCTTTTTCTGATAGGTTTTGCTTTAAAGAAGCCAGTCTAGCTAAACTCTGAGTCTGCATCTCGGGGGTGACGCCAGAGTTTTGGTTCTTATAGTCAGCAAGTTTGGACTCGGCGATGTCAAGCTCATTTCTACGCTTTTCAATGTGATAAGTTAAAAACTCGCTGGAATCTTTAATAGAAGAACGTTCTGGTGCGAGAAGCTGTTCAATAAAGTGGTCGCTCACTGATTGCAACAGCTCTTTCATTCCATCAGCTTTGTTGGATATTAGCTCGATTTTTAAAAAATCTTTTCCAGCCTGAGATACGGTAATACTCGAAGATATTTTTTGAATAACATGTTCGACTTCCTGTGGAGTCATATCATCGGTGATGAGCTTTCTCTCTACACCCACTGATTTTAATACATGCCTACTTTTCAGCAGCGTGCGCAAAGCATTCAATCTGTCTTTAAGCATTGTTGAAACCGCAATATCTTCCAAAAATGGGTTCATCTTGGCAGTCTCTTGTATCAACATGCTGGTATGAGCGTGATATTTTGTTGGTGCCAGCTTGCCGATGATAAAGCCGACAATTGGCAGTATTAATATTGGTATCACGATCATATAGCGGCGTCGCCATGCTGAACAAAGGATAATGATCAGTCGGTATTTGAGTTCACTCATAGACTCTCCAATAGCACATTTACTACTTGGGCACGAGAATCCCAGCTGTGTTCGTTCACTAAGTCTTCACAGTGATTTACTTGGCCTACTACGTTAGATAGCTCAGTAGAAAAGCCTTGTGCAGTTTGGGCGACGTTCACGTGTGGTGAATACACTTCTAAGGCGGGAAATGGTGTCGCTATTATCGGTGTTTTTGCCGCTAAATATTCGAGGAGTTTTAATGGGTTGCAGGCTCGAATTTGTTCATTTAGCTTAAATGGGATCAAACTTGCATCCCAGTGCTGACTGTAGCTGGGTAACTCTTGGTGAGCTTTCGGCCCTAAATAGTGAACATTTTTTAGCTGAGGTAAAGGGTAGTATGTCAGCTCATTGGGTCCAATAAATACGAACTCCCAGTCAGATCTGGCTCTGCATACTTGGTTGATTAGCTCGTAATCCAGCCATTTTGATAGGCTGCCGTAGAATCCAGCGATGGGCTTACCTGTGTTTGGAAGATCATTTGCTCTGGGTGCTTTTTTTGAAAACAAGTCCACGTCAACGCCGTGGGGGAGGTATGCAGTTTTTTCTTCAGGGAACTTAGCGTATAAGTTTTTACTTGCTGCCAAAATTAGGTTTGCTTTGCGGGTTAATCTACGCTCGTGCGCCGAGACAACGTTATGATCAACACCTGCGAGAGAAGAAAAATCATCGCCACAATAATACACTACAGAGTGCTCGCCTAAGTGACCAGCTAGGTCAGCAGCAGTGGGCAGAGAGGTCCACAAAATAGGTTGGCGAATGCAGCGCTTTTCCAAAATCGGCCCGAGTTGTTGCAGCATTAGTGTCCTTGCTAGCTTTCTGGCTACCCGTGACTCAGGAGCAGGAATTGTTTTGATGTTGATAACTTCAATGTTAGGTTCAACGTTGATTGTCTGATAGCCACGTTTGCTATTGCCAAACAGTTTGTTAAATGCTCTAGAAATGTCATTTACATTCAATCTAGGCTTTCTCAACCCAATAGAGTTAATCCAAATGACGCGGCGAGTCTTAGATAGCCTAGCCACAATGTGCTGGGTACTAGATGGCAGGCCACCAAAGTCTTCACCAAATACAATAAGATCACGCATAATGCTTCTCCTCACTGTATGGTTTTTCTATAGAACGTATGACCTTAGCTGGGTTGCCAGCCGCTATAACAAACGGGGGCAGATCTCCCGTGACGACACTTCCAGCTGCGACAATGGTTCCCTCACCGATAGTGACTCCATGCTTAACACTGACGTTGGTACATAGCCAAACATCTCGGCGCAATACAATGTTACCGACTTGCCACTCATCGTCCGGCTCCCCTAGGGCTCTTCGATTCGCATCAAGTGGGTGACCTGAGTAGCCAAATAGAAAAGCTCTTCCCGCGATTCGTACATTGTCTTCAATAATGACTTTTTGGCCGACCGCAATGGTTGTTTGCCAGCCGATGTCGACATTAGATCCAATAGAGAGGGACGGGGGAGTGGAATGAGTTCTACCACTTAACGTTGTTTGGCCAGAGATACGACAGTTATCACCAACAGTGATTCTTAGTGGTCCTGAAACATAGGGTAAACCTCCGTATAGAAAAAGGTGTTTCCCATAATGAGAAAGGCGACCTTTAAATGCTGGGGTATATAAAGCTATTCTGGCCGTAGTATTGATTAAGTTTGATATAAATTTATATAAAAAATAGAAGCTTATGTTCACAACCTGTGGTGTGGGAATTTCCAAACTGCGAGTCTTTTTCAGAATGAGAAATACATTGCGATAAAACTTGTTTGGGTGGTTTTTTAGCCAAAATTTTAAGTCGTTGATATATCCTGCCAGCATTATTATTCATCCTATTTTGAATTTAATGCTAACTACTTCAATGATTGTGCCACATAGAATAAATCAATAAATACAATGCGTTAACTTGTTAGATGGGCTGGGTTGTATTATTGATTCTCATTTTGACAATGAATTTGCTCAAGCTTTGCTACAGCAACAGTGAGCGCGGCGAGTATATAAATTGGCCAGTTGAAGCCTTGAGTAAGAAAGGTCCCCGAGACTATGATGCCCATAAGCCCAGCATAAACAGAGTTAGCTGAAGCAATCAGATAAGGGGAGTAATTCTTATCTGAGCTCAGTGCTTTGAGGGTTGCTCGAGAGGTGCGAATGAGTGAGCCGATAAAGCAGACAAAAATGATAAGCCCCAAGATACCAGTTTCGGCTAAAACACCAAACCAAGTGCTGTGTACTGCGTGGTTGAGCCCATCCCAGTGGGAGCTGTAGAAGTAGTAATTTGCGTAGAAGTTATTAAGGCCAACACCAGTCAATGGGTTGTCGACCGCCATGCCAATGGCGGCTTCCCACGCATACAGGCGTCCCATTGCAGAGGCGTCAATACCTTCTTCTGCCGCGCCGCCAGAAGCTCTGTCTGATATTCCTGCAGCAGCAAATAGGATGGTCGCTGCGAGCAAGCCTAAACAGATTAGTAACGCTTTCGAGCGAATCATTTTGATTGCAAAAATGCCAAATACTGCGAGTGAGCCTAGCAAACCGCCTCGGCTTTGTGTTGCAATTACAGCAGCCATCAAAGCAACCGATACTAATAGGCTCAATATTCTTGTTGGGGTCTTGATTCCTTTGGTAGAGGCCATGCCTATGGAAAAAGCAAGCGGAAACATCAATACCAGAGAAAGGTCATTTGGGTCGCCAAGCATTGAACCTAAATCTCGCCCAATCGTTACCCTTGTCCCTTCAACCATTCCGATACCGTTCACCGAATTGAATAGGGCGACGCTGGCGATCAAAAGCCCGGAAAGTACAATTAAAAATGACATATGCCCAAGCTTCTTGTCAGAGTCGACCAACCAAGTGATGGCGAGTGTCATCACGATGATTTTCCAATAGATTTCTTTGAAGCTTTTGATAGCCATGCCGATGTTCGAGGCGAATACGATACCCAAGATTACGAGCACCCAGAATACGGCTAACCATGTTAATGAGTGATGCCAGTATATGGTGAGCTTTCGACTTATCATGCTGTGCCAAAGCAACGCGAACAGTGCTCCCATAGACAGTAGTAGAGGGATCTTTAAAGAGTAAAGCGCTGGGATGGCCTCATGTATTCTAAAGAAGGAGAAGAGGACAAACAGCGTCACCAGCCAAAACGTTTGGCTCAATACAAACATGAGGCCAAGGGGTAAACAAGCAAGCACAATCACCACAAGAGGGTGTGGTACAAAGTGCCACACTATTGCGATGAGAAAAATCGCTACAAAGATGAATAAGTGCTGTGCTTGGGCCATATCGACTTCCTAAGTTAAACGTGGAAGGCGATTACTTAGAAGCTGGTACAGAGCGTCTCGTTTGAAGTACCAACATGTACCGGACACTGCTGCCAACAAACATACGACTAGAAGAATGAGGCCAATCACCGTTGTTATCCATTGAGTTAACCCGAGTATGAATACAGCCATACACATACTTGCGACTATTCGTAAGTATTGATAGGGAATTGAATAAACGTATTGGCTAAAGTACGTAATAAGTGCCAAACGTATTGCCTGGGCGGAAATGATTGAGATTATGACGCCCCAAACACCAAGTGATAGCGTTATCCAGCATAGAGACAATCCGACCGCAGTACTCGATATATTAATTGCTAGCAACCAATGCGTCTTTTTCTGATATAGAAGGCCGATATTAATCAGATCGGATATCTCTTTTAGCATTGCCATAAATATGGTGCCAATGACTAGAGCACATGCGCTTGCGTACACGTCAGGCAGCGCGACTCTTATTACTAACTGAGCACCAATGCCAACCAAAACAGCGAGGCTACATACATAGAATATACCTAGTTCGGTAATCATAGACGCCTTGTGTACGCCACTATGATTGAGGGTTTCAAAGCGCTTTGGCATCCACCACATGCCAAACGGTTGAACCAAAATACACATGGCTAGCGCAAATTTTGCAGCGATAGCGTATAAGCCAAGTGTTTCTAAAGAGCTGCTGTAGGCAATAAACCAACGTTCCGCACCATTTAACCCAAATGCAACCAGCGCGGATAGCATTAAAGGCAAAGAGTAGATGAAATATTTCTTTAGCTCACCGTAGCTTGGCAAAACCGGTTTAAATTGATTGATGCAGTGCAGAATTAGGAACTGAACAAATGTAGCAAATACCCCTGCGGCAAATATGGAAGTAACCTCTGGTTTAGTCATCAGTACGGTGAGGATCAAAGTTACTTGAAGAACCGTACAAACCACGCTGACTTTAAGAAATGTCATGGCTTTATCTTGCATCCTAAGCCAGGCTGTACTGATGGCTAAGGCACTCTCAAAAAGCAACACCACAACGACCAAAATAAGCTGGTACTCTGTAAACATAGTCAGATGATGTTTGAGCTGTTGAATCAACCAAATAAGCGCTAAACAAAGCACAGCTGAAATGACAAGGCATGAATAATATATCGATGCAGTTTGACTTAGCCTTTGAGGAGCACTTTTTATTGCGCCCACGAATCGATATAGATTTTCGTGCATAGATAAGCCGACTAAAAGACACAAAAATGCAGTTGTTGTAGCGAGAAGTTCTAATTCTCCCAGTTGAGTTGGGGATAAGTAATTGGCCATTACAGGTAGCATCAGTAGAGAGACACCTTTCATTAGGAATAGGCTAACAGCGTAAATGCTCATGCTTTTAAAGGCGGAAAGGTCTAGTTGCTTCATCATCGTTTCCCTCACTCCTTTATGAACGCTCAGCGTTGACTGGGTTAAGAGCACTACTTGAAGGCTGCTCGCATGGAGCCTCGATACAATGTGCTATCGCGAGGTATCTGCTTTCTGCTTGGTATTCTAGAGCAACTTGTAAGGCATTTTGGCTGAGTTGTTCCATCATGTTTCTATCATTAAGTAGCAGGTAAATAGCGGTGCATAGCGATACAGGGTCTTCAGCTTTGTATTTAATACATTGCTGAAAATCGGTGAGAGTCTTGGACCAATAAGAGTCATCATCTGGAAGAATGACGCACATGCCAGCGGCGAGAGCTTCTAGAATAGATAAGCCGAAAGGCTCATTGGTACTGGTTGAAATGAAGATATTGCTTTTGCTACGTATATCATCTAGGCACTCAGGGTCTTCATACCATCTGAAGTGGCTGATGTTTTGCGGTGCTTGCGATACGGGAAGAGAAATATCTTTTGGTCGAATGAAGCACACATTTGCTATTAAGGGGTGGGTAGGATGGATGAGCTTTGCGGCGGTAATCAGTTTGTCTAAGCCTTTCCATTTCAGTAGAGATGCACACCAGAAGATAGTAGGCAGCACCATTTGGCATCGTGTTGGCCAGTTTTGCTGACTGATGCCATTTACAAATACGTGATAGTTAGAGTGGGATGCAACCCACGAACTTAAGCTAGATGCGTCTATGTTGCGAAACTTGGCCTGATAGTAGGTATTTAACGCCGTCAGCATCGATGGCCGAGCAGATTGCAAATAAAACACATGATCAGCATTCGAAAGGCAGTAACCTATCGAACGTGAATTGCCTACTGGCCCGTGAATTAGCTGGATAATTTGTTTTGAAAGAAGCTTACCTAGAAAGTAGATAGGCATGTCAATGCCCGGGCCCGACGCCCCGATGAGCTTATCGACTTTTTGCATGAAGCAGAGATTAAATAGCAGTATGACAAAGTAAAAAAGTTGATTTATCCAGTATGCAGCACCGTGTTGAGCACTTGATAAGACTTTTATCGTTGGCAGTCTAACGATAGTCATGTTGTGATGGCCAGAGTGCTGCCAAGACTCAGGGTTGGCAGTCACAATGGTAAATTTCGCGTTCTCAGGCTGACAAACTAACAGTGCTTCTAACGTTGCGATTTTTGATCCGCCTTTGAAACGAATAGGATCAAATAGCAAGCTATGGATCGTTGGATTACTCATAACTAACTCCCAATCGCAAATCGGTTGACGAAATAGGTTTTGATCGGACTTAATCCTCGTAGCCAAGAGCTTTGTACAGGGGAAGGGTTGGTTAGCAATGAGGTGTATATACGTTCAATTTTGCTTGTATTAATGGAGATTTGATAATTGTCGAGAATATGCTGTTGCGCATTTTGAGCAATTTCATCAGACAGTTCTCGCTCTGACAATACGCGCTCCATTGCTTGATATATCGGGCGAATGCCGGAGTTTTTATACAAAATTGCATTTTTTTCATGAGTTAATATTTCAGTAATGCCGCCCTCGATTGGCGCAACTATCGGTAGCTTGGCTAGTGCAGCTTCTACAAACACAAGCCCAAAAGCTTCCCGTCGCGCTCCACTAACATATCCATCGCACCCTTTTAGCCAAGCGAAAACGTTGTTTTGTTCTCCGATAAAATGGACATTGCGAGAGATTCTTAAATAGTCGGTCATGTGTTCTAAGTGGTTTCTTAAGGAACCATCACCAACTACGAGCAAATGGGTATTTGGTTTTTCAACGAGAACGTGTTTTAACGCTGAAAATACTCTGTCCAGCCCTTTTCGATGAATCAATGAGCCAACTGTGGCAAAGACGAACTGATCGTCACTTAAACCTAAGTGCTGTTTCACATCTATCGGCTTTTGATCTGATAAGCGAGATATATTTACTCCATTGTGAACAACAGACAAATTGTGGCTTGGATAGCCATCTTGCAGCAAGTGCTCACTGATAGCTTTACTTACTGTAATGATATGTGGCGAGTGGTGTAGCCCTAGCGTTAGCCTATCCCTTGCAGGGTAATCAGAGTGAAGCTGAGTGACCAATGGAATCCCTTCTTTCTTAGCTGCTGGAACCATCCATTGGCAAGGTGCTGCGCTATTTACATGGATTAAATCAATGTCGTGTAAGCGAATGTAAGAGCGAGCTTTACGAATAAGTGCTCTCCAGCCTGAAATGTTCCATCTAGGAGCGGTCCAGCCGAATAGAATTGGGAATTCGTTCAGCTTACTATGGAAGCCTAGCTTACTGAGTTCAAAATGAAGACAGTGGCTATTGGTCCAAATGATTGGCGTGAACCTTGTTTTATCTAAGCTAGTGACTAAATCTAATAAACATCTCTCACTGCCACGAATCCAGTTACCACCATAGTGTACCAACAGAACATTTTGCGGCTTACTCATACTCACTATCTCCTTATATGTGTTTGTATATTAGAGATAGCAAGCTGAGTGCCAATAGTTAATTCTGTTTAAAGTGTTGATTTGTAATAATTTTATTTTGTTGGCGTTGCTGGTGGTGGGAAATTCTCAATTTGAGAATCAGTTTCATAATTCATATTTGAGAGGTATTTTGAGTAAGTGGAGATGTACCGTAATACTGAATCAATTGCCGTACCGCAGCCTGTCTAGAATAGGACAGCTCTATGGTCCGCTGAGCATTTTCTCTAAGTGTTACTTTCTGCTCCATTGGGAGTTTTAGGCATTCCCACAATAGTTTCGGAAGCTGTTCGTCATTGTCCGCAATGAAGCCATTGAACTTGTTTTTGATCAGCAGGTTCAAATCGCCAACGTCGAGAGAAACAACCATTACCCCGCGAGCCATGGCTTCAAGAGCTGTCATGGGTAACCCCTCAAAACGCGAACAAATAATTAATATGCCAATGTTTTCCCAAACCTTATTCATATTTTTTTGGTGGCCATGAAAGTAAATATTGCTCGAAGAGTGCTCCATAAGTTGCTTTAGTTGCTGCTCCATGGGCCCAGTACCATAGATATGGAAGTTCTCTAGTGGGAATGATCTAGCGAGATCGATAAATCGATCAGGCGCCTTTTCTTCACTCAATCGTCCGACAAAAGCGATTTGCTTTCCACTGCTTAAGGGGGCGTTATCAAAAGAAACGAAGTTGTTTATGTGTATTGAACTAAAGGGAAGCTTGGCCTGAATTTTTCGACTGACAGCGAGACTGACATTAGACATAAAGGTTGTATATCTATCTAAGGCGTCATAGAGCTTAACGCGCCCTTTTGGTGTTTCTCCTGCGTGATAGGTAGAAATTTGTTTGATTTGCAGGGAAGGTAATAACCATTTAACTATTTTGCTAACAATACTTGCCTTGTATCCATGAGCATGCAGAACGGAGGGTTTGTATGTCTTTGCTGCTTTTTTTAGTGCCGCCAATGTGCTCAGTTTTGGGTATAGGTCATTGAGCGTTTCAAACGGGATAAGAGCAAGCTTTAGCTTTTCTAAGATCAGCTGAGTATCACTGTAACGTTTTAAAAGAATGACTCTGACAGGAATATTGTTTTCTCTAAGCCCTTTTGCGAGTTCTAAGGTATGAGTTTCGATACCCCCATACCTCAGACTATCGATGACAAGCCAGATTTCATTAGGCTGGATCTCTTTCATCTTCAGACTCCCAAGCTTGTTTTTTACGATATACAGTCGAAGGGCTTAACTCGAGTAAAACTGCGGCGTTAAGGACGTTGCCATCACAAAAGTCTATCGCGTTTTGAATGGTCTCTCGCTCTATTTGCCACATTGGCCTAATAGGGGCTTTAGCTCCGGAACTATGGCTCGGTATACTCGTCGTTTCTTCGGATAGTTCAACTGGTGTGATGATTGTTTCTTGTTGAACAATGTGCTCAACCGCTGGTTTTGGCTTAACAACAGGTGAGGAGGGTTTCTTTCCAGAGGTAATCTGTGCAGGGAGGTGTTCAATTGACATCTTTGTTGCGTCGTTTAGCACTACAATATTTCGAATGATATTTTGGAGTTGTCTTACGTTTCCTGGCCATTGGTATTTTTTTAGTACGCTTTCTACATCTTTGTTAATACCAGCAAATTTCTTACGATCTTCTTTGGCATATTGTTTTAGAAAATGCAGTGCTAATGTCGCAATATCGTTGCCCCTTTCACGAAGAGGTGGCATATCAATGGGGATAACGTGAACACGGTAATAGAGATCTTCTCTAAATCGACCCTCTTCGACTTCAACCAGTGGATCTCTGTTGGTTGCGCAGATTATGCGAGCATCTACTTTTAACTCCTTGCTGCCACCAAGAGGGGTAAAGGTGCCAGTTTGCAAAAATCGTAATAGCTTTTTCTGCATATCTAGGTCCATTTCACATAGCTCATCGAGAAATAGCGTTCCTCCATCTGCTAATGACGCCGCCCCTTTTCTGTCAGTTGTGGCGCCAGTGAATGCTCCTTTTATGTGGCCAAAAATTTCACTCTCCATGAGATCTTTGGGTATCGCACCGCAATTGATTGCTATAAATGGTTTGTCTTTACGCTGGCTTTCTTTGTGGATAGCTTCAGCACAGACCTCTTTACCTGTACCACTCTCCCCAACAATGAAGACACTCGCGTTAGTGGGGGCGACAGAGTCAATGACCTTATATACAGACTGCATAGGAAGGCTAGAGCCGATGAAACCATGAAACCGTGGCCTATCAATCTTGCTCTCAATATCTTCAACTAAGCTTTCTAATTTTGCTTGCTTAAGGTGTAATGCAATGGATGTTTTCAGACGATCGGCTTTGATTGGTTTTTCGAGGAAGTCTTTTGCACCTTTTTGCAACAAGTTAACCGCAACATCAACGGAACCATGCGCAGTGGCAATAATGACAGAAGTAGGGATGTCATTGTCAACAATCCAGTCGAGAATATCCTCTCCAGACATATCAGGTAGTTTTAAATCGAGAATAACGAGTTGCGGCACGTTTCGCTCAATAAAACTGATCGCCTCTTTGCCAGTTTCGACATGAAATAGGTCATATGGTTCATCTTTTACGTATTGTTTGTATAAGATGGAGAGTGATGTTGAGTCTTCAACTAGCAATACTTTTGAGGGCATAAAATAACATCCTTGTAATTACTTTTATTTGCTATGAACCATTATGCTTATAAGCCGATAGTATGTCAGATTATTCAGTAGATCGAGTATAGGCTTCAAATCCTAGCTCTTTTCTTTCTAATAAAGCTTTGATTGAGTTGTCAGCCAGCTCTAGTAGTTCTGGGACAAGCTCAAATGCTTGTTGTTCATCTTTTTCAATGCAGTACGTCTCAATTTTTCTAGCTAAATTAGATAGTTGTCGATTACCTAGTGCAAGTGCAGTACTGCCTAGCGTGTGAGATTCAAATTCCACAGCTTCAGCATCCTTTTTGAATGCGGCTTCGCGAATCTTAACTAGCCGGCTTTTCGACTCAAGGACATATTGATCAATGATTTCGGGCATCACTTCGACACACGTGTCTTCAATGGTCTGCTTTAGAATGGCTTCATCAACTAGGTCAATATCGAAGGCTACTTGATTCATATCGTCGCTCTCAGGGTTAGAGGTTGTCGTCGTTTCTTTGTGTTCCGGATTGTCTTGACTCTGATCGACTTGTAGATCAGAGTGCGTTTTACCTATGCATAGGCTAATTTTATTAATAACGTGGTTGAGTCTGACAGGTTTTGATAGGTAGTCAGTCATTCCTGCGGCTAAAAACTTCTCCCTGTCTCCAGTTAATGCATGTGCTGTGAGGGCAATAATAGGAATATCAGCCTTTTCCGTTTGCTGAACTTGACGAATTTTCTCGCACGCTTGCATACCATCCATGCCCGGCATAGAAATATCCATAAATACTAGGTCGTATTGGTTCTCTAACACTTTCTCAACAGCCTGCATTCCATTTTCAGCAATATCGATTTCAATCCCAATGTTTCGCAGCATATTTTGAATAACTAGTTGATTCGCTTTGTTATCCTCAGCTACCAATATTTTAGATTGGCTCAAATCTTGGTTAATTGCCAAGTTTTTATATTCTTTTGTGTGCTCTGCGTTGTCCGCTATTTCAAGATTAATGGTAAAGGTAAATGTGCTACCTACTTCGCTTTTACTTACTAATCGAATTTCGCCATCCATGAGTTCACACAATCTTCTGCATATTGCTAGGCCTAGTCCAGACCCTTCTTGGGTTCGAGAATAGGTTTGGTTGACCATGGTGAATTCGTCAAAAATATAAGATAGTTCTTCTTCCTTAATCCCAATCCCAGTATCTATTACGCTACAAATGATTTGAGCTCGTTGGTTTTCTTCGCTTTTGCTATCGACAACAACGGTGATACTGCCTTGCTGCGTGAATTTGATAGAGTTACCAATCAGGTTGTGCAGTATTTGTTTTACTCGATTGACGTCACCTTTTAATAGAGTGGGGACGTCTTTGGAAATTTTGCAATGCAGGACTAAGTTTTTCCTTTTAGCAGCAGGTACATAGGTATCCACGACATTGTTAATGCACCTATGTAGCTCGAAAGGCTGGTGTTCCAGTAACAACGTATTCGACTCCATTCTAGTGAAGTCCAGAATATCGTTTATAACCGACAATAAGAAATGCCCTGATTCTGTTGCAGTATCAATCAACTTTGCTTGTGCTGAATCGAGTTTGGTTTCTCTGAGCAAAGATAGAATACCAAGCACACCATTCATTGGAGTGCGAATTTCATGCGACATAGAAGCCAAAAATCTACCTTTTGATTCGCAGGCATTTTCAGCTTCAGATCTAGCATTTTCTAAGTCGTCATAACTGAACTTTAGTTTGTAAGACATCTCATTAAATGCTTTGGCTAAGCTGCCAAACTCATCATTAGAGATTTTATTGATTTGGTAACCTGGACCTTGGGAGGTAAGCGTTTTTGTTGCTTTTGTTAATCGGACAAGGTTCTTTGATAAATAAGTCCCTAATATAAAAGAAAATATTGCAACAAGAATAACTTCTACAGAGGCAATGGCAATTATTGAGGTTTTCGCATTGTCCAACATCATTGTAATCGCTGACGTTTCGAAGCCCATATCGATGAAGCCGTATTTTATTCCACCATTTTCTATAGCAATTCGTGTATCAAATATATTATCGGTAATTGAGCTTAAGCTGTGGTCTACTTGCATTGGCCTTGAAAGGAGTGCCTCGTTGCCACTTTGTGCAAGGACATTGTTATTCTCCACAACTTTTACATATCTGACGCCTTCAATGTTCATAAAATCTTTGACTAGAGCATCAATGGTCGCGATATCCTGAGACAGTACGGCATTTTTTATCGCATGAGAAAACATAGTTGCTGTAGAAGTCGCACTTTGTATCATCAGCTTTTCATTCGATTTGGAAAGAAAAGACATAGAGCTAAATACGAGAAACATTAGTAAGGAGATCTCGATAACGGCAATACCCAAAATAGTCTTAGTTCTGAACTTCATTACATCTATCCTAACTATCGTTGTTAAATTGAATGTGGCTCTTAGCAAGATTATTGCTTTCGAACTTACAAAGTCACTAAGCAGATTGCGATAGAAAACTGCTGGCTAATATTTGATGTTCAAGCTTTTTCTTGTATCTTTTGGGAAGAAAAGAGATACGTTTAAGCTGACGAACTAACTCCTGCCCTAGTGTGGGTTGGTCTTGCAAATTAAGTATAGAGCCAATCAACGAAACACGACCGGACTGTAAAAGAGTTATCGCTGTTTGTAGCTGATTATTTGTTGTTACACCTCCCTTCACGACTAACAAGGTTTTGTCACATGAACTCGCCACCGTTTGTGCAGGTATGTTTCTGCTATTTATCTGCAGTAAGGGAGATGTGTCGACAATGACGCGTTCATATTCTTCGTTCCAACGTCGAATCACTTTGGATAGGTGACTGGGATCTCGATAAGCAATGGTTTTAGACTGAGTGGTTGGTGCTGTAACACCAGTGAAAACCAAACCAGTTTTCGCGTGGGATACCCACTTTGTACTGTTAGTGTCGCCGCTACTTTTCTGTAGAGGCAAATCTTCCAATGAAGGGTTGTATATATTCAAGTCGACAAGCAAGGTTTTGTGGCCAGCTAATAAGTACCTTTCAGTTAGGGCAGTGGCGATGGATGTGACACCATCGCCCGACTGACAAGATGTGATACATAGTGATTGGCAACCAGATAGCTCGGCAGCTAAATAAATTTGTTCAATTTCCGTATGTGTGGATGGAATGGTCATTACAGTGCTCCTATTAAAACGATGGTCGTTGTTACTCGGATAAAGTCTTCTAGACCGCTTCGAGCCTTTTCGATAAAGCTATCTTGACGATCAGGGATAAAGACCATGTCACCGGATCTAAGGACGGGTAATAAATGTATGTTGGCTGTTTTACTGAACTTAATTAGGTCAAATGTTCTTGCCTGACCTTGGCAGCATGACATGTTGACGACAGATATTTTTTCCAAGTATGCGTTGTCATTTGGACCGCCAGCTTGTGCGAGTAAGTCGAGAATTGTCATATTGTCATTGAATACGTATCGTCCTGGCTTATTGACCGCTCCGAGAACACGAACCGTGGATTCTTTTGACCGATCAAGCCAGTTTTTCGATTTTTCTGGAATGTATATGGTGTCTCCAGTTTTCACTTTCGGTAGTAAGTTTTCGTCACCGGTTTCGAAGTAAAGTGAAAGGTTTAGTTTTTGAATTTGTGCATATGACTTGTCTCGGTGCGTAATCCTTATATTGTGAATATCAGCATCTTTTGTTGGGCCGTCTGCAGCGGCCAATATGTCCAAAAAATGCATGTTATTGTTGAAGCGGTATCTTCCGGGCGCATTGACTTGTCCAAAGACATAGATTGATGAATCAGAGCTTTGTCTTACCCACTGTGATTTATTGTCAGAAGGGTCTTGAGGCAAGTCGTGCAGACGCACAATGGTTCCGGCTTGTATCGGAGGCAATTTATCTGAAGGGGCGCCTTCTCGAATGAACTCATCTAAGTTAAAGATAATGGCTTTGCCCTTACGATTTGCAATTTCAATTTTGGTTGTATCTGCACGCAATGTTGGTCCGCCCACGTGAGAAAGTAAGTCCATAAAGTCCATCTCTTGTGACCACTCAATACGTCCGGGTCTCACCACTTCTCCAATGACGCTGACTGCACGGTCAGGAGAAATTTTTAGCCATGACTTTTCATTCATGTCAGTTTTCTCAGGGACAAAAATAGCGTCACCAGCCTGAATATTTGGTGGAGCACTGCCGTCAAGACCTTCCGTATAGGCCGTTAAATCAAACTTAATGACCTTACCATCAGCTTTAAGCACTCTAATCTGGCGCGATTCTGCGAAACGAGTTGGACCGCCAGCATTGGCTAGGATATCCATGAAGGTTGCGCCTTGTTTGCCTTCATATGCTCCTGGGGCAGCGACTTCTCCCATAATGTAAACAGTGTTTGCACCCGATTTAATCTCCTCTTCTTGCTTAGGGACAAATATCGTTGTGCCCGGAGCAAGTTCAGGTAGAAGCTGTTCGTCACCGGAATCGAGGTACTTTTTAAGGTTGAAAAGTGTTGGGACGTTATTGCTAATAATTCGGATTTGCTCGACACCCGCGTAGCGAGTAACGCCACCCGAACGCATCAGGATGTCGACTAAGTCAGTGTTAGGCTTAAAGGAGAAAGAGCCCGGAGCGTTAACTTCACCGAAAACCTTGATGGCTTTTCTACTGTCTGCACTGTCACCAGAGTTTGCCATTTTAGCTGCGTCAAACTGCTGTTCAATATTGCTAACCAAAGGCGATGCCGCGACAAAAATGGTATCAAGAGATTGAAGCTTCGGTAGCAGGGATTCGTCCCCAGTATCAAGGAATGCTTTGTAATTGAAGGTTACTTTATTGCCAGCTCGTTTCAATTGCATTTTGTCCAGTTGCGCGCCAGCACGTAGACCTCCAGCTGCGTGCAAAACCATTTGGATGTCAGCGCTTTTATTCAGAGTGTATTCTCCAGGAGAGACGACATACCCCTGAACCGATACTAGAATTTGCTGCTGAGCAATTACTACCGTTAGATTTGATAAATCACGAAATACTTTGCTAAGAGATGAGCTAACGACACTTTTAAGTTGAGATTCTTTATAGCCCGCGACATACACTTGTCCCACTTCAGGTAAGGCGATACGCCCCCTTTTGTCTACTTGGAAACCACGATTAAGTGTTTTCTCTCCTGGTAGGTTAACTTGAATCAAATCACCTACATTCACTCTTTGCTCTTCAGCGTTACAGACGTTAACAGTCAGTACTAGCATGAATACCAAGATACAATTAATCCAACGCATAGAAGCCTCCCGATGTATGTGGTGATTGTTGCTTCACTGGTGAAATGATTTCGACACTGACTCTACGGTTGGTTAAGTATGTTGCTGGAGTTTCACCTTTAAAAAGGGGAAGGTTTTCTCCTAACGAGTGAGTCTCAATACGGTTTGGTTCTAAACCAAAGATAATTAGATAGCGTTTGACTTGTTTAGCTCTAGCCATCGCAAGTTTCTGGTTGTGGTCGTCACTGCCATTTTTGTCAGCATGTCCTGTCACCGACAGCTTTAGCTGAGAGTGCTTTCTAAGCAATGCCGCTGACTTGGATAAGTTCCCCATGAATTTAGGGTTTACTTCAGCGGAGTTGACCGTAAACTGGTTGTCGGTATTGAGTAAGTTAAACAGTGTTTCTATAACTGCAATCTGCATCTCAATATCGGAATTGTCTTGAGGTGGTGTACAGCGAGTTTGGCTGGTTACATAGTCGAGCTGGAGTTCTAGTTGATTCAGGCGCTTTCTTTGAATAATCAAATCGTTTGCCGCATCTAGTAGTAATCCACCGTCCAGTTCTCGAGCAATGCGATTTTGTTTTTCGATTGCTTGTACAACGGCTGCTGGGAAACACCATCGTGCACCTTCTTGAATAAGCACATCTAGGTGTAGCTTCGCAAGTTGCCAGTCAAACCTTAGCCCATGCTCTGGCCCAAGTGGTTCATCTGGCATTACTGGGCTAAAGCTTTCGCTGGTGTATTGCTCCGCTAGTCCCCCTGTTCCCTCTGGTGGATAGCTAGCACAACCAGCTAAAGTGATGTAAGCAAACAATGTTGCTAATCGAAAAAGTAACTGCATACTGACGTCCCCCCGAACTTTATAGTTATGCTATTGAGTTTGAGAATTAATCGGTATTGCTTGACCAATTCGTAGAAGGTTGATGATTTCCAAGGGCTGACCTTTTACGTTTTCAATTCGCATGTTTCTCTTACGCTCAATGAGTCGTTTGTATAGATATACAAGAGCGCCTACACCTGATGAATCTAAGAAGCATACGTTGCGAAAATCTAACTCAACATCTGTGAAGTTTTCGAGCGCAATTACCTCGTCAATATGCGGTTGTGCGTGTCGGCTTCCTTCCGCATCTAAGCTTCCGTTGATTGATAACGTTAAAAGGTTGTCAGTTGCTTGTGTGGTTTGTAATTCCATTTTGCGTATTCCTTTTTGGTTAATTATCAGAGCCAGTTTTTGCTCTCCTATATGGTAAAGAGCACGAAGCATGCCAAATGAAATATTTATAAAAAACAAAAAGATATGTTGGATGCTGGACGGATTCTTAATTTGATATGTCAATAATTCTCAAATTGAAAAATGAGTAGTCAAATTGAGAAACCTACTTAACTCAATGAAAAATAATAAGATAGAAGCTTTGAGCAGTAGAGTGGGTTCTTGAGCCGATAGCGAGCGTTTTCTACAAAAGAAATGCAGCTTAAACAAAGTTGCCTAAGCCGCATTTAGGGGGGTAGGGTCTAGTTAAAATGTCCAAGAGCTTTCGCTAGTCGACAGTTCACTTTGTAAAGGATTACTACCATCGTAAAACTGAACTTCTGCCAAAACAGAATTGATTCCACTAGAAACTGAAAACTCTAGCGTTGCAAGCCCACTTGTTAGAGATGATGCCGCAACCCTGCTATTAAAGTGAGGAGTGTAACTTCCATCAGTTTCCTTTGTATAACTTGTATAAACAGAGATGTAAGCGTTGTCGGTTGAATACCCACTGACATCGATGTTGTAAATAAGGTTTGAGTTCTGATCGTAGTTAAAGCCATCGGGCACCGTTAGCTCTGACATTGTTCTTGTCGACACCACGGTAGGAGTCTCAGGAATATCTTCATCAGAGGAATCCGTTACAGTGGGAACTGCATTTGTGTCTGCACTGCTACTGGCACCAGTTCCAGCCTCACCGTCGCCTTCTCCGCCACCGCAAGCAAAGAGAAAGAAAGAACTTAGAAATATCAATATCATCCGTTTCATTGTCTACTCCTCTGGTATGAATATGTTGCTCTGTACTGCATTCTCATCTAAATACCAATCTTGACTAAACTGTCCGCCGGATTCCGCATAGGTAGCAAACTCTGGGTAGGCAACAACTAAGTCGACACGTTCAAGAGGCCACTGCCATTCACTAGGCACCACTAAAGCCCATGGTAAATTTCCAGCTGTTTTAAAGTATTTGTTTTGATTCGGTTCACTAGCATCAACGCCAAGCCCATATAGGTTTTCATCGTCGAACTTTTCGGTGGGTGCATGATCCGCTAGGTGAATTTCTAATGTTCGTCCCGGATGAAGTGGTAGCCCATCCCCATGGTACTGACCTGGTGTTGCAAAAATAAATGGGTCGTAAGGCATAGACATTAGGTTCGAAGTATCTGCGCTTTCAGTGGTGGCTATATCAAGCTCAAAGGAAAAGTTTATTTCCTCTTGGCACCATTGTACTGAGCGGTAAAAGTTGCATTGTTCTGTTTTATTGGTCGACAAGTCAGTCGAGACAATCAAAATTGCACTTGTAGAGTCTTGCTCAAGGCCATTTGATTCTAGCTTCTCACCATTATGGTATTGATAAGTTAGATCACTATTGATGTCTGTTCGATTGATCCCTGATAGGTGAATAGCAAAGCCACTCGGGTAGCTTGCTCCGTAAGCCGCTAAATATCCTTGAATGACCATTCGTGCAACCCTGCCATCCTTTATGGTCTCAGTAACACGGTAGCGTACCACGACGTCATTCATATCGTAGTCGGCGGTATAAGGCCAGTTATCCTCGTAAGCGATGGTTGCATAGCCAGATGAACTAGGGTAGTAGCGAACAGCGGTACCGTCTTTGGTGATAAGTAAAGGGTGATCCTCAACTTCGCCAGAAGTTGAACCACCAAAATATTCTAGGTTACTTTGTTCACTAAACCTGAAGCGGCTCCAAGTAGATCCTACAACCGCATTATTAGGTACTTCTAATATGAGTGAGTTTCGCCCGGCTGAGAGTACAACATCAGAAAACACCTTTTCTCCACTATCGGCAAAATCTCCATCTTGGTTCCAGTCTATCCATGCAGAAAGGTATCCTTCTCTAGAAGCCGTGACAGAAACGATGGCGTTCAGGCCAGCTTCAACAGCTGTAACAAAACCCACGCCGTCTTCATCTTGTAAACCTGCTTTATTGTCATCGAGCGGTGCGAGAAGTCCATCGCCCTCACCATCAGGTGCAATGGCACCCAACCAGTAGTCAGTGTCTATTGTGTGTCTTGGACCATTTGAATCTAAAGTTGTTTGATAGCTATCCGGAGCATCACCGAAGTCGATGGTAGAGTCTTCATCAATGATTGGAGCGTTAGCACAGCGAGCGCCATCATTTTGGTTAGAGTATGGTCCAACAGCAAAGAGCTGAACGTCTATAATGCCATTGGCAATATTGTCTTCATCAGATAGGTCTATTCGATATATATGTCCATCAGAGTTTCTCGATATGTAGTAGTAGCCGTTAACATCAAAATATCCCGCTCCAAATGTCCCCGTATGGCCCACATCTCCAATATAGCTTTCTGCGCCAGTGGTTAAATCAAATTGATATAGATAACCTGAAGAGTTATCTATACCGTACAGGTTTCCATTTTGTGGGTGAAATGCAAAGTCAGTCAGCCGAACTGAGGCTTGACTAGAAATTTTCTCCACCACCAAGGTGGCTGAAGGGTTTGAATCTAGTGGTGACAAGTCGACTTTAAAAAGCCCTCTTCCCTGACGGTAAAGGTAATAGACGTGATTGTAGACGTCACCAACAAAGAAGGTGTGGTCTGTGGGTAAACCACTTGTGTTAAGAACCTGAGCTTTAAAGTCTTTACCGAGTCGAACTAACTGTTTATTGGTTGTATCGTACCCGTATATGTAGCGGTCTTCAAAATCAAAGCCCACGCCGTTTATGTTAGCGTTAATGCCAGTGTCTGACTGTATAAGGGCTGTTGCACCGGTGACAAGATTGACGCCATATACTTGAACAGGGTTTGCCTGAAATAAGTAAGCTTTACTCGGGCAGGTATCGAATGGAGCCGCATTTGCGTAGCTACTAACGAGTAGCATTGAAAACAACGTTAAAAGTGATTTCCCTGTCATTTGAAGCTCCTAAAAAGAAGTGTTAGAGCCAATAAAACAAGGATTGTGCCAATTTTATGTTATTGAAAAATAAGGAATAAAAAATTGATTTTTTGATTTTATCAATGTGAGAATCAAATTAAAATTCATTATCTTCGTTTGACTCATCATTGCTGCACCTGAAAATAGAAAATTGTCAGAACTTGTCTAAGCTTAATTTGAGCTAGGAAAACAAGGTGTTATTAATGAAACGACTGATAATTTTATTTGTAAGTTTGTTCTTTTCTATCACAACTTACGCAGAACAGATTACTTTTGGTATTGTTCCTCAGCAATCAGCTATTACGCTTGCTAATAACTGGGGGCCGATACTTAAGTATTTGTCAGAACAGACCGGAGAAGAAGTAGTCTTTAGAACAGCCAAAGATATCCCTGAATTCGAGCGGAGAGTAGCAGCGGGCGAGTATGATATTGCTTATATGAACCCTTATCACTACACGGTTTTCCACCAGAAACCGGGCTACAACGCAATCGCAAAACAAAAAGATAAAAAGATTCGCGGAATAATCGTGGTTCGCAAAGATTCAACTATTAAAGAATTGTCTGAACTCTCAGGAGAAAAATTGGCATTTCCTTCGCCCGCAGCATTTGCCGCGAGTGTGATTCCTAGAGCGGTTCTCGAGCAAAAAAGTATCTCATTTGAACCCAAATATGTCTCCTCTCATGACTCTGTTTATTTGAATGTGAGCAAAGGGTTCTTTGCAGCGGGAGGTGGAATAGAGCGGACACTCAACAATACTTCCGAAAATGTTAAAGACCAACTCAAAGTACTTTGGCGTACGCCAGCCTATACGCCCCATGCGTTCGCAACCCATCCAGATATGCCTATTGAACAGCAAAAGCGAATTGCAGAAGCCTTGTTGTCTCTGAATAACACCGAGGGGGGAAGGGAGTTACTTAAAAGAATCAACTTTAAAGGGATAGAAACGGCGTCAAACAGTGAGTGGGATGACGTCCGATCTTTAGACATTAAATTGCTGAACCATCTTTTGGCTACTAACAGTACCCAATAAAAATGTCGTTACGACTAAAAACAATACTCGGTGTGGCCTTTATAGAGGCCGTTCTATTAGCGATACTGCTCTCTTTGACACTTAACTACCTTCAAACTACCAACTATGAGGGTATGGACCAACGAGCGACATCTACTGCTCGTTTGTTCGCTTCCACGGTTAAAAATGCAGTACTTTCTTATGACCTTGCAACAGTCGATTCATTTACCCATGAGCTTTTGAATAACAAAGATATTGTCTATGTTGTCGTTTTCGGAGAAGGGAAACAATTGCTTGCGTCCGCAGGAAAGGTACCAACAGATTATTCGCCAAATATGTTGGAAGCAGGCTCTGAAGTGGTGCGGGATAGTACTTTTGATGTGAGTTCATCTATCGAAGAATCTGGACTGAATTACGGTTCAGTTTGGATAGGCTTTGATATGGATAGGCTGAATCAACAGATTAAAGCCGCTAAACATTGGAGTACTTTGATTGTGATAGGTGAGATGGTGCTTGTTGCACTGTTTTCCTATGTGTTAGGAGCCTATTTAACTGGAAGGCTGGCGGAGCTTAAGAGAGCTGCGAATACTGTTGCTAGAGGTGATAGAGATATTGAACTCAATGTAAAAGGGAGTGATGAGCTTGCGACTGTATCGATAGCATTTAAGAACATGGTAGAGCAGCTGAGCCACTCGGAATCGCTGACGAAAAGCTACCAAGAGCAACTAGAAGAAGCCAATCAATCTCTTGAAGCAAAAGTGGCAAAGCGTACCAAAGATTTGCTTCTCGCTAATCAAAAGTTAACTGAGACCAACCAAGAGTTGAAAGAAACGCAAGACAAGTTAATTGAATCTGAGAAAATGGCCTCAATCGGTACAATGGCGGCAGGTGTCGCCCATGAGATAAACAACCCGATGGGGTCTGTAAGCAGCAATATCCAAATGAGTTTGTCTTACCTCTCTCAGTATCGCCAATGGCTTGATAAGTCTTTGCCAGCACTGTCTTCTCAACTGTCGGAAGAAGAAAAAAGCGAACTTGTTTCTTGGTATGAAAGCAATCACATGAGTTATATTGCTGATGATTTTCGTGACAGTCTGAAAGATGCAAGTAAGGGTATTGAAAGGGTAAAAAATATCGTTACTGCTCTGCAAGAGTATTCAAGTCACAACTATTTAGTCAAAGAAGAGTTTAGCAAGGTCAATGTATACCAAACTGTAAATGAGTTAGTACGAGAACTCGATATCCCCACTGAAATAAGCATCGAGATACATCCAAATGTTGAACAGCTGACCGCTGTTTTGGGTATACCGCAAGAGATTAAACGCTTGCTGAATGAGATATTAAAGAATGCGATTCAATCGTGTTCCCGCAATACCAGTGAACCTTCGAAAAGAATTTCAATTGTTGCTAAAGAGAAAGATGCCATATCGGCTTTGCAAGTTATTGACAATGGAGTCGGAATCGCGCCTCAAATGATAAAGCGTGTATTTGATCCATTTTACACTACATTACCTGTTGGAGATGGGCTAGGAATGGGACTTACCTATTGTTACGACATCATGCAACACCATGGTGGAAGAATTACGTTAGCAAACCGAGAGCAAGGCGGTGTTGTCGTTTCGTTAGTGTTTATAAATCAAGTTTAAATAAATACTATCATTGGTTGGTCATTGTCTTTCTCGATTTGTCTTAATTTCTCTAGCATCTGTCTGCTTATTTCTTGCCCTGCGGTCACCATGATTTTCCCATTTGGCAAATATAGATCCTGCTTTAACACATCGCCTTCTTTTAATCTATCAAGACCTATGCAAGCGTCAGCTTTAAGCTCTGTTGCTTCATTTTCTACTATATAGCGAAAAGCTTTAACTATATTCGGGTCATAGAGTTTACCAGTGTGATCTTTGATGAAGCTCCTCGCACTATCAGGAGTCATGCCGAAGCGATTATCGTTTTTGGAGATAAAAAACTCATAGTTTTTTGCCACTCGCAGAATTTTAGAACCGATAGGTATTTCATCACCTGCTAGGTGGTCAGGAAGACCTGTACCATCGTAATTTTCATTTTGGTGAAGAATAATATCCACTATTGGCTCAAACTGAGCGATCTGACGAATAATTTCGGCACCGAGTTTTGGGTTGTCATCAGGAATTTTGATACCGTCTATTGATGAAGTAGTGGGAGCTCTAGTTTGGTCGACCATACCTATTTGATGAACAAGCGCGGCAAGGTATATGTATGCTATCTCTGAATCAGAAAGCTTCAACCGTTTAGCCACTGCTTTAGATATTTCCGCGATTCGTTCTATGTGTAAGCTCGATTGGCCTGTTGAATGTTGTATGACAGCTTGTAGGGTTAAAAGAATATCTTTAAATGCTTTTGTACGATGTTTGAACAGTTTTTGTAATTTATTGTTGGTCATTAGTAACTGTTTAGTCCGCAGAGCCACCTTTTCTTCTAGGCTTTCATTTAAAGCAGATAGCTCCTCATTTTTGCTTTCCAATTCTGCCATTAACAATTGTTTTTCATGCTTGAGTCGAAACACTTCGGCGGCTTTAGATAAAGTCTCCTTCAGTGCATTGTTATCCCAAGGCTTAGCTATATAGGTGTGAATACCACCTTCATTAACAGCAGAAATGGTTGATTCGATATCACTATATCCAGTGAGCAAGAACCGAATCGATTCAGGTGCTATAGCCTTGGCTCTAGATAGAAACTCAGCACCATCCATTTCGGGCATTCTCATGTCTGATATGATGAGAGGTACATGGTTTTTCTGCAAATGCTGCAAAGCCTCTGAGCCTTTGGTAAATGAGCTCACGTCATAGTCATAGCGTAAAACCCTTGTGAGAGAATTAAGAATGTCTTGCTCGTCATCCAGCAAAAGGACTTTAAGTTTTGGACATTGTTTTTCTTCCACCTTAAACTCTTGACCCATATAAACTCCTTTGCATCACCTTTAAGCGTTTAAACCATTAATGGGCAATAACACGATAAATTTTGTCCCTTTCCCAAGTTCACTTTCCACTAGGATATCGCCGTTGTGTGATTGAATAATATCCCTTGAAATAGAAAGGCCTAACCCCGTTCCTTCACCAACTACTTTTGTGGTAAAGAAAGGCTCATAAATACTAGCAATCTTTTCTGGTGCAATTCCCTTGCCATTGTCAGAAAAAATAATTTGCACAGTCTCTTCGTCGAATTTGTTTACTGTGATTTCAATCAGGCCATCTTTCTCGATTGCTTGGCTCGCATTTATCAAAATATTCATAAAAACTTGGCTGATCTTGGTAGGTTGACACATCACTTTGGGGGTGTCTGGAGAGTAATGTTTGACGATTTTTGTTGTGTACTTTATTTCATTGTTGATGATTTTTAGGGTGTTATCTATGCCTGCTGTAATATCAGTAGAGACACGCTTAGCGTCGTCGGTATGAGTAAACTCTTTTAAGTTTTTAATGATGTCGGTGAGCCTTTCTGCCCCATCGAGCGATTCTTTCATCGTTTCTTTTGCATCAGACAAAATTAACTGAAATTGTGAGCTTTCTAGCTCCTGCGCAAGTTGTTTATTAAGTTCTTCGTTACCTAAATCTGTGACTAATCTACGTAAGCTTTCGAACCCCTGTTCTATCGTCTCCAAATAGTCGGACAGTGTTTGGATGTTGGAGGATATGAAACCGACAGGATTATTTATCTCATGAGCAATGCCCGTTGAAAGCTGGCCTATTAACGCAAGTTTCTCTGATTGAAAAAGTTGTTTATAGGCCTTATCTCGCTCTGATTTCAGCTTCTCAACATATGACTGGTTCGTATTGATAGGGATAAAGGTGAGCTTTAATACTGCAGCACCGTTTGTATTTAGACTTGTCGGTTCTAGTTTAAGATCTAGTGCATTGCAAATGTATGAATTTAGCAATTTAAACACAGGGTTAAGAATGGGTTTATATTCTTGCCATGTAAAATACTGTTGGCTTGGAGGGACACCTATATTATCTGAAGCAGAATGACTCGTACTAAATAAGGTTGCTAAAGAGGGAAGCACCACACCTAGTGGTTTATTGAGGACTGCATGATTTTCTTGAACGAAAGCATCGGAGAATGCGTTGTTACATTCAACGATTAGAAAGTTGCGTGTCATTGTGCAACTTGGGTTCTCCACTGAGTCGACGGAAAGTACATTGCCGTTCATTTGCTCTCCATGATCGGTTTGATCAACCTAGCACTTATATTTTTAGACTCGAGACTTACAACTCCTAACTACAAAATTGTTTTTCAGCTCGTTTACACAAGTAAGGATAGTTTATTTTCTCTATAAGAACAGCAGTTTAATGATTCGTCTTGTGCAAATGAATGTGAACTTTAGCATCAGTAGTATACGAAATGAGTGCCATAAGTGACAAGTCGCACATTTTTGCATCTTTATTTCTTGTCTGTATATGCTTTATGCAATATATATTTAGATAAAATTATAAATAACCAAGGGATGGCTAGTATGACTCAGTTAGTGGAAAACGAGACTGTGTTGAAATCTCAACATATTGAAAGTGAAGCAAAAGACTCTTCTATCGCTGTTAAAGAAAGCCATGTTCTCAATGGAGAGGATGCATTTGCTCAAGTTAGCTCTATGAGTGACATGGCGTACAACATCACAACACCAACCGGAAAAACCCTCCGCTGTAGATCGAAATATATTGGTATGCATTCCAATAATCTGCTCTTTATAGAAAGCCCGCTTGTGACACCGCAAGAGTTTGCTGTGTTCTTTCAGCGAGGGTATCCAATCAAGGCTTGCGCTATATCTCAAAAGGGTGAGGGCGCAAGAATCTATTTCAAAAGTAAAATTGAGTACGTTGTTCAAGCTGGGATGAACAGTGTTGTGATTGTATCTTTGCCTAGTGCGACTCAAATTGACTATAAATTGCGCTCTGAGGCTAGGTTAGAAATCTCATTGGAAGGAATCCTAGAGCCAGAAGAAAGAAAGTTTCTTTGTGAAATCCGTGATATTTCTGCACAAGGTTGCCAAGTTGTGGTCAACCGAAATGCCAGAGAATACAAAGTAGGAAACCCAATTGAGTTGCAGATCTTATCCGACAATATGCCAACTGTTCAGGGTATCGTAAAAAATAAGAAGCGCTCCAATCAGTACTGGAAGTACGGAGTGTTGTTTGACGAATCATGCAGGCAGAGTTCGAAAGACTTAGTAGAAAAACTGAGCTTTGATCAAGCCCACCAGAAATACCTTTTATAGGATAGCCACTGGTTTTTAGTCAAGGGTGAGCAATTTAGTTATACAAAAGTTACACCGCATAATATCTGGTCTCATTTTTGTGAGGCCAGACGTTTTTTGGAATAAACATTTATATTGATCGGCAAGAAACCGCGTAGACAACATAAAATATTAATATAGACTACCAAAAAAACGTGAAACCTATTACTACTATGAAAATAATCGCAGTTACTGCTTGTCCTACTGGTATTGCTCATACCTATATGGCAGCAGACTCCCTTAAGAAAGAAGCACAAAAACGCCATATTCACTTGAAAGTAGAAACCCAAGGTGCGATGGGTGTTGAGAACCAACTCACATCGGCTGACATCACTCAAAGTGACGTGGTTTTAATTGCCTCTGATGTAGATGTAGAGCAAGCAGAACGCTTTTCTCACAGCAAAGTATTACGTGCTTCGATAGAAGACGTGCTGACTAACGTGAGCTCTGTTCTAGATCGCTGCCTCTCTGCATGATCGCTAGCCGCGTAACATTTTATTTAGCCAGCCAAGGTATCCCAGGCTGGCAACTCAATGAAATCAAACATCTCGCAAGTTTATTTCGCTCAGTCGTTGTGCTGGTCAACATCACTCAATGTAAGCGGGCGAATATCGAGCACAGCTTGAAAATCCTAAGCATTAAGAACTGTGCTGGTGATATGTGCCAGCTTGTGATTGAAGGCTTAGATGCTGAGCTAGCTTGTATGGTATTTAGTGAGTACTTTTCTGAAAAGCACTACCTAATCGCCACAACTCATAGCCAAAAAAGAATGACGGAAGAAGATATACAAGAGCTTCCAGTCAAAAGCTTAAAAGTACCTGCTAGTTGGTTTTTTATTGAAGAAGCATCGAGTTGTATAGAGGAAGTTTTGGCTCAAGCCGCTATATTGGCGAGCACGACGCATTACGATGAGATACTCAACGCCTTATTGAGTCGGGAAAAAGTCTCCTCAACACAAATTAGCGACAGGTTTGCCTTACCTCATGTGATGACTCCTCATGTCGATGAGATAGTTGTGATTACACATTTTATTGATTGTTCTGTTCAGTGGACAGAAAACAAAGCTAAGCCCGAGCTTGCATTGACGTTGCTGATTCCTGCAAACAAAGACACCGAAACGCTGCAAGCTTGTGTTCGGTTAACCCGATGGCTGCTCGATTCTGGCCATCAGCAGTTAATCATCGACAACCGAGAAGACTTTCTTATCAAAGAAATAACCACTCATATCATGGCATGTTATCAGCCGACATGAGCACTAGCGCGGTACTCGGTTGGGGTTAATCCAGTTTTTGACTTAAATACACGGAAAAAATAGTTCACATCTTGAAAACCACATCGCGTTGCCACTTCTGATAGCCTAAAGTCATAGCGTTTAAGCATAAATTTGGCTCGATCAATTCTTACCCAAGAAATGTAATCAGCAAGCGTCATATGTCCCTGTTTACGGAACATTCTGGACAGATGATTTGGCGAGATATTAAATCGATTCGCGATGTTGGCTCGAGTGATGGAACGGTGGAAGTTTTCCTGAATATAGATACAGATACCTTGGTAGAGATCTTCACCTCTATTGTTTGCGGCATTGTTTGGTTGGTCGAGTATGCTACTGCAGTAATTGAGTAGAGCGAGAAGTAGATATTCATCCATTGGCTGTTTGTGAAGCTCATGTGCCAACGCGTTAATGGCTTCTAGAATATGATCAATCGCGTGACCTGTACGAGTGGGTACACTGTGCTTGCGTACATCCGTGAAGCCTTCCAATCCTTTCTTTTTGCTGACTAAGCTAAAACCCAGCTGCCGGCGGCCAAATAGCAAACTTAACACCGAGCAAGATTCGTCCCACTGTGGTTTGTTCCAGCAGTTTGGTGGTACGTAGAGTGCGTCACCTTCGTGGATGGTTACGGTATTAATGCCGTGTCCTTGATCTTCAATTTCATTGACGTAGGTTCCTTTCAGCACAAGTTCTAAGCGAGGGAAGTTTACTTGATAACTAAATGGTGGAGGAGTGTAGCTGTCTCCTCCAAACCAAATGCGATTGAAGCTATTTCTTTTCTTGAGCAACCCTTCAATAAGATGCTTAAAAGTATTCATACTACTTACCTATGCCAAAGTTGGTGTTGATACTTGAGTCCAATTCTAAATTTTTTCGTATGGTTTAAAAAATGTTATTTCTTTATGGTTGATTAGTTTGTGATTTTAAGTGACTGAAAAATAAGGACATAAACATACATTAAATATTATTAGCACTATTAATAGAAATAAGACCAAGATCACACTTAGCTAATGATGTTACAATAATCCAGTAAATGCATTATTCCTACACTGTTGTTTCCCTCCCTCATCAGCCAGAATGCGTTCATCAAATAAATAGAAAAATCTTTTTACATATTTTCCGACAAGGTGGGGCCAATGATCACCCAATTAATAAATGAGAATTTAATCAATTTAAATCTCAAAGCGACCAGCAAAGACGAAGTATTTAAGGAGCTCATTGAGATTCTTCATAGTCAAGGTCGTATCAACGATAAAGAACAATTTTTGACCGATGTGCTAGCTCGTGAAGAGCTTGGCAATACTGGCTTCGAAGATGGTGTGGCGCTACCACATGCTAAGAGTGCAGCGGTAGTTGAGCCAGCAGTTGTTATTGGTGTGAGCAAACAGGGCATCGAATATGGAGCAGAGGATGGCCAACCATCAAAACTGTTCTTTATGATTGCTTCGCCTGATGGCGGTGCAAACCACCACGTGGAAGTATTAGCAGAGCTTTCTTCAAAGCTGATTGAAGACGGCTTCATTGAGAAGTTTCTAGCTGCGAGTAGTGAGAAACAAGCGCTTGAATTGCTGCTACAAAAAGACACCTCAGAACCGACTTCGACAGAAGTAAACAATGGCTTCTTAATTGGTGTAACAGGTTGTCCCGCTGGTGTCGCACATACCTATTTGGCTGCAGAGTCTCTAGAGAAAGGTGCTGCGGAGTTAGGTTACAAAATAAAAGTTGAAACTAACGGCTCGATTGGTGTGAAAAACAGCCCAACAGCTGAGGAAATTGCTCAAGCCGATGCCGTAATTGTTTCTTGTGATAAGCAAGTCGACATGGCTAGATTTGCTGGCAAAAAACTAATCGAAACTGGTGTGAAAGCGCCAATTAAAGATGCAACAGGCGTTATTAAGCAAGCATTAGACTCTAGCCCATATCAACCAAAAGAACGCAATAAAGCAGCAAGTCCGGCTGAGAAAGGATCGAGCACGCGCTCTGAGCTATATCGTTATCTGATGAACGGTGTATCTCATATGATTCCGTTTGTTGTGACTGGTGGTCTTCTTATTGCTCTGTCACTGGCTATTGGTGGTCAACCAACGCCTTCTGGCATGCAAATCCCGCACGGTAGCATGTGGAACCAAGTACTAAATGTTGGTGTGGTTGCATTCCAACTAATGATTCCAATTCTTGCAGGTTACATCGCTTATGCAATTGCGGATAGACCAGCACTTGCACCAGGCTTGATCGGTGGCTGGATTGCTAACAACGGTTCTTTCTACGATGCTCACGCAGGTACAGGCTTTATCGGCGCAATCATCGCCGGTCTGTTAGTGGGTTACTTTGTGAAATGGATTACTAGTATTAACTATCACAAGTTTATCCAACCTTTGGTGCCAATTATGATTGCGCCAATCACTGGTACGCTATTTATCTCTAGCTTGTTCATCTTTGTCATTGGTGCACCAATTGCCAGCCTAATGCATGAGCTAACAGGTATCCTGACGGCGATGAGTACAGGTAACGTTGTATTGCTAGGTATAGTTCTTGGTGGTATGGCTGGCTTTGATATGGGTGGACCATTTAACAAAGTAGCATTCTTGTTCTCTGTGGGTATGATCGCAAGTGGGCAAACACAGTTCATGGGTGCAATGGCTTGTGCGATCCCTGTTGCTCCTCTAGGTATGGCTATCGCTACTGTTATCGGTCGTAAACTTAACATCTTTGAAGAAGCTGAAATTGAAGCAGGTAAAGCTGCTGGTGCGATGGGCTTAGTTGGTATCTCAGAAGGCGCAATTCCGTTCGCAGCATCAGATCCTATTTCTGTGATCCCTGCCAACATGATTGGTTCAATGGTAGCAGCAGTTATGGCATTCTCATTCGGTATTACTGATAGCGTGGCGCACGGTGGACCAGTTGTAGCTCTACTTGGCGCGATGAATAAACCAGAGCTTGCATTGTTCAGCATGCTAGTTGGTGCAATTGTGACGGCTTTAGTCTGCGTAGCATTAAAGAAATTCCGTAAGCAAAAAGCAGAATTAGCAGTTGCTTAATCACGACTAACAAGTTTGTTTGGCTCTTGCATTGCTAGGGCCAATTTTCAACAACGGGCTAGGTAAATAACATATGCTCCTGGTTTAGTCTCCTCCCGCAAGACGTAACCAATTGTTGTACTCCCGGCTAGTAAAGTTCGGGAGATTTTTTTATTAAGGTGGATACAATGTCGAATCAATCAACCCCATGTTTTTTTCCAATGAACAATGTTATTCAAAATTATGCTTGGGGCAGCAAAACATCAATACATGAATTGTTTGGTATTGAGAATAGCCAAGAGGAGCCTCAGGCTGAAATATGGATGGGGGCACATCCAAACGGTTGCTCGGAAGTGCAATTTAACGGCAACAACCTGCTTCTATCGCAGCTTATCGATAACGATAAAGCTGCTTTTTTGTCTTTAGAAACGGCAGAAAAATTTGGCCAGCTACCGTATCTGTTCAAAGTCCTTGCTGCAGCGAGTGCGTTATCTATTCAAGTTCACCCTAGTAAAGAAATGGCTGAGCAAGGCTTTGCTAAAGAGGAGTTGCAAGGCATACCACTGAAAGCTGCACACCGTAACTACAAAGATCCAAACCACAAGCCAGAGCTTGTATTCGCACTGACGGATTATCAAGCGATGAACGGGTTTCGTAACTTCGACAGTATTATTTCTTTATTTAAGCAAGCCAACATAGAAGCATTGGAACAGTTAGTTGCTGAATTTGCATCCAATGTAACATCGGTTGGTTTACGCTCCTTCTTTACCAAACTGCTTTCTTTAGAAGGCGATGAGAAAGCACTGGCGGTTGCTCAGCTCATGGCATTTGCGGAGAAAAATAGCGACTCAACACTGTATTCTTTGATTCTTAAGTTAGAGAAGCAATATCCGGGTGATATCGGTTTGTTTGCGCCATTAATGCTGAACATCATCACTCTTAAACCTGGTGAAGCGATGTATTTGGACGCGCTGACGCCACATGCTTATATCGAAGGAACTGGGCTTGAAATCATGGCCAACTCAGATAACGTACTGCGCGCTGGCTTGACGCCAAAGCATATGGATGTTGAAGAGCTAGTTGGCTGCACGTTGTTCCAAGAAAAGCCAGAAGGCACTCTATTGCTTAAGCCACAAGAGCTGGAAGGCGCTCAGCACTACGCGATTCCTGTGCCTGATTTCAATTTCTCGGTCTATACCGCTTCGGAAGATCGTCTAATCGAAGTTACGAGCGCAGAGATTTTGTTACCAATTGATGAAGCGTTGGTTGTTAAGCATGAATCGGGCGAGTCCATCACTATTGAAAAGGGTCAATCTGTGTTTATTCCAGCTTACACTAAATCTTATACGTTAAGTTGCGCTGGTCGTGTAGCAAGAGCCTATAACTAGAGTATTGACCTGGAAGGTCGAACGTTGTTCTAAAGTTACAAATTCTAATTAATAAACAAGGGGATAGTTGTGTTAATCGGTTTTGATATTGGTGGTACAAAAATAGAGGTTTGTGTAATGGATGACGCAGGCAAGGAGCTAAAAAAACGACGTGAACCCACTCAGAGAAACTATTCGGGCTTTATTGAACAGATTTCCGCAATGGTTGCTGAATGTGACCAAGAATTTGGCCGTATTGAAAAGATTGGAATGGGGTTGCCCGGTGCGATTAGCCCAGCCACTGGCTTGGTGAAAAATGCGAATAGCACTTTTTTGAACAACAACGACTTAAAGCACGATTTGGAAGTGAAGCTAAATCGTCAAGTGAACATTGCAAACGATGCGAACTGCTTTGCTTTGTCTGAAGCAGTTGATGGTGCAGGTAAAGATGGGCAGCTGGTATTTGGTGTTATCGTAGGTACGGGTTGCGGTGGCGGCTTTGTATTTAACAAACAAGTCATTGTAGGGCCAAATGCGTTGTGTGGTGAATGGGGTCACAATCCGCTGCCAAGTTACAATAGCGAAATCGATGGGCCTGATCGTGAGTGTTACTGCGGTAGAAAAAACTGTATTGAAACCTTTATTTCGGGTACCGGCTTTGGTGTAACAGGAGAACAGTTGTTCGGCAAACCTATTGCAACGAAGGACATTATCGAAAAGTACCGTAAAGGTGATGAGCTTGCTAAAAAAGCTTATCAGACTCTCGTCGATCAGATGGCACGTTGTTTAGCATCCATAGTGAATATTCTCGATCCAGATGCCATCGTACTTGGTGGTGGTTTATCGAATGTCGATGAGTTGTATCAAGATTTGCCGAAAGCAATGGAGCCTTATATTTTCTCAGACTCTGTTCAGCTGAACGTTCTAAAAGCAGAGTATGGCGATAGCAGTGGCATTCGTGGTGCTGCTTGGCTGTGTTCCGACGAAGTAAAGTGATTTGCTTGGTAATAGCTTAAAGCTAAATGGTAAAAGTGACAACGGTGGGTGCTAATCAGCACCCATTTCTGTATGCGTAGGTTGGATTGGCTATACGCTGTTTAGAGTCACTCAAACACTGCATATTGAGGCTGTTTGAGTATAATAAATACGTGAGTGTTCTATTGAGATCGTAAGTGAGTATGAGAAAAGTTGGCCGCCCAAATATTGACCATAATTTAAGTGAAAAGTTGCTTCTTTGTGCTCGTGATTTGTTTGCAAATATGCCGTACGAAAAGGTATCGATTCGAATGATTGCCAACAAAGCTGAAGTAAACAGTTCGATGATTGGTTATTATTTTGGCAACAAAGAAGGGCTCTTTGAAGCGATGTTTTTATATACAACAGAGCCTATCTACAAAAAAATGCAGGAGTTAGCGAAAAACCCTACTGGGGAGTCGTTAATAGAACTTATAAGTAAGATGTCTGACGAGTTTTTGAAAGCGCCGATGATCCCAAGGTTGCTCACGCAGGCGATGAACATGCCGCCATCTGACTCTAAGCGTAAGCTCGTTGAACGGTTGATGGAAGAATTTTCTAAGCCTTTACGCGATATGGTGTTTAGTCAACTTATTGAAAATGGTGTGATTCGAGACGACATGGATCCGCAACTGTGCCGCTTCTCATGGGTTAGTTTAGTGATGTTTCCTTTTTTAATCCCATCGGGTGCATACGAAATATCGAAAGGTATTGATCAGTCTGAAGAGTTTTACAAAAAATTGATGGAACATAATATAAAACTGATGACTCATGGTTTTATTAAAACTAATCCATCGGGTGAAGATTAAATGCCTCAAATATAGTAGTTAACTCAGCGTTAACCTGTTTCGACCTAGTATTCTGCTACCTTATTAACTCACAAGTTTCCAAGTATGCAGGTAAAAACAAAAAAGCTAGGCCGTCCAGTCAATAGTGAAGTAGACATGCGACTTCAACTAATTAAGCACGCTCGCCAACTGTTTTTAACCATGCCATATGACAAAGTTTCGATCAGACTTGTGACACGTAAAGCTGGTGCAAGCAGTGCGCTTATTCGTTACTATTTTGGAGACAAAGAAAGGCTATTTGAATCCACGGTAATGAGTATTGCTGAGCCAATATTTGACGAAGTTCGAAAGAGTAGTAAGTGCAACAGCTACGAGCAATTTATCACGCTAGCGACGTCACTTTTCCAACAAATAAAAAATACGCCTCAGTTACCTGCATTTTTATCGAATATTATGCAGTTGCCACCCCAAGATTTTAAAAGGGTGATTGTCGAGCAAGCTTTTATTGACCTGAGTATTGAGTTATACGATGAGGTCTTTTCCCAGCTTTCATGCGCAGGCTTATTGCGCAAGGACATGGATGCTAAGCTCTGTAGATTTTCTTGGGTGAATTTTATCTTCTTTCCGTTCATTGTGCCGAGGGAGCGATATGGCTTGCAAGATATCGAAATGGAGGGCCAGTTTCTAGACAAGATTTTTCAGCATAATCTGCAACTGATGACCCACGGGTTTATCCTTCCAAAGTAATTTTTTGACTCCACTCTTACGGCAAAAAAATGATACTCTTGGGGAATCTTTCGCTGTTGGTTCATTGAAGGCTTTTCTTGCTCATCGATTTCCAACGGTTTTTTCTTCTTATTAGAGTGTATTTACAAATTGGAGGTAAGTTGTGTCCGAGTGGTTTACTACTTCTGGGATTATTGCCATGTCGTTGATTTTTATTGGAGCATTTGTTCAAACCTCTATCGGTTTTGGTTTAGCGATAATCTCTGCTCCGTTGTTATACCTTATCTCGACAAAATACGTTCCAGCTCCGATTGTCATGGTGGCTCTATTTGTATCACTGCTCAATGCGTATAAGTATCGCTCAAACGTGTCGGTTGGTGGCCTGAAAATGGCTTTGATTGGTCGCGTTCCTGGATCTCTAGCTGGTGGCGTATTGCTCGTCATGGTTTCAACGAAAATGTTGTCTCTTTGGTTAGGGCTTCTAGTGCTGTTTTCTGTTGTAGTGAGTCTGTTGCCTTTTCGCATAGAGCCGACTTCAACTCGTATGGGCATTGCAGGTTTCTTCTCTGGTTTTTTTGGCACAAGCTCTGGGATCGGTGGTCCACCAATGGCGCTGCTTTTACAGCATCAGGAGGCCAATCAGCTTAGGGGGAATTTGTCAGCTTTCTTTGTGTTTAGCTCGATTATCTCGCTGATTGTACAAATCCCGTTTGGTTATCTCACGCTTCACCATGTTTGGATAACGATACCTTTGATACCAGCTGCTTGGCTAGGTTATCTTTTAGCACTCAAAACGACTCAATCATTACCTAAAGAAAAAATACGTTATGGCGCTTTAGTTTTATGTTTGGTTAGCGGCCTGACAGCTGTATGGCAAGGGATAGCTATGTAGCGCTGGAAAATAATTAATACTAAATATGATTTTTCTTGAAATTTATTCGTTGAGTGAATTCATGTTATTGTGAAACATGACAGGAATTTTACCATTGAAATGTTTTTGTCGCGCATTATAGAAACAGCTGTATTGATGAAAAACATCGATGCGAACTAAAGAAAGAGCAATTTTAGGTAAAGCGTATGCGAACAATTGGCAACATAATCTGGTTTTTGTTGGGCGGGGTAGTGATGGGCCTTTTATGGTGGATGTTTGGTCTTATCGCTTTCATCAGCATAATCGGGATTCCTTGGGGTAAAGCCTGTTTTGTTCTAGGCCGTTTTTCTTTTTTCCCATTTGGTTACGAAGCTGTATCGCGAAGTGAAATTTTTCGCGAGCAAGATATCGGTACTGGCCCCTTAGGCTTCATCGGCAATGTTATTTGGTTTTTTGTCGCGGGAATTTGGTTATCACTCGGTCACTTAATCTCAGCCGTCGCATGTTTTGTGACAATTATCGGTATTCCTTTTTCTCTGCAGCACTTAAAGCTTGCTGTCATTTCTCTTGCCCCTATTGGAAAAACAGTGGTTTCTAAGCAAGAAATGTCGTGGGCTAAGTATTCACGATAAACTAAAGTTCTGGTGTCGTGATATGCGGCACCAAAGCTTCCCTATATAGCCAAAGTACATTTAATAAGCTTTTATTCCATACTTTCGCAGTTTTTTCGGCAGCACTTCATCTAACTTATCAATGTCTTGCAAGTAGACTTCGATTAAGTTGAGCCCATTACCTTGATAGCTCATTCTAATTTTTGTGATTTGTTCTTCTGTCATTGCACCAGAATCCGTTGCAAAGTATTGCAGGTAAACTTTTCCGACAGGAAGGTAAAAATCACTGACTACATCATGCTCAATAGGTAATGGTCTATTGTAGGCATGCACGATACCGTTCATATAGAGCCAATTATCAATCACTAACTCGCCAGTTGAATGCACATAATGTCCGTCTAATGTGCGATGTTTTGCCTCGAATTTTTGCCTAAAGCTACTGATTGAATGATCTGTTGAATGGGCGATGGCGTCTTTGCCGAGAAATTCACTAATGGTTTGTTTTAACCGTTTGTTCTTTACAATTGACTCGTGCCAAATAACAAAACGTTGTTTAGAAGTCGCGTCAGCTTTCTGGGTTCCGCCAGCTGTTAAACCTAGGCCTGTCACGTTCCAGCCTTGCGCATCTTTATCAATCCAGCCTAATTCATTGAGCAGTTGATTTACCTTTTTGGCGCTTATCTTAAAACGCTCACCAATTTGTGTTGCTGAGAGTTTGATATCGCTGGACAAGTTGTCGTCGATAACTAGGTTAGTAGGCCATACGATAAATTGGCCAAACTTTTTGTGGTCTACGTATTCTCCGCCAAATCGTTGCCCTTGGGAGGTCAATACCCAGCTATCACCATTACGGTTGATATACCCAGCCAGTTTAAGATCGGAGAACAGCTGCTTAGGATCGAGTCCTCTCTTTTTTGCTAGAGCTGTTGTTGATAGTTTGTCTTTATCCATGCGAACCTAAGCTTTGTCGTACTTAAGCGTATTTTAGCCAAAAAGATGAGACCCCAGATAGAGCAGTGTCACAAGGTGACTGCTCTATCTGATCGTTGATTCTAAAGATTCAAGCTGGCATTTAGTCTGGGTCGTAATAGAAGATTGCCATAGATGTCGAGGCCAGCAATAACGTCTCTTTATCCACCAATACGTTTAAGTCATTGCAGGCGGTGTTGCAAATCATCGTCCATTTTTGCTCATTGTCGTTGGGCAGAGTAAAGCGAGTAGGAGTGTTAGTTTGATTGATACAATACAGCAGCTCCTCTCCTGTACCGTCTTGGCCGATACAAATATGCAGTGCAAGAGAGTTTAGCTGGTTCCAATCGTCATAATCCATTACCTCACCACTGCAACGTTTCCAAAAAATCCGATTGTGGTTTCTTCTTTCGCCGCAAAAGGCTGAGATTATGGGTGACATATATTGTTGTCTAGCGGCGATCATCCCAGACAACCAGTGCTGGAATTGGCATTTTGTACTGGATTCACTCCAATCTAACCAACTGATACCATTGTCTTGGCAGTAGGCGTTGTTGTTACCTCGTTGTGTATGCGAGAGTACGTCAGCCATCAAAATATGTGGGATACCAAATGAGAATAGAAGGCTAGCCATTAGGTTACGCTTTTGCTTCTCCCGAATAGCAATAATTCTTGGGCTATTTGTTTCTCCTTCGACACCATAGTTCTCTGAACGGTTGTCTCCATGGCCATCTCGGTTCTCTTCTCCGTTAGCTTCATTGTGCTTATGCTTGTAGGAGACAAGATCTTGCATCGTGAAACCATCGTGGTAGGTAATGTAGTTGACGGTAAGGTTATAAGGCCAATGAGCCGCGCTATACAAGTCTCGAGACCCCATGAGCCTTGTAGCAAAGTCTTTCATGAATCCATTGTCACCACGCCAAAAGCTTCGAGTGATATCTCGCAGTCTATCATTACATTCGTTCCAACCTATCGGGAAATTCCCAACTTGATAGCCATTTGGCCCGATGTCCCATGGTTCGGCGATGAGCTTTACTTCACGTAATATAGGGTCTTGTTCAACGGCTTTAAAGAAAGCCGATTCGCGATTAAAGTCGTTGCCGTTTCTCCCCAACGTAGCGGCTAAGTCGAACCTAAAGCCATCGATGTGATACTCGGTTACCCAATATCGAAGTGTATCCATCACCAAGTTCAGACTCGGTTGATAAGTTAAGTCGACCGTGTTGCCGCAACCCGTGAAGTTCACATGATGCTCATCGTGCAGCAAGTAGTATTTCTCATCTAGTCCTTTGAGGTTGAATGTGGGCCCATCAGTACCGCTTTCGGCGGTATGGTTATAGACAACGTCTAAAATAACTTCGATACCATTTCTGTGGAGCTCACGAATTGCTGTTTTTAGCTCAATGGTGGCATCATCTACGGCGTAGCGAGGGTCAGGCACCATAAACAAAAATGGGTTGTAGCCCCAGTAGTTCACCTTTTCCATTTCAAGCAAATGAGGCTCGTGCATGCAGGCTGCAATAGGAAGAAGCTGAAGGGCGGTAATATTTTGCTGCTTATAAAACTCCAGCATAGCAGGGCTTACCAACCCCAAATATTTACCCCTATGCTCAGCTTCCACAAGAGGGTTTAATTGAGTCACACCTTTTACATGGGTTTCAAACAATACCAACTTTTGTCGTGGAATATTAGGGCGTTGGGTATCTTGCCAGTCGAAGCTATCATTAATCACCACAGATTTAGCAATCTGAAAACTTTGTAGAGATGAAAATGGTGGATGATAAGTAAGTGTGTGATCAATGGATTTAGCGTACGGATCAGAAATTAAGTGGGGCACGCCATCTAGCTCGATAACGTAGCCGTATCTTTGCCCAGCTTGAATATCAGGAATGAAAGTGTGTCGAACCCCTTTATCAACACCATCTAACAAATGGAGAGAATAGTGGTGCCCAGAGCCTTCAAATAGAGCTAACCTGACATTATTGTTTGGAGCATACACTGAAAAATTACAGCCATTAGTGTCTAATGTGGCGCCAAGAGGGTACGGGCGAGAACGCATTTTAGTCATGTTCATAAGTGTAGTGCTGTATTCACGAAGTTTTAGTAAATAACTTTCTTAATTAATGTTTAAGGCCATTTATAGTACATTTTTACTGAAATATTATTTCACCTATCCACATGATATATAAGAAATCGTGATAGCAGTCACGATGTGTAGTGGCGCTTTATGTTTGTTACATTGAGGTGATTTATAAGGGAGGGGGTGGCACGATTGGTAAGCGTGTACGTTTAGTAAGTTGAATGCGGGCCAACAATTCTTTTGTATAACCCGCATGCTAGGAATGACTCACCTCAAGAATAGTTTACGTCAGCAATAATTTGAGTCTGAGGGGCTTGGTATGAAATGGAATTACAGCACGCAATATTTTGCGTATTCAAGTGCTTCGTTGCCAGTCCAGTCTCCTTTCGGCTTTTCATTCATGGCTTTACACCACTTTTTGCTGCCAATCTCATTTTGGAATACACAGTATTGAGCAAAGTTAACGGCATTGTCCGTCGTCCATTCTGACTTTGGTTTTTCTTTTATGTCTTTACACCACTTTACCGAGCCTACTTCATCTGTACATGCACTCAATGCGGCTACAACAAAGGCTATAAGTAGAAGTTTTTTCATTTTGGGTTGTCCATGATTAGATTTACACAGAACTATAGCGTTATCACACCTGTCAAAACAAGCAGCAATCGTCGACATATTAATTTCCTAACTATCGTAATTTAATCAATAACATTCTATCGAGTGAGTGATTTAAAAAGATGTTCAAAACCACTAATCGCATTGGATTAGACACGTGGGAATTCGCTAGCTATTATCTGCTGACACTAAAATTATGGGATATGGCAGCTTTCATGTGTTTTGAATGCGCTAGGTAATAATTATATGAATATCCGTTCTATTGCGATCATTGGTTGTCTGCTTTTATCTGGCTGTGTAACCACTACCGTTGAAGACTCAATTCCTGTTAGCCAACGTACAGCTCACTCAGTATTTGAACTTCAAAGAACTACACTCAGCGTGCCTAGTACCGCTACGATAGAGATAAATCAGCACACGCAGTACCTTAAGTCTCGTTTTATCGACAGTCCTGTGGCTGCTTTCAATATCCCCGCTGACAGCGGGACGGTAGATATAAAAATATCCAGTACAGTCAACAACAGTGTTTTCTACCCGTCAGCTGTGATAATGAGTGCCCGAGGCACTATCCTCAAATCGTTTAATAGTTCAGAGTTTAAATATAAGTTGCCAAACTTTGGATTAAACGGTCACCTAGTTGCTGAAACGTCGTTCCAGCCTCCATTTGACAGCGCTCAAGTTTATTTGATCGTGTATACGAATAAGTCTTCTCTTGGTGATTCGACTAAAATCGTTAACCCTAAGTACTTAGCTGCGCAGGCGAAAGGTACTACCTTACCGAAGCAGCAATATATTCAGGTACCTCATTCTGAAGAAGGCGTCATTACGGTCAATGTGGAAAACTCAAACGCGAGTGTGAGTCATTACAATCGAACGAGTCGCCCAACACCGATCGTTACACCTCAACCTAGATCAACCACAGTATTCTCTAAATCTGAATACTATAGAGTTGCAATTCAAGCAGCTGTTGATGCGAACAATGTTCCGCGCGCGTTAGATTTAGTCAAGGAAGCGAAAGCGGAAAACATTGAAGGCATGGAGCAAGTATTTGTCAATGCAGTCCAAAATCAGAGTTCAAAGCAATAACGGGATATTGCTGTGCTTGTACAGCGTTTATATGACGATTTGGATTGAACAACTCAAAATTTTATTGACGGTTTTCCTAATATCTTTATTATTAATTTCAGCTGGTTACATGTGTAAATGTACTGTTTATCCATGTTGCATGCATATTAAAAACATAATGCAGAATATATTAGGAGAAGAAAAATAATTAATTACAATCATATCGCTTGGTTAGGCTTACTTTTGCATGAAGTAGCAAGAAAAGGGCTTATATATGCGAAGTTTTTGTTCTCCCTTGTTGGCAGTGTATTGGCTGTCATAAATGTATGGTGGTTTATTGCGGCATTTGGTCTTTTCTTGCTGAGTATTTTCCTACGCTTAAGTAAACGAAATAACTTAGGATCATTACCTCAGTCTCATCAGGAGTACATTGGTCAAGCGCAACGTGCATTTAAGCGCGTGAGGAGGTTTGCACCAAGACGTGCCATGTCCTATATGCGTAAAATGAGCCCGTATGCCTTTGAAGAGCTTGTGCTTTTAGCTTTTGAAGATCAAGGCTATAAGGTGAGAAGAAATCAATCATACAGCCACGATGGTGGGCTTGATGGGCAAGTAAGAATTAGAAATAGTTGGTACTATATTCAATCGAAAAGGTATTCAAACTATATCAATGCTAATCATGTAAAAGACTTCGACGAGCTTTGTAGGAAGAATAGAACTAAGGGCTATTTTATCCACACAGGGAAGACTGGCTCTCTGTCGAAAACTTATACAAAGAATACCGTTATTATTAGTGGAGATCGGCTGCTAAAACTGATTGGAGTCGTCAGATAGTAGTTGTTTAGAACAGTTAAGCAAAAGGGCTAGCAAAAATGCTAGCCCTAAATTTATCTAGTAATCAAAAGGAATTAGAATCCTTTGATGTTTTCCGCTTCTAGCTCAGAAAAGTACTTCACAGTTTTCACTTTCAACTCTTGCGTCGCTGGCTCATCACAAACAATAACTGATTTAGGATGAAGCTGAAGTGCAGAAACAGTCCAAAGGTGATTTACAGAACCTTCAACCGCAGCTTCAAGTGCTAGCGCTTTGTTGTGTCCTGTCACCAAGATCATGATTTCTTTTGCATCAAGTAGAGTACCAACACCTATAGTTAGGGCGTATTTTGGTACTTGGTTGATGTCGTTGTCGAAGAATCGAGAGTTTGCAATTCGAGTATCTTCAGTCAATGTCTTGATTCGAGTTCTAGAAGATAACGAAGACGCTGGTTCATTGAATGCAATGTGTCCATCGTTGCCCACGCCACCCATGAATAGGTGGATTTGTCCGTAAGATTTGATTTTATCTTCGTAACGTTGGCATTCAGCTTCGTTGTCAGCAGCATTGCCATCTAAGAGGTTAATGTTTTTCTCTTGGATATCAATGTGATTGAAGAAGTTGGTGTACATGAAAGTACGGTAAGACTCTGGGTGATCGGCTGGAATACCGATGTATTCATCCATGTTGAAGGTCACTACGTGTTTAAAGCTAACTTCGCCAGCTTTATGCATCTCAATCAGCGCCTTATATGTTGCTAAAGGAGTACCGCCGGTAGGTAGTCCAAGAACAAAAGGACGATCTTCAGATGGATTAAAATCGTTAATACGTTTCACTATGTGTGCAGCAGACCACATGCCTACTTGGGATGCTTTACGTAGTGGGATCAGTCTCATTGTGTGCCCCTATTCCAAATCAGTTTGGCTCAAAAGATAATTTGCATTATAAATTAAGTTTTCCGGCAACGCCATTTTTTTCCGATAAAATGCAAAAAGAAGTGGTGTATTGGTATAAATAAAGAAAAAGCCACCTAAAATCTAGTGGCTTTTTTAACGAAATAAATTATAAGCTTAATGAGCAGAGCGTTACTTGCTTCGCTCTACTTAAGCGACACTAGATAGGTTGCTAGCGCCTGCTTTTTTCTTGTCCATTTGCGCCCCACTTAGAGAGTGGAACTGCTTTCTTCCTCTCGACAATTGTATGTATTTGACCCACACACGTTCTAGCTTCGATTTCGCTTTGCTTGGGTTAGACAACACTTTTACAAAGTGCTTTTCTTCAGAATTCGTTGGTTCAAGCTCACCACTTTCTAGCGCCAGCATAGTGTCACCGTAAAGTGTCAGCAATTCTTCTTCTAAAAGAGTGAAGTCTCCAGATTTAGCGAAGCCTCTTGGGAATTTTGTATTGTCATAAAAACGCTTTTTTCCAAATCGGAATTCAACTTCAGACATAGCCACCTCAGTTAATGAAAGTTGTTTATTCAACCTGAACTTAGGTAAGTAGGTTGGAAAGTATGCACCGATGTTTTTTATTGGGAATGTTGTCGATGTACACGGGCACTATTATGCGTATTTGTCTTTCATCTTCATGACAATCTAGGAAGCGAGCGTCAAAGTTGTGACAAAAATTAAGTTACGCTGTGAACGCATAATTACATTACATTCGATTCGTGCTTTGCTGTCAGAGAAAATTGAGGCGTGAAGTTTGTGGTTAAGGTGAGTGTTGTACTAAATAGCCACCCTCAAAATTGAGGATGGCGAAAATTGAAAAGCCTATAAGTTCATTAAGCTCTCAATGGACTCTTCTAACGTTAAGTGTTGATACGTTTTAATGTCAGTTCCGTCCTCAACATCAAGGATAACATTGCTAATATTATCCAATGCCTCAGATTCAATAATTCCGAGTGATTGTTCGACGGTTTTGCATTTCAATATCTTATTGTTATTTAGTTTAATAGTGCATGTATGTAGGACCATAGCCAATATCCTTAAGTATTATTTTTGTTTGTTAATAAATTTTGTGACGTTGTCCTAGAAAATTTAGTAAAAACTCAGGGGGTTTGGCAAGGATTATTTTCAGTTCCGAATGTGGCTAGTTGGTTTTTTGTGGACCGATACAATATAAATATTGGCGGAAATTAGGGATTTAGTGATGAGCTTATCAAGTTATTCGACGTTAACAAAAAAACAGTGCCAGCAAGCAAGATTGGCACGTGATGCTCGATTTGATGGTGTTTTCTATGTTGCAGTGAAAACCACCGGAATTTTTTGTCGTCCAATATGCCCGGCCAACCTGCCTAAAGAAGAAAACGTCGAGTATTTTGATACCCAAGCACAGGCTATGGGTGCAGGTTATCGTCCATGCCTACGTTGTAGGCCAGACAGTGCCCCAAGTTCGTGGGCATGGCGCGGAGTTGAAACCACGTTCGTCAGAGCGCTTAAGATGATTGATAGCGGTGAGCTGCAACGAGGAAGCGTGAGTGACCTCGCTGAGCGGCTGGGAATAAGCGACAGGTACTTGAGACAACTGTTTAGCAAATATTTGTCAATGTCGCCTAAACAATACGGGATATACTTGCAACTCATGTTTGCTAAGCAGCTACTCAGCTCAAGTTCTATGAATGTGACAGATGTCGCGTTTGCTAGTGGATTTAACAGTCTACGCCGATTTAATGATGCTTTTGTTAAGCAAATGAAGTTAACACCTTCAGATGTTCGTTCATCAAGTTCAGAGCCACAAACCCAAAATTTTGTCGACCTAATGATTCACGGATCAATAAATTGGAACTTCATGTTAAATTTTTATCGCAGGCGGGCGATAACAAAATTAGAGCAAGTTGACGAACGCAGTTATAAGAGAAATTTCAAGCTCAATGATTGCAATGGATATTTTAAAGCGTATTTAAACAAACAAAAGCTAAGAGTTGAATTCGAGATGTCGGATATCTCGATGCTGAGGAGTTTAGTATCCAAAATACGCAGAATGTTTGATTTAGATACGGATATTTTTTTGGTTGAACAGCACTTAAGTACGTTATCGGATCAGCTCATAAAGGTACCGGGGCTAAGGATTCCAGGAGTTTGGAATACATGGGAAGCTGGGATTAGAGCTATTTTAGGCCAGCAAGTATCGGTTGATAATTCTATAAAGCAGCTAAATGTTTTAGTGGAAAATATAAATAGACAAAGCGGTGGCGAATATCGGTTCCCAACACAAGAGGATATTTTGTCATCAAATCTAGACTTTCTAAAAATGCCAGCAAGTCGCAAAGAAACATTAAAAGCTTTTGCTGCGTATTTTAAAGAACAGCCGAATGCAGATTTGAGTGAGTGGGAAAACATCAAGGGAATTGGTCCTTGGACTGTCAGTTACGCAAAATTGCGAGGAGAGTCTCAGCCCAACTGTTTTTTGGACGCTGATCTTGTCGTAAAAAAAGCGTTAGACCAATTCCCACAATTAAATGCAGAGGTAGTGTCACCTTGGGGAAGTTACGCAACGTTTCATTGCTGGAGTCATCAGTCATGAACAACATGTATAGCTGCTTTGACAGCCCACTGGGACAGGTAACCCTACAGTTTAATGAGAACGGCATTTTGGGACTTTGGTTTGAAACTCAAACGACTCAACCTGCTGAATTAGGTAAACGTTGTGACAGTGCCGAGTTGGTTGTTCAAGTGAGAGCGCAAATGGATGAATACTTTGCAGGGAATAGACAAGAGTTTGAATTGCCTTTAGCTGCTGTAGGAACAAAGTTTCAAAATGCAGTGTGGCAAGCACTTATCACTATTCCCTACGGTGAGACAATCTCTTACCAAGATCTCGCCAATCGAATTGGTAACCCAAAAGCAGTTAGAGCTGTCGGGCTCGCAAATGGAAAAAACCCTATTTCAATAATTGTTCCGTGTCATCGGGTGATAGGTAAAAGTGGAAAACTAACTGGCTATGCGGGTGGAGTGGATCGCAAGGCGCAGTTGTTAAAGTTAGAAGGTGCTCTGAAGTGAGGGTCAATATGGACATAGGATGTTTAGCTAAAGGTGCGATTGTTGGGCTGTTTTCCTTGTCGTTACAGGGATGTCTGCAAGACGAAATTGAGCGCTGGGCTGATAGCGATACCTACAATTTTAATGGTATTTATCAGAGTGATGACGAAGACGCGAGTTTTCTGAGTTTTGAAAACGGTGTGATGAGGTATGTGACGCCTTTAAATCAAGTCACAAAAAACTATAAAGTAGTAAAGGGCCAAGTGCATATTATTCTCAGAAACTCTTCGATGGAAAAAAGAGATGATCTTGTGATGAGCATCCATGGAACTGGAGAGTTTTTAACTTGTGTATCTTGCCCAAAATATAAAATGGCCAATCGCTGGCATAGAGCAGTGCCTCAATCATAAAGTCTTCAAAATCGTAGGGCTGTTAACTTCTCGCTAACAGCCCCATCCATCATCTAAATAAACAGATATGAGTTAAGCGTTAAGTGAACTAAGATACTTGCCATGTATCCCAGCATAATTACCGGTGCCCACTTTAAATGACCAAAGAAGGTATATTTGCCATGCGCTGCTCCCATCAGAGCAACGCCAGCAGCAGAGCCAATAGACAACAAGCTACCACCAACACCTGCGGTTAAAGTAACTAACAACCAGTTGCCCATCGACATGACGGGATCCATGGTTAGCACTGCGAACATGACTGGAATATTGTCGACGATAGCAGATAGCACACCAACCACAATATTTGCCCAAATTGGGTCCCATTGGGTATACATAATGTCAGAGACCATCGCTAGGTAACCTAACAGGTTTAACCCTCCAACACACATTACAACGCCGTAGAAGAATAGCAATGTATCCCACTCGGCATGGGATACCCTTCTAAAGACATCAAATGGTACAACTGAACCCAAACGTTTCAGAGCGGCATCGTCGCCTTTGGCGATGGCTTGGTGTGCCTTTCTAGACAATGAACGTTTTAGAGTGGTTCTTAGGAAGTAACCAAAGAACTGCAGGTATGCCAATCCCATCATCATACCAATCACTGGTGGGAAGTGCAGTACAGCATGGAATGCGACAGCTGTTGCAATTGTCAGAATAAACAAACCGATGATTCTCTTAGCGCCACGTTTTAGTTCAACATGTTGGTGAGTGGTTTGTGGCTTAGAGCTAGGTAGGAAAAACGACATGATCAATGCTGGAACGAGATAGTTGATCACTGAAGGCAAGAATAGAGGTAGGAATTCAGCGAATGAGACATGGCCCGCTTGCCAAACCATCAATGTTGTAATGTCTCCAAATGGGCTAAATGCTCCGCCAGCATTGGCCGCAACGACAATATTGATACACGCAATATTGATAAATCGAGTATTGCCACCTCCAACTTTCAATACCACTGCACACATTAAAAGTGCCGTTGTTAGGTTGTCGGCAATAGGAGAAATAAAGAAAGCCAAAATACCTGTTAGCCAAAACAGTGATTTGAAGTCGAATCCTTTCCCGACCATCCAAGCCTGCAGAGCGTCAAACAAACGCCGTTCTTCCATCGCGCTGATATAGGTCATGGCTACGAGCAAAAATAGCAACAGCTCAGCGTACTCTAACAGGTTATGTTCAAGTGCGGAGATCGCTATATCAATGTGCCCTTGTTGCTGATAAACAAAGCCGATCATCGCCCAGATGATCCCCGCTGCTAATAAGACTGGCTTGGACTTGCGTAGTTGAAGAAACTCCTCAAGCATTACGACAATATAGGCAACGGTGAATATAATGATCGCCACTATACCGATTGTTGAACCCGTCATCGAAGGCATATTGGAAGAGGCAGTAGCGGCATAAGAAGGGGGTGCAATTAGGGCAATCACACCGATAAAAATTGCCCACCAACGTCGATCCATAACAGTTTACTCCGTGATATTCCGTTGGCAGTCAGTGTAACGGTTATTTGTAAATTTGGGCGTGAGATGTATCGAAACTGTTAAATTTAATGACTAAGTAACATCATGATTCTATGGGTTATATGAAATTAAACGCATCCAAATATCTAAGTCAGTTCTAGAGTAATTATTTTTCCTTGTATACAAAAAAACCTCGAGGCCGTTAGGCTCTCGAGGTTTGTGTCTAGTAAAAGATTATTGTGCGTGGGAAAGGTGGACTTTTTCTTCCTTTTCACCCGCTTTTGGATCTTCAAATCGTGTTTGGTCGAACGCACCTTCTGATTTGCCCACAATAATAGTTACGACACTGTCTCCAGTGATGTTAACTGCAGTACGAATCATATCGAGTAGACGGTCAACACCCATGATAAGTGCAATGCCTTCTAGTGGTAGACCAACTTGGTTAAGAACCATAGCCAGCATGATTAGACCAACACCTGGAACACCCGCAGTACCAATCGAAGCAAGCGTTGCTGTTAAGATAACAGTTAGGTAATCCGTCATGGATAGATCAACGTTAAACGCTTGAGCGATGAACACTGTCGCAACGCCCTGCATGATTGCGGTGCCGTCCATGTTAATTGTAGCGCCTAGTGGAACCGTGAATGATGCGACTTTGTTGTCAACACCCATGCGGTTTTTCGCCGTTTCCATAGTTACAGGAATAGTCGCATTTGATGATGCTGTAGAGAAAGCGAACATAACTGCATCTTCCATTTTCTTGAAGAAAGTAAATGGATTTAGACCAGTGAAGCCTTTTAGCATCAAACCGTAGGTTACAAAACCGTGGATAAGCAGTGTGCCTGCTAGAACAGCGAAGTAAGCTGCTAAGTTAAAGATGGCTTCGATGCCTAGGCCAGTAAACAGTTTCGCCATCAAGAAGAATACGCCGTACGGAGCAATGTGCATTAGTAGAGCAACAAGCTTCATGATGACTTCATTTAGGTCGGCAAACACTGCTGCGATGCGCTCGCCTGGTTTTCCTGCAGCACTGATTGCAATACCAAAAAGGATTGCGAATACAATGATTTGTAGAGTATTTCCTTGTGCCATTGCATTGATAGGGTTAGTCGGGAACATGTTCACGATAACCTGACCTAAAGAAGGAGCTTCGGTCGACGCGAAAGTAGTAGCTGCTGCTAAATCAGCACCTGCACCTGGCTGGAAAATAGTACCCATAGTCAGCGCTAACGTAATTGCAACAGCGGTAGTACCAACATACAACCCTAGCGTTTTACCACCCATACGACCCAACGTAGAGAGGTCCTTCAGTGAGCTTGTTCCACATACTAGGGAAACAAACACGAGAGGAACAACTAGCATTTTTAAACTTGCGATGAAAATTTTTCCACCGACTTCAAACAACCCGTGAACTAGATAGTTATCAACAAATCCGTTGTCAGCGAATAAAGTTCGAATGACGAACCCCGTCAAAATACCGGCGACCATACCAAGGATGACGCGCCCGGTAAGAGACATTGGCTTTTTGGTATTCATTGTGAACACTCCTTTTTCTTATAATGATCCAGACTTATTCTGAAACAGCGAAGAAGGTTAACAGGCGATTTCCGAAAGTTTAAAACAAATAAGAAAAAGTTAACAAAGGTTGTGAAGGTTATCACGACTATGTGTCATTTTTTGGTTAAGTTATTTGCTTGGCGATTAAATAATGAGCGGGCTGGTGTGTTTTTTATAACATAATCGTATACTTTTCTGCTTAAGCAATACATTGCATTTCTATAGCTGATGTGTAGGTCTGTAGTCTTACTATTATCTAATTTAATGGTGTTCGGGGGTGTATCGGTTGATGTCCCAGAAAGTTCATCGTTTTCCTAACAGATGTTTTTTTTGAAATGGGTGTGGCTAAGGAGTTGTACCTCTTATTATCTTCAGTGTTATTAGTCCCCTAATTTAATAAAACTATGGCTCATATTATTTCAACTTAGTTCATCACAAATATAGAAATTAATGTTCAACAATTATATAGATCATTATAATAATCAATAATCCAACTTATCTAATATTGTTTAATATCAATATGATTTAATCTAATAGTAATAACATTGACCTTTACTCAATCTATTGTCGTAGTGGAATAATTGTATTAAGGATGATGTATGTTTTATGTTCATTTATTGCTATTACTCGCCGTTATATTTGTGGGTATTCGGTATGGTGGAATCGCGTTTGGTTTATTGGGAGGGTTAGGAGTATCCGTACTAGCGTTCTTCTTTGGAGTAACACCGGGCACCCCTCCCGTCAGTGTGATGCTCATAATTATGGCGGTGGTCGCCGCATCTGCAACATTAGAAGCAACGGGCGGACTAAACTTATTGGTAAAATACGCCGAGAGGTTACTTCGTAAGCACCCTAGCCAAATCGTTTTTCTAGGACCACTTTGTACTTATTCACTGACTGTTCTTGTTGGAACCGGGCATTCTGTTTATCCACTTTTGCCTGTTATTTATGATGTGGCTTATAAAAAAGGGATTCGTCCTGAACGCCCGATGGCGATGGCGACGGTTGCATCTCAAATGGGTATTACAGCAAGTCCTATCGCGGCGGCAGCGGCAGTAGTGATGGCCACAGCTGTTGATAACCATTTGGACATTGGTTTAGTTGACGTACTAAAAGTGACAATACCTGCTACTTTGTGCGGAATCTTAATTGCTTGCACATGGAGCTTAAAAAGAGGCAAAGACTTAGACAAAGACACCGAGTTTCAAGAGCGTTGCCAAGATGAAGAGTTTCGCAATAGCTTGGTTGACTCTTCTCCTAGTGTTTCTGCTGAAGAAGATAGCGCAGCAGACAAAAAGGCAAGGGTTGGTTTATCGATTTTTGTGTTAGGTATTTTATCGGTTGTTTTTGTCGCAATGTTCAATAAGTCGTTAGGTCTATTGCCCGATGGCGTGAAAATGTCAGTTGCAATCGAGTTCTTAATGCTCTCGGTGGGCGCAATTATTTTGATGTCGACCAAAATTGAGCCAAAGAAAATCGTCACGACAAATGTGTTCATAGCAGGCATGACGGCCGTAATCATTATTTTCGGTATCGCTTGGATGAGTAACACCATCATCAATTACAACAAGCCTTATTTAATTGAATTAGTTAGTGATATTGTTCATTCTCACCCTTGGACGTTTGCCATTGCTATGTTTGCCGCTTCGGTGTTCCTGAAAAGCCAAGCTGCCGTGTTAACCATTATGTTGCCGTTAGCGTTTTCATTGGGAATACCTGCTCCAGTAATTATTGGTGTCATACCTGCCTGCTATGCTTATTTCTTTTTCCCATTCTACCCAAGCGATCTTGCCGCAATTACTTTCGACCGATCAGGCACTACGCGAATTGGTAAATATGTACTAAACCACAGCTTTATCATGCCGGGCTTTATTGGAGTGGTATCTGCAACCACGATTGGATATTTTATTTCAATAACAGTTAATTAAGCTTGGTCTGCATAGAGCAACGTTAGATAGCTTATAGTGAAATTCAAAGGCAGCTAGGGCTTGCAGACATTCAATAATGTCAGAGTGCCCTAGCTGTGTTTGGAAGCTAATCTGTATGGGGTTTGTAAGTCCGCTCTATCTTAATAATCGCAATTGTCATTGCGATTAACAAAAATGAAATGACACTTAACACGGTAAAGACACCAGACCATCCATATGAAGTTTGCATGATGGCGATAGGAGCGCCAGCAAGTGCAGCACCAATGTATGTAATACCACCTTTTAACCCTGTTGCTGCACCTGCGCCATCAGAGTGGGCGGCTTCAATGATACCTAGCGCAAACAACATTTGTGGTGCGTAGATACCAACGCCAATAACAAAGAAACACAATGAGAGAATAAAGTAGCTTAGGTTTATGCTAATGACAACGCCAACCATGCCCGCCACCAAGACTAGGCAATATATCAAAATCGTTTTCCAGCGGTCTGCCTGAAAGAGCTTATCAGAAATGAACCCTGAAGATAGCCCACCGAGAATACCACCAATTTCGAACCAAGATACTAAGCTGTTCGATTTGACAAGATCCCAACCCAACTCTTTAACAAAGTAAACAACAACCCAGTCGTTCGTCACAGTGCGTATGATGTAGATACATAGGTCACCGCCGACTGCTAGCCATATGATAGGGTTAGTTAAAATGTAGCGCTTGAACATTACCCATAGAGACAAGTTGGTTTCAGAATTAGCGTTTATTTCCAATTGTTTCTTATCATTTTTCCATTCACCAACGTTAGGTAAACCACATGACTCTGGTGAACCTTTCATAAAGATGGCAGCTAAAATTGCTTGGATCGCTGTTATGATAGCAGGTACGTAGAATGCCATCCGCCAGTCACCTGTAGTCGCAATCACACCGGAAGCGATTAACGGAGCTAGAGCACCTCCAACATTGTGGGAAGTATTCCATATAGAGTACCAGCCACCACGTTCGCTTTTTGAATACCACTGAGAAAGCGCTTTAGCTATTGGTGGAAAACCACACCCTTGGACGACTGCCATTAGACAGTACATGGTCAAAAGCATAGTGACATTATTACTTGCACCAATACCAGCACTGATTACCGAGATAATGATTAGGATTGGAGCCAGCATTAACCTAGGGCTAATGCGGTCCGCAGCAAGACCAGATGAGAATTTTGCTACACCATACAGAATATAATAAACCGAAGAAGCAAAGCCAAACTGAACGGCAGTCATACCTAAATCAGACATTAGCATTGGTGCTACGGCTGAAAAGGATTTTCGGCTAATATACATAACTGTATAAACCATAAATGTTGTGACGATAATTTGCCAGCGGTAGCGGCGATAATCAGCATCAAGTTTTCTATTAATTTTTACAGAGCAATTTTGCGTTATATTTCTATTCATAGTGAATTTAAACCATGGTAATGGGGATGAAAGAGGACAATGCCCTAAATAAATATTTAGGCTGCTTTATAAAATAGAAATTAAGTAGGAGAAATGGCGAGTTATCAATAAATGATAGATGACACAATTATAAAGCTAAACTAAGAAGTAACCATAATTTAAGTGTTCATTGCTTTATTGATATATCCTAGGGGCCTTCTACCCCTAGGATATATACATGGTTCACTTATTCTCTGTTTTAGCTTATATATCAGGCTTTGTACTTATCAGCTATTTTACTTTACACAAATTATCCTGATTCTTTTTGAAAGAAGGTTTATGCCTTTACAATGTTGGAGAAAGAATCGGGCCTAAAGTCCAACTAATACTTTGGTCATTGATTTTTTTAGTAGGAGCAATTGCATTGTTGGCATCGGTCATTTGGTAGCCCCTAGACAACAATGTATATTGATACGCTGCATTAAAGCAGTACGTATAAAGATAATCATTAACTGCGTAACCTGCCGATCCATCAGTTAGGCTATTCCAATCGCTTTTACAGAATTTTTTACCCTCAACGGCTAGGTTTGCGATCGAGAAGTTGTCGGTTAGGTTAAGCTCTCCCGCGGTGTAATAGAAGCCAGCGATGGAATAGAAATCTTGAACAGGCATCTTAAGGCCCACTTTGGACTTCACACCGTGAACTTTTTGAATCAACTTGTTTGTGTGCTCTACGCAGCCATCAAAGCCGCCGTTACCAAGTTCACCATTTGGCAATGTATAGCCTTCTGGGAAGCAGTAAGGATCGTTCATAAATTGGCCTAATGCTTGATCTTGCCCCATCCCAAGGAAGCTGGTAGAAGAAAGCTGATAGCTGTGATTGCCACTATTTACAGTGATAGAGTCTGGACCATCTTGCTCGAAAGTAATTTGAGTAGAAGCACCGCCTAAATCCATGATACCTTTAGTTTCACTTTCGCTTTCCAAAGCGCCGTTAAGGTAGTTTGCAGCAAGCCACGCGTACGCACCTTCTGTTTGACCACTGATTGTTTTAACGCTGACGGTAGCGGCTGGGTAGCGAGTTTCAATCCAACTTTTTACTGATGCGTTGGTTTCATCTCTTTGCGGAGCAGAAATCAGCCTCATTCCCGCAGTCGAGTAAAAATCAATGCGCTCCGGAGAGCCAGAAACATTGGCAAACAGCTCAGTTAAGTAAGCGTCAAGATCGGTACTGCTGACATCCTGAATACCACCAGAAACCTTGGTACTGTCACTGCTATCAATGGTTGGGAATCCGTTACGTTCTGTGTCGTAGTGATATTGGTAGTCATAAAGCCTTGAGCCAGAACTACCAGCATCAATGACCAAAGTGTTTTCAGCGAAAGCAGATAGAGGAGATAACAAAAGTGCTGCGCTAATCGCTGCGGTTAGTTTTTTCATTTCTATATCCTTATTTTAAATTTGAAAAAATTCAGGGGCGGTTTAGCTGCCCCTGATTTATATTCCATTTGTTACATTGATTTAGCTTGCTTGGATGGCTTGCAGGTGTTTCTTTTTGGCTTTGCGAATTTTCTTTTCTTCAGCTACGGCTACAAAGGCCATCAATACCAAGCAACATGCAGCAGCCGTATCAAGTGCTGCGAAGGTTCCAGCCCAGCCAGTTAGGCCGAAAATTGGTGTACCGTCAGCAATCAGGCCAAGACCAAGTTTTGCGAAGCTGTCGCCAATTAGGTAAGCAAAAGTACCTTTAATACCATCTGCCGCACTTAGGCCTTTTTTCGGTACAAAGCCAATAGCTGCAACACCGATTAGTAATTGAGGACCAAAGACTAAGAACCCTAGAGCGAAAAGAGATGCTAGATAAGTAAACTCAGTATTCGCGTGTTGGTAGATAGATAGAGTAAAGATAATGAGTGCTAGCGAAACACATGAAGTAAGGCCACGGCGACCGTTTGCTAAGTCAGAGAGGAAACCCCACATTAACGTTCCTACAAGGGCTCCCACTTCAAACATTGTGAAGCCTTGAATAGCAACTTCTTTGGACAAGCCAAGTTCTTGATAGGCATATACAGTAGACCATTGGTCGATACCGATACGTACGACATATAGGAATACGTTGGCAAAGCATAGTAGCCAGATGACTTTGTTTTTTAACACAAACTCAACGAAGATTTGCCATTTAGTCATCTTGTCATCTTCAGCTTTTTGGTCTTCTTCACCAATTTCTTCATCAAACAACTCTTCTACAGGGCCTAAGCCGTATGCTTCTGGAGAGTCATTTCCCACGAACAAGCCGATACACCCGATTACTAGAGCAATTGCGGAAGGGAAGATAAACATACCAATCACATCGCCATTAAATAGGTAGTTTGCACCAAATAATGCTACCGCTGCGGCACCTGCACCACCGATGTTGTGCGACATGTTCCAAAGGCCAACGAATGAGCCACGTTTGTTTTTTGGCGTCCATTTGGTAATGGTTGTGACACTGTTTGAGCCACCGACACTTTGGAATAGGCCGCTTAGTGAGTAGAAACCGATCATGAAGATCAGGTTAATAAGTCCGCCGCCCATCGCGATACTAAAGCCAATCATAGCAATACCTGAGAGGATAAGCATAAACGGCAAAAACTGTTTGCTGTTCTTGCCATCGGCGTAGTAATTCATCACCGTTTTACCGATTCCGTAGGTAATCGAGAAGCCAAGGCCAATCAAACCTAATTCGGTCATCGACAGACCATATTTATTAATCATATCCACTTGGGCAATGTTGAAGTTTTTGCGAATAAAGTACATCGCCATGTAGCTGAGAAAGACAACAGCATACGAATACATAAACCGTTTGAGCCACATTTTTTTGCGGATTTCTAAAGGTAGGTCGAGGGTAGGAAGACGGACCTGTTCCAGGAATTTTAACATAACGATTTCCTATCTAAAGCAGAGGTTATTTTTATTAAAAGCTTGTCTGACAGGAATGCTAATCGTCCACGTATTAGAAGACATGAGAATTTTTCCTATAGGGATTAGGGAAATGACTTTAAAGGTGCAAAAGTGTGAGTTCAGTCTTGAATTGTTTCTATGAAAGAGTGGATGTTAGGCCATACAGCCTATCTGACATTAATTTTACCCCCAATGAACAGTCAGTTTTTCTATTTACTACATTATTCACTCTGTTGAGTAATTGCGAAGCAAATATTAGTTATTGCCCATATTACTCTTAGCCAATGTTTTACCAAGTATTTTCTAAGGAACGTAAAATGTCTGAAGTGCAATCAAAATATTTCTGTACCAATGACCACGTAAAATTGCACTACTTGCAAGCAGGTAGTGGGCCTGTTTTGATACTGTTACCCGGTGGTGGCTTTAGCGCCGAAGTATTTAGAAAGCAAATTGAAGTGTTAAGCCAACATTTCACTGTGATTAGCCTTGATAAAAGAGGGCACGGGCTGTCAGAAAAAGTAGAATACGGCTATCGAGTGAGCCGATTTGCAAAAGACTTAGATGATTTACTTAATCATTTACAAGTTGAAACGGCTCACTTCATCGCACACTCTTTAGGGGCAGCAATGATCTACAACTACGTAGATCTATTCGGGACAGAGCGAATTAACAAACTGATCGTCATTGACGAGCCGCCAGTGTTACTGGTCAACCCTGATTGGAGTGAAAATGAGAAAACTCAGTTGGGCGCTATCTATGAAGCAAATGGACTCCATCAGTTAACCAATCAGTTTTTGACAGCGAACCCGACTGAAATAGCGAGTAATATTGTCGAAGCGATGACAACGAAGTATGCGACGTCCGAGCAAAAGCAGTTCCTTATCAAGTGTATGGATATCCCAGGATTTGCCGCGAGTCGATTATACTTGAATAACATTTGCCAAGACTTTAGAGATGTAATCGGTAAGCTCAAACTGGAAACACTATTCATTACTGGCAGAGCTAGCCTTCACCCGTGGCAATCGCACGAGTGGATGAAAGAAAAAGTACCCGGCTCCCAATTAGTTGTGTTTGAAGAGCAAGAGGGAGGCAACCATTTTATGTTCGTCGAACAGCCAGATGCTTTTAACACTCTTGTTTTATCCTATTTATTGGATGGCTAGATTTTTAGTAGCTTGTGGTTATGTTAGCAATAAAATGTAAAGCGCTTGCTTAGGATAACTTTAGTCTCCATTGACTTGGTACAATCGACTGGGCCTTCCGCCGGTGTTGTAGTTTAAAATTAAGCTGATTTCGCCTTCGGATTCTAAGAATTCTAGGTAGCGCCTTGCTGTCACTCGGCTCACCTGCATTTTCTTGCCAATTTCATCGGCTGAAAAGTTATTCATCTTGTTTTGTTGAATCAGCTGTCTCACTGAAGACAGGGTTCTATCATCAATCCCTTTAGGTGTCTGTCGAGGTTTACTCAATGAAGATTTACCAAACAAGGAGTCAATATCGCCTTGGTTGAGCTCATTCTTTCCATCGAGTTGTTGGCGATAGGGAATAAAATCATCAAGTGACTGCATTACACGTGACATTCTCAATGGCTTTACAAGGTAGTCACAAACACCAAGTTGTACCGATTTTTTCACCGTCGAGCAGTCTTTCTCTGCGGTTGTGATAATGAAATCACACAGCGTATTTTTCTTGCGCTGCTCGCCGATAAACTCGACACCATTGCCGTCGGGCAGGCTAATATCGACGAAACAAAGGGTCGGTGTATAGAGTTCAAATTGCATCTTTGCGTCGGAGATACTTTCGCTCACCGCCACTACTTGAAATTGGGCATGCTGGTTGATGGTTGACTCTAGGGTATAGATTGCTCGAACATCGTCTTCGACGATCATCACGGGGATCTTATTCATAACTTTCTACGCTGTTTTTATCCAAGTAAATGCTGAAAATAGTGGTATTATGATCGCTTCGGTCCCATTCAACGCTGCCTTTAAAGTAGTCGACCCACTGTTTAACTAAATACAGCCCCACACCATTTTGCTCGTCGTTCATTTTGGATGTGACACCAAAATCGAGAATACTGTCGGCTAGCTCTGGACTAACCCCTACGCCACTATCTTCAACTTCTATAACAATTTGGCTGCCGCGGTCGCTCAAATACACGTTCAGCTCTGGCTCAGACTGTTCTCGGTTTTGCCACGCTGCAAGAAGCGCATTGTCTAGCAAGTTGCCGACAATGGTGACCAGCTTTTCAGATGCTGCTTTGGCATAGCTTTCTAGGCAGCTATCTTTGTCGATATTGAAACGCACATTCATATCGAGTGCTTTGTTGAACTTGGCTAGAATCAACCCCGCGACCACACTGTCAGAAAGTGAAGTAACGATATCGCGAATGACAGATTGATAGCAGTCGGTTTCTTGTTGGATAAACTCAATGGCTTCAGCGCTTTTGTCCATCTGCAACATACCGGAAATGACATTTAGCTTGTTCGAGTATTCATGTGTTTTACTACGCAGGATATGAGCGTAGTTCTTCATGTACAGCAGCTCTTTTTGCAATTCATTTTGCTTAAACTGAGTCAATAGCACTAATGCGTGCCCGGTTAGCTTCTTACTACTTCGAATAGGGTATAGGTTGGCGCGTATATCTATTGTTCCAATAGTAAAATCTTGCTGCTGGAAGCTATCTAGATTATGCAAAACAAAGTGACTGAGTTGAGTGGAAAACTGCGATAACGGCTGACGAATGCAATCGTATTTGCCAAGTTGTCCATTGGATAACAGCTTGATCGCATTGTCGTTGATGGTGGTGATGTTCATCTCGCTATCAACCGCTAATATTGCATCTTGAATACTGTCAAACACCAGCTCGTGCTCGCGAAATTTTCGTACTACGAATTCAGGTTCAAAATCCAAAAATGTGCGTTTCAGTTTGAACAGCAAAATTATCATCATGGTGACACACAAAATAAACACACCGCCAATCAGCAGCCCAATGGTGCCAAATTGCTGCATGAAAACTGTCGATGTTTTCTCAAGCAAGTAACCGATGCAGACCACACCAATCACTTTTCCTTGGTAGATTATGGGGGCAAAGTTTCGGATAGCTTTACCCATCGAGCCTTTGGAAATGGTGCTGTATTCCACCCCGTTATTTAAAGCGGTATAAATGTCTTCACCGACAAAATGATGCCCAATTTTTTGATTGTCGGGATGACTTAATCGAATAGCCGCTTTATCGGTTATGACGATGTATGAAGCATTGGTTTGTTCTCTAAGGTGTTCGATATATTGCTGCAACTCTGGTTGGGAGTTCGTAGATCTATCTTCCAGAGCGCCAATCACTATTGGATCCAGTGCGATGACTTTCGCAAGCTCCATGCCTTTTTGCTTGATACCGTCTTGATAAGAGGTTTGCATTAAGAAAAAAATCGCGGCAGTAACAGCAACAATAATTGCAAATGACGTTGCTGCTGTTGTGATAGCTAAATAATTCTTAATTTTCATGATTGTTCGAGTGCTACGGCGCCTGCTCTACGTGACGGTCTATTGTAGGGAGTTGTGCTAAAGAGATCATTCAAACATCGCGTCTTTTAGGGCGAGGGAGGGAAGAAAAACCACAATTTGAGAAGGCACTTACAAAAGTTACAAAACTACGATTAAGTTACCGAATGGTATGGTGCAATTTATCTTCTTGTTGCACGTGATAGCCTCCTTGCGACAATTAAAAAAGAGGCGATAAATAATGCACTCCAGTAATGTAGAAACAATAAATTTAAGTGAAAGAAAACCCTCAAATCTTGTGTTCTTTGTTATGGGCGCGTTGATTTTAACTGCCATATTAATGAACAAAATGCCAACAGGCATTATTGGTGCTGTGGGCGTTATGGCGGTGGTCGGCTATATCTTGAACGTTGTGGGAGACAAAACGCCAATTATCAATCAGTATTTCGGTGGTGGAGCAATAGTCATCATTTTTGGCTCTTCATACTTTTTTCATAGTGACGTTGTCGCGCCGGAAATTACTGCTAACGTCACCACGTTCATGAAAAGTGGTGGGTTCCTTTCTTTCTTTATTGCCAGTTTAGTAACTGGTTCTATCTTAGGCATGGACAGAGAGGTATTAAAGAAATCGGCACTGCGTTACATTCCAGTGATTTTAGGTGGCGTTGCTTGTTCGTTTCTATTCGCCGGCCTTGCGGGCTTTTTGCTTGGCGATGGTTTTTTCGATTCAATCATGCTGATTGCATTGCCAATTATGGGCGGTGGAATGGGAGCAGGCGCTGTACCGTTAGTTGAAATCATGTCTGGCAATACGGGTACGTCTGCCGAAATGTTAATGTCGAAGATGGTACCAGCTCTAGCTATTGGTAATGCGATTGCGATTGTGATGGCGGGTCTTTTAAATAAGCTGGGTAACAAATACCCATCGCTTACAGGCAATGGCAAACTGATGAGAGGCAACCAACAAGTTAAAACAGAACAAGAGGAAGAATCAGAAGGTGGAGTATCCATTGAATCTTTGGGTATTGGCGCTTTGATTGCAGTTTCGATGTTTTTCGTTGGCGTGGTGCTTTCGGACTATATCCCAATTCATACTTACGCAATCATGATCATCTTTGTCGCTATTATTAAAGTGGTCGGCGTAATGCCAAGAAACTTGGAAAAAGCGGCGCACTCTTGGTATCAATTTGTGGTGAAAAACCTTACGCCCGCTCTGCTGGTTGGCATTGGCGTCGTGTATACCGATTTAAACCAAATCATTAACTCACTGAGCTTGATGTACTTGCTGCTTGTGCTTGCAACAGTTGTTGGTGCGATTGTTGGCACTGGCATCATTGGCCGCTTAATGGGCTTTCATCCTATCGAAGCGTCAATCACTGCAGGTCTTTGCATGGCAAACATGGGCGGAACAGGCGATGTCGCAGTACTTGCTGCCTGTAAGAGAATGGAGCTTATGCCATTTGCTCAGATCTCTTCACGTATTGGCGGCGCGTTTATGCTGATTCTCGCGACATTGATTCTCTCTTTGTTGCAGTAGGGATGTTGAGAATTAAATAGGCGTTAACCAATGCGCAACCTTAAAATGAGCTGGGCTGGCTTAAGCCCAGCTCTATATTGGCATAGTCACTAACGCATTTAGCTGATCTTCGATCTACTTGTCTGATGACATAACTATGTTTGATGTTGATTGTTCAAGATAGGTAACAAGAAGATTCCAGCAAAGCCTGCAGCCATACTCAACGTGATAAAATAGCTTCCCCAAGACCAATGTTCGATGATAAGTGAGATAGGATAAGATGCGATAGCAGCACCTAAGTATCCGAACAAGCCAATGAAACCTGTTGCCGCACCTGGTGATAATTTATGTGAATATTCTGCTGCAGCCATTCCAATTAGCATCTGTGGACCAAAGACGAAAAATCCCACAATAAATAGTCCAATGGCTTGGGTTTCAAATCCGCCATAGGGTAATAGCCAAAGAGAAAATACAGAGACGACGATACCGAGAGAAAATAGGATATTCATCGGAGTACGATTGCCTGAGAAAAAGTGGTCAGATCCCCAACCAGCTACGAGAGAGCCAAATATTCCCCCGAATTCAAAAAAACTTAACACGGTGTTAGCTTCTAAAATGGAGTATCCTTTTTGCTGAACAAAATAGAGACTGCCCCAGTCGTTTATGGCAACACGTACAATGTAGACGGTAAAATAAGAGCCTGCTAATAACCATATATACTTATTCTTGAAAATATAGCGAGACAGAATAGTCCCTTGTTTTAAGTTGGGCTCAAGAGATTCATGGGTGAGTTCTTGCTGGTCTTGACGCCACTGCCCAATGCTCGGCAGTCCAAGTGTTTTTGGTCTACCTCTCAATCGCCAACACAGATACAGTCCAACTAAGACAGCGACTATTCCTGGAACTATCATAGCCCAACGCCAGTTGTGATGAAGAACTAATATACCAACCAAAATTGGGATGAGTGCACCACCAATATTATGTGAGGTATTCCATACTGACCACCATAATCCTCGCTCATTTCTAGAATACCAAGAGTTCAGAAGCTGCGCGCAAGATGGCCAGCCCCATGCTTGGAAAAATGCGTTTAGTAACCATAGCGTTGCCATAGTGAAAAGCGAACTACTTAGACCAAAAAATATATTTATAACGCCAGACGCAATTAGTCCGATCCCCATAAAATAGCGGGGATTAGAACGATCGCCAATAATGCCACAAACAAATTTTGAAATGCCATAAGTAAAATAGAACAGAGTACCTAGCATCCCGATATCAGACGTCTTTATACCCAGATCTGCGACGATGGCTGGTAATGCATAGTTGAAGTTCTTACGCGTAAAATAAAACACGGCATAGCCTAAGTACATATTGGCTAACAAGTGTAAACGCCAATATCGATACCTACTGCTTACAGACGCAATATGGCTATCAAATGTCTCGGTAGTTGTGCTTGAGTCGGTCATATTTGAACCATTTTATTTTGAGCTACTGCGAGTAAAAGGGAGGTTTATGTCTATATGTGTACCTGAAATGCTTGTGATGTTAAATGTCCCGCCTAAAGCTTCAGCACGTTCTCTTAGTCCACGGATACCTTGACCATAGTTAACTTTTTGAGGGTCGAACCCAGAACCGTCATCATGAATTGATAGTTGGTAATGTGAAGTGCTTTCGGTCAACGAAATTTCAACATTTTTAGCGTTAGCATATTTCAAGCAATTGTTCAGTGATTCTTGAATCATTCGATATATAGTGATTTCATGAACTTTGCTCAACGAGTGATTGCGAATGTTATAGGTTAGTTGGTGTTGAATACCTAGCTTTTCTATACACATAGCTACCAGAAGCTGCTCAATGGCAGGCTTGAGGCCTAAGTCATCCAGTGCTTTGGGCCGCAATCTGTGCAAAAGGGAATGAATAGTATCGTATACATTTAGAGCTGTACCCTGTATTAGTCCTATATGCTGCTTTAGCGTGTCAGAGGGCTTTAGCTTTTGCATAATCATAGCCTGCGTTCTTATTGCAGTTATATTTTGGCCAATGTCGTCATGCAACTCTTGCGCTATTTCATGTCTTATAGCTTCTTCACTGTTTACTAACTCTTTTGTTAATAGTTTATTTTGGTCTAGTTGCGAAGACAGTGACTGATTTATAGATGCCAATTTAGATGTAAGTAAACGTTGTTTAGTCATTGATAAGCCGACACCTAGCCCTAGTAGTGATTGGAACAACATAGACAACATAGTATCGGTGGCATTGATTGTGATGCCACTGTAGAACTCACTAACAGAGAGAAGTATTGCGTTTAAAATAGAGACTATTGCAGCGCCTTGCCAGCCAAAGCGATAGGCAAAGAAAATGAGTGGTATTTGAATTAAAATAAGCCTTAGCCTTTCTAGATCTAATGGAAGAAATAGTTGTATCGCTATACTGGAAGAAAACAGGATGACAAAAAGCAGGATTTGGCGTGTTTCAATTCTTGAGGAGGGGGAGTTAGTACGATTAGGAGCATGTGGAACCCATTGATTAGAAGCTAGAAAGTTTCTAATTAGATAGACTGCTGGAAACAACAAGACAAAAGCAGTGAGTGGCGCCAATAGCGATAAAGCCCCTATGCTATTTAGTTCGCCATAGATCCCAGTAATTGCCCAGCTCATTAAGCTTATACAAATGATAATTAAGCTGGCTTGGTGGAGAATAGACTTGGTCGTATTTATCCGTTGGTGGTACTCGACGAAAAAGTATCCGAGCAGAGCAATGGTAATAAGCGGTGGAAGAGCTGCGAAGGTCTCCTGTCCCATATCTAAAATTAGCCAAATTGTGATGATATGGGTTAATAGGATTGTCGGCCTGTTGTGTTTGCGTACACAAAGCAGCATAGATAGAAATAAGCCTGTTGGAAACATGAGTATTGCTTGCGAAGAAGTATGGGTAAAGTGGCTACTTATCCCAAACAAAGAAAAACAAAAAAATCCATAGCCCATTGCCCAGCAAGCATGTTCAAAAAACTTAGTTAACATGTCGACAGTACTTTACGTGACAATTCTACTGTGTTTTGTACATCCATTTTATCGAGTATATGGGCTCGATGAACATGAACGGTTTTGTAACTTAATCCTAGCTCTTCAGCAATGGTGGTGACTTTTTTACCCTCAACCAACAAGCTGCAAATTTGTCGCTCGCGTTTGGTGAGGTGACATAAGTTATCGCTTTGGTTTTGCTTTAGTTGTGCCGCTAGTTCAGGTGGTAAATAAGTGTTTCCTTGGTAGACACTACGTACAGCCGTCACCATTTCATCTGGACCACAGCGTTTGCTTAAGTAACCTTTTGCACCTCTCTGCAACGAGTCTTCAATCATCAATGGGTTGTCATGAACACTGAGCATAATTATCGAGCAGTGTTTGGAAATGGTTGGAATTAGTTCTAGCCCGTTGCCATCTGGTAGGGAAATATCACAGATTACGATGTCACAAGGGTTGTTTGGGATGTCCAGTGCTTCCTGCACACATGAGTACTCGCCACAAATTTCAATATCTTCTTCCAATGCTAACAATTGAGAAAAACCAGAACGTACAACAGGATGGTCGTCTACTAATGCTACTTTTATCATTATTAATTCAATTAATTCTTACAATTTGGTTATTGAGTACTATATATGGCGAGGCTAAAAGATTCTGGGTAGAAGGGCACTTTCTTGAAGGTTTTTTGCTGGTCTAGCTCAAGGTTTATCTTAAATGGGTAGTGAGGCGATCCCTTTCTACAGCGCCAATATGGTGGTTGGAGCTGTAGAATGAGAAAATAACTTGAAATGAATAAGTTAATTAATAAATCCAGCTGATACTTGCATCAGTAATCCGCTAATATACGCGCCATAAGTTCCGAGTGCATAACCTAACACAGCAAGCAAAATGCCCACTGGTGCAAGTGCTGGGTGGAAAGCGGCCGCAACGACTGGAGCAGATGCGGCGCCGCCGACGTTGGCTTGGCTTCCCACTGCCATGAAAAACAGTGGAGCGCGGATTAGTTTCGCAACCACAATCATCAACACTGCGTGAATCGTTAGCCAAGTGATACCGATAAAGAAGTAGCCTAGGTTATCGAATATCGCGGTGATATCCATTTGCATACCAATGGTGGCCACAAGAATATAGATAAATGCAGAGCCAATTTTCGATGCACCAGCGTGCTCTAGTTTTTTCGCCGATTTGAAGCAAGATGCAATCAGAGCAAATGTAGTCACCAAGACGATGAGCCAAAAGAAGCCAGAAGTCAGGCTATACTTTGAAAGCTCTGGCGCAGTGCGAGAAATCCACGGCGCAATTATGTCACTGAAGAAATGCGCTAGGCCTGTTAAACCAAAACCAATCGCGATGATCTTCATTGTGTCATTGGTTGAAATTGGGCGAGCGTTCTCTTTTTCGTACTTAGATACAGTGACCTTAAGTTCTTCAATTGCTGACGTATCGGCTTTTAGCCATTTGTCGACTTTCTTTTGTCGTCCAGCCATGATGAGCAAGATCGCCATCCAGATATTGGCACAAATCACATCGACTGTGATCATCGCTGAGAAGAGTTCGTTGTTAACATTGAATACTTCTTTCATGGCCGCTTGGTTGGCTCCGCCACCAATCCAAGAACCTGCGACTGTTGTTAACCCACGCCAAACGTCACCTTGAACTAAGTTCGGATCAAACTGATCGATAAGTAAGATTGCAATTGGGCCACCGATGATGATGCCAATGGTGCCAGTGAAAAACATGATCAGCGCTTTTGGGCCAAGGCCGATAATTTTCTTTAAATCAGCTGAAATGATCAGTAGAACTAGTGCTGCCGGCAGCAAATAGCGGCTTGCGACAAAGTAGAGCTTAGAATCACTAGGCGTGATGATGCCAAAGCTGTTTAATAGCGATGGTAGGAAATAGCAGAGTAACAGCCCAGGAATGAATGTATAAAACTTTTTCCAGAATGGGTTTGAGCTGTTTTCAGTGATGAATACACCACCTAATATCACGGCCAATAAGCCCATGATGACTGCGTCATTTGTGATCATTAGTAATTTTATCCTTATGTAAACGCCTTGCAAAAGCGTTCTCATCCGATGAAAAGGAAGGGACTATATCGAACTTAAAGTTTTGTGACAATTGTTAATGCTTTGTTTGTTTTGGTGTTTATTTTAGTGGGGTGTTGAATTTTTATATGTGCATTGGTGCATTTGTTGCGGGTAAGGGTTTATAGAGTGCGAAAAGGTGGTGATAGCATCTCATTTAATTTGAACAAGATATTTGCAGATTCACTTAATTGACTAGATGGGCGAAAAACAAACACGTGTTAACAAGTTGTTTCAGTGCTTACTTTGAGGAATGATAGTTCTAGTTGTCATATTGTTAGATCAATCACACTAAACGTTGCTTTAGTGTGATTGATCGGCTTAGGGTTCTATCGAATTAGTCGTTATGCATTAATTGGTCGATGATCTCTGTTTTTAAGGTTTTTAGCTCTTGGCTATCCATATCTCGTGGTCGAGCTTGGTTGATACGAATGTTCGACTTAATTCGGCCCGGATTGCTATCCATCACAATGACTCGATCTGCCATTGAAATAGCTTCTTCAACGTTGTGCGTTACGAAAACTATGCTTTTTGTCTTGAGCTGGTTGGAATCCCAAAGCGTAATGATGTCATCTTTTAAACGGGTAGCCGTGAACACATCGAGTGATGAAAATGGCTCGTCCATTAGCAGGATCTCTGGCTCTACGACCAATGCGCGAGCAATACCCACACGTTGCTTCATTCCACCAGAAAGCGCACTTGGAAATGTTTCTTCTTCGCCTTTTAATCCAATCATTTCAATTGCTTCACACGCTTTTTTATATCTAAGCGCTGGTGGCATACCTTGAGCTTCCAAGCCAAATGCGACATTGTCTTTTACGCTTAGCCATGGCAGTAAAGCAAAGCTCTGAAAAACCATTGAAACGTCGGCAACGGGGCCGTTCATTGGTACATCACAGTAGTGGACAGTGCCCAAAGAGGGTTGAATGAGCCCTGCAATGATTCTGAGCAACGTGGATTTCCCCGTACCTGAACGTCCGAGAATGGCGACCACTTCGTTTTCATGCAAATCAAGATGAATGTTGCTAAGCACTGTTTTTTGCTCTTTACCTTGTTCGAAGGTATGGGTGATTTCGTGCAAGCTCATCATTGTTTCTTTTTCATTGGTTAGAATTTGTAGTGCTTGGTTGTTGAATTTTGTCATGGTGATCTCCAAAAATTTTTGCTGAATACTTGTAAAAAACGAGTGAGTAATTAGCCAATCTTGTATCTGCGCTCTGCCATCTTGTAGAGCGGATTCCAGATAAAGACGATACAAATACCCACTAATACAGACATGGCGACACAGCCTAGAGCTGCCTGAGGTAGCGCATTGTCTATCGTGGCTTTGGAGATGTAATAACCAAGCCCAGAGGTATGAATCGTAGTTTGTCCCCATTGAAGCAGTTCAGCACAAATAGCTGAGTTCCATGCTCCACCCGCGGCACTGATGATGCCTGTTAGGATATAAGGGAAAATTGCTGGCAACATAAAGCGTAGCCACCAAGTTCGGCCTTTCAATTTGAATAAAATAGCAAGCTCGCGCATTTCTTGTGGTAGCGTTGAAACGCCCGCAATCACATTAAATAGCACGTACCATGTTGTTCCCATCATGATGAGTGGAATCGTCCAAAGGTTCAGCGACATATGTGTTGCCACTAAAGCAAGCGTGACAAATGGGAAGAAAATGTTGGGTGGCAACGCGGAACCAATTTGAATAATTGGCTGTGCAATTCGGGTAGCCTTCGGGCTAAGTCCAATCCATACTCCTGCTGGTACGCCAATAGCTAAACTGATCAGCATTGCGGCGACAACACGCAAAGTGGTTTCTAGCATCAAAGGAGCCATACCTAGAATCTCGTTTTTTGGCACGTAATTCCAAAGCTGATAGGTCCAGTCTGCACAGAAATATACGACTACGGCGTACCACAAGATGACACTGAGCTGCTTAAACCAATCAGGTAAAATCTGCTTGCGACGAGCACGTGGGAGGTAACGTCGTGTGCCATTGACTGCAATTTCGCCTAGGACTTTGAATGGTTGCATCAGTCTTGGCAGCATAACAGTGTTGCAAAGCAGATTGTAAAACCAAGAGGTGTTGTGTTGAGAAGTGGTGACAGACTCATATTTGAACTTCTCTGACCAACGAACCAGTGGACGGAAAAACAGCTGATCGAATAGCAGAATATTCAATATGATGGCAACTACCGCCCAAATGATCATTTGCACATTCGCAGTATCCAAACCGATTTGAATGAAAGTACCAATACCGTGCAATGGCATGTCTTTCCCGTGCAAAGGAATGATTTCAGATGCAACGATTGCAAACCAAGCGGCAGCTTGAGAAACCATGGTGTTCCACAGTAGGCCAGGAATTGTGTAAGGAAACTCTACGCGCCAAAACTTTTGCCAAGCATTGAGTTGAAAAAGTCTCGCAGCTTCATCGACTTCTTTCGGCACAATTCTTAATGTTTGATATACCACCAACGCCATATTCCAAGCTTGACCCGTGAACACACCAAAAATGGCGGCAGCTTCTAAACCCATGACACTGTTGGGAAATAGGTTGATAAAGATGATGGTGGAAAAGGTGATGAAGCCGAGCAGTGGCACGGATTCCATTATATTGATGAAAGGTAGAATGACTCTTTCTAAATGTTTGTTTTTGGCAGCTGCGACCCCTGCAACAATGGCAAAAATAAAAGAGAAAAACATACCAATGACTAGACGCATTGTTGTTCGCAGCATGTCATAAGGTAGCTCTGACAAATAGCCTTTTGTTTCAGGTTGAAATGCGCTTAGTGGACGGTGCATGTCGTGCCAGCCTTCTCGATATAGCACGATAAAAGCAACAAATATAATAAAGGCTATGATGTCTTTGCTATTAAAAGAAAGCGTTAATGGGTTAGAGGATTTATTATTTGGTATCTTGTTTTGTAATGCGATGGACATAAGGAGTCCTCCATTTTTTAAATGGATAATTAGATCTTTATTCTAATAATGATCGAAACTTAGTTGTTTTAGATAGGCGTTAGTAGTCCCTAGAAAATAGATTCTAGTAGACAAAAATTAACGATAATTAGCCTACAAAGCTAACGCCGTACCCTAAAATATTTGAATATAACTTGGGTTATATTTGGGGTGGTGGTTGTAGTGGAAAGAAGCGATGCATAATACTATTTCCGTACACTGGCCAGAGTTAATAAGTTAGGCCAAAACAATATGATAGCCATATGAAGGCCAAAGCCATCATATGTAATGTCTTTACGAGATACAGTTTTAGTTTCTACAAGGAGGTTGTAGAGGAGTATAGAGTTTGTACATCTTTTCTCCTTAAACTTTCGCTGATTGGTGGAAGTAACGTGATGAGTTACTGTTTGAATGCGGCACAGAATAAGCGAAAAAAAATAAATGTAAACCCTTTTTTTGTGATGTTTTAATTAAACTGTTCATGAACAGTTTGCGTTAATATAAGAAAAGTAGTTAGCGATAATATCTTTGATATAAAATATTTTACCTTTCAATTCCGAACATATGAATTATTTATCTATAGCACATTGCGGCGCAGCTCATGTGAGTTACGCCGCTACTGTAGACCTGAGCTACCTTAATACTTTAGCTCAATTTAGTTGCTATTGAGTTGAGTAATAAAGGGCAGCCCAGTTGCGTTCTTATCCATTCCATCAGTAGGTAGTTTTTGCAGAGACGCGAAAAAGTTACCAGTAGAGTTAATGGAGTTTTGTTTGATTGGTGTTAGGCAGTATCGTTTGTAGTCACTGTTTATTTGGTCAGCGTTATCTGCCCAGTTTTGGTATCCATCGATTTCACCTACTTTGTAGTAGCACAGCCAAAGGATCTGAGAAGTAGCCCAGTAGTTTGGATCGCGACCACAGCCTCTATCATAATCACTTTGATCATTTCGGTATGCGGTACCATTTTGGATAGGCCAATACCCATCGATAAGTGTTTTCAGAGAAGGCAGCGTTTTAGCGGCAATGATTGAGTATGCTGTTGCCATCATACCAGTACGGTCGCAACCAGAATGGCAGTGGATATAAAAAACCACAGGCATGTCTTTGTATTTGGTGTTAAGCATTTTATGCAATGCCACGGCACGTTTGTACAAGTTATCGTAGTTGAATGTGCTGCTGAACTTGCCTTGCGCATACCAAGGTGTATTTGGTATTTCTAATGTCTTAGTGATCGGAATGTGCTTGATTTTCACTGTTTTGCTTACGCTCACTGGTGGTACGTAAGAGCCAAGTAGAGGCCATGCGATGAATTTGCCTTCTGTTGGGTTGTGAACAAAGTACTGAACTTCAGCTAAATCGTTGCGTGCATCATTTGGGTTCAATGCAGGGTCAAGCAAGCTAATATCAACTAGGAAATATTGGCTAGGTAGTGCAGGTGTACCATTAGAAAGCTTAGCGTTGGCTAGTTTTTCTTTGAGAGTTGTCATATCAAATGTATAGGTTTTACCGTCTGCATTTTGATAGTCGGGTAAGTCTCCTCTAAAGATATAATTGCCTGTTTTTGCTGAATAATCTAAGAACTGAACGCTATCAAGCACAGCTTGAGCAAATGAGGTACTGCTCCAGAGTAGAGCCACCATAATACAAAGTAGTTTACGCATTGTTATTTGAGCCTTGGGGTTATTGAAATGCGGGCTAACTATATGAATATTTACGGTATAAAATACAGTAAAAACTTATAAAATAATCGCTTATTTTCATCCTTCAACTTATTGTTTGTGATGAATTTATTTACATGGTAAATGCATTGGTGTTTCTTGCTAAAAATATATAATTGTCTTTACTCAAATCTTTCTTTGTGAAAGAATTCGGACGATTTAATTGCTATCGTGATTAATTTATTTTTTCTCATCAAGTATTCGGAGGCCAAATGACTTTTAAACCATTAATGCCCCCGAGTTGTCTCTAGATTTATTTCTAAACAAAAATCCCCCTTTTTTGTAATCGTATCGCGACCTTTTGCCAGTCAACTTTGCTGTGCTGTCGCGCGTGAGAAATAAACACAATCGAAAGATCTTTGTGGGTTTTTCGAATTGGAGACGGCCAATGCTTTTTCTTGATTTAGCCTCTATGGCACTTATCGCTGGTCTACTAGTTGGACTTATTGGTGGTAGTGCAAGCCTCGTTCTTATTCCTGTCCTGCTAGCATTTTTTACACACATTTATGGTGATACTGGTGTTGCATTGCACTATGCTACCACCACGTCACTCGCTACTTCTTTGATTAGCAAGGTATTTAGCCTTTGGTTACATCATAAGCACGGCCGATTGAACTGGTCGCTTTACACTAGAATTGTTCCAATTTTGGCACCGGGCCTGATTGCGGGAGCTGTAGCTTCATATTGGATTCCAGAGAAATATGTTACGTTGCTTCTGGCTGCGATGATGGCACAAGTCGGCTATAGTATGTTGCCTGAACGTACACAGTTGATTGAAAACTATAAGTCTTTGTCTAAGAGAATGAGTGTCAAAATCGGCTTGGTATCTGGATTATTAGGTGTCAGTGGCAATGAGTTGACAGTCTCTTCACTAGTCAGAAGAGGTATTGATGTGAAATCGGCCTGCGCGATGGGTTCATTAATTAGCAGTTCGGTCTCTTTTGCATTGGTGGCAGTTGGCATGCTGAGTACGCCACAAACTGTTGATTCGGCTAGTCACTATCAAATTGGCTATTTGTATTTGCCAGCCATAGTCGTTTTAGCACCAGTCGCGACTGTTAGTGCAAAAGTAGCGGCTAGTTGGGCAACGAAATTGCGTAAAGAGCAGCTACAGATGTTGTTCTCAATTGTCATGTTTGTCTGTGCAATTAAGACTTATAGTTTTTAAACTTGGCCAACCTTATTATTTTTAGTGGCTGTTTTAGTTTGACTTGGAATTGCAATAAATGCCTGAGATGACTGCGCTTGTATGATTAACATTAACGGTGCAGTGACAATAGCGGTTGTCAGTATGTCTGACCATTGATATATATTTTGTTGCAGCATGAGTTCGATATAGCCAAATATTGATGCTGCTGCAATCCACCTAGATAAATGGCCGTGTACAATAAAAAAGCATACAAAGGCCAGTGCAATCGCAGTCTGAAAGCTATATTGACTTTCAAGGTTGGCCCATAATTGCCAATTTTGATCTAGCAACATAATCAGGTAAGCGCTGCCCAGCGACAATATAACCGTAATAGATTGAAATAAAGTACATTTAAAGTTTTTTGGCAAAAAAGCTTCTTAATATATATACGATGCACATGGTTGCTATAACCAATATGTATGCGTTAGCAAGTTTGTCCCATTGTTCGTAGCTCATAAATCTTTAGCACTCATTGTAGCGAATTCCCTTTTAAGCCGAGGGTACCCTATTGATTGTTAGAATATTTTTAGTATTAGAAAACCAAAATGTATGTCGAGGATCATCTAGCCAGAATTTTCCTATATACTGGAGAGTCTAGTAGGACTAGCACTTTTTTGTCTTTGTCAAAGGGCGGTTAAATGTCGTTTTGTCTCATATATAAGAAAAAATAAATCTAGCTCACATTCTTATATGCAAGTGAGGTATTGATTCCTTTGTGGAATCTAATCGATTCAAACGATTCGATTGTCGTTGAGCTTGTTTCTTTTTAAATTCAAAAAAACAATAAAACCTCTGTAAGGAAATAGAATGATATACACATGTATGAATTGCGGTCATGAACAACAAGCAAGCCCATTGACTATTCAGTGTCAGTGTGGGGCAGCTCTATGGGTAAAGCCTGAATCGCGATTTAAAAAGAGCAGCCTGATTACAGGGGACTTTTCAATGTGGCGTTACAGCAGCGCCTATTCCTTACAGCGAGACGATGTAAAAGTCAGCTTTGGTGAAGGTATGACACCTCTTGCGTCGGCAGAAATCGCAGGCATTTCTATTTTGGCTAAAATGGACTCTCAGATGCCTTCAGGATCGTTTAAAGATCGAGGCGCAGCGATGGTAGTGAACTATTTAAACCAGCTCGGAATTAAAAATATTGCCGAAGACTCTAGCGGTAATGGTGGCTCCGCATATGCAGCTTACGCAGCAAAAGCCAATATGAATTGCTATATATTTGTCCCTAAAGGAACCTCGCTAGGTAAGACAGTTCAAACCAGAGCTTATGGCGCGCATTGCATTGAAGTCGAAGGTGATAGAGAAGATGTCGCATTGGCTGCGAAGCAAAGTGTGGATACTCATAATTGCTCGTATGTTGGCCACAATTGGCATCCAATGTTTATTGAAGGTGTAAAGTCTATTGCTTACGAAACTTGGGAGCAGTGCGGTTATCAGGCTCCTGATAATTTTGTTGCGCCTGCTGGCAACGGTAGCTTATTGGCTGGTGCCTATCTTGGCTTTTCCGAGCTGCTTGAAGCAGGAGAGATAGATAAAATGCCACGACTATTTGGTATTCAAACTGAAGGTATTCAGCCGTTTGTTCAAACATTCAATCACTCTCCAATCAAGATTCAAGATATTGCCACAGTTGCAGAAGGGATCAAGATTAAGCGCTCATCACGCTTGGATGAAATTGTAGCTTTTGTTCGAGAGTCGAATGGCATGTTTATTAGTGTTGACGATCAGCAAACCATACAATCCCTCAAGAACATGGCAAAACAAGGTTTTTTCATTGAGCCAACGTCAGCTACGGCTTTTGCTGGGATAGAAAAGCTGGTGAAGCTTGGTGAGATTTCTGCCGAGCACAAGACGGTTGGAGTTGTAACAGGTAATGGATTAAAAGCGACCAGCACCATACAAACCTTGCTGGGTTAATCGACGACTCCTGTCCAGTGGTGTTTCTTAGCTAGCTGTTGTAATTGTGTGATTTCCGACTTAGCTTGTTCTTGAACCCACTGGATTATTTCGTCTATTAGTGGTGAATTGTTACGTTTGAAACAGAAATACTGCCAAGCACTGTATTGTATTTTTACTTGATCGGGACACTTTAAAAATCCACGTTGTAACTCAGGTAGAACCAGCAACAGATCCGTAACGGTCGCACCTTGCCCAGCTAAGCATGCGCTTAATGCGACATCCAGTGAATAGAAGGAAATGTCACGCACATTGTGCGAGGATTCAACATTTTGGTTTGCAAGCCAAAGCTTCCAGTCATAATGATCTAATGTCGAGTGAACCCTTGGCATAGCTAAGATTGATTGTAAATCTACCCTTTCTTCTGTTGAGCTTGTAGCGCAAACTGGCGCCATATACTCTTCACGCAAAAAAATCATGTTTGGTTGATTACGAAATACCTGGGGCTGCTTGGTACAGAATATGAGTAAATCATAATCGTTGGCGGTGACGCATGCTTCACCATCAAGCGATGGAATAATAATGATCTCGTAGTCTGGATATTTCTCATGCAGTTCATGGAGTTTGGTAATTAAGGTACGAGTCGTAAAACTTAAGCTCGCTTTAATGACTAAGCGCTGTTTATTTTGCAATTGCCAAGAGGAGATTAGGGATTCAATAGATTGAAAGTTCTTACCCAACACAAAAGACAATTCCTCCCCACGTTGAGTTAATTCTATTGCACGATGTTTTCTGACAATGAGAGCGGTATTGAGCTCCTCTTCTAGCTGCTTAATCTGCCTGCTTACCGCACTTTGAGTAACATTCAACTCATCAGCTGCCAACGTAAAGCTAAGCAGTCTCGCAACCGCTTCAAATGTTTTCAGCGCATGGTGAGAATAGGGGATATTCGGATACGGTGTCATATTCTTCTCGCATGAGTTTAATGAATGCAAGCATGGCATAAAAGTCAATTGAATGACAGAGCATAAATCATTACTGTTGCGCTATATATCAGGTGTTAAGAATGTAAATCTGAATAACAAGTCTATTAAATGAATAAATATACGGAGGCAAAATGAAGAAAATCATCTCTTTGGCATTACCACTTATTGTCTCACAGCTAATTGCTGTCGCATTAGTTTTAACGGATGTGTGGATGATGTCGCGTATAAGTGTAGAGGCGTTGGCTGCTGGTGGTTTAGGAGCTTCGGTATATACGTTTATTTTTGTTGTTTCCAGCAGTATTGTTGGTTGTGTAGCTAACTTGGTTGCAATTGCTTATGGGCAACGTGCTGCGCGACCAGAGTTTGCGAATAAGCAAATTCGATTGGCGGTAAAAGGCGCGGTGTTGCTGTCTGTCGTACTGACTCTTGTCATCAGCTTCCTATTTGCTTTTATTCCTCATTTGCTTATTTTGGCTGATCAACCCGCTGAGGTAATAAAAGGTGCCATGAGTTATGCAGATGCAATGAAGTGGGCATTGTTACCGTCGTTTTTATTGCTAGTGTTGCGCGGCTTAACGAGTGCGTTTGGTCGTGTGCGTTCAATTATGGTGATGTCACTTTTGACAGTGATTATCAATGTGCCTATCAGTTATTGCTTTGCATTTGTGCTTAATATGGGCCTTGCAGGTCTAGGTTATGGCTCTTCGTTGGCTGCGCTGATTGTTATGCTGGGTTATGGGATATGGGTGTTTGATAGACAAGAGTTTAAGAAATTTGCTCCTTGGCTAAATGTACAAGAGTACTCGATTAAGTTGATGAAGCCTTTGTTGTCATTAGGTATCCCTATTGCGTTAGCCGCGAGTTTGGAAAATGGCCTCATCTACGGTGGAACCTTGCTCGCCGGAACTATTGGTGTGATGGCTTTAGCGATACACCAGATTCTACTGCAGTGCTTAAGCTTTGCTTGGAATATCAACTTTGGTTTTTCTCAAGCTTCTGCAATCTTGGTTGGACAAGATTTTGGAGCAGATAACCCGGAAGGTATTAAACAAACTTCAATTAAAAGCTTTGTCTTAGTAACAGCGCTAAGTGGCGTGCTATCTGCCATCTTTATTATATGGCCTGACTTTATTCTAGGAATGTTTGGCGTAGAGGCTTCCAATACTGAGCTAACTCGTATGTTCGCTTCTGTAATTTGGGTGGTAGCGCTTTGTTTCGTGGTAGATGGTTGGCAGTTGTTGGCAATTAACCTGCTTCGTGGGATGAAAATAGTTAATCGTCCGACAATATCGACCGCTGTTGGGTATTGGTTATTTGGTCTACCTTCGGCTTGGTATTTGATGTCTCATATTGGCCTAGCAGGTATATGGGCTGGTATTGGTGTCGGGTTGGCAGTGACAGGCGTACTGTTGCTGATACAGCTAAATAGCGCTATCCACAAACAGAGTCACAGCCATCGTCTTGCGCAAGCATAGTAAACGCTAGATCAGGCTTATTCTCTTTCTCAAACTGCTAACTTCAAAGGCGCTACTTTTGTGGCGTCTTTGCCTTTTTTCTTCTTAATCTCTGCTGTACTAATTTGCGTGAATAACGCTGGCGAACTAATTTTAAAGTGTTCACTCAACTTTATTTGAGCAATATGGTACTTAAATTTGTCATTCTGTTTTTGTTCATTACGGCTAGCACTTTTGCCTCGCAAACACGTGCGTTGGAGACTATTTTTGTCACTCACCCTTACGAAGGCGAATCTCGTTTTAACTACCATGTAGCACTTATCACCGAAGCTTTAACTAAAGTATCTGACGATGAAAATTATTATGTGCTTAAGGGCATCAAAACGGATGCTAATGAGTCTCTTTTGGTAAGGCTCTTAGAGCTTGGCAGAATCGATCTGATGTTTCGTCCTGTATCCAAAACGATGGAAAACCACTTTCTTCCAATACGAATCCCTTTAGACAAAGGATTGATTGGTTGGCGATTGTTACTTATTAATAAAGAGAAGCAGGAAGCATTTCGTAAAGTACGCACTTTGGAAGACTTGCAGAGGTTGATGTTGATTCAAGGAAGCGGTTGGAATGACGTGTTGGTGTATGAGTTTAATGGTGTGCCTGTATTTCAAGAAAGCCAATTTACAAAAATGTTTCAAATAGTCGCGCGAAACAACAACATCGATGCTTTTCCAAGAGGGGTACAGGAAATATTTGATGAGTACCGAGAGTGGAGTAAGAGTTACCCTCAGCTAGCAATTGAACAGTCGCTCGTGTTGCATTATGACTTTGTTCGTTATGTATGGTTTAAACCCACGGCACAGGGACGAGCGCTTAGAGATAAAATCCAACTTGGGTTAGAGATGATGATCGAAGATGGTAGCTTCGATGTGCTGTTCAACCAATATTTTTCTGATGTCATTCAAAAATCGAATCTGGATAACAGAGTGAAAATTGAACTAGAAAACCCCTTTATCCCAATTAACATTCCATATCATAGAAAAGAGTTATGGCTTACCCCATAGAGTACAGTTATACAGAATGAATTTTGTTTTCTTTTGGAAAATTGAATGCATCGTAATTAAATTGATAACTTTGACATCAAGAGGTTATTGACTACCTTTTAAAGTAACTTTTCAAATAAAAGGACTTTAAATATGGGTAATCTACTGAGATCTTGCCTTTATTCTTTGCTTGTTACCTTCTCTGTCACCAGCGTAGCAGCTGTTGACATTATTCACCCAGTGCCACGTGATGGCTCCGATTTAGATAAATATGCGATAGATTTGATTAGCTTTTTAGCCAAAAAGTCGGGTCAAGAAGTAAACGTAAAGCCGTATGATCGCCCTGTGGACTCCCAGTCTAGGAAAGTTCAACTGATTAAAGAAGGTAAGATGACGGTCGATTGGCTCGGCGCGGACAAAAAAGTGGAAAGTCAGCTCGTACCTATCCGCTATCCTATTTTCCGCGGCTTATTGGGCCACCGAATCTTTATTACTAACAAAACAACTGAAGCCAAACTTGGTGCTGTGCAAACGAAAGCCGAGTTAGAAAAATTCAGCATGATTCAAGGAGAAGGCTGGGCTGATGTCGGAGTACTTAAAGCGGGTGGTTTCAGGGTAAAAGAAGTGCCGAGCTTTGAGAACATTTTCAAAATTGTTGATGCCGGCCGTGCGGACTTATTCCCTAGGGCGGTAATTGAGCCTTACAGTGAATTAGCCGGAAGACCACAATATAAAAACCTATTGGTTGACGACAAACTTATGCTGGTTTATCGCTTCCCAATGTTCCTGTTTGTTTCCCCAACGGCGGCAAATAAACCCGTTGTAGACATTTTAAATGCAGGATTTGAAAAAGCGTACCAAGATGGTTCGTTTATCGAGTTCTTTGAAAAATCTCCGTTGGTGGTGAAAACCTTTGAGCAGGCTAAGTTGAAGCAACGTAAAGTGTTTAATATTCCGAACCCAAATTTGTCTGAGAAAACACGCAGTATTCCGGATAAATACTGGCTGAAACTGTAGCGCTGATTTTGAACTATTGTGGGTGGCTTAGTCCACCCATTTGCGTTTTCAGACTTACTTAGCTGAAGTATTGTGAGTAGGTCGACGATAACCAACCTTTCAACTTTTTCCCTTGCCTAACCAATTTGTTTTCCATGTGGTCGGCGTCGATAGTAACTTCTTGTGAGACTTTGCTTGAAGTTGCATTTTTGCCGACGCTCAACGAGAAAGGCGAGAATGTCATCAAGTTTTTGTGATTTGCAGCTTTACCCATAAAAAACTCTTTATATTCGTAGTAAAGCACTGTCACAAACTCACCGCTGATATAGATTTCTGGCCCGTTTTTACCTGCTTTTTTCTCTTTTGGTTTCTTAATCGTTGAGGTTTTAGGCAAATTAAGAGGATGGATCGGCACGGCTTTCTTAGGTGGTAAAGTTGAAGCTGCCGATGGTTTCACAAGCACGACTTTTTTCTGCTCAATGATCACAGGTTTGCTTGCCACAATCTTGTGGTGTGGTTTCTTCGGTGCTGCTGCTTTCTTAGTTATATGTTTAGCTGGTTTTTCTGTGCTTTTTAAGCGGTGTGTCGACGTTGCAAGTAGTTTCGGCGTATGAACAACAGCGGTTGTTCTGACGATCGTCTTTTTGGTCGGTTTAAAATCTATGTTAAAGGTGCCACTTTTCAGCTTACCAGTGATTACATGACCACTGAAGTGATGACCTTGGCTGGAAAAATACGCCAACCCATTGCTACCGACCACTAGGGTTTGTTGCTTACCATCGATAAGTACGTCGACGTTGGTACCGATGGAGAGCGGTTTTCCTTGTTCATTAACCAGTCGCACCAGTATTTGGTGTATGTGTCTAATATCGAATTTCACCAGTACGCCAGAGCGATAATATGGCATTACCTTGATATCGTTGTTCATTTCCTTCAGGTTCAAAGGTAAGTCTGGAGAAATATTGATGTTGCTGACGGTGTAAGCGGTCAAATCAGGGATGACAAAGAGGCCGTGCTCATCGGATTGTCCTAAGCTCAGCCCATCTTGGTTAACGCCGACGCTCTTAATATTGGATGTATCGACAAGAGCAAACCCGTCATACAGAGTTGGGGTGAGTAATACATGATTGTCCATCCATAGAACGCCGCCATCTGCATTGGCCGTAATTTGGTTTTCAGATCCTGATTGATAGAAGCTTGCGCTATAGTCACCCGTTGAAGTGCCGCCCAAATAGACGGAACCGTTTAGCTGCCTATCTGACTCAGAGTTTGCAGATTGAGTGGTACCAGAGAGGCTAGTTGCGATATTTCTGCCATTGCTAAGCTGACGGTTGGTCAAATAAGACAAGACTTGGCTTTGTGAATCTTGAGTATGCTGATACGAGCTCGACACAGACTGATTTTGGTCGAATTGATAGCTCAAATTAAGACCGAAGCTCCACTGGTGAGTATCGGTATAATATGTTTGGTAGCTGCTTGTTAAAGTGAGCCCTCTCGCTAAAGTTGTCGATAGGGTAGCACTATAGATATGCGAAGACGGTTGTGAAGAATCAGTAGGGTTTTGATATAAAGCTCCTACAGAAATGCCTCCCCAAGAGCCTAAGTCATATGATGCGCCCATACTTGTCTGATAACCGTTACTACTTTCCGGTTCAGAATCAGCTGTAGAAATCTGAGTAAAGTGAGGAGAGCTTACTTGATAATCTGTATCTAGCGATAGTTTACCATATTGAAACAAATAGCCGAGTCCACCGAGACTCCCCGGTTGTGAATGTTCCATACTGACAGCAGTATCTAAGCTGACAATCCCATACGGTCCCGTGCGTAAAAATTGGGTAGAGCCGAATGTTTGTTGACTGTCTAATAAGCTACTGTGTAGTTGGTAAGACCAAAGTGGACTCACACCATGATTATAATTTAAGGCGACAGCGGGTTGCCCATAGTTAAAACTGTCTATTCCATAGTTCTGCCTAATCCAACCCAGCTGAACAGCATAGCTAGACAGACCAGCTTTCAATAAGTTGGGGTCGGAAAAGTATGGAACCTTATAAGTTGTTACCTTGCCATTTTTGTCAGTCGACTTAACAGTTATGGTGCCAGAACCATTTGATACAGGGATATTATAAAACTGGTAAGCTCCGGGATTAACTTGGTAGTTGCCTACTGGAACGCCATTAACTTGTAGCTGAACATTTTGTGGTAACTCTGTGCTCTGATTAATCTGAGGTAATGCGTGAATGTTCAACCTTGGTTTGAGATTATAGTTTTTATAAAAGCTTATACCGCCAAAGTTTACACTTCCTCCCCAGTGAGCAGCAGATGTTGTGCTATCACCCACTTCCAATGTGTTTAGGTGGTACCAATCGTCTTTCCTCCATGTAGTATCTAGGCGCAACCACTCAGGGGCGCTTTCAGATTCATCGGCGCTATTGAAATACTTTGGACTATATGTACCAGATTGACGAAAAAAGCCATATTGGTGCGTGAAAACACCTAGCTCTCCAGAAGCATTTGTATAATGACCGAGTGACTGGTTAAGGCGAGTGCTGGATAGATTGTAATTGAAGAAGGCGCCATTTGCAGACTCAGGCGCTATATTCGACTGAGGCAATTGGCCCTGTACATTCATTCTATTTTTGCGGAAGCGCCACAGAGGTAAGTTTAGCTTAATATCTTGGCTGCTCTGATTCCATAGCAACTCGGGTGAGTGTTCACCTACTATGACAAAATCTTGGCCCATAATGGTCTTTTCTGTGAGACCACTAAAATCTGTAACGCCATGTTGACTGAGTGCTTCTTTTGGTAACCAGAACTTGTTTTTTTGCATACAAGCTGCCCAAACCTGGCTGGGTTGACCATTTACACTGATGGTAGGTAATAGAGGCTCAGTCTTTTCCTGTATACAGATTGCTGGTATCGGTGGAGCCGCAGAAAAAGCAAGAGGGCTGCAGAGTAGTAGAGCAGGCACGCACAGTACTATAGCAATAGCCTTGGCAACTTTGTTTAACTTATTAAGCGCATTCATTTCTAGGGACAACAATTATCAAAGCTGTATGCTCAGCTTTGATAATTTAGTTGATAGTCAGCGACCATGTGAACCATTGGACTAGAAGAGCCTGCTTGGGGGCTCACCTTTAGAATGCTGTTTATATGTACCCATGGTGAAGATCCATGGTGATTCGTAACAACAAATTGCCCTGTAATTGTATTGCTCGGGTTAGCCGCGTTTCCACTAATAGGATGATGACAGGCAGGGTCGGAGTAGAGCGAAAAAGACATACCGTTTGCTAGCTTTACCCAGATGCCATTTGAAGGGCCATCTGGTCGCATGTGTACTTTAAAAGTAACAACTCCGTTTGGTAAGGTGGCAGAAGCGCAAACTATCTTAAATGCCGCAGTTTGTCTGTTGATTGACGCATGTTTTACTTCACCAAAATCAAGCGGCTTGGTAATCATGTAGCAGGAAGAGGCCAGGTCTACGGGTTGCCTAGCAGCCTTTGCATATACAACAGAACTGAAAAAGAGGCTTAACATCATTACTAAAGCCAGCTTTTTTGCAACCCTAACACAAAATATCATAGCTTGACTTGGCTATGTTTCGTTGACGAAAAGTCGCTGAGGGTTTGACTAATAGTTACAGCGTGCAAGCCTTTACTAATTTTAAATGTGTTTGACTCACCAGGAAGTACGTATCGAATAGGAGTGAGACTATGTTTTTTGCCCTTTGAATCAGAATAGCTCAATGCGCTAAAGCTAAGGACGTTTCCACCAGTATTGGTAAACACTAACCCATCGTTTACTTTCTTCCATGACCAAGAGGTTTTTACAGGCTTTATTGGCTTGGCAAATACAGGCAAAGTAATGTTGTACAAAATAGATATTGTATCGTTTCTGCTATTTGCTTTTCCGGATGAAATTTCTTCTAGCTTTATTCGGTAAGTAGTTACTTTATTTGACTGATTTTTTTTAAATAAACCTACTCTCAAGTCTTGAGATTTTTGTGGTGGTATCGTGAATATACTTGGTGATGGAAACAGGTCTTCTGTGGACTTAAGAACTTTCTTGTTGTTATCTAGTGACCATAAATAAGCAGTGGCTTGAAAAGTAACTGCTTTATTTGACTCATTGTACAAGTGGATAGTTTGTAACTGGCTAGAACCATTAAATGTCAGAGATGTCGGACTAATTTCTAGCGCACTACAGATAGATGGTAGCCCGGCTAGAAATACAGAAAACAAAATAAGTGATGTTTTTAATAATTTGTTGAGCATTATACATTTTTCCGTAGTGGCGCTAGTTATTATAATTTTATATTACTTAGAACTGGACTTGGACGTGAACAGTTTGCTGGTATGATTGCCCTGCTAACTTTGAGAAGTTTTGGTTAGCTGGTACTTGACCATATACTGGAGCTACCGCAGTTGTTGAGCTTGTCCACCTAAAGATTTCACCACCCTGAGCATGGTAGCGTCCATTATCTGGTGCGAACTCTTCGCCCATTCTAGTCTTCAATGTATACAATAGTTGGCCACCTTGTGATCCTTCCATAATGAAGCTGTTTGTTGGGCCAGTACCTGTAGCTATGTATAGCGTTGGAGCTTTATGTCCAACTGTGTAGCAGTTTTTCACTTTGATCGTTTCAGAAGCTTTGGCGCCATTTTTAGGATTGATAGTGCCGAAGTCTAGGTCTTTTGGCTGAACAATTTGGCAAGAAGCTACAATGTTTGCTTTTACATTCATATCAGCAGTAGCTGGTGGGCTTAGTGTTGATGCCGCAAAACTAGAAGCTGAAGCGAAAGAAAGCGTAGACGCTACCGCTAGAGCAATCTTAGTCGACTTTTTCATATTTAAACTCTCTATAAATTTGATGAATTCACAAATATCACCTTCCTGGTTAGTTGATCATGAAATGAATGGAATGATGTTCCTTTAACCTATATTTGCGGCGCGGAAGTGTAACATGCGGCATTTGTGCCACAACTAACAAGTCTATTAAATTTGCTTAAAATTTATCATAAAAATTCTAAATTTTGTTAATAAACCAAATGAAGGAATTTGATTAATTAATATGAGAAATGAGTTTTCGGTATTTATTATCATTATTTTAACAAGTGAATGAAAAAACTGCTTTTAAATAACTAATCTAAAAGCAGTTTACTATTTTTTAGGTTTAAATACGATTTAGAATTGTGTTAGTGAATATCAATATTTTAAACTATTTGTGTTGATATTCACTAGTGGATACTGAGTTGAGTTGCTATTGTGTCAGTCTCTTATTGGGTTTGGATGTGCCCGGCTTTGTATTTGAGGTCGTGGCAATAGCGTTCGCCAATTAATACAGGGCCATCTAGATCGACTACCGAGGCTCTAGTTGCAATGGGAAGAGCTGCTTTCATTGCAGTTGCTGTTCCAACCATGCAGCCCACCATTACCTCAAGGCCGTTCTCGTGTGCAGCTTGCTCCAGTTTTAGCGCCTCAGTTAGACCTCCGGTTTTGTCCAGTTTAATGTTGATCATCTCGTAGCAGTCAACCAATGAAGGGATATCCTTAGCTGTATGGCAGCTTTCGTCAGCACACAGTGGAATCGGGTGTTTTATGTTTTTGAGTAGAGTTTCGTCACCACTGGGTACTGGTTGTTCAATCATTGTAATATTGAAACAAGTTAGTTGCTGAAAGAGCTCCTCTAAGTTGAGTTCAGCCCATGCTTCGTTTGCATCGACAACTATTTTGCAACTTGGCGCTGCGTCGCGAACTGCTGTTAATCGCTCTATGATAAGCTCAGAATCGAGCTTCACTTTTAGCAAAGTAGCACCAGTCTCTATATATTCTTTTGCTTGCTCAGCCATGGTTTTTGGTTGATCGATGGAAACAGTCATTGCCGTTTCAATTTGGTCATCGATATCGAAGTAAGGAGCAGGGAAAGCAGTGCCATTGATTTGAGCCTCAAGGCTCCACAAAGCACAATCTAACGCGTTTCGAGCAGCTCCGGCAGGTTGTTTTTGCAGATCTAGCCTGGCTTGTTTGGGTTCTTGATTTCCCAAACTATTGCCAAATGATTCAATCTCTGCGAGAACGGATTCTATGGATTCACCATATCGCGAGGTAGGAGAGCATTCTCCTACCGCTTTATATTCATTGTACTCGACAGTCACTTGAATAATGTCGCAGTGTGTTCGTACGCCGCGAGAAATAATAAATGGTCTGTCGAGCGGAATATGTAAATGTTCACTGGTTACTTGCATCAACTGTGTCCTTTAGAGCGCTGCAACTTTTTCCACGATTGATTTCACGCTGAAGCGAACAGGGTCCGTTACCGGGATTTGATATTTCTCGCTCCAGTCTGCGCATAGTGTTTTTGCGTCTTCTAGTGAAATCGCTGATGTATTTAAGCATACGCCAACTATCGTTACATTGGGATTGGTCACACGAGCAGCTTGCAGGTTTGTCGAGATGGTATCTTCTATAGAAGGAAGGTCTGCATGTGGCAAGTTACGAATATGTTTTCGGCCTATCTCATGGCATAACACGATAGCGTCCGGTTGAGCGCCATGTAAAAGCCCCAAACTTACGCCAGCAAAAGAAGGGTTGAATAAGGAACCTTGTCCTTCTATTACGTCCCAATCATGATCACTGAATTCCGGGCTAATAGCTTCGACTGCACCAGAGATAAAGTCAGATACCACGGCATCGACTGATATGCCGCTACCTTCAATAAGAATGCCAGTCTGTCCTGTGGCTTTGAATCTTGCTTGGATGTTGTTTTCGTTTAACGCTTTTTCAATAGCCAATGCGCTAAACATCTTACCAACGGCACAATCAGTACCCACTGTTAGCAGGCGTTTACCGGAACGTTTTTTTCCAGTACCCACTTTTAGCTGATCGTCATAGTGGCGAACATCGAAAAGCTGGATACCTTTTTCTTCTTTCAGCTTTACTAGTTCAACAATATCGGATAAGCGTTGATGCATACCAGAAGCGATATCAAAGCCCATTTCAGCCGCTTGAATTAGCGTTTGTTTCCAGCTATCAGGAATGATGCCACCAGAATTTGCCGTGCCAATAACTAGCGTTTTGACGCCTTCATCTTTGGCCTGCTGCAGAGAATATTCAGGCAAGTCTAAAGAGACAGTTTCCTCGGTAAGTCTGATTTGGCCGATGCATGATTGTGGCCTCCATTTCAAAATACCGCGTGCTGTTTTTGCTGATAGAGGATCTGTAACGTCGCCAAGAAAGAGTAGGTATGGTTGAGCAATTTTCATGTTGGTGTTCGCCTAGTTGTTGTCTTTATTCACTCACTTTACTTGGCGGTAACTTCAGCATGAAATACTTAAGTGTTCGTCTTGTATAACATATGGTTATATACCCAAGTAACCTCTAGACGAATCACTCCCGAAGGGCGAGTATTTATGGCTTCACTGCGTCGTGATCGATTTACAACGTAGAATGACTATGCCTGCAAATTGCTGCCTAGTATTGAAGCCTTATCTATTTCGCTGAAACATGCATCTTGAGGTTATTGAGGTATAACTTTTCGAGTTGGTCGATAAAGTCTTTGGCAACAATCGAAAGCGGGTAGTGCTCAGCATAAAGCAGTGAAACTGTGATGTTGATGTTAGGGGTGAACTGGAGGAATTCTACTTCGTCAAAATGACGGTATTGGCTAGCGGTCCAAGGATCGACGATGGCAATACCAGATTGGTGGATAGCTAAGTCAGCTGCAACGCTGTGACTTCGCACAGTTGCGAGGTAATGGTAGTCAGGTTCGAAAGAGTGAACTTGTCGGCTTAGTTGCATTCCCAAGGGATCTCGTTCATCAAGGCCGATCAAAGGTATACCAAGATTTAATAACTCAGAGAAAGAGATTTGGCCAAATTGGTCGAGATCTTTTGCATAAGAAGAGGGAACAATAGCAACGAGTTCTTTTTCGTATAGTGGAGTCTGAACAATGGAGTATGGGACCTCGCCACCAAAGCATATTGCTAAGTCTATTTCGTTTTTAAGCAGGCTTTCACACATCTGATTTTGGTGCCCGGTTAATATTTCAACAGAATAGCCTCCCTCTTTTAGATAAGAGGCAACAACTGGTGTCAGGATGGTGGAAGCGAGAATAGGAGGCGCGCCGACTCTTATATGCTGCTCACCTTTCTTCAATTTATTGGTCATTGAACGAAAGTTGCCAAGCTGGTGATACACACGCTCGGCCTCAGGTAGTAAGGTTCTTGCTTCTCTCGTCGCAACCAGACGACCTTTCACTCTTTCAAACAAAGGAAAGCCAAGCTGTTGCTCGGTATGGGCTAACACTCGGGTAATGTTGGGTTGAGATACATTGAGGTTTTTGGCTGCGCCGGATACGGTACCCGTTTGCATGATTGAGTAAAACACTTCCAGTTGTCGCAAATTCACTCGAATACCTTCTAGCAATATATTTTCAACTAGTTAGTACTCTATGTGATCTTCTAGGCTTAAAACAACTGGAAGATACAGAATTTTCTAGTGAGTTTGGTGCTATTTTCTTTTTTTCATTACAGCAAACGCTATTGCACCTGCAAGAGCAATAATACCTAAACTCATGGAGCTGATATGTAAGTGAGGGTGCACGTCAAACGCGATACTCGCAATAAGAGGCGACGCGACGAAAATCATACAAATAATGACCAACAATATCGCCATTGGTGTCTGCTCATGATTTCTGTGTTGCATATCTACAGTCCTATTTAGAGGCTTCACTTTAAGCATAGGATAGGATGTAAAAAATGCTTACAAATTGCTGAAAAAATGAACTTTAGTACCATCTTGTGATATTGCCCTAAAGTTTCTGCTCTATAAATCTAAAAAAGTTATCAATAAATATATCTTCTTGCACCTGACTAAATATGGCTGGGCTGAACACTAATGAATTAGTCGTCTTATATAGGTAAGCGGCAGGCGAAAACGTCAAGTTGTGTCTATTCTGATGATTATATCAATCGTTCTATATTTTCATGAGAATTTCTGAGCAGGGAAGAAGTGATGCGTTTAAGCTTGACTAAAAAAATCACATTGTCATTTGTTGGAGCATTAGTCGTTACAACCATTTTGTTGACGACTATTACCTACTTTCGGGTATCCAGCCAAAGTCAGCAAAGTCTAGCGGCGAGTGTCTCAAGTTACAATCAACTGGGCTCACACGCCATTTCAGTTTGGCTTCAAGGTCAGGAAAGGGGTATTGATGCCTTGGCCAATGCGATATCGAAAACAACCAACAGACAACAGATTCTCAGCCATATTGTTCAAGCCAACGAAGCATCAAGTTATGACTTAACTTACCTCGGCACTGAGAGTGGCGAGATGTACAGAAATACTGGGATTAAAAATGACCTAGTTAATTATGACCCCCGTGTTCGCCCTTGGTATAAGATGGCGAAAGCGTCAAAAGAGGTTGTTGTGACTAAACCTTTCATTGGTGCCACTTCAGGGAAATTGACCATCACGATTGCAAAAGGGGTTTATCGTGGAGGAAAATTTGTCGGTGCTGTTGGAGCCAGTGTAAATCTGGATACTTTAGCCAATGACGTTTCAAACCTTCCCGCTCCAGGACAAGGTTTCACCTTTCTCATCTCAAATAATGGACTTATTCTTGCGCACTCTGATCCCAAACTGCGTAACAAGCCATACTCCGATCTTGGAGCAGACACTTCCTTGGAAAATATGGTGAGTAAATCAACGAAACACGGTGAGTTAGCAACAATACATATTGCTGGAGAAGGTTATTTGGTTTCCACAGCCAAAATTCCAGGTAGCGATTGGATGCTGGTTATGGCAGGAAAAGAAAGTGTCATGCTAAGTCCAATTAAGAAAACAACTCTGTTTTTGTTGTTAGCCGCATTCATTATGATTCTGATAGTCACATTGACCTCCAAGCCACTTGTCCAATATCTACTATCCAACCTCACAAAAGTATCCGATGCGCTGAAAGAGATTGCTAGTGGTGGTGGTGATCTGACTCAGCGTATTAAAGTGAAATCAGATGACGAAGTTGGGCGATTGGCGGACAATTTCAATTCATTTGTCGAAAAGCTGCAAAAATTACTCACCCACGTTCACAACGTGACGGATCGCGTCGACACTCAAGCAACAGAAACTTCACGCTCGGCGACTAAGCTTTCTGAAAGTGCAAATCATCAGCAAAATGAAGTGACTATGGTTGCGGCGGCGGTGACTGAAATGGCTACGGCTACACAAGAAATTGCTTCTAGCTCGGAACAAGCTGCGAGCGCTTCTTCAGATTCGGTAAAAATTAGTACCAAAGGGCAACAAGTGGCGAATACCTGTCAATCGTCTATTAGTGATTTATCTGATCAAGTTAATGATGCGGTTAAGATTATTCTTGAGCTAAAAAATCACGGTCAAACCATTAACTCGATTGTGAGTACTATCAGCGATATCGCTGAACAGACAAACTTACTCGCCCTCAATGCGGCGATTGAAGCGGCTAGGGCGGGGGAAGCTGGGCGTGGGTTTGCAGTTGTAGCTGATGAAGTACGAGTGTTATCACAGCATACACATAAGTCTACAGAAGAGATCAACGCAATGATTACGACGCTGCAATCTACTACACAAGATGCAGTGAAGGTGATGAATCAGTGTCATGAATTAGCTCAAACTAGCGTTAATGATGCCCAAAATGCTAGTGATTCTTTCCAGGAAATTTCGCAAGCGGTGAATGATATCAGCGATATGTCTACCCACATTGCAACAGCAGCCGAGCAACAAACGTCGGTGACCGACGAGATTGGCCGTAATACTGAAGCTATTCGTGCAGTCGCCACAGAATTCTTAACGGAATCTGAAAGTGGTATTCGCCAAGCAAACGACTTAGCAGAACAATCGCACCAGTTACGCAAACTTCTGAAGCAGTTCAAGTTGGCATAGAAACGTCTGTTTATTGAGAATTTCTAGCGAGTAATTAAGCAATGTAAATACTTATGACTATATTTTAATAGAGATTAAATAACCGAAGGGAAGGCTCCCCGTTATGATGAGTTTATTGTTCCTTATCATTTTGATTGCCATGATGTGCGCATTTAAAGGTAAGAAATGTAAGTCTTATATATTTTTTGCAGTGGGTTTGTTGTTAAGTCTGTATTGGCTTAGACATCATGCTACCGACACTCTCTCTATATTACTGTAAGGAGAGGATTTATGAACCAGTCTAGAGTTACACAACTTAACAGCTTAGGTCTGCTGGGAATGTCGGCAGTGCTGCTAGCCGCATTTGTCATGCAACTTTCCTTAAATGAACTGCCCTGTCCATTGTGTTTATTGCAACGGGTAGGTTTTGCGATGGTGATGTTTGGTTTTATGCTGAATTTAGTATATGGGCCTCAGCAGCGTCACTATGGAGTGATATTGTTGGGGGCACTATTTGGTGCAGCAGCAGCACTACGTCAGGTATCGTTGCATGTGGTGCCGGGCACACCAGGTTACGGTAGTCCTATATTTGGTATGCACTACTATACTTGGGCGTTTGTTTTGTTTGCAGCGACTATTTTTGCAGTTGCGGTATTGCTTGTTATGTGGCGAGAGGAATGGAGCAACGATGAGTATGAGATGACAACGGTTGGTCGGTTTGCATGCCTGCTAGCGATTTCGGCGGTAGCCTTGAATGTCATTTCGACTTTTATAGAGTGTGGCCCATATCAATGCCCAGATAACCCAGTCAGCTATTGGTTTATTGATAAAATGAGTTAGGTTTTATCACTTCTATAAGCTCTGCTTAACAGATTTGAGAGTCGGCAAAATATAGTTGCCGACTCTTTTTCTTTACGGCTCTATCTGTATGTGCTGCTCCAATGTAGGGGCATGAGGTTTGTCCAACTTGATGGTTTGAGTTGGGAAGGCGATATCCGCGCCGTTTTCATGGACCACATCCAGTACTTTCAACATTACATCTTGTTTGACTTCATGGAAGCGTATCCAGTTGACCGTCTTGGTAAAGGTGTAAATCATGATATCTAATGTAGACGGACCAAACTGGTTGAAATTGACTATCAGAGTTTGGTTTGTGTCGATATCTGGATGTTTTTCCAACATGGATTTAATACCACTGACCACGTTTGCTACATGGGCGCTGTCTTCATATCGAATACCAATGTTTTCGTAGATACGGCGATTGAGCATGCGTGAAGGGTTCTCAACCACAATGCTGCTAAAAACAGAGTTTGGTACATATAGTGGGCGTTTATCGAATGTTCTGACAATCGTCATTCTCCAGCCGATTCTTTCTACTGTTCCTTCAATTTGACGATCCGGTGATCTTATCCAGTCGCCGACTTTAAATGGTCTATCGAAGTAGATCATTAAGCCACCGAAAAAGTTAGCCAGTAAATCTTTGGCCGCCAAACCGACGATTAAGCCGCCGACACCACCAAATGTCAGCAATCCAGATAAACTTAAACCAAAAGATTGCATGATGGTAAGCGCGCCGATAACAAGGAATATCAGCCGTGTTACTTTTGCGATGGCTTGTACTGTGGTTTCATCTCGCTTTTTTTGGCTTAAGACATACTTCTCTACATTGTTAATGAAGCGTATGACGATCCAGAGGAAAATTGCGATAACGAGCAAGTGTTTGAGCGTACTCAACCAGTTGAGTTCTGACTGAAAGCGGTTTTGTAAAAGTATTCCAATCGATACAGTAGCTGGCCAACACCAGATGAGAGTACTCACTGGCGTTTTGAGTGCATGGAGGGTTAAGTTATCCCATTGAAACTTGGTTTTGTCGACAATAGGGTCCAGCCGACTGTAGATAATACGCCATGCAACCCAAGCCACAAAACTCGCTGCAGTTATAAAAATAACATTTGTATCCCAATCCGCTGGCAAAGTGCCAATATACGACGTTAATCGGGTGAGTAATTCGTTCATATTGTTCCATCTTTTTGGCTGACAGTCCTGAAGGGCTTACTTCCATAGTAGACCTTCACGAAGTTAATTGAGCGATTTTGATAGTTCTAGCGAGATTATAATTACTAATCTAAGTTTTAAAAATCAACCTTAATTTCTAGGCTAATTTGTGACCTGACATAGTTCACATTTTTATGTCAATTTAATGTCAGAATGTAATTTTAAAGTTTGATATGCGAAATTTATAGGAGCAAACTTAGCTCCGCTTTTTTTGACGACATATAGGCAAAAATATGAGACCAGGTGATAAGCAGTTTGCAGTGATCGGTTTAGGCCGTTTCGGTTTATCTGTTTGTAAAGAGCTACAAGATGCTGGCGTACAAGTTCTAGCAGTAGACATCAATGAAGACAGAGTACGAGAAGCATCCGCGTATGTGACTCAAGCAATCGTAGCAAATTGTACTAATGAAGACACGGTCGCAGAACTGCAACTCGCAGATTACGATATGGTGATGATCTCCATCGGTTCAGATGTGAACTCTAGTATTCTAACAACTTTGGTTGTGAAAGAGTCCGGAGCACAATCAGTATGGGTTAAAGCCAACGATAAATTTCATTTTAAAATTCTCCAAAAAATAGGTGCCGACCATATCATAATGCCAGAGCGTGATATGGGTATTCGTGTGGCACGTAAGATGCTCGACCGCCGAGTTCTAGAGTTTCATGAATTAGGTAGTGGCATGGCAATGACAGAGATCATCGTCAGTTCTCGCTTGATGGGCAAAACGTTATCTGATCTTACTTTGTGTAAAGATTGTGATGTTCAAGTACTAGGCTTCAAGCGTGGTCCAGAAATAACTAAAGCTCCTGAACTTAACACGCCTCTAGAAATTGGGGACGTGATCATCATTGTTGGACCAAAAGTGACCTTGGCGAAAAAAATTAAATCGTTATGAGTACTTACGACAAAATCAGCTCTATTTTTCCATTAGAGCCGGGTAAAAAAGCAAAAAAAGGTAATGAACCTAGAGTAATTCTACTGACTTTCCTTGGTGTGTTGATTCCATCTGCGCTGTTGCTGACATTACCCGTGTTTTCAGTGACCGGACTCAGTGTGACTGACGCTCTTTTTACTGCGACGTCAGCCATTAGTGTAACGGGGTTGGGCGTTGTTGATGCTGGAAAACATTTTACAACCGAAGGCCAAGTTCTGCTGATGTTTTTGATGCAGGTTGGTGGCCTAGGGCAGATGACACTGTCGGCGGTTTTGCTGTATATGTTTGGCGTAAAGTTAAGCCTTAAGCAACAAGCATTAGCGAAAGAGTCATTGGGGCAGGACACTAGCGTAGACATACACAGCCTAGTAAACCAAATAGTCATTTTTGCTTTTGCAACTGAGTTTGTTGGTTTTGTTCTCTTATCTCTCCATTTTGTCCCTCAAATGGGGTGGGAAACAGGCATGTTCTACGCCTTATTCCATGCTATTTCCGCCTTTAACAACGCAGGGTTCTCGCTTTTCTCAAATAACATGATGGGTTATGTAAACGACCCGTTAGTGCTTTTGACATTGGCTGCATTATTTATCTTTGGTGGGTTGGGCTTCACGGTTGTTGTTGATCTTGCCAAAAACTGGCGTAAGGGTTTTTCACAGCTGCTATTGCATACAAAAATCATGGTCATTATGACGCCAGTGCTACTAATCTCAGGTACTGTTCTGATTTGGGCGTTGGAGCGCCATAACCCACAAACGCTTGGGCCTCTATCAGAATCTAGCCAATGGCTATCAGCGTTTTTCCAATCAGCCAGTGCTCGAACTGCAGGGTTTAATACCGTTGATTTAGGTCACTTTACTCACCCAGCGTTGCTTGTGGTAATAGTGCTTATGCTTATTGGTGCGGGCTCTACGTCAACAGGGGGCGGGATAAAAGTGTCAACCTTTACCGTTGCCGTTGTTGCTACTTGGGCATTTTTGCGTCAGAAGAAGCATGTTGTGATGTTCAAGAGAACTGTAAATTGGCAAATTGTCACTAAGGCTTTAGCCATTATTGTAGTAAGCGGTGCGCTGCTTACTTCTGCAATGTTTGTATTGATGATCACTGAAAAAGCGAGCTTTGTTAAAGTGGTATTTGAAACGGTGTCCGCGTTTTCTACAGTAGGTTTGACAGCGGGTTTAACAGAGCATTTAAGCGAAGCAGGAAAGATAATACTAATCATAGTGATGGTTATTGGCCGAATTGGTCCGTTGACGCTAGCATTCATGCTCGCGAGGCCTGAGCCGTCTTTGGTGAAATATCCCGAAGATTCGGTTCTAACGGGGTAACGAAGTTTGTTATGCCAAGAGAGTTAAATGGAGCCTAGGTGAATTTGCCTAGGCTTTTTATTTGCCACTAAAGTGGTCGCTTAACGCAGCACGACGTGCTTTTGCTCCGCCAACACCGCCACTCATGTCAATGGTGTGTTCATACCCCTTTTTGATTAATCGTTGGCTAGGGGTTTCTGGAGAAATACGCTTTAACTGAGGAGATTTGTAAGAGCCAGCAACCGCATAAACAGTCACACCACTACCTGTTTCAATCGAGACCCTTTTTCCGTTGAATTTAAATTGTGTAGTGATAAGACGGTTGTTTTTGAAAACCCCGGTTCTGTTGAGAGTAATAACATCGGTGTCGTAAGAAGGTGCGCCGACTTCAATCCAGTCGCCATAGACGTGTTTAGGATCTACATAATCTTGATAGCTAACATATATCAGCGCCGAGAAACCCATTCCCGCGAATATTAGCACGCTATATGTGACAGTTTTTATTGCTTGTAATCTTGTCATAGTAAGCCGATATATGTGATGACGTTTGTTATTGAACGTATTGATCTATTTGTTAATTAACCCTTATCTCTAGCAACGTTCTTCCCTATTGTACAGCGCTCTTTGTTTGATTTTTGATTGAAAAATGTGCAAATTTGTGCGTTTTCATTTAAAGTCATACTCAACGCTGTACCATTAAGTATAGTCAAAACACAAATTACGTTTGCTAAACGGAGATAGCGGTTAACACCATAACTAACGGGCGTTAGAAAATTGACTATAATTATTTTATGACGCTCGTTTGACGGGAGGTAAGATGGCTGTAGTTCCTAAGCATGAAGACCAAAATGCTCGTTATGATCCGAAAAAAGATTTTACGGGCGATCAAATGCATCGCTTCACCGAGGTCGCCAACAAAGCCCAGCGAAGAAAGGAAGCGTTAGAAACCAAACGCTCAGCTTTTTCTTCAGTAAAAGAGAAAGCGATGCGGCCAATTATCACGCCAAAGAAAGATAAGTTTAATAGCTTTAGGTACGCAGTGTGGCTTATTGTTGCTTGCGCTATTGGACTTTGGACGATGTATATGACGGGTACAAGCTAGGCTACTTTTCTTTTTCTTGTTTTAAAGGGACGATGGTAGCGTTTTTAGGTTCCAATGCCTGATCGATTGGGCTAGGTTTGGAATGATTGTAGTAGCAGTACCTATTTTTTCCACCATGTTTAGCTGCGTACATGGCTTTGTCTGCGCACCGAGTTAGCTCAGAGAGGGATTCTGCATCTTGCGGAAAGAGAGCCGCCCCAACACTTACTGTTAAATCATTAATCCTTGCTGTGCCTTGGTAACCATCCCGAAATAAATGACATATCCGATTCAAGATATTATCTAAGTCTGATTTATGCTTTACACCGTAAAGTAATAGAACAAATTCATCGCCAGCAAATCGCGCAATAGAGTAGTCGTGTTTACCAGTTTTTCTATCTTTGCTTCTTACTTTATTACCGAGTCTTCGAGCAAAGTGCTGCAAGACTTTGTCTCCAATATCATGGCCGTATGTGTCATTGATAGCCTTAAAGTTATCGATATCTAAGAAGACGAGTGCCGTATAGTCTTTTGTCTCTCTTAACTCTTCTAGCTTTTCACAAGCCCAACGTTCAAAGCTCCAGCGATTTGCCAAACCAGTGATGTGGTCCATATAGGCCAAATCTTCGATACCTTCCTGATATAAGCTTTGAATGTAGTCGACGGCCTTTGAGTAGTAGAAAGAGGAAATATTAAATATGACACTGATTGAGATTAAACTAATCAGGAAATGCATATCTGAGAAGCTATTTGGTAACAAGGTTGACGGGGTATAAGCAATAGAAACAATAGCCAACAAAGAAAATGTTGCACTGAATATCAAGCCATTACGAAAGTCATTTACATATACCAAGCAACCTACGATGGGATATAAATAAAGAAAACGGCCAGGAATCTCTCCATTATAGAACAGCAGGGCTGCGCCTAAAAATAGCATCACACCGCTGAACATAAGATCAGTAAAGTTTGCTTGAAAGTTTTTTATCGAGAACCAAGCAATTATGGAAATTAATATAAGGGAACCTAGCTCAAGGAAACCAAAGGCATAGCGGCCATCAACTAGGTTTAATATCCCTGAAATCAAGAGAATAATACCGCATAAAAGAGAGCACAATAGCATTATATTGCGCCGCTTGTTCAACCGAACATCGGCCATCTCTTCTAAATTGGTTCCTACAAGGTTATTCATTACGACTACTAAGTTCCATTTAAATACATTTCCTCAAATTAATAATAGAAGACAATCATTCTCTGAAGCAAATTAACAAACTAAAAAATATCTATTGAGTCAACTGATTATGTTATTAGTTGCTTATAAAGCGTAGGGCATAAACTTAAAGCCCTCAAAATTATTATGGGCTCTTTTGTTCGTAGATATCGTAACTTGTGATCACAGTTTTTACTTAGAAAATTCTGCCTTAATCCATGAGCGGAGTAACAACACAAACTCGTTGCTTAACTGCTCAGGTTGACAGATGAAGTAAAAATCTTGTTTAGGGTTTGGTATTGAATCACCAATTTCAACTAGCATCCCTTGCTCTACATAGTCTCGAATGAATATTTTGTGGGTAATGAATAGGCCTAGTTGGCTGATTGCTGCTTGCAGTGCTTGAATGGTTGCATTGAACGATAGGTTGTGCCCAAATTTAGGCATTGGTAGGCCTTTTGCCTCACACCAGATCTGCCAGTCGTTTGCACGTCTTTCGTTGGTTGCGATGATTGCTGGAAATTGTTGCAGGAGCTCTGAGGATGTGGCTTCTGGGGGAATGATATTGGGGTTCGCAACCATTACTAGCTCATCATTGCCTAAAAACTCACAATGGTAGTTCTCCCACTCACTGCTTTTACCCAAAACCAGTGCTACATCTATCCCTTCTTGCTGCAATGAAAAGTTTCCAACTAAATTGGAGATGCGGATGTCTAGTGTATTTGAAAACTGATTGAACCTTTCCACTCTGGGTATCCACCAGTGCATTGCGAGTGAATGCACCATGTTGAGAGTCAATCTATGAGAGTATCTTCTATCAATAATAGATTGGGTTGCATGGCTTATTTGTTCTAGGGCAGGGGAGATTTGTTTATAGTATTGTTTGCCTTGAGCATTCAACACTACAGTGCGATTGACACGCTGAAATAGCTCTACCCCTAGATAGCTTTCAAGAGATTTAATCGATTGGCTGATAGCTGAGTGGCTGACGTTAAGCATGTCTGCCGCTTCACTCATGCTCCCCGTTTCAGCAACGGCAACGAATGAATATAAAGACTTTAGTGGAGTGATTTTGTTCATTGTAAGTTTTACTTAACTATTTGGTTAATATTAATCGTTTTTATCTAACAATGCACTTCTTTACAATTTGATTATGTAAAGGAGAGCTTATGACACGTCAATTACTACCCATTTTGTTTGTACTTTCTTCGACTTTTAGTGTTTCGATTAACGGCTTACTGTCTAACTACCTTACAGAACAGATAAGCTTGGAGTGGCTTGGTTTTCTTAGGTTTTTAATGCCCGCAATGCTACTCATGCTAGTGCTTTTATGTTCTAAACTACGCTTACCTCCAAAGGCACTTTTAGTACCTCTCTCGATTCGTGCATTATGTATTGCAGGGTGTCAGCTTTGTTTTATAATTTCGCTTTCACAATTGAGTCTAGTAGAAAGTGTGGTGTTATTTGGAACGGGGCCTTTATTTATCCCAGTGTTAGAAAAACTAATATTTTCAGTGAAGTTAAAAGTGAGCACCATAGCGGCATTAGCGATGACCTTTATTGGCGTATTACTATTATCAGGAAGCCTATCTGGGTTCACATTTAAACCAGCCCTACTAATTGGCCTTTGCGCAGGGTTGTTTAACGCAGGTTCACAGCTGAGCTTACACCGAGCAACCAAAAGTGATATGAGTCCAGTAGAGATAAACGCATGGACTCTCGCTTTTGCTGCCGTGGTATTTGTTCCAGTGTTGCTAACGGGTTTTGTTTTGAATCACAGCTTAACTGTAATGACAGGTAATACAGACGGGTGGCTTCTTTTTGTCGGGCTACTGGCTGTGTCTGTACTGATAATTAATACTCAAATATTTCGGGCTAAAGCATATAAGCTGGTGGAATCTAGTTCCCAACTAGCACCTTACCTTTTCACCAATTTGCTTTTTGCTTCTATTTGGCAATTTCTTTTCTTCAATGTCGCATTTAGCGGTTTGCAAATCCTAGGCTTAGCCGTCATTGTGGCAGCAAATGTGCTAAATGTTGCCAGTCCGATAGTGCAGAAAAAATGGCAGCCAAGAAAAGCGGTAGGCTCAATATAAAGTTACTTGCGTTATGCCGTTGGGTAAACATACCGGAATGTCAGGTTGATACGCTCTTGTTTGGTTTGACGAGTTTTAGGCAAGCTATGTTGCCAATAGTGCTGAGTAGAACCGGCCATAACAAGCAAAGATCCATTATTAAGTTCCATCTTTATTTTTTCTTTGCTATGGATATGTTTCAGGTGAAATGTTCTTGTTTCTCCTAAGCTTATGGAGGCAATTGTCGGATCTTTACCCAGTTCTGGTTCATTGTCAGAGTGCCAGCCCATGGAGTCGTCCCCATTTCTATATAAATTGATTAGAACAGAATTAAATGCTTGACCGCTAGAAGCTTCGCAAATGCTTTTTAACGTTAATAAGGTTTCAGTCCAGGGGTGTGGGCTTAGTGTGAGCCCTGAGTATGAGTAGCTGGCATCGCCATGCCAAGCGTGAAGCCGTGGTTGTATGCGCTGTTTGCCAAAAATATTAATGCTTTTTTGCTCAAAGGTTATTTCTCTTTTAAGTTTTTCAAACAGCTCGCTGGCATAGACACGTTCAATACTTTGTGGAGCCCAGTATAAAAGCCCATCTCGGATAGTGATCCATTCGCCTTCACTTGGCTGGGGGGAGAATAAATCCATCTACAGCTCGCTAGTCAATATCCAAAATGTATTCATAGCAATCGATATAGTTGCCTGAAATTTTGGCGTAGTTTTTAAATGATCTAGTTCGATTAAATCCATTCCTTTCCAGTACTTTTTGCGACGCTGAATTGTGCTTAGAAACAATTGCGACAAAGTTGGTAATATTGAACTTTTGTTTTGCCAATAAGATGATATGTTTTGCAGCTTTGCTAGCAATGCCAGCACCTGAATACTCTTGTGCGACTCTGTAGCCTAGTAATGCTCTTCTACGATGAATATCAACGCTGTGCAAGTTGACTCTCGCGACAATTTTATTATCTCTATTTCTGACAATAAGTGGCAACATTGTTTGGCACTTGTACATCAATAAACATTCTGCGATATGTTCTAGTACGCCTTCGATGCTAAAGAAATCACTTTCTCTTGCTTGTATTTGAGCTTCGAACCAAGCTTTGTTTTCAACCTCAAACCTGAGTAGATCTAACGCGTCACTTTTTTTCAATAGCTGTAAGCAAATACTCTCCATTTATAACCTTTGGCTTGTTCTGTACAACATAACTAAACTTAACTCTTACTACCTCACGTAGCTCGGAGAGCTAAGGATATATGATAGCCTAATTCTTTCTTGTTACGTTCAAAGCGAACGTTATTGCAGTCACATCATTTGTAAATTTAGCTAAACTTTATAATCCCGAGCCAAGGGTTGTGCTTGATTGGAGAAGGTTATGAAGAAGCTAACAGAATGGCTTAACGAATACTCAGAGAGCCACCAAAACCGAGTGAACAAACGAATTCATCGAATTACTGCTCCCGGGGTGTTTGTTATGTTAGTTGGATTAGTTTGGTCTATTCCTCCATTGGAAGTTATTGGGTTTACAGTGCATTGGGTGTGGTTTTTTGTCGCTGGTGTGTTGGTTTTTTATTCCAAGTTATCACTTACGGTGTTGATCATGATGTTGGGTTTGACGCTGGCAGCAAGTGCATTTATTTGGTCATTACATATTTTGCAGGTCTCGATATTCCACTTTTCACTTGGCTGTTTGTTACTATTTTGGTTAGCTCAATTTATTGGTTACAAAGTAGAAGGTGTGATGCCGTCTTTGAAACAAAGGTTGGAGTTCGTTTTGATTGGACCAGTTTGGTTTTTGTATAAAAACTAACAGGGTTAATTGGTGAATGCTTGTTTCTTCGACATGCTTACAGGCACATTCCACATTGCCACTATATTTGAGAATATTCATTGCAATATGCAAAACCATGCTTGTAATTATCGATATAATTCGCAAATTGCAATATTGCTATGCATCTTCGCACGCTGAAATCAGTGTTATACGGTATTTAACATGAATTTTAAAGTTGGCATGCTATCTGCATATGTAATAGTAACCCTTATTAAGCCGAGGGTTACCTAGCCAACTGACGTTGTTAGTGAACGAATTTGTTCACAATTATATATCCGCCAATCACGCCTATTGTGATTGGCGTTTTTTCTTTCTAAGCTCGGCGTTCATTTCTATGCATTGTGCTGACTTCTAAGAACCACACTTACTGTAGCAGCTTGGTTTTCTTGGGCATACCGCTCCACGAGAACAGATTAATCTTGCGTTAGTTTCTATACCTCTTTCTATCCACTTGATATTGAGGATTTTCGCTATGGTAGTGAACTCTTTCTTGATGTGGCGTGGAATAACCGTACTACCGCCACTTTCAACACATGAATTTTTCAGCTCTTCAGCGATTTGTCGGGCATCGCCTCCTTGCGCATCAATCGCAGGGTTTAAATCTATGCCTGCACATAGCACGCGATTATTGCCAGCAGGATCTGTCATGTTGACAGACTCACAGCAGTAAATTCTTGGTTCATCGCCCACATTCAAAATAGAAATTTGTGAAGAGCTGTGTTCCTGTGGCTCGGAGAGCCTTCTAAATACAGCCCAGTGCTGACAAGGGTCATTAACCTTGCGCATGTTCCCCCATGGTAGTGGAATGCCATTTCCGCGATATACGGCTTTGAGCTTGTTTTGCCCATAAGCATCAAAGTAATGCCAATGAGGGTATGGTGAGACTACCGTCATTCGGCGCATCGCTACAGAAGGTGATACTCCGGCTTTTTGGTGAACGTCAATTTCGTAGCCTGAGCGATCTAATAACTGGCGGAAAGGGACTTTAGGGCAAAGTAGGGCCCCTGCAAAAAAGCTAGATTCGAAATCCCTCCAAGCTAGTAGGATATCTTTGGAGTTGAGCTCTGAAGAGCTGTGTGCGGGCTCATTGGTTTCCCAGCTGTTAGTATGTCCCACAGATAGAACGCTTTTTAGTCCTTCCTTACTGTGTAAAATGCAGTGGCCAATATACACAGCTAAATCATATTTAAGTCTAGTCGGATAGTTTTTTAAAATTTCGTTTAAGTAGATGGTCGTTGGTGGTTCAAAAAATGAGGTGACGAGCTGTTTTGCACTAACACCAAGTTCGTCCACTACATCTTGAGGTGTACGATTTACCCATCGAATGTTAATGCCTAGACTTTTCGCAATATCAATCAGATCATCTACTGCTAAATTGAGCCTTTTGTGCCCGACTTCTTCAGCAGCACGTTCTAAATCGGGAAAGTGGTTTTGGTTTTTCTCTTGGTGTGCTCGAATAAGTAGGTGGGCAAATTGGCGTCCGGTGATTCCAGTTTGAGAAAGCATTTCTGGGATGGCGATTTGCAATATCTCATTGGAGAATAGAAAGCTAGGCTCTAACGCCATTCCACTTATTCCGCCTCTATTGCCTTTGTCTGGTGTAATTTCACTTTCTTCGGGTTCATCATCTAAAAACCAAGCAGGTTCCTTTTGGAAAACTTCGGCTATAACTTCGAGCATATCCACACTTGGGACACGCTTTCCTCGCTCGATCATTGAAAGGTAAGAAACGGATGGAGCGTAATCTGGGTTTAATCTAATACACCTAGCAGATAGATCCTCCATCGTTAAATGGTTGCGTTTTCTCAAGTTACGTATCTTTGTACCCAAGAAATGAGACTGACGAACTAAGCTTTTTGACAACGACATTTTGTAAAATTCACACTGTAAAATTTTTGTTGTGAAATTGTAGTAAAAAATTAGCTAGTCTAGATAGTAAGCAAAATCACAAAATTGCGAAGTCAAGGTTATTAGATACGAATTATTAGCTTCATTGCGGAGTTTTGAGGAATTATCCTGAGGGGAAGACTATGAATATGCTGACTTTTGGTAAGAATGAAATTCAAGAACAGAGCAAGCCTTTTATTGCAGAAGCTGTCTTTGCCGTGGAAACTATTAGCGCAAATAAGCAGCAAGAGAAGCAGCAGAAAGCTAAGCAGCTACTAGATACAATTTTCCCTCTGGAGAATGGCTCACACCAAGATGTAACAGCCTATGTGATTGATTATCGACATGTGATGGCTTATTTCAAAGACGGAAGCCACAGTGGATTGAAGCATCCGAAGCATTTTGTTGCTTACAATGGTGAAAAAGAAGACCCTTGTTCAATTCTACTTAAAGACGCAGCAGGTAGTCACGTAGAAGTGATACTAGGTTGCCATAAAGGTACAGGAAGTGTTGAGTTTATTGAGATAGATGATATCCAGCTTGAGACTTGCACAAAGCTTTCAATGAATATGAATGACACTAATATAGCAGCAATGCGCCATTGGGTTAGCTTGATCAAAGGCGACGAAAATGGCAAACCTCAAGTATGTAGTGAAGACAAAGAGTTCGTTGCCAAAAGTGGTGAAGACTATAGTTTGGATTACTGCTATCGAGTATAGATAAAATACTGCACTTGCTTTTGGTCCTATGAAAAACACCAAGCGAAAGTTTGGTGTTTTCTGTTTTGAACAATATTGAATTTGGATATGGAAATAACGGATAAAACGTCATCTGGCATGCAGCAGGAGAAATTTGATATAAAATTATAGATAACCTATACAAGCAGGTTTAGTGGTTTCAGAGCGATTGGATAGAAATTATAAACTGCGTTTTAGGTTAGCCTTGGTACTGAATGGAATCGGCATGGAAGACAAAAAGCGTTTAGTGGTAGGAGATCACGTTAGGCCCCAATCTGACTTGTTCGGTTTGCTGTTGGACAATATGCCCATCATGGATGTCATGTTCGTAGATCACGATAATGGTGTCGCTGAGTGTCAATATTACGATCAGTATCAGCAAAAGCATTCACACATTTTGTTGATCTCCATATTGGAAAAAGTCCCTCAAAAATAGCTTTTTTAATCTTAACAAATCTGTCAATTGTCAGATTTGTCTACTATTTTTAATTTTACTCCTTTCTATATCACAAGAAGGCAAACCATTATCAAAAGGAATTTGATTCATGCTTGGTTTCGTTGGCTATTTGCCTCGTTAATACTATTTCACAGTGGATATGTATTTTCGGGGATGATTGCAGCGAAGATATGGGTAGATAAAGAGTTTGCTCAAAGCACCCTTACTCGCCAGCAACAGCTAGATGAAATGGCTTGGTTTGTGGAGGCGTCTGAACCTTACCAAGACATCACAGTAAGAGTGGTGTCTGAGCGTATTGATACGCATTGGTATGAAGCGAATATTTTAGCGAAAGCGTTCGAAGATATTACCGGTATAAAAGTTGTTCATGAAATAACCGGTGAGGATGATGTTGTTAAGAAGATATCGACTCAGGTAGAGCTTGATTACAGCATATATGACGCTTATATCAATGATAGTGACTTGATCGGAACACATTACCGCTCAGGGAAAGTGGTATCACTTAGCGATTTTATGCAAAACGAAGGCAAGGATGTCACTTTGCCAACCCTAGATATTGATGATTTTATTGGCATCGGCTTCACGACTGCACCTGATGGGAAGATCTATCAGCTTCCCGACCAACAATTCGCCAATCTATATTGGTATCGGCATGATTGGTTTTCTCGCGCAGATCTCAAGCAAAAATTTAAAGAAATATATGGCTACGAATTGAATGTGCCACAAAATTGGTCGGCGTATGAGGATATTGCAGAGTTCTTTACGATACATGTCAAAGAGATAGACGGAGAGAAGGTCTATGGCCATATGGATTATGGGAAATATGATCCTTCTTTGGGTTGGAGGTTTTCTGACGCGTGGCTTTCGATGGCTGGAGCTGGCGATATTGGTTTGCCAAACGGAAAGCCAGTGGACGAATGGGGCATACGTGTTGAAGGGTGCCACCCAGCAGGCTCGTCCGTTGAACGAGGTGGGGCATTAAATAGCCCGGCGGCGGTATACTCGATTCGCAAGTATGTCGAGTGGTTGAAAAAGTATGCGCCACCAAAATCCTACACTATGAATTTCACCGAAGCTGGCGCTTGGCCGGGGCAGGGCAATATCGCGCAGCAAATATTTTGGTATACAGCATTTACCGCGTCTTTGACGTCACCGGATTTACCGGTGACCAATCCAGATGGCACACCGAAGTGGCGTATGGCACCTTCACCGAGAGGAGCATACTGGCAGCAAGGAATGAAATTAGGGTATCAAGATGTGGGTGCGTGGACTTTTCTTACCAGCACTCCACTGGAACGCCGCAAGGCTGCTTGGTTATATGCGCAGTTTCTAGTTTCTAAAACTGTTTCGTTGAAGAAAACTCTAGTGGGGTTAACGCCTATCCGTAACTCAGACATTAATTCTAAAATAATGAGTAAGGTGGCACATAAATATGGTGGGTTAATAGAGTTTTATCGAAGCTCTGCTCGCAATGTTTGGACTCCGACTGGAACAAATGTACCAGACTACCCAAGGCTTGCTGACTTATGGTGGAAAAATATCGCACTGGTTTCTAACGGTGAGTTAAGTCCTCAACTAGCAATGAATAAGATGGCATCTGAAATGGATTCTAGGTTGCAACAAATAGCTGATAAAGGCCAACAAGTATGTGGGCCAAAGCTAAACCCCAAACGAAAATCGAGTTATTGGTTGACTCAACCGGGCTCGCCAAAACCTAAATTGAAAGATGAGAAACCACGGGGCGTGACGCTGTCTTATAAAGAGTCATTAAAAGCTTGGGACTAAATACGATATGAATAAATGGATAGTAAAGTTTATGCTTACTGTAGCGCTTTTATTCAGCACGGCTGTACAAGCGGAAACTTTCACGTTGCTTACCGAAGCTCTTCCTCCTTACGCTTATAAAAGCAATGGGCAACTAAAAGGGGTAGCTGTAGACATTGTATCTCAGCTATTTAGGAACGCTGGGTTTGATTATAAAGTTCGAATTGTCCCGTGGAAAAGAGCGTATACAATCGCATATGAGCAATCAAATACTTGTGTCTTTCCGGTACAACGCAATCAAGAGAGAGAGGCTGAGTTCCACTGGGTAAGCCCGTTGTTGATTACTCAAACTGCGTTTTATACCAATGCTAATTCAAAGGTGGAGATTCGTACTCTCAATGATGTTGCTAACTTAAATATTGGCTCTTACCTTGGTAGTGCTACGGCACAATATCTTGAAAGCCAAGGGTTTAAGGTTGAGGAAACAACACGAGACGAACAAAATATTTTGAAGTTGAAGAGTAAGAGAATAGATGTTTGGGCGACAGATGTTTTAGTTGCTAATTATCTACTAAAGCAAGAAAAGTTGAGCAAAGAAATTAAAAATAGACTTGCTTATTTTAGTACGTTACGTGGCTTGGCGTGTAATAAAACAGCTTCATCTTCAGATATAGATCGTTTATCAGATGAGTTGAGAAAAATGTACTTAGACGGTTCTGTAGAACGTATTATTAAAAAATATTCTGATTAAGATTTTGATTGAGTCTTAGTCATTTATTTGCACAAATAACCCAATAAGAATCTAGCTTCTTATTAATTAAGGCATATACGAATGGTGATTTTTTCTACATCTTATTTTTCATTAATTATATAGCTCTTGTTTATCCTTTCTGATTATATGCATTAATCTATTGAAACTATTTACTTTTTCTGCGAGGTAAAAAGAGAGTGTAATTGATCGAACTTTCATAAGTCTATGATTACTTACTTTGGAAACTTGTCTTAAATGTACTAACCAGCTAGTATTCTGCGCCAGAGTAATTTGCTCTATTCTTTGAAATTATGCCTATAAACAAACATTGGCTTTCCATAGAAATTTATTATAAAAACAGTACTCTAAGAGCATAATTGTGGCTGAACTGATTGAAATTGAGAACATTCATACAAAAATTATCAAATGCTTTGTTAGTGTTTATGAGCTAGGCAGTATTTCTAAGGCGGCTCAAGAGTGTAATGTTTCTCAGCCAACTATATCAAAGGCGATTAAAAGCTTAGAGAGCCAATTTTGTGTTGGACTATTTAATCGTGATACGCGCTTATTTTCACCAACCGATGCAGCCAAGCAGCTATATCCCAAATGTGTAGAGCTCTGCTCAGCGGCTCAAGCGATTTGTAGTGAACTTGAGATTATTAAGGGTGGGAACTTTGGCGAAATAAGGATTGGATTTGGCAAAGTGATAGCGCCATTAGGTAGCTTGCTAATCTCGAAAATAGTCTCGGACCGATTTAATGATGTAAATGTGTCGGTGATCGCTGGCAACCCCACTACTTTGCATAGAAGCCTTTTGCAAAGTGACCTAGATTTCTTTATTTGCCACACTGAAGGCTATGAACTTTTGAGCAATACTGAACAGCTTATTTGCAAACCCTTTTCAGGCCTCAAAGTAGATGCTGTTGTTGCTCCAAAGGCGAAGTTCCTAAGTACCCAGTCAGATATTACCAAGTACCCTTGGACTTTCCCAAAGGTAGAAGTTTTAAAAACTTCGCAGGATAGTTTTTATCTTAATTACTATAGGAAGATAAAAACAAGCGGCAGTGTACTTTATGAGATCGACAATGCTGATGCTCGGATGAAGCTTGTTTTGTCTGGTAAAGCTGCGACAGTGTCTGCATCAATCCAGAGCAAAAATTACATTAGCACTGGGCAGTTGAAAAAACTTCCTATTGAAATAGACCATTTCCCTCTATCTACTTTCTATCTCAGTACCAAACAACTTAGCCAGAAATCGCAGCAAATCCTTGCGGTGCTAAAGAATTATATCGAAATTCTTAACCGCTAACCGCTAACCGCTAACCGCTAACCGCTAACCGCTAGGCTCCAAGTATTTCTTTGCGTGCTACAACTGCCTTAGTATTGTGAGGCAGGAAAGAGTATCTCTTTTAATTGTTTGAGTTGTTGTTTGCATTCTTCACTTACACTCCAATGGGAAATATACGTAGAACTAATAAATAACAATTTAATCTCTTTATGCAGGTTATTTTTTGATCAAGTTTCTTTGCCTTGGTTTTATTTTGTCAGCCTCTCGTAAACTGAAATATACAGTAGGCAATCGTTTTCATTTATAGGGAATCCTTTTAATACAATAGCTTAATATTTTAATTTTAAACAATTAGAGTGAAAACACTTATATTTTTCTTATGACATAAACTTGTCAATTAACCATGCTATAGGCACTATATTGCAAAAAAACAATACTTTTCGGCGCGGGTGTTTATAAATATAAAGGTTGGTTACCACATTGATTGAAAAGGTTGACATTGAAGATATAAGTATCAATCGGATTCGGTGTTTTGTTAGTGTTTTTGAATTAGGCAGCATTTCTAAAGCCGCTTTGGACTGCGATGTATCGCAACCGGCTATGTCCAGAAGTATAAAGTCTTTAGAAGAGCAGTTTAATGTTCCTCTGTTTAATCGTGACACGCGACAACTTTGTCCGACTGATGCTGCAAAGCAACTCTATCCGAGGTGCTTAGAACTATGTACATCGGTAAAAGCCCTTTGCAATGAGCTAGATGTAATAAAAGTTGGGGACTATGGTGAGCTAAGAATTGGGCTAGGCAAAATCATTGGGCCAATTGGCAGCAAAGTAATTTCCAAAATAATCTCAGAAAAGTTCGCAGACTTAAGGGTATCGATTGTTGAAGGCAGTCCTACCTCGTTGCATCGTGAGCTTTTGCAAGGAAACTTAGACTTCTTTATTACCCACAGTGAAGCGGTTGGGTTACTCAGCAATGTTGAGCAGCTAGTTTGCAAGCCTTGCGCTTTTGTGGAAGTGGATGCATTAGCGTCGCCAACGGCAGAGTTTTTAAAGTCAGGTACAGATCTAATATCGTACCCATGGACGTTCCCGAAATTTGAAATATTGGAAACGTCAAAAAGTCATTTTTATGCAAATTACTATAAGAAGATTCAAGCCAATGGCGGCATTTTATATCAAATAGATAATGCAGATGCGCGCATGAAACTGGTCCTATCAGGGCAAGCTGCGACAATATTTGCATCAAGCGAAGCTGAGAAATATGTCGAGAGTGGTCAGCTGATAAAGTTACCTATTTCTCTGACTGACTTTCCATTGTCGACATATCATTTGAGCACGAAGCCTCTGTGCCCCAAAGCGCGACAAATGATAGAGTATGTCAAAGCAGGAATGCATTAAAGTTAGAGCGTTTGCATTGGAAAATACTTAATCTTCCGTTGCTTACGCTGCCTACTTGTTTGAAACTTGAAGGGGAGTTGGTGAACTGTACTATTATTTGGTTCTAGCTAAGATACCAATGAAATAAGAAATGCCTTCCCCCCCTTGTCTTAAATGCTAATCCGAATTCGTATTTCAAGACAAAAAATAGGGAGGACACATCTCAACAGCAACACAAGTATGATTTGTAGCGTTCTAACTTAGGCATCAATTGCTTTGCTATATCTTAAGTTTGTTGCTTAAACTGCTATAGTCATTATACGGCGACAATCACAGTTTTAGCGCAAGTGTTTATAAATATAGGTTGGTTCTCATATTGATTGAAAAAATAGACATTGAAGATATAAGTATTAATCGGATTCGGTGTTTTGTTAGCGTTTACGAATTAGGCAGCATTTCTAAAGCTGCATTGGACTGCGATGTATCGCAGCCGGCTATGTCCAGAAGCATAAAGTCTTTAGAAGAGCAGTTTAACTTTCCATTATTTAATCGCGACACACGACAACTTCATCCGACCGATGCGGCAAAGCAGATTTACCCGAGGTGCTTAGAGTTATGTACAGCGGCAAGAGCTCTTTGTAATGAACTAGATGTAATAAAAGATGGTGATTATGGAGAGCTAAGAATTGGGCTTGGTAAAGTCATTGGGCCGATTAGCAGCAGAGCAATTTCCAAAGTAATCTCTGAAAAGTTCGCAGACTTAAGGGTATCGATTGTTGAAGGCAGTCCAACCTTGTTGCACCGTGAACTTTTGCAGGGAAATTTGGATTTTTTTATTTCTCACAGTGAAGCCGTTGGATTATTCAGCAATGTTGAGCAGTTAGTTTGCAAGCCTTTTACTTTAATGAAAGTGGATGCAGTAGCGTCTCCAACGGCCGAGTTTTTAAACTCAGGTACAGATCTTATATCGTACCCATGGACCTTCCCAAAATTCGAAGCAGTGGAAACGTCACAAGACCATTTTTATGCAAACTACTACAAGAAAATTCAAGCCAACGGCGGAATTTTATATCAAATAGATAATGCAGATGCGCGTATTAAACTGGTCCTGTCAGGTCAAGCCGCGACAGTAATAGCATCTAGCGAAGCTGAGAAATATTTAGAGAGTGGTCAATTGATAAAGCTGCCTATTTCTCTGACTGATTTTCCGTTGTCGACTTATTATTTGAGTACTAAGCCACTGTGCCCCAAAGCTCGACAAATGATAGAGTACGTCAAAGCTGGAATGCATAAAAATTAGAGTGTTAGCCTTGGAGAGGCTCAATTCTCCGATACTTGGCTTGCCTATCTGCTTGAGACATAGAGGGGAGTTGGCGAACTGTGCTATTATTTGGTTCTAGCTAAACTACCAATGAAATAAGAAATGTCTTTTCCCCCTTGTCCTCAATGCCAATCCGAATTCGTTTATCAAGACCAAAACCACTTAGTGTGCCCAGAATGTGCTCATGAGTGGAATCCAGCAGAGCCTGATGAAGAAACCATAGTTATGAAAGATGCCAATGGAACCTTGCTGCAAGAAGGCGATAAGGTGACACTTGCGAAAGATCTGAAAGTAAAAGGTAGCTCTCAAGTACTGAAAATCGGTACAAAAGCACTGATTAGGCGTATCGTCGAGGGCAAAGATCATCAGCTTGACTGTAAAGTCGATGGCGCTGGAGAGATGATGGTAACGGCTAAGTTCGTTAAGAAAGCATAAACTATCGAGCAGGCGAGCCAACATAGCTCGCCTTAAACACTATTAACTGACAAGTTATTTTATCGATTCACCTGTTTATCTCTAGAGTTTCCCCACTTTGAACTAAAACGTCCACATAGCTAACTAATCGGCCATTGACGTACTTCTGCTGGCTAGTTACGGTTTCTTGACCGATATTGAGTGAGTGATAATTGCCATAAAACCACGCTTCCCATGTAATAGGTTTTGAAGATAGATTCGACAAGGTCGTTGAAGTGGAGCCCTCATGGCGAATTGTTAACTCTTGCTGCCCAATCATAAGGTGCTTTGCTTCAATCCAGCTGATTTCAGTGGGTAGATGAGAAGCTGTGATTACCTTGTGTTGGTGTGCATTGGGTTTTATTCCCATCAAGCCTTCAATGGTATTTGAAACGAATGTAAAAGAGATCTCAGGATAATTGCCGTTGGTTCCTTGAGTTGGGCGCTCGTGGGGCTGGTCTTTTGTATCCATAATGTAACGCATCCATTTCCATGCTTCTTCATCGCGGTTATATGGGAAGTAGGTCTCTGGAAGGTATGTATATGCTTCTATGTTTGTAGGTGCCTCGGGCGTAGAGCCAATTCCATCGCCGAGCTTACTCGCTATGAAATCTAGGTAGTCGCTATTTCTCTCTCCGGGCTCTGTTATTAGCTTCATTGGCATAAACCAGCTATTTTCTTTTCCGAAGTCGTTAAGCCGCAACCCGTCTTTTTGAACAATGTTGACATAGTTACCTAATGGGGCGCTTTGGTTGGCAACGCTCCAAGTTTGGTTGAAAAACGTTTTTAGCTTAGAGGCTTTGTTTTTCCAGTATTGTGATTGGGTGTGATTTTCACGAGCATCTAACATATTGGCATAAGCCAATGTTGCTTGGTATTGTGATGCAATCGCATCACCAGCTTCGATAGGAAACTCGCCACGCTCGTTATAGGTCGCTGAACCTTCGAAAATACCACCGTAGCCTTCTGCAATACCATTTGGATCTTGGTCATCGTGGAGCGTGATGTAATCAGTGAGTACTTTTGTATAAAAGTTCCACAAATCGTTGTCTTCAATGTAGCGCTTGTCGCCCGTCCATAGATATTGTTTCCAAGCTTTTTCGACGAACTCAAACTGTGCGGGGACTTCTCGCACAAACCAATTGTCATCTTTATAGTCGATGGTGTGCGGCGTGCCGTCGAAGTTAACTGCCCATAAGGTATACCACTTACGAGACTCGGTCGCATGCTTGGCGAATGTCTTGAACATGGAGAAGTTTTCTTTTTCAAGCCCCGCTAGTTTTGCCCCGCTCGTTTGATGCAAGAAGTCTCTCGAGTAGAAAGCCGTTCTATCGAAGTAACCTGCCCAATACGAAGGTATGTAATCGGCACTACCACTACCGTCATCATTGAACTCATCGCGATTGACTAGATCATGTTTGTTCGTCATAACAAACTGATGTGTTTTGTCGATCGCCCATGTAAAAGACTGCTCTAATTCTTTGTTCGATGACGTGACAGTAAGTTGTTTTTCTTTCTTAACAGCTGAGAGCGTCCACTTGGAAACCTCACCGTTTGCATTGATGACCTGAAGTGTTACTGGGGCAGTTAAATCAATGACGTCCCCTTTGCTTAGTGAGGCACGACTATCACTGGAAACTGACAAGGACTCGATGGTTAAGTGTGATAGGTTGGTATCATATGGAACATGAATTTCGGCTGTTTTGTGGATTTTGTTAACGTTTGTCGCACCCGATTGCCCTGCCACTGAAAAAGCTATCAGTTGGTTAAATGTTTGCCTTAATGGAGTATGTGAAAGTAAGAGTGAAACACTATCAATATTGACTCCGCCTAGCGCAGAACCAGAGAACTGAATTTTTATCTGTTCACCTTTTTCTAGAGGTATACGCTTAATAGTGTTCTTTTTATACTTATTGCTTGCTTTGATTGATTGGGTAATCAGCGTTTCACCATACAGGTTTGTGACAGACATCTGAGCGTCATTTCCCGGACTGATTACGTAGGCAGATAAATCATAATTTCCATTGTTTGGTATGGTGATGGTTTGACTAATTGTATGTTGAACGCCTTTGGCTATTCGGCCGTGCCAATCCCCCTCATAGTTTGGTGAGCTTTTAATATTCGCAAACCAGTAATTCCAGCTCAGGCCACTATCTTCGAAACCGGGGTTTTTAATAATATTGTCGTTTTCCTGTGCGAACGTTTGTCCTGAAAGAGTAGCTAGACAAGCAGCAATTGAAACGATCTTAGATACTTTTTTCATGTTATTTCAATATCCTTATCCGAGGGTTATATAGCTCTAGCAGGTTTATTCGAGACAGTGGGCTCCTTTGCTACTGTGACACCATTCTCTATATCGTTGTATTTTTCTATGAGGTGGTCTTGGATTGTTGAATGATAGGCACCGTTGAGTTTGTAAAAGCGGAAATAAACAACAAGGGCAATGGCAAAGAATATCGCTGGTAGGCCAATCATAATGCATTGCATGCCAAATAAGGTTGTTGAGTTTTGAGCGACGTTGGGCACGTAATCTACCGCTGTTAATGCAATCCCGATGAAAAATGCAGCGAAGGCAGACCCGGCCTTAACTACGAGAGTTTGAACAGAATAGGCGATGCTTTCACAACGTGTCCCTAGCTTGTATTCGCCGTAGTCGACAGTGTCTGCAACCATGATTACGTTTAAAACCCAAAACAGCGCTGTACCAATTTGCAGTAATACCCCTGCAGAAGATATGAGCAAGATACTCTGTTTGTCATACATACCAATGTATGTCAGTACCGCACTGCCTAGTATTGGTAGGCTAGACGCTAGCGCCCACAACACACGGCGAGAAAAGAGTTTCGACAGTTTTGGGAACAGCACAAGTGTGGCGAGGTTCGCGATACCAGCGTAAGCCATATAATAAGGGAATAAATCGCTGTTGCCGATCACATAGGTGAAGTAGTAGACGGCGAAAGCAGTGATTATATTGGTGGCAATGTTATACGCGAGCGCCATACATAAAACGCTGGTGAGTTGGTCATTTTTGTAAATAAGAGATATTAGGCTCTTGAGTGAGACTTTCTCTTCTGCTTCTGAGGTATCTAGTTTATCGGTGGAGTAACGCTCTTTAACATTTCTTAATGTGATGTAGCTGGAGATAACAAAGCAGACAATCAGAAGTAAACAGAACATTTGGAAGCCAAAGCCTTTGTTGTCACCGCCAATATAGTCAATAAAGGGCATGGCGATCGCTGCAGTAACGATCCAAGCGAGACTAGCAAAAAAGCGTGGGTAAGGAACCAGTTCTTCACGCTCGCGTTTGTCGAGTGTTAACGTTGGAACCAGCGACCAAAAAGGTATGTCCATTAAGGTGTAAGTCATTCCCCATAAGATGTATGTCACAACGGCATACACGATCAGCCAAGGCCCCTCAATATAGTGAGCACTGAACAGCAAAATCAAGACAACAGAATTAGCAATAGTACCGATGAAAATCCATGGTTTGAATTTTCCCCATCGACTACGTGTGTTGTTCACTATCCACCCCATAATCGGGTCATTGATCGCGTCCCATATACGTGCGACAAGAAAAATGGTCCCCACAGTAGCAGCAGAAATTCCTGCTACGTCGGTGTAGTAAAACATAAGGTACATATAGACGATGGTAATCGCGAAGTCTTTACCAAATGCGCCAAAGCCGTAACTTAGCTTTGTGTTCATTGAGATGCTCATGACTGCTCCTTACGCCCGCGATATAAGCAGGCGTATTTATATTTAAGTTATTGTTGTGAAGAGTGGTTCTGGATTACTTGTGAACCCATTGAGGCAACCAGTTGTCATGAGAAGCAATTAAATCGTCGACTAGTGAATAGATTTCTTCAATGCCAAGAACAGCCGCAGTGTGAGGGTCAAGCATAGCTGCGTGGTAAATTCGGTCACGATTTTCTGTCAGAATGGCTTCTGTCAGCAAAGTTTGTACGTTGATATTGGTTTGCATAAGTGCTGCTAGGTGGCTTGGTAACGTGCCAAACTTTATTGGTTGGACACCATTGGAGTCGACTAAACAAGCGACTTCAACGCAACAACCTTGCGGTAGGTTATCAATTAGTGCTTCATTTTTAACGTTGCCATAAATCACACTTGGTGTTCCAGTCCAAATCGAGTTCATAATGGTACTCGCGTACTCTTTTGATTCCTGTACGGTGATTTTCTCGGCTGACTTGAACTCGTGAAGGTCATTTTTCCAAGCAGCAATTTGCTCGACGCAGCGCTTAGGGTATTCGTCTAGTGGCACTTTATAGCGTTCAATTAAATCAGGTCTGTTTGGTTTAATGAAATACGGTGTGTACTCGGAAAAGTGCTCCGATGATTCTGTTACAAAATAGCCGAGCTTTTTGAACATCTCATAGCGTACTAGATTTTCGCACCGCCCATCATTGTGTGGGTTTGGCTTAGGAGCATCCCCACGCTCAAAGGCCGATAGTAAATCTGGATAAATATCGACGTATTCCCCTTGCTCGTTTTTCTTTTCAAGGGTTAGATAGTAGGCCATGTGGTTGATACCAGCACATGTATAGCGAAGATCTCCATAGTTAATGTCTAAATCTCTCGCCAGTTCCTCTGCAGTGCCTTGTACGGAATGACACAAACCAACCTGCTTGATATTTGGGAACTTCTCATACATCGCCCAAGTATTCATTGCCATTGGGTTGACGTAATTGAGCATGGTGGCATTCGGGCAGACTTCTTCCATGTCTTCACATACTTTCCATAGGTGAGGAATAGTTCGTAGAGAACGCATGATGCCAGCTGGGCCTAACGTATCACCTATCGTTTGTTCAAGGCCATGACGTTTACACACTTCAAAGTCAGTCACGGTGCAAGGTTCATAGCCACCGATTTGGAATGCAATCACAACGAAGTCAGCGTCTTTTAGTGCTTCCTTTTGGTCTAAGTGGCAACTTATAGAGCCAGTTGCCTCTGAAGATTCCATAAGCTTTCTAACCACAAAGTGTGACTCGTCTAACCTAGTTTCATCAATGTCCATCAAAGCAATATGAGCTTGTTGCAATGCTGGTTTATGGAAAACATCACCTAGAATGTTTTTGACAAAAATTGTAGAGCCTGCACCGATAAATGTAATTTTAGGGCCTTTCATAACACGAATCCTTTTCGTTTTTTCTTTTAGGTTGTTGGTACAAACTACCTTCTGACTTGAAGGATTTCGTCTCAGATAATCAAAGCATTGTCCCAAAAACTAAGATATATCCCCGTTAAGTAACAAAAATTAGGAAATGGGATAAATTTAAAGCTTTTTGGGATATCAAGATTTACACAGCCATCATTTGTAGAAAATTTATGCTATGAAATGGTTTTTATTGGCCAATTAGTTTCTATGACTCGGTTCGAGGTTTTATCCTGTGAAGTTTGTTACAAAGGGAAGCTATTCTATTTACTAAGGAATTCTGTGTGGCTAAAGTCGAGAATGATCCGCTTCAAGTGGTGAAACAGGACAAGTATTCTGAAGATTGTGTCGCTGTGAGCCCACTTTCTCTCTACTCTTCGTATGAAAAAATTGCCATCGAGTTGAGGCCTCCGCATTCAATGCCCGGCTACCATTGGCATGGACAAGTGGAAGTGAATATACCTTTTGGAGATAGCGTAGAATACATTGTCAATGGAAGCCCTATTGTCATTGATGATGGAGCAATTGGTGTATTCTGGGCGTCAGTTCCTCATCGTTTGACTAATGCTGGCTCCAGTCACAATATGGGCATTATCAATATTCCTATTCATCAATTTATGTCTTGGCCTTTAAGCCGTGACATGGTCAATCAAATTACCCATGGCGCAGTATTACAGTCTAATAATAATGACTTAGTGAGTGAGTTCGAGATCCAGCGTTGGGTTCATGAGATCGCGCACCATTCACAGAGTAGGCAGCAGTTAGCGATAGACGAGATAGGCTTAATGTTAAAACGCCTATGTTTAGATGGTTGGCAACAACTGTTTGTTAATAAGCCGGAAAAATCAGTAAAAAAAGGGGCTTCGAAACATTCTCAATTCTACGTTAGTCAGATACTTGAATATATCGCGACTCATCACGATAAACCTCTGACAACCAAAGTTATTGCGGAACACATTGGGCTGCATGCGAATTACGCAATGAACATTTTCCAGAGTGCGATGCAGATGACGATTAAACAGTACATAACTGCGATGCGTATAAACCACGCTCGTGCACTATTGAGTGATACGGACAGAACAATTCTTGATATTGCGTTAACGGTAGGGTTTAACTCTAGTAGCCGCTTTTATGAGACATTTCAAAATCACTTAGGTGTTACTCCTACGCAATATCGTAAACTCGCGAGAGATGACCATCGATGGTGCCGGCATGGTGGTAACCCAATATTTGATGCTGAAAAAGGTGCATGTGATGGAAAGCGACCTGTGACTATAGAGCGGAGCTGACAAGCGGTTTCATCAAGCCATAGGAACGAATCTTTGAAGGTGGATTATTGAGGGTTTAGTGCGTATTCCAGTTATTCAAGCCATATTTTTTCATTATTTCTGATATGGTGTTACTAGATTTTAGCCTCGCCATGTTTTTGTCAAAATATCGGATAACAGGCGACTTGGTAGTAAATTTTGGTGAAAAAGCCATATATATTTTATCTCGAGTTAAGCAGCCAGCATCTTTGTATTCCTTATTTCTCTTCTTCATTTCATATAAAGTGGTATTGAGAGTGAACATAAATACATCGATTCTATCGTTATCTAATTTGAGAAAGCTCTGGTTTAAATACTCTCCGTTATAGGGCATTAACTCGAAATTTCCACCTGTTTCGTTAATAAACTCAAATTCCTCATCAAAGCCCGAATCTATAATGCCTCCAACCCTCAATCCTTCTAATGAATTTAAGCCATTGAAAACCCAATTGCTGTCCTTCCTGACAAAGAAGCACATTTTTTGTACGCCGACTTCATTGTCTGGGTAAATTAGATCTGGTGCCTCTTTTTTTGCTGGTGACAATAACGCATCGTAGTTGCCACTTCGTACATTATTTATAGCTCTTGACCAAGGGAATTTTTCAAACTCTAGTTTATACTCACTGTCTTTAAATATTATTTTGACAGTATCTATAATGTACCCTTCACTTTTCTCTCCAACGCACAATTGTGGGCACCAATCGATATAAGCAATTTTCAATGTTTTTGAATAAGAAGAGAAGCTAATAAATATTAGAATAAATACACCAACTAGCTTCATATATGATACTCCCAATTGAACTTAGGTAAGTATAGGCGATGAAAAAGATGGTATTCGCATAAGAGAGACAACTGGCGTGATTCCCTGCCCAAACTGGTGCTGCGGTGAGGTAGCTGTAAATACAAGAGTGAGGTAAATGGTCACAGATAACTAGTTGGAAACCATTTAGCCAAAAGGGTAGTGAATATCCCAGATATAAGAGTCAGTGACTTTGATAATTTTAGAAAACAACGTATTAGTTGAAGTATGGAAAAGTAACACCTTGCTAACGGGCGATAACGCGTTACTACCCAACTCGAATATTGTTTCCTAAACACTGAATCTAAACTGTGAGTCGAGTTCACCAAGCGTTAACCCTGTTAAGCTATTTGTTAGGCAAAGCTACAGACATTTTTCTTTGAGACGGACACGCTCTTGATCATCTTGTTTTAGGGCTTCACGATATTTTGAGACTATTTGCATTGTTTGGAGCTTAGTCTGCTCAATAGAATCTAGCTTTTCTTCAAGTGCTGCATAGCTGTCAGTTTGTATATTCTTTTCTGTCCGCTCAAAGTTAAGCGAACTAGATTGCGTTGTAGCGAGGTCTTTTGAATAAGTAGCTTTCCAATTTACGGACTCACCCGATTGCAGTCTTCCCTGAGCGCTTAGAACTCTTAGTCTGGATTCATATGCGCGTGGGAGGAGCTCCTCAGCTTCCTCTAGCTGAGAGCGAACAAAGCTAACCTCTCTTTTAAGAGCAAGTCGCAAATCAAGAGATTTTACTTTTTGTACATTTCTATAGCTTTTAACAGAGATAATTGAGCCAATTACACCAGTTATTGCACCAACTCCACCGAGTACGACTCCTACATATTCAATTGTGCTCAATTACTTACCTCTTCATTTGCCTAATATTCTTAATAATAGTCAGTTCGTTTTTCTACCTGAGTATCTTTCAATTAACTTATCATAAGTCATTAAATAATAAAGTATAAACTTCAGATTTCGTATTCCTCCTTCATATGGAAACAAGACGGCCTGTTATCACTTTTTAACAAAGCGCGTTATATTTGAAGCTATAGCATTAATTCATTGATTAAAAACGTTGTTATTCATTGGTCTGTGGATAAAACAACAGCGTACTTCCGATGAAATGAGCCATTTCTCGCAATTCAATCTGAATCAAACCCAATAAACTGAATTAATGACCAGAAGTTGTGCAGCTCAGTGTTGTTGCGAAATGAAAAGGCGAACCCAATGGCTCGCCTTTTGCTATTTACTTGGTCATCTGTGATCAACCGTTGATCACAGATAACTAAGATGGAAACTTGCCAGCTTTCTGAATCAAACATTTAGGATGCCCCTTTGAGATAACTGAGTTGGAAACTATAAGCACAATAGGTGGAGTATAGACAGCAAGTTTCGTTAACTAAGTTGGAAACTAGTTCCACACAGATCTTTTATTGGAGTAATTGCTCAGTTCGTAAAGCCTGAACCGCACTTTACGAACTACGAATCTGTAATAAGCCAGCCGTTGTCGGAAGACAATAATGTTTGATCAGAATTTGCAGTGTATTGCAGCGAATCATCACTGACTCATAGGTAAAGTTTGATCATTTATGAAGGCGTTCGTGCCGCATTTACCTTAGCGAGTGACAATAAAAATGGATCACTTCTAAGCTCGTTTTGGACATAAGCTTCCCAGAATACCAACAAAAGCTCTCTAAATTAACATTTCACATCGATCCTCTATTATTTCGCAAACTTACAGCCTGATTGAAGGGTAAATGAGTTTAGTATTGTGCCTAATAGCAGCTCTAGCTCGATTTTGGTGCATCAGGTGTAAATTTTGAGTAACTAAGTCAGGCATTTACCATAATGGGCATAAGCAACATTGCTTTCTATTGCTATCTTGCTAACACTTAGTTTGTGTTGTTGTTTTGAAGGTATAAGTATGAAATGGACAATTATGTTTATGCTTCTCTTGTGTGGAGCTTCAAATGCTCGGGATATTTGTATAACCAGTGGGAATTATGAACCATACGTAAATGACTCTATTCATGAGTTTGGGCCTCTTTCTGTTGTAGTTAAAGAAGCTTTTTTATTGGAAGGAATCACTGTTAATTATGACTTTAACCCTTGGGTTAGATCGTACAAGAAATCTTTAGTTGGAGATTGTGAAGGGACAATAATGTGGACAAAGAATGATGAAAGGGCTGAGTCTTTTTATTTTTCAAAGCCTATATATATTGGATACTCAGTATTATTTTTTAATAAAAGCAAACCAGTAGACTGGGATGGTAAGATAGGCTTAGAAGGCTCTGTTGTTGGTGGAACGTTAGGTTACTCATATTCAAAACTAGAAGAACTAGAGCGTAAAGGCAAAATTAAAATTATCTATTCTGAGAATGATTACAAGACATTTGAGAAACTATTAAAAAACAGAGTGGACTTCGTTCAATTGGATAAAAATGTAGGGGACTTTGTTCTATCTAAAAATTTCGAACATGATGAAATCAATAAAATAGGATTTCATGAAATTCCAATTAAAACAGATTCTTATAGTTTGTTGCTCACAAAGTCCCTAAAAGACAATGATAAGTTACTAAAAAAATTCAATTTAGGTCTAAAAAAATTAAAAGAATCAGGTAGGTACGAAGAAATATTAGTGGAATATGATTTGTATTTGCCATAAGTTTCGACGTACGCACTAGAATACTGATTCACTAAGGGAGGCTGAAACATCAGCCTCCTTTTCCTCGTCCTAACAAGGTTTGGGGCAAAAGTTTCTTAGCTAGCCTTGTTGTGAAATGAAAAAGGCGAACCAAATGGTTCGCCTTTTGTTATCCAGTTAGTTTCCAACTTAGTTATCTGTGATCACAACCGTAAATCAGTCTTCGTAGTTATCAATACTTGGGCAAGAACAGATTAAGTTACGGTCACCGTAAACATTGTCTACGCGGTTAACCGTTGGCCAGTATTTCCAAATCTTAGTTGACGCTGTCGGGAAAGCGCCTAGCTCACGTGGGTAAGGGCGGTTCCACTCTTCCGATGATAGGTCAACTTGAGTATGTGGAGCGTTAACAAGTGGGTTGTTATCTAACGGCCACTTGCCTTCTTTCACTGCTGTCATTTCGTGGCGAATAGCAATCATCGCTTCGCAGAAACGATCCAGCTCTTCTAAGTCTTCCGACTCTGTTGGCTCAATCATTAGCGTGCCAGCAACAGGGAACGACATTGTTGGCGCATGGAAACCGTAGTCCATTAAGCGTTTAGCGATGTCTTCTTCACTGATACCTGTTTCTTCTTTCAGTGGACGAATGTCGATAATACATTCGTGAGCAACGCGGCCGTTTGTACCACGGTAAAGAACAGGGTAGTGAGGAAGAAGTTTTTCCATTACATAGTTGGCGTTTAGGATCGCGACTTTAGTCGCTTCAGTAAGTCCTTCTTCACCCATCATAGCAATGTATGCCCATGAGATAGGTAGGATAGACGCGCTGCCTAAATCTGCCGCAGAAACTGCGTAGTCTTTGCCTTGAACACCGTTTTCAATGTGTCCCGGCAGGAATGGTGCTAAGTGAGATTTCACACCAATAGGACCCATGCCCGGACCGCCGCCACCGTGTGGAATACAGAACGTTTTGTGTAGGTTTAAGTGGGAAACATCTGAGCCAATAAAGCCAGGTGAAGTTAGGCCAACCTGCGCATTCATGTTTGCGCCATCAAGGTAGACTTGACCGCCTGCAGCATGAACCATTTCACAAACTTCTTTTACTTGCTCTTCATATACACCGTGTGTTGAAGGGTAAGTGATCATGATGCTTGATAGGTTATCTTTATGCTTCTCAACTTTCGCTTCTAGATCGCCCATATCGATGTTGCCGTCAGCATCACACTTAACCACAACGACTTTCATGGAGACCATTGATGCTGTTGCTGGGTTTGTGCCGTGAGCTGAACTAGGAATCAAGCAAACATTACGGTGACCTTCACCACGGCTTGCGTGGTAGCGTTGAATCGCGATTAAGCCAGCGTATTCGCCTGATGCCCCAGAGTTTGGTTGCAATGAGAAGTCATCGTAGCCAGTAATTTCACAAAGCTTTTGTTTTAGATCTGCTGCTAATGCAGTGTAGCCAGCAGCTTGCTCTAGTGGCGCGAATGGGTGAATCGCACCAAATTCTGGCCAAGTAACTGGAATCATCTCAGCAGCAGCGTTCAATTTCATGGTACAGCTACCAAGAGGAATCATACCGTGAGTTAGCGAGAAGTCTTTGTTCTCTAGCTGTTTTAGATAACGCATCATCTGTGTTTCACTGTGGTGCGTGTTGAAAACAGGGTGCGTTAGGAATGATGATTCACGGCGGCAGTTTTCTGGGATTGCCGCAAATTCGTTTTGCTCAATTTCAGCAGAAAGTGCAGAAACGTCTTCTTTAATATCAAAGATATTGAATAGGGCAGTGATATCTTCGATTGTCGTTGTTTCATCTAAGCTAATACCTAACTTGTCTGAGAACTCACGAAGGTTGATGTCAGCTTGTTGAGCTTTTTGGTATAGCTCTGCTGTTTTGTTTCCTGTGTTGATAGTAATGGTATCAAAGAAGCTATTGTGAGCGAGCTCGTAACCAGACTTTGTAAGGCCAGCAGCTAGAATTGCTGTCATGTGGTGAGTACGACGAGCTATTGTGCGCAAACCTTCTGAGCCATGGAATACAGCGTAAAATGCTGCCATGTTGGCAAGAAGAGCTTGAGCTGTACAGATGTTCGATGTTGCTTTCTCACGGCGGATATGTTGCTCGCGAGTTTGCATTGCCATACGTAGAGCTTGGTTGCCGTTGGTGTCGATTGAGACACCAATAACACGGCCCGGCATTGTACGCTTATGCTTGTCACGTGTTGCCATGAATGCAGCGTGTGGACCGCCGTATCCCATTGGAACACCAAAACGTTGTGCTGAACCGATTACAACATCAGAGCCCATTTCACCAGCTGGTTTTAGTAGAGCACTTGCTAGTAGATCTGTCGCTACCGCAACAAGCGTTTTGTTTGCTTGTGCTTTCGCAATGATGTCAGTTAAGTCGCGAACTTCACCTGTTGTTCCTGGGTATTGAACTAGAGCACCAAATACGTCTTGTTCTGGTAGTGTGTCTAATGCTCCAACTTGTACTTCAAAGCCAATGTATTCTGCGCGAGTTTTCACAACTTCAATAGTTTGTGGGTGTACGTCGTCAGCAACGAAGAATACTTTGCTTTTGCTTTTACCAGCACGCTTACATAGCGTCATCGCTTCTGCAGCAGCTGTAGCTTCATCAAGAAGGGAAGCGTTGGCAATTTCCATACCTGTTAGGTCCATTACCATTTGCTGGTAGTTCAGTAATGCTTCAAGACGACCTTGAGATATTTCTGGTTGGTATGGAGTGTACGCAGTGTACCAGCCTGGGTTTTCGAGCACATTGCGCAGAATAACGTTAGGTGTGAAGGTGTTGTAGTAGCCTTGACCGATAAAAGTACGCTTTACTTGGTTTTGGTCTGCAAACGCTTTCATCGCTTCAAGCATGTCGGCTTCGCTTTTAGCTTCAGCAAGCGACATCGGCTTTTCGAGACGAATTTGGCTCGGAACAGTTTCGTCGATTAAAGCGTCTAAGTTAGCGACATTGATAGCATCCAACATTTTCTGTTGATCTGCTTTATTCGGGCCATTGTGTCGGCCAACAAATTCATTTTGCGTTCCCAATTGTTTGAGAAGCGAGCTGTTGAGTAAATCAGTCATGGATCCTTTACCTTCTAAAGGTTCATCTACCAATGGCAAGCAAAAACGCTACTATTGATACTTTTAAGTATATACCTAAAGCTATTTTGGGCAGTAAGGTAGAAATTCTAGAACCTGTAAAAAAGCTGCCTAAAAAGTGGCAGCTTTAATGTTGTATTTTTTAATTACTCTTCTTCGATAGAGTTTGCGTATTCTTCAGCGCTTTTCAGGTTGTCTAGTTCAGCTGCATCAGACATCTTAACTTTTACTATCCAACCACCTTCGTACGGTTCTTCATTGATAAGCTCAGGGCTGTCTTCAAGCTCTTCATTGACTTCAATGACTTCACCAGTGATTGGTGCGTAAATGTCAGAGGCTGCTTTAACAGACTCAACCAAAGAGAAGCTTTCACCTGCGTCAAGTTCAGCTTCGACTTCTGGCAGGTCTACAAATACCACATCACCAAGCATCTCTTGTGCGTGTTGTGAAATACCGATAGTTACAGTACCGTCGCCGTTGTCTTTAACCCACTCGTGACTATCTGCGAACTTCAGTGTGTTATCCATTGCTTTATCTCCAAAAAAATAGCTATAAGGATGTCAATTAGTTACTGGTAAAGAGGGAAACGGCGACAAAGTTCTTTCACTTGCTTACGAACTTTACCTTCGACGTCTGAGTTACCTTCAGGGCTTTCTACTAACCCATCCAATACGTCGCCAATCCACTCACCAATGAGTTTAAATTCTTCTGCGCCGAAACCTCTACTGGTTCCAGCTGGAGTACCCAAGCGAATACCCGATGTAATCATAGGCTTTTCAGTGTCAAATGGGATTCCATTTTTGTTGCATGTGATTCCAGCGCGCTCCAGTGCTTCTTCAACTTGATTGCCCTTAAGGCCTTTAGGGCGAAGGTCCACAAGCATCAGGTGCGTATCAGTACCGCCAGTCACAATATCGCAACCGCGAGTTTGCAATACTTCGGCAAGAACTTTTGCGTTGTTGATCACTGAATTGATGTAAGTGTTGAATTCAGGACCCATAGCCTCACCAAATGCGACTGCTTTTGCAGCGATAACGTGCATTAGTGGGCCGCCTTGAAGGCCTGGGAATACCGCTGAGTTAATCTTTTTATTGATGTCTTCGTGGTTTGTTAAAATCATACCCCCACGAGGACCGCGTAATGTTTTGTGAGTTGTGGTTGTTACAACGTGTGCGTGAGGAAGAGGGCTTGGGTGAGCGCCTGTCGCGATTAAACCAGCAATATGTGCCATATCGACCATCAATAGTGCACCAACTTCATCAGCAATTTCTCTGAACTTAGCAAAATCGATAGTACGTGGAATAGCTGAACCGCCCGCGATAATCAGTTGCGGCTTGTGTTCGATAGCAAGCTCACGCACAGCATCATAGTTGATTTCAAGTGTGTCGCGATCAACGCCATATTGAACTGCGTTAAACCACTTGCCCGAAAGTGCAGGACGAGCACCATGAGTTAAGTGACCACCAGCGTCAAGAGACATGCCTAAAATAGTGTCTCCTGGCTTAAGCAGTGCGAGTTTTACCGCGCCATTAGCTTGAGCGCCAGAGTGAGGTTGAACGTTTGCGTACTCACATTTAAAAAGTTGTTTAGCACGTTCGATAGCGATAGCTTCTACTGTATCAACATGCTCACAGCCACCGTAGTAGCGGCGACCTGGGTAACCTTCAGCATATTTGTTTGTTAAACACGTTCCTTGGGCTTGCATGACAGCTTTAGAGACTATGTTTTCTGATGCGATCAGCTCAATTTGCTCATTTTGCCTATGATGTTCGTTTTGCACAGCCGCAAATACTGCGTCATCTGTCGCAGATAGATTGGTCGTAAAAAAGCTTTCTAAGCTGTGATTGTTGAATGTTTGGTTCATGCTGAGGACCTTCCTATTTTTTAGTACACCAATTGGTTCTATTTGTATTTGTTGTACTAGGCCTATCTAACAACTGCACATTGACTCGATACTAGGCGAGTCATAGCAGGCAACTTATTCCCTAAATGTTGGGTAAAAGTGAACAAGGCGAATGTTAACATTGTCACTTGTTCAAAACCGAGCTTACATCTCATCATCTAACAAGCCAGTAACATACCCTGTGTCTCACGAACAATCAATCAAAAATTTCCTATAGGAAACATGAATTCTTTTAAAGTAGACCAAAGTACGCTTTAATAGCCACAAAAGAGTGATAGATACATTAAATATTTTTACCAGAGCTGGCTGTGTAAATAGGAATTTAAATTGAAGAGGGAAAGGCATGTCTAAAGACACCTTGAGTGAATATCCATCGATGAAATTGGCGAAAGAATCTTCTGATGAAAGCATCGCCCCAATGCAGTTGGGGGAGCGCATAAAACAGATCCGATCAAAGCTTGGGATCACTTTGGAAGAAGCAAGCCATCGAACTGGACTTGCTCGCTCTACACTAAGCAAAATTGAAAACGAGCAAATCTCTCCAACGTTTCAGGCTATGCAAAAGTTGGCTAACGGCCTACAAATAGATATGCCTCAACTCTTTGAACCACCAAAGAAAAAGGTGGCTACTGGTCGTCGGGACTTAAACAAAGATGGCGAAGGTAAACCCCATCCTACACCAACATACGAACATGAGCTTCTCGCTACTCAACTCTCAAATAAGAAAATGATGCCCTTTAAAAGCCGTATTCGAGCTCGCAATTTTGAAGAGTATAATGATTGGGTGAGACATGATGGTGAAGAGTTTTTGCTTGTCCTTTCTGGAGAGATTTTATTTTACTCTGAGTTCTATGAACCAGTAAAAATGTCCGAGGGTGATAGCGTGTATTATGACGCGAATATGGGGCATATGTTAGTGTCTGTTAGCGAAGAAGACGCACACATTTTATGGGTAACAGCAAGATAGATATTTAGAAATCTAAATTTCCAATAGTGAAAGCAAACGATTGCTAATATTTTGGGCAAACGTTTGCTTGGGTATTTGCACCTGGAGCTCTTGCTTACCAAGGCGTGAAGAATTGGATGTTAAATGTTAACTTTTATGTTTGTCAAATGTTAATTTTCTGGTGTTTTATTGGTTTTTTGACTTGTGAATCACAAAAAAGCAGTGCATCCTTGTTCATTATTGGAAACATGACATATTGGAGCACGATTAGCGTGCTTCGACATCACAAAAACTAGAACTGAATAAGGCAAGCTCGAACTATCGAGTTGAGCTAAATATGGAGAAAACAATGACTCAAGAAAATGAACAGCTATTGCAGACACCTCTATACTCCGTGCATGTGGAATGTGGTGCAAAGATGGTGCCTTTTGCGGGCTATGAAATGCCAGTTCAGTATCCTTTAGGTGTAAAGAAAGAGCACTTGCACACTCGTGATGCTGCAGGGTTATTTGATGTATCTCACATGGGGCAGCTTAGACTACATGGTGAAGGTGCTGCGAAATTACTCGAGTCATTAGTTCCAGTCGACATTATTGATTTGTCTGAAGGGAAGCAACGCTATGCGTTCTTCACTAATGAGCAAGGTGGCATTTTAGATGATTTGATGGTTGCAAACTTTGGTGATCATTTGTTCCTAGTGGTGAATGCTGCATGTAAAGATCAAGATATCGCTCACATATCCAAGCATCTGCCAGAAGATGTGAAGCTAGAAGTGATCGAAGATAGAGCTTTGTTAGCTCTTCAGGGGCCGAAAGCAGCTGAGGTGCTATCTGATATTCAGCCTGAAGTGGCGGATATGTTGTTTATGGATATCAAAAAGACTCAACTGGATGGCATTGAATGTTATGTAAGCCGCAGTGGCTACACTGGTGAAGATGGTTACGAAATCTCTGTTCCAAGCGATCAGGCAGAAGCGTTAGCACGTAAATTGACAGCTTATGAGCAAGTTGAATGGATTGGCCTAGGTGCGCGTGATTCTCTTCGTTTAGAGTGCGGCTTGTGTTTGTATGGTCATGATCTTGACACAACGACGACACCTGTTGAAGCAAGCCTACTTTGGGGCATCAGCAAAATTCGTCGTGCGGACGGTGAGCGTGCGGGGGGCTTCCCTGGTGCTGAGATCATCCTAGAGCAAATCGCTACTAAAGACGTTTCTCGTAAAAGAGTTGGGTTAGTTGGCCAAACAAAAGCGCCAGTTCGTGAAGGTGTTGAGCTTTTCGACAGCGAAGGCACTAAAATAGGCGTTGTTACCAGCGGTACAGCAGGACCAAATGCAGGTAAGCCTGTTTCTATGGCCTACATTCGCGCTGATTTAGCTGCGGTTGACACTGAAGTGCTTGCAGAAGTTCGTGGTAAAATGCTGCCAATGACGGTCGCAAAAATGCCATTTGTGCCGCAGCGTTACTATCGTGGCTAATCTATACTGATAGATAGACCATACTCGATGCTAAAGCCTCCTTATGGAGGCTTTTTTATTTTTAAGTGCTTTAACTGTTCGTAAGACGGTATTGGTGTTGATGAGAAAGATCTTGAAGTTGAACTTACTTGCACTTTTAGCTGTGAACCTGTTACTCGTTGCTTTTTGTGCACGGGCGAGTGGGCCTGTTGTTTATATTGTTAATGGGTCAACTGCTTCTGTTACTGAGTTTTCTGATTTCGCTAGCTTGTTTTATGATCGTATTGACTATGATGGTGTTTACGGCACGTCTCCTTATTGCGGTGCCACCATGTTAACCACGCAATACGTTTTAACCGCAGCTCACTGTATCTTTGACGGTAATGGTAATGCTGATGAAAACAAGATGCTTTTTCTCTCTGTTGTTCCTCAACTGCAAAATGAAAGCGACTTCCCCAATGGTAGTATAGAGAGAGTAATGGCTAGCGAGTTTTACTATCGTTCTGACTACTCAGATTCAAGTAGTGATCTCTGGGCCAACGATATTGCGATTGTTAAGCTAGAATCGGCCGTGAATATCGATGCGGTCAATGATGTGATAACGCGACCCACCGCAGCAAATGTAACGATATATCAAGTTAACACGGAAACGTTTGAAGCGATTGGCCATGGGAATACTTCAACAGGATATGATGGCAGTGACTCACTTTTAAAAACGGACCTAACTTACGTGGATACAGCGACCTGCCAATCTGGTATAGGCTACTCAGCGGTCACTAGTAGTCAGATATGCTTTACAGGCAGTTACAACAATGCAAATGGTCTTTATAACAGTACATGTTCTGGGGACTCTGGGGGGCCGGTATACTGGGATAACTCGGGTACTTGGGTTCAAGTTGGAATTACCAGTTTTGGGCCAAGTACTTGTGGTACTCAGGCCACAAACTCCGGTGTTACTTCCGTTTTTACAGAAATCTACGACTATGAAACGTGGATACAGGACGTATTGGATGGCAATGAGACGGCTAACTATGTTGCTACGGATGCAAAACGTACTGCCTATTTAAGCTCTACATCAACAAGTTCTTCGGGAGGAGATTCAGGTGGTTCTTTTGGCTGGCTGAGTCTTTTCGCGCTTTTCACGTTAGCTCTTCTTAGAAAGCATACTGAAATGGGCGAGGCAGCATAATTGAGTTGCTTTAACTTAGCAATCTTTAACATAACAACAAAAACAGGGAGCGGTTTGCTCCCTGTTAGCTATGGAACTTCTTTTAATCGTAGATAGTTGGAATTGGTAAGCGTTTGTGTTGAGTCGCTTTATAGATACCAACGATTCTATCGGACACTTCCTGAGGTAGTGGCTTGCCTTCCAAGAAGTCATCAATTTGATCGTAGGTGAGGTTCAACGCATCTTCGTCCGCCTTTTGCGGTGCCAATTCTTCTAAATCTGCGGTAGGTACTTTTTTTACGAGAACCTCTGGGGCGCCGAGCGTTGAAGCTATTTCTCTAACCTGACGTTTGCTCAAGCCAAATAGTGGCGCTAAGTCGCATGCTCCGTCACCAAACTTCGTGTAAAATCCGGTAATATTTTCCGCTGAGTGGTCAGTACCAAGCACTAGACCGCCGACATAGCCAGCGATTTCGTATTGAGCAACCATGCGTGTGCGGGCTTTTACATTACCTTTTACAAAATCAACTCTAGATTCATCACTAGGTAGTAGGTCGTTTTCACCGAGTGCTGCGCGTGTAGCAGCATGTGTGCCTTCAACACCTGCTTGTATATTGACGGACACTGAATGCGTAGGCTGGATAAAAGAGAGCGCAAGTTGAGCTTCATCTTCATCTTTTTGCTCGCCGAACGGTAGGCGAACAGCAATAAACTGGTATTGCTCACTTTCGGTTTCTTTGTTTAACTCTTCGACTGCTAGCTGAGCTAGTCGGCCGCAAGTTGTTGAGTCTACACCACCACTGATACCGAGAACTAAAGACTTACAGCCTGATTCTTGTAGTTTTTGTTTGATGAAGTTTACGCGCCTTGTTATCTCATAGTGAGCGTCAATAGACGGCAGTACTCGCATCTCATCTCGAATTTGCTGTTCCATTAAAATATTCCTGCTAGCGTTAACGTTTTGTTTAAAAATATACTCAAGCATCTTGAGGTTACTTGGGTATAATATCATACCGATTTCATCCGATTAGAAAACTGTGAACGAAATTTTCACGTTAATTAAGGTATAAAATGAACAAAATCGCTGTATTTGGTAGCGCTTTCAACCCACCGACGTTAGGTCATAAAAGTGTGATTGACTCATTAGAGCACTTTGATCAAGTTCTGTTGGTTCCCAGCATTTCTCATGCTTGGGGTAAAGTGATGGCAGATTACGGTACTCGCTGCCAGCTCATTGAAGCCTTCATTAGTGATTTGAGTGTAACTAACGTGGAACTTTCTCGCATAGAAGAATGTCTATTTGTACCGGGTGAGAGCGTGACTACATATGCGGTACTCAATAAGCTGCAAAACGATTTTCCAGATTCGAGCCTTACATTTGTGGTTGGGCCGGATAATTTTGTGAAGTTTAGTCAGTTTTATAAAGCGGATGAAATATTGGCGAAGTGGAACGTGTTAGCTTGTCCCGAAACAGTTGCAATTCGAAGTACCCAAGTTCGAAAGCAGCTAGCCGAAAGTAAAAGCATTCGCTCGTTAACTACGGCTAGTGTTGAACAATTGCTTGGTGAGTTGAAAATATACGCGAGTTAAGGCCTTCTAGGCCGAATTGATAGATTTATAGGTTTTATTAAATGTACAAGATTGGATTACTATCGCTGCTTTTCTGGTTGCCAGTCCAGTCTTTTGCCTATTGTTCCAATAGCACTTCGTCAGTAGACACCAGCCACAATAAATCCAACATCAGTACCGGATTGGACTCTTCTCCATTGTGTGTGTCCAATCTCGATACCACACTTTTGCAGACTAGTTATTCAGCGAAATTGCCAGAGTTTAATTTTGCTGAAACTAATACCACCTCAAAAGGAAGCTATTGGTCTGATTGGGGGCTCAAGTATCATTCGGAACCATTTATTTCTGACCAATATTCGTTTGGTCATTTAGGCTTTGGAATTTGGGACCCTAACTCATCTAACGGTGAGAACTTGGGCACTACTTACAAGACCACCACTTTTAATGGCCAGAACAATATAGATATTGCGTCTGATCCCGAAGCTTGGGTGATGAACCATGGCGTGCAACTGAGCTTGGGATTTGGCAATAAACTGGCTGGCCAGCCAAGAGTTCGATTTGACTACTTGTGGCACGAAAACAGTGACGACAATGTCAGTATGCAAGTAGAGTTTCCATTTTAGCCAGGTAAGTTTCGCTTACTCCCAGACAAATATTGTTATTTCACGTTAATTCGTTACAATGCTGCTGGATTGCAAAGATGCATTGGTATTTGCGTCAAATGCTTTCCACAGAATTTTGCGTTTTATCTCTTTATCTCAAATAGAGACAACGTCATTTAAACTGAACACGTGTTGCTTGGTGTGCAACACCACTGTAAAGGACAAATAATGCCTATTATCACTCTCCCTGACGGCAGTCAGCGTCAATTTGACAACCCTGTTTCCACTTTCGAAGTTGCACAATCAATCGGTCCTGGTTTAGCGAAAGCAACCATTGCTGGACGAGTTGATGGTAACCGTGTTGATGCTTGCGATTTGATTGAAAACGATGCAAGTCTAGAAATCATCACAACGAAAGATGACGTTGATGGTTTAGAAATCGTTCGTCACTCTTGCGCTCACTTACTTGGTCATGCAATTAAGCAGCTTTATCCAGAAGCGAAAATGGCGATTGGTCCAACAATCGACAATGGCTTCTACTATGACATCGATATGGAGCATTCTTTAACGCAAGAAGATTTGGAAAAAATCGAAAAGCGTATGAAAGAGCTTGCGAAAACCAAGTATCAAGTCATCAAGAAAAATGTAAGCTGGCAAGAAGCGCGCGATACGTTTGAATCCCGCGGGGAAACTTACAAGATGGAAATCTTAGACGAAAACGTCGCGAGAGATGACCGTCCAGGCTTATACCATCACGAAGAATACATTGATATGTGTCGTGGTCCACACGTACCACATATGGGTTTTTGTCAGCATTTCACGTTGCTAAATGTTGCGGGTGCTTACTGGCGCGGCAACAGCGATAACAAGATGTTGCAGCGTATCTATGGTACCGCTTTCCATGATAAGAAAGCTCTGAAAGCGCATCTAACTCGCCTAGAAGAAGCTGCAAAGCGTGACCATCGTAAGATTGGTAAACAGCTTGATTTGTTCCACATGCAGCAAGAAGCGCCAGGTATGGTGTTTTGGCATCATAACGGCTGGTCAATCTTCCGTGATCTTGAAATGTTTGTGCGTGAGAAACTGACCGAGTACGATTATCAAGAAGTCAAAGGTCCATTAATCATGGATCGCGTATTGTGGGAGCGCTCTGGTCACTGGGACAAATATGCTGAAGCGATGTTTACGACTTCATCTGAGAACCGTGAATATGCTCTAAAGCCGATGAACTGCCCGGGACACGTTCAGATCTTCAACCAAGGCTTGAAATCATACCGTGATCTACCATTGCGCATGGCAGAGTTTGGCTCTTGTCACCGTAATGAGCCGTCTGGTGCTCTACACGGCATTATGCGTGTACGTGGGTTTACTCAAGACGATGCCCACATCTTCTGTACTGAAAGCCAGATCCAAGAAGAAGTAACAAGCTGTATTAAGATGGTTTACGACATTTATCAAACCTTTGGTTTTGAAAATATTGTTGTGAAACTATCAACTCGTCCTGAGAAGCGTGTTGGTTCTGATGAGATCTGGGATAAATCTGAAGAAGCATTAAAACAATCCCTTCAGTCAATGGATATTCCTTATGAGATCCAAGAAGGTGAAGGTGCGTTCTATGGCCCTAAAATTGAATTTACCTTACATGACTGTCTAGATCGCGCATGGCAGTGTGGTACAGTTCAGCTTGATTTTAACTTGCCAGGTCGTCTTGGTGCGACGTACGTTGGTGAAAACAACGAGCGTCATGTACCAGTGATGATTCACCGTGCAATTTTGGGTTCATTGGAAAGATTCATCGGTATTCTTATTGAAGAATACGCAGGCTTCTTCCCAACGTGGTTGGCTCCAGAGCAAGCAGTAATCATGAATATTACTGACAAGCAGTCAAATTACGTTCAAGAAGTTGCACAAAAACTACAAAAAAGTGGAATTAGAGCCAAAGCGGACTTGAGAAATGAGAAGATTGGCTTTAAAATCCGCGAACATACTTTGAAGCGTGTTCCGTATATGCTGGTTTGTGGCGACCAAGAAATGGAAGCTGGAGAAATTGCAGTACGTACACGTAAAGGTAAAGACCTAGGTAAGTTTAAAGTGGATGACTTTATCTCATACATCCAAGCCGAGGTTTCTACCCGCAAGCTCAATCTGGAGGAATAAACTATTAAAGGCGGAAGACGTGGCCAACAACCGGCCAAACAAAACCAGCACAGACTAAACGGTGAAATTCGTGGCGTACGTGAAGTTCGTTTAACTGGTGCTGACGGTGAGTCCGTTGGTGTTGTATCAATCAACGCAGCACTAGAAGCAGCTGATGAAGCTGGTATGGATCTCGTAGAGATCAGCCCTAACGCCGAGCCACCTGTTTGTCGTGTGATGGACTATGGCAAGTTCCTCTTCGAGAAGAGCAAAGCTGCTAAAGAGCAGAAGAAAAAACAAAAGCAGATCCAGATTAAGGAAGTAAAATTCCGTCCTGGAACTGATATAGGAGACTATCAGGTAAAACTACGCAACCTGACGCGTTTCCTAGAAGACGGCAACAAAGTGAAGGTAACAATTCGCTTCCGTGGCCGTGAAATGGCACACCAAGATATCGGTGTTGACGTTCTTAATCGATTGAAAGAAGACACAGCTGAATTAGCAGTAGTGGAGTCTTTCCCAAATCGTATTGAGGGCCGTCAAATGATTATGGTGCTTGCCCCTAAGAAGAAGTAATTAACGGCTTACAAGTAATAAACCCTGCCGTTGCAAAGTGGCAGGGTTTTATTCGCCCTAATTACATTGTTAATTAACTATCACAATGCGGAGTTATTCATCATGCCTAAGATGAAAACCAACAAAGGTGCTGCTAAGCGTTTCAAGAAAACTGCTGGTGGTATTAAGTACAAGCACGCTACTAAACGTCACATCCTGACTAAGCGTACTACTAAGAACAAGCGTCAACTACGTCCAAACGCAATCCTTCCTAAATGTGAAGTGGCTGCAGTTGTTCGTATGATGCCATACGCTTAATTCTTTTTAGTTTATTATCGTTTAGTTTAGGAGAAGCATAATGCCTCGCGTAAAACGTGGTGTACAAGCTCGTGCACGTCATAAGAAAGTTCTAAAACAAGCTAAAGGTTACTACGGAGCACGTTCACGTGTTTACCGCGTAGCTTTCCAAGCTGTTACTAAAGCTGGTCAATACGCATACCGTGACCGTCGCAACAAGAAACGTCAATTCCGTCAACTTTGGATTGCACGTATCAACGCAGCGTCTCGTCAAAATGGTCTATCTTACAGCCGTTTCATCAACGGTCTTAAGAAAGCATCTATCGAGATCGATCGTAAGATTCTTGCAGACATCGCAGTATTCGACAAAGCAGCATTTACTGTTTTAGTTGAAAAAGCGAAAGCAGCTCTTTAATTAGAACGCTGACTTGAACTTTAAAAAGGAGAGCTTCGGCTCTCCTTTTTGCTTTTTGATATTCAGATAGTTTCATCAACTCTTAGCTTTATTCAGCAAAAATATTGAGTACATAACGAGTGTTAATCCGACTAAGTTATACACTGTGAATGTCTCGCTAAGTATTGATATGGCCGCGATGGTGGTTACAGTGGGGCCTAGATTGTTGGTGAGGCTTACCTCTTGCGATGACAAGCGAGCAAGAGCAGCGCTCATCAAGTAAGAAGGAATAACCGTGCAGAAGATACCTAGCACTAAGCCGGTTACAATCAGTTGTGCATTCCAATTTGAGGCCGTGACATCAGATAGAGCGAGCTGTATTACGATAGCGCCTCCAGCAGCTGTCATCGCTAAACTCGTAAATAGCGAGCTCCCCATTTTTTGAATCAGTGATTTACTTAGCACAACATAAAATGCAAACGCAGTGGCTGAGGCAATGACTAATGCAGCACCTACTGAGATTCTATCTCCACCCATCTGGAAGTCATGGATGAAAATGACAGCCACACCTAGATAACCAAGTAAAGCAGACAACAGAGTGTTATTGGTGGGGCGCTGTTTGGATTTTCCCCAGACAATAAAAACGACTATTGTGGGGTAAAGAAACAGGAGTAGTCGCTCTAGCTGAGCCGAAATATCTTTTAGCGATAGAATATCAAGTAGGCTTGCAACGTAGTAGCCAAGAATTCCTATACAGCAGGTTAGTATGCCGTACTTTCTTACAGCAGACCGATTGACTTTATTTCGGAGTAAAATAAATAACATGCCTAGGTAGATTGGTAGCGAGCAAAATGCTCTCAGTGACATGATAGACGTCGCGTTTCCACCGTAGGAGTAGGCAATCTTGATAAGTACGGGTTTTAAGGAAAACATAATACAAGCTAAAACAGCACAGGAAAAACCTATTACTCGCGTCGAAAAGCGAAGCTGTAATATCTTGTTTGATAGGGTGTGATTCATTCTTTCTCTCCTAAATAAGTGCTGCGGCGAGAGAACGAAAACACAAGTATTAACCAAGCTACGTCAACTCGCAGCCAGGCACGACATTACCTACCGGCTACAGGGCATAGTTGAGAGTGGCCAACGGTAAGCAATAAAACGACTCATGGGCATATCTATGGATAAAGTCCGGTAAAGAACAATAAGTGAATATACAACCTATATAAAAACTACACTTAGGACAAGCGTTAAATTTATATTGGGCCTTATAAAACTTGACTAAACTTAAAGCGACTTAAGGAAAAGGGAGCTGTCGTAATAATGTTAAGGCCAACAAAACCCGAAAATGAACGAAAGCGTTTGAGTAACCTGCGTCGTTTAGCAATATTGGATACCGATCCCGAAGAGAGATTTGATAGAGTAACTCGATTGGCACGAAGAATATTTAATGTTCCGATAGCGTTAGTCAGTATTGTTGATGAAAATCGTCAGTGGTTTAAGTCTTGCTTTGGTCTGCCTGTTTCAGAAACGGAAAGAGATGTTTCATTCTGCGGCCATGCGATATTAGGTACGGATCCCTTTGTTGTTGAGGATGCCTCACAAGATCCGAGGTTTGCGGACAATCCATTGGTGGAAGGCGATCCGTATGTTCGATTCTATGCCGGGATTCCATTAGTCTATGACGAGGATACTGTTCTTGGAACACTGTGTATCATAGACGACAAACCTAGAGAGTTTAGTGAAGAAGAAATCAATGATCTTGTCGATTTAGCTAAAATGGCGGAAAGCGAGTTACGTGCTAGCCACAACGCAGAAATTGATGAGCTTACAAAGATTTCGAACCGCCGTGGCTTTATCAAGCTTGCTGACAAAGCTCTTAACTATTGTAAATGTGGTAACTATCCCTATTCACTTGCCTTTATTGATTTAGATAAGTTTAAGGTAATCAATGATAATTTTGGTCATAAAGAAGGTGATGCTGCTTTAATTACATTTGCTAACCTGATGTATAAGTCTTTTAGAGATATGGACGTTTTTGCTCGTATCGGTGGTGATGAGTTTGTGATCTTTATGGCTGGCTCGACAGAAGTAGTTGCTAAAACGGCGTTGAATCGATTTGCTACTGTGATTGACGAATACAACTCCAACTCTGGCAAAGACTACCAATTAGCTTTTAGTTATGGCTTAGCGACTGGCAATGCTCATTCAGGCAGTAGTGTTGAAGCGCTTATTGATGAAGCCGATAGAAGAATGTATGAGAAGAAAAGGGATACTTAGCTGGGAGCCCCCAGCAAATCATGCTAGGGGCTGACAATATTGACTTCTAGTTTGTTTTAAACTGTTCTTCCAAATAATTTACGATATCTGAAGACTCATAAAGCCATTGAACTTCACCATTTTGTTCAATACGCAAGCACGGTACTTTTGATTTGCCCCCTTCGGTAAGAAGCTCTTCGCGATATTGGCTATTATTCTTTGCATCTCGAAGCTCGACGTTAACGGTAAGCCTTTTCATTGCTCTTCTGACTTTTACGCAGAATGGACATGCGTTGAATTGGTATAGAGCTAAACTCTTAGACTTTTCGTTTACAGCCTGTTGCTCCTTTTCAGAGCGCTTTATTCCTTTTGGGCTGAATACAAAATTCAATAATAATATGAGCCTTCCTAGAAGCCATCGTACTAATTTCATAAGCTGATTACTCTTTTTAGCGGTAGTATTTTTATATCCAAGTAGCCTGATGCTGGTTTATAGCAGATTACTGGTGATTTTATTTGCGGCGTATTCTATCAGGCCTTGATGTAGAGTTCCTATAAGAAATTTCAAGCCAAGAAACTGGCAGTAATTTGCGAATGGTAAATCTTTGTAAACGTTGGAAAACTATGCTTAATCCCCGATTTTTGAAATGATCATTGTTTTACAATTTCACTTCAGCTGCTGTTTTTCACGGAGGAAGAATGAGAATAACTAAGCCGAATTTAGCCTTGTTTACAGTGATCGCTAGTGCTCTAGTAGGATGTACCCCAAATAGTGGAATAAGTAGTGAAAGCCCAGTGCGAGGGAGTATGAGTGATTATAGTGGAACGGGACATTTGACGCAGGGAGAAGCAAAGGTTGTCGATCGCAGTTTGTATACCTGCAAACAAGGGAGAAGCCGAGTCGCTGCAGTTGGTCAGATAGTCGATAAGGAAGGGAATACTTGGACTGTGCCGGCTGGCACTATGTTTCAAACAGCACCTAATGCGGCCGATTTATACAATGATTGTGAAGGTATTCGCCCCAACTCGTTATCTGAGGTCGACATGTCCAAAGTTCCGGTTGTAGACATTGAGTCTGATGGGCAGGTGATAACGGGCTATCTTTTTGCAGACAATTATTTCGAGCTTTATATCAATGGCAAATTGGTTGGTGTCGATTCTGTTCCTTTTACCCCTTTCAACTCCAGCGTGGTGCGCTTCAAGGTTAAGAAACCATACACAATAGCTGTCAAGCTGGTTGATTGGGAAGAAAACCTAGGGGTGGGTACGGAAAACAATCGTGGTAAAGCATACTTTCCTGGAGATGGAGGCTTTATCGCAAGTTTCAGTGATGGAACTGTGACCAACAAAAGCTGGCAAGCGCAAACATTTTATACAGCGCCTATTTATAATTTGAGGTGCTTGTCAGAGGTTGGGAGCAAACGCCTATCAAAAACATGCGATACGAAAGGGTATGACAATGGCAAAAATGCTTTTGCTGTCCATTGGTCAATTCCACCTGGCTGGAATAGCGAAAACTTCCAAGCAGACTGGCCAAGCGCGACTGAGTATTCTGAAAATGAGATAGGTGTTGATAATAAGCGCGCATACACCAATTTCAGGCAGGTGTTTTCTGGAGCCGGAGCGAAATTTATATGGTCAACTAATGTCGTGTTAGATAACGAGGTTCTGCTTCAATATAAGGTGGAGTAGTGGTTTACTAGACTTATCGTGAGCAGTTTATCGTCGGATAGTTGCTCATATTACCTTCCTAGTAATTTTCTTAGCCAACGAAAAGGTTGATGCTTGGACCTTGCTTTGTATAGATCCAAACCGAGGTAGTAGCTTTCTAAAAACTCGGTTCGGATCGACTGTACTTGATTTGATGTGTCAGCCAAGACTTGTGCTGTTTGAGTGGCATACTCGTTCGACAAGCTAAATGCTAGCCCCAAGTAGCCTTGTAAATAAAGCCAGATATGAGTGGTTAAAATTAACTGGTTTTTATCTTGGTACTGGAATTTTTTACTGTGCTTTTTACCTATATTTTGCTCAAAAGCTTGCTCTAGAGCTGCTACAGTTTCTGCTTGTTGGTTGAGTTTATCAAGGCATTCAATGTGTTGCTTTGTCGCAATGCCAAGTAAGTGGTCGGTGACTTTCTTTTCCGGTTTATTTGTACATGCCTTTTCGAAAAGGCTTTGGTTTCGATCGCAGAACCAAAGCCATGTTTCTGAAAGCTTATTGATCACTTGCAATTGATTGATTTGTATATCGAATAAACTTTCTTTTAAGTTACTCATAGCACTGTAACTTTTTCCAAACTAGATTATATGAACCAGCGTCGGTGTCGATAAATATGGATTCATCCGATATCATTACTGACATTTCCATACCTCGAACAAGCGATTGAGCGACTTCTTCTATTGCGCCGGGCTCGAACTGGTGAACTTCAACATTTGCAAAGTCCGCGATTTGTCTTTGGTTTTGTTCCCACCAAAGGTCTGACTTTGTGTTGAAGCTAAACACTTTAACTTGCTCTGCTTTACGCGAAGCTTTTTTAATTCGATCTACATCGGGTTCTCCGACATCAATCCATAGCAATATTATGTCATCGAGTGAATGAGACCACATATCGGGTTGTTCAGTCGTTGAAAGGCCTTTGGTAAACTTTAATGAGTGTTGTGAATTGAGGCAATATGCCAAAACTCGCGCAAGCATACGCTGGTTGTTTTCCGAGGGATGTTGAGCGACTGTCAGAGAAAGACTGTCGTAATGATTAGTATTTAAATCGGACAGTGAGATGCGAAACTTGTAAATTGTGGGTTTTAATGCCATTTGTGTTACCAAAAAAATAGCCAGCGTAATGCTGGCTATTTTTTACAAAAAAGTCACTAATTACAGTACTTTGATGCTTTCAGCTTGTGGGCCTTTTTGACCTTGAGATACTACGAACTCAACTTTTTGGCCTTCAACAAGAGTACGGAAGCCGTCACCAGTGATAGCTGAGAAGTGAGCGAACACGTCAGGGCCGTTTTCTTGTTGAATGAAACCGAAACCTTTAGTTTCGTTGAACCACTTTACAGTACCAGTAACTGTGTTAGACATAATAAATATCCTAATTTAAACATATGGGCCGAATTCGGCGCGGATAGCGTGGAAAAGTAGATTGCTATTGCGTACGACACGACGGGGGAGTTACAAATAATCCAACGAAATGTATGTGTAAACAAAGAACTGCTTTCTAGCTGCCAACGAGTTTAGAGTAATGGCATGTCAAGTCAACGGATATTAGACGCGATCCCCATATTTTTCTATATTTTCACCAAAAATTATGCGCTAGGTTTCATTTTTTAAGAATAATTGCAGGAATTCATCAAGGTGAAACGAGAATTTGTTTATAAACTCTACCTAGAAGCATAACTTAGAGTAGAATGTTTTATCCACCAATTCACTGCATGAATGTGTTGGTGGTAAATCTTTCTTTAACTGTCCGAAAACGGAAGTTAGAATAGTGAGCGAATGATCCTATTTTTTTAGTAGAAGGTGCCAAGTGAGTAAGAATAAACGATCTGAATTATATGAGTGCGACATGGAGCGTGGTGAGATAAAAGACAATGCTTTGAAAGCCGCAGTAACGAGCAAGCTGTTTAAAACTCGAGTTGAGAAAGCTAAGAAAGGAAAAGGTAGTTATACGAGAAAAATGAAACATCAGGGAAAAGAGCCCTATTCAAAGGCCGCGTAATTGAGGTATTTGAATAGGGCTTTTATGTGCCTAGTTTTATCTGAGCAATTCACGAGCAGCTCAAGCCGCTAAAATTGTACAAATGGATAAAATGCCAAATGCTAACCAACAAGTGCTAGCTAGAATAGCTCACTTTCGGAGAGTAAATCGAATAAGCGGTTATTTGTCCTGCGACAATGGCTGAAAACATAAAAAATGCAGACAATCCAATACTCGGTATGGGTAGTATGGATTGAGAAAAAACGGATTGGCCAGCACTAACAAGGACTCGGCTACCGGGAACTAAGATAATTATCCCCTGCACAATGTAAATAGAGCCCGTTAAATCCATCTTCTTGGCCATCCAAGTCCCATAAAGTGTTATCAATACGGTAGTAACCCAAGTTCCTACAACCCAGCCTCCACCTAATTCAAGGTAAAATGGTCCCCACATACCGATCACTGCGACGGGCAAGCCTATAAGGATATCTATAGGTCTAGCATTAAATATTACACCAATAGATATTGAGAGTAAGAATAATCCTGTGATGTGCAGCCAAAGTGGTACTTCATTAATGTAGAACGTTGTAATACTAGGTCCCCATATTGACTCACCTACATTTAGCCCGATAACAATTCCGACAAAGAGTTTAATTAGTGTGAGACCACTTTGACCGAGCAATGCGGTACCGGAAACCAAATCATTAAAAGCTAAACATTCTAGTGAGTTTGCAATAGATAGCCCCGGAATGAAAAGCACAATTGCAGCGATACAGAGAGTCCAAGCCGGTACTGATAGTCCAGTACTGGCAACGAAGGCGACGAAAATACCACTAAACAAAGCGGCAAAGAACTCTACAGCTAATGCTCGCCGCCTTTGAAATGTAAGCTGACAGAGCCATACGATGAAGCCGAGAATTCCAGAAAGGAGCACTGCTTCGATCGTGCTGCCTACTAACATTAAGTATGCGGGTGGTATTGCTATATTTGCTAGAGCAAAGGTCAGTTTTGAGTAACAAGTTGCTGGAGAAATTGGCTCGTCACTAAGTTTGTTCACTCTTTGGATAGTGTTGACCAGTAGCCTCAAATTGATGGTGGCTGGCTTATGACGTTTCATGATCACTGCATTGTTTTCATCAGGAAACTGATAATTGACGGTTGTCGGGGTTGCTTGAACCATGACGTCGATGTTGTGCTTCTGAGCGTAATGTTGTGTGTATTTTTCTAGTTTGTATGGGGCGCACCCACTTCGATGAAGAGTATCTCCAATCTCCACGATTTTATTTATTTTGTATTGTGAAGGCATGTTCATAACGGCAAATTTTAATGTTGGCATAAAGTACCAGAGAGGGTCTTAGAACGCGAGTGTTGCGAATTTATTTGCCCACTAGGGCAAAATTTACATCCACAAGCGAGTGGCTTGAATAGATATATGAGCTTTTTCTCAATGATGGGGCGTTCGTTTAAGTTGGGATGTCATTCTGTATGTGGAATTGGCGATAGAAATATTTTTAATGGTTTGTGACAGCAGCCCAAATTACTGGTTGATCGAAGCGGTTAGTAGGGGGATAATTATGAAATATAAGATTTCGTTTATTGGTTGTGATGATCATTGTTGTTGTGAGGTCGAAAATGAAAGTAGCTCTAATTCTCATTGTCAGTCTTTTCGCAGGCTTCGTTTCAGCTGAGCACTGGCAGTCATACGTTCTTGGCTTGTCTATTGCGACATTAGCAGTTGCTAGTTGTTATTGGTTTGCTTTTAGAAGTACTAGGTTTCCAGAGTTAGCTTTGTTTCTACTGCTATGTGGTATGATGGCGAAGTTGATAGTTACTGTTGCCGGAGTAGCTTGGGGGCTTTCGGCAGATTTGATTACCTCCCCAATCGTCTTTGCGTTGTCTTATTTGTATTTCTCAATTATGGCAACATTCGTATGGTTTACATACAGAGATAGATTCCAAGCAAAATACTCTGAGAAGTTTTCTTAGAGAGTCATTACGGGTATTTTGTGGTGCAGTAGTTACATACTAAACTGGATCAAAGCCATATATCTAAGGCCGCGAGCGTGAAAGCTAGCGGCCTTAATGTATTAAAGTGTGATGAAATTTGAACTATTTGATATAAATATAGATTTTAAGTAAAAAAACGTAAAATCTCGCTAAACCATTACACGCATTTCTTTATACTCTTCATTAGGTCAGTAATTTGGTAAGGCACTATGAATAAACCCTTGTTTGCCTCTGCAGTTATCTCATTAGCAGTGGCCTTAAATTCACCAGTTTCACTTGCAAGTCCCACAATTATTCCATCTCCCCCTTCTCTGAGTGCTAAGGGGTATGTGTTAATGGATTACAATACAGGCGAAGTGTTAGTCGAGAAGAATGCTGATATTCGATTGAATCCAGCGAGTTTGACCAAATTGATGACGGCTTATGTTGCTGGGCAAGAGATGAGTAGCGGTAACATTAGCAAGGACGATGTCGTTGTTGTAAGTCGTAACGCTTGGGCAAAGAACTTCCCTGATTCGTCAAAGATGTTTATCGAGGTTGGGACTAAGGTTTCAATGAATGACCTTTATCGTGGTCTGATTGTTCAATCTGGTAATGATGCCAGCGTGGCGATTGCGGAACATGTTGCTGGTTCTGAGAAGGCTTTTGTTGGTCTTATGAACTCATGGGCGAATAAGCTGGATTTGGACAAGACGTCTTATACTAACCCACATGGTTTAGACAGCCGCGGCCTCTATTCGACACCTAGAGATATTGCTAAGTTGGGTCAAGCGATCATTCGAGATCTTCCTGATATTTATCCACTATATAGTGAGACAGAGTTCACTTATAACGGTATCACTCAATATAATCGTAATGGGCTTTTACGTGATAGGAGCTTAAATGTCGACGGGATGAAAACTGGCTACACAAGCGGTGCTGGTTATAACCTGGCTACATCAGCGACAAATGGCGATATGCGGTTGATTTCGGTCGTCATGGGGTCAAATAGTGCAAAAAGCCGTGAAATGGAAAGCAAACAGTTGCTTAGCTTCGGGTTTCGTTTTTATGAAACAGTTCAACCTAGCGAAGCTGGAGAAGAAATCGCGATTGCTAGAGTGTGGATGGGAAACAAAGATAAAGTGCCAGTGGGACTAGATCAGCAAGTTTATATCACGCTACCTAAAAGTGAGGCCAATAAACTGAATGCATCTATTGAATACAACTCTGATATTAGTGCTCCAATTCATAAAGGAGACGTGTTGGGAAAAGTGGTTTATAAAGTCGAGGATAAGGAAGTCAAATCTGCGAACCTTGTAGCGCTTAACAACGTAGAAGAGGGCAGTTGGTTTAAAAGACTCACCGACTGGTTTAAAAAGTGGATATCGACTTGGTTTTAGTCTAACTACAGAGTGAAGTAGCTAAGGATGTATTCTTGGCTACTTCATTACATTTATAGTTTCTTACGATCACCTTCATAGTAATTTACGAGCTATTGTACTGAATAACGACGGTTTTCTGTCTTATGTCCTTTTCTTTACAACATTGCTCTAAATATCACCGCGTATTGACAATACGAATTCGACTTTTCTCGACACTGTTCAATTACGATCATCTGTATTTTGAGTAAGTTAACCTTGATTCAGGTTAATTGAGAAAGTCGCGAGTTTCGAATGTATTGTGTGTTTTGTGGAGGTTGGTAGATGGATTTTACTCAAGAAGATAGAGAAGCATTAAATCAAGTTTGGATGTCGCAAAAAGCGAAAATGCGTTTAACGCAAATGGAAATGGTAAAACGCCTTGGCCTTTCCCAGCTTGAGTTTTCTAAATTATTACGTGGCGTTACTCCATTGTCGATGACATTTGTAAGTGAGTTTTGCGAGCAGCTACATGTTGATCCGCGTAAAGTGATTCCTTCGCTAGTGCAGAATAACCTAGCAACGCCTAAAGAAGTCCACTTAACCAGCAAAATGAGTGTTGATGGAGAAATACAACGCGCCTATATCGAGGGTAATAGCGTCATTGTTGAATATGTTCATCGCGCACCTTAAAATAGCTTCTAAGCGTAACCTGCTCTGAATTCAGACAAATGTTAGATAAAGCTTCACTAGTTAAACTTGCATCAACGACTATGCCTTTTGGCAAATACTCGGGGCGATACCTTATCGATTTACCAGAAGAGTACTTGCTATGGTTTGCCAATAAAGGTGAATTTCCACAAGGAGAACTAGGGGAGTTGATGCAGCTCTGTTTAGCGCTAAAAGTAGAAGGTCTTGATGGCTTAGTGAAGCCTCTCAAACCAACCCATCGCTTTCTCTAGTGGGAAGCAGTCATGTATAAGAAGAATGGAATAATCCAATGAACAAATTTTCTATCGATGGAAAAGAGTTGGCGTACCTCGATAAAGGTGAGGGTCCTGTAGTTTTACTAGGCCATAGCTATTTGTGGGATCATAAGATGTGGCAACCACAGATAGAAGCACTAAGCGAAAATTATCGCTGTATTGTGCCTGACTTGTGGGCACATGGTCAGTCGGCTTATGCCCCAGAAAGAGTTCGTAGTCTAAAGGATATAGCAGCAGACATGCTAGCTCTCATGAATCACTTGGATGTAGAGCAGTTTTCAGTCGTTGGGCTTTCTGTCGGCGGAATGTGGGGGGCAGAGCTTACATTACTTGCTCCTGAGCGAGTAAAAAGTCTTGTTATGATGGATACATTTGTTGGTTTAGAACCTGAGATCACCCATCAAAAATATTTTTCGATGCTAGATACGATTGCCAACGTTCAGATGGTGCCAGAGCCAATTCTAGAAGCTGTCGTGCCAATGTTCTTTGCCAAAAATGGTGCGGAAAAGTCACCTGAGTTAGTTGCAAGTTTTGCTAAACACCTTTCTTCTATAACAGGAGAGCAAGCAGTTGAAGTAGCTCGCATTGGGCGCATGATCTTTGGCCGCAGAGATATGATTGAAGATATTGAGAAGTTTGCGTTACCTGTATTGATTGCAGTGGGGCAAGAAGATATACCAAGACCGGTCATGGAATCATATCTGATGCAAGACTGTATAACCGAAAGCCAACTTGTAGAAATCCCACAAGCCGGACATATCAGTAACTTAGAGCAACCAGATATTGTCACCAGTATGCTTAAAGAGTTTCTCTCAAAGTATGCTTAAAACCATTGGCATATGTTAACAGCAGTCTGCGCAGGTTAGCTTGCGCAGACTATATGTGCACTTAAGATCAACTCTTCCTTCACTAGTGGAAGAAACCGACCTTCTGTTTTAAATCTGATGCTTGTTGTTCTAGGTCTTGAGCACTGTTTGCTGTTTGTGCGATAGTTTCGCGACTCTTACGATTCAATTCACTTATTTGTTGTGTGTCTTTGGCAACCTCTTCAGCCGTCGAAGCCTGCTCTCCTGAAGTTGTTAAAATAGTCTCAGCCTGATCGGAAATACTGTGTACCTGATTGGCAATGGCTTTGAGTGCTTCACCCACTCTTTGCGCTTTTTCAACTACTTCTGTAGCGTTGTTTTGACTTTGGCTCATTAACTCGACTGAACTTGATGTGGATGCTTTGAGCTGCTCAATAATAGTGACCACATCCTTAACAGAGTTCTGGGTACGTTGAGCAAGTGTACGTACTTCGTCTGCGACAACTGCAAACCCACGTCCTTGCTCGCCAGCTCTTGCTGCTTCGATTGCTGCATTGAGAGCGAGTAAATTGGTTTGTTCTGCGATTTCATCAATCATTTTGGTCACATTCTGAATACCTTCACTATCACTCTCTACTTGATGTATAGCATCGGAAGATTGCGCTAAATTCTCGTTTAAGGTGCTCATCCCTTGGCTCATGTTCTCAACCATATCGAGGCCAGACTGACTATCTTTATTTGCGAGCCGCACATTTTCTACGATGGTATCAACTTGCTCTGAAATTGATTTTGCCGATGAAGTCATCAAGTCGATAGAAGATACAACTCTCTCCACCTTACTTTGTTGTGAGTCTGCTTGCTGCAAGTTGAATTTCGCATCGGTCGCAACGCTCTGGGATTGTTCACTAACCACATCGCTGGTGGAAGAAATTTGTGCAACAAGTTCTTGTAACTGTTGTGCCATATCGGCAATACCGTTTCCAAGGCTCGTGATTTCGTTTTTAGTATTGTTAGGCCCTTTAGGTATCTCTATGCTCACTTCTCCTTTCGCTAGCCTCTGGACAAATTGATTGAGTGTTTCTAGAGGTTTCAATGTTTTACTTAGATAAATAGAGAGAAGAACCAAGGCAGTTATACCAACTACTGCTGCAGCAATGATTATTAGTCTCAATAGCGTTGCACTTTCTTTTGTGACTTCTTCTATAAACGTACCGCCTAACAACTTCCAATTCCAGCCGGGCACTTCGGTAAATACTAGATATTTCTCCGCACTGTTATTTTGCCCAGGGTACTTGTATGGATATTGAATAAGCCCACTTTGGGACTCGAAAATTCTTCCAAATGGTTTATTTCCTGCAGAGTCAGTGACGTCTTGGATACGCTTGTCGCGGATGCTTTGGTCTGGGTGCAGTAAAAAGTAGCCTCTATGATTTTCATCATTGTCTACAACGATTGTGTATCCTGTATCTCCCCACTTGATGTTGCCAAGAGAGGCGAATAAGTCTTGAGTCGCTTTCTCTATCGGTAAGCCGACAAAGGTGATTGCAATAATTTTCCCGGTCGCGCTTTTTATTGGTGCGTAGTAGGTGATGTATCTCTTACCAAACAGAGTGACATTGTTGTAATACTCTTCTCCATTACTAATTGCTTTGTAGCCAGGATGCTCAGGAGTTAGTTTTGCTCCCAGATTACGTTTGCCACTCGGATCTTTGAGTGATGATGAGACCACAATCCAATCACTTCCAATGGGAGCGTACAGAGAGGCTACTGAGCCAGTATCGCGAGTAAAGCTATCTACCAGCTTAGTGTCGTTTATTAAGCTTTCTCCATACTGAGTTAGGTTTTGAACACTTTTTCCCATAAAATCGACGGTATAGTCTTCTTGATATACCCCCGCTAAATAGCCATTTTTATAAGCTGAATCGAGTACTTTTGCCGTCTCTAGGTAGGCATTGAACTGCCCAGCTATAGTTTCAGCTAAAGCCTCAATTTTTGATTGGTGAGATGCTAAGGTTTTGTCTAATAGAAGAGAGTATGCGTTGTTGTAAACTAGAGCTGCAATGCCCGAAAAAGCGAAAAACAAACACAATGCGATGACAAATTTCAATTGAATAGCAACACTTGCATTCTTTAAGCGATCCAACATGGTTAATTCCGTTTTAACGTTGTATTGGGTTGAGTTTGAATTGTGGATACACAGCATAAGCTTTCTTAGCCACCCATTACTCTACTATAGACTAAATTAATAAAGTCATTGCGTTAGCGATTCTCTTTTCTCCAATAGAATATTTACTCTCTGCCTCTACAAAACCCACAAAACTGTTACTAAATTGTTGTCACAAAACTGTCAGTGATAACCATTGATTAACATGGGGTTATTGGTGATTTGAGCGTAGTGAGAATACTAAGCACAAGTGAATGTTAAGATATATTGACATCGTCCCAGATGAAAATTCTAAATATTATAGAAACTTACCGATATGTAGTTCATTTTTTATGTGCTGGAAAACTCCAGCCTTCCCGCAGTGGAATTTGGGAAGTTAACTAACAATTATTAGGAAATAAAAAAATGAAATTAACTCAACGTCGCATACTAGCTGTCGCTATAGGTTCTGTGTTCGCTTTTTCTGCCAATGCCGCTGAGATGGTAAAAGTGGAAGACGGTGCCCTTCTACAGCAGGGACTTGCAACAGCACACAGTATTGCTCCTTCAGAGCTTGGGTTTAAAGCGAAAAAAACGATTGTCTTACCAAATGGGGAAACCAAAGTTCGCTATCAACAAACCTACTATGGTGTGCCGGTATTTAATACGTCAGTTGTGGCAACTTCAACGGAGTTAGGACCAAGAAAGGTTTATGGGCGTATGTTGCAAGGCATAAACGCTGACGTAGCGACGATATCCAGCCAAATAAACAATGATGAAGCGATGTCCATTGCTAAGCAAGCCTTTGAAAACAAGACTTTAATAGCAAGCGAAAAGGAAGTGTATCAAAATGAGCAATCAGAATTGATGGTCATGCTCGATGAAAACTCTGATGCTAAGTTAGTTTATAAAGTTAACTTTTTCGTGGAATCGGATACGCCTTCAAGGCCGTATTATTTTATTGATGCTAACTCTGGTGAAATATTAAAAACATGGGAAGGCTTAGCACATAGTGAAGAAGCTGGAACAGGACCCGGGGGCAATATTAAAACTGGCCAATATAATTACGGCGAAGACTACCATGGGTTTACGGTAAGCAAGAATAACTCGACTGGTAAGTGTACTATGGAGAGTGCGAACGTTAAAACTGTAAACATGAATAATCGAGTATTCGGTAGCAAAGCCTACAGCTACACTTGCGCCGATTCTTCAAACTACAATGACTATAAGCAAGTCAATGGTGCTTACTCCCCTATAAATGACGCTCAGTATTTTGGCCAAGTAGTATTTGATATGTACAACGATTGGCTAAAAACGTCGCCTCTGACATTCCAGCTTACAATGCGTGTTCATTATGGTAGTGATTATGAAAATGCGTTTTGGAATGGTTCTTCTATGACATTTGGCGATGGGAAAAATACGTTCTATCCATTGGTTGATATAAATGTCAGTGCGCATGAAGTTAGCCACGGTTTCACTGAGCAAAACTCTGGTCTTGTTTATTCAGGAATGTCTGGTGGTATCAATGAAGCCTTCTCTGATATTGCTGGCGAAGCCGCTGAATATTATATGAAAGGGCAGGTTGATTGGGTTGTTGGTGCAGATATCTTTAAGTCAGAAGGTGGTCTACGTTATTTTGATCAACCGTCAAAAGATGGAAAGTCGATTGATGACGCATCGGATTACTATGACGGAATCGATGTTCATTACTCTAGTGGGGTGTTCAATCGTGCATTTTATCTGTTAGCACATATGAATGATTGGGACGTGCGCAAAGGTTTTGAAGTGTTTGCGGTTGCTAACCAGTTGTATTGGGCGGAAGACAGTAATTTTGATCAAGGAGCATGTGGCGTAGCTAAAGCTGCAACCGATATGGGTTACAGCGCCTCAGATGTTGTTTCTGCATTTAACCAAGTAGGTGTCAACGCAAGCTGTTCATAGTTAAAATGTTTTATTGGAGCTCACTAAAGTGGGCTCTAATAAAATACAGCTAACCAGATGGTTTCGTTCTCTGGCTGAGTCCAATGTACACGATGTTTAGTGTGAGCAGGTATATTGACATAGTCTCCAACATTTAGGGTTAACTTCGACTTGTCTTCATACTCAATCACTCCAGAACCAGATAAGACAACCACCCACTCGTTTTCATCTTGATCGTACCAGTAGTCATCTGGTGAGCAGTGTCCTTTGGAAACAATACGTTCTATGCGAATGTTTTTTGAGCGAATAAGTTCTTCGAATACTTCTTCTTTTAGGTTGCTTGGTAGGTCAGTGAGTAAGTTCATGATTTTATTTGTCACTTTGAGGCGAGTGCTTCGATTATATACAGAATGTACTCATCTTAACCAGTGTTCTCAAGTGATTGAGCAACTTGACTCCAAGCTTCAAACATATGTTTATCAAATAGATAGAATTCTATCGTTAACTCTGAATACTTTGCGCGGGAACATTCAGTTAAAGCGATTTGTGCTGCTTCTAAAATGGGGTAGCCGTACACGCCACAAGATATTGCAGGAAAGGCGATACTTTGGCACTTGTGATGAAGAGCAAGGTTAAGTGAGTTCCGGTAAGCGGAGAGAAGAGTTTTCTGTGGTGTGTTTGAGCGCATATAAATTGGGCCGACGGTATGAATGACATACTGAGTACTGAGCTTGCCTGCGGGTGTGATTTTCGCTTCGCCAAAAGGGCAGCGCATTCCATGACTTTCTTTAATTTCGAGGCATGCGGTAAGCAATTCAGGGCCAGCGGCTTCATGAATCGCGCCATCTACACCGCCACCTCCAAGCAAGCTTGGATTGGCTGCATTCACAATCGCATCGACATTTGCTTGTGTGATGTCGCCACACAATAACTTTATCGCCATAGGTAGGCTCTACCATTGAATAATTTGACCATTTTCAAATACCATTTTTGACTCTACGAATTGGGCGGTAATAAAGATATTGTCTCGCTCGACTGCAGTACTCTCAGCAATTTGACCGGCGATAGTGCTCATAATAATCGAAACAGTTTCTTTACTGTGTGTATTAGGCAGTATCAAATCAACCACAATTGGGTGTGTGCTTTTGGTTTGAACTGGAGTAGTAGTTCCTGAAACCGCAAATCCATCAGACTCAAAAAAGCTCCAACTGCACATGACATGTTCAACATCAATGTCAATTGCTTGGCTTACTGAGTATGAAATGCTTACTACAATCTCTGATAATTGTAATGGTGGGTGGAATGGGAGAGATTGGACTTTTATTACTGGCATAGAGTTTTAGCCTTATTAAAAACCAGAGTCAGGTTGTTTGAGAAACTCAATTTCTTCTTCAGTACTAGTTCTACTCAATATCTCATTGCGATGAGGGTATCGGCCAAATCGGTCAATGATGATTTTGTGCTTTACCTCAAAATCTAAATTAGTTTGGTTGCCTAACTTTTCGAATAATCTCATAGCTTCTTCATGGATATGAGGTGATTCACTGTGCATAAAAGGCATATAGAGAAAAGTTCGTTCGGTAGGGTTGAGTTCCAAGTCTGCACCTAGAGCAACCGCTTCTTGTGCCAATGCAAGTGCGAGTGGGTCTTGTGAGAAAGATTGGCTTTGTCCTCGATATATATTGCGGGAAAACTGGTCCAATACAATAATCTCAGCTAAACGGCCTCGAGCAGTTTTCCGCCACTCAAAAAGTTCACACTTTCCCGCTTGTGACAGTAGAGACGAAAACCGTGTCCGTATCAAATCGTCGAGATCGTTCTCGTTAGCAAACCACTGATTTGGCTTTAGCTCGTTGAACCAAAAATTTAAAACATTTTCATACATATACGTTCCAATACTTGGCTGTGTTTAGTCAAATTCTAGACGAGGTTTTAATTTTCAACTAGGTTTATAGGAAGTTTAATCCAGCTTGAAGGACTAGCATGCAGTGGTTGCGCATCGATGTAATAAAAGGACTGATATATGTATTGATGTTAGTGAGTACTATCGTTGGTGCTGAGGAAAATAAATTCTCCGATTTGGTTTTTTATACCGAAGACTATCCTCCTTCAAATTATTCAGAAGATAAAGTGGTTAAGGGGTATGCCGTTGATATATTGGTGGCTTCAGCCAAAGCTGTTGGGCAAGAAATTAAGCCGAACCAAATCACTATTTCACCGTGGTCATTTGCTTACAAGGAAACATTAACCAACCCAAATGCTGTGCTGTTTGCCACTACGAGAACAGGTCATCGTGAAAACTTGTTCAATTGGGTTGGGCCAATTGCTGACGTTAAACTTGTACTTATCGCCAAGAAAGACTCGCACATCAAGATAACGGATCCTATTGATATCGCACAATATACAATCGGCGTTGTTAGAGATGATATCGGTGAACAAAAGCTGCTCTCATTGGGCGTGCCAAGGGCATCAATGAGAGAAGCGCCATACATCACGCGCTTAGTTCAGTTATTGGTAAAGAATAGAATTGATTTGCTAGCGTTTTCAGAAAGAGGCCTTTACTGGTGGGCAGCGAAACATGGAGTAGACGCAAGCGAGTTTGAAACAGTCTATACCTTAAATAGGGGTTATTTGTATTACGCGCTTAATAAATCTATTGGCCCAGAGGTTGCGAGTGAATTGCAAAAAGGGATTAATAGAATAAAATCAACCAAAGGTGAAAATGGTATTTCACTATATCAAAGCATATTAGATAAATACCAATAAGTATGCTAATGCCACTTGTTTATTCTGCTTCAACGGTTTGTTTTATTTGTGCTCGCTTAACGAAAAATGGGTTGTTATACTTTTTAGCGGAGCCCAATTCTGACACTACCAATTTATTCCATAGCGCTCTATCGAACTTTCCTTCTGGAATTGAAGGGTACAAGGTTTCTTGTTCTTCAATAGCGTATCGTAGAAATTCTTTTAGTTTTATCTGATTGTACTTTTTGGCAACTCGATTATGTTTCTGAATCCATTCTTGTTTGAATTCGATCAACGCTGGTTCAGCTTGGTCGAGAGGCATTGTGGAGAGGTAAATTCTTTTATAAGCGACTTTGCGGTCAATCAGAGCGCGCATGGCCGTTTGAATATACTTACCATGGTGAGTAATAGAGATATCACTACTATCGAACAGATTAACAACCCAACCAGTTGGCGACAGCATTTTGGACTTAAATTGCTTGTTTCGCACTTGTATGGCCTGATGAAGCACGATATCCGACGTGCCTCTAAAGGTTTGTTGCCACTTACCGATTCGGATTTGAATTGAACCTGGCAATCGATAGATATTGGTGAACTTATCTTGACTCATTTAATTACTGCACAATTTTACTAGAGATAAATGGCAAGCGCTTTATTTATCTGTTGATATCTTACATACCAGATTAAACCATTCGGTATGCGGTACTTTTTCTCGGTTCATACTGCGTGTAGCTATCAGGCAGTTGATACTATCTTGCAACTCGAATTCCCCACTGTCTTTGAGGGAGATCTATTTTTATTAGATATTTGGGTGTTCCCGTTGCAGCGCACCTCTCAAATGACACACTTTCTTGATTCAGGTACGAGATCTGAGTTAGTTGGCTCAAAACTGATTGCGAGTGAATCAACCACTACCCAGTGAAACTGGTCCTATTATTTTACATTTGATTGCTATTGTACAGTACTTAGTGGTTATGTGTATTAAGTTGCCTTCTAGCGAGGGTCTATTATATATAATGCAATTATTATGTTTGTGTCATTTGACTGTAATAATTTTGTGATTCAACTTTAAGGTATATTTCATTTTTAATTAAATGGAATATAAAGTTTTCAATAAAAATAAAGTTTTCAATACAAATAAAGTTGTTTCACATCCTTTTACTTTATCCAAAACTAATTTACGCCATATTAAGCCATGTACTAATATTTCTGGCTAGATGTAGTATTACTCATGGACATTATAACTAAGAAAACAAACACAACTGCAAAGGACATAGTTAAAACTTTCTACTTTGTGAATGCCTTGTAAACCAAATCAGATACTTGGGGCTTCATTGGCTTGTCCCCGCTCTTTTTGCTGAGCAATCAGTATTTTTTCGTGTGCTCTAAAAAACGGCAAATAGAGGAAATAGGCATTGATCATGGCGAAGATCACCATCAACGCATTGGCAATACTTCCATTGGATGCCCAAGCCGCACCGATAGGAGCAGGTACAGACCAGGGGATCATGGTGACGACTTTCGCTAGGACTCCAGCAGAAGTCAAATACCAAGCAATCGTTGCGTTGATCATGGGCACCAGTACAAAAGGAATGATAAATATCGGGTTCATGATAATAGGAAAGCCAAACAAAATAGGTTCGTTAATGTTAAAGATAGAAGGAATTAACCCGACTTTACCTACGGAGCGCAAGTGCGCAGAGCGACTTTTCATTGCTAGATAAATGAGTGGAAGAGTGGATCCAACGCCACCAATCAAAATGAAAAAGTCCCAAAATGCGGGCAAATAAATATGCGGCAGTGCCTTTGCTCCTGCTTCCATTGCATCTTGATTCGCTAGTAAATTGGACATCCAAAAAGGATTCATAATACCTGTCACTACCAGTGAACCGTGAATACCAACAAACCAGAGTAATTGACATATCAAAATCGAAATCAGCACGGCGGTTAAACTGTCGGATGCCATGATTAGCGGATGAAAAATTTCTTCTATTAACTGGGGAAAGTGCAAGCCAAACTGGTTAGCAATAAATAGATTGAATGAGGAGAGTGTAATCATGACTATCATGATGGGGATGATTAGCTTAAAGCTTTGTACTGTCATAAGTGGTACATCATCTGGCATCGAAATGTACCACTTTTTATGAATACATAGCCGAATGACTTCAACAGAATAGAGGCTGGCAATAAGAGCTGTGAAGATGCCAGCACCCCCTAAATATCGCATGCTTTGAACCGTGGGATCAGACATGCCCGCCAACATTAAAAATGCCATACAGCCTGTTAGCCCAGACATTCTCTGTGGCAGCTTGTACTGTTTTGCTAAGCTGGTTGCGACTCCAAATGCCACAATTAAGCCCACTACACCAAGGGTCAACTGATAGGTTGGTAAAAGCGTTGGTCGCAATGATAATGCGAGCTTTTCCCACCACATAGCAAACGTAGAATTAGGAGTAGAAAACGGAGGAAAAATAATCGGAACAAACATGCAGCCAACAAAAATGAATGGCATAGCGAGTTGAAAACCATCTCTAAGCGCTGAAAGGTAAACGTTTTGTGCCAGCTTGCGAGCGATAGGGGATAAATACTGCTCTAGTTGAGAAGTAACAATTCTAGCCAGCGAATGGTTCATGTTCGTTCCTAAAATAAACTTATAGTGTCGCATCATATAAAAAAGCGTCTCGCTACTGAAGCGATACCATCGACAATACTGCCAATTTCTCAGTTTACCGATTTGATATTGGACGATGGGAGCTGCTTATTGCCAAGTTCGGCAGCCTTGTTGTGATTCAGTTCACGGATTTTCTATACCTTTTAAAACCAAGAAATCGCAGCATTTCCCTCAATGAATACATCCAGATCACGAAAATTGAGCGTTTTACGTGAATATTGATGATCGTGCTCACGCCTGGTTGGAAATTTATTGGAAACCGGTTTCCAATTGTTTCCTTAAGGCGCATATTGTTAGCACAAACCAATAAGGGAGTACCTGAAATGAAAAAAATTATGCTTTGCTGTTCGGCGGGAATGTCGACCTCATTACTGGTAAAAAAAATGGAAGCTGTGGCTAAAGAGCGTGGTATCGACGCGGAAATTAAAGCTTATGGAGCCTCAGAATTTAGTAACCAAGTAGGTAACTATCAAGTTGTGTTACTTGGTCCTCAAGTGAAGTACATGCAGTCTGACTTGCAGAAACAAGCCGATAAATTTGGTATCAAAGTTGAGCCTATCAATATGATGGATTACGGCATGCAAAAGGGCGACAAAGTTTTAGATTTTGCTTTGGAATTAATTGATTAGAAGAAAGAAACAAATTGAGCTTTGACGCCAATTGGCTTTATTTAATCCAGAAAACTTGGGACAAATATTATGAGTGCTTTGTACGATAAAATGGTCAACGTGATTGAGCGTAAAGTAACGCCAATTGCAGGAAAACTTGGCCAACAAAAATACATTACCTCAATTCGCGATGGGTTTATAGCAGCACTACCATTCATGATTGTCGGATCATTTATGTTAGTGTTTATATTCCCTCCATTTTCATCCGATACAACATGGGGTTTTGCACGTGCGTGGCTAGACTTCTCAGAGGCTTACCGTGAGCAACTAATGTTGCCATTCAATTTGAGTATGGGCGTGATGACTATATTCATATCTGTTGGTATCTCGGCAAGCTTGGCAAAGCATCATGATTTGGAACCAGTAACAGCTGGACTGCTTTCTCTCATGTCATTCCTATTGGTTGCTGCCCCACTCAAAGACGGCGCTATTTCAATGCAGTACATGTCTGGGCAGGGCATCTTTACTGCTATTATCTGTGCGATTTACTCGACTGAAGTTTACGCTTTCTTAAAGCGCAAGAATGTTACGATTAAGCTGCCACCAGAAGTGCCAACGGGTGTGGCTCGTTCATTTGAGATATTAATCCCGGTATTGGCTATCATCATGACACTTCACCCACTGAATCTATTTATTGAAGCGGAAACAGGAATGATTTTGCCTGCTGCAATAATGTCACTGTTACAACCTTTGGTATCTGCTTCTGACACATTGCCTGCTGTACTGCTAGCTGTGCTAGTTTGCCAAATATTATGGTTTGCGGGTATTCATGGAGCGCTTATTGTAACCGGAATCATGAACCCTTTTTGGATGGCGAACCTGTCAGCCAACCAAGCGGCCATGGCTGCAGGTGAAGCGATACCACACATCTTCGTTCAGGGCTTTTGGGATCACTATCTTCTTATCGGTGGAGTAGGGTCTACGCTTCCACTGGCTATTTTGTTAGTGCGCAGCAAAGCGGTTCACTTACGTACCATTGGTAAAATGGGTATCGTTCCGGGCTTTTTTAATATCAACGAGCCGATTCTGTTTGGTGCGCCAATTATCATGAACCCAATGTTCTTCCTACCGTTCATTTTTGTTCCGATGATTAACGCAACGCTGGCGTGGTTTGCAACAGATTTAGGGTTACTTGAGCGGGTGGTTTCTTTGACTCCTTGGACAACACCGGGGCCTATCGGAGCTTCCTGGGCTGCTAACTGGTCATTCGCTCCTGTCGTAATGTGCTTAATTTGTATGGTTACAGCAGCGATTATGTACCTACCTTTCCTTAAGGCTTATGAAAAACAATTGCTTGAACAAGAGCAGTTGGAAGCTAAGGAAGAATCTCAAGCAGCACCAGTTACAGCTTAGGCGATAGAGTTTCAATAAATACACTAAACCTATCAAAGCATTAAGTTATTCAAATTTCATGGGTGCTCTGCACCCTATAAAGGACAATTAAATGAAGTATCAATTTCCACAAAACTTCTATTGGGGCAGTGCAGCTTCCGCGACGCAAACTGAAGGTGAGGCTTTTCAAGCTGGTAAAGGAACCAATATTTGGGATCATTGGTATCAACAAGAGCCTAATCGCTTCCATAATGGTGTGTCTGCAACGGAAGCTTCAACTTTCTATAGGAATTACCAATCTGACATCCAGTTGATGAAAGATATCGGCCATAACAGCTTCCGAACTTCTATTTCTTGGTCTCGCTTGATTCCAAATGGTGTAGGAGAAGTGAATCGAGAAGCAGTCGAGTTTTATTCGAATGTTATTGATGAACAAATCAAGCAGGGAGTCCAACCGTTTATTTGCTTATTCCACTTCGATATGCCGATGGCAATGCAGGAAATAGGCGGCTTTGAAAACAGAGAAGTACTAGATGCGTACGCTAACTTTGCTGAAACTTGCTTTAAGCTGTACGGTGATCGCGTAAAGCATTGGTTCACGTTCAATGAGCCAATTGTCCCTGTAGAAGGTGGTTATCTGTATGATTTCCACTACCCAAATGTTGTGGATTTTAAGCGTGCGTCGACGGTAGCTTTCCACACAATGCTTGCTCACGCGAAAGCGGTCGAGAAATATCGCGCTTTGGATCAAGATGGTCAGATTGGCATCATTCTTAACTTAACGCCTTCGTATCCTCGTTCACAAAACCCGGCTGATTTGAAGGCTGCCAATATTTGCGACTTGATGTTTAATCGTAGCTTCCTAGACCCTGCAGTGAAGGGTGAATACCCTCAGGAATTGGTCGAGCTACTGAAGCAACACGATCAAATGCCAGTCGTGGAAGTCGGCGATTGCGAACTAATTGCGAAAGGCAAAATTGATTTGCTTGGTGTTAATTACTATCAGCCTCGCCGCGTAAAAGCGAGAGAGAATGCTGTGCATCCGGAAGCTCCGTTTATGCCTGAACATTTCTTTGATTATTACGAAATGCCCGGACGTAAGATGAACCCTCACCGCGGTTGGGAGATATATGAAAAGGGTGTCTACGATATCTTAACTAACCTTAAAGATAACTATGGCAATGTCCCTTGCTATATTTCAGAGAATGGAATGGGTGTTGAAGGCGAAGAGAAATTCTTGGTTGATGGCCAAATACAAGATGACTACAGAATTGACTTTATTAAAGGGCATCTGAAGTGGCTTCATAAAGGCATAGAAGAAGGTGCAAACTGTTTGGGCTACCACCTATGGACGTTTATCGATAACTGGTCTTGGTGTAATGCTTACAAGAATCGCTATGGTTTCTATCAGCTAGATTTGAAAACTCAGAAAAGAAGCGTGAAGAAAAGTGGTGAATGGTACGCGGGCGTATCCAAAGCAAATGGTTTTGAAGACTAAGGAGAAGATGATGGATTTAGAAGAGCAAGTAATGGGCATCATTATCAATGCCGGTCAGTCAAAAAGCTTGTGCTATGAAGCCTTAAGGTGTGCAAAGCAAGGCCAATTTGAAGAAGCTGAGGGTTTGCTTAAAGAAGCACAAGAGTTTGCCAATCAAGCTCACCTTGTTCAAACACAGCTGATTGAGCAGGATGAAGGTGAGGGCAAGACCAAGATGACACTAATCATGGTGCATGCTCAAGATCATCTTATGACTTCCATGTTAGCGAAAGAGCTGGTGACTGAATTAATAGATGTTCACAAGAAAATAGCTAAGTAACCAGTTAAAACACCGAGCCTTGGCTCGGTGTTTACATTTACAAAAAATTAAAAACAACCGCCAACATTTTACGCTACAATTGAAACCGCTTTCCGTATATCCTACAAGATAGATATACCCCCTCAGTTGAACTTTAAACGGTTAGGTAAGTTTTAAATGGCAACCATTACTGATGTATCTAAGCTTGCAAAAGTTTCAAAAGCCACTGTTTCTCGAGTAATGAGTGGTAGCCGCGGTGTGAAAGAGGCAAGTCGCGATGCAGTGCTAAAAGCAGCCGAAGAACTAAATTATAGACCCAACGTAGCCGCGCAGAGCCTTGCCACGCAGCGCTCAGACTATATCGGTGTGATTTTATCCACCACTGATGCTGGTCAAGTTTCTACGTATTTACCTCTGTTTGCCAAATCGCTAAAACAGTTGGGTAAGCATATGCTGGTTAATTTTGCTGACACACCTAGTGAATATTTAAGAATTGTCGACGAGTTAAATAATCGTCATTGCGATGCAATTATTGCAATTGGAGGAAATCTCCCCAGCACATTGGACGACAATATTATCACTATAGATAGTGGAACCAGTAGCGATCACAGAGCGATTGGTTATGACTACAGCTTCGCCAGCGAGAGTGCTTGTCGTTATTTATCGAGCAAAGGACACTCAAGTATCGCTGTTGTTTTAGAAGATGAAGGCTACGCATCCCAACAGGTTCTAGATGGTTATAAGACGTCCTTGCAGAATATGGCTATGCCAGTTAATCGTCAGCTTATCGTCACTGCTTCTAATGGAGCAGAACAGGCGATATTGTCTCTATTAAATAGTTACTCGTCGTTCACAGCCCTAGTAGTAATGAGAGATAGCCAAGCTGCAATTGCGATGAAGTTACTTAAAGACTTCAATCTGTCTACTCCACAAGAAGTGTCCATTGTTTCGTTAGAAGATTCAGCTTTGGCCAGTCAACTGACTCCACCTTTAACCTGTATAAGTTATCCATCAGAGAAGCTGGTGAATGAAGCGATTGCAGAGTTAAGTGATTATTTGAATGCTAGACCTGTGAACTCAAAACCGCTGCTATCAGGAAACCTTGTCACAAGAGACTCGGTGGTGAGTCGTAAATAACTTTCCCTAGTGGCTGGTAACTATCCAGCCATCTTCATATCTCGTAATGCCCGCAAAACTTTCGTTCCATAGCAACTATAGTGGAAGCTAGGTGAATTGTTTTGACTTGTTACTTGCGTTGATTTTTCTAACAAGCCACGTATATTCCACTACTAACAATTACAATGAAATATTAGTTTGGTCAGGTTACGGTTATGAAACAATTATTGGCACATAAAGCCGCTAGTGATATCGGTTTTACTACACAAGTAGAAAGGTTAAGAACACAATTTAAAGAATCGCCTCAATATCTGAGTTTGCTTGAAGAGCTATGTCAATTTCCTTTAGGACGCTTTCTTATCGAAAACAAAGGAATTGATGGTTATTGGACAGATGTTGTCGTTAATCATCCAACTCGTGGGCGAGTAAAAGGAATCAATTCAGAAGGTGAGCCTCTTACTCCACTCGAACAAAAAGTCCTTGATGAAGCCCCAACATTTCTAGCTACACAACAGCGTTATCAAATTTTTCGCCAGCAACTACAAAAGCTTGTACCTGATTGCCAGCGATTATTATCCGTACCTTCAGGGTTAATGAGTGAGCTTCTAAGCTTAGATTATGCAGATTGTAAGGGTGTAGAGCTCATCGCAGTGGATCTCGATAGAAATATTCTCAATAGTATTGCTGAAAATGCTAAGAACTATAGCTTTAAAGGGGAGTTACAATTAATAGAGGACGATGCGTGGCGCTTCGAGGTTGATAAGCAAGTTGACGTGATTACCAGTAATGGCCTTAATATTTATGTCGAGAAAGATGAAAAAGTTGAGGCGTTGTATCGCCAATATTGCAAAGCGCTAAAGCCTAATGGTCATTTTGTTGGTAGCTTTCTCACTCCTATCGATAGTTGGGATATGGATAAGATCAACGTAGAAGCGTTGCAGTTGCAAAAAAGCATTTTTGTAGATTTGCTTGGCGTAAATTGGCAACAATACCGGACTGAAAAGTTAACGCGTGAACAGCTAGAACGCGCTGGTTTTGTAGATATTGAGTTTATTTACGACGAGGCGAAAATATTCCCAACCTTTGTCGCAAGGAAACAAGCGTTATCTCAAAATTAAGACGTAATTTGCATAAGTCTAGAGATAGAAAGGTAGTCATCACATCTTGCAACCTCAACCATTATCGACTTTAATGAACGATAAATACTTTAAAGTCAAAGCCTTGCTAGGTTTGGAGAATATAATGCGAATTTTATTGATGTTGGTTTTTCTGGTATTGGGTGGGTGTAGCCTTACACCGAAAGCGCCAGAAGCTCAGATCATTGAGTATGGTCCAAATCAAAGCACGTATACGCAGCCTATCGTTCGAATTGTTCCTGTATATCCAGAGTTTGCTGTTGAAAGACATGTTGAGGGATACGTAAATCTAGCTTATGACGTTGATAGTAAGGGTAGTGTAACTAATGTACGCATACTTGACTCGAAGCCCGAGCATATTTTCAATGAGTCTGCGGTTCAAGCTCTATCTGATTGGAAGTTCTCTATTTATCCCAAAGGTAAACAAGTCATAGCGCGCAAAAACCAAACCGTTAGGTTTGATTATCATTTTCCTACTAACGATTAGCGCGCCTTCTATTTGGTATTAAAATAAAGTTGGTTTGATTTTTTAGGCCAACTTTCCTTTCTCTTCATTTTATTTCAAAGTCTGTTCACCTCTCAACCTCTTGAGGTTGCTTGTCTATGCACTACGCTTTATGTAGAAACTACTTTTTGTGAAAAGAAGTTGCGATATTAGTTATTCACTACAGGTAGTACACAATACTTTTGGGGAGGATGAGCTACGTGAGGTATTACTCTTTTGTACTGCTATTATTGTCATTTTCAACATTTTCTCAGACGATAACCTTAGGCTCAGTCGACTATCCGCCTTATTTTGGTCCACGCCTGCACAATTACGGAGTTGTTAGTGAGATTGTTCAGAGTGCATTTAAAAGACAGAAGGTAGACAGTAATGTCGACTTCTTCCCTTGGGCAAGGTTGATGCAAATCGGCAAAGCAGGCAAGGTAGACGCTTTGTACACAGTTTGGTGTACCGCAGAAAGGAAGCGAGATTTCTACTATTCTCACGCATTATTTCCAAATGAAGTCGTATTACTTAAGTTGAAAAGCCTCAAGATAAAGTTTGAAAGCTATAAAGATTTGCGGCCCTATCGAATCGCTTACGTATACGGCTATGCGTACCCCGACGCTTTTTACCAAGAGCCAAAACTTAAACTTATCAAGGGATACAACGATAAAGAGAATGTAGAGAAATTGCTTGCAGGAAAAGTTGACTTAGTTGTTATAGATAAATATCAAGGTATTTCCTTATTGAAGGAATTGTCTCCAGACAAAGCCAAGGAGTATGATACTTCGCTCAACCCTTTGAGTATCATGCAGCAATATGTCGCTGTACCAAAAGCCATCAAGCACGGTCATGAACTAATAGATAAGTTTAATCTTGGTTTATCTCAGATGAAAGAAGATGGTAGTTTTCTCGAATTATTAAAAGCGAATGACTTGGATGTTGAGCCTAAGTATTGGCAAGCGGAACAAAGCTGTAATCCGTAGTAATAGCACGTTTAGGTCATTAGGCCTTTGTTAACAAAGAGTGCCGCAACTCGCTGCACTCTTTCGTGTTGGTTGTTTAAAAGATAGATTGCGTTTAGTTGCCACCAAATGCTTTTAATGTTTTACCTGTTTCAATCCCAAGCACAGAGCGAACATAATATTTCGCAACATCCTTCGCATCGACAGAGAAAAAACCGGGAAAGAATGAGCCGTACGCATCCATAGACTCGGTAACAACAGATGGGCTAACCAGATTAATTCTTTGGTTATTGGGCAATTCATTAGCCACTGCTTTTACAAAGTGTTCAATTGCTCCATTTAAAGTCGCAGCACTTGTGCCATGAGCTATAGAATGATCAGCAATTATCCCTCCCGTTAATGTAATACTTCCGCAGCGATTGAGGTGGTTTATTCCAATCTGAGTTAAGTTTATCTGACCCATCAACCGGCTGTTAATTCCTTTCTGCCAATCAGCTTGAGTCAACTCGTCAAATGAATTGAAGGCAATATCGCCAGCTGCACAGATAATGGCATCTAACTGGCCAATGGAAGTTAGCGCAGTCGATATTGAGTCTGTAGATGTTATATCTAGATGAATGTCTCCAGAGGTTCGCCCCGCGGTAATGATCTCATGTTGGTCTTTTAGCGCTTTTGTCACTTCCCTGCCTATTACGCCATTTGCACCAATAATTAGTATTTTCATTTTGTTTTTCCACGTACAATTGTCAACAAAATGGATGTTATTTTCTTTACCAACGCGGAAAAACAGCAAAAACTAATTACAATGTTTAATAAATGGGGCTAATGATGAACTTGGAGTACTTACAAACGTTTTTGTTTGTTGCAAATGCCAAAAGCTTTACAAAAGCGGCTGAATCATTAAGTGTTTCAAAAGGGCTAGTATCTAGACATATTCAAAAGCTTGAAGAGCACCTGGGGACGAAGCTTTTCCACAGATCCACTCGCAAAATTGAACTGACAGAAGTTGGGCATGAACTGTTGGTCAAAGCTCAACATATTCGAATGTTATCCATTGAGGCTGAAATGAGGGTTAAAGATCTTATTCATGACCTTACTGGTGAGTTAAAGATTACTGCGGCTCCAGAATTTGGTCAGATGCTTTGCCAGACAGTTGTTCCCAAATTCCGCTCTATGTATCCGGAAGTGGATCTTAGGCTAGATTTCACGTTGGGTGAGAAGAGTGTTGAATCGGGGGAATTTGATATTGCTTTTAGAGCTGCTGAAGAGCTTCCCAACGACGTGATTGCCAAGAGACTTGGTTACATCAGAAATGTATTGGTATGCACGCCTGATTTTTCCCAAAAATATCCGATGAATGAACTATCAGATATTTACCAGATACCGTTTATTTTGAATAACTATAACAACCAGTGGAATACGCTAAAATTGAAATCTGCAGCTCGCGAACTAGATGTGGATGTAAAGGGTAGCATCAGTGCAAACAGTTATCAGGCGGTATTGGCCCTCACTATGCAGCATTTAGGGGTGGCGAGCCTTCCCTACTATCAAGTGGAACAGCATTTATCGAATAAGACACTTTGCCAGTTGTTTCCGTCATGGTCTATAAAAGCGCACAAGCTCAATCTAATTTATGCTCAAAAACGGACAACACCGAAGAAAATCAAGGCCTTTAATCAACTTGTCATTGACCTGCTAAAAGAGCGTAGCAGCTATCTTCTGCCGGATTAGGTTCGATTCTAAAATTGAAAGGTATTAGTGCTGCTGTTTATGAATCGAGCTATGTGAAATCGAGTCCGTTACTAAAACTCGTCCAATTTTTTGTAAAATAAGAAAGCTTTTGGCTGTTTACTTATTCTAAAGTACAGTTGAAGATCTTTCGGAACGTGGCTGGCTTTATGAGGAATGCTTGATGCGCTGTTGGTTTCTTTTTGCTTTTTTAACGGCCCCATTTTTAGTGGGTTGTACAACTACAACGACCTCAAGAATAGTTAACTCTCCTTTAGTTGGTGCTCGGTTTGCTGGAGCACCGTCAGCCTCCAATGACAATCCAGTTCCTATATGGGCATATCAGCCCCCCAAACCAGATAAAATGGGTGTGTTTGGTGTGGGTTCTGGCCAAGCGTCAACATTGGATGAAGCTATGGCCAAAGCAAATTCTGCAGCGAAGCTAGACCTTGCAAACGGGTTCGTTCAAGCTCTTTATGGGAGTGATAGCAAACAGAAGGATGATGATACAGCGAATCAGCTTCATCAGCAGAGAACTCAGCTCATCTATAGTGTGGTCGAGCAAGCTCCAGATGTGGACTACTCAAGAAGTGAGCAACAAGCTCTCATGAAGAACAATCTTTTCACGGCTTATTCCCAACTAAAGCTATCCTACATAAACCTTTATAATCTTCTTGATAAGCAAGTTCGCTACACGTCGGGTACAGAGGTAAATAGCAAGCTTCAAGAGATCCAACAAAAAGTAAAGCAGAGACTGACTTCAGGTTAGTCTTCTTCTTTACAGCAATTTCACCCTGAACACCTTTTATTATGTGGATGCGGTGACCGTTACCCAACATAGACATTTGACGTAGCCTATTGATGCTATTAATACTTAAAGGGGTATGTAAGTTTATAGTTATATTGGGAAGGGAATCTCATGAATACAGCTGGAAAAATACTGACAACGTTGATTGCAATGCTGTTGTTTGTTACTCCTTTATCGGCGCAGACAGTTAAACTGGCCAATGGGGAGTGGGCACCATATCAATCGGAATCCTTGAAAGAGAACGGATTTATTTCTCAGTTTGTGAAAGAAATATTTGAGGGTGAAGGCTATCAAGTAGAATTTGTTTTTCTTCCTTGGAAAAGGGGGTTTGAAGATACTAAAAAAGGGCAGCTCGATGGCTCATTTTTATGGAGTAAAAACTCAGAGCGAGAGGAGTCATTTTTATACTCTGACCCAGTCATTTCATTGAGCTCTTCAATATTTCAACGTGTTGATAAACCTATATCGTGGCAAAATCTCAGCGATCTTTCCAAATATAAGATAGGTGGCGTCGTTGGTTATTCTTATGTAACAGATGACTTGGAAAAGCAGGGAGTGCTAAAAGTGCAACGCATCGCTAAGCCTGACGGCAATTATAAGAAGTTAGCTGCGGGCCGTTTAGATGGGGTGCTTGAGGATACTGATGTCGGTTATGAAGCCGTAAATCGGCTTGGATTATCTGGAAAGATAGAACCCAATAAAAAGCCGCTCTCTACAAGAGAATATTACGTCATTATTTCTAAGAATTCGCCGAGGGCTCAGGAATTAGTAGACGCTTTCAACAAAGGCCTTGCCAAAGCTCTTGCATCAGGAAAGCTTAAACAATATCGAGAAGCTTCAAACAAAGGAGAATACAAGAAGCCATAAACTAGTGGCTGACGTAACTACTCCTATTGCAGCTAGGATAAGGGAAGTAATAAGCCTTATCCTAGCTAGTATTATAACTTTAGGTTTTCAGAGACTTTCCCAGCTATTTTTTTAAATAGTGCAATTTCTTCATCAGTTAAGTTGTGCTGCATTTTTGTTTGTAGCGCACTTTGAGCATCCAATACTCTAATGGCTAACTCCTGACCCTCAGTGGTCAATACGAGCAGCTGACTTCGTTTATCGTTAGGGTCTGGCGATTTTGTTAACCATCCATTCTCGATCATATCTTTAATGAGCCGCGCTATCTGTGCCTTGTCTCTGCCAAAGTGGCTAACAATGTCATTGGCAGTGCAATTTTCTGACGCATGTATAAAGGAAAGACACTTCACGTACATTTTGTTTAAGCCTAGTTCTTTTGCTTTCAAGGCTCGTCGCATAGCTACCTTGTAACTATGAACTATCTCAAAAATTGAATCAGATAGTGGACTGCTATTCATTATTCTCTCGCAATAAAAGGTTGACAATGTCAACTATATTCGATTATGGTTGACTTTGTCAACATAGTTGATGTTTTTCAATTTATATCATTACGAGATTAGGTTCTCTAGGAATTTTCTATGAAAAAGAAAAGAACGACGCGATTAACGAGAGTTAGCCGAATTTTGGATTTATCTCCCCATTTGAGGCGGATCATTGTGTCCGGTGATAGCCTCAAAGATTTCCCTACAGGGCAGGAAGGTTGTCATGTGAAAGTTGTGTTACCAGATGAAGGGGAGTTTGATGGTAAAAAGCGCTCCTATACAATACGTTTCTTTAATCCTGAAACCTATGAACTAGCTATGGACTTTGTCGTTAATCGGCACCTCGGGCCAGCAACAAATTGGGCCCTGCAAGCAAAAGTAGGCAGTGAAGTAGGAATCGCAGGGCCAGGCCCACTAAAACTAACTAATTTTGAGCACCACAGCTATTTACTTGTCGGCGATCTAACCTCAATTAATGCTATCAATGGGTATGTTCCCAGGTTCAACAAGTCAGCAGATGTTACAGCGATTATCTCTGTGCCAACTAGAGCAGACATTGTAGAGCTAGACTATGAAGATTCGGCAAATACCTGTTGGTTTGTAGAAGATGAAGCGCAGGTACCTTTGGAGAGCTTCGTTGAACAAGTGGCGCGGAAGATGTCAAAAGATACTCACGTATTTCTGGGGTTAGAAGCACGAACAATTCGTACGCTCCGACCTATATTGCAAGAAAGCCTAGGCTTTAGCCGCTTAAACACCTTTGCTGTAGGTTATTGGAAAAAAGGCATCAATGCCGACAAATTCAGTATGCAAAAGAAATTGATGCCAGTATAGCCGCTATTTTATCGGTACTTGTGAGAAGTCAAAGTCGCTACTGTTGGCTAATTTGCAGTAGTCATCAGCAATCACTTTACACCATTCGATAACGTCATCTCTCATACTGAGAAACTTGTCGAGTGAATTTTCGACGGTATTGGTCAAGGTGATGACACAAGTCAACTTAAGGTTGTCTCCGATAGAAAAGGAGGCCAGATTATACAAGCTGTGTGACTCTAATATAGGCAAAAATTGGGATTGGTAATCACTATTTTGGGTATTTGGAAAACATAATTTTCCGCAACGCTTTTCTGTTTGCTCGAATGTGTCATCTATGCGGTTGTACTGCTGGTGATAGTAGGTTTCACGGAAGTCATTTGGAACATTGGTAACAAGCTCAGATACATTTGCTTTTTCGTTGTTTATTCGTATAGAAATATACGTGTCATGCAGGTTAAGCTTTTGGTTGATTTCGCTGGTAAAACTCATTCTTACAACCCTTTTATGTGTTTTCTAGTTCAGTGAAAACTACCATCTTATTGAAAAGTAAGTGTAAATACTATCGCTCTAAACACAAGTACGAAGCTGTACATGTATGAAATAAGAGCGATAGAAAAGGAAATGAGAAAATGCTGAATGAGCGAATCAACTTGCTCCACCACAGAGGTAGAGCTAATTTGCTACCTTTTTCACTTCAGCTTCGTTGCTTTCAGAGAATATATCGGCGACTGCTTGTCGCTCTAGTTCTCCCTTGAGGTTACCTTCTTCATCGACAACAGGGAGTGAGTATTCGCAGGCCATGCTATCAGGCAATACCTCTTCTATGGCCGCCTCTGGAGATATTGATGGGATTTCTTCGTAAATCTCCTCGTTAAAACCTGCAATAGAGACGTCTTCGACAGCCGTTTGCAAATTCTCACGCGTGACTAAGCCTTGATAGCCGTCGTCTGTTACGTGGTAAGCGTAATCTTTCTTCAGCTTCTTCATCTGCTTTAGGGCTTCATCAATAGACTCTGAAGTAATTCGATGAGCCGGAGGCTGCATAACAGCTTCTACCGTAAGCGCCCTTGCGCGATTTACATCCTTAACAAAGGCTTCGACATATTCGTTGGCTGGGTTAAGAAGTATTTCATCAGGCGTACCTTGCTGGACAAGCTCTCCATCTTTTAAAATTGCAATTCGATCTCCAAGGCGCAGTGCTTCATCGAGATCATGAGTAATAAAGATAATTGTTTTGTGCAGTTTATCTTGTAGCTCAATCAGCTGATCCTGCATTTCACTCCGAATAAGCGGGTCCAAAGCTGAAAAGGCTTCATCCATCAATAGGATCTCTGCGTCAGTGCATAGCGCTCTAGCTAGACCAACACGCTGTTGCTGCCCGCCTGAAAGTTGGGAAGGGTACTGTTCTGAATACTCACTAAGTCCGACGGTGTCTAGCCATTCTTGGGCTTTTTCTTGCCGCTTTTCTTTGCTAATCCCCTGAACTTCTAGCCCGTACGCGACATTGTCAATAACGTTCCTATGGGGCATCAAGCCAAAGCGCTGAAATACCATCGACATTTTATGTCTGCGAAATTCTTCCAGCTCTTTGGTTGAGAGTTCAGTTACATCAATGCCTTCAACAAATATTTGCCCCAACGTTGGGTCGATGAGACGGTTGAAATGGCGTATAAGAGTTGATTTACCTGAACCAGATAGGCCCATAATGACAAATATCTCACCTTTATTGATGCTCAGGTTTATGTCTTTTAGGCCGACCGTATGACCTGTTTCAGAAAGAATTTGTTCTTTTGACTCACCCAGTTTTACTTTATCGACAACAGACAAAGGGTTTGGTCCAAAGATTTTATACAAACCAGTTATCTCGACAAGGGAATTAGTCATGCCTGTTTTCTCCTAGATGTGATTGCACTCTTTTCGCATAAGCTTGAGAGGCTCTATCAAAGAGTATAGCAAGGGCAACGATTGCAAACCCATTGAGAAGGCCAAGAGTAAAATACTGATTGGTTATTGATTTGAGAACGGGCTGCCCTAGGCCTTTTACGCCGATCATCGACGCAATAACAACCATTGACAACGCCATCATGATTGTCTGGTTTATTCCAGCCATTATCGTTGGCATTGCTAGCGGTAACTGAACACCCCAGAGTCTTTGTTTCTTGTTTGCACCAAATGCAGTTGCCGCTTCCAACACTTCTTTATCAACGAGGCGTATGCCTAAGTTTGTAAGTCGAATGACTGGCGGAATCGCATATATGACAACAGCGATGAGACCTGGAATTTTGCCAATGCCTAGTAGCATGACGACAGGGATTAGGTACACGAAAGCTGGCATTGTCTGCATAATATCGAGAAGGGGAGTGACGACCGCTTGTACTCTGTTAGAGCGAGCCATAGCAATGCCGACAGGTATGCCGATAACTATGGAGAGCAAGGTACATACGGTAATGATGCTGAGGGTTCGCATCGTGTCTTCCCACATACCAAAATAGCCAATCAAAAGTAAAGAAACGATACCGCCCAGTGTGAGCTTCCAAGATCGGCTTGCTATGTAAATTAGCCCGGCACATATCGCGAGGACTAGCCACCAAGGTGTTGAGATTAGGAGTTTTTCAAACCAGACAAGAAAGGAGAGAAGGGGGTCAAAAAATGATTCTATTAAGTCACCATATTCGCGGGAGAACTCCCGATATCCGCCGTCTAATGTTTTTTTAATTAACCTAAGATCGGCACGGTCCATCTCAGGAAAGCTTATCCATGCACTGTTAGCCATAATTACATCCTTATAAAAACGCAGTAACCTTTTGGGTTACTGCGTAAATTTGTCCAAGGGCTTAAAGAGCACTTTCTACTTTTTTCGCTACATCAGCGGGTACCCATCTTTGCCAAGTTTTCGGATAAGTAGTCAAAAAGTAGTGCATAGCTTCGTTACTGTCGGCTTGGTTATCTTCCATCCATGCAAGCAACTTATTTAGCTCCTGGTTGGTAAATCCACGTTTGACAAAGTAACGATTTACTTCAGGATTCTGCGATGCGAACTTTTCGGTTGTTACAGTGTAAACAGGAGAGGTTGGATACATAGAGACAGTAGGATTCTCACAATCAGCTTGGGTGATACAGTCGACAAATTCTTTCTCGTGAACGCCACTGCCAAAGTCAACTTTCACCATCTGATATTTACCAAGGATTGCGGTTGGTGCCCAGTAGTAACCAAACCAAGCTTGCTTTCGTTCATTCGCTTTAGCTAACGAGCCAGAAAGTCCGGCACTTGACCCCGGATCAACTAAAGTGAAACCAGCGTCTTCAAGTTTTAGTGCTTTGAATAAATTTTCCGCTGAGATTTGGCACGCCCAGCCAGCTGGACAACCATAAAATGCCGATGAGTCAGGGTCTTCAGGGTTTTTAAATAGTTTGGCGTGTTTTTTCACACCCTCGATTGTTGCAAGATCTGGGTATTTTTCTACCATGTAAGCAGGTACCCAAAAGCCTTCTTCTCCCCCATCAATCAAAACGTGCCCAGTGTAACGCAGACGTTTCTCTTTTACGCCTTTGTCCAAAGCATCTTTCAGGCTGTTCGTCCATAGCTCAGGTGCTACATCAGGCTGACCTTTTTCAATCATTGATGTTCCTGTCGGCATGGTGTCACCTGGTATTAGTTGGGCATCGCAGCCATAACCATGCTCAAGCACAAACTGGTCGATGTTGGCGATAAGGCTCGCTGAATTCCAGTTCATATCTGCAATAGTTACGGTTCCGCACTCTTTCGCCAAAGTAGGAAAAGCTGTGAAGGTAGTTAAAAGCATCAGTGAAATGATTCTTTTCATCTTGAGAGGTCCTTTCTCCATTCGAGGTTGCTACATAAGCTTATGTTATATAGACAGTGGCGTATAGCTAAGACTGCTCAAAGGTGACTAGTCTCTCATCACTAATAGGTAGACTGGCAATAAAAAAGGCTGTGGTATATAAACCACAGCCTTCGCTGGCAGGGTGATATTTAACCTTCTTCGTTTAATGAGTCCATATAGGAATCAAATTGGCCGAATGCAGAAGAGGCCATATTGGAAACAGTAAAGGTTTCGGATATTTTCTCTTTAATGGTCGTGCCGTCCAACAAGTTTTGAATCTTCTGCTTCCTAACTGCTTTTTTGAAAGCATCTTCATCTGTACCTGGAATAAAGTTGGTTTCACCTCGAGCAGCGTTCAACACTTGCATCGCACCGGGCTTTTCACTGGTTAATTGAATAGGGCATTGGGAGATAAATGCTCTAGCCTCATCTTGCAAAGACCGATAAGCTGAAAGTAGGTCTTTTTGGTGTGAAAAGATTGGATCGACTGGCCCTGTATTGCGGCTGAATTTTTTCTTAATTCTACGATATAGGCGTGTCGTTTTAGATGGTGGATTTGGTCTTGCACTGACAATATCTAAGAAGTTGTAAGGTGAACTATAGCAAGGCATACACACAATATAACTAGCTAGGATCGGTATCGTCTCCATTTGCTCTCGTAGCCACTTCTTAAACCGAGTGGCAGTTAATGTGCCAGCTTTTAGCTTCAGGTTAATACACTCCTGTCTAAATTTTTTAAAGTTTCTTACCATCATGTATCGGTCAAATAGCCCTTTCAAGAAATCAAATACTGCTTTTACCGCTTTTAGGACTGTAGTTACTGTGGAAGAAATACCTAAACTACCTACATCGATGAATATCGAGCCGATAGAGGTTAACGCTACAACACCTTTTTCAATGGCTACCGATGCGACTTCAGCTCTAACAGTTTCTATCACATCTTCGGCACTTGCGTAGGCCGCATTTTTACCTAAGTGGCGTGTTTTATAGTAGGTAACAGACTTCTGTAGAACAGGGTATATAGCTGTTGCCGCTTTTTTTATATCGCCATAAATAGGTGCAACATCTTCAAGCACTTTAAAGATGAGCTTGGGAACCATAGATATTATTGCATCTTTGATATGCTCTAGAATTGCCCCACCATGTCGCTGGAAGAATTCCAGCAATTTGTCTTTTACCGCTTTGATAATTTTCTTTATATATTTGTAGGCTTTAGAATCTTGGACCCCAGACTTGGCTTTGTTAATACCTTGAGTAACGTAAAAATCTTTTCCTTTGGAAGCCTGTGATATTGAGTCGGCCAAATCATTGGTGGTAGATAACCCCTCTACTGCTGTTTGAACTTTTTCAATTAACGTTAGCCCTTCAATACTCGTGTTTGAAAAAAGGTTCAACATGTCTTTATACATGGGGGGAAGTGTATTGCTGGTATTCACAGGTGCTAATACTGGTGGAGCAGTAATAGCATTAGATCGTCTCAAAGGTGGGGGTGTAGGCATAACAAGTTACCTCTAATATCGGGTTAATTTACAACTACTTCCAAATTAGCCAGTGGTAGTCCTACTCTAAATGCATTGGGTTGTTATTTTTGGCCGTTGCAACATCTACGTATATGGCTAGATCGTTGAGTGCTTTCTTAAAGCAGAGTTTTTGCTCAAATATAAATCTAGCACAAAAAAATGTTATTTTTGCGGGTGATTCGTCACTAGGTGTAACAATTAATAATAAAGTTGCGAAGAAATTAGGTTTATTAAGGACTTATGATAATAATACTGTTATTCAAATCTTTGATTTTGCGAATGAAGGCCTAGAGTTTTAGCTCTAGGCAGTTTTGTAATTATAAGACGTTCTTATGGCTATCTTTCGCTGTTTTTATAATCTGCTGCAACTCTTTAGTCGCTTGAGTAGAGGAAATAGGTTGCTTACGTTTCACCACTTCTGCGAGCATGAAGCTAGTTCGATTAGACTCATCATTTTGAATATTTGCAGCTACGTTAACTAGATTTGGGTATATTTCGTTTAATACACAGGCGCCAACAGCTGCGGTGCCTTTAGGGAATTTATGCATTGATACTTGTTTGGCTGCATAAGCTGTACCTTGCGGAACCACTATTTCCATTGCGTCATAAGACTGGTTCCACTTGCTGACTTCTTTTAGTGCCGCAGGGTGGGACGCTATCGCTTTAATTGGTTGCTTAGCCTTAATGTCTTGCTTGTTCATGAATGCACACATTTCGATCGGAGTTGTAATAAAGGCGATGGGTTTTGTGACTTTATATTGTTCAATTGCTTTAACAGTGGCATCTACTAGTTTCCCCTTTATCGTGGAGTTCTCTATTGCAGTAAATGCTCGCCCCTTATTTTCGTTTGCTTGTTGATATGTATTGAGAGGCGTGCCGGAAAAAATTACTTTGCTTTTAAGCGTCGGATCCTTTTTTAACAGTTGATGTAGGGCGGCATCGTTAAAGCTACCTTTTGAGGCTTGTACATAGATGGTTGGAGTTGCCTGAGCGACAAGTGGGGCTGACAATAAAAAGGCGACAGCCAATTTTTTGAAGGAAACCATAAAAAACCTAAAGCTGAAATTGAACCGGAAGAACAAAGTACTAGAGAATAGCTGCAGCTCCAAGTTCAATGACAAAATTTGTCTTTAATTTAAAACTAGAGCATTACTGAATCACATTTACTTATGTTTTTTGGCCAAAATAATAAGCCACTCCATACTGAGGAGTGGCTTAGTCAATAAACAACAGTAGCTATTTACTTATATCATTTGAGTGCAAAAAGTTGACGACTTTATCCGGATAGTCTGTAAAAACACCATCAACTTTCACCTTGTTGTAAAAAATATCCAGCATATCGTCGAAACTATTCGCGTAGGATGGTATGCGACCTTCATCAGATCTAAAGGTATAAGGGTGGATTTTTAAGCCCGCTTTCTTAGTGGCTTCAACCAGTGGAAGAATGATAATATTTTCCTTAGTCGATGCATCATCGACTAACATCGGTTTCCATGGACCAATTCCATCTGCGTATTTCGCAACCTTTTCCATACCATCTGGTTGGAACATCCAATTGTAGTCATAGGGAACAAACTGACCGTTTTCTTGAATCATAGTTTCGTTCCAATCGTTATAAGCCATAAGCTGAACCAACTTGAGGTCCATGTGCATGTGCGGCAAAAGCTCATCGTGTATACGTTTTAACTCAATCGGGTCAAAACACTGAAGGTATACATTGCTATCTTTAGACGTGTAGCCATATTCCTTGAGTGTTTTTAAAACAGCTAAGCTTATGTCTTTGCCTTCACTACGATGAAACCATGGTGCTTTTATTTCAGGGTAGATTCCGATGTCGTAGCCAAGAGTTTTATTTAAGCCTTGGATTAGTTCGATTTCTTCAGCAAATGTGTGAACTTTAAATTCAGACTTCCACATTGGGAATCTCTCTGGAAAAATTTGTGTTTGTTTACCATTTTTATCCAGATTAAACCCTTCAGTCGCATTTAGGCTTTTGATTTCTTCCAAGGTAAAATCAATCGCATAGTAGCGACCGTCTGGCCGAGCACGGTTAGGGAACTTTTGCGCAACATCAGTGACTCGATCCAAATAGTGATCGTGCAAAACAACCAATTCGTCATCTTTGGTCATGACAACGTCTTGTTCGATAAAATCTGGCTTCATAGCATAAGCCATGGCTTTAGCAGCCATTGTGTGCTCCGGCAAATAGCCGGAAGCACCCCTATGTGCGATAACAATTTGCTTTGCTTGGGCGACTGAAGCCAGAGTCAGTAAAGCAGAAAATGCGATCGCTTTTAGAGTTTTCATCTTTATATCCTTACTTAAGCAGTGGTCTCAGTAGCTTGGTGTTTGTTTTTGTGATGCAACATCTCGCCCACAAATGCGTATATCAAGCAGGCAATAGAAGCGATACATGCACTAACTAGTACAATGAAGCCACCGTTCCAACCAAAGTTATCTACTGTGTAACCAAGTAACGCGTTTGCTGCAACGGCTCCACCCAAGTAACCGAACAACCCTGTTAGGCCGGCTGCGGTGCCCGCCGCTTTTTTCGGTGCAAGCTCTAGAGCGTACAGGCCAATCAGCATTACTGGGCCGTAAATTAGGAATCCAATTGCGATTAGAGCAAGCATATCAATGGTCGGGTTGCCCGCTGGGTTGAACCAGTAAACAAGCACTGCGACTGTTACAAGTACCATAAATAGAATGCCAGCAGGAGCACGGCGTCCTTTAAATAGTTTATCTGAAATCCAACCACAAAGTAGCGTACCTGGAATACCAGCCCACTCATAAAGGAAATATGCCCAAGAAGACTTGTCGACGCTAAAGCCTTTTGCTTCTTTCAAATAAACAGGAGCCCAATCCAATACTCCATAACGAATCAGGTAAACAAACGCATTCGCAATGGCAATTGACCAAAGGAGTTTGTTGTTGAATACGTACTTGAAGAAAATATCTTTAGCTGAAATTTCTTTCTCGTGTGATGCGCTATAGTCGTCAGGAAAATCTTGCTTATACTCTTCGATAGATGGCAGACCACATGATTGAGGAGTATCACGCACAGTAAACCAAATAAAAACAGCAACTAACGTGGCAAAAAAGGCTGGTACGTAAAAAGCGGTATGCCAGTCGTCGTTAAACATCCATAAACCCAACAGGAACATTGGGCCAATTAACCCGCCACCAACATTGTGTGCGACGTTCCAGACCGAGACAATTTCCCCCCTTTCTTTTCGTGACCACCAGTGCACCATAGTTCGTCCACAAGCCGGCCAGCCCATACCTTGAAACCAACCATTGATAAACAGTAGAACGAACATTGCAGTAATGCTGCCGGTTGCCCAAGGCATGAATCCAAAACAAAACATTACTAACGCGGACATTAACAAGCCAGCACTCAAGAAGTACCTAGGATCGGAGCGGTCGGACACACTGCCCATTAAGAATTTGGAAAGGCCATAAGCAATTGATACTGCGGCCAAAGCTACACCAAGGTCGCCTCGGCTATAACCTTGTTCTATTAAGTAGGGCATAGCTAAACTGAAGTTCTTCCTAACTAAGTAGTAGCCAGCGTAGCCAAAAAATATTCCGAGAAACAGTTGCCAGCGAAGTCTAGTGTAGGTGCTATCTACTTTACCTGAAGGTAACTGGGGTAAGTGCGATTTTGGCTTAAATATACCAAACATAAATGCGCCTCATTATTGTCCATTTTTATAAGAAACGTACGAAAAGTTTGAGTATCCATAGCTAGAAATATTTACAGAATGAATGCTCGTACGAAAGTGTGAGGATTTTGTTAAAAAATCACAGGCTTTTCTGTGACGAATGTAGTAGAAGTATTTATGTATAAGCACTTATTCAAATAAGTTAGATCTAGGTATCATGAATATTATAAGTTTTTATAACGAGGGATGGTGTGGTGATCGAAAATAAATCACTTTCGAGTGAGCGAGATTTGGTTTGTGTGGTGAGTGATGGAAAAAGCTCCAGCATATAGCTGAAGCTTAAAGAAGGTTGGGTGCTAGCTATTGGACTTGATCACTCGTTAGCATAGTGGTCCTTGTTGCGGCGGCTTTGATATGGTGTACTCGCCTTTTAAACTACGGTATACAATGACATGCCAAACGGTGTTGTCCGAAAGGCGGTATTCGATAGCATAGTTAATACCATTGACGACCTGAGAATGTACCGAAATGATGCTATCGAGCTTAGCGCTAGTATCCATATGAGACATCACTAGCTGCAACGCTTTGTGGATATCTGGGGTTACTTCAGCTGTCTGCCAGCCACCTGCTAGATTAGCGGTGGTATCACAAATAGGGTTTTTCACGTCAGGAGTCTCTACTTTTTTTACTTCCTTTTGCCCACAGCCTGCTAAGGCCGCAGTACAAAGAGTTAGAGCAATAATTTTTTTCATGTTGATTTAGTCCATATGTGAGCAGAAGTGGTGAAACTGAGGTCTCTATTGTAACCACTGGTCTCTGCTTGCCGTCGATATTCTACCAGAAGCAAATCATACTGATATGTATGTAAAGAGTCCGTCAAAAGCTGTCAGGATTATATGAAATTTTCCAGTACTTCGGCCAGAGTTTGTGAAGTTAAATAGTTGAATTTTTAGGGAAGTGAATCGTCACCTTGCGACCACCCTCGACAGGCTCATGCTGATACTGCCAGCGCATTTTTGAGACAATGCGCTCAACAAGCTGAAGCCCTAGCCCATAACCATAGTCGCTGGAAGTCAATTGCTGAGCGTTTGGACTTTCACAATTATTTTCTATAACTAAGCATTGATTTGAGTAGTCAATTTTAATGATACCTTTTTGCGTATATTGAAACGCGTTGCGCAAGATGTTGTTAATAATCAACTGGCAAGGAATAATCTCTATACGTAACTCTTGGGTTGAGATATTTGGTTGAATTTGGATAACTTTATCTTCCAAGAGATAGTGGTTATCTTCTATCAGGCTTTCGATAAGACTACCCATAGAGACAACGCCGACTTCTAACTGGCGTTCATCTTCGCTACTTAGCCAGAGTAAGGTCTCTGTAATATGCTGCATGTTTAGAGCCGCACGGTTTACTCTTGCAATTGATGCCGCATACTTTCTGTCTTTTTCAGCCAGTTTCTCCAACAACTCTCCGTTATTGCGCATAATGGCAATCGGTGTTCTAAGTTCATGACTGGCATGACGAAGAAAACTTTTTTCCTTTTCAATCAATTGGGTTATTTTGGTGAAGCTGGACTGTTGATGTCTAGCTATTCTATTGATCTCTTCGAATTCAAAATCAGGTATAGGTTTATTGATGTCTTCGGCTTTTAGAGAGTCGGCCCAGTCTGCTAGCTTCGCCAACAATCCAAGCGTTTTAAGCGCAAAGAAACGGGCCATTAAATGCATTATTAAACCAATGATGAGCCCTATAGGCCATGTGATCAGCAATAACGTGACGAACCTATTGTCGCTAAAATAAGACAAATCACTTGGAACGTTATATATCCGCGTTAGGAAAAGAGTCTTACCATCACCTAAAGGATATGAAAGTAGAAATACTGTCTTATCAGGCCAAAAAACATGAGTTACGTGGCCGTCGACGTATCTAACTCTTCTCAAACTTACTTTGGTTAGATCCGTGGGAGGAGAAATCGTACTTGTTATCCATTCTGGTAGAGAGCTCCAGCCGAGATAGCCGGAGATATTAGCAGTATGGGGGAGAGGAGTATTTGGCGACTTCTCGTAGAGTTTGGAGAAATGTTGCGCTTCATTTTCTAAGAATTGGTAGTGAGCCTCTTTGAAGCCTTGCAAAGTAAACCAGCCAATGATGTAGGTATAGGTTAAAATAACGATAACAGTCGTTGTTATTTGAGCTTTTGTAAATGTGTTTTTAATAAATACTGGCTTAGTCACCGGGCTTTTCATTCGCCTCTTCCCTAAACGCAAAACCTTGCCCAGCAATAGTGTTGATGAGCTTATTGTCAAAGTCGCTGTCGATTTGTTTTCTAAGCTTAAATAGGTGTACTTTTAAGCTATTGCTATTTGGACATTCATCACCCCATACGGATGAATACAGTTTTTCTCGGGATACCACATTAGGTGACTTTCTCATCAATACTTCTAAAAGTTTCCAACCGATAGGAGATAGGTGAATAAGCTGTCCTTCTCTTTTAACTGTTTTTTGGCTGAAATCTGCTTCGACACCAAACATTGATAGCTTGTTACTTTGCCCACTGTTTCTCTTGCTTAAGACATTGAGCCTAGCTGTAAGCTCGCGTAATTCAAATGGCTTGACTAAATAGTCATCAGCACCAGCTTCAAAGCCCAAGAGTTTGTCGTCAAGCGTATCGCGCGCAGTGAGCATGATGATAGGTATATTAGAGCCTTGTTCGCGTAACCTCTTGCAAACTGTTAAACCGTCTAATTTGGGCATGTTGATATCTAAAATAATGACATCAAACTCGTATTTATCCAATAAGGATAGGCCTTCCGTACCATTCGCAGCGTGATCGCAACATATACCTACTAACTCTAGGTAATCCACGACAGTCGCTGCTAAATCCATATCATCTTCGACTAACAACACAGATGAACTCATTTAATATCCTTGGCAATCCGGACTTTTCTCTATTATAGATGATAGATTTCAGCATCATTTTTAGAAAAGGATCAAAAACATACAGCGGAAAGTGATTTTTAGAAACTTACGCAGCTGTAGCGCACATACTGATAGAGGCGAACTCTAGTAATAATTGCGACTAATGTAAAGCTTGCTAATAATTACTAATGGTAATCAATTTCTATCGTGGCGCTATTGTTTAAAATCTCTGGTTAACGGTTGGTTACCGCCAGATGCGGAAAGAGTTGTGTGCAGCCAAAAATGATAAAACTCGAGTAAGGATACGATTTGAAGAAGTGGATAGTTATCATTATTTGCTTAGTGTGCGCTGGGTGCGGAACTCAACTCGCTTATAACAATGCAGATTGGTTGGCAGTTAGATACATTGAGGGCTTTGTCGAGCTGACGGGAGATCAGCAAGAGATGGTAAAAAGAAGAGTAAGGGTATTTGGCCAATGGCATAGAGAAAATGAACTAGGACTATACATTAGCCAAATTGACACACTGACCATGATGACTCCACAAAGCTTCACAGAGAATGACCTTGAAAGATTGCAATCGTCCATTCGTGAACGCTCACGCGCTATGATGCAAAAAGCGGCACCTGATGTCATTGTATTGACTCAAAGCTTATCTGATGAACAAGTCAACGAGTTTCTTGAGAGTGTTGAAAGTAAGCATAAAAAGAGGGCCAAAAAATTAGAGAAAAGGTCGTCTGAAGAGTCACGCAAAATCTACTCAGAAAGAATAACGGAAGCTACTGAGCAATGGCTGGGGGCAGTAACTGATCAGCAAAAACAGATTATAAGTAATTGGTCAAATGATATTGTCGGCACGAGTACAGAGTGGGTTAAGTACCAAACCCGACTTCGAAATGAAATGAAGTTGCTGCTTGAAAATAGACACAATCAAATGTACTTCATTACTCATTTCAATCAGCTACTTTATTTTCCCGAAAATTATCTTTCTAAGACGCTGAAAACCAAGCGTGAGAAAAACTTCAAAATTGCAAATAAATATATCGTAGAAATTGTTCAATCAATAAACGAAGCCCAAATGAAACACCTGAGAAACGAGTTAAATGATTGGAGAGCAATTATTGTCGATTTACAGAATGGCTAAGTCACGTCGACTTAGCCTCAGGAGGTTGAAACGGTTTTATTTAGTCGCTAACCCCTTATCTGCAAGGTATCCTTTGATGTGCGGCCGTGACTCCTTGCTGAGCTTAGATTGCATTTGCTCCGACCATGATTGCTGCTTTGTATTGGTAGATCGCAGTGCATAATATTCCAACATGGTATCGTCATATTGTTTGACGCCATCCATATCCAACTTTTGATACTTATTTTCGTGCAAAATGATTTCTGCGGGAAGTCGGGGCTTAAGTTCTGGTGATTGGTCTGGATGACCTAAACAGAGCCCAAATAATACGGCGCAATGCATAGGAAGCTCTAACAGTTTATCGACTTGTTGAGCATTATTACGTAACCCTCCGATATAAACGCCGCCCAGAGAGAGTGATTCAGCAGCCAATATGCAATTTTGCGCCATAATTCCTGCATCTATAGCGCCGATGAGTGTCAGTTCAGTAAAGTCAAGCTTACTATCAGAGCAAATATTTTTGTGTCGATTAAAGTCGATGCAGAAGACAAGAAACTCTGCTGCAGTGTGAACATATGTTTGATTTCCCGCGAGTTCTGCTAGCTTCTGTCGCTTAGCATTATCGGTAACCCTAATCACCGACACAGCTTGTAGCAAGCTAGAAGAAGAGGCGGCAATTCCTGACTGAATGATACTTTCTAGGTGCTCTGAAGCAATCTCTTGTGTGGTGAACTTACGAATGGAGCGATGTGAAAGAATGGTTTCTATAACTGAGTTCATAATTATTCCACTTATAAAATTATTAGTTTTCTCGTGAGACTTGTAATGTTACTTATCGTTTAAAATACAGGCTTGTCATTTCTTGCTTCAATTAATGTGATCATCAGTTCAAATTAAAGTGACAACATCATGTTTTTATAAGCAAAAAGGTTTGTTGAGGGTAAATTAAATAATGTAACAGCCCATATAGTTAAGTTAGACAGTCGGGCTTTAGTAGCTATTTACTAAGTCGAATATTTTCTATCAAACCCACTTCAATATAGCTAAAAGGTGCGTGTATGAAGTTAAAATCGTTAAGTTTTTTACTTTGTTGCTCTTTTTCTATCTCTGTTCTTGCAGCGCCGCCAGTGATGAAAAATGACCCTAAACGTCCAGTTAAAGAAATTAGCCATGACCTCGGAGTGACCGAGCAGCAGTTTGTTGATTGCTTTAGCAATGTAAACCCAACTCCTGGAGGCAATCGTCCCGAATCTACACAACGTGTACATGCAAATAAGAAAGTCCTATTAAGCTGTTTACAAAAAGCGAATCCTTCTATTACTAACGACTCCTTAGACAGTGTAATGGACAAATATCGACCGGGAGGAAGAAAAGCACAGGAGCCATTAAGCTAACTCTACTTGCATTTAGTCGTCAAAATGAACATCTGGAAACACGAAAATTTAAGATAGCACACGTTAATATGCAACAAAGTTGTCAAGTGACATTAGTTGAACAATAGACATTTGGCAAAGCTTGACGTGTTAGATTTTGCAAAAATGAGAAGTTAAATAGGTGTAAATGAAACGAATAGATTGCAAAAAGTAAAGTAAAAACTCTAAAGTATGCTGTCTAATAAAATAATGTTTTATTACTAAGTGTTTGTGATTTAAGTAAAAATAATGTATTTGTTAACGCTTGTACGCTCGAAAGTTATTGCGTATATCTGTGAACTGCTTCAAAATTAGAAGATTACCAGCTCGTTTGGTTTATTTCTGAGGGTTTCTATGAAAGTCGCGAATCTGTTAAAGCATCATGGTGAATCTATCTCAAAGCACCACTCTGAACTTGTTCAGAAAATGTCTCCTATGCTTCGTGGTTACTGGGGTGAGTTTCTAAATAAAACTCATGGCAGGAATTTTCTTGCTTGGGTTAGAGATTTTCAGCAACCGGCAAATAATGAAGATGGACCAATTCAAGAACCTATCGTGTTAAAACCGGCTGCTCAAGAGTTGTATGATGAACTTAGCGAGAAAGTTGGTGAGGTTATTCATGTCGGTGATTGGACGTCGATAGATCAAGAACGAATCAATCAATTTGGTCATGTTACTGAAGATATGCAATGGATTCATACGGATCCTTCGCGCGCTGAATCTGAATCTCCTTTCAAGACGACTATAGCACATGGCTTTTTGACTTTGGCTTTGTTGCCTAAATTGACGGATAGTGTCGATCCAGAAAACCCGTTATTTCCGACTGCTAAAATGGTTGTCAATATCGGATTAAACCAAGTACGTTTTCCGTACCCACTAAAGTCTGGTAGTCGTGTTCGTGCTAAAAGCACACTCTCTAAAATCACGCCAATTAGAAAAGGCCTAGAAATTGAGAGAGAAATTCGAGTGGAGATCGAAGGAATTCGCAGACCCGCTTGTATCGCTGTTTCTGTCATTCAACTTCGTTTCTAATTTCTACCTTATTAAAGCTTGAGTATGCTGAGTTTTATTTGAACTCAGCATACTTGTATTTCTTTCTGGTGAATTACTGCTTTTTGACTGGCACGTAGCCGTATTCGGCAACTAACTTTCTTGCCTCTTCAGAAAATAGATACTGGATAAAACGCTTTTCCTGTTCATCAATCTTTTGTTCTTTGTATAAAATCAAAAACGGGCGAGAGAGACCATATTTACCGTCCAATATGGTTTTTTCGGTTGCTTCAGTACCGTCAAAGTTTATTGCTTTTACCGAGCTATCTACTGACCCCATAGATATAAAACCAATGGCTTGCTTATTATGGTTGACTAAAGTCTTTACCATACTATTGCTATTGACCACGAGGTTGTCGGGGTTGATGTCAGACACAAGTCTGTTATTGATGACTCTTGTTAGACCTAATAGAGTTTCGAAGCTATAACGTGAACCGGAAGAGGATTCTCGAGTCACTACTGCAATCTTTTGATCGATGCCACCCAGTTGCTTCCAGTTAGTGATCTTACCTTTGTACACGTCGTAAAGCTGTTCGCGAGTTATCCCATTTACTGGATTAGCGTTGTTAACGACAATAGCTAGACCGTCATACGCGATAGTATTGACGGATAGGTCAGGGTTATCTTCTTGCTCAGTTAAATATCTAGAGCTCATACCAATGTTGACGATATCTTTGAGCACCAACGTAATCCCAGCGGTAGAGCCTATGCCTTGTACTGCGATATACGGATCTGCATGATGCGCATTGTAACGCTCTGCTAATACGTCCATGAGACGAGCTTCTGACGTAGAGCCGGAGACGATGATTTCAGAAGCTAAAACTTTGGAGGTCATAAGTATTACCACCAAAAAGCCAAATCCGATTTTCTTAAGCATAAGGTTCCTAAAATTGAAATATAAGTTTGATGAATACTATTCTTAATAGATTACAAATTTGTGAATTTAAGTACAGCAAATTCAATTTCTAGTACATAATCTACATAGCGGCTAGTAGTATTGAGGCTTACCTATGAGTTTAGTGAGTATGTTGCAGCGCCAAGTAGAGAGCAGGGCACTGATTGTTTGTTCGAATAGAAATCAGGGTGTTCCAGTGGAGCTGGGCGGCAAATCAAACTTTGAAACGATTGATAATGGAGTTGAGTTTGTTGTCGAGCACTACCTACTAGATTCTGCACATTGTGATTACATGAGCTCAGTTGCTAGAGTCGAGTGGAGTGAAAGTCGTGATTGCTGGCTGTTGCTTGTTCCGCGTTCTGATGAAGCTGGCGATCACTGGTTACCATACCCGCATTTATCACAGAGCAAAGACCTCACTGCAATTATGCGAGAAATTGAAAAAGATCCCTACGCATCTTTCTGGTAAGCATCAATATCAAATTAACCAATTCCAAAACGAAAATAGGCCCAATCAAGGGCCTATTTTCGTCTTACTTATATGAACTTAGTTAGACTCAGAAGCTTCTTCTGCTTTTTGAACATTGTCAGCGAAGACATACGTAGGTTTTGCAACCAAGCTGCGATTTGCTTGGTTTACTTCGCTCAGTACAACTTCAAGAGTATCACCTAAGCGGTAATTCACTTCTTTATCAATGGCAATTGTGCCTTCGTCCGGATTGATATCGATACGCTCTTTGTTGTCGATAATCAATGAGCCAGGAATAAAGGCAGAAGCGCCATTTTCTAGAATGCGGATACGCATGCCTGCTCGGTTAATATCAAAGATCTCACCGGTGAATTTGGTACCATTTGCGGGCTCGTTCGCTAAAGTACGAGCGTAAAGCCAGTCAGCAACGTTTCGCTCTGCAATCTTGTGGTGTTTTTTATGGATAGCCAGTTCTTCGCCAACACTTTCATCAGGTTTTTGAGAAGCAGGTTTACCCATGATCATCGATTTCAACATGCGATGGTTAATCATGTCACCGTATTTACGAATTGGAGAAGTCCAAGTCGCGTAGATATCCAAACCCATCGCATAGTGAGGTAGCGGTTCGGCGCTGATCTCACTGTATGCTTGAGATTTGCGTATACGGTTGTCAAGGTAGCTAGTATCTTGAACGCTCAACCAACGGCGCAGCGCAGCGAAGCCTTCAAGTGTTTGAATGCTCTCTTCTGTAAACGGCAGCTCGCCATTAGGATTGATTAGCTCAATAATATCTTTCAATTTTTCAGGCTTAAACCCTGAATGACAGTTAAACACGCCACAGCCAAATGCTTCTTTTAGTGCTGACCCAGCACAGATATTCGCAGTGATCATTGCTTCTTCGACTAGTCGGTTAGCAGTGCGACGTAAATCTGCGTGAATAGCAATAACATCGTTATCTTCACTTAGCTCAAAACGGTAGTCTGGTCTATCTGGGAACACAACAGCATTCTTTTCACGCCAAGCAGAACGAGCTTCAGATAGCTTATGTAGATCTTTAACGACCTGCGCAATTTGTTCGCTTGGCTGCAAATCATTAGAGGAGCCAGTTTCAAGCCAGTCTGAAACGTGATCGTACACAAGGCGAGCATGTGATTTGATATTTGCTGCGAAGAACTTGATGTCCTCTTGAATTGAACCGTCTTTTGCTACGGTCACTGTACAGCAAAGAGCTGGGCGCTCTTCATTTTCTAGTAGTGAACACTTGTCATCAGCAAGGTCTCTTGGCAACATCGGGATGTTTCTGCCAGGTAGATAGATAGTAAAGCCGCGTTCGCGAGCGACTTTGTCCATGGAGTCTTCCGGCATGATGTAAGCGGTTGGATCAGCGATAGCGATGGTTAGTTTAATATCGCCAGATTCGGTAGTCTCTGCATACAACGCATCGTCCATATCCTTAGTGCTTTCACCATCGATAGTGACGAAAGGAACATGTGTCATATCAACACGCTCAAGATCGGCGTCGTCTTTTAGTTCCCAGTTTTCAATACCTTCTGGTTCGCTATTTGGCAGGTCGTTTTGAGCAAGCGTTACCCACCATGGAGCGATCTTGTCATCTGAGTCAGTGATTTTTTCCGTAACTTCAACGAAAAATGAGTTGTCACCTTTAAGAGGATGGCGAATCAGGTTTGCAACAACCCAGTCGCCTTCTGCGAAGTGCTCTGGATTCAGACCTTTTTTTACTTTTGCTTTCAGTGATTGTTTTTTCAACTGAGGGTGATCAGGGGTAACATTGAGCTTGCCCTTGAACATTTTGATACGGCCGATGAAACGAGTCAGGCTTTGTTCAACAAGTTCCTCTGGTTCAGCTACTTCTTTTTCTTTCTCTGTGCGAATGATCGCGATGACCTTGTCACCATGCATACATTTTTTCATATACGGTGGTGGGATAAAGAAGCTGGTTTTACTGTCTACTTCGAGAAAGCCAAAGCCTTTATCAGTAGCTTTGATGGTCCCTTCTTTCTTAGGTAGGGTTTCTTGTATTTGTTGTTTTAGCTGAGCGAGTAGAGGGTTATCTTGGAACATGGTTTCTTGTCTACAGTATTTAATTGACGACACTATAAACATTGCCGTCCATTATTACTAGAGTTTGACTACCTTTTGCTAGTGCTCAGCTATATAGAAGCGCAGGTTCCTATCACTACAAGACAGTGAGAGTTATCGGAAGCAAAGTTTCCGTTAGTGAAACAATACATATTGACTGAGCGTTTTTATGTCAAAAACCATCATTTGATTATGGTTAATGAGTGACTAATAGCCAGATTCAGCGTTTCTGAGTAATATTTGTGATGAAATTCAATTTTTTCTGGCTTTTTTTGTGTAGTTAGGGAATAATCCGCGTCCCTAAGTAAGTCCCTAGTCGCTTGATGCGTTTTAACACTTATCCGCATCTGGATGGATTCAGCTCTAATTTGGATTGGTATTGGAATTGGTAGAGCACGTGGGACCTTTTGTTAAATGTTATTAGTGGGAACCCAATGCAAGATACTGCAATACAATTCAGCGAACTCGCTTTAAATGATTCTATTCTTTCAGCACTAGAAGGTATGGGATTTACAAGTCCAACTCCTATTCAAGCTGCGGCTATACCTCACCTACTAGAAGGTAAGGACGCTCTTGGTAAAGCACAGACAGGTACAGGTAAAACTGCGGCTTTCTCTTTACCTCTTCTAAATAAACTAAACCTTGAACAGCGTAAACCTCAAGCGATTGTACTAGCTCCAACTCGTGAGCTTGCAATTCAGGTTGCTGCGGAAATCAAGAACCTTGGTCAAAATGTACGTGGATTGAAAGTTCTAGAAATCTACGGCGGTGCTTCAATCGTTGACCAAATGCGTGCACTAAAATCTGGTGCTCACATCGTTGTTGGTACACCTGGTCGTGTTCAAGATCTGATTAACCGTGATCGTCTACACCTAGACGAAGTCCACACTTTCGTTCTTGATGAAGCAGACGAAATGTTGAACATGGGCTTTGTTGATGATGTAACTTGGATCATGGAACAAGCACCAGAGTCAGCACAACGCGTACTATTTTCTGCAACTATGCCTCCAATGCTTAAAAACATTGTTGAGCGCTTCTTGCGTAACCCTGAGCACATTGACGTTGCTGGTAAAAACCACACTGTCGATAAAGTTGAACAACAGTTCTGGGTTGTAAAAGGTGTAGAAAAAGACGAAGCAATGACTCGTCTTTTAGAGACGGAAGAAACTGACGCATCTATTGTGTTTGTTCGTACTCGTCAAGATACTGAACGTTTAGCTGATTGGCTATCTGCTCGCGGCTTCAAAGCGGCGGCACTACACGGTGATATTCCTCAGTCTCTACGTGAGCGTGTAGTTGACCATATCAAGCAAGGCGTTATCGATATTCTAGTAGCAACAGACGTTGTTGCTCGTGGTCTTGATGTACCACGTATTACACACGTATTTAACTACGATATCCCATTTGATGTAGAGTCATACATCCACCGTATCGGTCGTACGGGCCGTGCTGGACGTAAAGGTAAAGCGATCCTATTGGTTCGCACTAACCAAATTCGTATGCTTCGCACAATTGAGCGCGTAACGAAATCATCTATGGAAGAAATTCAACTTCCACTTCGCGATAAAGTTGCAGAAGCTCGTTTGATTAAGTTGGGCGCAGAGCTTGAAGCTGAGAAAGAGCACAAAGCACTTGATAAATTTGCTGAGCTTATCGAGAAGCTGCAAGAGTCTCTAGACATCGATACGACAACTTTGGCTGCTATGTTGCTGAAGCGCCAGCAAGGTAAACGTCCATTGTTCTACACTGGCCCAGATCCGATGATCGAAGCTATCGAGCGTGACAAGCAACGTCGTAAAGAGCGTCGTGAAAATGGTCGTGATGGCGGTCGTCGCAACTTCAACAACGCTGATTGGGAAACTTATCAGCTACAAGTTGGCCGTGAGCAAGGTGTACAAGTTAAAGATATCGTTGGCGCTCTAGCTAATGAGCTTGGCCTAACAAAAGGTTCTATTGGTGCAATTAAACTTGCTCAAGGACATACTTTTGTTCAGCTTCCAAAATCAATGAACTCAGAAGCATCAAACAAACTTCGTAAGCTGCGTATTCGTCAGAAAGAAGTGGGTGCGGTAGTGTGTGACTTTGATGACTTCCGTGAGTCTCGTGGACGCCGTGATGGTGGACGTAGAGATGGTGGCCATCGTGGTAGCCGCGACGGAAACTTCCGTGGTGGACGTGATGGCAACCGTGGTAACCGTGAGCGTCGCTTCGATCGCAACAAAGGCGGTGACAATCGTGGCGCACACCGAGGCGAACGTGGCCACAGCCGTGCACGTAGCTTCGAAAGCTAATACGAATATTTGAATTGCTAGCCCTGCCATTTGGTGGGGCTTTTTTATACCTCAACTTCAGTGGATACTGTTGAATTAAGCCAAACTCACAGACTTTAGAGTGTAAGGCGTTACAATCTACGTTGACCATGGAAGGAGAGGAAATTATGACTTTATCGGATGAAGATCGGCAAGAGCGTTTGCAAGGCATATTGGAGGCGGAAATTGAGGATTTCGTCGCTCAATGTAAAACACTCCAATTGGCAACGGTAGACGAGCAAGGAAATCCGAATGTGAGTTATTCTCCGTTTGTACGTAATCAATTCGGTTATTTCATTCTCATTTCTTTGCTGGCGCGTCACGCGCAAAATATTAGCAGTAATTCTCAAGTGTCTATGATGATGATTGAAGATGAAGCTACTGCGAAACAAATCTACGCGCGTAAACGATTAACATTTGATGCAACCGGGGTTAGAGTTCAACGTGAGACTAAGCTTTGGCAACAAGTTGTGAAACAAATGATGGAGCGGTTTGGTGACATCGTAGCTGATCTGACTCAGCTCAATGACTTCAACTTGATCCAGTTTCAGCCGGATCAGGGCCTTTTTGTTAAAGGCTTCGGCCAGGCTTATCAGTTAACGGGAGAGGAGTTAGTTTCTACGCAACCCGTTCGAGGTCGTGGCAACAGCAGTCATTAGTCTTCTCTTAGTACCGCGTAAAGGCGCTGGTAATACCTAGCGCACAAAAAACATTTCTTCATTAGTGAATGGCAATTTTCGTAATTGCCGTCACCCGTCTTGAAAATTACCTTAAGTTTAAATGATATAACGTGAAGGTATTTAAGATGTATATTGGAATCGATTTAGGCACATCTGGAATCAAAGCCATTGTATTGGACGAAAGCGGTATTATTGTCGCTTCAAAAACCGAACCTTTAAGAGTCTATCGCCCGAAAGATTTATGGTCGGAGCAAAATCCTGAGCATTGGTGGACAGCGTTAAACAAGGCAGTTCTAGGCTTAAAAGAGCAAGTTGACCTATCGAATATCATCTCTATCGGCCTGTCCGGGCAGATGCATGGCGCGACATTAATAGATGCCAATGGAGAGGTTATTCGCCCATGTATTTTGTGGAATGATGGCCGTAGTGCGCAAGAGTGCTTAGAAATAGAAGAAATGGTTCCTAATTGTCGCGATATTACGGGCAATATGGTGATGTCAGGGTTTACAGCTCCTAAGTTACTTTGGGTGAAAAGAAATGAGCCAGAAAACTTCGCACGTATCGATAAGGTGTTACTACCAAAAGATTATCTTCGTTTTCGTATGTCGGGAGATTTTGCGACAGACATGTCTGATGCAGCAGGAACTAGCTGGTTAGATGTAAAAAACCGTTGTTGGAGCGATAAGATGCTCTCGGCAACAGGCTTAACACAGCGACATATGCCTCAGTTATATGAAGGTACTGAGGTTACTGGGCTGCTTAGCAATGAGTTGGCGAACAAGTGGGGTATGCCTTGTGTTCCAATCGTTGCTGGTGCAGGTGACAATGCGGCAGGTGCCATTGGCGTTGGTATTGTTGAGCAAGGACAGGCAATGCTATCTCTCGGTACTTCTGGGGTTTATTTCTCTGTGACAGATACCTTTACGTCAGACCCTGAAAATGCACTCCATTCGTTTTGTCACGCTATCCCAAACAAATGGCACACGATGAGCGTGATGCTTAGTGCAGCGTCTTGTTTAGCTTGGTTTGCAAAAACAGCAGAATTTGCTGATGTTAAAGAGATGATAGAAGAGGCTGAGAAAGCCCAGAGCTCAGAGTCAATCCTATTCTTACCTTATTTAAGTGGTGAGCGTACTCCCCATAATGACCCGCAGGCAAAAGGTGCATTCTTCGGCTTAACCCCAGCAACGACGCGCGAACAAATGGCTCTAGCGATACTTGAAGGGGTAGGTTTTGCTTTAGCAGATTGTATGGATGTACTGCATGAGGCCAGTGGTTTTCCAAACGACATATCTCTTATTGGTGGCGGCGCTCGTTCTGTCTTCTGGCGTCAAATGTTAGCAGACATATTTGGTATTGCAGTATCGTACCGTGTTGGTGGCGATGTTGGCCCCGCATTAGGAGCCGCTAGATTGGCACATGTTGGTGTTAAACCAGAAAAAGACATTTCTTCTATCTGCCCGATTACTTCTCTTGTACAAACTTACCAACCTGTGCCAGATAAGCACAATCAATACATGTTCAAACGACGCAAGTTCAATGAATTGTATAGTCGGCTAAAGGGCTTTTCTTTTTAATATTTAGCAATTGAATGGCCTGCTCGCTGGAATTGGTGAACAGGCCCAAGGTTCTATTTCTATTGCATATATTGAGTTGTGGCTGAGCACTCGATCACAGAACTTATGATAGAAAAAATGCTATATCCCTGAGGCTTATCCGCTTAAATAATCACTGAGTGCAAACTGAAAGATAACTAAATGAGCAAAATATACCGTATTCTACTGTTGTTTAACGCGAACAAAATCTATGACCGCGAGATCCTTGAAGGCGTTGGCAAATTCATTTCTTCAACCAAAGTCGATTGGGAAGTATACGTTGAAGACGATTACCTCATTGATAGGTCGTCGATTAATGACTGGTATGGAGACGGTATCATTGCGGATCTCGACGACCCGGATATTGCGGATACTTTAGCTGGTTCTACAATTCCGATTGTCGGTATTGGCAGCTCTTATGAGCATCGTAAAGATTATCCGCACTTTCCTTATGTTGCTACAGATAACAGAGCAATCATTGAATTGGCGGTAGATCACCTAACCCAAAGAGGGCTCACTTCCTTGGCGTTCTATGGTGCGAATCCAAGCTCGTACAACCGTTGGGCGAGAGAGCGTGAAAAGGCTTTTATATCTATTACCAAAGAGCGAGGCTATAACAGTTCTGTTTTTCGTGGTTTTGATACGACAGCAAGAAACTGGAATTTCTGCATGAACAGGGTGACGGACTGGGTTCAGCAGTTACCCAAGCCGGTGGGAATTGTTTCTGTAACTGATGCAAGAGCAAGGCATATCATTCAAGCCTGTGCAAACATGGAAATACTGGTGCCGGAAAATGTAGCCGTGATCGGTATCGACAATGATGATATCGCAAGAAGCCTAAATAAAATCTCGCTCTCTTCCGTAGCTCAAAACGGTAATGAATTAGGTTATGTTGCTGCACAAAAACTGCACCAGATGTTGCTAGAAAATACCAATGTATCTGAGCTGACCAAGATCGGGCCTTTAAGGATACACGAAAGACAGAGCAGTGATTTTCATGCGATTAACCATCCATTGATTATGACAGCTCTCCACTTTATTCGTGTAAACGTCAATAAAGGTATCAAGTCTTATCATGTGTTCGATGAACTAAACGTGTCTCGTTCTAAATTAGAAGCACTGTTTAAAAGTGAGTTAGGTACGACGGTGCACGACCAGATTTTTACTATTCGTCTTAAAAAAGCTTGCCAGCTTTTAAAGTCAAAAAATAAGTCGATTGATGAAATTGCAGAGCTTTCTGGTTATCCCTCTACTCAATATATGTACTCCGTGTTTTCCAAGAAGTTGGGTATGACGCCCAAAGAGTATAGGGAAAAAGATCATGAGTCTGTTTAATGAGCCATTAAGTCCATGTCATGTTTATTCTTAACCAAACGTCCGTGGTCGAAATACTGCTCAATACAATAAAGATGCTGGCCTCTGTTTAGACGTTGGTTTCTTGCCGAACCGACCAAACTTTGAAGCGAGCTTTTTTACTCCAGACAATCCGCTTATTTCACGCACCATCTATACGATTAAACAGAAAAAATGAGAGCCGCGGCACATTAAACACCGGGTCACTATTCAATAGCAAAAATCGTAATTGTTGGAAATTTCATAAAAGTTAGCATGTCACCACTGACATAGAAAAGTGGTGACAATAATGACTGAATATTTCAACAGCGTCGAAAAAGTAACATTCGAAGGTAAAGAATCTACAAACCCATTTGCATTTAAAGCGTATGATGCAGATAAGGTTATCCTTGGCAAAACCATGGCTGAACACCTACGTTTTGCTGCATGTTATTGGCACAACTTTGTAGGCGTGGGCTCAGACCCGTTTGGCAATCCAACTTATGACCGTAACTGGCTAAAAGGTAGCAACCCAATGGAGATTGCTACCAACAAAGCGGATGCGGCATTTGAGTTCTTTAGTAAGCTTGGTGTGCCTTATTATTGCTTCCATGATACAGATGTGGCTCCAGAAGGCAGCAACCTAAGAGAGTACATTGAAAACTTTGGCTTTATGGTTGACTACCTAGAGAAAAAGCAGGAAGAAACAGGCCTGAAACTGCTTTGGGGTACAGCAAACGCGTTCTCTAACCCTCGTTATATGTCTGGTGCGGCAAGCAACCCTAACCCAGAAGTGTTCGCTTACGCAGCAACTCAAGTATTTAACGCTATGAATGCGACTAAGCGTCTAGGCGGTGAAAACTATGTACTTTGGGGTGGTCGTGAAGGTTATGAAACTCTACTCAATACAGATTTACGTCAAGAGCGTGAGCAGCTTGGTCGTATGATGCAATTGGTTGTTGAGCATAAGCATAAGATTGGTTTCAAAGGCACCATTTTGATTGAGCCTAAGCCACAAGAGCCAACCAAGCACCAGTATGATTATGATACTGCGACCGTGTATGGCTTCTTGAAACAGTATGGCTTAGAGAAGGAAATTAAAGTAAACATCGAAGCAAACCACGCGACTCTAGCGGGTCATAGTTTCCAACACGAGATAGCAACTGCAATTTCGTTAGGTATATTTGGCTCAATTGACGCTAACCGAGGCGATGCTCAGCTTGGGTGGGATACTGACCAGTTCCCGAACAGCGTCGAAGAAAATACCCTCATTATGTATGAAGTGCTAAAAGCGGGTGGTTTTACGACGGGAGGGTTAAACTTCGATGCCAAAGTTCGTCGTCAGTCTATAGATGTGAACGATCTGCTAACAGGCCATATCGGTGGTATGGATACTATGGCTCTTTCCCTAGAGCGCGCTGCGAAAATGATCGAAAATGACCATTTAGCTAAAGTGGTTGCAGAGCGATATGCTGGTTGGAATGGAGAGCTTGGTTCGAAGATCCTAAACAAAAACTTCTCTCTAGAAGATATCGCGAACTATGCACTTGAAAACGACGTGAATCCAAAAGAAGTCACTGGTGGGCAAGAGTCGTTAGAAAACTTTGTTAACCAAGTTATTTATAGCTAACTAGCTTAAACAACCTAAAAAGGATGGTTCGCCATCCTTTTTTTATGCCTAATTTTTGAAACCTTAAGCTGAAAAATAAAGCCGGACCAAAATCACACATAGCTGTTTTAATAATCATAATGACGGATTACATAATACTGCTCGCAACGTGAATTGAAGAAAATACAACAAACAATTCTAAAGGGGCAAATTACATGAGAACGTCTACTAATCTAATGTTAATAACCATGGTTGCAGCACTAGGCGGCTTACTATTCGGTTATGACACAGCAGTCGTTGCGGGCGCTGCTGAATCACTACAAGTTTACTTCCATTTATCGCCAGCAGAACTCGGTTTTGGCGCATCTTCAGCGCTTATTGGTTGTGTAATTGGTGCCATTATCGCTGGTGGATTAAGCACGAAATATGGCCGAAAAGGTACTTTACTAATGGCAGCGGCAGCGTTCTTTGTTTCAGCTGTCGGTACAGCGATGCCGTTCCCATTCGAGTCTTTTGTTTTCTTTAGAATCGTTGGTGGTATTGGAGTTGGTATTGCATCGATGGTGTCACCTATGTTTATTGCAGAAATTGCACCACCGAAAAAACGCGGCGCGCTAGTATCTTGTAACCAGTTCGCGATTATCTTCGGTATGTTACTTATCTATTTTGTAAACTACGGTATTGCCTTAATGGGTGATGACGCGTGGCTGCACAGTATTGGTTGGCGTTGGATGTTTGCAAGCGGTGTTGTCCCTGCGGCTCTATTTTTGGGTCTACTACTGTTTATCCCAGATACACCTCGTTGGTTGGCGATGAAAGGGCGAGAGAGCGAGGCGAAAGACCTGCTGCGTCAAATTAACAAAGGTAAGGATATTGACGAGCAGTGGCAAGAAATCGAGCAATCTTTAACGTCAACAAGCAAAGAAAAAGTGAGTATCAGAAAAGCGGGCTTTGCTGGCGTCCTGTTCATTGGTATTGCACTTAGTGTTTTGCAGCAAATCACAGGCATAAACGTCTTCTTATATTATGCGCCAGTTATTTTTAAGAGCTTGGCTTCTTCAGGCACAGACGTCGCAATGTTTGAGACCATTCTTGTTGGAGCTGTCAATTTGCTGTTTACAGTAATAGCGATTTTTACTGTAGACAAATTCGGGCGAAAGCCTCTGATGATGGTGGGAGCTGCTATCATGTCTCTCTCAATGTTTGCCATCGGGACAGCGGCGTACCTTGATGCGGTAAGTGGTTACTTGGTTGTTTTTGTTCTGGGCTATATCGCAGCCTTTGCTTTATCGCTGGGGCCAGTAACTTGGGTGCTGCTGTCTGAAATTTTCCCTAACAAAGTTCGTGCGAAGGCGCTGTCGATTGCCGTGTTTGCGCAGTGGGTTGCAAACTATTTAGTGTCACAAACCTTCCCAATGATGAATGCTAAGTCTTCCTATGTTTACCAAGCGTATCACGGTGGTTTTCCATTCTGGTTATATGGTGCATTTGGCATTGTGACCATTTTCTTCGTCGCAAAATGGGTGCCAGAAACCAAAGGGAAATCTCTAGAAGAGCTTGAGCAGATTTGGGAGCGCAAACCACAAGCTACGAGTCCGAGCTATCAAGCATCCCTTGGTAAATAGCAGGTATTACATTGCTTAACTGAGAGCCAATGCTTTGAACAGCAATGGCTTTTTTATATAGCATAGATGCTCAACGTACATATAAGGGAGAATGTTATGACAGTCGCGTTTGTAACTGGGGGAAGTAAAGGAATTGGTTTAGAAACGGTAAAAAGATTGAATGCGCAAGGAATGAAAGTGATTACTTGTTCAAGAAATCCAGATGTATGGGCTCACGTTGTCGAAACCTATCCAGAGCTAGCTTCGGTTGAATATATGCCTTTAGATATAAAGAATGAACGGTTATTGAAAGAGGCTTTTGATTACGTTGAGAAAAAATACGGAAAACTAGATGTAGCTGTCAATAATGCTTCTCCTAGCCTTGCTTCAGGTGGTAGCTTTGTTCAAGTTTCGGTGGAAGACCTTAGAAGTACGTTGGACAATGACTTTTGGGCTCATGCATTATGCCTTAAATATCAACTGAATCTCATGCGTAGTGGATCTTGTATCGTGAATATATCGTCGGTCAATGGTTTGCGTCCGACTCCAAGTGCCGCAATGTATTCGGCATCCAAGCATGCTATCGAAGGGTTGACTCGCTCCATTGCTGTTGACGCAATAAAAATGGGAATAAGAGTCAACTCAGTCGCTCCCGGTGTCACTTGGACTCCTAGGTGGGAGGAGAAGCAGCAAACTGAACCAAATATCAAAGAGCAAGTCTGTAAAGTCGTACCTGCGAACCGGTTTGCGGAAGTTGATGAAGTTGTGGAAGCGATAATGTTTTTACTGTCTGACAAAGCTAGATATATTGTTGGTCATACATTAGTAGTCGATGGCGGTTTATCTTTAACTTAACTAGGCTAACACTGCTTAGAATAAACGCCCCATTATTAGTTGGTGAAATCTAATTAGTTTGTTACCTGCCCATTTGACGATGGGCAGGGGTCGTCTAAGCTCAAATAAGTGTGAGAGATAGAGGGTTCATGGATGAATAAGAAACTGTTAAGCGTGGTAATTGTGGTTGTGATACTTGGGATCATTGGCGCAATGGTCATGCAAAAAACTCCCCAGAAAACGGTTCAAACTCCAGCCCAAACGACCGATAACAAAATCGTAGTGTCACACAACTTGTGGCCGGGTTATTATCCAATCACAATCGCGCAAGAAATGGGTTTTTTCAAAGATGAAGGTATCAATGTAGAAACCCACTTTTCTGAAGACCAACTTCCGCAAATATCTGAATTCTATGCGCAGAAATACGACGCTTTAGCTCTTCCACTTGGCAGCATTGTGAGCGCTAGTGGCAAATATCCCGATGCAGATGTACGTGTTGTATATGCCATTGATGACTCTGTTGGTGGAGATGCCGTAGTCGCTCGTGCGGGGATAAACAGTATTAAGGAGCTCAAAGGTAAGTCAATTGGTGCTGCGCTAGATGGTTTTGGGGAAGTTTTCGTTATTGAAATGCTAAAGACTGCTGGATTAACAAGTGACGATGTCACAATTGTTAACGCTGATGCTAACCAAGTTTATGAGCGGATTAAAACCAAAGAAATCGATGCAGGGCATACGTGGGAACCTTATATATCACGAGCAGTAAAGGAAGGCGGTAAGGTCATTTTTACCAGTAAACAAACACCTGGTTTGATTGTTGACGTGATTACCTTTCAAGGAAAAATCGTGGATGAAAGGCCTGAAGATGTGAAAGCGTTTATTCGTGCTTGTGATCGTGCAATTGAATATTGGCTCAGCAACCCTGATAAGACTAAAGAGCTATTAATCAAGAGTTTGAATATCACGGAAGATGATATTTTCTTAGATGGTATTAAGCTTTTAACCGTAAAAGATAATCAGCATGTGTTTGATAAAAACAACCCAAACTCGGTTTATTTGAATGCGGAAATTTATAGCCAGTTCTATATTAATAATGGGACTTTGTCGAGAAAACCTGATGTCAACAAACTGATCAGCCAAATCATTCTAACGGAAAAATAAGCAACAAAAAGTAATGAGATACTCCATTCGGGTTAAATATATACTTGCTTTTTTACTGGTGTCGGTACTGCCAATCATAATCTTGCAAGTATATAACCAAGTGGAGACAAAAAGCTCTTTGGTTAAGTACTCGAACCAAAGCTTAGTGAACGTCACCAATCGAGTTTTCGAGAATTTAAATGAATTTATCGCTGGTAATTTAGATGTTGTCCGAACGGAAGCGCTACTGCCAGCATTGAAAGCCTACCTTGTCGATCCTGACAATCCTGAAAAAAGAAAAATGGCCAGAGACACACTGATCTCACTTAGCCGACAAGACCACGTCAACATCTTATCGTACGCGCTGATGGATATGAGTGGGAAAGTGTTGCTAGATTCTTATCGCCCAAACGTAGGTCAAAGTGAGTCATCTTCACAATGTTATCGGGCGGTCACTCACACTCGTTTTCCATCAGTCTCTGGGATTACTTTTTCAAAATACTTTCCTGGCGTAAGCATTATTAACTTCTGTGCAATTGTTCGCTTTAGAGGGAAAGAGATAGGCATTATTCGGTTGCGGTACAATGCTGCCGCGGTGACCAACTCAATAAGTAGTAGATCTTCAAATGGTTCTTCACCTTACTTCATGCTTCTTGACGAAAACAACATTCGATTGGCGCATAGTGTATTACCAGAGCTTGCTTTTAAGTCATTGATCAACTTAAGGCCCGCGGAGTTAGCAGAACTGCTTCAACAAAATAAAATTTACTCGACCAAGGAAGTGAGCCCAATTGTTGCGCTCAATGAATTCCAAACACAGCTGAATAATTCAGACTCTGAAGCTATGTTTGAAACCAAACTGACCTCACTGCACGATATTAATAGAACGGCTGAAAACTATGTTGTCGTCAAGCACCTAAATTACCTTCCTTGGAAGCTAGTTGGAGCTCAACCCCAAGATGTGTTTGATGCCCCAATCATGAAACAGCAGAGTAGGGCAATATGGTTAGCCACAGGTATAGTCGGTGTGGTAGTTATATTTTCCTTTCTTCTTACTCAAATAATTTCAGCGAAGTTAAAAAAGTTAACCGTTTCAGTAGCGAAATATAAAGCTGGGGATGAATTTGAAAAGCTAGAAATAAAATCAAACGATGAGATTGAGGTGTTAGCCGAGTCCTTCAACCAGATGGCTGAGCGAACAAAAAACACAATGGTTGATTTAGAGGAATCTGTTGCCAAACTTGAAGCCGCTGAAAAAGAGGTGAGAGAGCTCAACGCTGAGCTTGAACAAAGAGTTGCCGATAGAACAGAAGAACTCAAACAATCGATTGTTGAACTTAAGCAAGCACAACAACAGTTGATCACACAAGAAAAAATGGCGTCATTAGGCAGACTCGTGGCCGGTGTAGCCCATGAAATCAATACACCGATAGGTATTAGTGTTACTGCGGCATCCTTTTTGTCGGGTGAATCCAAGCAAATAATGGAGGACTTACAGCAAGATAAATTATCGGAACACGGCTTGGTTACCTTCATCAATCAAATTGAAGAGTCTGGCGATATTCTCCAAGTTAATTTGCGAAGAGCATCTGAAATCATCACTAGCTTTAAACAGTTAGCAGTATCGCAGTCTGACGAACATATTCAGCGATTTGATCTTCACACTCACTTAGAGCTGATGGTGCTGACATTGAAGCCGAAATTACAGGAAAATAGTATTTCTATCGATTTCCAATGCCCGGAAAATGTATTCGTTACCTGTGATCCTACCAACCTTTCCCAAGTCATTGATAACTTGATTTTGAACGCGCTAGTTCACGGTTATAGTGGCGTTATTGGCGGTGTTATCTTAGTTAAGGTTATTGATATGGGCGAACAAGTGCAGATAGTTGTTCAAGACCGTGGGCATGGAATTAGCGCAGAAAACTTAGAGCACGTATTTGAGCCATTCTTTACCACAACGCGAGGCTCGGGCGGAACAGGCTTGGGCATGCACCTTGTTTATAATATTGTACATCAGAACTTGAAAGGAACTATCAGCTGCGAAAGTAAATTAGGGAAGGGGACATCTTTTATAGTTACGATGCCTAGCAATATTAGTGGTTAATATTTCCAATAAGTTGCCCAATACCCAAACAGTTGGTGTCGAAAATAAAGAGTATATTGCTTGGGTATTGGTGCCAATTACGAATTACCTTTCGCGTTCTCGGTTTCGAAGTAACCACCTTGCTCTTGAGCTTGTTTTACCATTGTTGTCCGAGTTTGCTCTTGAGTAGATGGAGAGTAACTCTTGGTTGATTGTTCCAAATCACTACCCATTGGTGCGAAAACATAATATTTGTTCGTTATCATCACTGTTTACCTTTTGTTCAACTCACCTGCTCACTGTATGACTAAAGAACGGTTCATACATCGTCCGCCCTAATAATATTGTAGGCGTAGCCTAGAGGCTTATGAGGTTCGATTGAAAATATGCGTGGTGGATTATCTAGATTAAATAGGGAGGAGGAAAAAGTGGAGTTAATGTACTACCACGGTCTAAAGCACCTTATTCACTACAGAATAAAATAGGCCTGCAGCTTTCGCTGCAGGCCTCACGATACAAACTAGGTTCTTTCTACTTAAACGTCATACGTTGTTGAAGCAGTGTCACCGCCTGTACCTGTCCAGTTAGTGTGGAAGAATTCACCACGCGGACGGTCAGTACGCTCATAAGTGTGAGCACCGAAGTAGTCACGTTGAGCTTGAAGTAGGTTAGCTGGCAGGCGAGCTGTAGTGTAACCATCTAGGAACGATAGTGCCGAGATAGTACAAGGCATTGGGATACCCGCTTCTAGAGACTTAGCTGCCACTTTACGCCATGCGCTTAGGCTGTTCTGTAGGATGCCTTTGAAGTAGTCATCAGAACCAAGGAAAGCAATGTCTGGGTTCGCTTCGTACGCATCACGGATGTTACCTAGGAATGCAGAGCGGATGATACAACCACCACGCCACATAAGTGCAACGTTACCGTAGTTTAGGTCCCAGCCGTTCTCGTTTGATGCTTCACGCATTAGCATGAAACCTTGAGCGTAAGAGATGATCTTTGATGCTAGTAGAGCTTGACGAAGTGCGTCAACCCACTCTTGCTTGTCACCTTCAACTGGAGTGATTGTCTTACCAAATAGTGATTCTGCTTCGACACGCTGTTCTTTTAGAGCTGACAGGCAACGAGAGAATACAGACTCAGAGATTAGAGTAAGTGGGATACCTAGGTCTAGCGCGTTGATACCAGTCCATTTACCAGTACCTTTTTGTCCAGCAGTATCTAGGATTTTCTCTACAAGTGCTTCACCATCTTCGTCTTTGTAGCCTAAGATGTCAGCTGTGATTTCAACTAGGTAGCTGTCTAGTTCTGTCTTGTTCCAATCAGCAAATACTGCTTGCATCTCGTCTGCAGACATACCTAAGCCGTCTTTCATGAACTGGTATGCTTCAGTGATTAACTGCATGTCACCGTATTCGATGCCGTTGTGAACCATTTTAACGAAGTGTCCAGCACCGTCGTTACCAACCCAATCACAACAAGGTTCGCCTTCATCTGTTTTAGCAGAGATAGCTTGGAAGATCGGCTTAACTGCTGGCCATGCTTCTGGAGAACCACCTGGCATGATTGAAGGCCCAAAACGAGCGCCTTCTTCACCACCTGATACACCAGTACCGATGAAGTGAATGCCTTTCTCTTTTAGAGAAGCAACGCGGCGGTTGGTGTCTGGGTAGTTAGTGTTACCACCATCAATGATGATGTCACCTTCGTCTAGAAGTGGTACTAGGTTTTCGATAAACGTATCTACAACCGCGCCCGCACGAACCATTAGCATTACTTTACGTGGCTTTTCTAGCTTCTCTACTAGTTCTTCTAGTGAGTATGCGCCCACGATGTTAGTGTCTTTTGCTGGTCCTTCTAAGAACTCATCTACTTTTGCAGCAGTTCGGTTGTGAGCAACCACTTTAAAGCCATGGTCGTTCATGTTTAGGATTAGGTTTTGACCCATTACTGCTAGGCCAATAACACCGATATCACCTTTCATTGTGTGTCTCCGTTAAATCTTTTAGGCAATTTTACTTGCTGCGTTTAAATCAAGGTACCACTCTGTTTCGCCATTCGTAGAGCGAATTTTCGCTGCAGGATAAGGCAGCTCGCTGGCTGGAGTAGTATGAATTTCTTTTACGATATCAACTTTACCGCTGCCAAGAACTAAGTAGCTGATGCGTTTTGCCGCTTCTAGTACTCGTGCAGATTTTGATACGCGAATTTGACCAGATTCTGGTTGAATCGCGGTAATGGCCAGTTTTGGCTCATCGTAATTAGTTTTGTTTGGGAAAAGAGAGGCTGTATGACCATCTGCACCAACACCTAGCAAGATCCAGTCAAATACAGGCGTACCATTTTCTACTGGTATTTCTTGCGTCATTTCTGAAGCAAAGCGCTCAGCTTCAGATTCTGGGTCGTTTTCACCAAGAATACGATGGATATTTTCTGCTGGAATTTCGATGTGATCGAATAACAAGGCTTTTGCTTCACCGTAGTTACTTTGTTCATCGTCAGGTGCTACGCAGCGTTCGTCGCCCCACCAAAAGTGTAGGTTTTGCCAATTGATAGACTTCGCGTAGTCTTCTTTAGCAAGGCGCTTAAATAACATTTTAGGTGTACTACCACCTGACAGAGAGATATGCGCTGGAGTTTCCTGCTCGCTGATTTGTTTTAAATCGTTAGCAAGGCTTTCTACAACTTGTTCCGGTGTATCGAAAATCTTATGGTTGATCATAATTCACAGTAGTCCGTATCTGTTAAGTTTTTACAAGGGAAGCGCCAAGCTCGGCCATCACGTTCAAGTAATTGATCGGATTCTTTTGGTCCCCATGTGCCACAAGCGTAACCAAATAGCGCTTGAGGGTCTTGTTTAAAGTCCAAAATTGGCTGTACATATTGCCAGCAGGCTTCAACGGCATCAGTACGTGCAAACAATGTTGCATCGCCATTTAGCGCATCATGAAGCAGTCTTTCGTATGCAGTCAGCATCTGCGTTTCTTCAAGAGACGCATAGTGGAAGTTCATTTTCACTTCTTTTGCTTTGAAGCCAGCACCTGGTTCTTTCAAGCCAAAGCTCATTTGAATTCCTTCGTCTGGCTGAATACGAATAATCAGTTTGTTCTCTGGCGCATCTAAACCGAATACTGGATGAGGAGTACGTTTGAAGTGAATAACAACTTCAGTTACACGAGTCGGAAGGCGTTTACCTGTACGCACATAGAAAGGTACACCATTCCAACGCCAGTTGTTGATGTAAGCTTTCAAGCCAACGTAAGTTTCAGTACGAGAGTCTTCAGCTACGCCTGGCTCTTCGCGGTAACCTTGCAAGAACTCTCCACGTACGTCAGAGCCTGTATATTGGCCAAGAACAAGGTTGTTACGTAGGTCATGCTCATCAAGCGGTTTGAGGCATTGCAGTACTTTAGCAACTTCATCACGCATTGAATCTGCGTTGATTTGTGCTGGTGGTTCCATACCTACCATAGCCAGTACTTGGAGTAGGTGATTTTGGAACATATCACGAACTGCGCCTGAGCCGTCGTAATATCCTCCTCGCTCCTCAACCCCTAGGTGCTCAGCACCCGTAATTTCGATGTATTCAATGTAATTTCTGTTCCATAGCGGTTCAAACATCGCGTTAGAGAAGCGGAATACTAGAAGGTTTTGAACGGTTTCTTTACCTAGGTAATGGTCAATACGGTAAATTTGGTGTTCTTGGAAGTGCGTATGAATGGATTCATCCAGCTCTTTCGCTGATTCAAGATCATAGCCAAAAGGCTTTTCGACAATTAGGCGTTTCCAACCATTTGATTCGTCGTTTAAACCGTGTGCCGCTAAGCTTTCAGGGATAACGCTATATAGACTAGGAGGAGTCGCTAAATAGAAAAGAGTGTTACGAGTTTCAAATTGGTATTGATCTGATAACTGGTCGAGGCGTGTAGCGAGTCTTGCGTAGTCTTGAACGTCGGAAGTGTTGATTGCCTGATAATGCAAGTGCTGAATAAAGCTATCTAGTGCTTCTGGCTCAGTTTGCTCCATTTCCAACAGAGACTGTTTTAGCTTATCTCGGTATGACTGATCACTGTATTCCGTTCGACTAACGCCTAAAATTGCAAAAGATTTTGGTAGCTGATTGCTAGCGTATAAGTGGTATAGGGCGGGGATCAACTTTCGGTAAGTCAGATCACCAGAGGCACCGAAGATAACGATGCTGCTGTTTTCGGGTATTACCATCATCTTTCCTTTGAGAGCGACTTAAAGTAAAGCGCCACAATTATTAGGCGCGAGTTTTTAGATATTAGAAAATGCCAACTAATCTGTTGGAGCAACAATACAGCTAGGTTCTCAAATGGAACTGCCAATTTGATACGCAACAGGTGATACAGATCACTTTCAACATGGGGTGTATTGTCTATGACAATTTGACTTACATCAATACCTAACAATGCAAACATTTAAATATTACACTCAGATTGTAGCCTTGACTGCATATGACACTTGATTAAGTTGTTGATATGTAAGTTGTAAAGTTGGCTTGGAGAGGGTCTTTAGAGTAATTATTCATAAGTTAAATTTTATATGTATCAATAAGATAAGATGTTAATGAATGGTTTGCGAAAAATTAGTTTGTTGAATGTTGTGGGAGAAAGTTGTCCGTTTTTTGGATCAATATGCAGATATCTTAAGGGTATACATCTAAAGCGATTCACTATATGCTTGCCGTCTAATAATAGCGCTGGAATTCAAACATCCGGCATAAAAATCTAGTTGTATCTTCAGCCTGTAGAGAATCACCCGTGAAATTGAACTTTAAAGCCATTGCATTAGCCCTGTTTGTCATATTGATTTGTAGCGGTTTTTTCTTTATCTCTTATCAGATGATCTTGAGTTATAAGTAACCAAAGCTTGCTTTACAGCTTGGTTTTCACCTAAAAATTGTCGTTAATATAACTTTTTACCGCTTGGATATGTTTGTCTCGGTCGATCTCTACAATCTGGTCGTTCGATAGAAACATTTTTGCGTATGTCTTGTCGATCTCCTTTTCCAAAAACAGGATATAAAGTTTAGGGTCGATGTGTCCTGTCGTCGCCATTTTAGTCATGATGCCAATAGACTCATCAAGTGTTTTGGCGTCTTTATATGGTCTATCGCTTGAAGTCAGTGCTTCGAATACATCAGCTATGGCCATTATGCGGGCGGGGATAGAGAGTTCGTCTTCATTTAAACCTTGAGGGTAACCTTTGCCATCCATTCTCTCATGGTGACCTCCTGCCATTTCCGGCACATTCTTTAAGTATTCGGGGTAGGGCAAAAGATCAAGCATACTGATCGTTTGTATTATGTGGTCGTTAATAATGAAACGCTCTTCTTCAGTCAGTGTTCCTCTAGTCACGGATAAGTTGTGTAGCTCTCCACGGTTGTACTTGACTTCCCCTGGGGTGAGGATGAATTTTTGTCTCCAGTTATCTTGAGGTGAGCTGCCTGCAGGCCATGGAATTCGATGTACCATTTTATCAGCCAACACAGATTCCGTTGCAGGCAAGTTGGCTTTCAATCCAGCGCGCTCTTTTTCTAAGCGTGAAACACCAAGCTGGTCATCAATGGTTCTTTTCCATGTTCTTTCGCTGATTTGACGAAGGCGTTCAATATCCTCTGGGTCCATCTGTTCTTGTCCTAGATTGCATTTAGCGATAAAAGCGAATTCGTCGTCTAGGATTTGGTGGACACTTTTTAATTTATCACTGAGTTGCTGCTTGTCTTCTCCCTCACTGACTCCTTGCCAGTAGTCAGCTTCAGCTTGTTTCTTGAGTAACTCAAAACGCATGCGCACTTCATGAATTCTGTCGTAAATGGTTTCTAACTTGGTTGCTTTGTCTATGACGTATTCGGGTGTGGTGACTTTGCCACAATCGTGTAGCCAAGAGGCAATCCAAAGTCCTTCCCATTGCTGGTTTGAGAGTCCAAACTGAGGGAAGTAATTGTCATCATCTTGTGCGGCTTGAGTGATCATTTTGGTGAGTTCGGGTATTCGCTGGCAGTGGCTTCCTGTATAGGGTGATTTGGCATCAATAGCTGATGCAATCAATTCGATAAAGGCTTTAAGCATTTGCTTCTGCTGTTGCATTTGGTCGATGTTTTCTTTTGCTATCTCTGCGAAACTGAGCAGCTCTTTTAGAAAATCGTGTTTTTCAAGCTGTTCGGGGCTGGCTTTTCTTTCATAACCCAGAGTTAGTACGCCTACGAGTAATCCCTCTCGGTTTAATAGAGGGAACAGGTAAATATCAGAGTTGTACAATACATCTTTAAAAGGCGTTAACGTGTTGTCGTTAGCAGGCAAATGGATAACTTGTCCGTTTTTGAGTGTATTGGACAACCAAGCCGTCCCTTTTAAAAGCTTATTCAAGTCTATCTTAAATGGAATGATGGCATGGTTGGCTGAGACTGTGAATTTATCTTCCTCCTTTTTATAGGTATAGAGAACGATAGTCTCTGCTTTCGTTACTAGAAAACTTTGCCGAGTTATTGTTTTTGCTAATAAATCAAAATCTTGGTTACTGGCAGTTTCACGCAGCAAAGTGAGTAAATCGTGCAGAGTGTGCTCCATTAATTCTATGGAATTGGTTAGATCTGCGACTTCTTTTATACGACTCTTTGGGTAACGTGTTTTTCTAAAATCAAACCGAGCAATATTGCTGGTTGATTTAACGAGTGACTTAAGCGGTTGAGCTATTCTACTCGCTATGAACCAAACGACGACGCAATAGATAGCAAGCATAGAAAGCGCGACAGAGACTTGTTTGTTTCTTAGCAATAGTAAGTTTGCTAGTAGATCCGAGCGAGGCGTTGCCTCAGCAAGAAGTAGGTGGACATTTTTATTTAGTTTTACTGGCGTGAGCGTTACAGACCACTGCTCACCATTGTAGGTCTCTAGCTCATAGAGTGGCTCAAGGCTTTTTTGATCAAGTATTGAATGAAACACGTTGTTTTTTAACGTTTCTAATACCTGCTCATACGAGTCGCCATCGTTGATATTAACTTGGTGGTGAGCGAGAACTTGGAACTTCCTATCGAATAGAATGAGTTTTGAGTTTCCTGAGTAACCAATCTCTCCCACTTGATCTGACAGAGCTTGAAGAGTGAAGTCAGCACCTACGACAGACTTATTGTTGTAAGAGCGTTTTGAAAGAGTGATTCCATAGGTTTTAAGAAAGTAGAACATGTATGGCTCGGTTAACCGGATTGAACCGTCAGTTTCAGCATTGGTATACCAAGGACGCACTCGAGGGTCGAATTTGTTGTCTTGTGTTTTTCGATAGCCCACGCGGTTCATACTGCCATCAAAGTAGTAAAACTCATTCAGTCCTGACGCTTTGGTATAGTTGAGCAGCATTGTGGCTTTTTCTGGCGCGTTAAAATTCTTCCTATCGGCGTTGTTTCTCAGTGGGCGTAGCAGAACAAGTGCCCCTTTGTCATTGCCATAAAATAGAGCGGCCAATGCAGAGTTGCGCTGAAACATAAGATTAATGCTAGTCAACCAGCGTTTTTCTTTTACCGGGGGCTTTTTTTGATCAATGGTTGGGCTTAGGGCGAGAAAGTCAATTGTAGTGAAAATTGGGTCGGCGTTTTGGCGGAAAGAGGACTCGAGCTTCAAACTATTCTCATGACTGAGTTCTTTCACACTTCCTGATAGTAGCTCCTGTGAGTGTTGAAAGCTGATAGAAATAAGAATGACGCCAATTAAGGTCGTTAATATTATAAATAGACTGGTGATATGAATACTTAACGAGTAGCGCCGCTTTTTCATAAGCTCCCCAATAGAAACGCTTTAGGCTTTAAGTATTGTTCATTCCATCAATGATGCAAAATTGTGGGGTGTTGTTTCTTGGTTAAATAACCGAAAAATCATAGTTTAGATAGGAAAGGGAGCCCTAAAGCTCCCTGTTACACTTAGACAACACTTAGTACTTGTTCTCTTGCAAGGCGAGATTTTGGTAGTTTGGCGTTGTAATCTTCATCTTTATGATGGTAGCCGATAGCAAGAGCAACTTCGCATCGGTGCCCGTCAAGCTCTTCTTTAAACAACTCAGATATCAGTTCGCTGTCAATACCTTCCATTGTTGTAGAGTCAATGCCTAAGCGGGCTAAAACATGCAATGTATTCCCGAGGGCGATATAAGTTTGAGCTTTAGTCCATGTAGCATTGTTGCCAGTTGAGTCTGTATTCGACTCAGCAAAAGCGTAGCCTGCAAAGCCTTTTTCACGATTTTCTTTAGCCATGCGTCCGTCTTCAATGCCCTTATCTACTACTTTTGCGTAGTCTTCACGTGTGTAGTTGGGGTTGTGGGCAAACAAAATAATATGCGACGCAGATTTTGCATGCGGTTGGTTGAACTGATGTTTGTTCGCGAACGAGTTGTGCATACGTTGTTTTGCTTCTTCGCTTTCGATCACGACGAACTTCCAAGGTTGAGAGTTAATTGAAGAAGCAGATAATCTCATGCTCTCATAAATAACTTCTAAGTCTTGTTGTGAAACACGCTTAGTTTCATCGTAACGTTTAGCGGTATAACGTAGGTTTAAGTCTTGAATAATTGGGTGTGTGCTCATAATATTTGCCTTTATTTTGCTGTATTCGTTTGGATAATAAGCTTGCCAAAGTTGTCGCCATTCAGGAGGCCTATAAACGCACTAGGTGCATTTTCGAGGCCTTCAATGATGTGCTCTTTATATTGAATCTTTCCTTGAGCGAGCCATTGCTCCATATCCTCAGCAAATTCGTTGTATCGATGGCCGTAATCATCAAAAATGATGAAACCTTGCATTTTGATACGCTTTATCAGTAATGTCGCCATTAACGCAGAAGTACGATCTGGACCTTTAGGAAGTGAGGTGGCGTTGTACTGCGATATCAACCCACAAACTGGGACTCGCGCTCCGGTGTTGAGCAAAGGCAATACAGCGTCAAATACTTTGCCGCCGACGTTTTCAAAGTAGATGTCGATTCCATCTACGCAGGCTTCAGATAGAAGGTTGGCGAAACCTGGCTGTTTATGATCGATACAATCATCGAATCCAAGAACGTCTTTTGCGTATCGACACTTCTCCTCTCCTCCTGCAATACCAATAACTTTGCAGCCCTTGAGCTTACCAATTTGGCCAACAATCGACCCGACTGCACCTGTTGCAGCTGCAACCACTATAGTGTCGCCTTGTTTTGGTTGACCAATATCCAACAATCCCATGTAGGCGGTAAAACCAGGCATACCCATCACTCCGAGTGCGTAAGAAGGATGAGTGGGGCTGTCTCCTAGCTTGAGTAAGCTGTCACCATTCGAGATTGCGAAATCTTGCCAACCGATATGCGCCAGAACCCATTCACCTGCAGTGAAATTAGGGTGTTTCGAGCTTTCCACTTGGCAAACGGTGCCTCCAACCATCACTTCTCCTAAGCCTACAGGAGCCGCGTAAGATTCTTTATCACTCATTCGGCCACGCATATATGGATCTAGGGACAAGTAGACGCTACGCAGAAGTACTTCACCTTCTTTGACGTTAGGGACAGCACTTTTTTCTAATTGAAAATTATTGGTTTGTGGATGGCCGTTTGGGCGTGACGCTAATACGACTTTTCGATTACTATCAATCATCGTTTTGCTCCGTTAATTAGACCGGTCGTCTATAAAAAGTTTAAAAAATATCCCGCTCATTAGCGGGTATCCAGTTAAGTACTATTTATGCAGCTGGAACAAGCAGTTGCTTGGTTGTTTTCATAGTTTGTTCAAGTTGCTGTATGTCGTTATTGAGTTTGCTGAGTAAACTCCCACCTAACCACAGCTGATACAATGTTCTAGCTATAAGTAAACTATCTTGTTTAATGATTTCGTCTCTTTCTATACCTTTTTCGATACACTTTGCGATAGAAGCGACGATTTTATTTGCGCCAGAGTTAAGAGCTTCACGCATCGGATCAGATAAATCAGAGACCTCAGCACTCAATTTTACAACTAAACACTTGTGCGCATTACACACTCCATCTACGACCTCAAGCCAACCGCTGAAGTAGTGAAGGATCTGCTGTAAGCTATTGCCGTTGTCAGGACTTAAAGTTAGCGCCAATCGCTGCATATAGCTGTCGAAGTAATCTTGGATGAGTGCTTCACCAAACTGCTCTTTAGACTTAAAATAGTGATAAAAAGAACCTTTTGGTACCGCGGCATTTTTTAGTAACTCTGACAACCCGACACTAGTAAAGCCTTTGCTTACCACCAATTGATAACCAACGTCTAGTATATGTTGCCGAGTGTCTGCTGTTTTCTTGTTCATGCGGGGCAATATACCCCTAAATAGACCAGTCGTCTAGTTTTATTTTTGGTTTTATTCGCAGTAGGAAATCAACCGACGCTCTCACTTTGAATAATTGGTCACGCAAAAAGAGAGGGGAAAATCATATCCACCCCAAAATACTCTATACCTATAAAAGATAACAAAGGGATAGGAACAGAAATGCTGACATTGAATTATCAAATTCAAATCCAATCTGATTTAAAAACGGTTTGGGATGTGCTAACAAAGCTTGAACACTATAAGCTTTGGGCTAAAGCTTTTTCACCCGATCCAGCTTTTCAGGGAAGTTGGGCTGAAGGAGAAGAAATGACCTTTTTTGACCCTTCTCTTGGTGGCAGTAAAGCAATTATCGATAGGGTAGAGCAACACCGATTTATTGAATATCATCATGTGGCGATATTTAATCCAGAACACTTGCAAGATATCGATAGTGACATAGCCAAAAAATGGATTGGTTGTAAAGAAAAGCTGGAGTTAGTACAAGATAAAGATATGGTGACGTTAAAGGTAACAGTTGAAACGCACCCTGACTTTTCTAGCATGTTTAACAACAGCTGGAAAGCAGCGCTTCCAGCCATTAAATTGTTGTCCGAACCAGATAAAAGTGAATGATTGCGGTTATCAGTTTATTGTACGGTGGGTTAATTTTTCTCAATTGTTTTTAATTGATAATGTAATAATTAACGAATAGAGTTTATGCCCATCACTGTATTTCTATGACACAACATGAAAAGCAAAAGGTTCTTGCTGACAATAAGTTTTTTAGTCACTATTTTTTCATTCAGCACTCTAGCGTTTGAAGCGGTAAGTGTTTCTTCAATAAACCAACTTGACTGTTCGAAGACGACAAACGATATCAATGGACTGCGTGCCCAACAAATGCACTTTGATAGTGCTCAATGTCAACATCGCCTCATTAGCTTAGAAATTTTTAGCCAAAGAAATATAGCTTTAGCTAAAACATCAATGGCCTCAAAAAGGCCACTGAGAATAACTTATATTTGTGAAAATAGTAACTGTGGCGACTGTACACTGGTGAGCATGTCTTCTCCGAATAGGACTCAAGACTCAGCATGTTTACACTGACGAAGCTTGATCGACCAAGTACAGAATCGATTGATACGTAATGCCACTGTGATGAGATAGGCCAATTTCACATGTTCGGCTATTGCTATAACCTTTAGTACATCCATCAGGAACCTGACCTCTAAGACTCTTCACGGCAGTGTTATTGAGCTCAGGTGTAGTGAAACCTTTGTCTCCGGCCCAGCCGCAGCAGTAAACATGCTCTGGGACGATAACTTTTTTAGCGCATTTCTCAGCTAGCTGGATTAGAGAGTTCGACAACCCCATTCTTTGAGAGCTGCAAGTAACGTGTAGCATCACTGGTTCATCGATTGGTTTTAGTTTCAGTTTATCCAAAAGGTGTGCCGCGACAAATTGAGATGGCTCGAAGATATCAATGGAATGTTGCAAATTTTCGACACTACGTTTTATACAAGGACTGGTATCCATAAGCACAGGGTATTCGCCTTGCTTTGATTCTTTCCACAACACTTGCTCGAGTTGTGCGAACTTGGACTTAGCAATATCGTTCATACCTTTGCTTTCATAGGGCATTCCACAGCATTGCTCATTGATGTCGTCTGGAATAATGACGGTGTAACCTGCTTTGTGTAGTACAGATATAGTCACTTGGGTTAACGAGCGCTGATCGTCTGCTGAGATTGGTTGTCCCATATTTCGGCTTACGCAAGAGGGAATATATACGACAACATTAGTCGAAGCTTTTGCTTCTAAAGCTTCCCTTTGGTAGTTATGCCTGTTGGCTTGAGGATATTCAGCGATCCAGTGTGGTGAGTTGCCTCGTGTCACTTTTCTAATCCCGTTTACAAGAGTATCAGCCGCATTATCGCCAACCAGTCTTTGCATCATGCTATTGGATGAAAGTGCAAACTTCGCCACTGAGCCAGTTAACTGTGTATGATTGGCCGTCCATTTAGCAATTGAGCTGTAGCGCTGATATTTTTCTGTGCGAAGCTTTTTAACCAGCTCTCCAGTATTAATACCTACTGGGCAGCGGTCGGCACATAACCCCGTTGCAGCACATGTATCGAGCCCCTGATATTCAAAGGATTTGTATAGGTTTTTATATCCCGGAGTCGAATTAGCTTTGCGACTTTGAAGTTCTCTATATAAAACAATTCGTTGTCTAGGAGTGAGAGTTAACGATTTTGAAGGACAGACAGGTTCGCAAAAACCGCACTCGATACACTTATCAACAATAGGATCTGCCGCTGGCATGGGTTTCAAGTTTTCGATGTGTGCCTTATCGTTGTCATTGATAATTACACCGGGGTTAAGTAGGCCTTCAGGGTCGAAAATCCCTTTGATTTTCTGCATTAATTGGTAACCGTCTTTTCCCCACTCCAACTCAACATATGGTGACATATTTCGTCCCGTACCATGCTCTGCTTTCAATGAACCTTGGTACTTAGTAGCAACAAGTTGAGCAACCTCATCCATGAACTGGCTATATCGGTCAATTTCGGTCTGCTGGTCAAACCCTTGGGTAAAGACAAAGTGCAGGTTGCCTTCCAAAGCATGACCGAAAATAATTGCCTCGTTGTAATGGTATTTATCAAACAATGCCTGCAGTTCACGAATACCATTGGCCAAATGCTTTACAGGAAAGGCAACATCTTCGATGATAACAGTTGTCCCTGTTTCTCTCACCGCTCCTACAGCAGGGAATAAGCCTTTACGGATAGACCACAATGTCGAAACGGTATTAGTGTCAGAAGTGAACGGGACGGATTCGAGAATTGCAAAAGGCTCGAGAGTCGACATAATTGCTTGGATTTGTTGTTCAAGCTGATTTTGGTCTTTCGCTTGGGACTCAATTAATATCGCACTTGCTTCGTTGTTAAGTGTTTTTATAAAGGTGGGCATGCCTTTTTTATCTGCGATAGATGCTAGAGAACGCCCATCCATTAGCTCTACGGAGGCGACAGGGCTGTTTGCGATAGCACTTACTGCGTTACTTGCTTGCTCTATATTGTCAAAAACCAACAGTGCAGTTGCTTTGTTAGGAAGCTCTTCTACCGTGTTGTATGTAATTTCAGCAATGAAGCCTAAAGTGCCTTCTGAGCCAATCATTAAGTGTTCGATTATTTCAATAGGGTCTTGGAAGTCAACTAAAGCGTTTAGCGAGTATCCAGTGGTGTTTTTGAGGCGGTATTTGTGGTGAATCTTTTGGGTTAATTCAGTATTGTTAGTGGTTTCTTGATGAAGCTGACTGATGGCCTCAATGATATCTGGCCTTGCAACATGAAAATCGGAAATACTTTTCGGGTCGGAGGTATCGAGCAAGGTTCCATCATTAAAGACTACTTTAATACTATCGATAGTTTTATATGTATTGTGCGCTGTGCCACAGCACATACCACTGGCGTTATTTGCAGCTATGCCACCAATTTTACACGTATTGATGGAGGCGGGGTCAGGCCCTATTTTGCGCTGATACGGGGTAAGGTATTTGTTGGCATCAGCACCAATAACACCCGGTTGAAGAGATATTTTATTGCCATCTTCGTAAATCTTATAGTTGCGCCAGTTGTCATCAAGCGTAATCAATACTGAGTCTGAAATAGCTTGGCCAGAAAGGCTGGTGCCTGCAGCGCGAAATGTGTAAGGAATAAGGTGCTTGCGGCATAAGCGGATAGAAAATATGACTTCTTCAAGACTACTGAGCCTAAGAACCAATTCGGGAATAAGTCGATAGAAACTGGCATCGGTACCGTATGCTAAGCGGTGTTCTTCTTGAGTAAATATTTGACTTGAGTCTAGCTGGGTCAGCAGGTTTTCATAAAGTGCTGCATACTGATTGTTGTTAAATTTGCTCACGTCTCGTTCCTATAATTTATTGTACTTTTTAGTTATTTGTATTAATTGTCGTAATTTACATGATTGCTGACTTTGTCCACTATGTATTCGCCAATAGCAATGGAGGAGGTTGCTGCTGGTGAGGGAGCATTACATACATGCAAGCTTCTAGGAGTTTGTGCAAACAGAAAATCATGCATCATGGTGCCATCCGACATAACGGCTTGTGCGCGGACTCCAGCAGGGTGTGGGTGTAAATCTGCCATCGATATTTTGGGGCAATATTTATTTACTAGTTTCAAATAGCCTGATTTGTAATAGGAGTTTTTTAGCTCGCTTACCCCTGCAGAGAGGTGCTTTCTAGTGACTTTCCAAAAGCCAGAAAATGTGACCATTTCCCAAGTATCTTTTAAGCTGAAATTCCATTGTCTGTAGCCTTCTCTCTTCCACCCCTGAACAGCATTTGGCCCGACCGTCACACTTCCATCAATCATTTTGGTTAGGTGTACGCCTAAAAATGGTAGGTCTGGGTCAGGAATAGGATAGATAAGGTGATTGACGACATTGTTGTGTTGTTCCGACAACTTATAGTATTCACCTCGATAAGGAATAATTTGAAAGTCGACGTCAATATTGAGTTTTTTAGCGAGCCTATCAGACATTAACCCAGCACAAGATATGAGATAATTGGTGTGAATGACATGGGTGGTTTTGTCATCATGGCACTGTAGCTCAATCCTATCTGAACTTTCATTCAAGTCAGTCACTCTTGTATTTAGTAGAACTCGCCCACCGAGCCGACTAAACTCCTCGGCCAGTTTTATAGTAACTAAACGAAAGTCCACAATGCTGGTTGTTTTAACATGCAGCGCACCTTCACCTTGTATTTCTGGCTCAGCTTCATGCAGTTGTCGTTTGTTTAACTGGCTAACTTCAATGCCATTGTTTAAGCAGCGTTGGTATAGCTTCTCCATTCGGCCCAATTCGATCTGGTTGGTGGCAACTAACAGCTTGCCGCAGTTGTCTACGGGTATTTTATGCTTCTGACAAAATTGTTTTAGCAGAGTGCTACCCCGTTTACACAGCTCTGCTTTGAGGCTACCAGGAGCATAGTAGACGCCTGCATGAATAACGCCACTATTGTGTCCTGTTTGGTGAGCCGCGAGTTCTGTTTCCTTTTCAAGCAAAGCAATTTTTTTGTTTGGGTATTTTTGTATTAACTGCCAAGCAGTTGCAACTCCTACGATACCGCCACCAATTACAACAAAATCATAACTATCAGAGGTCGGTGTTTCCATACAGTCTACCCTTTGTGTGTTTTTCGCTTGGTTATTGGTCATTTTGTATAAAAATAGATTTAACAACAGTGCCTTAAAGGTTATTAAAGTGCAACTACAACAATATGAATCGTACGTTATTTGCCCACTTAAACTTGATTAGGCGGTAAATCACTTAAAAGATCACAATTTGCATATACACTTGAAAAGCCGTAGGAAAATAATAAGTAGAAAGGAGGTGGTTATGGCGATACAAAGATTGGGCTCCGAAAAGCTTTATCACAGTGCAGAGTTAGAAAAACTGCCATGTAAGTCGACCAAGGAACTGGCTCCTATTGATGAGATAGTTGGGCAAGAACGTGCGCAAAAAGCAGTAGAATTTGCCATGTCGATTAAAGAGAAAGGCTACAACATCTACGCGATTGGTCAGAACGGGCTAGGCAAGCGAACTATGATTCTTCGCTACTTGAATCGTCATCAACACGATCATGAAGCTCTATTCGATTGGTGCTATGTAGCCAACTTCAGTGACATTCGGACGCCAAGGGTTTTGAAACTGCCTTGTGGCGTCGGGAATCAGCTTAAACAAGATATTGAAAAGCTGATGACTAAATTAGTCAGTGCCATTCCACTGGCATTCGACAATGAAATGTACTTTTCTCGTGCTGAGAAATTAAAAAATCAGCTAGCGACTAAGCAACAGGCAAAACTTGACCACATCAGTAAAGAGGCGAAAGATAAAGGAGTCAACCTGACTTTAACCTCTCAAGGCGACTACCAGTTTGTGGCAATGAATGGTGAAGAGCCGCATACCGAAGAAAGCTTTGATGAGCTATCTAAAAAAGAGCAAGACTATTTTGGTTCTACCATTGATGAGCTGGAAATTAATTTGCGCGGTATGGTACGTCAGCTTACTGAGTGGGAAGAAGCGTACAGCGAAAAAATCACTAAGTTAAATAATGAAGTGACCTTAGATGTAATTACCCACTTTATCAAACAGCTCAAATCGGATTACTCCTCTCACCCTGAAATCAAGTCGTACCTGACTGAACTACAAAAAGATATTGTTGAAAACGCTGATATCTTTTTGGAAGAAGGCGGCGAGCAAGGAGAAATTGCAACCGCTTCGCTAGATAAAAAATTACCACGACGCTACAAAGTTAACGTACTGGTAAGCCGTAAAGACCAAAACCTTCCTGTTGTTGTAGAAAACAACCCTAACTACCATACGTTATTTGGTTATATTGAAACGGCTACCTTTAAGGGAACCGTCTTTACTGATTTCTCACTTATTCGTCCAGGAAGTTTGCACAAAGCCAATGGTGGTGTATTACTAATGGACGCGGTCAAAGTACTCGAACAACCGTACGTTTGGGATGGATTGAAGCGTGCGTTACGCTCGCGCCAACTAAGTTTTACTTCACTAGAAAAAGAGCTCACTCTAACAGGTGCTGTTTCTCTCGACCCAGAGCATATTCCACTTGATGTAAAGATTATCCTATTCGGTGACCATCGAACTTACCAACTTCTACAGCATTACGATCCAGAGTTTAGCGAACTATTTCGGGTTACAGCCGACTTTGAAGAAGATATGCCGAGAACTGCCGACTCTGAGCTGCATTATGCACGTTTTATTTCGAGTATTGTTCATGATAACAACATGTTACATTGTGACCGAAAGGCGATTGCGCGGATTATCGAGCATAGCTCAAGGATAGCTGGTGACAGAAATAAACTGTCCCTACACTCGTCTCATATCTCTATTTTGCTTCGTGAGTCTAACTATGTTGCCCGACAAGCAAACTCAAATATGATTCGCTTGAATCACGTTCAAGAAGCGCTAAGCAATCAAGAAATGCGAGTAAGCCGCCTTCAAGACAATGTTATGGAGTCTTTCATTAATGGCACAACATTGATTCACACGGAAGGCTTAGCAGTAGGGCAGGTCAATGCGTTATCAGTACTTTCTACCAGTGATCATATGTTTGGTGCACCGAATCGAATTACAGCGACCACATCTTATGGTGATGGCGATGTGATTGATATCGAACGTAGCGTTGATCTGGGAGGTAGTATCCACTCAAAAGGCGTTATGATTCTGACCGCTTACCTCTCTTCTGTGTTTGGTAAAACTGCCAAAGTGCCGCTTACCACAACGATTACTTTCGAGCAGTCATATGGTGGAGTGGATGGTGATAGCGCTAGTATGGCTGAGTTTTGTGCCGTTGTTTCTGCTTTCTCTAAGCAACCTAACCGACAAGATATTGCAATTACTGGTTCAATGAACCAGTTTGGCGAGTCTCAACCTATTGGTGGCGTGAACGAGAAAATAGAAGGCTTTTTCGACGTTTGTAAAATAAAAGGTCGTACCAACGAGCAGGGCGTCATCATACCTCGCTCGAATATGCACAACCTCATGTTACGTACTGATATAGTAAAAGCGGTCGAGAAAGGTGAGTTTAATATTTGGGCTATTGACCATGTGACAGAGGCTATCGAAATTTTCACTGGGAAAACCGCAGGAACTCCGAGTGAAGAAGGTACATACCCAACCGATACTATATTCGGCATAGCACAAGCTAAATTAAATGCTTTGCGCAAGTAGTTGAATTTGAATAGATGTCTAAGTTTGAAGAGCCAGCGTTTGCTGGCTCTTATTTTTTGTACAACAGTCAGTATTAATTGACACTATAATCATTAAACAAGGATTTTTTTCGTAGTGCACATTGCATAAGAGAGCTTCAATGGATTACTTTAATGTCAAAAGGATTTGGCTGTTAATCTTAGCGATTGTAATGAGTTACCCATCTTTCGCGAATCAAACACCACAGCAGAAAGAGTCACCCTCTGTGGTGTTCATTAATCCCGGTTCAAAGGATGATCCGTTTTATCGCTTGGTCGACCGATTCATGCGCGCTTCTGCAGAGGATCTCGGCGTCGATTTGGAAGTGATTTACGGGAACCGAAATCATATTCAGAGCAAAAATGACGCCGTAAAAGTAATAATGAGAGAAAAACTGCCCGACTATCTTTTCGTTATTAATATAAAAAAGAACATGCTAGACGTACTGCCTCGAGCCAACGAGAAAGGCATAAAAATATTTTTGTTCAATGGTGGGTTAATAGCTGAAGATAGAGAAAAGCATGGTTTTCCGGAAAGTAAATACGAAAACTGGATAGCTGAATATATCCCAGATGAAATACAAGCGGGGTATCTGCTAGGCAAAAACCTGATTGATAGTGCAATAGAAAAAAATATGGTAGCAGATGACGGTATCCTTTACGTTGCAGGTATCGGCGGAACACGCAAGACTACATCAGAGTTGAGAATTGAAGGCTTACGCAAAGCAGTATCAGAATACCCCAACGTGAAGATAGTTAAGCTTGCATATGGTTATTGGGAAAAGGACAAAGCAGAATTTATTTCAGAGCAAGTACTGAAACAGTTTCCTCAGCTAAGTGTTATTTGGAATGCAAGCGATGGTATGGCATTGGGAGCTGCCGAGGCGGCAACGACGATGGGGAGAACTCCAGGGAAAGACATATTTATAGGTGGCATCGACTGGGCTGCCTCCGCTGTTGAAGGTGTGAATAAAGGCGAGCTTTCTTCGACGGTTGGTGGACATTTCATGGATGGGGGATGGGGCCTAGTTATGGTAAACGACCATCACAATGGCATTCCATTGGAGAACGTATTAGCTCAGTCAAAATTTTCAATATTAACTTCAGACAATATTGGAGAGTACAAAAAGCACTTTGGTGACGGCAATTTTGACGATATTGACTTTACGCGCTTTTCTAAAAGCCATAACCCTGACATTAAAAAGTACAACTTCTCATTGCAAGAGATGTTGGGTCAACTTAATTCCTCTCAATAGAGAAGCTAAAAAAAATGCCCTGTTCGACAGGGCATATCTGACTTTTAAGCAAGAGTTGTTGGTTAGTTCATTGGTGTCCAATAATCTTTATTGACCTCTAACAAATCATCCAAAATAGCTTTGGCAACAGTAGCACTTGGGATTGTCGCTGACAGAGTCAGCGCCTGCCATAGTTTTTGATAGGAACCCTCGACGTGAGCTTCTACGACGAGTTTTTCAACTGAGACTTGCTGGTTCATCATTCCTTTTTGGAATTCAGGGATTTCACCTATTTGAAGTGGTTTTGCGCCAGTATTGTCGACTATACAAGGGATCTCAACCATAGCAGTAGGATCAAAGTTAGTAATAGAACCATTGTTTGGGACAATGAGTAACATGCGTTCCTTGGTGTTAAAAGCAATCGCCGTGGCTAAATCTACAATGTATGAGGCGTGCTCTTCAACTTCAATACTTGTATCAGTAGCAGTCCCATTTGCGATAATACGATTGCATTCAGTAAATACTTCTTTCTCACGTCCCTCCATGACTTCGTTGGCACGTGTAAACTCTTTATCTGAGTGCTCAACGACATAGTCAGGATACATGTAGTATTTCAGGTATGTGTTTGGAATAGTTTCCGGGTCTAAAGCATAGACATCTCTAACCTTTCTAAAAGTATCTTTCCACGATTCATCGGTGTGTTGAGCGCCACTAATTGCACTTGGCGGTAAGTAGCCGTTCTCTTTAATATATTCTTTTATACGTGGCAGCAAATTTTCACCTGTTTCAGTGTCTTTGAACTCTTTCCACCAGCCAAAATGATTCAAGCCGTAGTACATAATGTCGAATTGTTTGCGATCTTCATAGCCAAGTATTTCTGCGACACGCGTTTCGATGCCAATTGGCATATCACAGATATTGAGTACTTTCGAGCTAGGGCGCATTGCTCGACAAGCTTCTGCCACGATTGCAGCAGGGTTTGAGTAATTTAGCATCCAAGCATCTGGTGAATATTTTTCCATATAATCAATCATTTCTATAACAGCTGGTATAGAGCGAAGGCCATATGCAATGCCACCAGCACCACAGGTTTCTTGACCAACACAGCCGTGACGAAGAGGGATTTTTTCATCTAGTTCTCTCATCGCGTACAGTCCCACACGAATGTGCGCCATACAAAAATCTATGTCGGAAAAAGCCTCTTCAGGATCGGTGGTATATGAAAACTCGATGTGTGGTGCGCGTTCTTTGAGTAAGATTCTACAAGCCTCTGCAATGGTTTCTTGGCGAGATGCGAAGTTATCGTAGAATTTTAACTTTCTGATTGGAAAACGGTCTTGGTTGTTGAGCAGCATCATTACAATGCCGGGTGTAAATGTTGAGCCGCCACCAGCGATAACAACAGAGAATTCCTTTTTCATAATATACCTCTTATGGTTTTAGAGCGGCGTTTACCGCTCAAACATATAGCGTGGATAGTTGTGTATTGAAGTTACTAATGTTCAGTTTGCAGTGTTCAGCGATAAATCATTTTGCATAGTTTGGGAGTGATAGCTTGAGACGATCTGTTCGCACTCTTCTCTGAGCTGTGAAACGCTTAGTCCGATAATCACTTGAATAGCATTACCGCTTTTAACTAAGTTCACCGCGCCTGTTTCGATAAAGTACTGAGTTGGTTTGACCTTCGTAGAATCGAGAACAGTAACGCGAAGGCGTGTTGCACAGTTGTTTAAGCTTTCGATATTTTCGACTCCACCTAGTCCTTGTATCGTTTCTATAGCTTGAACGCGAAGAGGGCTTAGTTCTGGGTTGTTTGCTTTGGTGATTCCATGTTTCACATTAAAGTCTTCTTTGGTGTGAAGCTTCACCTCGTCATTAGTGCGCCCAGCAATAGGAATGTCGAATTTAACGATAAGAAACCTAAAGGTGAAGTAGTAGATAGCGGTAAATATAAGCCCGATAGATATCTGGGTAATCACCATATTGGTATGATTACCGAGCAGAGGTATCCAGTTTCCTGTTAGTATCTCAAGCAAACCGCCTCCCATATTGCCTACAACGCCGAAACTGTACATAACCATTGCCATGATGCCAGCAAGGATGGCATGAATAGCGAACAGCCAAGGAGCGATAAACAGGAAGGTAAACTCAAGTGGTTCAGTAATACCAACTAATACTGCGGTCAAAGTCGCAGGAATGAGTAGAGCGGCAACTTTCTTACGGTTTTCAGGTTTCGCGGTGTGGTACATCGCAAGTGCAATACCTGAGCAGCCAAACACTTTTGAGTTACCATGTAGAGCAAATCCGCCAGCGGGGAAGAGATCTTTTATAGCTTGACTTGAGTGAGTAAATGCTTCGAGATTTGTATACCAGTCAGCGGTAATGCCGTTTGGAGTAACGACGTTGCCAAAAATGAAAGGAGCATACACAAAGTGATGTAGTCCAGTAGGGATCAGGATACGCTCTAAGAAGGTATACAGGCCAACACCAAAAGCACCAGAGTTCACGATGAATGATTGGAGGTTAAGGATGCCATGCTGGACTGAAGGCCAGATATAAAGTGTTAGCCAAGCCGCTGGAAGCATGGCAAAGAACGATGTCATTGCAACAAATGATGCACCTTGAAAGATACCTAGATACGGAGGCAGCTGTTTTTCAAATGTCCTGTTGTGAATCCAAGTGACTAGTCCTGCAATAATGATTGCACCGAAGATCCCGGTATCCATAGTTTTTATACCTGAGATTTCAGTTAAACCGGATGTACCTCCTACTGCTTGTGAGAAATCAACGCCAAAGTAACTGCCCCATATAGTCCCCATAGCCGCAACAAAATAGTTAAACGTTAAGTACGAAACTAACACGACCAATACAGCTCGAGCCTGAGCTGTTTTAGCTAGGCCTATTGGTAAGCCGACTGCGAATATCAAAGGCATATTGCGGAAAATCGTCCAGCCGCCTTCTTCAACCACTTTTAGAATTTGATAAAAAAGACCCGACTTATCAGCAAGATCGCCGACAAATACTGGGTTTTTTAGAACAATCGTCAGCCCTACTAGAATCCCGACAAAAGGGAAAAGGAGAACTGGGGTAAACATTGCGCCGCCTAGACGTTGTACTGCACTTAGCATAATAGAATCCTTACATTATTCATTCGTGCTTCAAAAGTGTCCTAAGTTTGGATAACAGTTAACCTACTCTCGCACAACGGATATGACAAATATAAGATATGTTAAATGTGATATGGTACAAATAAGAGATGAATTGTGAGATCTTGTACTAATATACACGTTAGATATGAACGAAGTAGACTATAACTATTTGAAAAATTACCTACTCCCGTCATAACCTTGATAATTGGTCATTGATTTGTTCTATTGTCGTGTGTAAATTTTTCTCGATAAGGAGGTCCCGAATATGTTGTACAAAAAAACAATGCAAGAACTTAGAGGTCGTATTGATTCCGATGAGTTTTCAATAGGAGATACACTACCGACAGAAAAGGAGTTGATGGAACAATATTCGGTGAGTCGAATTACTATCCGTAAAGCAATTGATGAACTTGTAAAATTGGGCTTGGTCGAAAAACGTCAAGGTGCAGGCTCAACCATCATTGGTAAGACATTGATCAGTTCTATGCTCAATTTGAAAAGTACCAGTGAATATTTATTAGAATCAGGAACACATTTAGAGTACAAGATTTGTGACTTTGCACTGATTGATGCAGAAGAAGACATTGCAGAGATTTTGAATATTAAAGTAGGTGAGAAAGTTTATTTCATTCGCCGATTTAAACTAATCAACGGATTACCTTCTGTATATGAGGATTCTTATATGCCGATGGCTTTGTATCCCAAAATGAATGTAATGTCTATGGAAGGTTCTAAATATCAGTACCTTGAACAAGAGCTAGGCTTTGAAATTGATGGCGCTTATCAAGACTTTGAAGCTATATTACCTGATCAGCATATGTGCGAGACATTAGACGTTGATGCTAACAAACCGCTTATTTGTGTCTTATCTAAAGGCATTCTAAAAAATGGAACTGTGTTTGAATACACTAGAATTGTATCGAAGCCTGAAACCATGTCTTATAAACACTATCTAAAACGTCATGCGTAGTGAATATGGTTATTTATCTTTAACAGCCTCTTTCTAATCAAATCGATTCTTTTGTTAAACTAATTATATAAAACTTTAGTCAATATTCCCCCTACGCTGGGTTGACAAACTTGCGAGAAAAATTGACTATCTGATCTTGATATTAGGGTCAGATATATTCATGAAAAGCACAACAAAAATAAGTGTTTAAAGAGTATGAAATGTTCACGCAGGTCCAGTTATGAATACAATACGTCTTGGCAACTTATTAGCGGCTCTTTCATTCATCTTTTGGGGAGTAACGCCTCTTTATTATCAATTCTTACCACACGCTTCAACGGAAGAGTTGTTAGCTGTGCGTATTATAGCATCGGTTCCTTTAATGGCGTTATTGGTCTTATTATTACGTGGTAAGCTACCTGATATTAAAGCGATTTTGAAAGACAAAGTTTCATTCAAATATGCTTTTTTCGCTAGCCTAATTTATTGTGTCTCTTGGTATACTTTTACTTGGGCAATCACTAACCATCATGTTTTGGAGTCCAGTTTAGCATTCTTTATCAGCCCGATTACGATGGTTGCTCTGGGGTATTTTGCGTACAAAGAGCCGATATCTTCAGGTAAGTTTTTAGCTATTCTATTTGCTTGCATAGGTGTTTTGTATCAGTTGGTTCTGTTTGGCCATATACCTTACATCGCCCTGACGATGGCTATTTGTTTTACTATATACGGTTGGTGTAAAAAGAAAATTTCATATAGCTGGGATATTTGCCTGTTCGTTGAGGTCTTAGCTTTAACGCCGTTTGCTGTGGCATTCCTAGTCTACAAGTCAGCCTATGTTGGGCTTGAGTTTACTGGGACTGAGTGGGGAACTGCTTTACTTTATCTTGGAGCAGCACCTGTCACGATATTGCCTCTGGTCTTTTATTCAATGTCGGTAAGAATGACAGACATGTCTAATATTGGTTTGATGCAATATATTGAGCCCTCACTGCAATTTTTACTTGCTGTCATAGTGTTTGGTGAGGCATTCGACTATGTTAAAGCGGTCAGTTTCGGTTTTATCTGGCTAGGGCTTGTGTTTATTGTTATTGAGTCTGTGATGAAAAGAAAAGCGACATACAGGGTTAACAAGTCATAGAGTCACAGGTTAGACGATGCGTCTCACTATAGTGGAGCTCTATTCTAGAGCTAAGTGGTGAAGGGAAACTGGGTCAAGGAATAAGAGGAAGGCTAAGTATGAATGATAATTTCAAAATTATAATGTTAGTTTCAGTTCTATTAGCAGCTTTAGCGGGTTGCCAGTTACCACCAGGACCAGGAGGGCCGGGCCCGGGACCACATGGCCCACATCCATTTGCTGAGACTACCTCTTCAGTAGACTTAGTCCAGCACTGATTGCAGAGAACGAAACAACAGGCTCACAATTCTGAACCTGTTGTTTTATTGCTTTCTACTTAGCAACTGTGAGTGCAGCGATCTTGTGCAACTTTTAGTATTTGCAACACCTTCAAGATTTGAATACTAGTTTTGTTTCTAGGCTTAAATTTTAAGATTGCTTTAGCGATGAAAGAAATCTTACTAAGTCTGTTGCCCATTGAAATCAAAGAGACCCAATCTTGCTCGTCAACCTTTTCTTTCCACATAAATAATGCGTCTAGGATAGCGGCTTGCGAAATGGATTCGATACGATGAAGGTCCATTAACAGTAGGAAAATATCCCTAGCTTTAAGTTTTGAGTTTGCTTTTAATGTCGCTTCCTCAAAATCGATCAGCTGAACTTCGTTGTCCTCATTGACTAGAATATCTCGAAGTGCAGGTCGGCCGTGGGCGATATCATTTTCATGCAAAACTGCAAAAATTTGCAACAGCTGCTCAATAAGCTGCTCGTTAACTAGTTTTGGATCGACGTGTTCAAAAGGTGTTCCGGCATCCATAGTAATGAAGTAATCTTCATTGCCATCAATGATTTTAGGAACAGGGAAGCCTTTCTCTTTCAAGTGAGAAATAATGAGCTTCTCGTGTTCAAACCTTTCAGATGGGCTAAGTAGAGCATTAGTTTTCAAAAAGGAAAGTGACTCTGCTTTTGCAATAAGAGATGAAATATATCGTACGAAGTTCGACTTATTTTCTCCGCAAACCTTAACCCAGTATGTTGAATTGTCCTTAATAAGCTTATAAACACCTGCAGTGTTATTAAGCGCAATGTCTTCCGCTGACTCCTTCAATGTATTGGTGTCTGACATGCTGTTAGTTTTCGTTAACTGTTTTAAATTTACCGCTTAACAAGCTTAATATCAGCATTAATAAATACTTTTAAACCAACCAGTTGAGGATTCGATGAGCAAAGTATCTTCTCTATGACTAATGGCAATCAAGTCTTAAAGTTAATTTTGTCATTAATCTGCAAAAAAGCGACGTTACAATTCCGCGTACGAAATAAGGTGAACCTAATAGTTATCCTTTTCATACACTTGTACCGATGCCATTCAATAAATCTGGTATGTGACTGCTTGTTTACTATTTGCACGGTGTTCGATTGGTGTGAATGCTATCGTATTTTTATTCCTTTCGTCAATGTAAAGAGGAGTATTTACTCAATACTTTACATTTGTGAAAAAAATGTGAACAGTCACTTCCAGCCCAGTATACCTGAGTCAGTACTCTTCAATGTGGCTATAACCATTGTTGTACAGGCGCCAGTAGCATCTTGCCCTTATTAGTCAATGTACACTTGTCTGCCTCAAAAGTAGTCAAATACATACCAACAAAGCACAAGTTTCAGGCTCTACTATGCTAATTAGAGAGTGTTGGATAGGGAGCGTCACAATGACGAATCGTTTTTTTGGAAAAGTAGTATTAGGTATGACCATCTGTCTAAGCTGCATTTTCAACTCTGCATACGCGTTGTCGCTTTCGACTTTAGAGCTTCCTCCTTTTTCAATGCGTTTGCCAAATGGAGAGATTGGTGGGCCATTTATAGAGGTTGTTCGGGATGTTTGTGATGAGATGGGTGAGCAGTGTGTATTTGAGTTGCTACCCAATAAGCGTTTAAAACATGCTGTCCGAACAGGTGAGGTCGATGCAGGGTTCCCTTATGGTTGGAACGAAGAGCGAGCAAAATATCTCTATTATTCGATACCGTTTTTGCAAACTGAATATGGCCTGTTTGTTGCAGGCTCGAATAACAAACAAATAGAGAGCACAAAAGACTTACAGGATCTGACGATTGGTGTGTTTGGGCCTCAAACAAACATGTATCACCGGCTTGAGGAGGTTCAGTCCAAGATGAGCGAAGATGGTTTGTCCCCCTTCAAAATTCACGCAAGTAAGGATCTCAATGGCGAGCTGGTAAACATGCTCAAACGAAATAGGATAGATGGTTACTACGTCAACAAAGCAGTTGGGTACTTCAGAGCAAGCAGGTTCAACGTTGAGAACTTGAAATATGTTTGGAAACACATGGAAATCCATTATTTTGTCGTATTTCCAAAAGCAACAACAGATATCGAGTTTGTGAGGAAGTTTAACCGTTCTGCCCTTAAGGTATTGTCGAGAGAGGGGTATTTGGAGAAGAAACTTCTGCCACTGAATATCTCAGTTCCGCCATTGGAAGAGCATATTTATACAAAATATGATGTTATTAAGTAAGCCTAATTCCTAGATAATGCTGTAAAAAAGTAACTGAAAGAAAGCATATTACTTCTCATATCCTTATGAAAAACAATCAGCCATGTAACTCATCAATGCACGAAGTTTTGGTGTTGCACCACGGCGGCTGGGGTACAAGGCGTATAGAGACACACCTTCAAACTGCCACTTTGGTAAGATATTGACTAATTTCCCATCCGTTACGAAATCTTTTGCCATGTATTCTGGTAGTTCGGTAATTCCGATACCTTGAACTGCCATTCTCTTTAAAACAGAAAAGTCATCGCACTGTATATATGGGTTAAAATGTACTTGCTGCGTCGAGTCCCCAGAAACAAAGTTCCATATTGGTTTACGCTCTTTGTCACTCATGAGCATCAGAGGATAAGGAATAAGATCTGTTGGCACATTTATCTCTTCCTTAGAGAACTCTGGCGCCGCATAGAGTCGGAGATCTAATGTTGTCAGTTTTCGCGCGACTAGCCCAGATTCAACCAGTTTCCCTACTCGAAAAACGATATCAAAGCCCTCTTCAATCACATCGACTCTACGGTTAGTTAGACTAATTTCCAGCTTAATTTCTGGGAACTGTTTGCAAAATCCGGCAAATAACTCTGATAGTAACGACTGGCCTACAGTGACGGAAGCGCATATCTTCAAAGTCCCTACTGGCTTTTCTAGTAGTGTTTCCACTGTGTGCTGGGCAACTTTTAATTCGTCTTTAATTCGCCGACATGAATCGTAAAACTGCTTTCCAATTTCTGTGAGTCTTTGAGAGCGTGTTGAACGCTCCAACAGTCGAACGCCAATTTCGTTTTCTAAACGGGTAATTTTTCGGCTGATATTTGATTTTGGCGTACCTAAAGCATCTGCCGCAGCGGTAAAGCTACCTTTTTCCACGACCTTGGCAAAAACCAGCATGTCATTGACATCAACCATATGTATTTAGTTATTAGTTATCAAATATTGAACAATCATATATCAATTTGCTTATTTATCAACAATGGGTAACAAATTAGTCTTAATTCATCGCTTACAAGATAACGATGAAGGAGAGAGTGATGAAAGTTTTAACCTTAGAACAACTACCACAAGGCGGATTTGCAGGGTTAAAAGAAAAGCAACTGGTTAAAGACTCTCGAGTGTTTAATAAAGCTATTGGTACACAGGCCTTTGATGGCATTGGTAACTTTGTCTATTTGGCTGACGCCAACTTTGAGCCTTTTGGCGAGACTGGAATGCACCCACATCACGAAATCGATGTGATAAGTGTTATGGCAAAAGGGCGAATTTCACATGCAGGTTCGCTCGAACACGGCCAGAGCTTAGAGACTGGCTGGGCTCAAGTTCAGCGTGCTGGTGGGGAAGGGTTTTCCCACAATGAAATCAACCCCGATGATGAGACGAATAAGCTTATACAGCTATGGGTACTGCCTGAGGTTTCCGGACAGAAGGCTGGATATAAGGCTTATCAACCAGTTATTGGAAACAGAGTAAGAATTTACGGTGGCACACAAGAGCAACACGATACGTTCGAAAGCCACACCATTATTGAACTATTTCAAGCGCAAGAGGGTGATCGAACGGAGCAAGTTGGTGATGTACTCGCTTACTTAAGCAGTGGCTCAGCGATTGTGAACAATCAAAATATTGAAGCTGGAACTTTGCTTCGCACCAATGTGTTGAACTTCACTGCTCGTGAAGACAGCCAACTCATTCTAATTTTCAAAGAATAATTAAATAAAGAAAGCCAAATAGAGGAACAAACCATGACAACGAAAACAAAATATTCAGAATTTTTAACTCCTGAGAACGCAGTATTAGCGATGATCGATCACCAGACAGGGCTTATGGTTGGCCTTGGAGATGAACATCCAACGGTACTTAAAAATAGCATCATGGGGCTAATTCGTACTGCGAAAGCAATTGATCTGCCTTCAGTGGTGACAGCAAGTTTACCTGACGGCCCAAATGGTCCAATAATGCCAGAGATCCCAGAAGTGTTGGGTGTGGATGTTATTGAGCGAGCTGGTCAAATAAATGCGTGGGACAGTGCTGACTTCCGTGGGGCGATTGAACAAACAGGACGCAAGAAAATCATTATGGCAGGTATCGTGACAGATGTATGTCTCCTTTTCCCAGCACTTTCGGCGGTTGAAGAGGGTTACGATGTATATGCAGTGATTGATGCATCGGGAACGTGGAACAAAACGGTACAAGAGGTCACCATACAGCGCTTGACTCAAGCCGGTGTAAAAGTGACCACTTGGGCATCGGTTTTAGCTGAGCTGATGAATGATTGGCGCAGTGATTATGGTGATTCTCTAGGTCGTGTATTAGCGGAACATACGACCAAGTATGGCTATGTAATGAACAGTTATTTCGCGAAGGGGTAGACTATGTGTGGTGAGCGAAAAGGCTCGCCACCTAATGCGCATTGGGTGGCGTTGTACACATTTATTATATTGTTACCATTGGTTTATTTTATTCCACCTTGGGTTATTCAGTCGATCTCGGACAAGCCGATCACAGTAACCGTTATATCTGTGGCTATCATCACGGGAGTTGTAAACTACGTTGCGTTGCCCTTAGCGCTAAAAGCACACCTGAAAGTCACTCAGTAAGGTTATATACTGAGGCACACCCAATGTTGAGTGCGGTGTGCCTCTCGCTGGTTACAATTGATAATTCAAGTTATTCACGATGGTGATCACTTCAAATCAAACGGAACGGTTAGTGTCAGCTTCAAGTCTCTCTCATCTTGAAAAGCGTTTTTAAATGTTCCCCAGCTACCTTCGCCAGAGCGGTTGTCATACAAAGTGTAATGGAGCTTCGCAGCGGTACCTTTAAACCAACCCTCTTGAATGACATACCCAAGGTCGAAGTTCCAAGCAGTTTCAATAAGTTCTGCCGAAGGTTTGGAATATGCTTTTCCGCCAAAGCCGTATACATAGGATACGCCAGAGCTTAACCCCGGAACGCCAAGGTCGGAAAATTCACGCCAGACTCCAGTATATAAAGCGGTTTCCTCGTTTTGGTTCCAGTCAGAGCGGGCATCCCACCATGGTTCGTACGCACCGTTCGAGCCACCGTATTGGCTGGTTAAACGGTATGCAAAGTAGCCAACTTGATTACTGTTGTCCTGACGGGCGGTAGTATGTAAGCCTTCAGCTTTGAATGTATACATACCCGTTTTATAGTGTGCAGCAAGGTAGCTTTGAAATGCCATCCCTTCAAAGTTGTCGTTTACACCGCCGCTATTGTCGCTGTCATCCATCATATATAGTTGGTAGGTCAAATATAGACTAGATGAGTCTTGATATTCGATGGTATGTTTTGCTTTTATGTGGGCGTTTTCTAAATAGTCTTCCGACGCACCATAAGCGACTTCAAGGGAGGTTAGGGGAGTAAAGTTATACTTTGCACCTACCGAGTATAAATAGTCAACAATAGTAGTCCCGTCATTCTTTCGGAATTGATAAGTATTTTGGAACCATGGGGCTTTGTATTCGTCAGCATAGTTGACGGCCATCTCCCATTGACCAATCTTTGTTGACAACTCGGCACCTTGATATGTGCCGGGCATAAATGACCAGTTAACACCTAACACGCCTGGTCCAGTTGGTTGGTAGTAACCCACAACGCCATGTACGTCAGCGGCATTAAACTTTATGTTCGCTTTGTAGATAGAAGCACCAGATTTAGCTGAGCTTGCACTTTGAGTGGTATCCCAAGGGTTATCTTGTCCGGGGAAGAAAGCCATTTCGTGGTGAGGGTCGCCATCATTTGCTGCATCGGCTGCATAAAAAGCGGCAAAGTCAGCGCCAATGATCCCGTTGATGTAGCCCGACTGAGCGTCGATATTCGCATTTAGAGTGGTGTGAGAGAGATTGGTTTGATAGTCGCCATCAGGTGCGTCTTTACGATCTCTGTCACGGTACCAAACATAGAAACCACCAGTGATTTTGCTATCGTCAATAAAGCTAGAATATCCATTCGTTGCGGTGCTTACAGATTCTTGTACAGCCTCTTCTGCTTGAGCGTTGCTAGAATATGCAAGCCCGATTCCGGATATAACAGATAAAATAGTGCTAGCGAGTGTAGTCCGTATAAATATATTATTTCTAATACTCATAGTGGTTTCCATGTAGGTTAAATACAATGCAAGTTATGTTGGCTAACTACTTCTTTTTGTTTTAATAACTATTAAGTGCAAACAAACCAATATAATTTGGTTTGAAGGTTAATTTAGATATAGGTGTTCACAGGGCGTACTATTCGACACCCATAGGTTAACGTCTCAATCTAAATAGGTTTAAGATGATATTTGTTATAACGATTAGTTTGATTTTGTGTTTATTCTTTTATTATCACAAAACGTCTATGGCTTAGATTCTTAATATCAATGCTTGTTAAATATCCTTAAATCAATCGACTTTTGGTTTATGTGCTATCCAATCGTTTTAGTACAACTATGCTTTGCTATCCGGTGAGTGGTGACTACCGAACAACGAGTTTTCATACGACTTAACCAGTTGAAAAATAATCAATAAAACCTCAATTTTCTGCGTAAACATAGATAGCTACACCTCTTAGACGACAACGCTCTTACATCAATAGTGATTGCTGAATTACTTCACACACCAAATGAGAGCGCTCTCATTTATTTGTCATAAATATTACTTAATTTATTCAATAAAAAAACGTTAAAGCTCACATTTTGAACATTAAAATCGAATCTAGATTAAAAACTGTGACTTTATAAAACGGAATCTAATCTTTTCTTGAAGGAGGGAAACTCATTGAAAATTAGATTATTGAGAGTTTAGGAAGTATTTATATGCGCATAAAGAAATCGTAAAAAATACTGTTAATCATAGAAGTGTATTACACAGAATTCTTTACGATTTCATAGGTTTGTCAGGTTGGCTTACATTTCGCTTTTTCTGCTCACATTAAGAAGTGATTAATTTCTTTGTACCTATAATTTCCTCTCTTTCAGCAAAGCTGATCAGCTTGTCTTTTATTCCTTTGGAGTGGCCATGTTTTCTAACCTCTACAAGTGTTTCTTGTATCGCTTTGATAGCCGCACGTTGTAGGTCACTTGGGTCAATCACGAGATTGAATCCCCATTCCTTGAGCTGATCTAACGGAACAACGGGAGTTTTTCCACTATAAAACATATTGAGTAATTTCGGGCAACTGAGGTTTTCACCAATATATTGGATTTGCTCAACAGATGTGGGTGCTTCGACAAAAATCATGTCTGCGCCTGCATCAAAGTACTTGTTTGCTCGTTCAATCGCATCTCCAATACCATTGACAGCAATGGCATCGGTACGCGCGATTAGATATAAATCGTCACCAACGCTGTCTTTAAATGCTTTTATTTTATCGACAAATTCCGAACAAGCGACAATTTGTTGACCATCATAATGCCCACAACGTTTTGGTAGCTGTTGGTCTTCCATGTGAACACCTAAAACACCCGTCGATCTGAATCGTTTTGCAGCAAACGATACATTCACGTGGTTGCCGTAGCCATTATCAAAGTCAGCGATCACTGGCACGGCTACTGAGTCAGCGATTTGATATAAAATATCAGCGACTTGGGTGTAACTTAATATGCCTAAATCGGGTACTCCCGCACTGCGAGAGATAGCTCCACCAGAAGCGTAAATGATTTCAAATCCGGCTGCTTCGGCTAGCTTTGCGCACAAGCCGTTATATACACCCGGTGCAACGAATAGTTTGTCTTGAGAAAATAGCTCGAATAGTTTGTTCATTACTCTACTCCTTCATGGTAAATATTTTTAAAAATGGTTGGTATTAAGCCACCATTGGATAGGTACTTAAACTCAAGTTCGGTTTCTGCGCATAGCTTTGCTTGAAATCGGATAACGTGATTTGAATTTGTCGCAGATACGAAGATTCGACTTTTATCGAGTCTATCTTGTGTAAAGGTAAATGCTTCGTCTCCAAGCAATCCGAGACTTTGTGCAGAATCATTATTGGTAAAAGAAATAGGGTAAACGCCCATAGCAACTAAATTAGCTCGATGAATTCTTTCGAAGCTCTCCGCTAGAATGACTTTGATACCGAGTAGTGCTGTACCTTTTGCTGCCCAGTCTCTACAAGAGCCTGTACCGTACTCCTTTCCCGCAATTACAATTAGGGGTGTATTTTCTTTTGAGTATTTCTCTGCTGTGGCATGAACAGAATCGATTGAGCCACTTGGGTGGTGAATGCTATAGCCACCTAGCTTGCCCGGAACCAACAAGTTTTTTATGCGAATATTGGCAAACGTCCCCCTAACCATCACCTCATGATTTCCACGGCGTGAACCATAGCTGTTGAATTCATGACTTGGTACACCATTAGCGAGTAGGTATTGGCCCGCAGCAGAAAGCTCATCGATGGCAGCAACGGGGGAAATGTGATCGGTAGTGATGCTATCGCCCAGTTTTAAAAGCGCTCTCGCATTAACTATCTGATTGATATCGTTGTTTGTATCGTGATTAAAGTAATTTGGGCATTTGATATAGCTAGAGCTATCGGAAAAGCCGTAAACTTCGCCTATATGAGCCGGGATATTGCGCCAACTTCCAGTGTCAGTGAAAACATCACTATAAGACTTTGAGTATAGAAATGCATTTAAGTGTTGAGATTTAACGGTTTCAATTTCATCTTGTATTGGCCAAACATCTTTTAAGTAAACGGGCTTTCCATTTTCATCATGGCCTAGCGGGTCATGCTCCGTATCGAATAGAACACTACCGAACACAGCTAACGCGACAACTAATATCGGAGAAGTAATATAGTGAGATTTGACCAGTGGGTGCACTCGACCTTCAAAGTTTCTATTTGCTGAGGTGATTGCTGTAGCCACTATGTTTTTAGCTATTATCTGCTCAGCAATTTCTGAGTCCAAACTGCCAGAGTTTCCAGCGCAAGTAGCACAGCCGTAAGCGACAATATTAAATCCAAGTTGCTCTAAGTAGGGCAACAACCCTGAATTGGATAGGTAGCTTTGAACGACTCTTGACCCCGGAGTAAATGAAGTCTTTATGTTTTTATTGACTTGTAAACCTCTATCTACGAGTTTTTTCGCAAGGATACCGGCACCAATCAATAAATCAGGGTTAGAGGTATTGGTGCATGAAGTGATAGCTGCTATGACAATATCACCATGTTCAATTGAAGCGATTTGTTTCGAGCTCTTCGCTGGAATATCTTGCAGCGGAACTCGAGTGTCTAACGAATTTCGGAAGTTGTTCTTTAAATCTCGCAGCCTAACTTTATCTTGCGGTCTTTTAGGACCAGCTAAAATGGAACCGATACTTGAAAGGTCAATAGTGACAATGTCTGCGTAGTGTGGCGTGATAGAGGAACTGTCTTTGAATAGGCGTTGTTTACGTAAGTAATGCTCTGCAAGCTCTGTATGCTTACTTCTATTCGTCTGCTTAAAATACTCCATAGTTTTAGCATCAATTGGAAAATATCCCATCGTGGCACCGTATTCCGGGGCCATGTTAGCAATCGTGGCTCTGTTTTGAACCGATAACTTGTCGACACCCTCACCAAAAAATTCAACATAGCAACCTACAACTCCGTGTTGGCGTAAACGGTTTGTTATGTATAACGCGATATCAGTGGTGGTAACGGTATTACCTATATTTCCAGTTAGCTCGACACCAATAACTTGGGGGAGGCGGATAATATAAGGTTGGCCCAACATAACGGATTCACCTTCTATACCCCCCACTCCCCAACCAAATACACCAGCTCCATTGATCATTGTGGTATGGGAATCTGTACCAATTAATGAATCTGGAAATAGTGTGGTTTCATCGTTCTCTGTTGAAAAGTTGATTCCTTTCGCCAAATATTCCAAATTAATTTGGTGGATAATTCCTTTCCCCGGAGGGATAAGCTTAAAATTATCGAATTCAGCAGCTCCCCACTTTAGTAAGCTGAATCGTTCTTCATTCATTTGAACTTCTTTAGCAATATTTAAACTTAATGCTTGTGCTGATTGGGTATGTTCGACTTGGACTGAGTGGTCAATGATTACATCGGTAGGAACTAAAGGGTTTATCTTTTTAGGTTCTAAATTCTGTTTGAGGGCTTGATTTCTCATAGCAGAAAAATCAACTAGAGCTACGACACCAGCTAAGTCATGCATAATAACTCGAGCAGGCATAAACGGTACTTCGTTGTGTTCTATCTGCTGCCGATTCCAATCAAGAACTTTTTTAAAATCATTTACAGTAGTATAAGGGTTGTCCAAGTTTCTAAGTATATTTTCTGCCAATATTCTTATCGAGTAAGGTAACCTAGAGATATCTATATCGAATAGATTTGCAGCCTTTGTGATACTGTAACCATGGTAAGTCTTATCATTACTTAGAATAGAAAACTTAGTTTGCTCTTTTAAATTCATAGCATTGACCTCACGTTATTTATTTTCAAAATCTAGTTTTTATTATTGAGCCAGTGTTCAATGTGGTAATGGCTAATATGAACCAACAGTAAATAGCTTATATAATGGAAATTTCAGATGTTCTTCTAGTCAGTTCTACAGTGTCTTTTTGCCAGTTATGAAACTAAACTAGTAAAGCTAGTATGCACGAAAATACTAATTAAATTATTTAGTTTATCTAACAGAGTTGTTAGGTTAGTTGGCTTAATAGGTGAATCCGGTTTTCGGATGTTCGGGGTGGTGGGGAAGCACTCATTTACTATGTTTGTGAAGTCAACTCCACTACTTGGGGTAGTATATTGAGTCTAATTGAATCGTTCTCAAAAATAGAAGTAGTGTATTCCCGTAAGAGCAAGCTCGATGAAATCTACGATTGTTTCGCTAACGCTATCATTACTATTTTCCGTTTTTAATACAAACTTGGCACTGGCTAGTATCGAAATTAAATACAAGAAGCCCTACGATGCGGCCGAAAAACGTGCAATGAAGGAAATAAAGGCAAGTACGAGCAATGAGACGTTACAGGACCTTTCGAAAAAACTGTTTCCGTTCAAGAAGGCTTTAACTATCCAGTATGGTGGAAAAGAAGGGCCGCTGTACGACTCTGAGATTCATACTGTTTTCATTCCCTACACTTTTTACACCGATGCAATTGGGTACTTTAAAAAGAATGACTATAAGAAAAAGTACGGCACTGAACCAAAAAAAGCTGCTATGGATACTTTACTTCATACTCTTTTACATGAGGTTGGACACGCGTATGTGTACGAGAAAAATATCCCTATCTTAGGAAAAGAAGAAGATGCGGTTGATAATTTTGCAACCATATTGCTTATTGAATATGTAGACAATGGCGGAGAAGTCGCGATCAGTGCAGCGGATATGTTTGACTTTGAGTCGAAAGATAGACCTGACTACTATGAGTTTGACGAGTATATCGATGACCACAGCTTCGATTTGCAACGGTACTTTTCAACCCTATGCCTTGTTTATGGCAGTGATCCCGAAACTTATAAGGGTTTACTAGACGAAATCGAGAAAGACTACGTTGGCGAGAGAAAAGAGTTTTGCGAATTTCAGTATGGGCATATATCGGATAATTGGCATAGATACTTGAAGCCACAAAAGTCAAAATAAATCGTATCAATAGTTCAGATTGGTATTATTTGGTTGTTTAACTAAATACCTTAAAGTGTGAATTGTTGGCAATTGTTGTTATCTATTGAAACCAAATATGACAATCAAGTTGTATGCAATTTGAAAATAAATATAGTGGTTACTGATAAAGATAATAGTTGATGGTTTTATATACTTTGTCAATATACTACTTTCCTTTGATTAATAGGCATATAAATAGGGGTTGAATATGAGAGGGAGTCCAGATAACAGCGGAAGTATTGAATTAAATAGTGACTATTTGGAAGAGGTGAGTGATAAGCACTTTGAATATATAAAAACATCTGACACTCGTTTAACAACAGGTACGACTCAAGACATAAAAGTAGGTAACATAGTCAGTGTTAAATGTGCAGAAGAAAATTCTTTTGGCCTGTTCAACTCTAACTCTTTCAATACCTTAACCTCTAGTTACGCATATAGCAGTGCTTCGTATACCAAGAATGCACTTAATGGAAGGCACCTATACTCAGAATACAACTTGTATAAGATAGGTGTTCAACAGAAAAAATTGGAAGTCGTTGAAGATGAGTACGAATCGGCGATAACAAAGATTATGAACAACCAGCAATATTATGAAAAGAACTGCTCGCAAAGGGTAATAGATGCGCAGTTGGTGATTAATAATGCGAAATTTGAAGCAGAGACAAAAAAGTACCTTCAGCAGAAAACCGAGATAAAAAAGCAACAGAGCAAGTTAGTTAGCAAGGTCAATGAAGCTCTAATTGATAAAGTCGAAAGTGTTGTTACTGACAGCAACATCACTATAAACAAAGGTAAGCTAACGATGTTTTTATAGGGAGTATTGCCTGTGTGGATGTTAGCAAGGATTGTATAAGCAGGTATACTTTCTATATACCTGCCTTTTTAGATGTAATTAAATCAATGTTTTACTGTGAGTTGGAGCACCCGTCGTGTGTTGGTGGTTCTGGTAACTCATCTTGGGATAGTACGCCATCTTCATTGGCATCTAACTTATCGAAATCTCTAGCTAGAGGCCCTTTTACTTCACTTTTCTCAAGTACGCCATCTCCGTTCTGATCAAGCTGCTCAAATGTAGGAGGGCAACGAGGGTGTTGTGCTTGCTGCGCAAAAGTGATGCTGCTAGAGAAGATAAGAGTTGTAAATATGCCAGCAAGAATTGATTTATTCATTTTGTCTCCAGTTGTGTGTTACCGATAGTCGTTTTGTAATTTACTGAGTAAATGTGGAGGAACTATGGAGACAAAAAGGAGATGTCACTAAAACTGAAGAATATCTTTCCCTTGAACAATAGAGAGCTATCCCTCAAATAGCTGAATTTAGACAGTTGGCATCTATCTATATGTTACAGCGCTCGGTAACATGACACTTTACCACTTAGGGATTTAAGTATATGGATATTAAAAATTTATTCTTTGTGTTAGCTATTTCTATCGGCTTAACCAGTGGCGCATATGCTCAAGGCGAGCATGAACATGGGAAAGCTCAAGTCAAAGTTCTAGCGAAATCAACAAAAAGCTGGGACGGTTCGACGTTGCCAAAATATGGTCAAGGCCAACCTGAAGTACAAGTCTTAAAGATCACTATACCTGCGGGAGCCAAACTGCCAATGCATAAGCACCCGGTCATCAATGCTGGTTACTTGATGAAAGGTGAGCTAGAAGTCACGACAGAACAAGGTGAGAAAAAAACGATAAAGGCTGGTGATGCTTTAATCGAGGTCACCAATAAATGGCATTATGGTCGTAATATTGGCAATGAACCTGCGGAAATTATTGTCGTTTACGCGAGTACTGAAGGTTCACCCATTACGGTTCTTAAATAGAGCTGAGCATTAAAAAGAGAGCTTCGCACATTCGCTATAGAGGCAAGCAGTGCGGAGCCTTTTGACACTTTCTTACATTATATTCTATTACACACGCTTTTCTCTCACGCCTCTTAATCTCCATAATTTCTCCATAGTTCACTCACAATGCTTCGATATCTTGGAAGCTGTTGATGAACATCTTTGGAGTAACGTATGACAATTCAATTGGCGTCGCCTTCGTCTGCGGCAAAGAAGCAAAGGTTCCTTCAGTCACCGATCAACAGAATGGTCGGCTACTGCTTAATCTTGCTGCTCCCTTACATCGCAACATATTGGGTGAAGGTTGACTATAAAGGCTGGTACGTAGCATTCGTGACTGTAGTGAACTTTTTGGCAATGGCTGCTTTTCTAGTGCAATTTCCACTCGCGAGTAGAATCAAGAACGTATCCCTATTCTCCAATATTAATTGGAGTATTTCTCAACATAAGACTGCTGGAAAGTGGATCGGTGTTGTCTTTCTATTACACCCCGCTTTGATTCTCGCACCTAAGTTTGCGATGTCTTGGCAGCAAGGTGTACAAAGCACCATACAGACACTTACTTCTCCGCAAATGTTGACCGGTATTTTTGCATGGGTGCTTTTGCTCGCTTGGGTATTGATATCAGTGTACAAAGAGCGCTTAGCTATGCGTTACGAGACTTGGAGGTTAACACATACTGTTGGGTTTGTTCTTATCGCTATACTTGCAACGCTGCATGTTACATCGGTAGGTATATATGCACAATCTCAAGTGCTGTTTAACGCTTTCTGGTGGGGGTTAGCAGCGATTTCGATAGGTCTTGTTGGATACAACTACTTTGTTAAACCGAGCAAGTTGAAGTCACGTCCCTTTGTACTCAATGATATATGCAAAATTAGTACGAGTGATTGGCTTATGACATTGAAGGTGCCAAACAACTGTCGCTTCAACTTCGAAGCAGGACAGTTTGTATGGCTCAATAGTGACGATCCTGCAAAAGTCGTAAATGACCATCCGTTCTCTATTGCAACAATTCAAAAAGATTTGCCATACGTATCTTTCATTATTCGTAATCTCGGTGATTACACATCTAAACTGGGACAGCTAGAAGTTGGCCAAAAAGTGTATGTAGATGGGCCCTATGGAAGTCTAACGAGTCAGGAAAGCATCGATAGTATAGGCGTTACGCTAATAGCTGGAGGCAGCGGGATCGGTCCAATGCTTTCTTTATTGCGTGAATTTGCTTGTACCAATGACCCTAGGCCGATTCGTTTAATTTATGGCAATCATCATTATGATCAGTTTGTCTTCCAAGAAGAAATCAAGCATTTGGAGTCAAAGCTGAAAAATTTCTCTCAATTGGTTGTCTGTATGGATGGCGGTGAAGGTCAAGACATCTATCGAGGTCCGATTGATATGACGTGCTTATCCAAAGGCTTTGTCCCTTCACTTAAAGACAACTGGAGCTTTTATGTGTGCGGCTCAAAAGCAATGGTAAGCGCCGTCAATGAGAATTTGCGTTGCATGGATGTTTCACCCAACCAGATCCATTTTGAAAAACTAGCGTTTTAGGAGTTTGATATGGCTATTCATCAAATTAGCGGTTGTATTGGCTGCAAAGAATGTGTTCTTAGTTGCCCAACTGACGTAATTCGTTTTGATAGCGATAAAAATATGGCAGTTATTGCTTACCCCGAAGATTGCCAAATATGCCACTTGTGCGCACTGTACTGCCCCGTTGGAGCGATTACTTTTACGTCAGAGAAGACAATTCCCGTTATGGTTTCTTGGAGGTAGAGATGAAAGATAATTTAGGTATGTCACGCCGTAAATTTCTTGGTGTAGCTGGAGGTGCAGCTCTTGGTATTGCAGCGTTAAGTGCGATGTCATTTGAGATCCCAGTAAGTGAAAATAAGTCGACTATTAAGCCAAGTGACTTTGATTCTGAAGATCTGCAAGCTGATGTATTGGTGATCGGTGGAGGAATGGCGGCGCTTTTTGCTGCGATAAAAGCTCATGATGCAGGTGCATCAGTGTTAATGGTTTCAAAAGGGCGAGTGGGTTCATCTGGTTTGACACCATTTGCCAAAGGTATTTTCTGCTACGACAAATCCAATGCTGACATGACGATAGACGAGTTTGTAAAAAAGGTCTCTGATTCTGCGATCGATACCAATAATCCGGTTTTTACTCGTCAATTAGCAGAGCACTCGTACGATCGGGTTCAAGAGTTGAAATCGTGGGGATTTTTCGAATCGCCTATTTATCACAAAGCATTTAATACTCCGCTAAAAGAGCGAAACATTCGGCCTCATGAACGAGTGATGATCACTCACTTGACGAAAGAGAATGGCCACATAGCTGGCGCATCTGGATTTAGCTTAGATGAAAACAAACTTTATCACTATAGAGCAAAAACGGTAGTACTCTGCACCGGATCTGGTGGCTTTAAGTCTAGTGGTTTCCCTCTTTGCGATGTCACCCATGATGGAACAATCATGGCGTATAAAATTGGCGCTAAGGTCACCGGTAAAGAATGGAATGATGGGCATCCGGGGTCGGCGAAAAATTCTGGAGACTGTTATTCAAATTGGCGTGGTCAGGTTGAAGAAAAACCATCGATCACTTCAGCTGAAGTGCATCATGACTTGGGTGTCGACTTAAACTTTCAAGCTTATACGCAAGGTCCTCCTGTGGAAATGGGTCCTCCCGGGAGCAGCTCGCATTCTGCCCCAACTCAAACCAATATTAAAGGGCCATATACACCTTCGGAGTTTCAAAGAAAAGGGCCGCCATCTGCGCAGCCAGAGCGCGGCGGTATTTTGTCTATTTTCAATAAAGCTGACGGTGGGCCGCCGGGACCACAGGGTGAAATTGTTGGTGGATCCACAGCAGGAATGGCAATCCACAAATCTGAAGGCATAGTGCCTGTTGATGAGACAGGTTTAAGTACGATCCCGGGCCTGTATGCTGCTGGAGATGCACTCGGCTCATATATGTCAGGTGGTATCTATACGCAAGTCGGGGGCTCTTTAGCTGGGTCTGCTGTGCAGGGTACATTTGCTGGTGAGGCAGCGGCAAAAGCAAGCAAGGAGCTGAAACATGCAAGTATATCTGTTGCTAAGTTAAAGCAGATTGAAAGCGAGATTTTGGCCCCTCTGAAACGCGAAAGAGGCTATAGCCCGGCGTGGGTTACACAAGTACTACAAGGAGTCATGTTTCCTAACTTTGTGTTATATATTAAAAAGGAACGAATGCTACAAGGTGCATTGGCATATGTGGAGGAGCTGCAAGAACATCACGTCCCTATGTTGCTTGCTGATGATCTGCATAAATTGCGTCTCGCACATGAAACAGAAAATATGATTGCAAATGCACAGATGAAATTGAAAGCATCTATGATGCGCAAGGAAAGCCGTTGTAGCCATTATCGACTTGATTATCCGAGCATCGACCGCGAAAATTGGCAGGCTTGGATAAATATTCAGAAGGATGACTCAGGTGAAATGGTGCTAGAAAAACAACCTTTCAACCTTTGGCCGAAGTTTAGCTAATGATACGAATAACAATATTTAAGAAGTTCTTTTTTTCTTTGCTACTGTTAAGTGCGGTTGTGATGTCAGTGATGACAATTCAGATAAACCGCAGCTTCAAGCATGGACTGCAAGACTACCTCAACCAGAATGAACTCAACAAAGTTAATCAACTGGCAAAGCTGTTAGCGCAGTATTATTCGCCGGACACGGGTTGGCAGGCACTTAAACTTGAGCCTAGATTGTGGGACAAGCTGTTTCGCCAAATTGGAGAGATTCCACCGCCTCCACCACGTCGGGAAGAGCCACTTCGCGACAAACCCTTACGAACACAACACGGTATTGATCCGCTAAGCTTTCGTGTCGCCTTATACAGTGATTCTGGCAAGATTATAGAGGGTAGACCTAGAGGAGAAAGGTTTCCCGAGCGGCCTTTGCAAGAAGTGCAAGTGGATATATTAGTAGAGAACAAAGTCGTTGGTAGGCTTAGCGTGACACAGAGCCCAGTAATTAACGATGAGTTGGCCAATAGCTTTTATTTACAGCAGCAGTCGAATATCTATTGGATCAGCTTTTTTGCGGCGATCTCTTCATTTCTTGTGGCGGCAGCATTATTAGGACGGTTTTTGAAACCGTTGACCTCACTTCAAGATGGAGCAAAGGCGTTGACAAGTGGTGATTATGATCATCAGGTAGAGGTTGTTGGTAACGATGAGCTCGCTGATCTATCAGAAAAATTTAATCAGCTTGCCTTTGTATTAAAACAGCAAAAAGAAACTCGTGAGCAATGGATATCGGATATTTCTCATGAATTACGAACACCAATTACTGTGCTAAGAGCAGAGATAGAAGCGGTAGAGGATGGCATTCGAAAACCAACGCCAGAAGTTATTCATTCTTTGCATGACCAAGTGCTTAATCTAAGTAAACTTGTTGATGATCTATATCAGCTGTCGTTGTCCGATACAGGAATATCTCAGGATCTGTCAGATTCAGTAGATTTAAAAAGGGTGATTAATCAACTGCTGACAAGGTATAGACTTAGGTTCGAAGAGAAAAACATTGAGATAGTGAGTGACTTATCTATCAAAGGAGAGTGTATTGTAACGTCAGATGAAAAGTTACTTAACCAATTGTTTTTTAACTTAATGGAAAATAGCTATCGCTATACTGATGCTGGTGGTACGGTTAGAGTAACAGTGACAAAAGACTCGAAGTTTTTCGTTGTCGCTGTGGAAGACAGTAGTCCCGGAGTTCCGAACGAATCACTAACAAAGCTATTTGATCGATTGTATCGAGTGGATAAGTCTCGAAGTAGAGCGTTTGGTGGCAGCGGTTTGGGATTGTCGATATGCCAAAACATTGTTAAGGCTCACAAAGGCAGTATTATCGCGAAGCATTCCGATCTAGGTGGGCTAAAAATTGAAGTCACTTTTCCAATTCAAAAGTAGGTGTAACATTGGCGAGCAAAATACTCATCGTTGAAGACGAACAAACTCTAGCAGCTATCTTAGCCGATTATCTTAAGCATGCTGGTTTTGAATGCCATCTGATATTTAGTGGTGAGGAGGTTATATCTTGGATTCGCAAAAACCAAACGGATTTAGTGATACTAGATTTGATGTTACCAGAAAGAGATGGACTGGATATCTTTCGAGAGCTGAGAACATTTAGTGATGTTCCAGTTATGATGGCAACCGCTAAAGTGGATGAAATTGATCGTTTGCTAGGTTTGGAGCTAGGTGCGGATGACTACATATGTAAGCCCTATAGCCCGAGAGAGGTGGTTGCTAGGGTTAAAAATGTACTTAGACGTACGTTAAAGTCAGGTGTTGACGCGCAGGATAGCGTGAAAGACAAGTTTTGCATTGATGAGAAAGCAATGATCGCCAAGTTTAACGATCAGTCTTTGCCACTAACGCCAGCCGAGTTTAAGTTGCTAAATCATTTAGTTAGGCTCTCAGGTAAAGTGCTTAGCCGTGAACAGCTCATGGACAATATCTATAGCGACGGCCGCATCGTGACAGACAGAACCGTCGATAGTCATATTAAAAACCTACGTAAGAAGATCCAGGTAATTGAACCTGACTGTGATTGCATTAAATCCATCTATGGGGTGGGGTATAGGTTTGAGTTGTAGTTATTACTAACTTTAAAAAGAAGGCCGAAACTCGGCCTTCTTTTCCACTAACAAAAAATGATAGCTCTACTCGATATCAATATCGGGGTCTCGGTTGATGTACATTTGTGGGGTAGTGTGCAAACCGCCAGTATATCCCGCTTTTTCCAGCAGTTTTCTTACATGAGTGACTTGCTCTGCTGTTACGGCTTCTTTTCTATCGCCTAAATAGTGACGCACGAAGCTAATTAGGCCTGCTAGCTCTTGATCAGAGAGAATTTCTGCAAAACTAGCCATCGGCATGTAATCTGTCTGCTCGTCTATGTAGCTTGGCGAAAGGCCACGAACGGTGACAGCAATAGTATTGAACGGATCACTGTGCATGATAATACCGTTGTGTAAAAGCGTCGGTGCAATGCCTTCTCGTCCTTTACCGTCTTTACCATGACAAGCGCCACAGGTGTCACTAAAGAGCTTATAAGTTTCTGATGTCAGCGCTTGCTTAGTAAAACCGGTTGGCGATAACTTGACCGCATCAGGACTTATCGTATTTCCCTCATCACCTTTTAATAGGTAGTAGGCGATACTTTCGACATCATCACGAGTCATGTGGCTGAGGCTGTTTTTAACAACGTCGGCCATACCAGCAAATGCGGTTCCTTTAGATGAATCACCAGTGTTGAGAAAATCTGTCAATGATTTCAAATCCCAACCATCAATAAATAACTCGTTTGCGTCAATTGCAGGCGCATTCCATCCATCAATGAGGTTCCCTTGGAAAATTCGATCTGTTTCCAGTGCTTGGGCAAAGTTACGTGGGGTATGGCATTCGCTACAGTGTCCTAGTCCCATCACCCAATATTTACCTTTTTGCCATTTCTCTACGTCATCAATAGATGATTTGAGGTTGGCAGGTACTTCATAGCTGAGTGGGGTTTTGTCCATGAAAACCAGATCCCAACCAAGTAGGCCTAATCGAATGTTGGATGGGAAGATCATCTTGTTTTCATCATTTCTGCGCGGCACCGCGATGATAGATTGCAAATAGTCCCATAATGCATGCATATCGCTGTCTTTAACGTACTGATAAGATGTGTAAGGCATAGCGGGATACAAGTAGCCGTGTTTGCCTTTACCACTTACGAGTACGTCTTTGAACTCTTCGAAATTGTATGACCCAATACCTTCATCAACATGTGGGGTAATATTGGTGGAATAGACGGTACCGAATGGCGTAACGAAAGGCAGGCCGCCTGCGAAAGGTTCTCCACCGATCGCGCTATGACATGCAATACAATCACCAGCTTGAGCTAGATATTCACCACGTTTGACAGAGGTTTTATTGAGCTTGGCTAATTTCGTGTCGTAGCTTAACCGCGAACGAGTAATAAATGCCGCCACCGCAAGAATTTGGTTTTGCGTGAGTTTGTCTTTAAAAGACGGCATTACACTGTTTAATCCAAACGAAATTGTAGTTTGAATCTCTCCAAGGCTACCGCCATGCAACCATATCGAATTAGAGAGATTTGGTGCACCAATAAGTGGGTTACCTTGTTTGCCGTCACCATGACAACTTGAACAATATTGCCCAAATAAAGACTCGCCAATTTTGAGTTTAACTGCTGGCGCATCACTGTTTCGGCCATTAAGGGACGTGATGTGATAGGAAATATCCTGAATTTGTTCTTGAGTTAATATGCCTTTCCATCCGGGCATAACACCATTTCGGCCATCTTTAATTGAGGTCAGAATAGCTTCGTCGGTACCGCCGTAAAGCCAGTGATTGTCAATTAAATTGGGGAAATTGGTTTGCCCTTGCGCATTACTTCTGTGGCAAGCAGCACAATGGGTTTGAAATAAAATTTCACCAGACTGAACCACTTCCTCGTATCCGGCTAAGTTGACCAGCGAATAGTCGCTAATCGTCGACATTTGTTTATCTAAAGTGGTAACAGGGCTACTGAGTTTGTCGTCACTTTGTTTCCAATCGAGCAGCCCTGACCAATCACCGTATCCCGGATACAGAACCAGATAGATGATAGACATGACAAAAGCGATAAAATACGCGGTAAATAGGAACTTAGGAGCTGGTGCATCGCGCTCTTCAATATTATCAAATGTATCAAGAACTTTTTCTTCGTTGGCTGTCTTATTAGAGCGCCAATACTTGAAAATGACATAAAACATCAGTACGAAGAAAGCTGTGGTAAGTATAAATACCCAAAGGTGCCAGAAAGTATTCATTTCAACACCTCCATTGATGTGTCTACACCTAAGCTTTGCAAGTAGCTCACTAAAGCTTCCCCTTTTGTTTTGCCTCTAACTTCGAGCCGTGCGTCGGATATTTCAGCTTGGGTATAAGGAACTCCTAAGAATTGTAAGACTTCCATCTTTTTACCTATGTCTTCACCACTAAGTGTTTGTTCAAACAACCATGGGTAAGAAGGCATTATCGAACTCGGGACAACATTTCTAGGGTTTATAAGGTGATAAATGTGCCATTCATCAGAATACTTCAGACCGACATTGGTAAGATCTGGTCCTGTTCGTTTAGAACCCCACAAAAACGGGTGCTCGTATATATCATCAGATTCTTTGTTGGCTCTACCGCTGCGCTTTATTTCAGGTTCGAGCGGCCTCACTAATTGGGTATGGCATACATGGCAGCCTTCGCTAATGTATACGTCGCGGCCAGCTAGCTGCAAAGGTGTGAGTCGTTTTGCTAAACTGTCCTTCTTTAAATCAGAGGATGTAAGCACATTTGGAACAACCCAGACGAGCAGAGACATTGCAGATACAACAACAATCGAAATAATCAGTATGACAACGGAGTGTGTGAAATCTTTGCTCATTACGCAGCCTCCTTCTCAAGGAGTGGGTTTGGTGTCCGAATAGTTTTGTATAAGTTGGTTACCATAAGCAGCATACCTGCGACAAAAATAGAGCCGCCAATAAAACGTAACAACAACCATGGAGCCTTGAAGTCGAGTACTTCGATAAAGCTATATTTCAATTCGCCATTTTCGTGTTGTGCGAGCCACATATAGCCTTCACCGATGCCAGCCACCCATAGCGATATGGCGTAGAAGGCAATGCCAATGTGAGCCATCCAAAAGTGCCACTTAAGCAGTCGGGTGGACCAGAGTTTTTCTTTACCCCAAAGTTTGGGGATGAAGTAATAGAATGTCGCTATACCAGACAGGGCAACCCAGCCAAGAGCTCCGGAATGGACGTGCCCGATGACCCATTCGGTATTGTGCGCAAGCATGTTAAACCAGCGGATCGCAAGTAAAGGCCCTTCAAATGTAGCTAAGCAGTAATAGATCACGGCGGAAAAGAAAAACATCAGAATGTAGTCGGATTTCAACTTCGGCTTATTTTGAAGAAGCGTCATGCCAATGTTGAACGCGCCAGCCCAAGAAGGGAGCCAAAGAATTAAGGACATGATCATACCGATATTCTGAACCCAAACTGGTACTGACGAATAGAGTAGATGGTGCGTTCCTGCCCATGTGTAGAATCCGATCAATCCCCAAAAGTTTATTATGGATAGCCGATACGAGTAGATAGGGCGGTCAGCAGCTTTCGGAATAAAGTAATAGTTCATGCCTATTACACCTGCGGTTAACATGAAACCAACGGCATTGTGTCCCCACCACCACTGGACAATCGCATCGTTTGCTCCTGCATATATAGAGTATGATTTGGTCAGTGTCACCGGAATTTCGAGATTGTTAATAACAAATATCAGTGCAATGACGATAATAAATGCGGCGAAAAACCAGTTTGCGACAAAAATGTGTTGAACTTTGCGTTTAGCGATAGTGCCAAAAAAGAGTACAGCGTACAGAACCCAAACAAGAGCAATTAGAATATCGATCGGCCACTCAAGCTCAGCATATTCTTTTGAAGTGGTGTATCCAAGTGGAAGTGTAATCAACGCTAACCATAGGATCAGCTGCCAACCCCAAAAGACCATCCATGCAAGGCTTTTATTGAATAGCCCACACTGGCACGAGCGTTGTACAATATAGAGAGAAGCCCCCATTAGCATATTACCGACAAAGCCATAAATGACGCCGGATGTATGAAGTGGACGTAGTCTGCCAAACTGAAAATATTCTGAATCAAAGTTGAGTGCGGGCCAATACAGTTGTGCAGCGAGTATTGCACCAATAGTCATGCCTGCAACAGCCCAAATAACAGCGGCTACAACAAAATACTTCACCACTTTAAGGCTATATTGCGCGTCGGTGTTGTTCATGCTGTATTCCTTATTTGTTCGAGTCTTTACCTAAATTTGAGTAGTAGTAGGCGATGTCTTCCATATCCTGATCACTGAGGTTCTCGGCTTGCTGCTGCATTAAAATTGCTAAGCCACTAGTCCTATCTCTTGCTTTGTAATCCTTGAGTGCTGACACTAGGTAACCGTATTTCTGTCCACGAAGGTTAGGGTATGGGTCTAAGGTGGAAATGCCATTCTCACCATGGCATGTCATGCAAACCTTCGCTTTTTGTTTGCCGAGTTCGAATTTGTCAGCACTCTCTGCAAAAGTGCTAGAAGAAAGCAACAGAGCTGAAGTAAAGAAAGTAGGGATCCAGTAGAATTTTGCACTCATAGCCATGACCAATATAATTTCACTTCAATATAGCGTAGTATCAATGTCTTAAAATTGTTATATAAAAAACACCAATTCTTGTATCTTTCATTCGAGCTATGACACTATTTTCTTAGGGGTTGAACTGTCATTTTCTCTCTGTTGCTTGAGCGAAAAATGATAGGTCAGCGATCAAAGTGTAGGTATAGAAGGTACAGGCACTAGCCTGTTACTGCGAGTTTGTATAATTTTGAAATACTAGAAGAAATGGAATTGAGAATATGGATTAGATAGAATAACTGTTGGCATTTAAGTCTAATCTTTACCTGAATTAAATTTAAAACAAAGCGATCTATTTTACGTATATGGACAGTAAGAAATAGCATCCCTGCTAATGTTTGATTTAATCTGATCCCAATTATCTTTACATGTTGATATTATTTAAAAGTATATCGAGCATTTACTAGGAAGTTAGCGACTGCAGGAGCAGCATGGTCCGCTGAGTCGCCGGTTGGAGCACCCCAATAATATGTTGCTGACGTACCCAGGCTAAAGGTATCAGTTACAGCGTAGTTTATTCCTAGTCCTACTAATGGAGAGACATCGTGTGCTGTATTATTTCCAATGATTTCAAAACCATTTATGCCTTGTGCTTTCAACATCATATATGCGACACCACCTTTTGCAAACACGGACAACTTATTCGTAATTTGGTAGCTACCTACACCCGATAAGTCAATTGCAGAAGACTTAAGTACAATCCCTCCTAGGTATTCTGCATTGCCAAAATAGTTGTAGCCTAGCTCACCGCCAAACTTCCAGTTATCATCAATTGCTTGTTCGTAACCGCCAGCTAGCCTTGCGGACGCAGCTCCTTCAAATAGGCCTGTGTCCTCGCCACCACCGCCAACTTGCTGGATATTGCCACCAGCACCACCTTCTGCATAAAAGTTGCCAGCAAAAGCACCTGTAGATGCAAGTAAAGCAGTAAGTGCTATAACATTTTTTAAACTACGTAATTTCATATGATTCTCTATTCAACTCTATGTTTTTAAAATAAAAATAATCAAAAAATATAACTGATAACATTATAATTTGTGTGAGATTTTATTTTTGTTCTGAATAAAGTAAATGAATAAAGATATTACTATTTATAATAATGTATATTGGCTTGTATCTCTGATAGCCTATTACTTAATAAATAAGCTAACAGAATTGACGTACAGTTTATTGATTATATTAGAAGTGTGTTATTGACTAACTTTTTATATTCTGGTGTTTTTTTGTTTGATGAAAATGGTCACGTTTAACCGAGATGATTTTCTGATAGTCAGCATCTACTAGCTTTCTCGCTTCCGGTGAAGATTTAGCAAGGTCATAAATTGCCGTGTAAGCGGTCTTGGCTATATTGTAAGGGTCGTTACCCATCACCCCACCGACTAAGATAATGTCGTTTCCGGCAAGCACTGCTTTTTGTACTGCTACTCTCATATCATATTTGTTCTCAATGGCTTTTGCATCCATATCGTCAGTGATGATTAGACCTTTAAATCCAATCTTGTTCCTCAGCAGCCCAGTAACAATGGGTTTTGATAAGCTTGCCAGTTGACCAGTTTTATCCAGTTTTTTGTTTATTAGGTGCGTGACCATGATGAATTGACATGGGTCGGGGATATTAATTAATTGTTGATAGGGCTCTAGCTCTTTCGGTGACCAAGTTTTGGTAACGTCGACAGAGTTAAAATCAGTATTGCTAGATGCGCTACCCAAGCCCGGGAAGTGCTTTAACGTGCACATAATTCCCGCTTTGTGGTAACCATCAATTTCGGCTCTCGCCATTTTCACAACCAGTGGAACATCTTTTCCGAAGCTTCGTTGATATTTTCCGATTGCAGGGTTATCAGGGTTGATATTCAGATCGACAACAGGCGCGAAATCCAAGTTTACACCTTCCTCGTTCATCAGCTCACCTTGCGTGTATGCTTGGTATTGCGTGTAGGGTGGGAAGTTCATAGTACCGAGCTGCTGTTCACTTAAGTCTGAAAAGAAACGGAATCCTTTTTTCTCTTTGAGGTTTGAAATCATTCCACCTTCTTGATCGATACCAATTAACAACGGTGGTAATTCGGTTTGTCTAGCGTAAGTTTGTAGGTCGCTCGTTAGCTGTTTAAGTTGCTTAGGATCCGCGATATTTCTTGTTTTGTCGTCTTGGTGATCGAACAATATAATTCCGCCTATGTCATATTCCGACATCTCTTTAACAATTGGCGAATCGGCACTTATCTTGGTTCCGTATAAGCCTACCATTAACATCTGTCCTACTTCTTGTTTTAGAGTTGGAGCCTGAGTGGAGGAAGCATAGCTGGCAGGGCTGATACTGAACAGCGCAGAACACAATACGCTAAGGCTAAGTTTATTTATTCTCTTATTTACTGTTGAAGGCTTCATATAGATATCTCTTAACTCTACATAGAAGCGCGACGATACAGGAATTAAGTGATCCTGCCGTAAGAAAAATGTCAGCGTTTTTGTGAAAACGGTTGAATGCGAACAAACAACCGTGCAAAAACGTTCAATAAGATATGGAATGAATGAACGCTAGATGTATTTATTTAACTTTTCTATCAATAGTTCGATGTGTTGTTTTGTGACATCACGATGAGTAACAAGTCTTAGTGGGTTGCTAGCTGTAACCGTAAAGCCATCGTCAGCAAGTTTAGCGGTAATCGTTTTTATATCGACAGATTCATCCAGTTTGGCAAAGACGATATTTGTATGCACATATTCAGCTTTTACCGAAAAGCCAGGCAGTTTCGCCAGTTCAGTCGCTAAATATTTCGCATTTTGGTGGTCGACTTTAAGCTGCTCAACATTCTCCGTTAAAGCAATTTTACCTGCTGCGGCTAAGATACCTGCTTGACGCATACCGCCGCCAACCATTTTGCGTAGTCGACGAGCTTTCGCTATGTACTCTTTTGAACCAAGCAAAAGTGAGCCAATTGGTGCGCCTAACCCTTTAGATAAGCAGATAGTCATTGAATCGAAGTATTTTGCTATCTCTCGTACGTCGATATCCAGAGCGACGGCTGCATTGTAAACTCGCGCTCCATCTAAGTGCATGGATAGACCATATTCATCAACAAATTGACGGGCGCTTGCTAAGTATTCCAATGGTAGAACTTTGCCATTAATGGTGTTCTCTAAGCTAAGCAATTTAGTGCGAGCAAAATGGCTGTCATCAGGCTTTACCGCGGCTTTAAGCTTTGCAATATCGAGGCTTCCATCTGGATTGTTCTCAATAGGTTGAGGCTGGATTGAACCAAGTACAGCTGCACCACCAGCTTCGTAAAGATAGTTGTGTGCTTGTTGACCGCAAAGGTATTCATCACCTCGCTCACAATGAGCCATCAAGCCTAGTAGGTTCGCTTGTGTTCCTGAGCTAGTGTACAGTGCAGCTTCGAAGCCGTGGCGTTCCGCTGCCCATTGTTCTAGTTCGTTGACTGTCGGGTCATCACCATAAACATCATCACCTACGGCGGCATTGATCATGGCATCACGCATTGCTTGGCTGGGTTTAGTTACAGTATCGGATCTAAAGTCCATGAAATTCTCCTTAAATATAACCTAAGAGCTTTGCTTTACTTAGGCACGCAATGGTTTTTGCGTCTGTAATTTTGTCTTCTATTATTGATTGTTCAATTTGTTTAAGTGACATTGTCACAACTTCGATAACTTCATCGTCATCGCAAGCTAATTGAGTGGGTTTCGATAACTGGGTGGCAACAAATAAATGCTGTATTTCATCGCAGAGACCAGCCATCGGTGTCAGCTGACCAAGTGCAGTATAGTTCCGGGCGCTGTATCCTGTTTCTTCTTTGAGCTCTCGCTTTGCACACTCGATTGAGCTTTCACTGCCTTCGATTGTTCCTGCTGGCAGTTCATATAACCACTTACGCAGAGAAGGACGGTATTGATTGACTAAAACAATCTCGCCGCTTTCAGTTATGGGTAAAATGACAGCAGCACCTGGATGATGGATAGTGGTGTGCGATATCGTCTTGTTGTTTGGGAGAGTGACGGTGTCTTCTACCAACGAGATACGCTTCCATGTGTGTATTAGTATACTCATATATAGTTCTTAGTGACGTTAGAGGTTAAATATTGTTCAAACGTTGAAAGGTTCTGCTCAAAGCGTGTTGTAGAGCATACCTTAACGGCTATGACTTTTGATTGAAAGTTGTAAAATGAGTTCAAATTCACGGATGTGACTAACTTCAGCTGATATGAGCATTGGGTTGAATAATTCTGCCCACAATCTTGTCCGAAGCAAGTGGTAATAAATGTACGAACTAATGGCAGTAACAATCAGTATTCAATTCCAAGGAGTGCAACAATGATTAATCCTTCTAAAGCGTCCCACTCACAAAAAGCGCTTCTTGCCGAACGAATTGACAAATTAGCCATCGCATTAGCAGACGGTGTATACGAAAAAGAAAGTACCATAAAACTCTGCTTGCTTGCTGCTCTAACGGGGGAGAGTGTGTTTTTGCTTGGCCCTCCTGGCATCGCGAAAAGTTTAATTGCGAAAAGGCTGATTCAAGCTTTTGATAGCTCGAGCTATTTTGAATATTTGATGACTCGATTTTCTACCCCGGAAGAGGTGTTTGGGCCATTGAGTATCCAAGAGCTTAAAGACAACGGCCGTTATGTCCGATTAACTGATGGTTATTTGCCATCGGCTCAGGTTGTATTTCTCGATGAAATTTGGAAAGCAGGCCCAGCTATCTTGAATACCTTGCTGACTGTTGTAAATGAGAGAACGTTTAAAAATGGTAACGACATACTCAAAGTACCAATGCGTTTATTGGTTACCGCTTCGAATGAGTTACCTGACGAAGATAGTGGTTTGGAGGCGTTGTACGACCGAATGTTAGTGCGCGTTTTCGTCAATCGGATTCAAAATAAACAGAACTTTAAATCCATGCTGACGGTTGGTACTCCGCAAGAGGCGAATATTCCAGAAGGGTTAGCGATAACCGATGAAGAGTATCATCAGTGGCAAAAAGAATTAGATGAGTTAAAGCTTGCGGACGACATTTTTGAAAAACTCTATCAGCTGAAATCTTTGCTTGAGAAAGAGTCAGAAAAGCAAGTAGGTATCGAAGATATTTATGTCTCAGACCGACGATGGAAAAAGGCGTCAAAGCTTTTGAAGGCCAGTGCCTATTTTAATGGACGTGACAGTATCAACCCGTTGGATTTATTGTTACTACAAGACTGTTTATGGAGCAGTCCTGAAACGCGAGATATCGTTAGAGGCGTTATTCGAGATTTCGCATTAACGTACGCGTTTGATCAGCAAGAAGTGGAGATCAATATAGCGCATGTTCGTGAGGATCTAGAAGAGATTCAACAGCAGCTTGAAGAGCAGTTTGCCATGAGCCTTTCAAGTGAAACAACATCAGGAATTCTTAAGAAAAATATCTATCATTACAGCCTCACGGATGCCAAGTATCACAATGTTGGTAAGTCATCGAACTTGATTAAATTGGTTATTTTGCAAAGCAATATGTCTGTTTCCGAGAAAGAGAAAGGCGATAGCCGTTGGATATACATAGCTAAAGCAGACCTAGAAAAAGTGATCAAAGATGGTCAAGGTGAAGCTTATGGTTACGTTAATAAAAATAGTAACTTATGCCGCCTTCGTTTCGATAGTGACTCCAAGAATCGGCTAGTGATTAAAGATATTGCTAATCGTTCTATTTTGCTGGCTTTAGCTGACAACAAAGGGCTCGATAGCGAAGTGTATAGTGAGTGGCTTGATAAAGGTGAAGCTGCGATTGAAAAATTGAACAAAGCTGAAGAGCACTTGAAGAGTTCCAGACTTAAATTCCATCAAGCCTTGCCACATAATTTTATTGAGCCAGATTACTTGACGTTGATTGAGTCGAGTATTCAGGATTTGCAGCAGCAACTAGAATCGATAAAAGCTACGTCAGATAAGACCATTTTCCGATTTAAAAACCTTGAACAGTTTTTCTCATAGGTGACGTATGCTGGGAGCAGAAGGTTTAGATTTAATCGTCTCTATTGCGGACTCCGGCATTGTTGAGGCTGCTGTTTACGATCTAATGGGCCGCTCAGAAGTGTCAATGATGAGTGAGCGGCAGGGAGTAAAGGCCTCAATAAAGAAGCATCTACGACACTGGCAGGTGAGTATTAAGTCTCGTATCACGCATGTGAGTGAAACCCAAGAATTTCAACAGGAACTAGCGCTTTATCAGGAAGTTATTTATTGGAACGAAGAGCGTTTTTTTCATGATATACACGGTATTGTCAAGCAACTTGAAGGGCATTCCGCGTTCCACTCTCAGGCAGTAAAGCTACTGGACGATAGCGCGAGTTTAAACAACCCTATGTTTCCGCGCTATTTTTGCGATCAGTGGTATAAAACGTTATCAAATGAAGTTAAGGAATCCCAGATTGCTGAGATAGAAGCTAACAAAGAGAAAGTGCTGGAAGATCTTTATCAGCGTATGGAAACAATGAAACATATGGATAAGGTCTCTGAATCAGGGGATGAGAAAAGCATTGGTCGACTCTGGGATATGGCATCGGCCAAGTTGAGCAAAACTGACTTAAAAGTGATGAAACGCCATGCTGAGTTTCTTCGTAAGCATAAAGGGCTACAAGAAATAGCTGAAAAACTTGGCCGAATGGCAAGTGAGGTTAACGACCCTGATTTAAACCTTGCACCGGCTGAAGAACTCAAAATGGTGGAAGAGAGATCGCAAGAAGCCACTGATGATATAGTGGGTATTCACCCTAGTGACGATCTCAATAAGCTGTTACCCAATGAAACCATGTTTTTGGCCTATCCTGAACTAGAAGTCATTTTCTACAAGCACTTAGTTGATAAGCGTTTAATGAACTATCGCATGGAAGGGAAGTCGCGCACTCTGCGCAAAGTGAAATCGAGCAAGCCTGAAAATAAGAAAGCAGACATTGATAAGGGACCATTTATTGTTTGTGTAGATGCTTCGGGTTCAATGAGTGGCTTCCCCGAGCAATGTGCCAAAGCTATAGCGTATGCATTAATGCAAATTGCCCTTGCCGATGATAGGCATTGCTACGTGGTTTTGTTTTCAACGGAGCAAATTACTTATGAACTTACCAAGCAAGATGGTCTGCGTGAGGCAGGAGATTTCCTCACCTATAGCTTTCATGGTGGAACAGATTTAGAACCGGTGATGATTAAATCTGTTGAGTTGATGCACTCTGCAAAATACCGAAACGCTGATCTTGTCGTTGTATCAGACTTTATTGCTCCTAAGCAACCAGATGAAATTTTGCAGCAAGTGCACCAATTAAAGCTAAAAAGTAATCGCTTCCATGCGATTAGTCTATCCAAATATGGCAACCCAGAGTTAATTTCAATGTTCGATCACTGTTGGTCTTATCACCCAACCTTAATGGGTAGAATCACAAAGAAGTGGTGAATGGTGGGTTTTTCGAACATTGATTGATCATATTGGTGTAAATGTCAGCAAACGAAAGCAATATTTACTTTTTTGTTTGACACTGAGTCTCTAATCATTAAAGTATGCAGCGAACACGGGGGCTGACGAAGCTAACGTGTTGAAAAAGAAGGCGCGTTGGCAGAGTGGCTATGCAGCGGATTGCAAATCCGTGGACCTCGGTTCGACTCCGGGACGCGCCTCCATGATTTGAAGTATCGCATTAGGCGATATTTAGATGGTGTCTAACTCAATCGTTAACAGCATCGCAAAGAAATTTGCGTGCCCTGGTGGTGGAATTGGTAGACACAAGGGATTTAAAATCCCTCGGCGTTCGCGCTGTGCCGGTTCAAGTCCGGCCCGGGGCACCATCTCATCTTAGCACGATTAAGTGCAAACATTTCTGGCGCGTTGGCAGAGTGGCTATGCAGCGGATTGCAAATCCGTGGACCTCGGTTCGACTCCGGGACGCGCCTCCACAATTTGAAGTGTCGTTTAAACGATACTTAGATGGTGTCTTAACTCAATCGTTAACAGCATCGCAAAGAAATTTGCGTGCCCTGGTGGTGGAATTGGTAGACACAAGGGATTTAAAATCCCTCGGCGTTCGCGCTGTGCCGGTTCAAGTCCGGCCCGGGGCACCATCTCCATTGACTATCCAGTCATAAAGCAGAATCCGCTCTTATTAAAACCTCTATATTTCAAGGCGCTAGTCACCTTAGCTCTATATTAAGTAAAACCACTTAGCAAGCACTGCGTCATACCTAACAATACTGACCTTTGAACTTACCAATCTCTCAATTAAATACTCTAACAATTAGATACTCTGCCCAATCATGTTTATTTGAATAAATATTATTAATACTGCGCCTTATTGTCTGTGTAAGGTGTTGAATATAAGGTCTTATACAAAACCACCCAAGTTAAAACGACCTTATGATCTTCACGTCAGTAACCTGAAAAGATTGCAATAAGGGGACAGTATATGAGTGTATTTACAGTATTTTTTTGTGGTACTGCTTCAACTTCCGATGATTACAAAAACCCAGACTATGTAAAAGGGGAGCTCATCTCGACTTTGGGGAAAAATGCTATTGGTGAAGCTTATATTGACTATCTTGTCGTTGATGGTGTTGGTAGTGGAAACAAGAACTCGCTGACGATGCTATCAAATAAAAACAGCCACTCAACATTATCTGGAATCGCTTTCGGTAAAGGTATTAACCAGAACATAGACCATGTAATGAATGTAATAAAGGGCGACCTTAGTTCTCATAGCGCCATTACCCCAGAGCAGGCCAAGAAGTACGGAAAAGAAAAACTCGCAGAGACAAAACCAACGGGTAGAAACAAATATCAGGCAAGAAAGCGTACAAAAAACATCTTTGGTTTCTCAGTACCATATGTTGGTAGGGAGAGAACACAAAAGCGAAGAGATTGGGATGCGAAAGCGAAACATAAAGGCCAAGAAATGGTTAATGAATCATTTCTTGCCTACAAACATTTAGCACAGGCAAGAAGCACTAATCCTATTACCAAAGTAAATATGATCGGCTGGAGTCGAGGTGGAGTGACGTGCTTTGAATTGGCAAATCGGATGTTTGCTGATCCAGATCTACGACATATTCCAGTCAACATCTTTGCATGTGATCCTGTCCCCGGGGCATCGAATAACTTTAAAAACCATCATGCATTAAATCGAAACGTTAATATGGTTGTATGTTTATATGCTCAGCATGAGAGATCTACAGGTTTCAGTGCACGAATGCCACGTCTGCACCACAATACCAAAGTGTTCACGTCTTTAATGCCGGGAAAACATGCGACCTTGGTTGGCAATGCCCACCAAAATGGCCAATCTAAAGGTCTGAATATTTATGATGAACCTGGAAGAATTACAAGGGATTTTGCAGAGAAAGTTTTGACTGGGTGGGGATCAAGGCTTAGAGGCACTCTTAAATATACGACTGATGATGTACTAACACTATATCAAATGATCTTGAAGTTCATGCCAGACTACAAAAAAATGAAAAATAGTACCTACACAATCAAAGGTCGTTTCCAAACAACCTCGAATAGAATCCAAATAACAAAGCAGCGAAAAAACGAACATAGTTTTGATTATCATGGAAACCCTGCATCTATCCAAGATTTTCCTGGCTTGAGTAAACTTCGCTTTTCAGAACTGGGTTATGTAAATAGACATCACTATGATATTGCTTGTTTGCACGACAAATTTGCTGCTAAAGGAGTAGGCGAACCTATTGATCATAGGAAGCACCGTATGAATGTATTTGCCGATGCAACTTTAATATATGAAAATAAGCCGTTTTACGACTATTAGATGACTTTCTAGTCTGGCTAGGCTACACCGTTTAGTAGGAACGTTTGAAAACGTTCCTACGACTTTAACTGGTAGCATACAGGTATCGTTTGCATGTTACCAGCATAGAAGAAACGAGTAACTGTTAGATTAATCTGAATTAGTACATGAATACGTAAACAACAGTCGTTATCCACTAACCTATGTTTTTGTACGCACTTATATTGTCTTTTTCCGTGATAGTCGACAATGCTTTGGTAAGTTTCTCTCTGTCAATTGGTTTTAAGATCACCTCGCTCACCCCACTTAGCATAAATTCTTGTTTAGTCTCTACAGTTGCGTCAGCCGTGCACGCAATGATATCGGCAGAAGGTGAAATTTGATTTTTTATTATTTTTGAGGCTTCAATGCCTGTCATTACTGGCATATGATTATCCATTAGGATGACGTAGTAAGAATGCTGTTTCGCATAGTTGACTGCCTCCTCACCGTTTTTGGCAACGTCAATATCTTTAAAACCCATAGACTCTAACAGTTTAGTTATCACTATGAGATTGACGTTGTTGTCTTCTGCAACAAGTATGCGTTTTGTATCAAGTTTGGACTGATTTTCTTTTCTGCTGTTTAGGGTGCTGAGCAATCGATGTGTTTGATGGCAATTAACATTCATTAGGTTCACTAGCTTTTGCAATAACTCTGGATCGGGTATTTGGCCTTTTCTTACGCTCTCTTCGGCGACTTTTGCCAGTGAAGCCATCTCTGTCATTCTAAATTCTACTGTCATTCCAGCGATGGAATGTAAGACCTTATGCATTTCAGTTGTATCTGATTGAGCGAATGCTTCTATCAGTCGTACAGACTTTGCTTCCAGTTCTAAACATAGAGATGTGAGCAGGTTATTTTTCTCGGCTTCAGAAAAGCCCATATCATGGAGTAAAGGGCTTGTTGATACCTCTTCTTCGGTCATACTCAATTTATTTATAGGGAAGCGAACCAATTCAACTACGTTATTCATTGTAGTGTCGGTTAATTCAGAGTTTTTGCACTTATCAGAAAACTGTTCGAGCACTTTAATCAAGCTGTTACTTTGTAGAGGTTTGGTTAGGACAAAGTTGGCACCAGCGTCAAGTAGTCTATCGTGCGCTTCTTTGAATACATCGGATGTACAAGCAAAAATCGTCGTGCTTAGATTCAATTGATTGCGAATACGCTGAATAGTTTCGATGCCATTTAAACTTGGCATATGATTATCCATAAAAATTAGGTCAAATTGAGTGTCTTCGAGTACTTGCAACGCACTGACACCGTCTGGAACCCAGACTAAATTCTTCGCATATGGAGTCAAAAGTTTTTGCATGACAATCGCGTGAACTTGATTGTCTTCGACAATGAGAATATCTATGAGCTCAATGGCTTCATTGTTTGCTGGTACTGAAGCGTGTATCGGTATTGTAAAACGATCAACGTTGTCGGTTTCAAATGGCAATGACAGTATAAAAGTAGAGCCGATGCCAGACTCATTAGTGGCAGAAATATTACCTCCCATCTGTTTAACAATCTGGCTTGCAATCGAGAGGCCGAGGCTGGATTCACCAAGTTCTATATTTTCCGATAGCGCAATTTCTTCAAGCGGAGTGAATAGGTTTTGCAACTCCTTGGTAGAAATGTCCGAACTATTGTTAGATATGCTTATTTCGAGGATATTGCTGGAGCCTTGGAGCTGAAAACTCAACTCGAGACAACCTTGATTGGTACCTTGAATAGCGCCTTTTGTTACATCGAAAACCACTTGCAGCAATCTTTCATAGTCACCAATAAATTGGGTGCTGTCTGGCACTAAACTTGTGATGGCAAAGTTTAGATCTTTGTTAGTCGCGAGTGGTTTTAGTGTGAGCTCTGAGTAATCTATAACGTCTTGAATGAAAAAGGGGGTGCGTTCTAACACAACGTTGTTTTTACCACTATGTGACAAATACGCCATGTTGTTGATTAACGAAATTAAGTGTTGACCAGAATCGAGAATGGCTTGCATATTATCTCTAGTTTCAGAATTGCTGCTTTCTTCTTTAGTCACTTGCGCTAACCCCACGACAGTACTCATTTGTGTTCGAAGTTCGTGGTTTATAGAATCAGAGAAAATCGAATTTGCAAGGTTGGTTTTGTTTAAGCTAGTTATCTCTTTTTTATAGTGAGAATTCTTTCGTTTGAGGTTTTTCATTTTTATCAAATAGGCAAAAGATAGTCCTCCCGCGACAGCGATGAAAATTGTCGAAAGCAATAGCAGTAGAGTTGATCTTATACTTGCCGATAGCTGAGCAAGTGTTGCTTCTGAACGGTTGACAAATTTTGTGGTCTGGGGAGATAGAAGAAAGCTAAATAGTTGATGCTTTAATATCTCCACTTCATTGAAGGTGCGGATAAGTGGGGCAAGTTTCCCTACGACACTAGACTCAAATTTGCCAGACTTTAGTTCCTGAATGATAATTTGCTGTTCTGCTGATTCAGAAAGCAATGGCTTGCTTTTAGCGATAGATAGTTGATTTAGCTGCTGAGTTAACGAGGATAGAAGCGACTTTTTCATCACAATGAGACCCACAGAATGATCTATTGAGTCTGCAATGTTTAGCGCTTCTTTTCGAAAACTGTTCAGAGCGTTGTAAGTCGCTTTATCTCCCCATCTGAATATATTCAGCCTCGAGGTATGGTATTCATCGACCATAGCTTCTATTTTGTTTTCCGCTTCGACTGTAGAGAAAGCCAGTTGGTAGGGCTCTAAGTTGGGGTTCAGGGCGTGCTGAGTAACTTCATCTCTCAACTCAATTAATGTGTGCCCAATACTAACTACGGAAGAGCGGTAGTTGGAAAGTTGAGTGTATTTCATATAGAGAATTGTAGAAAAGGCAGTTAACAGAGCACTTCCCAATATCACTGAAATCAGCAGAGTTTTATCGATTCGAGTCATTGGAAAACTCCTCCAATATACTTGGTCGCTTTCCCGATAAAGTGGTCAAAAAAGCGTAAATATCGTCTGTGGTTTGTTGATCAAATGTTTTACCGAGCTGACTTTCAGCCATGATCTGTATTGCTTCGCGTAATGAATGAGTTTTGCCATCGTGAAAATATGGGGCGGTTTCAGCAACATTTCTCAAGCTAGCGACCCGGAACAAGTACATATCTTTCGTATTTTGTGTTGAGCTATGCTTTCCAGTGTCATTTGTACGGTTTTCACCTATTTTATTTTCGCCAAAATAGCCAAAACGCATAACCATTCCGCCACCGATATTGACGCCTCGATGACAGTTTATGCAGCCTTCATGTTGAAAGCTTTCCCATCCTCTTTTTTGCCGCTCATTTAACGCAGATTGATTGCCGAGCAAGTATTGATCAAACGGTGAGCTTGGAGTGGTTAGCCCGAGCATAAACTCGACTAACACGGCCTTGATATTTCGCTCGTTTATGTCTAAATCTACGTGTCCAAACATATTTGGATAGCGCTTAGAACTGCGAACATAGCGAGTTATCTCCGACCAGTTGGTGTCCATTTCAAGCACATTGTGGACTGGGCCGTCTAGCTGATCGGCTAAACTATTGGCCCTCCCATCCCAGAAGAAGCGATAGTTAAAGCCAACGTTAAAAACAGTGAGCGAGTTTCGGCTCCCTTGTCCATTAACCCCCACCGATACCTCGGTTGTTTCTGCTCCATTACTTCTTAGGTCATGACAGGATTCGCAACTGACACCTCCGCTAGAAGACAAGTTGGGATCTTTGAACAAAAGCCAGCCAATTTTAGCTTTTTCTTTATCGATATTAGGTTGTGTTGGAATGGGGCTCACTAACTGTCGAAGTGTTTTTGATGCAGCGTTTTGCTTAGACATGGCATCGTAAGCTTTTCCTGTATTGTGGCTGTCTGGGTAAGCCTGAATTTTTCCATTTAATGTACTTGGGCTTGCCCAATGCGTGGATAACGCATACCCACCGATAGATAATGCTACAGCAATGCTAACGAAGACTAGCCATGTCTTAATATCCATACTGACGTCCGAGTTGTCATTATTGTTTGTGTGGATTATTTATTTTTATCTTGTAATAGTAGATGCATATTAGAGTTATTCAACTAATGTCGTATTTACAAATCGGTTTTTAATACATGTGGAGTTGTATTAATGGACTCCGGCATCAATTATTGTTATACAAGCTGCAAGCATATTAGATATTTACCAGCAAGAATGAAAAAAGTAGCAATTTTGGTTGATGTACAAAATGTGTACTACACAACCAGAGATAAATACCAATCAGGCTTCGATTACAACCAGTTTTGGTATGTAGTGACTCAAGGGCGTGAAGTCGTAGCTGCGAACGCTTACGCTATTTCTAGTAAAGATCCTAAACAGAGACAGTTTCACCATATATTGAGAGGTGTCGGCTTCAATGTTCAATTGAAACCTTTTATTCAAAGGATGGATGGCAGCTGTAAAGGAGATTGGGACGTAGGGATTGCACTAGATGCAATAGAGCTAGCAGAGGAAGCGGATATCATAGTTCTGGTTTCTGGTGACGGCGATTTTGAGATCTTAGTCGAGCGTATCCAAAATAAGTTTGGCAATAAAGTTGAAGTTTATGGTGTACCGAGTCTAACTGCTCAAAACCTAATTGATGCTGCTGATCAATTCACCCCGATTACCGAAGACTTTTTGATAAAGAAGGGCTAACACTACCAATACTTGGTTAATTAATCGTCGAACAATGGGGCTCGGTATTAGCAGGCTTGTTTCATTAACAAAACATTAAAGACCGAAAATAATCCTATTGTAAGACGCATTTTGTGTGTTTCAGCTCTAATTTATTGATATGTATCGTATAAAATCCAAACTGTAATTTTTTATCTTTATATATGGCGAAAGTATAGATAAATGATTCAAATTAATCCTTGGCTTTGGTACTAAATACGGTATGCTTTCATTGAATTTTTATTCACTTTTAGTGGGATTTACCATGTCATTTAGAACATGCAGTTTTCAAAACTGCTTATTCATGTCTGAGATTTGGAATAAATAGCGCACAGGTTGGCTGAGACCAACGTGTCGCTAACTGCAATTATTCACTTAGATTTTTAATTATTTGATTTAGTTAAGTTAGTACGGAATTTTATTTTATGAGCAACTCATCTCATCCCAAAGGCGTCTTTCACGTCATAAGTGTTCAAACTTGGGAGTTTTTTAGCTACTACGGCATGCGTGCCTTATTGATCCTTTATTTAACTCAAAAACTACTGTTTACGGATCAGCATGCTTATGCACTATATGGTGCATACACTTCATTGGTATACGTTACGCCAATTTTGGGTGGGATAATTGCAGACAGGTATCTTGGTAATTTCTGGTCGGTGGTCATCGGGGCATTGCTCATGGTCGCGGGGCATACTGTACTAGCGATCCCGTCTACCGACAACACAACACTTTACTCTGCATTGGCGCTTATTATCGTTGGCTACGGCTTCTTTAAGACCAACTCCAGCTGTCTTTTAGGTGAGTTATATAAAAACCATGATTCCATGCGTGAGTCTGGTTTCTCTTTATCTTATGTAGGTAGTAACGTTGGTGCCTTTATTGCGCCTATTGCTACAGGTTACTTTGCTCAGCAATATGGCTGGCACGCTGGTTTTGGTATTGCAGGTATCGGCATGCTGTTAGGTTTGTTGGTATTCCTCTCTGGTCGAGGTGCCTTCAAAGAGGTCGCTGGTATCAATAAAGAAGTGATGACTTCTTCTACTGCAGGCTTACCAAACTCAATTGTTCTGCTGCTAGGTGTTGCTGCAGGTGTTGCCTTTTTTGCGGTAATGCTGGCAAACCTATGGGCTGGATATGTTTTGACTGTTGTTGGAATTGCTGCACTGTTTATGATGATTAAAATCTATAAACGTAGTGATTCAGAAGGCCACAAGAACATGTGGGCGATCGTACTATTCATGGCATTTGGTACATTGTTCTGGGCATTTGACCAACAAGGTGGTAGTTCAATCAACTTGTTTATTGAACGTATCGTAAACAAGCATCTGTTCTCATGGACTATCCCTGCCTCTTTCTATCAGTCGATTAACCCGTTTGCTGTCATTGTTGGTGGTGTATTTGTTGCTTGGGCATGGAAATTATTGGCACGCTTCAATATCAAGCCTAAGACTCTCTCTAAACTTGGTACTGGTTTCTTATTCTTAACTGCTGGCTTTTTATTGATCAACATCTCTTCGCGTTTAGCTATGCAAACAGGCCATACTTCGATGCTTTGGGTGACAATTGGCCTAGGTTTGATTGGTGTTGCTGAGCTATTCATCGACCCGGTTGCTTTAGCTGCAATTACTCGATTAAATCCAGCTAACTCAACAGGTACTCTTGCAGGTATTTATATGTTGGCGAGCGGATCTATAGCAAACTACCTAGCAGCTTGGATTGCTTCAGCGTCCTCGGTTGAGACAGCACACGGGCAAGTTCTGAGCTTGACAGAAGCAGCAGCGAAATATCACGAGGTGTTCCAAACTATCTTTATGATTGCACTTGCTGGGTTCGTATTATCAATCGTGCTAAATTTCTGTACTCGTAAGACTCTACCTTAGAGCAGTGTCGTACGGTAAATTAGAATCTTGAAAGGGAGGTTTAGCCTCCCTTTTTTGTATCTAAAGCCAGCTTAATCAATGCGTTACGCCTATGATTAATGTAAAGATAAGTAAATGTTATAACCCTAAGCCGAACAATAATCGACATTGTTTTTTCTAGCGTTACAATATGTTTTTTCTTTGTAGTGCTTACCATGACTAACAGCAAGAACCCGCTTTTTCTATATATTATTATTCTGGCTCAATTTGCAGCGCCGTTTATGTTTTCTGGCGTTGGTGTCACTCTTCCATCTATTGGTCATGACTTTAGCGCCGATGCCGTTTCACTGGGTCTAATCGAGACAATTTATCTTGGCAGCAGTGCGGCTTTCCTCTTGCCGATGGGCAAGTTAGGCGACATGTTTGATAAAAAGCTGATGTTTAAGCTTGGCTTAGGCTTATTTGCATTTACTACACTACTCATTGGTTTTGTACCAAATATTACTTGGATGCTGATAGTGCGTTTCTTCCAAGGTATTGCGTCGGCAATGTTTGCTTCTACGAGTATGGCCATTATTACGGAAGTTGTACCTCCACAGCGCCGTGGAAAAGCTTTTGGCATGTCTATCGGTGCGATTTATGCGGGAATCGCCAGTGGGCCATTTATAGCTGGAATAATTACCGAAGCGCTGAGTTGGCATTGGGTTTATTGGATTAGTTTTATTCCAATGGCGGCAGCGACATTGCTTAGCTTTGCTTCTATCAATAGTGAGCTGAAAACGAGTGCAGAGAAGTTTGATTACCTTGGTTCTGTTTTAATTGTGGCTAGCCTAATGATGGTCATACTTGGTGGTGCTTCTCTAAATCAAGGAAGCATGGGTTATACCTTGATTGGTATTGGTGTGTTAGTTGCACTGCTTTTTGTCAAGGTAGAGCTCAGTTCTCCATGTCCTTTACTGGATATTAGAGATCTTATTTACAATGTAAAGTTAAGAGAATCTTTATTAATTCAGATGCTTATATATTCGAGTGCTTTCGGTGCGACTTTCCTGTTTAGTTTGTATTTGCAGGTATTGCGTGGTTATGATGCTGAAATTGCAGGGCGTATCTTGATTGTCGGCTCCGTCGTTATGGCATGTTGCGCTCCAATTGCGGGAAGGTTATCCGATAAATATTCTCCAAGAGCATTCGCCACAGTGGGAACTGCTAGCATTGCACTAAGCTGTATTCTCGCTACTCAAATCAGTAATAACACTAGCCTCGCGTACATCATAACTATACTTTTGCTTCAGGGGATAGGCTTCGCACTATTTTCTTCACCAAACATGACCATTATTATGGGCTCTGCAGACAAAAGTAAGACAAGCGTTGTATCGGCATTGTCTGCGAAAACACGTAGCTTAGGCATGGTGATCAGTATGCTTGTGGTTACTGTTATTACCTCCATGATTATCGGTGATGGTGAAGTACGTTATCACAAGACCGCTTACCTAAGCGTTATGTCCAACACTTTCACAGTATTTACTCTGTTTGCTGCATCGGCGGTGGTGTTAGGGTGTTACTCTTTAGTTAAATCGAACTGTCGTTAGGCAAACTCTACCGAACAAATAAGAGAAAACCTAGGTATGAATTCAGGCTCGAATAAATTCGAGTCCTTCACCTTGGGGAGTCTCTCTTCAGTACTCTATACTCAATAATTATTAATAGACAATGGACTGTCTATGAAAAGCCTCTTTGCTTTAATCTTTTTGATTGCTTCTTTTCAATCTGCAGCTGATTCTGACTTGGCAGAAATTCAATTTGTAGGTGGAAAATATGAAGATAACCCATCTACGGTCTACTTGATAAAGCTATATACAGAAGCCTTCCGTAGAATTGGCTATGATTTCAGTTATAAGCAAGCCCCAAACAAACGTTCATCGATCATCTCAGATAGAGGTGTCAAAGCAGCGGGAGAGTTATCCCGTGTCCGCAATTACAACGATAAGCATACCAATTTGATTCGATTATCAATTCCCCATTATTCTGTGCGTTTTGTTGCTTTGGCAATCAAGCGCCCAAAGTTAGGCTTGAATGGTTGGAATAGTTTAAGCGATACAGATTTAGTCGTCACTTACCGAATAGGGACGAAAATCATAGAAGAGTTTTTGCCTAAGCATGTTCCAAGTGAGAGCATTCATGGCGTGGTGAAGGTCGAACAAGGTTTAGAATTGTTGTCTAAGAATAGGGTAGACATTTACATTGAAGGTGATGTAAATGTGTATAAGTTCTTGAAGAAAGACAAATATTCCCAAGCAAATATTTATATCGCAGGAGTTATGGAGGAGCTGCCAATTTACATGTTCATCCATAAAAATTATCAAGATGTTATACCAAAGCTTAATTCGGCAATGAAAGACATGCAGGAAGAAGGGCTATTTGAAAAATATCGTAAAGAGGCAAACTTTACCCCGCTAAGCATTGGAGAATAAAAAAGCAGCCGTTTAAGGCTGCTTTAAAGTGAACAAATTGACGTTCAGGGTTAAATACTATTTTCTACAATTCTAGCTTCTACAGCTTCGGATTTTAAGTTACGTCTTCTGTAGATAACGAAGCCAAAGTAGCATAGAGATACAATAACTACGCCCGAGATAAACTGCGTCAGATAAGCAGTCAGAGACTCCGATTGTAGGACTTGGCTAGATGGAATGAAGCCAATGATAAATGTTGCGATTACCCCGATTAAACCAGCAACTGAGATTAAATAAAACATCGTATTGCTTTTTAGCAGCGTACCGTTTTTAGTGCTCGTTTTACGCAGTTTTATACCAGCCATAAACATTGCCATGTACATTAGGAGATAGATAGCAGTGCTTAAAGAAATAAGATACCAATAAAAATCGTTCATGTTCTTAAACAAGGTGATAGCAAAGCAGAATGCTGTAATGATTACTGCTTGAATAAGAAGAATCGCTGTAGGAACACCATTTTTATTGAATTTTCCTAGTGCTTTGGGCATATAACCATTTCTTGCTGCTTGGCCCATGCCGATAGCAGGACTGATAGTCCAGCTAATAAGTGCGCCAACAGAACCTAATACCACCATACAAAGAAGAGCTGGCCCCATGTAGCCTAAGCCAAACTGCCCTAAGATGACTTGGAAGGTTTGCGCTAAACCATTGTACAAGCTTAGATGCTCAGCCGGAATCATCATCGCCATTGCAATAGAACCCACAAACATAAGAGCAACAATTAAAATTGAGGCAACTAGGATAGCAATAGTGAACGTACGCTTTGGATTTGCTACGCGATTAATGTGTACAGAGGTAATTTCTATGCCTAGGAAAGAAGTAATAATCACCATAAGCGCTGACATATTGCTTGAAGCTGAGCCAAGGTCTAAACCGTGGTGAAAAGTGAAATGAGTTGGCAAGCCATTGAATACCCAGATACCTGCTGATGCCAATAAAACTACGATTGGCAGGATGACACCCAAAAGTAGGCAAGCATAAGCAACGCGAGCTGACTCTTTTATCCCTTTTAGGTTTAATAGTGTGATGAACCAGAAAATGCCAACCATTACCGCAATTAAGATTGACTGGTGTGAAGCCACTTTCGGGAAAAATATAGTAAGGAATGTACTACCAATAAATAGGAGATTGGCTGGAAACCAAATCAGACTATTAATCCAAAGGTTCCAGATAGCAAACATGCCCATATCTTTACCGTAGGCTTGTTTTACCCAATGGTAGATACCATTGTCTTCGTCCTTAGAGAAAGTAGCACTTAGCTCCGCAGAGATAAATGACACAGGCAGAAGGAAAAATAAAATACCAATTAAGAAAAAGATTGGGAGGTGATTACCGAAAATAGCAAGGGATGGAATATTCCTAACGCTATCGACTGAGACAACAATCAAGCCGATAAGAACCGGGAGAGAAAGAGAACCCATAAAATACCTGTAAAATTAAGTAGTTGTCAAAACCATTCGGTGAATTCCCTCTCGCCAAACTCTATTAGGTCGCTACTTTAACAGCATTAATTAGATATTAAAAGTAAAATGAATAAAAATAACCTTTAACTGAATATTAATGCAGTAAAGTTTGCGTAACTAGTAGCATATAATATTCGCGCTTTGATTTGATTATTTTTGATCACAGTATTGCAACAAATTTGCTACGTTAAAATAAAAACTTAAATTGAGCAGGAAATAGGTGACCCGTTCGATAAAAGTAATTTATTCTCAACGGGTCACGGTAATCGTGGGGAAAATATATGGATATTGCCGCTTAACTACTTCTATTTTCGGAAACTATACAACACGAACGTTTACGATAAGCGACAAAAAGGAAGTAACACATCGAAACAATGATGATGCCAGAACCAAATTGAAGCACGTACTGAGACAAGCTCATTCCTGATAAAACTTGTTTAGAAGGGAAAAAACCGACAATAAATGTTCCAATAACACCGATGAGGCCAGCAAAAGAAACGCCATAGAATAGGGTATTGCTTTTTAATAAAGTACCATGTCCTTTATTTTGCCTTCTTAGCTTTATCCCGGCCATAAACATGACGATATACATTAGCAGGTAAATTGCCGTGCTGAGCGAGATTAAGTACCAGTAAAAGTCATTCATATTGTCAAATAGGCCAATACTCAAACAAAGTAGCGTAATAATGGCGGCTTGTACGAAAAGTATGTTTCGCGGCACACCATTTTTATTATTCCTACCGAGAAACTGGGGCATATAGCCATTTCTAGCAGCTTGTGCCATACCGATTGCTGGGCTAATAGTCCAACTTATCAGAGCACCTAAGGAGCCAAAGACCACCATTCCGAGTAGCGCTGGGGCAAGGTAACCTACACCAAACTGATTAAAAATAACTTTGAACGTCTCAGCAAGTCCGTCATACAAGCTCAGATGGCTTGCGGGGATCATCATTGCCATAGCTATAGAACCAATAAACATGATTGCGACGATTAACGCAGCGGCGACCAACATAGCGATGGTAAAGGTACGTTTTGGGTTGGCGACGCGATTAATGTGTACCGCTGAGATCTCTACTCCCAAGAATGAAGTAATGATGACAGTTAGAGCAGAAACACTATGAGACACCGAACCAAAGTTAAAGCCGCCAGAAAAAGCAAAGTGGGAAGGTAAACCATGAAAAAGCCATAACCCGGAAGATATTAACAAAGTGCCGATAGGCAATAGCACGCCCAAAAACATACAGACGAAAGCCACTTTCGCTGACTCTTTAATTCCTCTTAGGTTAATCAATGTAATAAACCAAAACGTTGCTATCATCGTAGAGACAACGAGAGGTTTGTGTGAAGCCATATTGGGAAAGAAAATGGAGAAAAAAGTACTGGTAATGAACAGTAAATTTGCCGGGAACCAAATCAAACTATTGATCCATTGGTTCCATATTGCAAACATACCCATGTCCATGCCATAGGCTTGTTTAACCCAGTGGTAGACGCCATTTTCACTATCTTTGGAAAACGAAGCGCTAAGCTCTGCAGATATGAAAGCAACGGGTAGTAGAAATAGGATAATTGCAAATAAGAAAAATATAGGCAATTGATTGCCAAATATTGCTAAAGAAGGAATGTTTCTTACGCTATCGACTGAGACAACGATCAGACCGATGAGCACGGGTAAAGAGAGATAACCCATAAAATACCTTTATAAAAGTTGTTGTCGCGTACCAAGGCTTAACAGAGCGTTGGATAAATAATATTTGTTATTATGAAGGCTATCCATCTCCTATATAAAAAAGACGAACTTTACCAGCCCTTTCAATAATATGAAAGGGCTGAATCTTTTTTAGCTATGGGTTGCTGAATCTAAGTTATGTCTTAGTTCTGCCATGTTTTTCTCCAATTGAGTTCTGTCTTTGCCTGCGTACAGGATAAACATTGCGTTAATTAGAAGAACGGCTGTGACTAAGATAGCGAAGCTTGCACCAGTAAGAGCTGTGAAGCACCATGCGATGGCGATTACAGCCATGACAATTGGGAAAATAGCGTGTTTTGCTGTTTTCGCAGTCATACGCTCGACTTTTATCCATTGAATCATCGAGTAGAAGTAAGGGAACACAGAGAACAGGACTGTTACTGAAGCGATCATACCAAACATGTCTTGGCTGTTTTCTTTAGAGATAACGCCAATCAAGCTGACTACAGCCATCAATACTGTAGAAAGGATAGCTTGGATGAAGATACCTTTTACAGGGATGTTTTTCTCATTTACTTCACTGAATACTTTTGGAAGTACCCCATCTTTTGCTGAACGAGAAGCTGCTTGCGCAATCATCATGATCCATGTACCAAGCGAAATCAGACATGCAAATGCTGTTAACGCTGATACGATGTATCCTATCCATAGAGACATGGAATGTTCTGTTGCTGCACTGATACCTGCTGGAGCTAAGCTATCGAAGATGTGTGATAAAGCAAGCGAGAAAGGAGCGCCACTAGCTGCTACATCTGATGCCGGGAACATACCAGAGATCGCAGTAGATGAGGCGATATAAACCAAAGCAGCAATTGCTGTACCTAACATTGTCGCAAGTGGAATTGTCCGGCGTGGGTTTTTAACTAAGCCAGCGTTTACCGAAGCACTTTCGACACCTAAGAATGCCCATATACAAAGAATGACACCAGATAGTACGGCAGAGCTTGAAGAAACGTGTGCATGTATATGCCAGTTTGCAGCGAATGTCGCTGGGTTGAATGTTAACCAACCAACAGTACCGGTAATTACAACTGGAGTTAAAATTCCAACGATAGCGATGGTGATTAAACGGCTCATCCACGCTGAACCTAATAGGTTCACAAATGAAAGTAGCCAGATAACGATAACAGTAGCTATACCGCCGTAAAGTGGTTGAGTTAGAGCTGGGAAGAATACCGATAGGTAGTCAACACCAGCAAGTGCCATTGCTAGGTTACCAACCCAACCAGCATGAAAGTAAAGCAAACCAGATTGGTAGCCAAGGGCAGGGGATAGCTCACTAGAGTAAGCAACTGGACCACCTTCTTGCGGATCTTTATTGCCTAATACAGAGAAACCGTAAGCCAGTGCCAGAGCACCAATGGTAGTAATGATCCAAGAAATAATAGTGATAGAACCAATACTTGCGAGGCTAGAAGGAAGAAGCGCTATCCCTGTACCCATCATGTTACCGGCAACGACCCCTGTTGCACCGATTACGCCAATTTGTTTGGCTGTTTTAGAGACTGTCATAATTTGACCTTAATTCTATGAATTTTGTTTTGCTCTTGGAAGGCACCCAAAACGATATGTAAAGGGTGCCTAGCTAGGGCCGTTATGCGTTGTCTAGATCTTTAATACACAATACGTGGTATACACCGTGCTCTTCTTCTGCACCTTCTGTTTCGTGTTCGAAGCCTGGGAACTCTTTATCCCAAATTTCTAAGCTTTGTAGATACTTGATATGAGGGCTGTTCTCATCACCGAAACTTTCACCAGACATAAGCATTGGGATTCCTGGTGGGTATGGGATAACAGCGTTTGCTGCAACGCGACCTACCAATTCAGTTGATGGCACCAACTCCACGTTGTCATCTACAATTGCTTGGAATGCTTTACGAGGTGTGATTACAGCTTGTGGTAGCATCTCGTACGCTTCATTTAGGTGTTTTGAAGGATCTCTTTCTTTCAAGTAGGCAAACATTTTGTCACCTAAGTCTTTCAAGCCAAGATCGGCATACACTTCTGGGTGAGCTTCAACAAGGTTAGGCAGCACTTCAGCAAGCGGAGCGTTGGCATCGTAGTGCTGTTTAAATTTAAGCAGTGTATTAACTAGAGTTGCCCATTTACCTTTGGTGATACCCATTGAGAATAGGAACATCACTTGGAAGTCAGTAGTGCGAGTTGGAACAATACCGAAGCGGCCAAGATAAGCTGTTACCAAAGACGCAGGGACACCAGAATCTAGGATTTTGCCATCATCGCCCATACCAGGAGAAAGCAAGCTCACTTTAATTGGGTCAAGCATGCACCAGTCAGCAGGCATATCTTTGAAGCCGTGCCATGAGTCTTCTGGATGCATTTTCCAGAAGTCTTGATGAGTAGCTAGCAATTCAGATGGTGCTTCTTCAAATGGGTAGACTTTTCCGCTTTCAGGATCGGTGATAGTTTCTGCGTTCCAAGGTTTGAAGAACCAGTCGCACTCTTTGTATAAACGGCCCATCGCTTGTCTAAAGTCAATTGCTTCACGAATCACTTCGTTAGTTAAAGACAGACCACTTTGTCCATCCATCATTGAAGTCGCAATATCGTTTGATGCGCTGATTGCGTAAAGAGGCGAAGTTGTCGCATGCATCATATAAGCTTGGCTGAAACGTTCTTGGCTAATAGCTCCTTTACCATTTCTTACGTGCATCCAAGAAGCTTGGGACAATGCGTTCAGCAGCTTATGAGTTGAGTGTGTAGCAAATACTGTTGGGCCTTCGTAATCTTCTTGCGGCTCGCCGCGCATTGCGTAGTGATTGTTGTAGATAGGATTAAAACGAGCATAACCATACCAAGCTTCATCGAAGTGCAAGCGGTCACAACTTTCTTCTAAGATTTTCTCTGCACGTTTTGAGTTGTAGCAAAGGCCATCGTAAGTACAGTTGGTTAAGACGCTGTAAACAGGCTTTTTATCTGCAAAGGATTTAGTCAGTGTGCTTGAATCAGCAGCGGCTTGTAGAGATGCTTTTTGCATTTGCTCTGGGTAGATAGGACCGATGATACCGTAGCGGTTGCGAGTTGGAACCATGTAAACAGGGCGAGCGCCAGTTAGCATCAGACCTTGCTCAATAGATTTATGGCAGTTACGGTCACAAATGACTAAGTCGTCTTCTTTCATTGATGCTTGCATGATTGTGCGGTTGGCACCTGAAGTGCCGGTCACTAGCGAATATGAGAAATCAGAACCAAAAACACGAGCTGCGTATTTTTCACTTTCACCAAATGCGCCTGTGTGATCAAGTAAAGAGCCAAGTGCACCACGTTCGATGCCCATATCGCTGCGAAGTAAACCTTCACCATAATGATTGTAGAAGTGGCGGCCTGCTGGTGTTTTAGTGAAACCTACACCACCTTGGTGACCCGGCGCTGCCCATGAATGTTCATGAACATCGTCATAGGACATCATTGCTTTTACTAGTGGTGGAAGTAATTGTTCTCTGTATCGATGCATTGCAGCAACGATACGGCCAGCGATAAAGTCTGAGGTATCTTCTAACAGCCAAGCAAATTCATCGATATTTTCCATTAGCTCTTTGTTTACGCTAAGAGTTATTTTTTTACGCTCAGCAAGCAAGAACACTGGAACATTTTCTTGGCGGTGTTTTAGTTTTTTTATCAGCGTGTAAAAGCGCTGATTCTCTTCTTTTTGTGAACCGCTCATAGAAGAGGTAAGTAATAAGCTGTCGACAGCAGTGTTTGCGTTGATTATTGAGTAGCAGTCATCAAATGAAGTTGCGACAAGTACTTCAGCACCTTCGTTTTTTAGCTCATCGATAAGTCTATTTAGCGAGTTCATTACAACGCCTTCTTCCCGGGATTCGTGAAGGACTAACGCTAAATTTTTATTGCCATTATTGGTCATGTTATGCCTCATTATATTTTTCGCGAGGATCACAATCCCAGCCAAGTGTTACTTGCACTTGGGTGTGTAAATCGTGTATCCAAAATTCGTTTATTTAGAAAATGTACATATTTGAACTAGTACGTTTTTGGGGGATCTGGGTCAGCACTATTAGAAATGGCAAGTGGAGACTGCATTTGAATACAGTTCATTAGATCAGAACTCGATATCAAGCCTCTTATACAGTGGGTGATATTGATGTTGTGTATGGTTGTAATAAAGTGAAAGCAAGGACCATAAGCAACTTTAGCTTTTGTGAAAATATTCATGATGACCTCGCTATTTATATCTCATTTATTTATTAATGAGATTTTATTCACTATAAAAGCATATCCCTTTATTATCTTTTAAATTAAATCCCTTAACCTTTAAATATATTTTGAAACTATGAATTTTATCAGTAATTGATTTAGATCAATTATCCCAGATTAACGTTTTTTTGTGATGTAAGATATTGTATTTTAAGAGTATAAAAAAATATATTTTAGATTTTATATTAAGTATATATATCGTATTTCTGGTATTTACGGCTTTGGTTTAGGAGTGGGTAAACTATAGTTATATAAAGCGTTGGTTTTTGATTGGTATATTGTCTAGGAAAATGATCATATAAATATTCATATTTATTTTTGGTCAAAAAATACTTACATTATTGATGTGGGTATAATATTTGGAATATTATTGTGACTGGAATAACTATATATTCAGTAAATGCGCTTCATAGGGGTTTTTACTGACTAAATTCGCAAAACTAAGCCCTAGAGAAACATTGAAATGCAATTCGTCGTATACTAGGTGCAGGTTCAGTTTCAAACACAAAAGGGAATCAATGAAACAGTACTATGCAGAAATCACAGGCTGGGGTAAGTGTATCCCACCAACTGTCTTAACTAACGAAGACTTAAGCACTTTTCTGGATACTTCAGATGAGTGGATAAAGACCCGAACAGGAATTGAACAACGCTGTATTAGCCATGTTGACACCTCTGACTTAGCTACTGTAGCAGCGCAAAATGCCATTGCATGTGCGGGCATATCAGTGAAAGAAATTGATCTTGTTATTGTTGCAACCTGCTCTGCAGACTCACAACTTCCTAACGTTGCTTCTCATGTTGCCAAGAACTTGTCGATAGAAGGCGCTGCTGCATTCGATCTAAACGCAGCGTGTACGGGCTTTTTATATGGGCTAGAAACGGCAACTCGTCTTATTCAAGCGGGCAATTATCGCAATGTTGTTGTGATCGGTGCAGAAAGGCTTTCCTACTATATAGACTGGAGTCAACGAGATACCGCGGTACTGTTTGGTGACGGTGCGGGCGCCGCCGTACTTTCAAGAACTGAGAAGCAAGTAGGGTTGCAGCAATCTAAAATTGGTTGTGACTCAGAAGCTAGAGAAATACTGGCAGTGAGCAAGCTGGGAACCTCTATGGATAGATTCGCGGCTGATAACGGCTTGTGGGACTTTAACTTTGTAGGCAAGGAAATATTCAAACGTGCCGTGAAAGGGATGGGAGCAGCTGCAGAAACAGTTTTGACGGAAGCAGGCTTATCTACTGACAACATTGACATTGTTGTACCGCATCAAGCCAATATTCGCATTATACAAACCTTATGTGATATGTCGGGAATTGAACGTGACAAAGCGTTTGTGAATATTCAAAACTACGGCAACACGTCAGCAGCAACTGTTCCTATTGCCTTATGTGAAGCATTGGAGCAAGGAAAGGTAGAGCCGAACAGCAACATGTTGATCGCAGCATTTGGTGCTGGGCTTACATGGGGAGCTGGAATAGTTAAATGGGGTGAGAGGGTTACGCCGCTTGCTCAACCTACAGCATGCTTGCCTAGTTGTGACAAATCGGCTTTGGAATTACTCCAAGTTGCGATAGAGAAGTGTACTTCCGGAAAATAAACGATGATTCTTTAGCCTGTAGAAAATACAGGCTATATATTATTTTAATTCAATAACAAAGAGTGAGTTGCGCAAATTACTGGTATCATGCCAAAGTTCGTACTTGCTTAAAGGTTTTCAATGAAGTTTCTTCATACTTCTGATTGGCATTTAGGTCGCCAATTTCATCATGTTTCTTTGCTTGAAGATCAAGCTAGCCTCCTCGCACAGCTTATAGACTATATAAAAAACCATTCAGTTGATGCCGTTATAATCGCTGGTGATATATTTGATCGATCTGTTCCGCCCACTAAGGCCATTGAGCTGCTCAATAAAACTCTCAATACTATTTGTGAGGAGCTAAAGACTCCAGTCATTCTCATTCCTGGTAACCACGACAGTGCGGCTCGCTTAAATTTCGGAGCTAAACAGATGAAAGCTTCTGGTTTACATATTGTGAGCTCATTCGATCAGATGGTGGAACCTATTACTATTGAAACTAAGCAAGCTGGTTTAGTTTCTTTTTATGGAATGCCTTACAGTGACCCTGAAAGCGTTAAACATCATTTTCAACAACCTGTGTCGACCCACGACGAAGCCCACCAATTGTTAGCGGATAAAATTAAGGATTGTTTTATAAGCGAGCATAAAAACGTTTTAGTTAGCCATTGCTTTGTGGATGGCGCAATTGAGTCAGACTCTGAGCGTCCTTTATCTATTGGTGGTTCAGACAGAGTCAGTCATGAACATTTTGTCGACTTTGATTACGTCGCACTTGGACATCTTCATCAACCACAGAAGAAGGGCGCTGAGTATATCCGCTATTCAGGCTCTCTGATGAAGTATAGCTTCTCTGAACAGCACCATAAAAAAGGGATGACTCTGGTTGAGTTTGATAAGGATGGCTTTAAAACGTCGGAGCATATTGATTTAAAACCACGACACGATATGAGAGTTATCGAAGGCAATATGGATGAGATTCTTCAAGCGGCTAAGAGCGACCCAAACAATGAAGATTATGTTTTGGTTCGATTAATGGATAAGCACGCCATTCTTGAGCCTATGGAAAAATTCAGGACTGTCTATCCAAATATTTTGCACTTAGAAAAACCGGGCATGTTAGTCGGAGTAGAGCAGGAACTGGGCGCGGCTTCGCTTAAGCGTAGCGAGATTGATATGTTTGAAGATTTTTTCCAAGAGGCGCAAAAATCCTCACTCAATGAAGCACAAAAAGAAGTCATTGAACAAGTTATTCAACAGCTAACCTGCCAATCAGAGAGTTAAGATGAAGCCGATCTTTTTATCCATTCAGGCGTTTGGCCCTTTTTCTGATAACCAGAACATAGACTTCAAACTGCTAGGGGAATCACCACTATTTTTAATCAATGGTTCTACTGGAGCTGGAAAAAGCTCTATCTTAGATGCCATTTGTTATGCTCTTTATGGAGAAACAACGGGTAACGAGCGTACGGGTGATCAAATGCGTTGCGATTACGCGAGCCCAAACCTTGTAACCGAAGTGCGCTTCGAGTTTTCGCTAGGACAGAAAAGATACCAAGTTACTCGTTCTCCTGATCAGTATTTGCCAAAGAAGCGTGGTGAAGGGTTGACGAAACGCAGCCATAAAGCAGAGTTTGTAGAACTGAGTATAGAGAACCAACAGCTCATAGCTTCTAGACCAACCGAAGTAAACAAGTGTGTTCGTGAATTGATTGGCTTGGATGCAAAGCAATTTCGTCAGGTAATGGTTTTACCACAAGGGCGTTTTCGCGAGCTACTTACAGCCAACTCAAAAGAACGTGAATTGATATTCGGTCAGCTTTTTCAGACACATATCTATAATGCAATCGAACGTGCTTTGTTTGACCAGTCAGCGGGGATTCGTAAGCAAAAAGAAGGCTACGACAACCAGATTAAAGGTGTTTTAGATAGTGCCAATGTAGAGAATGAAGACGATCTGAAGAATCAGAAAAAGGCTGAAGAAGATGCCTTGGCGGACTTTCAACAAACATACGGAACAAGAAAACAACAACTTGAGCAAGCAAAGCTTAATGAAAAGAAAGCTTTGGAAACTGCGGCTAAATTTACTGAACTTAATGACATAAAAGCGAAGCTTTTGCAGCACAAGTCGTTATCGGATCAGTATCGTGAAAAAGAAAAACGAAGAAATGAAGCTGTTAGAGCGACTTATTTAAACGAGCATTATCAAAAGGTTCATGATACTAAGCAATTGGTCACGCGCTATCAAAACGACAGTAAGAACCTCTCAAACCAATTAGTAATTTCCAGCAATGCATTTTCCGTGGCAGAGACCGAGCTAAAAGCTGCCAAGAAACAACAGCAACACATTGCCGACTACGAGCAGCAACTGTTTACGCTTAAAGCAACGAAAGAGAAGCTGATTAGAGTGGATGAGTGCTCTAATCAGCGGCAGGAAATTGCGAACTCTATTAGTCGAGAAAAAGGAGAGCTAGACTCCCTAAGAAAATCCATTGAACGTTTAAGCCAGTCCCTTGTGGCAAAACAAGCTGAGTATGACAAAGCGAAACTCGCTGAGACTCAGTTGCCAATTAAAATTCAGGCTACTGAGCAACTTAAGTCTATCCTGAGTAGTTTGGCTGAAAAGGAATCTCTGAATAGTCAGCTAGAGTCAGCGCAACAAGTAGAGCAAAGGTTAGAGAGCTCAAGCTTGGCGTTAGTTAAGAAGTCTGAGCAAGTATTGGTTCAAACCAATGAGGTGGAGTATCAATGGCACTCTTCACAAGCAGCGGTATTAGCAACGAAATTGCAAATAGGACAGGCATGTCCTGTATGCGGTAGTCTAGAACATCCCGATATAGCGGAATTTTCTGGGGTTGAAGTGACTCTAGAGGTGGTTGAACAATCTAAAGTTAAGCTTCAAACAGCTGTAGCAGAAGCCAACAAGAGCAAAGAGCAACTGAGCCAGCAGAGAGTTGTTACTGCTACTTTGAAACAGAAAATGAGCTCTATTGAAGAACAACTAGTCGGTTGTTCCTATAGTACCGAAGAGGTAACTGAAGAACTCAATAACTTGGCTGCAGAAATTCGTTCGATTCAATCAGTTTCAGTAACAGATTTGGCTACGCAGCTTGAACAATTGACGGCTCAGCAACAAGTAGAGAATAAGAATGAAGCATCTCAGCTAGAAAAGGTGAAACAGCAAGAACAAGAACTAGCGGCTATTGAAGCCAAGTTATTAGAAATTAAAAGAGACGTTCCCGAAGAGTACCAATCCTCTCAAAGTGTCGAAAAGCAGATTGCAACGATTGAACTGACAGTCTCTAATATTCAGAAAAATGTGATTGCAGCGGAAGAGAAAGTGCAGAGTGCTTCTTCTCAACTGACAAAAGTTCAAGCGGAGCAATCACAACTGACTTCGCTTATCCAGCAAGCAGAATCGGATCTGACTTTACACCAATCAACGCTGTCGCAAAAGTTAGCTGAAAGCTCCTTCACAGATATACAGCAGTATTTGAATAGCTGTATGACGGAACAGGAAGTCGCAGAAATCGATGCGTGGCTTAATGATTATAATCAGAAAGCCGCGTCTTTGACTGCTTTAGTCAGCAAATTGAAACATGAACTGTCAGGTTGTGCTCAACCAAACCTTGCTGAGTTGGCAGAATGTACAAAGCAGTGCGAAGAGCAAGAAAAACAAGCAATGCAACTTGTTACCTCGGCCACTTCTACCTTAGATAGGCTGCAAAAGGCGCAACAAAGTTTATCAGTACTACAAAGCCAAAATATTGAGCTAGAGAAGCAATATCAAGTAGTGGGAACGTTAAGTGATGTCGCTAATGGAAGAACTGGCGCAAAAGTTAGTTTGCATCGATTTGTACTAGGTGTCTTGTTGGATGACGTGCTGATCCTAGCTTCAAAGCGCTTAAATAAAATGACGCAAGGGCGTTATGACTTAAGACGTAAGCTTGGACGCTCAAAGGGTAATGCTGGTTCTGGCTTAGAGTTGATGGTTGAAGATAGTTATACCGGCAAGTTACGTGATGTGGCGACGTTGTCTGGTGGTGAGTCATTTATGGCGGCATTATCATTGGCGTTAGGCTTATCCGATGTAGTTCAGTCATACAGCGGTGGTATTCGACTAGACACTTTGTTTATTGATGAAGGCTTTGGTAGCTTAGACCAAGAATCTCTAGATTTGGCTATCCAAGCCTTGATTGATTTGCAGCAAGGGGGCCGTACAATCGGTATTATATCCCATGTTAGTGAATTAAAAGAGCAGATTTCCCTTAGGGTAGATGTCAGTGCAAGTCGCACTGGGAGCGATATCAAGGTCATGAATTAGATAGAAATCATTAGTTTTATAAATAATTATTGTTCTATTTCTAATATTTTATCAATAAATAAGGTGCATAGTAGAAACTATGCTAAAAGTTAATAGGCTGGTATCAGTCGCGGCATAACGATTGCATAAACTATATAAATAAAGGTCGTTGTAGGTTTGTTGGTTAGTAAAACCATATGTGGTTTAAATAGTTATGGAAGTCATTAAAAAAATATACAAGTACTCCGAGCCCAACTTAACGCTAGTTGGGTGGATGGGGTTTGTCGGCTTTCCATTCTACTACTACGTTTGGTGTTATATTTTCCCGCAAACTTATGAAAGCTTATGGCTTAGGATTGTTGGCGCGATTCTGTTCTCTGGCATCGCTTTTCGTAAGTATTTTCCTAAGTCGTTACAGAAGTACATCCCTGCCTATTACTTAGTAACGGTAGGTCTTTGTTTGCCTTTCTTCTTTTCATATATGATGTTTATGAACAATTGGTCTACGGTTTGGACCATGTCGTTTATGGCGTCTATATTTCTACATATTTTACTTGTCCACGATACGAGAGTGATGGCTGCGCAAGCCATTCTATGTATCGCTGCCGCTTATTTACTAGCGTATGTACTGAACTCTAGTGCGCCGAGCGTATACGTTGTATGGGAATACATCCCCATTTTTACCTTTACCTATGTGTTTGGCACATTGTTCTATTTTAGAAATCAGGCTGAACACGAAACCAAGGTCTCTATCGCCAAATCTTTCGGTGCGGGCATTGCGCACGAAATGCGAAACCCACTGAGTGCTTTAAAAGCTTCCTTTGAAGTGTTGAACTCCATAATCCCTAGTAAAACAAAAGCGAATGGGGCTTATTATCACCTATCCAATCAAGAGCTGGACTTGATTGAAGAGATAGTAACTGATGCTGATGAGACAATACAGAATGCAAACCAAACCATTGATTTACTTCTCACTTCTATTGATGAAACAAGAGTCTCTACTTCGACTTTTAGAAAACATTCGATGTGTGAAGTGGTTGAAGGAGCGATTAAATCTTTTCCGTATAAAAAAGCTGCAGATGAGCAGGCGATAAAGTTTATAGTGTTGAAGGACTTTGATTTTCTGGGGAGCGAGACATTACTCAGGTATTCTTTGTATAACCTACTGAAAAACGCATTTTACTATCAGTCTTCGTCAGATTTCCATATTACGGTGATGCTCCGCAGTGTTGGAAATTACAATCAGCTTATATTTAGAGATAGTGGCGCTGGGATTGAGCCTGATGTGATGGAGCATATCTTTAAGGATTTTTACACTGTAGGTAAAAGTAATAGTTACGGGTTGGGTTTACCCTTTTGCAGTAAGGTGATGGGGGCTGTAGGAGGAGATATTTCTTGTCGGTCCGAATTAGGAATGTGGACCGAGTTTATTTTATCGTTTCCCCGATACGATTCAACTGCTGTAGGAAAGCTTAAAATGGAATTAATGCGAGATAAGTCAATACTTTATATTGGCAATACTACGGTGTTGGAACGACACCTGTTGGAGCAATCCTTTTACAAAGGCTATCGCTTAAATAGTATTGATGTGACGGCAGCCCTAGATAAGCAAGAATACGAGTTTGAATTTGATATTGTACTGGTCGATTTAGATAGTTTGTCTGGTCAACGAGATAAGTTCAAAGTGTTAGAGTCTCGCTTAACGTTTACAGAAGGTCGAATCGTTTATCTCTATGATAAACGCAATACCTATCACAGTGACTTTGATCGACACTTAACGATATTCCCGATAGAAAAATCGTACTTCTTGAACAACAGTCAGGAAGTCTTTAACGAACTCATGTTTGAATCTCCGTTATCTGACAGAAACTTGGTACCAAAAAAAGCAACGGTTTACGGAAAAACCATTATGATTGCAGATGATAACCATTCACTCAGAACCTACACAGCCATATTTCTAGAAAAGCAGGGGTATCACGTCATTCAAGCCCAAGATGGGGAGCAGGCGATACAGCAGCTAGAAGAGCACCCTATTGATTTAGTGCTCATGGATATTGAAATGCCCAAAGTAGATGGGATAGAAGCGACAAATGTAATTCGCCACTCAGAACACGAATATTCAGATATTCCAATTCTTGCGCATACAGGAGATAGTTCGAGAATATCCATAGATAAAATACAAAGTGCAGGTATGAATGATTACATTATAAAACCAGCAGAGGGAACGATTTTAATGGATAAAATTTCGGATTGGCTATGAGTGAGTTCCCTAGCTTAGTACACAGATCACACATCTAGTTCCCCCTCTATTCCCTTGCTATTTGACTATATCTAACCTGGTTGTGCGAGATCTCTTACAAATATGTAAGTATTTGCAGTTATGGTTGTATGGTAATTGTTCGTCAGTCTGATTAAGTTACTAATAAATAAAGATTAAAATTAAATGTGACATAGGTTTATTTTAATTTACTGGATAAAAGGCCTGTTTCGATGCTCCGATTTAGGTAAATTGTAGATGTCGACAGGGAGTTGGCGTTAAGGACAACCTTCAGGAAGAAGGATTGATTATTCAAAGGGGATGAATAATCGTTAAGGAAAAGAGTTTCAACAGGTATTCACTAGGATGGTGTTACCAAATGAAGTTGAAACAACACAAGGAAAATCGTTATCAGGAAGATGACGTGTAGGACTCCACTAGGGAAGGGTGGAACGTTAGTCAGGATGACCAACGGGCAAGGAATGCAAAGGACACCGCTAGGAAGGCGAAGATAAGGAAAGCGCTTAAGGATAAGCCAATATATCAAGGAATAGATGCAGGGAGCACCTAAACGTAGCTGGATTGCTGCAAGAAAGAAAATGCCCTTATAGTGAAAGCTGTAAGGGCTCTTTTTTTTGCAGGTTCTTTGCAATCTATAAGCTCCAACCAACGACGGCACATCACTGCCTAGTCCCTTTAAAACAGACTCAATATATTGCCCGATTTTCCTATATAGAAACTGACAGTTCTATTGAATTTCTCCCATAGACCTGAGCCCGACATCAAGATTCTTAGTCTTGGGGCTGTGAAGTTGATTTTGTCAGTTTGTCAGCCTATGCAAGATAAGCCATTTTGCTTGTGAGATATCTCTTACAAGTGCGTAAGATTATAAGGTAAGGAATTTGCCTTATTTAACTGTGTTTCCTTCTAACTATATGAATAAAAAGTATAAAATAAAAGTGTGATGTTGGTCGGTTCTAAATTTGTGAGTATTTATGCTGTCTAATCGTTCTCGTTTCGGTAAATTAAGGGTGTCGACAGGGAGTTGGCATTAAGGACAACCTTCAGGAAGAAGGATTGATTATTCAAAGGGGATGGATAATCGTTAAGGAAGATAGTTTCAGCAGGTATTCACTAGGATGGTGTTGCCAAGAATGTTGAAACAACACAAGGAAAAATCATTATCAGGACGATGATGACAAGGACTCCACTAGGGAAGGGTGGAACGCTAGTCAGGAAGATCAGCGAACAAAGGATGCTAAGGACACCGCTAGGAAGGCGAAGACAAGGAAAGCGCTTAAGGATAAGCCGATATATCAAGGAATAGATGCAGGGAGCACTTTACAGTAGCGGGATTGCTGCAGATAAAGAAAACGCCCTTATAGTGAAAGCTATAGGGGCTCTTTTTTTGCTTTTTTTGAAAACATTTCAACCATAGTTCAATCAATTCGAGCCCAGACTATACTTAAGAATTACAGCTGAATCTCCTGAGTATCTTACCATCGGCTATAAAGTTATAACTTTCAAGATCGATTAATTGTCATTAGTCTTGCCACTGCTTGTAGAGTGCCTAATTGCTGTTATTGCCTATCAGTTTGCCTACTTGTAAAACTCACAAGCTAATACCTTTCTAAGTTTGGAACTATATAAACCTTATGGACAAGTAATAGACTTTTCGATTTTTCGATAGGTTTATTTCTATATCAGTTAGATAAGGTGTTAGTTTTTATTAGTTATAAATCAAAATGTAAAGGTTATTTATGAATATCAACAACATAAAAGACAATATGTCTGACAAAGTATGGGGTCTGATAATCCTCAATGTTATGTTCCAGCTTAGAATGAACAGAAGAGAAGCATGCATATACTTGGCTAATAGACGTTAATCTATAAGTCTGGGTAAATTTAAAGATTAAAAAGTATGAATCGGTTTTGAAAATCTAATAAATTTTCCATAACTAATTGAGATGGTGAGAGGAATTATTATGGATAAGTATTGGGAAACAGCAATTGCTATTTATATGATACACCTAAAAATGACTCGCAAGGAAGCCTGTGAAGCACTAGGGATTGTTAATGTAAGATAATCATGTGTTTTTTCATGGTTTATAATGAAAAGCACAGAGCTTATATACAGTATCAGCTTTTGCTTAGATACGATTTAGATAAAGTTAGCGTGAATGGATATGGAACGTATACAACAATTAAGCGGTTTAGGGAATATCAGTATTAATCATGTACGTTATTTTATTAGTTTATATGAATTAGGGAGCTTGTCTAAAGCAGCCAAAGATTGTGGTGTTACACAACCATCTATCTCAAAGAGTATCAAAAGTTTGGAGAACCAACTGGATATTGTCTTATTTAACAGAGACACGAGAAAGTGTTACCCAACGGCGGCTGCGACCCAGCTTTATCCAAGGTTTGTCGAGTTATGCACAACTGCACTTGCTGTCAGCAATAGCCTAAATGTAATAAAATCTGGTGATTTTGGAGAAGCAAATCTAGGGTTTGGTCAGTTAATTGCCCCATTAGCTAGCCGGATTACTGCAAAAATATTGTCAGCAAACTACACGGACCTTAAAACCAAGATCGTACAGGACACTCCAAATAATTTGCAACGTCGACTGTTGCAGGGCGAATTAGATTTTTTTATTTGCCACGATGAGGCGATTGAACATTCGAGTCTTGTGGAACAGATTGTATTTAAGCCTTTTGCCGAAATACAGCTAGCCGCTGTAGCAGCACCAACAGCTTACTTCTTAGCTAAAGGAGATGATATCACCACCTATCCTTGGGCTTTTCCAAACATAGAAATGTTAAAAACTTCAAAAAATAATTTCTACTCCAATTACTATTTAAAAATAAGAGAAAGCAAATCGATATTATTCGAGGTTGATGACGCTGAAGCGAGGTTAGAACTAGCTATTTCTGGTCGAGCAGCGACTGTTTCCTCCCGGTTATCACTAGGGAAGTATATAGACAGCGGCAGCTTGATTTCTCTTCCAATATCTATCGACAGTATAAACTTAGGGGTGTTTTACCTAAGCACAAAACCATTAACACAAAATATGAAATCGCTAATTAATTCCCTGAAATGCTACTTCAAGGCTGTAAGTAAATGATACACAGACTTAAAGGTGATAAGAAATCCTCACAACAATTAAACTGGGGTTTAAAGAGCCCGATAAGCCATTATTGCTTGCAAATATCATAAAATCCAACAGTCAATACAATGCTAGGTTAGCAGGCTCTTGTTTATCTACTCAGTTAAATAAAGTACAGATCTGGGTGATGATACGCTTTCTCGCAGACCTCTAAAATTGAGTCAATTTGGTGATCTGTTAGCGAGCTATGCAAGGAAAACCTCAAGATATTTTTATTCGGTGTTGTCGCTGGGCGACAAAATACAGCCCCAAACACCCCATTCTCTTCAAAGAAATCACGAACTTTTTCGGTATTGCTCTCTTCGCCTGTTTCCAAGGCAACGATCTGAGATTCACTGCGAATAGTAAAACCAATCTCGCGCAGAGACTTTTTAAAGTAGTCTGCTTTTTGGAATAGTCTATCTCTCCTATCATCACTTTCTTCGATTACTGATAGCGTTTTTGACAGGCGAGCTAACTCATAAGGCAACATCGCAGAGCTAAAGATTGCTGGGTAGGCAACGAATGGAATGCATTCATTTGCTTGATTGTTACACCAAATAGCTCCAGCGCGATAGGCAAATGTTTTAGCTAGACTTGCCGTCATAAAGTCTACTTTCTTTGTTAGGCCTAGCTCGTTAAGAAGTCCTGCGCCTCTATAGCCGTGAGTGCCAAGTGAGTGCGATTCATCAACTAACACAGCACAACCGAACTCTTTAGCCACACAGATTAATTCCTCAAGAGGCGCTAACGTGCCAATAGTACTGTAGATGGAATCAACTACAACAATACCCGGACCATTTCTTTTAATGAGCTTAGTAAGGTGGCGTACATTGTTGTGCATGAATGGATGTATGTTTGCACCTGCTATTCTCGCTCCTTCCCACATAGACATATGAGCAAAAAAATCAATGTATACGTTACTCTGATCATCACAAATTGTCTGTAGAAGGGCAGTATTGGCACTCCAGCCAGATTGGGATAATAAGCAAGAAGAAAATCCAACGTAGTTTGCTAAAGCGGTTTCGATATCGGGCTTAGAATCTTCATCTTGCAAAAATATGCCTGACATAAAAGGTGAATCTTGCTTGGCTTTTATAGCTTCCACATGCGCATCGATAATGCCTTCATGATTCGATAAATCTAGATAATCATTACTCTGCAATACGATATCATCGAATTTTGGCCTTTTACCTAACACAAGGTGTTTGCCATTTTGGTTCGACTGAATGAGGTCTTCAATGTAGAAGTCGAGCTTGCTTTCAATAAAACTAGGTAAACGTGGGTAGTGAGTGAGCGTATTCATAAAATACTATCCTTTTTAATTATTTATATACAAAGCCAGCTGACACCTAATATATGAAATAAAATGGATAATAGATCGAGGGGTAGATTCTCGTTTTTTGCATTGTATGGCAAAGAGAAATACGGTTACTATTAATTATATTTTTATTAATTACTCTAAAGGGACTCTATCTTCATTAGTGTAACTTTTTGAAAGGTTATGATTAGATAGTGCTTTTGTATGACAGGTTGCATATTCTTGTCGTCAGGTCCTAATGAAATTTCGTTAGAAAATGTTAGGTGTTCTATTTTTTTGAGAATATGGAGCTTAGAGAGCCGGTAGTATATCAAGACTATTTATCGGCTAATTCCTGCCAAGTTCTGGCCAGTACATTCTTACATATCCAATTGACACCCATAAGACCAGTACAGATGCGACGGTTAGCTCTATATAACCAAACCTGTGTAGCCAATGCCAGTGTGGGTAGTAGATTTCAAAGAACGAGGTAAGGCGGTACATTGCAATAGCACTGATAACTGATGGGAAGGTCACGGAAGCAATGGAAGGTTGAAAGTCTAACTTCAACAGTCGGAAGTAACACAAATAAATCAATAGTGTCATAGTGATAGCAATCCCTGCCAGAGCCCCTGTTAATATTGGGTCAGGATCAGGGAAGTTCACCAAATAGCTTGCGAGTGTTAAGTTTATCGGCGCGGCCATAATAGCAATTGTTGGCCTAGCATTTTTAGGCAAGCTACCTTCAAATACCAATCGATATAAAACGACAGGGAGCATGAAGAAGTAAATGGTTATACAAGTATTCACCAGTGATGATGAAAAAACGGTATGACCGAATGTAGTGCCAGCTAGTGAGCTACTAATTAGGCCTACCGGATATAGAAACCAACTAGGCGCAATATTGGAAATTTTAAAGTGGGTCAGCTGAAAAGTAAAAAACAGCACCATCATTGTCAAATGAAGTAAGACCGCTATAAACCAAATAGGATAGGCAATATTTGGTGCTATAACCGCAAGATAGTCACAAAGAATAAGTAGAGACATACTCATTGGCGCTAGCAAGCTACCATTTAACGGGTGACTAATTTCCGCTAGAAACGTTTTTATACTTGTGAGGTACTTGAGGAGTACAGGGAGCAACATGAGAGCGCCGACAGCGACCATGTATGGTCGCATCAATATGCCAATCGAGGGGAGATATAGGGCCCACGCATGTCCTAGGCCGATGATACCCAATGCTAATGATGCTTGAGAAGGGGGAACATTTTGATATCTGGTAATCCGTCTCCAGTTCAAAGGCTTTACTCCATTAATCGGAACTAATTTAGCAACAGAGTGTCTGGGTTGCGCTCCTTCACTCCGAGAAAATTGTATAAGTCACCAGTTAGAAAACTAGCCAAACATACTCATATGCTTGGCTAGTGTCGACAACCTAGTACATTGATTGCTTAAGGATACTCTTCTTGCCTCAGCTTTTCTGCTTTTAATGTACGATGTAAGAGCTGGCTATAGATTGGCTGGCCGCCTAACCACTGAGCAAATACAACAGCACCCAAACAGGTAGTAACAAGTGGCAGAATCAAGTGGTAGTTACTGGTCATTTCAATGACAAGCAGGATACCAGTAATAGGCGCTCTCACTGTTGCTGCAAACAGTGCCCCCATTCCAGCAATAGCGAACATTCCCGGTGTGATGTCTAAGCCCGGTAGCATTTTTTGAGCGATTAAGCCAAAAGCGTAACCAAATAGAGTACCTAAAGCTAGCATTGGAGCAAAGATGCCACCCGGAGCACCAGAACCAAAACATAACATAGTGGTTAAGATGCGGCCTAGGAATATCAGTAAGAGTACTGATGCTGCAAACCCGCCGTCCGTAATTGTACGGATTAACTCCGTGCCGTCACCAGCTAACTGAGGGATGTATAATAGAGTAATACCAAAGCAGCCACCTAGCATCGCGCCAACGAACAAGAAACGTTTGCGGCCATTCTTATGAATGCGAGCAAACATGTCTTGGAATAAAGTCACTAATCTATTGAAAACGACACCAAAAATACCAAACAACGCACCTAACAATAAGAATAGGAATAGCGAACTAAGCTCTGGAGCATGATATTGTGGCACAGTGATGACTGCACCTTGCCCCATGATAGAACGAAACACTATTGTCGCCATTACCGAAGAAATGATTACTGTTCTAATAGAAATAAGTGAGTAGCGAAATTGTGGACGCATTTCTTCAATGACAAACATGATTCCCGCTAACGGAGCATTAAACGCTGCGGCTAAACCACCTGCGGCGCCAGCTGCCAGTAAAGAGTGGCGAGTATCATCATCCTTAATTTTAAATATATCGGTAATCATTCGACCGATTGCACCACCCATTTGTACAGTTGGCCCTTCACGACCCAACACCATGCCTGCGCCTAAAGTACCTAAGCCACCTAAGAACTTAACAGGGATGACACGCCACCAGCGCATAGGACGTATTCCATCCATTGCACCTTCGATTTCTTGAATGCCTGAGCCGGAAGCTTCAGGCGCGAAACGGTGAACTAAGTAATAACCCACAGCAGCGAGTAGGGCACTTACCGCAAACGCTATTAACCATAAAGGAACAGCATGGCTGATTTTATCTCGAAGCCATGATGTGCGAGTATCAGAGACAAAGTGGACACCTAGTTGAAAAAGTGTACCGATAAGTCCAGTAAGAATACCGACAATAAGTGACATGATCATCACTGATATTGGTGTTTTTTCCTTTGAAGAGAGAAACTGGTTAACCGCATCTTTGGGTACGCGTGCGAGTAACGATTTCATGAACTTCTCTCTTCTTGTCATTGGGATATGGGCCTTATGGTGGAGTATTGAATTTGATGGCGCCATTATACTCGCGAAACGTTGATCTGACAGAGATAAAGTTGAAAATTTGATTTTCAAATTTGACATGAATTCATTTCGTTATTGGTAAAGGCTAGGTATATACAGGCTTCAAACACCGTACATTTTATGTGCCATTTTGCCGACTTGTTAATGGCGGAGTTAATATGTATATGTTTGGTGAATAACTTGAGTTTTGCTATCTTTGGTCCATATTTAAAGAGTAGGGAATATCAGAGCCGACTTGGACGGAGGAAATAGCGTCTCCCTACTTACAATTAGGATGATTTTATATAGAAAGTTATATCCTCGTATTTTGTTCAGCATATAAAAGCTGATTCGCAAACTCACGATTGAGCAACGAGGTAGAAGGCGCGCCCAGTTGGTGCGCCTTTTGTCATTTTTTAGCCGTTCAACAAACAGTATAAGACAAGAAGATTGAGCTTAAACTCGTAAGCCAGTATCTTGTGCAGAATTAGTCAATTGGCAACACTTAAGGTCTTTACAATGTCAAATCGAGTTCCAACCACTATAGTTACAGGCTTTCTAGGGTCAGGTAAAACGACAGCGATACTAAATATGCTAAAGCAGAAGCCTGAAAACGAAAACTGGGCTGTACTGGTAAATGAATTTGGTGAAATAGGGATCGACGGTGCGTTGATGTCAGAGCAAGGCGCTTTAATTAAAGAAGTTCCAGGTGGATGCATGTGCTGTACTGCGGGAGTGCCTATGTCTGTAGGTATTAACGCTTTATTAAGGACTAAGCCTGACCGCTTGCTTATTGAACCAACGGGATTGGGACATCCAAAACAAGTAATGGCCGTGCTTACTTCAGAACAATACCAACCGTATGTAGATCTCAAGGCAACCATTGCGTTAGTTGACCCTAGAAATTTTTCGAACGAGAAATATACATCAAACCAAAACTTTAACGACCAGCTTGAAGTTAGTGAAGTGATTATTGGCAACAAGGTGGACCAATGTTCAAGCCAAGATATTGATGCATTCAACGATTGGGTAACGAATCAGAATCCCGCGAAGGTATTTCATAAGTTGGTGAAGTTTGGTGATATTCCATTAGAAGTTTTCGACATAGAAAGAGTGCATGTAGACATGCAGAGTAAGAGCAATGCACATTTCAGCGAGCACGCTGAATCAGAACCGCAATTTGAGCTATCACCCAACCAAAGCTACGCCAGAAAAGAAAACAAAGGGCAAAAGTACTTCAGCTGTGGTTGGTTAATCGGCGCGGAATATAAGTTCGACTTTGACCAACTTATGTCTATGCTAAATGCAATTAGTGCAGAGCGAATTAAAGCAGTGCTGAATACCAATCAAGGCTGCTATGCATTTAACCTAGTCAACGGTGTTCTTTCTGTGAATGAAATGAGCTTAGAAAATTTTGAATCTCGCATTGAGGTAATAGACTCTCAGCTTTTACCGTGGGATGAACTTGAAGCGGTATTGCTGAAACTCTGTGGCATTTCATCATAGTCGCTGAAACAGAAAAAAGCCCTTTACTGAGTAAAGGGCTTCGATTGTATGTGGTTCAGCTTTACTTACTTAATACTGGCTATAAATGCTGGTATTTCCTTCTCTATCAAAAGCAATCACCGCGAACCCTTTGTAGTCCTGCCCGGGAGCTGCCATACCAGGTGAGTGCTGAGGCATTCCGGGTGCGGCTAGGCCAACGATATTAGTTGGCTTTTCTGACAAGAGTCGAGCAATGTCAGACTCAGGTACGTGCCCTTCAATCATATAGCCTTCAATCACTGCTGTGTGGCATGACATAAGCTTAGTCGGCATACCAAACTGCTGTTTCACTTGTTGCCAATGTTGGGTGGGTTGAATATCAACGGTATAACCTTTTTGCTGCATAATTTCTGCCCATTCAGTGCAACACCCACACGTAGGAGATTTGTATAGCTCTACCAGTGGGTTAGCTAAAAGTGAAAAGCTTGAAAGAGCAAAAATTGTCGTAATCAGTTTAATTGTCCATTTCATAATATGTATCCTGTTTGAACGGCATTTAGCATAAATTGCTATGTATAAAGCAACGTTTACTAAATACGGGTAGAAATTTAAAAATATAAATGTTTGGCGTGATTAGTGTTCAAACAATAGGAGGGCGATAAGGTATGAAGGCGGGAAAATACGGTCTCGCATTGCTTTCTTGGCCAATGAGCAGTAAGCGGCTCTGCTGATTGTGAAGCCTGAGTGATTGGCTCGAAATATAAAGATTGGCGACACTAACAAAGGAACAGCATGAAAGCTCTATTTGATCGTGAAAGCTCTGGCAACAGTCTTCTGTATGTGCTCCTGACGTATTGTCTAAGTGGTGCAGAGGTGAGTGATGACTAGAAGTTTGTAGTTGTACTGAAAAAGTCGAGCTGGAGTTGATACTTGCAGCAAACAGAAAAATCATAGCGAATAAAGCTATGATTACCCATCTATTATGCAATTCCATTTGCTGCAAATTATCACCAATACTTCGTTGGAAATGTCCTCACTAGATAGTTTAGTGAGTTAGATATAAATTGTCTTAGAGAAATATCGAATGATCGACATCCTCTAACAAAGAATACTTTCTAACGCTTGTTTTTTAAATACCTTTTTCTGCGCTCTTCTTTTTTCTTGGCTTTTTCTTCTGCCTTTCTGGCGGCTTCCAGTTCTACTTCCACGAGCTCTTTCGTGATCATATCGGGCAGTTCGAGAGTAAGTTGCCCTAGAGTTCCGGAACGTAGCTCATGTAATAGGATCTCTGATGCTTTGTGTAAATCTACTCGGCCACCAGCACGGAGCGCGCCACGTTTGGCACCAATAGCCTCCATGAGCTCGACATCACTATCTGGCAGTTCTTCAAGTTGATAGCGTTCAGATAATTTTTCAGGATATTGTTTGGCAAGATACTCAACGGTATAGAATGCTACTTCGTCATATTCCATGGCGGTGTCTTTAACTGCCCCTGTCGCTGCCAGACGGAAACCACTGTGCGGGTTTTCTACTTTCGGCCACAGAATTCCGGGAGTATCAGAAAGGACGATACCATTTTGCAGATTGATACGTTGCTGCCGGCGAGTGACAGCGGGTTGGTTCCCTGTTACTGCAATGGTGCGGCCTGCCAATACATTTATTATGGTCGATTTACCGACGTTAGGTATGCCCATAATCATTGTGCGTATGTTTTTACCAATTTCTTCACGATGTGGCGCCAGCTTTCGGCACAATTCAGTGATTTGCTGGACTTCATTTGGATTGTTGGTGGTGATAGCAATGGCTTTTACACCTTTCTCTTGCTCTAAATGTTCAATCCACAACTTGGTGATCTCAGGGTCTGCTAAATCACGCTTATTCAATACTTTTACGCAAGGCTTATCGTTACGAAGATGAGAAATAAGAGGGTTTTCACTGCTAAATGGTATCCGTGCGTCGAGCACTTCAATAATAACATCTACTTGAGGAATGACTTCTTCTATCTCTTTTCGAGCCTTGTGCATATGGCCCGGAAACCATTGAATTGTGTTGTTAACCATTTGAAAAATTGCTCTTATGTTTTATGGTGTTGCTGGTGGGGTATCAGGTTGGGTGCCCAATCCATTTAGTCGAATTGTAAGGTATATCTACCTAGCTAAGGTCGAACTTGAATAGCACACTAGCGATCTTTGGCTAATTATAACATCTAATTATTCAGGCTGGTATGAGTGCATTCTTAGCAGACCAGCTTAGCGTTTATGCTGATATTCACGACCCGAATTATCTCGCTATTACAGTATCTATTTTCTCTCTATCATATTATTTCTTAATCTCTAACTGGAAAGGCCGATGCTAGATGTCATCGGCTTTTCTATTAGCGACGCTTAGATTCGCGCTTCTGCAATTCGAATTCAAACTCATCGGGATAGAGGACAATCCCTTCACCTTGCTGATCAGGGAACACGATGACCGAAAGTTCATCTTCTTCTAGCCCTAAAGTCCAGCGACTTTTCCATTTTGCTACCGAAATGGGTTCAGCTTTAAATCCTTCCCATTCATCCGTTGCCCATTGCTCTGCGTGCTCTTTCGTTGGCCAAACAGGGACACAATCATCTTCATCCGCGGTTAGCAGCACGCTGCCGTGTTCATCGACCAATAGCCATATCGTTTGTTCAAGCGCTACGGTTTTGAAAAGTTGATTCATTCTTTCGGTTGGATCTTTTGGCAGTTTGTCTAAAGCTGTATTCGCAGTCATTAAGAGCCTTTTATGATAGCTGACGGTTCGTAAAGTGGACCTATTATATACCTAAGTGATCTCAAGATGCATTATTCAGTGTTTTCAATTTGAGGAAAGCTGCCGTAGGAAGGGGGCCACTTTCTAGGTGGTTTGACGTAAAAGTGGAAGCTCTATTTCGTTGAAACAAGCATAGCATCGAATGATTCAGGCTGATATTGGGTTATGTTTAGGTAAAGTGAGTAGATGAGTACATTTATCGTAGGACGTAGGATATTAAAAGCTCAATATTTTGTATGGTGAAATGGATCTGAAACTATGCTGTTTGTCGCTTCAGATCCATTTAAGCTCATTTCCTACTCAGTTAGAGTGCCCTCAATCAACTTAGTTCGCTCATTTGCGGAACGATTACTGATCTCGTGCATGATGAATGTATTTTTGTCACGAGTCCAAGCTTGACCTGACTGAGCATCATAGTGGTGCGGTAGCTCAATTTCCTTTGGGGCATATGCTTCAATGCCAAATTCTTTTGAAGTATCTATTGCTCTTAGTGAGTGCTCATAGAAGGCGACAACAATAGTTTTACCTAAGTCTCCACCTGACAACTTAACTGCTTCTTCAGCAACACCAATAGTACTGAGGTAAGTAACAGAACCGTCGCTATTAACAACAGGGTTAATATAAAACAGCTTGTCTGAAGGAATACGTTTGCCGATTGCTGTCGCAATTTCCCACTGCGCGTAAACGGGTTTTCCGGTTTGTTTATATATTTCGACAACCGTATTGGCCAACTCTTGATTCATTGGACCCGGGGTTTGATTCCCATTTGGAAGAACGCGATTTCCAAAAGAATAGGCAAGTATGCTGTCTGCTTGATTTACAGATAGCTCTTTGCCTTTCCAAGTTAACAATTGATTAAGAATAAACTTAGCGGCGTATTCTGCCGCGGGCTTGTCTTCGAGTTGCACAGTTAGTTTTTCGACCAAGCCTTGTTCAAGCTGAGTGTCGGTCATGGCAAATGACGGTGCTATGTACAATATTGACAAAAGGGGCACTAAAATTAATTTTTTCATTTAACTGTCTCGTTATCTGTTTTCAAACTGGAGGATTGTCCTGTACTGGTTAAGCCATCGCTAGCAACTCCGTTTGTGTTGCTAGCGATAGCATGAACCGCTTTTACGTTCGATTATTAGTTACAAGGTACATTCACGTTGATTTTGGCGCTTGCAGCCTTCTCGTCAAAACCTCCCGCATGAATGGTTACAGGAATAACGCCACAACGTTTTGGTGAAAAGTTGAGTCGTTCTTTGAGTGCTCCAAATGCTTGGATACGTGGGATTATCCGCGTGGCAATCAATTCGTTTTGACCACGTTCATCTTCTGTTGTCAAATATAGTTTCAACCCATCGACTTGCGACGTAGTATCCATTTGAGCAAATAGGTCTACACCTTGCTCGGTAAGCTGATAGCTTATATCTGATAGAGAAATATTTTCTTCCGGCGCTTCTATATCAGTCGTCCTAAGTATACCCATACCTGTTGTGTTGACGTTTTTGGGGAGCACGGTAAATCGCTGGGGATACATGCCAACGTTGTTCGTAAAACTATACTTACGTTCTGGTACTTCGGGATTGCGCTCTGTTATAATATTTGAATTATATTCAAGAGCGACATCAGCAATATCTTCATAGGTCCATCCTATTGAGCCCTCAAGACCTTTTCCAACCATTTCTGAAATTTTGTTACCCTTGTCATCTTGAGCCCAAGCAACTACCCAGAAATAAAAACTTTGACCTGCAAATTTGTCCGTATCCCATGTTACCGAAGCAGTTGTCCAGTTACGTTGGTTTTCATCCATATGATCAGCACCCATAAGGCGGCCAACGACGGATTCACCAATCAATATTGCTGATTGGGGTACAAGAGCCATTGTCTCTTCATCATAGTTTTGTCGATAAAAACGAACATGTACTTTGCTCCCTTCAGGCATATCTTTTAAGCTGTAGTTATAGACACGAGTTGTTAATTTCATCTTCTCACCGGCAGTAGCCTGATAGCGAGTTTCATTGCTACCTAGAGGAGTAATAAAGAAACCTCTCATGTTATAGAAGTTGCTACTATATTGTGTATGCCCACCTTGAGGAACGGGATAGGGTATTACACAGTTACCAGTCTTCGCTCCCCCTACGCAATTTATAGCAGTGTCATCTGTGTTCCCATCAATGGCTGTGTATGGTACATCTGAAGACCACCGGGTTGGGTTATTTAATGATATATCAATGTATGTTCTATAGTCATTCTTGAGGTTCCACCACCCACCTTTCAGATCGACCAAATATCCTAGTTTTAGGTAACCCATAGCGATTGATTTGGGGTCTGCTCTTTCAGCAGCTTCACGAACGGTCTCGGGTGTCAATTTGCCATTTAAGTCTCCGGTTTCTACTTTGTCGCCATAGATGACGGGGGTAACATTATATGAATATTGGTTGGGGTTTTTAAAGTTTGCCTTTCGGTCAATTGACACATTCATCTCTTGATCGAAAGTCTGGATACTGGTGGCAGTATCATTGGAACTATAGGAGCCATCATAGTCTATATTTAGTGTATTCTTTGATGAAAGTCCGGTTAATTTTTCAAACTTTTTGCTACTCCCATAACTAGCTTCAAAGCCAAGGTTCCAAGTCCCAGTATTTACTAATGTCGTTTTATCGCTGTCCGAAGTAGCATTGTTCCAGATCATCGTCCACGAGCCTTCTTCTTGGTTTGTGCTAAACGCAACGTTTGCGGGAGTCAGCAGAGCAATACTTGCTCCATAGTCATGTTCCAATTGATCTATTGTGGCCGGATAAGAGAGAATGCTTCCAGGCTCGTGCACTGGTTGGTACCAAGGAATAACACTGCCATCTGTATACAGTTTTTCAATCTCTGTCGGTATTGTTAGCTGAAGATAACGTTGCCCCTTTTCACTGTCTGAACAGGTTTCTTGACCATTGGTACAAACAGTTTCACCGATCACAGGGTAAAGGTAATAGTCTGTATAGGATGTTGATATGCCAATTTTATCGTGACCTCCAGCACTTTCATTAATCTTACGTGTAATAGCACTGTTGCTTGTGCTCGTGATACTATCTAGGTTTTGATTGGTATAGCTCCCACCGAGCGATAACTTCATGTCCGCAGCTGCCACTAACCCATTGTATCCGCCTTCAAATGTGAGCTGAGTTGCTACAGTGTTGGTTAAACTGGTGGTGGCTTGTTCGATAAACGTAGAAGTTTCTTTATTTTCAATATAAATTCCTGCTTTATAAGCTTCTCCACTCATGCCTCTTGTGAAGCTCAAGTTTAATAAGTCAGGTTTACCATTATAGATACCGCTGTAAGAATAAGGTGTTGTATAATCGACGTGCGCTGGTGGGGCACCGACTATGATATATGGTTTATCCCTGCTTTCTGTTCGATAATGTAACGGGCTGCCAAGAGTTACCGAAAGCCCCTGTAAATCAGCTGAATAGAGTCTGTTTTTTGAACGGCGCCAGGTTTTGGTCTTTCCTTCTTTCGCTTCGGAAAGAGTCCTAAACGGTCGAAATTTCTGATCTTCGAGAAAAGAATTGGCACCGTCAAAATATCTACTGGTACCGACAGAAAGCCCCGAACTTTGTTTTTCTGGAGATATATACGTGACTCTTTTTTCTTCGTTTTCGCTGTCCCAACCATCAGAATATATGATTAGTTTTGGCCACATATCATCTTGTTCGGAAACTTCCTTGAAATTACCAGCTGCAATACCACGCATGAACTTAAGGTCTTCTTTGTTTTCTTTATATACTTTGTCAGAACTTTTTGTAGGTTTAGTGCTTACATTTAGCGAGCCATCAAATGTAAATCTCGAAACGTTTATTTGTCCCGGGGTTATAAGATAGCGATAGTCGCTGTCCATAACCAGGATTGCGTAGTTTTGAGCAACTAGCCAAACGTCGTCAATAGTACTGTACGGGCTTGATGGTGATGTAACCGCAAACACGTAGCCACCCGTGTGTTCAAACCCCCATGCATTCCCTATTTCTATAGTCGGACCGTCTTCGTATTTTTTGGCAGTCAAGATATCTAAATCAGACGTAATTTCTTTATAATCCTTTTGTGTTGCGTTCATCTCGTTATCAAAGGTATAGGTAACGCCTTTTACTTCCCATTTTTCAGATGATCGTACTTGATATGCTATCGCAACAAAAAGGTCATCACCGCTACCATAGAAATTACCAACGGCGAGATCGAAAGATGCTGTTTTGTGGTCATATCTATCTTGAAAGCTATATGAAGGCCTTTGTACCATGTCAAACGGTTGACGTCCCTTGCATATTGTCCCTTCAATGTCACCAGCGCATACAGTGAAGACATTCAGTTGGTTATAGCCAACATAGACGACTTCTTTGTTTCCATCGGAATCAAAGTCGCCTACAACGGGTCGGCCATAGTAAACCCGATCGTTACGGGTAGACTTTGTTTTGAAAGAGCCTTCAGTCATAGTTTCTAAAGAGCCTTCACTCGTACTAACTAATAACTCTACTGACGGTGTAATTTCTACAATTCCATCAGAAGGCTCATCGGGATCTTTTGCTTTGAAAAACCGAAATACGAGAGGGACTGCATCAGAATCTAAGGTGCTTTGCGCGGCTATGTCTAAGACTTGTTCAGTACCATCTGCAACAAAATCAGCTTTAACTAAGTTATGATCGTTTAGGAGTGAGGGGCGTATTGGTAAATTATCAATATCGTCTATAACGGTTTCACCTACAGTCTGTTCATCTAACGTCGCGACTGCTCGCCAATAAGATCTATTATTTTTAGGATCACGTATGGCACTAGGCTCTATGTATAGAATAGATTCCTTCTTGGAGTTAAAAAAGTAACCGGGGATCATATCTGGACTAAAGTTAAGCGGAATATTTGAGCTGCTAGGTGTGCCTGGTACGGTTTCCGAATAAATTGCTTGGCCTTCAGATGGATTATAGTTGTTCATTAATATAGCCCGTCCCATTGATACAGGGCCTTTATCCACTACAGCGGTTTTATTCACAAGCAAATCAAGTTTAGGTGAAAACCGGTGATGTCTCTCGAGAGGGTCTTTAATTGGTTCAGAGTGGATCGATCCTATTATTGATAGCGTTGCGACCAATGATATGGAGCACAATTTGAATATTTTCTTCATATTAGTTCCTTTAGTATCAAGATAGCTATACAAAGCTACTTTTGTTCGGTATTAGAACAAAGAAGCACAAATCCTTAGTTTGATAACAAGCTTTACCTTTTTATATTTTTTATGCGATGAACTTACATACATAACTTATTAATAACAACAGTGCTTATGGAATAGTGCTTTCTATAAATGGAATAAATAACTGAACCGAAATCACTTTTTTTCATAATAATGTTTTTTGTTGTTGAAAGTCTTTAATCTATTTTTTAGGATAAAAACCAAGCTAAATCGAATGTGGGAATATACCATTTTCTGGATGTTAGATTTGTTTTTAGGTGACTTGTTTTTAATCTATTTTAAATAAGTTACTTAATGCTTTTACTTTCTTAATGCAGTTCTTGTTTTGTTTTTATTAAATATTCAACATATTAAAATGTTATATATCAAATTTTATTTGATAATATTGTTAGAATTGTAATGGTGTATTAAAAGGATGTTTATAATGTTTTCAATGGATAGCCTAGAATATTTTGTTTCTGTTGTTCAGTGTGGCAGTTTTACTGCAGCTGCTGAGCAACTAAGCTGTTCAACTTCTACTGTTTCCCGACATATACACCAATTAGAGAGTGATTTATTGTCTCCTGTATTTACCCGTCATACAAGGAAGGTTGTACTTACTGATCAAGGTCGTTTGGCGTATGAGAAAGCGCTTAGAATATGCGAGCAAGTTAAAGAGTTGAAAAATGATATAGCACTTAAAAGTCATGATGTTACTGGTTTGGTACGAGTAAATGGACCGAATTGGATTATGGAAAATTACCTAGTGCCAATCCTACCAAAACTGCATGAGAAATGGCCATGTTTACAGTTGGCTCTAAGTTACGAAGAAGGTGCTATTGATCCTTATATCTCAACACATGATGTCTATCTATGTGAAGCCGAACCTATGGATTCATCGTTAGTTGTGAGGTCAATAGCGTCGCCAGAGTTCTGGGCTTGTGCTTCTCCAAAATATCTTAGCAAAAAACCAGTACTTGAAACTCCTGATGATCTGAAAAAGCATTCCTTATTAAGCATTTCTCGATTCGGTCAGGTTGCTTATTGGGTTTTCAATTATGCTGCAAGCAACGAAGTCGTTTCTATAGATACGTCCAAAAGTTGGCTTACATTTACCAATTACACTATGGGGCGTACTGCCTGTTTAAACGATGGTGGAATAACGCTGATGCCAAGAAGTATGGTTGAACGTGATGTTTTAGAAGGGAAGCTATGTAGGGTGTTGTCTCAATATAAAATAGATACAATAAAGGAAAAGAAAAAAATACATCTTGTATATACAAATCAAAGCTATAAATATCCCAAAGTTAAGGCAGTGATTGATAATATGATTGATTGTTGCTTTTGATATTAAATAATGTTTTTAGAATGAGCAAATATTAAATGGAGGTAACATGAAAGCTCTAACAACATTTTTATTAGTCGCTCCATTGTTAAGTACTGTTCAAGCAGAACCTAAATATAATGTTGTCGATACTAACCAAAATCAGTGTTTTGATTCAAACACCGGTAATGTGTCAGCTTGTAAAGGCATTGGATACGACGCTGATCATCACAGAAATGAAATGTCTTATACCCTTAGCGAAAGTGGACTTACTGTGACGGATAATGTTACCGATTTAGTGTGGCTACAAAGTGTTGATATTAATGGTGACGGTGTAATAGATGTTCGAGACAAACGGAAACAAAAAGCCGCGATAAATTATTGTAACTCACTAAATTTAGATGGGCGTAGTGATTGGAGGCTGCCAGATATCAAGGAGCTTTATTCCCTTATAGATTTTTCAGGTAGAGATGCTAGTCAATATCTAGGGACGGACACTAGCCAATTGAAACAGTTTATTGATTCAATTTTTGATTGGGGTTTTGGCGACCAAAATGCGGGCGAAAGAATTATTGACGGGCAGTATGCTACCACGACAAATTACACTAGTACGACCATGAACGGAGATGCAACAATGTTTGGTGTTAACTTTGCTGATGGAAGGATAAAAGGGTATCCAATTAAAAATCATACTTACTTTGTTAAATGTGTTGCTGGGAACGAGAGTTACTCTGAAAACAAATTTATAGACAACGGAGATGGAACGGTAAGTGATGCTGCTTCAGGACTAATGTGGCAAAAATCGGACAAACAAGTGAGTGACTGGGATCAAGCGATCGACTACTGTGAATCCAGTTCTACCGTTGGTTATCAAGACTGGCGCCTACCAAATGCGAAGGAATTACAAAGCATCGTGGATTACGATATTAGCCCTGACAGTAATTATACCGCATCTATAAACCCAATATTTTCTGCAACGTCAATAATCAATGAAGTTGGCGAAGTTGATTGGGGATATTACTGGACAAGTACTACCCATAAAGATAATTCTGCCAATGGAAAAAATGCAGTCTATATCTCTTTTGGAAGAGCGCTTGGCTATCATGAGGGCAAAATAATGGATGTACATGGAGCAGGCTCACAGCGTAGCAACGACAAACTAAACGTTGAAACGGAGCAAGGATCTCAAAGTGCAGAAGGCGTGAATGGACCATTTTATTATAAAGGGCCACAAGGGGACATTCTGCGAACTGATAACTTTGTTCGTTGTGTGAGAACTGAGGAATAGGGAAGTTCGGGAGTCTTTTAACTAGGTTGAGTGCAGCATAGAAAATTTAAGTGATTCCCAAGCGCGAGATTTATGTCTTGACTAAAAAGTTCTGTATTTCTCATATCGTTCGTTAGGGCTCTAATAAATAAGAAATAGAAATAGAAATAGAAATAGTAACTCACAAGTCATATAGATGCTCGAGCCTTCTAAACACATTTTTTAGTGTTTAACTACAGAAAAATTCGAATAATACATTCGATAAATGGAATAAATAATCTGATCAAAATCAACTTTACTAAAGCGATAAGTATTAGTAGTTGAAATCATATAGCATCCTTTTTAGACTAAATATGAATGATTTGAGTGAATGGATATGAGGATAGTTGGTTTTTTGATAAATGCAGGATTTTGAATGTATAATATTTATGGTCAAAGAGTTAACAGTCCTATCTGACCTTGTTTGGCCTAAATATATTATAGTTGTAATACAAAAAGATTTTGCTTGTCTATATTAATATAGAGTGTTATTCCTATACTATTACCACTAGGATAGTTTTATTAGGTTATTAGTTGAATAAGTAACTTGTTTTACATTAATTAATTCCGAAAAATATTACTTCAGTTTTTGTTTGGCCTTAATTAGTATTAGTGTTATTTTCTAAGTTAGTCGTCTTATAGGTGATTATTTCCGATTGGATAGTACGTTGAAGGTGAAATTAGTAGATTAAGAAGGGTGTGTTTTAAAGTGTTTTCAATGGATAGTCTACCGTATTTAGTTTCCGTAGTTCAGTGTGGTAGTTTTACGGCAGCTGCTGATCAACTAAATTGCTCAACATCTACTGTTTCAAGGCATATACAACAATTAGAGGGCAATTTATCATCTCCCATATTTATTCGTCATACGAGGAAGGTTGTACTTACTGATCAAGGTCGATTAGTGTACGAACGAGCGCTTAAGATATGCAATCAAGTAAAAGAGTTGCAAAGTGATGTCGCTCTACAAAATCAGGAAATTAACGGTTTAGTACGGATCAATGCACCTGCTTGGAGCATGGAACATTACGTAGTACCGGCTTTGCCTAATCTTCATGAAAAATGGCCAAACTTGCAGTTAGCCCTTAGCTATGAAGAGGGGGCTATTGATCCTTATATGTCAGCACATGATATTTATCTATGTATAGTCAAACCAGTTGATTCTTCGTTAGTGATGAGGCCAGTAAAACCACCAGAGTTCTGGGCTTGTGCTTCGCCCGAATATCTTAGTAGGAGCTCAGCACTAGATACTCCCAATGATTTATCAGATCACTCGTTATTAAGTTTTTCTCGATTTGGACAAACAGCTAATTGGGTTTTTAATCATGTCGACAAAAATGAGGGTATTTGTATGGATATGAACAAAAGTTGGCTTTCATTTACCAATTATGCAATGGGGCGCATTGCTTGCTTAAATCATGGTGGAGTCACGGTTATACCTAGGAATATGGTTGAGCGTGATGTACTAGAGGGAAGGTTACGCCGGTTGTTAGTTCAATATAAAGTAGGGACTATGAAGGATGAGCAGAAAATACACCTCGTATATACAAAAGAAAGCTCAAAATCCCCTAAAGTCAAAGCTGTGATTGATAGTATAATGGGTCATATTGAAAAATATCAAAACCTGAACAGTTGACCTTAACCTTAGGGAAAGCTTTAAAGTGGTGTCATGTATCTGGTAAAGGAGCAAGTTATGAGCTGCTGCAATAAGCCACCACGTGGTGGGACTTTAAACATGGGTCTATTCGTTAAAACCCTCGCCATTACGGCGTTGGTTGTGTTAGTACTGGCGTATTTGTTTGGTTAATTCACGACAAGGTTATTGTAATACAACTCTTCGTTAAGGTTCTTTAGCAGTAGTATTACGATATCTTCAACTTGTTTTTCGCTTATTGATACGCAGTGGGACATAACAACTTGAGGGCTGTCTAAGCTTGGTTTTAGGGACTGAAAGAAGGTTTTCTTTTGCTGGGAAGCTTTGCCTTGAATAAGCCGACTATCTGGAAGTGTGTGGGCAATTAAATACCATCCTTTGAGTTCAAAAAATACGGCTTCGACATTGTCTTGTTGCTTACACCAACCAATAAATGAATACAGGCTTGGCAAATCAAGGTCACTGAACGTAAGTTTCATAATCCTATCCTAACTGACACTATTTTAGTTATTTGTCAGTAAGGATAGAACATATTAACCAAAGTGCATAATCACTAATTGATATATTTGAGCTACTGTTTTTAGCTCGAGCTTGTACGGAACTCTGCTACGGCCTTATCCATTTCCAATGACTGCGAAGAAACAGATTCTACTTCCTCTAAACAAGATTTCGCTGAACTCATGTTGTTTTCAGAAATGGTATTGAGTTCTGTTATTGAATCAGCAACTTGATTTACTACTACTCCTTGCTCTTCAATGGCAGCAGCGATGCGTTCGGAATTCTCTTGTATAGAGTTCATGTCCGAGATGATGTTGCTCAGGCTCGCATCTAATTCTGAGGACGCTTCTAAAGTACTCTTACCCTGTTTATTACATTGCTCCATGTTCACAATGACTTTTGACATTTGGTTCTGGATGGAAGAAACCACATTGGTAATATCTTCAGTCGACTGATGAGTTCTGCTTGCTAACGCTCTAACTTCGTCAGCTACAACTGCAAATCCGCGACCTTGTTCACCGGCTCTTGCTGCTTCGATAGCCGCATTGAGTGCGAGCAAGTTTGTTTGTTCTGCAATACCTTGAATGATAGTAACTGCACTGCCAATTTCTTCAACATGGTGATTGAGCGAAGAAATAGAGTCTTGGCTAGCATGCAAAGTGGTCGAGAGTTCGTTGATGTTGCCAACAGTTTGTTCCACGACATTACGGCCGTTTTGCGCATTTGTTGTAGCTTGCTGAACGTTCTCTGCTGCAACGTTGGTACTCTCTGAAATTTCATTAATGGTGGTAACCATTTCTTGAATGGAAGTTGTCATTGTTGAAGTGTAGTCGGCTTGTGTATGGAATTGGTCCATTACATCTTGCAAAGCAGTATTCATGTTAGAGGTGCTCTGTGAAAGTGCAGCAGACTTATCTTGAGTCCCTGAAATTAAGTTCTCTAACTTATCCATTAGACGATCGAAATATTTGCTGATTGAGGCAAGCTCATTTTTACCGGTTAACTTAGATCGTTGGCCTACATTGTTTGTGTTGGCGATGTTTTCGATTACTTTTAGTAAAGAGCTTACTTGTTTGTTTATTGAACGAGAAATTTGGAAAACAATCAACACAATAACAACAACCACTAACCCAGTTAGTGTTTGTTTTATTATCGATAGACTAGATTCCATCGACTGGACTTTATCGGCTAGGCTTTTTGAAAATTCAGAAAATTGCTTCTCCACAGTGTGTGAGAATGCACGGGTTTGTCCTAAAAGACCTTCATTATATTTTAAGCCGATCTCCTTTTTCTGATTGGCAACTTTTTCGGCTAAAGCAATGAGCTGCTGGCTTTCGGCAAAGTTTATTGTAGAAGCACTCAGTTGTCCGCTTTGCAATTGTTTATTGAAATCATAGAGTTTGACTAAATCGTTAGCTGAAAGGTTGCCTTCCAACTGTTCTAGTTTGCTATTGTAAGCGCCCATTAATTCATCTTTTTCACTAAGACCGAGTTTTTGAAAACCGGCAACCAATGCTTGGAAAGATTGCTGATATTTGATTATGTCGGACCTGAGTTGTTCGCTGGAAGGAAGTGAATACTCAGTAAGAATTTCAGATAACTTCTGCTCTTTATCGAGAAACAGAGACATATTGTCGTTGAACTTTTTGAGGTACTTGTCATTTTTCCTAAGTAAGAAATCTTTTTCGTTTCTCCGAAGGTTAAGTAATCGAATTTCTAGGTTAGCGACAAGGTTGGTCGCTTGATGTAAGCGTTCTGTAGTATTAAAGAAATAGGTTGTAACCAATACAACGGATACGACGCCAACTACGGCGACAGCTCCAAGTAAGTAAAGTTTTTCTCTGATGTTCATCGTCAGTACTGTCCTGCATTCCTTGTCATTTCTATTTGAACGATAGTAGCTGTTGATATGTATATCAATTGGTGGGGATGTTTAGTTCAAAATCTGACTCATAATTGAGATAGAGTGAAAACACCATTGTGTCTATCAGGGGCTGCAGACATATCGGTAGCAAAACTGACGATATTCAATGACAAAGCGATTCGAGTTTTGCATAGTGGGCGTACTCAACGTAAGTTTGTCTTGTAAACATTGAATTGGAATATGCTGATGACTATTGATTTGGAAAAATACCAAGGATTGATTTTTGATATGGATGGCACCTTAATTGATACCATGCCGGCTCACTTGGAGGCATGGTCGGTAACAGCTAAAAGGTTCGATTTTCCATTCAATTACGATTGGTTCTATAGTATGGGCGGCATGCCGAGCTTTAAGATAGCTGGTGAGGTAAACAAGAAGCACAAGCTAGAGCTTGATCCAATGGAAGTATCCAGCTTTAAGATGGATACCTTCCACAATATGGAAGAGCATGGAGAGTTAATTGCCTGTACTCACGATATCTTACTTAATAACCATGGTAAGAAAAGAATGGCAGTGGGAACGGGAAGCCAGCGAGTCACTGCCATCCCACTATTAGAGAATAGTAATATCCTACCGAAGCTAGATGTGGTCGTTACAGCAACCGATGTAGAAAAGCACAAGCCAGAGCCTGAAACGTTTTTAATGGCTGCTGAAAAAATGGGTTTGGAGCCAACAGATTGTGTCGTTTTTGAAGATACCGCGCTAGGTAAACAAGCCGCTCATGCTGCGGGGATGGATTGTATTATGGTGACGAGTGAAGGGCTTAGCTTTCACCCGTTAGGCTAAGTTTAAAGCCTACAAAAAATGCCGCTAATCATTGGCGGCATTTTTTGTAGGAAGGAATCGCTATTTTATTTCGATGAGTTCTACTTCAAAAATCAATGTCGAAGCGGCTGGAATAGTACTTGCTCGTCTGTGACCGTAAGCTAGGTGTGGAGGGATGTACATTCTAATTTTTTCCCCTTCAACCATATATTGCAGGCCTTCTCGCCAGCCTTTAATCACTTGGTTTAGTCGAAACGATATAGGTTGACCTCGGTCAACCGAGCTATCAAAAACAGTGCCGTCGATAAGTGTGCCATGGTAATGGACTTTCACATTGCTTTTAGAATTCGGGTTAATTTGGCCAACACCCTCTTGCAGTATTTCGTATTGCAGGCCACTTTTGCTAACGATGACACCTGGTTTATTGGCGTTCTCTTCAAGAAAGGCTTTGCCTTTTTCTAAGTTTACACTCGCATCTTTTCTATTGTTCCACTTTCGATAAATCAAAAACAGTAGAAGTAAGATCAATACAACTGTGAGCACCATGTTTAAATTGTTCATTTCTGCGCCTCTAAAACCGTGATAGTTGGCCAATTATACCTGAACTTGGGCGCAATTAAGTAGGGTGAATCTACTACTTAAGCTAATTTGCTTCGGGTTTGAACACAATTTAACCTCAATCATTAACCGCTTCCTAGCCACTCAATCCGATCTATGACTCAATTTACTTCTGATATAATTAAAGTATCGACAAAACAGCCGATAAAAAACTGTGAGACATTTATTTGATCGGTGGCGAAATGAAGTTCTTAACCATAGCAGCAATAGCACTATTAGTTACTGGATGTAGCTTAAAACCTCCCTTTGACATTTATGGGGAGAGCAATCTATTAGATGTCGCACCGAAAAATTATTCAGATGTTAAATACCCTACTTGGGGCAATAATGACCAAACTATCACTGCTGGTGTGAAAGGGCCATTTGGTCAAACTCGAACTGACAGCTATGACTCTCTAGAGCATTTCTTACTGCAAAATGGTATTGACTATGAAGTTCTGCCGGGTAATTACATCATGGTGAAACTGAAAGATACCATCAAATTTAAAACCGGTTCATCCGTTGTCTCTCGTGATTCTTCAATGTGGCTGGATAAAATGGGGAACTATTTAGCCACAGAGCCAGGTATTGATGTTGTGATATCGGGTCACGCTGATAACACCGGGCCTGTTAAGTTCAACGATGGGTTATCAATCCGTCGTGCCAAAGCGGTGAAGCAAAAGCTTATCAACCACCGGGTATCACAAGACGCAATTTATACTCGCGGTTATGGGGAGTTTGTTCCAGCCTGTACCAACGAAACTCGCTGGGGTAAAGCATGTAACCGCCGAGTTGAAGTGATGTTTATCGTATCGAACAATTAGGCAAAATATCAAAGTCTTATTTTTCAACGCGACTTAACGTGAAAGTTAAGTCGCGTTGTTGTTTATAGTTGTGAACAAATGCGTTTATATACAATAACTTATAATTGTTAGTATAAAAGCACTAACGCAGTGTCACTTTTGGGTTATTTATATTTAACTAGTGATCTTATGCTAGAGCTTTTTATCGCTCTGGTGATCTTCTGCACACGCATTCATCATGTGAATATTATGATGAATTAGTGATTATATGTTTGAGTTGAGTCATATAGATGGAGTCAACTCATGGATAACAGGATAATTATTTGCGAGCGCTGTCGCTCTTTGTTGATTTTTAGAGCTCTTTTTCTCCTTAAATCAATAGCTTTAGTGAATGTATTTTTTGGTCAAGTTTCAAAGTTTGGCCTTTGTTCTCTTAGCGTTAGAAAGGGGGCAATGATATGAAATTTATTAATAGGGCAATCGGATTTTCTACACTGCTAGTGAGTTCTACCGCTTTTGCTCAAATTCCTAGTCCAGCTAGCCTGCCAGAAGATTTGGTGTATCAGTTGGTGGAATTGGATAGAGATAAGGCAGCTTACAATCAGATAGTGGTGGCATTACATGATAGTGTTGATGTATCAGTTTCTTGGAATGTGTGGAATGATAGTCCAGCGGATAGTAGCCATGTTTTATTAAATGGGGAAAGAGTTTGGTCTGGAACTGGAAGTGAAAGGAGTGCAACTTTTGTAATGTCACAAGGTGGACGTTACGAAATGACCGTAGAGCGTTGTAGCGCAGAAGGGTGTGCTATAAGCAACATGGTTAAATTAACGGTAGCAGATACCGATGGGAGTCATCTTGACCCTTTAGCTTCGGCTTTGCAAGAAAAGAACAGACCCTATGAAAATACCAGTGGTAAAGTAGTCGGAAGCTATTTTGTAGAATGGGGTATTTACGGTCGTAATTTTACGGTAGACAAAGTTCCGGCACAAAATTTAACTCATTTGTTGTATGGCTTTGTACCTATTTGTGGTGGGCATGGTATTAATGACAGTTTAAAAACCATTAGCGGATCTTTTGAAGCTCTACAAAATTCGTGTGCTGGAAGAGAGGACTTCCAAGTCGCAATCCATGACCCATGGGCTGCAATACAGAAGGCTCAAAAAGGGGTCGCCGATTGGCAAGACCCATACAAAGGTAACTTTGGCCAATTGATGGCACTTCATCAAGCGTATCCTGACTTAACGATACTACCTTCAATTGGTGGTTGGACATTATCTGATCCATTTCACTTCATGCATGATGCGCAAAATCGAGCAACCTTTATTAGCTCGGTAAAAGAATTCTTAAAAACATGGAAATTCTTCGGCGGCGTTGATATCGATTGGGAATATCCAGGTGGTGGTGGAGCAAACCCTTCTTTAGGCCGTGATGATGATGGCGAGCTATACGTCACTTTGATGAGCGAGTTGCGAACCATGCTCGATGAGCTGTCCGAAGAAACAGGTCGTAGTTATCAACTCACTTCAGCAATAGGTGTCGCAGAAGAAAAAATAGCCAAAGTAAATTATGCCGAAGCTAAAAAGCATATGGATTACATATTTTTAATGAGCTACGACATGTTTGGCGCATGGGATTTAAACGTGCTTGGCCATCAATCTGGGTTGTATGAAGGAAGTCATAATCCAACTATTCCGTTTACAACAGACAAAGGTGTTCAAGCACTGATTAATCAGCAAGTAGAACCTAGTAAAATTGTCGTTGGCGTGCCTATGTATGGCCGTGGTTGGCAAGGTGTGAACGAGGTTATAGACAACAACCCTATGACGGGAAGGGCGTCTGGTGCAATCAAAGGTACATGGGAAGCAGGAATATTAGATTATAGGGACATCATTGATAACCACTCTGAACAAGGTTGGACAGATGGTTATGACGAACATGCACAAGCGTCTTATCGCTGGAATCCTGATACTCGTGAACTCATCTCATTTGACAACGAACGAGCAGTTAAAGCCAAGGGTCAATACGTTACAACACATAAACTTGCGGGTTTGTTTTCATGGGAAATTGATGCCGATAACGGGGATATTCTTAACGCTATGCATGAAGGTTTAGGGCATGAGAGCGTTAATCCGCCACCACAAGAAAATAGCCCTCCGGTTGCTGTCGCTGGTGGAGATATGAACGTAGTTGGCCCTGTAGAAGTGAAGCTAGATGGCTCGCGCTCATACGATCCAGATCAGGATGCATTAACTTATATATGGCAGCAGACAGCTGGTGAAACGTTAACTCTAAGTAACAATACCATGGCAATTGCTTCAGTTTCAGTGCCTCATACGGAAACTGAAGTGAGTTACGATTTCATGTTAACGGTTACAGATGATGAAGGGCTAGTAAGTTCAGATACCGTTAAGGTCACTAATCAACCAGAGCCAGAAAACCAACCGCCAACAGTTAACTTGCCATCGAATATAAGTGTAGAAAGTGCAAGAGAATTTTTGATAAATGCACAAGCATCTGATCCGGATGGTAATCTTCTTTCATTCAATTGGGGTATCGATTCTAACTTTACGATTGTCTCAGGACAGGGAAGCGCAACAATTCGGTTGAAAGCACCAACTGTCGAACAGCAAACTAATTATGGGATGTCTATTACGGTTTCTGATGGTTCGCTAGAAAGCAGCGCGCAAATGCAAGTGACAGTGAATCCGGCTCCTGAAATTGTGCAGTGCGTTACGACGGACCCGAATGCTGGAACTTATACAGCATGGGCTATTTCAACGATATACAACGGCGGTGATTCGGTGAGTCACAACCAGCTAGTTTGGCAGGCAAAATGGTGGACCAAAGGCAATGAGCCAAGTCTTATTGCTGGAGAGTGGCAGCTTCTCAGTGAAATTGACTTAGTATGGAACTCAAATCTAGTCTTTGTCGGTGGTGATGAGATTAACCATAATGGGAACCGTTGGAGAGCTAAATGGTGGAACAAAAATGAAGAACCGGGTGTCAGCCATGTATGGGTAAATATTGGGGACGCCACGTGTGAATAGTGTGCGTGATGTTTAAGTTACCGCTATTGGTTACCTATAGCATCGTGCGCAATACATAGCCCTAGAAATTAAAGCACCTATACTGTAGGTGCTTTATTTGTTGGTTATGTTCAGCTTTGTTGCGTAATTACGGCGGAAAACGAACACAATTAAAATATCGCATCGTAACAACTTCTTATGTCAGAAACACCATTGTCAAATACTTCTAGGACCCTTATTCGTATCTGCTTGCGTAAACTCGGTAATACTTCGGCATAAACCTGAAGGCCTGTAGCATCGATATATTTCACCTTCGGTTTTAGTCTAAAACGATGGGCTCTACTACGCTTATTTTATTTAGTTTTCTTCAACCTTTTGTAGCTCAAATGTATTGAGAAAGAGGTATTTCTACTTATCAGTGAGACAGCTATAAAAACGCAGCTCATCAAAAACGAATAGAAGAGCCAAAATCTAGAAATTGGCTCTTCTATAGTTTTCATCTCCTTATAAACGATTGACTGACTTTACCTCCATACTCCCCATTGCCCTGTTGTTCCAGGTTCATTTCCCTGAGTCCACCATTGAGCCGTCCATGTTTTGCCTGCATGTTGAACGGTATCACCTTGATGATATATTTGCGTGCTGTCCCAAGTAGAATTGTCTGGAGGGTTAGTTTGGCTGTCGACAACAGTAAAACTGTATATTGCTTCTTTAGTCTCACCAGAAAGTGTCATACTCAATTTAAAGCTTAATTCAACTGGAAGTGCTTCCGCTATTGAGCTTGTGTCGACAATCAGCAGTTGATTTTCACCCGTTGAGGTAATGACATTCGGCCCGGCGGTTTGAACCCAAGAAACAGATTCCGGGTTAACATCTTGACTGTTAGTGAACAAATACAGTGAGTTTCCGTGAGTTATTTCCGTTGTGTCGAGTAGCACTGGGATTTTAGGTGTAATTGTTACGTCAAAATCGGGTGCTGGCTCAGCTGGGTCCGCGGCATCAGAAATAGAAAGTAACCCATAATCTCCAGAGTCACGGGACTGAAAATAATTGCCGTGTAACTCATTTTGAAAGTACATATAGTGGCTCATATCTTCGTGCCAACGTCCAATAACAACGTCGCCATTGTGATTTGCTTGATAGTAGCCGGTGATATCGGCAGCTAAAAGTCGATCCCAATCATTAACGTTTGAATCAGTGATAGCTAACTCAAAATGACCATGTGCTTGTCCTTCGCTATTGAACACTGTGTATTCGACAATTTGCCCGACTTGTACAGATTCCAATTGGATATCTAATGGAATGAATAAAGCTCCTTGGGTTAGATACGGCCCTGAAGAAGGTGGTTCCTCTGGAGGGTCTACCGGTGGGGTTGTGTTGTTATTAGTGATGGTTATATCGCTACAGTTGTAGAATCCTTCTCCGGCTGAATCGACTCTCTGCCATCTGACAAACAACACAGCATCACCGGGACGCCCAGATGGGATAGTGACATTCATTAGGTACTTGCCATTTTCAGTCACAGGAATGTTGCCATAAGACTGAATTAAATCTAAATCACTCCATTCGAGTGGTCGAGTTAAATCTGCGTCCGGCTTGGTGAGATAGATTTCCCAAAAGGAAGGGTTATGGGGAGCGGTCGCGTTAAATACTAACTGAAATTGGCCTGAGGGCATTTCAGTTTTTTGCCACGGTATGCTAGAAGATGCTATTCCACTTTTTTGAGGATCGTTTGCGTAGCAAAGTGTTCCGTCTGGCACAGCACTTATTACGGCGGATCGATTGTTATAATCCGGAATAAGTTTTGCAAATTCGTTTCTTTGTACAAATGGATAGGTACCGGAGATATCTTTTGCATGCGAACAGGCGGGATCGCTTGGTTCGCCATTCCACATGCCGCCTTGGTCATAGCAGAGTGTTTGTCGCGCTATAGGGTACTCTGTCCAGCCGTGTGCTAGAACTTTGCTTATCGTTGTAGCCCAAGCTAAAGATAAGAAAAATGAATATCCAATGAGTGCGATTAACTTAAATTGTAAGAGATGATATACATTCATGACTCTCTACCTCCTTGGTTTGTCTGAGTCATTACTCGAGTCAAAACCATCTGTTAACGTACGCATAAACGCTACTAAGTTTTGGGACTCCTCATCGGTTAATCCAAGCTCACCAATGGTGGCAAAGTCAGCCACGTTTTCTGCAACTTCCGGTACTACGCCATCGACGTCGCGATTGTTATAGAAATCGACAACTTCTTCTAGCTTGTTAAATACGCCGTTATGCATATATGGTGCGGTTTTAGCTATGTTCCTAAGTGTAGGTGTACGGAATTTTCCGTTTTGTTCAGGATCGTTTAGAAATGTGCCTAGCCCGAGATCTATGAAATTTTCACCATCTGGGTTTACGGTTGAATCCTGTGTAAAGAATGGATTCTCCGGGTTAGCTGGAACGCCTAGGTTAAAGTATGCAAAGCCAGAAAATACGTTCGGTTCAGCGATAGCGTGGCAATTTGCACATAATCCTTTCCCTAGAAAAACTTCAAAACCATTTTGTTCTTCCGGTGTTAACTCAATTTCTCCGCGCTGAACAGCATCAAATTTTGATGTAAACGCTGTCTGCTTATCCGTTCTTTCAAATGCAGCTATCGCTTCAGTCATTTTTTCATAAGCTAGCTCCGTATCGTTGAATATTCCTTCACCGAATATAGTTTCGAAGTCTCTAGAATAACGGGCTTGCATTAACTTCATTATTACTTCTTGTTTATCCGCATTGTTCATTTCTATAGGGTTTAGGAAAGGCAATCCTGCTTGCTCTTCCAAAGTACTGGCTCGTCCGTCTAAAAAAAGCCCTCCGAAAAAGTTACCTCTCTCATTGATACCCATTTCAGGAACAAAAGCTGCGTAGGCGGTAGTAGGAGCATTCCTAGCACCAAAAACACCTCGCTCCGAGCCTTCAGATGTAGCAAATTCTCTATCCGGATCTGCCCAACCAGCTTTCTCTTTATGGCAAGAACCGCAAGATTGATTCCCGTTAGCAGAAAGTGATTTATCAAAGAATATTTTTTCTCCAAGTTTTTCAATAGTTATGGCTTTAACCTCGTTGTTATGATCTCCTTTTCGATCTCTAGATTCTTTAGCCCATACATTACCAATGGTGATTGTAATTAGTAATGTTGTAAGTCCAGATTTAAATATCGCTTCTCTATATTTATTATCAAGCATCTTCTTCTTCCTTACTTCAGATATGGATGAATTATTATTAGGGCCCTGATAATAAATAAGCGCATCTGATGTTTTTCGCATCTATTAAAAATAAATAAATCACAAATCGTAATTTAATTGGAATGCGGATCAAGGAAAATAAATTGATAGATATTTGTTATGCTTCGACTTGGTAAGAATGTGATCTCCTGTGTGTAATACTAACTTTGTTCATAAGTTTTTGTTATAAAAGGACTAAAATTCAGAAAGTTAACAGTCTATCGTTCTATATAATGTTATTTAAATATCAAAACAATTTATGTATATTCTATTTAAGTTAATGAATAGAGTAAAAAATCTATTTGTTTTTAGTGTGTGGAAAATAAAATGTATGAGTGGTTTGTAAAATTATTCACATATTTCTTTCAAAGTGGCACTTGAAAAGAACGCGCGTGCAATCTACGTGATGGAGGTTTGATGTTGTATAAATCAAAGAGGAGAGGGGGATAAAAAAACACCGAGTAAAGAACCCGGTGTTTTGCGGAAGAATTTGAAGCTAACTAAAGCTTAAGCTAGCAACTCATTTGCAGTGCTAACTACATTCTCAACTGTAAAGCCAAATAGCTTGAACAGCTCACCTGCTGGTGCAGATTCACCGAAGGTTGTCATGCCAATCACGCGTCCGTCTAGGCCCACGTACTTGTACCAGTAGTCTGCAATGCCTGCTTCGATAGCGATACGCGCAGTTACATCACTTGGCAATACTGCTTCGCGGTAAGCGGCATCTTGCTGCTCAAATAGATCAGTTGACGGAAGAGATACAACGCGTACTTGTTTGCCAGCAGCTGTTAGTTCAGCAGCAGCATCTACTGCTAGTTGAACTTCAGAGCCAGTAGCAATCAAGATAAGCTCAGGTTTGCCAGCGCAGTCTTTCAGGATGTAACCGCCTTTAGCGATGTTCGCTACTTGCTCAGCATCACGCTCTTGCTGGGCTAGGTTTTGACGAGAGAAGATAAGAGAGCTTGGGCCATCTTTACGTTCAATTGCCAGTTTCCATGCTACTGCAGATTCTACTTGGTCACATGGACGCCATGTGCTCATGTTTGGTGTCAGACGTAGAGAAGCGATTTGCTCAACCGGTTGGTGAGTTGGACCATCTTCGCCTAGGCCGATAGAGTCGTGCGTGTACACTTGAATGTTTTGCACTTTCATCAGTGCTGCCATACGCATTGCGTTACGAGCGTATTCCATAAACATTAGGAAAGTAGCACCGTAAGGAACAAAGCCACCGTGTAGTGCAATACCGTTGATGATAGCTGTCATACCGAACTCACGCACACCGTAGTGGATGTAGTTACCAGACGCATCTTCAGCAGTCAGTGACTTAGAGCCCGACCACATCGTTAGGTTAGATGGCGCAAGGTCAGCAGAGCCGCCCATGAATTCAGGTAGCATTTTGCCAAACGCTTCGAGTGCGTTTTGCGATGCTTTACGAGATGCGATGTTCGCTGGATTTGCTTGCAAGTCAGCAATAATTTTTTGTGTTTCAGCTTCCCATTGCGCAGGAAGTTCACCGTTTACGCGGCGCTTGTATTCAGCAGCAAGCTCTGGGTAAGAGGCTTCATACGCAGCAAACTTGTCATTCCAAGCGGCTTCTTTCGCCTTACCAGCTTCTTTTGCGTCCCACTCTGCGTAGATGTCTGATGGGATTTCAAATGCGCCGTGTTCCCAACCAAGGAATTCACGTGCTGCTTTGATTTCTTCCGCACCTAGTGGCGCGCCGTGGCAGTCATGAGAGCCAGATTTGTTTGGCGAACCAAAACCGATGATAGTTTTCGTACAGATTAGTGTTGGACGTGGGTCTGCTTTTGCAGCTTCAATCGCAGCATTGATAGCGTCAGAGTCGTGACCATCAACTGCAGGAATAACATGCCAGCCGTACGCTTCAAAACGCTTAGGTGTGTCGTCAGAGAACCAACCTTCTACTTCACCGTCAATTGAGATGCCGTTGTCATCCCAAAATGCAATCAGTTTGCCCAGACCTAACGTACCCGCCAATGAGCAAGCTTCATGAGAGATGCCTTCCATCAAGCAGCCGTCACCCATGAACGCATATGTATAGTGGTCAACAATCTCGTGGCCATCTTTGTTAAATTGCGCCGCGAGAGATTTTTCCGCAATCGCCATGCCCACAGCATTGGTAATGCCTTGGCCTAGAGGGCCTGTGGTAGTTTCGATACCCGGCGCATAACCATACTCTGGGTGACCCGGAGTTTTTGAATGCAGTTGGCGGAAGTTCTTTAGCTCTTCAATCGGTAGCGCATATCCTGTCAGGTGAAGCAAAGAGTAGATAAGCATAGAGCCGTGACCGTTCGAAAGTACAAAGCGGTCGCGATCAGCCCAATTAGGGTTAGTTGGGTTGTGGTTTAGGTGAGAGCGCCAAAGAACTTCAGCGATATCAGCCATACCCATTGGCGCACCTGGGTGACCAGAGTTAGCCTGTTGAACACCATCCATGCTAAGTGCACGGATTGCATTGGCGAGTTGTTTACGATTCATATTTGTTTCCAGAAATTTACATCAATTCAAAAGCAAGGAGAGAAGTCGCCTTCTCTCCTTCAAAATTCTTATAGTTTTTCAGCGATCATCGCTTCGAGTTTGCCTTGGTCGATAGCGAAGTTGCGGATACCTTCTGCAAGCTTCTCAACAGCCATAGCATCTTGGTTGTGCTCCCACAGGAATTCTGCATGTGTCATTGCTGATGGGCGCTCTTTAACGTTTGAAGTAGCAGTCAGTTTCGCTTCAATGTCACCTTGTGCATCTTCAAGCTCTTGAAGAAGTGCAGGGCTGATTGTTAGACGATCACAGCCTGCAAGCTCTAGGATTTCGCCAATGTTACGGAAGCTCGCGCCCATAACAACTGTTTGATAGTCGTGTTCTTTGTAGTAGTTGTAGATCTTAGTTACAGATAGAACACCTGGATCTTCTTGCGCTTCAAAATCGCGACCTTCTTTTGCTTTGTACCAGTCCATAATACGGCCAACAAAAGGAGAAATTAGGAAAACGCCAGCTTCAGCACAAGCACGAGCTTGAGCGAATGAGAATAGAAGCGTTAGGTTACAGTTGATGCCTTCTTTTTCTAGGATTTCAGCAGCACGGATGCCTTCCCAAGTAGAAGCAAGCTTGATTAGAATGCGGTCGTTTGTAATGCCAGCATCATTGTACATTTTGATCAGCTGACGAGCTTTTGCAACACTGCCTTCTGTATCGTAAGAAAGGCGAGCATCAACTTCAGTAGAGATACGGCCAGGAATCGTTTTTAGAATTTCTTTACCAATGTTAACAGCTAGCATGTCACATGTGTCTTGCACTTGTTGAGCTTTATCACTGCTTTGAGTTTTAGCGTACTCAATTGCTTGATCGATAAGAGGAGAATATTCAGCGATTTGGGCCGCTTTTAAAATCAATGAAGGGTTTGTTGTTGCATCTTCAGGCTGATACTTTTTAATTGCGTCGATTTCACCAGTGTCTGCTACGACAGTTGTTAGTTTGCGAAGTTGCTCTAACTTGTTGCTCATAATCGATAATCCTATTCTCTGGGCTAAGAAATCCGAAGTTTTTCGGTTTACTCTTCAATTTCCGTTTAGCAACCACAATCATCCGTTTCTTTATATAAAGGTGAATGCAGTTTATTTAAACAAAATTCAGCTAGTGAAACATTTGCTCTGCGCAGATGTTCGCATGCTGAGTAAATGATGGAAACATATATATCTTATATTTGCTTAAAGTCAATCAGGATGATTGCTAAATCTGGCCAAAATCGAGTTAATTTCATATTTGGCAAATAAAAGGATGTATTTGAGAGAAAATTCGCCATTTTCTAGTTATCCAAATTGTGAAATTAGGCTGAGCATATGTAATGCTTGTGAGCAAAAGATTGGATCGGTAAGCGAATTTTAGGTATTGTGTCGAGCAGTAGAGTGCATTTTTTGTGTTGGGAGAATAAATGTATAACGGTAATCAAGAGTCGTCTAAAGATATGGCGAACTTATTGACGGAGATCTCCGTTGCATACTATCAAGACGGTGCGACGCAAGAAGAAATTTCAAAAAAATTCTCTATATCCAGAGCCAAAGTTGGCCGGCTGCTAAAGCAGGCTAGAGATGAAGGCATTGTAGAAATTACAGTAAAATATCATCCAGTTTTCAGTGCAAAGATAGAGCAAAGGTTAATAGAGAAGTTTGGTATTAAAAGAGCTCTGATTGCTTTAGATCAGCCAGAAGAGTCACAGCAGAGAGAGCAAGTCGCAGGTCTAGTTTCTAACTATCTATCGAGTACATTGAAAAATGGAATGGTTATATCAATAGGTCAGGGTAGGAATGTTTCTGCGGTTGGGCAATACATGGGCGTGATTTCTCCGAGGGAATGTACCTTTGTTTGTGGCATTGGTGGCATTCACCCAAGAGGAGGCGCGTATAATGCTGATCATATTTCGAGGCAAATGGCTAAGAAATATGGTGGAACTTCCGAAACACTGTATGCGCCAGCTTATGCGGAAAACAGAGAGCAAAAATTGGCATTTATGCAAAACGCTACAATAAAGCAAACGCTCGATCGAGCCCGTAAAGCAGACGTAGCTCTAGTTGGTGTTGGTGACATGAGTGAGAACAGCTATATGGTTGACTTAGGGTGGTTTACACGGAGCGAGGTTGTTCAGTCGAGGTTGCAAGAAGGTGTTGTTGGAGACTTTGCTGGTTATGATTTCTTTGATATTCAAGGAAAGGTAGTGAATACCGTCATGAATGACAGAGTGATTGGATTGGGAATGGAAGAGTACAAGGCAATTTCTGAAGTGGTCGCGATTGCAGCAGAAAATAATAAACCATTGGCCCTTCTAGGCGCGTTGCGAACTGGCGCAATTGATGTCTTGGCAACAAGTGTAAGCAACGCATTAACAATACTTAACCTAGAAGAGAAATTCAGCTAAGTAGAATGTGGGTTATGATGCTACTTCATGCTCACAACCACTGCAATTTGCCAGCGCTCCCAAAAGCTTGCGTTTATTGAAAGGTTTTAAAATTACCTGACTGGCTCCGCAGTCTAAGAATTCTCGGGTCGCATCAGGCGATACGTCTGCCGTACAAGCAATAACATTAGTGTTTGGCGACACTTTGTCTTTTATGATCTTTGTAGCTTCAAGTCCGCTCATAATAGGCATGTGGTAATCCATTATGATTGCAGAATACTCTTGTTGTTTAGCGAAGTTTACGGCTTCTTCGCCATTCACAGCAACATCAATATTCACATAACCCATCGTTTTCAATAGATTTTTTAGTACCATCACGTTGATGTGGTGGTCATCAGCAATAAGTATCTTTTGTAGTTCAGGCTGTTTTAGCGAGCATGCTCTGTTTTTGAGAGAGCAAATAATATATTGAGCTTGTCTTGTGTTGGTGTGTATATGATTTACAAGCTTTTTCACTAAAGCGGCATCAGGTGATTTATTTGCCATGCTTGAATCATGGAGTGTTTTAGTAAGTGCTTGAATATTTTTCATCCCGAATTTTGTCGCGATGTCGTTGATGTTGGATAGGAGCTCAGCTTGCTGAGGAATATTTTCTTCTTCACTAGCTTCTAACAACTGTTTTGAAAGCGAATTAAACTTGCTTTTAAAGCTCATAAGCAACTCTAAGGTTTGCTCATTCGATAGCTTCGAGGCTATAAGCATTGGGCTTTGAGTTATTTCCTCACCCGTTATCGCCGAGTCTTCAAAGGAGTGTTTGATAGATGGTGCAGCTCTCTCGGCTACGGGTTTAACAATGCCTTTGATGGAGAATTTTTTTTGCAATTTAGCAATGGAACCATTGAGCTCTTCGCCTTGTAGAGGCTTAGTCAGAACAAGTTTTGCTCCGGCTTCAATGAGCGCTTCATGAGCTTGAGGAAATAGATCCGCCGTATAAGCAAAAATAGTGGTGTCTAAGTTGAGTTTATTCCGAATATACTTGATTGCATCTTTAGCCGAAAACCCACTGATTCCATTGGCCGCGATAACAAGATCAAGGCTTTCAGAATCCAGAGCATTTATTGTCTCATGTTCATTTTTAGCCCATATGACATTATGATTATTTGGTGCTAGGAAGCGTTGGATGACATTGGCTGAGATTCTATCATTTTCTATAAGTAGAATGTTTAATGGCTCGGTATCAGAAACCTGAACAACTTCAATATTATTGTCGGGAGTTTGCGGTATTTCAGGTAGTGCAGATTCGATAGGTAATGGCAGAGATAACTTAAATTGTGTCCCAATATCCGGTTTACTTGATACTGTAATATCACCATTCATAAGATCTGTGATTTGTTTTACTATCGATAAACCAAGACCAGTACCGCCAAATTTTCTAGTAGTAGACACTTCTGCTTGTTCAAAAGGATTAAATATATGAGCAAGCTTGCTTTGGTCAATCCCTATACCAGTGTCGTTCACTTCAATTTCAAGTATTGCCCTAGGGGCATCACTGTTAAGCTGGACAATAATCTCAACTTTACCGTTATCGGTAAATTTAATCGCATTGCCTACGAGATTGAGCAGAACTTGATGTAAACGAGAAGAGTCACCGATAAACTTTATGTTTCGAGCCAACTGGTTCTGAATGGATAACTCAATTTGTTTATTTTCAGCGAGCGGTTTCATGGTGTGTTCAATCTGAAGCAATACTTTGTCGATTGAAAAAGGGGCGACCTCGAGAACCATCTTACCTTGCTCAATTTTTGAAAAATCGAGAATATCGTTAAGTAGCGTGAGTAGATGCTGACCTGAGTCCATAATCATCTGTGCATATTCACGAGTGCTTTCTTGTTTCGCTTCACCTTTTATAATTTCTGCCATACCTAAAACGCCATTCATTGGGGTTCTAAGTTCATGGCTCATCGTTGCCAAAAACAAAGATTTGGCTTCATTTGCACGAGTCACTCGGTCAATTGACGCTTGATATTCCTTATTGTGCCTGTCTAGCTCTTTCATTCGAGAGATGTAAAACAATACGACGAAGAAAGCGATGAGAAAGGTGATAGCGATGAGCTGTATTATTGTGGTTCTAATTTTGGCCAATAATATTACCATCTGTGCTTCCGATGCTTCTACAAACTCAAAGGCTTCGGGAGATAACAAAAAGGTAAATAGCTCTTGTTTTTGCTTTTCGATTTCTTGAAAAGTATTGATAATAGAAGCAAGCTCAGGCTGTATTTCGCTGCTCATCGAGAATGTGTTGAGCATTTTAACTAGCACACCTCTTTGAATGTCATTGTCTTTTCCTGCTGATGAGTTATTAACAGTGTTGACCATAGAAGTGAGTACGGAGTCTTTCACAACAATCAAACCAATCAAATGATCAATTCCATCTGTTACTTGCAACGCGGCTTTGCAAAAGCCATCTAAGGTATTTTCAACGTCAGATCGAAAAAAATCAAAAACGTGACTATCTGAAGAGTTGTACTCCTCAACAATAGCCTCGATTTCATTTTCAAGGTCAACACTTGAGGCGGCAATGAGGTAGGCATCTGAGCGGTGATTAAGAGCGTCTTGTGTGACTTGTGCACGTAAAGCTAACAAGTTGTGACCGATGTGCATCATTGTATTGCGATATACAGATAGCTGTGTATGTTCACGATAGAGAAACAAGGATGCAGCCAACAGCAGAGCTCCAATCAATATAGCAATGTTAAATAATGCCTTATTCTTTGCCATTTGCAAATTCCTCTAAGATTGCTGGCTGTGGCCCCGAGAGTGTGGTGAGAAATGCGTGAATATCATCAATGGACTGTGAATCAAGAGTTTTTCCTAGTTGGCTTTCCCCCATTATTTTAATGGCCTCTTTAAGTGTTTGTGTTTTTCCATCATGAAAGTAGGGTGCGGTTTTGGCGACATTTCTTAGGCTCGCTACTCGAAAGAGATACATGTCTTTAGCTTGCTCAGTGAACTGGAATCTGCCTTTGTCGTCACTGCGTTGGTTACCCATTTTATCTTCACCAAAAAAGCCAAATCTCATCATCATGCCACCCCCAATATTGGTCCCTCGATGGCATGTAATACACCCTTCTTTCTGAAAGGTTTCCCAGCCTCGTAATTGTTGAGCATTGAGCGCTGCTTGGTCACCACGTAGGTATTGATCAAATTGGGAGTTGGGGGTAGTTAGCGCGTTCATAAACTCGACTAAGGCCTTTTTTACATTTGCTTCATCGATGTTTAAGCCAGCGTCAGAAAATTGCTTTTGATACAATGCAGAGCCTTCTATGTAATCGGTGATTCTATTCCAATCAGAGTCCATCTCTAAAACATTATGCACTGGGCCATCAAGCTGATCGGCAAGGCTATTTGCACGGCCATCCCAAAAGAAGCGGTAGTTGTGGGCAACATTAAATACGGTTAATGAATTTCGAGTTCCTTGGCCTCCAACTCCTGTGGAGATTTCTGTTCGTTCAGCGCCATTTGTGCTTAGCTGATGGCAGCTTTCGCAACTTATTTGGTTATTGGATGATAATCCGGGGTCTTTAAAAAGCAGCCAGCCTATTTTTGCTAGTTTCTTGTCTACTTCAGTGTCACTTGGGATCGGACTAACTACCTTACTCACAGACTTGTGTCGGGTAATATCGACATTGTCTGAACCTTCTTCATGTTCAGTGTATTTTGTGTGTTCGTGATAATGATGTGACATATGGTGATCAACACTCTCTGGCGGCGCGATATATCCTAATACCACCGCAACAAGCGACACTACAACAACAATCAAAAAGCTGAGCCAAACTTTGTTTTTCATCCGTGATTTCCAAGTCTTCTAACTGCAAGAACTTATATAATATTTAGTGCTTCTTTTTAAATATTAGTAGGTTATTTTTTAACGTTTCGGACATTTCATGATTTAGTTGGCAAACTTTAGAGAAAAAGTATAAATATTAGAGCAATACCTCGATGGCCAAAACTGATTTGTACTCGCGCAGAGTGCCAACCTGGAATACTTGTACCATTATTTTCTAAGCTATTCTTCTATACCGAATTAGCTGAAATACATAACTGTATAGCAATGCTTGATTTTCAAAACTATCAATAAGATATGGGTCATGTAGCTTGATCAAAGTCTCACAATGAGAATAGTTGGGGGCTTTAGAGCACTTCATATTAATCTGAGTCAATATGCTTTATTAACTGTGTGAATACTATTCCATCAGTTCATTTTCATATTTGAAGGATTAGTAGTGATGAAGGTGTTTAAAGAGTATCTACCTATTATCTTAATTGTCGTTTTGGGCTCAATTATGTGGCGGTTTCAGCCACCAGTTGGGCTGAAAATTACTGCTTATCATACCGCTATTGTATTTATAGGCACAATTTTAGCCATTATCGCAAACTGTATGCCTACAGGGGCAACCGCGTTGGTGGGGCTTACTGTATTTGTTGTGCTAGACCCAACAGCGGCTGGAAACTCAAAAGGCTCAATGCTTGCAGGGCTGCAAGATTTTGACAACGCGTTAATTTGGCTGATTGTCATCGCTTTTATGATGGCAAGAGCTTTCCAGAAAACGGGTCTTGGCCGCCGTATTGCGTTAACGCTATTGAGTAAATTTGGTCAGTCTTCTTTGAGAGTAGCCTATTGCTTAGGAGTCGCTGACTTCTTAATTGCCCCCGCGACACCAAGCAATACTGCACGCGCAGCCATTGTTTCACCGATTGCCGACGCATTGGCAAAAGCAATAAACAAAGATGACTCGAAGCTTGGTCGTTACTTAATTTCAAATTGCTCAGCGATGAACGACTCATCAGCTGTAGGGTTTTCTACAGGTTTTGCAGGAAACATTGCTTTAGTCGGTATTGCAGCATCTGTTCTTGGCATCACACTAAACTTTGGCATGTGGGCAATGTACCTATTGGTGCCAGCTCTAGCTCTTTTGCTAGTTATGCCTTTGATATTGTACAAAACCATCAATCCTGACACTAAGAAAACGCCGGAAGCACCAGAATATGCCAAGAAAGAGCTGACTAAAATGGGGAAAGTCACCAACCACGAAAAAGGCTTGTTGGGTACATTTGTCGTGTTGGTTTTTATGTGGGTGTTTGGTAGCTATCTTGGTATCTACACCACTGTCGCTGCGTTCATCGGTTTGTCTGCTTTATTGCTAATGAAGGTCTTAACGTGGGACGACATTAAATCAGAGAAAGGAGCATGGGATACGCTGGTTTGGTTCTCTATTTTAATGGGTATGGCAAACCACCTAAAATCGACCGGCTTTTCGTCTTGGGTAGGCAGTTCAGTTTCGAGTTTCTTGCAAACACATATGACAGGAGCTAGTCCGACAGTCTTTTTGATTGCGATGATGACATTTTATTTGTTTACCGCGTATTGCTTTGCATCTGGTACTGCGAAGGTGATGGCATTGGCTCCAGTTATTATAACTGCTTTGGTATCGCTGGGCGTTGCACCGTTAGTTGCAGTTTTGTCCGTCGCTGGTATCACTAATGTCGGGTGTAATTTGTCCACGTACAGCCACGCGCGAAACCCGCTTCTTTTGGGTTATGGGTATCATACGAACAGTCAGTGGATGAAAATTGGCTTGGTTATCGCAATTTGTGCAGCGGTTATATTCATGACCGTAGGTTTAGCTTGGTGGTCAATTCTAGGTATCAACTAAATGGTTGAAATGAATAGTGTGATAGAAAATATCGCACTATTCATTTGATTAGCGCTTTTCAACGTTATGAACTTTCACCGTTCAGAATACTCTGGACCTTATCTGCAAGAATCTTAGCTAGCGCTAAATTCGCTTCTTCATCAAGGTGAATACCTTCTCCCTTAGCGGCTTCTATAAAGTTAGCTGTGTCTAAAAAGTCCACTTGGTAAAACTCGGCAACAACTTGATAGTGCTTGGCTAGTTCCAATGAGACTTGTTTCTGTCCATCAAAAATAGTGTCCATAAAATGTTCTGTCCTACCGATATGTGGAGGGGAAAGGAGCAGAACTTTAGGAGCTTTACCGCTCGGGCCTGTGCCACTAGAGAGCGTTTTTCTTACTAGACTAGCAACACCTTGAGATATTTCGTTTGCAGAGCTACCAAATCGAGCCTTTAGATCGTTTGTCCCCAACATAATAATCACAAGATCTAATGGGAGGTTAGATTCAAGGTAGATAGGCAGCACTTTTGCACCATTTTGTGCTTCGTCGTTAATGTATGGGTCATCATGAACGGTAGTGCGACCATTTAAGCCTGCCTCAATAACGCGATAAGAATGCCCTAGAGCATTTTGCATGGCACCCGGCCAACGTATATCAAAGGCGTGTCGTTGAGAGTTGCTCGGGTTGTAGCCCCAGGTCAATGAATCCCCAAAACACAAAATAGATTTCATATATTGCTCCAACAAGTTGTCAAATAAGTCTGACTATCAAGCTAACCCCAAAATTAGAACTGCTGACGCCACTATGTGTTTTTTTGCATAAAAGTAACGAAAAGGCAAATTAACACATGGTTGTATTTTCTGTATGAATTGAATTCCATCGTTTGATTGTTAAGTGGAATTGCTTGTTACACATAAATTACATTACACAAGCATGGGAATCACATCTTTATAGGTTGCTAACGCAAATTGATTGAATACAAATTAGCCTCATAGTACCACTATCTACGTTGTGGAAATGTTGGATGACAATACGAGCCACATCAATCAGGGAATTTTTCTATAGGATGAGACTATGAGCGTAAACACAGATAAATCGCAAGACTTAAACGATGAGCATGAACACTTCTACGAGTTGTGGGACAGCACTTTCATGCTAGATAACGATTCAACGGAACTACCGCTTAACTTAGACGAAAGCCATGACTAAACACGATGTAGGCTTAACAGATAAGTGACTCCCAGAAATACGAGGAGTCACTTGTTTTTAAGATCTCTATACTTCTATTGGGAGCTCCTGCTTTTGCCCCCATTCAGTCCATGAACCGTCATAAACAGATAAATTTTCATACCCCAAAGTTTCGGCAGCCAAAGCCAAGATACATGCTGTGACGCCAGAGCCACAGGAGAAAATGTATTGCTCTTTATCATTGGGAACGACTTCGTCAAAGATTTCTTTTAGTTGTTGAGCAGGCTTTAGCTTGTGCTTACTCATGAGGTCAACGAAAGGTAAGCATACTGCATTTGGAATATGTCCGCTGCGAATGCCTTGTCGTGGCTCCGGTGTTTTTCCTAGGAAACGAGCCTTTGAGCGAGCATCGATGGTTAGGCTATCTTCTTGTTCAATCTGCGCGAGTACGTCTTGCGCAGAAAGGAAGTTGCTAGGGCTTAAATGGCCGTTAAAATCACCAGTGGAGGTGACTTCACGGTAACTTTGAGTTACTTGGTACCCCTTACGTTTCCATTCAGTTAGACCGCCATCCAACACATAAACCTGCTTGTGTCCCATGGCTTTAAACATCCACCAAGCTCTAGGCGATGCAAATGTGCCACTGTTGTCGTAAACCACAATGATGGAGTCGTTATTAATACCGAGTTGTCGCGCTAACTCGTTGAAGCGATCTTCACTTGGAATCATATGTGGCAACGCGCTATCGGGATCGCAAAACTCTTTGTCGTAGTCGAAGCGGATAGCATTGGGTATGAAGTTAGCTTTGTCTTTTTCTGTTTCTGCAGGGATTTGAAAGTCGATACTAGCGTCGAGTATCACAAGCTTTTGCTCGGATATGTTTTCGTTTAGCCATTGAGCATTAATTAGAGGCCCCATACTTTATTCCTTTTGAATCTATTATTATTAAATGAAATAAAGGCCAGTGATGGCTGGCCTTTGATTGGGTTTATTATTTTTTGTCGCCACATACTGGGCATGTTGGCTGTCTAGCGAGTTTCATCTCTCGCCAAGACATGTTGAGTGCATCGAGGAGTAAAAGCTTACCTTCGACTGGCTGACCGTAATTCGCAATAAGCTTGATTGTTTCCATTGCTTGCATGCTGCCAATGATACCAACTAAAGGAGCCATGACGCCGGCCTCGACACAAGTCAGTGCCTGCTGCCCAAATAGAGCGCTCAAGCACTGATAACAAGGCTGGTTTTCGTCTTGATAGGTATAGACACTTACTTGTCCTTCCATGCGTATTGCAGCACCTGATACAAGAGGGGTCTTGCTTTGAAAACACAGCTTATTAAGCTGATTTCTGGTTTCAACATTATCGGTAGCGTCGATCACAACATTATGCTTGAGCAACAGTTGCGCCAATTCATCGTCAGTTAGCCTATTAGCGATAGTCGCAACCGCAATATGTGGATTCAGGTTTGTTAAAGAATCTGCGGCGGAGTCGACTTTATTCCGATTGATGTCGCTATCTGTATGTAGAACTTGTCTCTGCAAATTGGAATGCTCAACCACATCGTCATCGATAAGCGTGAGGTTTCCGACACCAGCGACGGCAAGATATTGGCTTGCAGCACATCCTAGACCACCTGCGCCCACAATCAACACAGAACTATTTTTGAGGGCTTCTTGGCCTTCAAAATCAAAATGTTTTAACGTAATTTGCCTGTTGTAACGTAGGATCTCTTGATCAGTTAACTCTTTCAAGTGTTGCTCCTAGTTAATAAAGGCTGCTACTAAACATCTGTACTTGCACCGTTTCGCCGGCTTCCACGCGTCCGCGATTTTGCTCTAATACGACAAAACAATTGGCTAAACTCATCGAACGAAAAGCACCTGAGCTCTGGTTGCCTGTGGTTTCTACGTAAAATTGACCATCTTCGATAGTGTATATGCCGCGTTGATAGTCAGTACGTCCAGGTGATTTTTTAAATCCATTTTTCGTGATAGCTGGTATAAACGGTTGTGGTTTCCATTCAGTGTGTCCACCTAGTTTGGCAAGTAGTGGCTGCACAAGTACATATAGGGTGATGAATGCAGACACAGGGTTGCCAGGCAATCCACAGAACCAAGCATTATCTAATTGCCCAAATGCAAAAGGTTTACCGGGCTTAATGGCTAACTTCCAAAATCCGATTTGGCCGATTTCGTCAAGAATATCTTTCGTGTAATCAGCTTCACCCACACTTACACCGCCAGAAGTGACCACGACATCGGCTTCAGATTGTGCTCTTTCAAAAGTGGCTTTCAGCGTTTCTGGATTATCTGGAATAATGCCTAAATCAATGGCTTCACAGCCAAACTTTTCGATAAGCGGCTTTATGCCATATCTGTTGCTATCGTAAATTTGACCTTCTTCAAGTGGTTGACCTAGTGGTTTAAGCTCATCGCCGGTAGAGAAAAAAGCAACTTTAGGTTTGCGTAACACTTTGATGTGGCTGATACCTAAGGAAGCGATCATTGGTAAGTCGCGAGAAGTTAATCTTGCTCCTTTGGCCAGTGCAACATCGCCTTTTTGTATGTCGTCACCAACAGGTCGAATATTGTTATTGTGTTTTACCTTTTGGTTGGTAAATCGAATACCACTATCTGTTGTTTCTGTTTGCTCTTGCATGATAACAGCGTCGCAGCCCGCTGGGATTTTGGCACCTGTCATAATTCGAATGCAAGTATCTGCAGGCCAATTGCCTTCAAAAGGTTGTCCGGCAAAGGACTTACCAGCTAAAGGAAGTGTGTCTGATTTTTCTAGATCAGCAATTCGAATGGCGTATCCATCCATCGCTGAGTTATCAAATGGCGGAACGTTAATAGGGGAAAGTAGGTCTTCTGCTAGTACGAAACCAATAGCGTCTTGCAGTTTTAACTCGACAGATTGTTGGATGGGTTTAATTCCGGAAAGCATGTGTTGAAGCGCATCTTCAATCGGCATCAAATTAGGAGCGTCGCAGCAGCTCATTATGAAGTCCTATTGTTGTTAACTAATTGGTTAGACTCTATCACAGTTCCCATTCAATAGTGGCATACAAACATTGACCCTGAGCAAAATAAGGGTGTAATAAATTTAAAATACGAGTATCCTTATCGCCCTCTAAGACGACCAGTAATTGAACAGGGGAATACATGTCGGTCCTGAGTGAGTCAGCAACATTAGTAAAACAAGCTTTAGAACGCAGTGGATTAGAAACTCCAATGGTTGAGAATGCCTATCTACCAGAAGAGAAGAAAGAAAAGATCCAAGGTCATATGCGTGAAGTGCTATCGCTACTAGGGCTAGACTTGAATGATGATAGCCTGCAAGACACACCTAATCGTGTGGCAAAAATGTTTGTTGATGAAATATTCTCAGGTTTGGATTATCAAAACTTCCCCAAGATCACGGTGATTGAGAACAAAATGAATGTGAACGAGATGGTGCGTGTAAAAGACATTACCGTGACCAGCACTTGTGAACATCATTTGGTCACAATCGATGGAAAAGCAGCCGTCGCTTATATCCCTCGTGGCAAGATTATTGGCCTATCAAAGATTAACCGCATTGTGCGCTTTTTTGCGCAAAGACCTCAAGTTCAAGAGCGCATGACCCAACAGATTTTAGTTGCGCTGCAAACATTACTTGAGTCGGATGATGTTGCTGTGAGTATCGATGCCACTCATTACTGCGTAAAATCGCGTGGAGTAATGGACGCGACCAGTGTGACAACGACAACAGCGCTCGGCGGTATTTTTAAAAGCAATCCGGCAACACGTCACGAGTTTTTGCACGGGATACGTTAAGACCTTTAGGTTTGTTAATATCCTAAACACTGAAAGCCAGCATATATCAATGCTGGCTTTTACTTATGTGTATTACTTACTGGTTTTGCAACCTATTGCTGCTGTAGTAGGCATAGAAGCTCAAAACAATCGCTGAAGCGCTGATCACCGTCATCAAAGTACCGGCTGGTGGTGCTAGGTTCGCTAAGTCAACAAACATGAAGTAGCCTAAGTCCGCCAGACCACCGACCAATGCTGTCACAAATATCGCTGTGGCGTTTCGTTTCCAGATATACACGCTGCCAACCATAGTCACAACACCAAACCAGCCAAGATTCCATGAGTGCTGTTTTAATGTTGCCGTCACGACTGGTGCATATTCGCGTATCAAATCTGCCATGAGTGGGTCTGATGAGACAAAGCTTAACGATAGTGCATGATTGCCAAGTGATAGCAAATAGATCATAGCGACACCAATCGCGAAGTGAAATACTCCCCAAATCATCCAAAGTACTGATGATGCTTTCAATAGTGCTGATGTTTTCATTGTTATCTACCTATAGTTTATTCCACTTCAATTGGTGTGGCTTACTGAACTTGATAAACACTATAAAACGTTGAATGAAAATTAAATAACGACTATTTTTTATTAAGATGATAACTAAAATCTTTCATGTTGAGAGCATTGGTGACAAATGAACAACTTAGGGCATTGATTGCAGTAGCGGAGCAGGGCAGCTTTCGCAAAGCAGCTAAGACAATTTATAAGACCCAAGCCGCTATAAGTGCGTCGATCAAGTCTTTGGAAAATGAGTTCGATATTGTTTTATTCGACCGCAACCAATATCGGCCAACACTGACTGACGTTGGACAGGCGTTTTACCGTAGAGCGAAGTTGACGATGGAGCACTTTGTTCAATTGCAGACGATGGGACGCGAGCTAGCTAATAATGTAGAACCAACTTTTGGCATAGTTATTGGGGCTAGTTGCCCACTTCCTTTATTACTCAAACAACTGAAAGTCATCATAGATCAATTTCCGTTTACTCGTTTTCATATTACGACGGAAGTGCTAAATGGCGTGGTTGAAAAAATTAATGATGGCAATGTTGATTTAGGCTTTGGACCTGAGTTTGGTTTGGATGCCACTCATGAAAAAGTGCTGATTGGTAGCATTACGTTTATCAATGTTGCGGCGCCAAACTACTTCAAAGGTGGCAACCAGCGTAAGATTCTTCTTGAAGAGTCACGCGAGTATTCACAGATCGTTTTGCGTGATAGTGCAACAAATAGCGATAAAGCGGCAATGTATGTCTCTCCATATGGAGAAACGTGGAGTGTTGGCGATATGGCAACAAAAAAAGAGCTGACTGTCGCAGGGCTTGGGTGGGGCAGGCTGCCAGAGCACCTCATTCAGCAAGAGTTAAAAAACGGTTTGTTAGAGCCTATCTCTGTAGAAAACATCCCAGTCGAAAGTACAGGTGATATGTATATGTTTCGTAAGAGAGAGGGTAGCAGAGGGCCAGTCGCGGAGCGTTTTTGGAAGGAGATAACTCAAGCTTACAGCACTTGAGTTACCCTCCAATAAGTAGTCGTCAATTAACTGTCAAACAAGTGACGATACTCGCCATAGCCTTCTTTCTCCAAATCTTCTTTTGGAATGAATCGCATTGAAGCTGAGTTAATACAATACCTTAGGCCAGTTGGAGCGGGGCCGTCTTTAAATACGTGACCAAGGTGAGAGTCGCCAAAGCGACTGCGAACTTCCGTTCTTGTATAGAGTAATTTGAAGTCACTTTTTGTGGTCACGTAAGCGGGGTTAATTGGTTTGGTAAAGCTGGGCCAACCAGTGCCAGATTTAAATTTATCGAGTGACGAAAACAAAGGCTCCCCAGTCACTATGTCCACGTATATACCCTCTGCTTTGTTGTCCCAATACTCATTTTGAAAAGCTCTCTCAGTGCCATCTTCTTGGGTGACATAATATTGAATCTTAGTCAGTTTATTCTTAATTACACTTTCAGAAGGCTTTTCATAAGTTTTGGCGTTAGTGACCAACTGTTTTTCATCAATCAGTTGGCGAAGTGTTATGGGATTGTCTTTTCTATCTGACCCGAAAATGTCGTCTAGGTACTGATCTCTGCCTGAAGCATAACGGTAGTAGCTGTAACGAATCTTACTTTTCTTGTAATAGTCTTGGTGATAGTTTTCTGCCGGCCAAAACTTACTAAATTCAATGAGCTCTGTTTTCAAAGGTTTTTTGTAAACACCCAGTTGATCGATTTCTTCAATAAATTCTTGTGCAATTTGCTTTTGCTGGGCGTCGCGATAAAACACCGCTGGGCGGTATTGTGGGCCACGGTCAACGAAAGAGCCTTTGTCGTCAGTTGGGTCTATATGGCGGAAAAACTGATCGAGAATTTGTTCGTAACTGACAACGTCAGGATCGTAATACACGTTAACGGTTTCGATATAGTTAGTTTTACCAGATGCGACTTGCTTGTAGGTAGGGTTGTCTTTTGTACCACCAGAATAACCGGATACCACCTCTACTACACCAGGCTGCTTTTCGAGATCAGACTCAGTGCACCAAAAACAACCCCCAGCGAGGGTTGCAACTTGATAGCCTTGTTTTTGGGCTTGCTGCTCATCGATAAACGCATAGCTTAAAAAAGAATAGCTAATCAGCGAGCTGAACAAGAAGATAGATCTAACAACATTTCGTTTACGCATAGGAACCTCAAATACATCTTATGTATTGAGATAAGAAAGGGTAGCTGCGATATAAATTTCAAACAGTATAAAATTGTCTGTTTTGAAGCCACTACCTGAGTAAGCACCGATATTAGTGGTTAGCCTAGGTAGTGACTGACACTTATTCTATGAGTTGACTTTTACACCTGCACTAATGCTCACAGCTAATAAGTTATTTAATGCAAGGACCTCGCTTGCATAAAATCCCATTTGAGCTTTTAATAGAATTTCTGATGCAGTTACAGAGCTACTCCAGTTGCTTATATCAATCGCATACTTTAAAGTTTTTCCCTGGGCGTCTAAAGCTCCGGCAATAAACTTATATCGCTCTACATCAGATGCTTTATCAAATTTATTCTCAGCAAAATTAACAGTCTTAATGACTTGTTCCATGTTATGCCTACTTAATTCCAAAATCTTCAATACTTTTTTAAGCTTATTGAAGTGCTTCTCAAAAGTATACTCATCCTTACCTTTTGTCAGTAAGTGAATAAAGCTAGGGATTTTAAATGTGGTGTATAATACGTTGAAAATAACACTTGTGGCTATATCCAGAGGCTCACCACCTTTGCCTGCAGTTTTTGCAACCATTTTGCCAAACTTAATAATAACGTAGAATCCTTCTACTACTTCCATAAACTTTGAAAGCTCACTCATTGGAGGTTGGAACCTTATTAATGCGTCATCTTGAGGGTTTTCCTTTTCAAATGCTTTTATCTTTTGGTTTATATACCAAAACCCTCCGCGTACTTGTCCAATAAATACTCCATAAAAATCGAAGACAATACCAAATATATCCCAGTCATCAATGCCACTGGATTTAGGGCTCTGAAGATAATTATTCTTTATTGACGGTAAGTGAGTAATGCTTTTGCCTTCAACAATATACATATAGCTCCATGAAAATACACCAAGTAGTATACTGTTTAATTGTTTTAGACTGATGCTAGTAGAAAGGTCGACTCCAAACAGTTTCATGAACTTCGTAAAGAATGGAATTTGAATTGTGATGAGGCCTTGTGTCCAAGTTTCTTCAAATATGTCGAAAACAAGGGACAAAGTAGACTCAACCAGCTCAAAACTCCAATCGATGGTCCCTTTGAACTCTTTATTCGCTTTGTCCAATATTTCGTATACTTTATCGTTTAGTAAGGCTGGGTTTTGGGCTGTTTCGATAGCAGCGTCTAGAAGCCAAGCGGCAAAATTTTCTACGGAGTTTGGGTCGAGTACGTCTGTCGTTGAATTTACTATTTTATCTATTATTGAGTCGAGATTGATATCCATTTCACGAAATAGGATAGGGCTGATCGTATCCCATACTTCACCAAGCGCTGCAGTTACGGCTTCTGATAACCACTCGATAGCAGGCATAATAACATCTTTTACGATAGGAGAATTCAATATGGCGTTAAGTCCATCTTGTATTATCGACATAACTTGAGAATAAGTATTTAATACAGAGGTCCCAACACCTTGCTGAGTTTCTTGGTATTCAGGGAAGTTAACAGAGTTAATTGCTGAGTGGACGTTGTTTTTAAAGTCCCCTATATAATTTAGTGTAGACTGTTTCTGCTCAGCGACGATGGAAAACATTTCATCATGAAGTCTCTCCGCACTTTTTATTGTGCTAATAATATCTTTTATGTGAACCAACATCATGATGAGGAGTACAATAGCTCGAATCAAGCACATGACTACTCGAACAATCAATTCAGTTACCGTCATAATTATATCGGCAAATTGCTCGCAAGTGGATACGACAACAGATACGGCTTTATCTATTTGCTGCCCTAAAAGCTCGAGAAAATCTTGAGAGAGAACAACATTTACAGTCCCTTTAGCCTTATTGATAGCAACTTCAAAGCCATTCTTGATAGTTTCTCCCGCTCCAACAACCCAGTTAGCAACAGCATGTGCAGCATCTGTAACCCAATCAACGAACGAGTCAAAGAAACCGTTGAAGCTTGCATTTACTGTCGAATCTCCTTGACTACGAACTAGTCGTCCATGGACAAAACTCATTGTTAAAGCTCCGTTCGAGCTTACTTGATTTTGATATTGGTTTGATGCTACATGCAACGTAAACAGTGGGTCACTGCCTCGAGGGTTAGTTGAATAGCCACTCCGCAAGTCTTGCTCTTCATCATGTGCCGTATTTAGTACGCCCATGGCTTCACCAGCGTCACTATATAGGTCGCTAAGCAGATCATAAGCATCATCGTCACTATCGATTTCATCGGTAATCTCGACCCCTGTCTGTTGTGCTTTTTCTTTTAGGGCGCTTGAATTGTTATAATTCGAGTCGGTCATTCTCTTATTGGCTTCTTTTGCCAAGTTAATGTTAAACCAACGCGAGGTGACACCTTCACCTGAAGTGTCTTGCAGTAAAGCTGAGTCTAGTCCTGGCAAGAGAGTGCTAATATCAATAACCCTTGCCATTAATCGGCAAGCAATTGATTCTGCTTTCACTATGACAGATATTGATCCACTGGTATCTTTTAATGGAACCATCGCGCCTTTCGTACGGTCAATGTTATAGCTCTTCTTATTGTTTACGATAATAGTCGTAGGTTCTGGGCTACGTAATTCTATAAATTGGTTCTCGTTTCCTTGTGTATTGTATCCATAGCTATTTTGGGGGGTAATTGTTGTTCTGTAACACTCTTGGTAGACGGTATCTGACTCTTCAGCCTCTCTAGCCGAGATACTTTGTGTTACGGGCTCTTTCGTCCAAGTTTTTTCAACCTGCTTCTTGTATGTTATGTAACTTCGGTCTACCTGCTTACCAGCTCGGTTATCTGTTTCTATCGCAAGCATGTCACAGCGTTGGTTGAATCTAGGTGGACAGTAAATGCAGTTGGCTTTATTGCCGATGAAAAATCCACTGTATTGTTGATAACCGTCGACTAATAGCGTATTGGCGAAAGCAGGACAACTGTCGAAAAAAAACTTCGAGGATTCAATAGATTCAGGAGGGGTTAAAAAATTATCTACCCGGGCAGGTGTGTATGGAGTATTCGGATCTTGCTCTGTAGCCTGGCGGTACATGAGTATATTGTTATTCGCATCTTTTGAGAAAAATGTAAAGCCTCCGAACTTACTAAAGCCTCCAGTTAGCATTATAGGGTCACCTAGAAATGAGGCGCCAGAAGTTACAAAAGGACGGAATCCGATGAGTCTACCTCGGTCATCGTCATGTGCTAGCAGCATGATAAATGATTTGCTTTTTCCCTGTGGAGTTGTTTGAGATACAAGAGCAATTTTTATAGTTGCTTGTGTAGTATTCCCATTTATATCGGTGACTTTACAGTTGTGCAGTGCATATATGTCACGAAACCCATAGTCGTTTTCCCAGCTCATGTATTTCCTATTGCTACTTGAGTCGACAATTGGATCCTCACATGTTGCATCAGTACGTCGCCTATTTTGAATAAGAAACGTTGTATTATTTGAGGCAACGTTGCGAGTGTCGGTAATATGTTCTGGAGAATATCTTATGGAGGTATATGCAGGGAGGCCTCGAACATTTATATTGAATGTCTCTTGCATATTCCTAGAGTCATCACTTTGAGTAATATGTATGATGTTTGAAGTGTTGTTATTAGGATTTCCTACAGAGACGCCATCCTTTACTTTGGTGACAATGTCATAGCAGGCCACCTCTTTCCAACCCTCTATGCTAAATATAATATTTCGTTTAAATGTATTGCTACCGCCGGTCGATATATTTGCAATTACATAACTTTTCATTGTTACATCTGTATAGGTATCAATGTGATATACTGGATCGACAGCGGGGAGCAGAGAGCTAAGCCTTTTTACCTCCCAAGGAGAAATATGTGATTGAGGGCTTTGTAACTCTGTTGAAGCTTCCATCCATCGAATGCATAGAAATGAATCATTGAGCGAACGACTAAATATTAAGAACGCTTGAACTCCGCGCATATTGCCTGTGGTGGGATCGAGGGTGTTATGCATAGGGTGATGCAAAGGGAAAAGTTTGGCGTCACCTGCAAGCCCAGTAAACTCGCTTGAAGGAATACGACTAGAGACATAGTTGCCACCCACATTGTTTTTGTCGTCTAGTTCTCTATTTCTTTCTAGTACTTCAATCCCCCAGTTGCCTTCATGGTCTTGAGAGAGTTGGGCCATCTCAATGCTTCCGTAGTTTGCTCCCGTATCTATAAAGCTTGATTCCGTTGGATTACTGTCCTCTACCATTGATTGAATTTTTAGCTGGCCATAGTTGAAGCTTTCTAACGCAACATGTTGACCTTGCTTGCTTTGGTTAGATTCATAAACTTTATCTTGAACTACTTGCGTATAAAGCTCTGTTCCCCAAGTAAGCTGATACGCGTTAGTTTCTTCTGCCATTTCAGCACTTGTTATGCCGAATTGTGTAGGATCACTGGCGTAATCGGAGTTTAATTTTCCCCAAGCACTAGGCATTAGGCCACTGCTGATAAGAGCTCCTAGTCCGGCAAATTTGGCACTACCACTAATGAATTGTCTTCTCGAGAGAAGTTCATCGAAGCATTGCATCTCTTTTGATTGAAGTTCCTCGCTTTTTAAAACCTTTCGAACGATCTTTGAAATTTGGGTTCTCAATGAAATAGCATTGGATGGGGTGTTTGTAGTCATTTTCTTTCCTTGAACAATAAACAGTATCAATATGCCAGAAATACTAAGGACTCTATATGCTAAGTAAATACGTAGTAAGTACTTGATTAGTATATAGTGAGATGGGGGCAGGGTCGTGGTGAAAAATAGAACCAGAAGTATTTAAATCGTATTTGTGATTGTTTTATTTGAACGATAACTGCTGTGTTGAGATTGACTATTTCTCAGCCACCACCTTCTTCAGTATCGATATTAGCAGCTAATCAAGGTAGTGGATTTTCAAGTGGCACAACGAATTTAGTCACCTGATTACAGCTTTATGTGGAAGAAGATATCAATGGGTTCATACACAATAGCATTGCGTAACAACTACGAGACTTGCTTTAACTATGACGCGAGTAAAAATTTTTTCGAGTAGGAATAATATTGGCTGTTACATTCAACTAATCAATTGCTTAGGTAGATTTGATGTATAAAAAAGCCCACTTGCTTTAGCTCAAGTGGGCTTATGCTTTTACCATTCTTCACTCTCTAAAAATGGCTTACCTTCTAAAGAGTAAATGTCATTGTCAAAAGGGTGGTCCACTCTATCTCTTAAATATTCGAGCTGGTGCTCCAGCATGTCGACGGTATCATAGTCCCCTTCTGAACAAGCAACATAGATCTCTTGCTCCAAGGCTTTAATGCTATCTCGAATATTCATAGCAAGCCCCCATGTCTATGCAGACTAGAATCGGAAAAGTTTTACCTATTCTCAAAACGATTATAGTCTAAAAGCCCAAATTCGATAGGCTGAGATTGGCGATACCAATGGTGTACTTTGTCGCTAAAAGACCAGAAATCGGGAGAAGTTCGACGAATTGCAAATTTATCCAATAACTTAACATAGTCGTCATTGCTGCGGATGGTTTGCAATCTTTCAACTAATTCTGGGATATCTTTTTCTTTCACATATAGGTAAGCCGCTGGGTAACTGCCGAGCGTACCTTTCACTAGCGTTAAACTGTCGTGTTTTGGATCTCGGTTGCGAGCTTCGTCAAACAAGCTGGATACGTTCAAATGCGCGTTATTGTGTAGCATGGTAAAGACAGATTCTTCTCCTGAATCACCACTGATCATGATCATAATAATTTGCGGAACGTAAATAAGCCCTTTACCAACGATCTTATTGATTTTGCGCAGCTGGTGCTCGCTTTTTTTGTCTAGACCGGTGTTTACTATGTTGTAGCGCGTTGTCAGAATTGGAGACAGCTTTTTACGCAACATTCCGTATAGCTCTTTTTTTGGAGTATCGGTTTTATATTTGATTTCCGTTGGTTGGTTAAACGGCTTAACATTACGTTGTAAAAAGGTGCTTAGCTGTGGGCTTTGGTTTTTATACCAACTAGACATTTCTTTGTGGCGCATATCCTGTGGTAAGAACTGGATGAAATTACTTTCGCCTTCCATGCGTAAAAAGTCCATAAACATACGCGTGATTAGTTGGTGTCCGAAGTTTCCGTAGACATCAAATCCTGCAACGAGTAAGTAGTGGATACGTTCGATAAGTTCATAATCTAGAACCCAAGCTGTCTTTGTTGGGTTGCCAATCATGCCCCGGACAACGGAAGCGCTGTCGACATGGCGAAAGATAGTCAAAGCAGCATTCGGGTTGTGTCCATCACCATCCCATATTAGGTCGAGATCTAAATGGGTACCGTCTTTAAACATCTTGTTGAGAAATACTGATTTAGCTTCAAGAAAGCGAGCTTGCTGGCGAGAAAACTGAACCCAGTTAACGATGGGAAGGGCATTGCTTTGTAATTCACTTGGGAGTTTCAGGTTTTTGGCTTGTTCTCGATAGAAATCATTGACTTCTGGAATGTCGACTTTCTCGGGATCAAAGAAGAACACAAAAAAGCGATCGTTGATGACATTCAGTGCAAGCTGCCCACGACAAACTGGGCCTTTGATAAAGGCCAAAATCGTATTCTGAGCATTGTCTATCATAAAACGGTAACGTGAGTTTACCGGCAACTCGGTGAAAGCAGTCATTGGGTTTGCAGCAACATCAGGCTCATAACTTGGCAATTGAGTGACGGTGTAACTAGCATTGATAAACCAATCTTTCCATTTGTTTAACCGCTCTTCATGTAATGCAAATGGCATGTGAGTCTTATCTACAATGGTTTCTGGATCTGGAATAATGCGGTAGTAAACCCGTTTTACACCTGGATCGCCGTATGGGCGCCGAGTCGGGATCCGGACGACTGGCTCACCGGGAGGTGTTTTGGAGCGCACTAGATTGAAAAACCTAGGCCTCTCAGCACCAATCTCAGGGAAATATAAGTGAGAAAGGAACAGGTGCTCGAAAATGTATCTCGCCATCAGCTGAGATTTGAGATCGCTTTTATTTAAAAAAGCTTCATATTTATCGACATATTGTTGTTCGGAGTCTGTAAGTGGAGGCGGTGCCGCCATTATTGCGCCATCTTTTAGCCAAAGTTTTAGCGTTTTATATTGCTTCTTATCTAAGTTCGGCATTCCAAAAGGCATGCCCCATTCAGGGAAGCGCTTTTCGTAATAATCGTATTCTTCAATGGTCGGGCACACTTGTTCTCGATAGATCGAAAAATCAAACCCGTTAAGTTGATCTACTTGTGGAAGAGGGTGCTTTTCTTTCTGGTCGAGCAACCTTGCCATGAGACCTGCTTGCCAGTTGGCTTCTGGGGTTTGAGCCCGTTCATTTAAGACTGGGTTGAAGCCTTTTTCTCGCCACTGTTGTGTGGTTTGTGCATCTTCAAATAGCCGCGTAGGATTTGTAGCAACGAGTCGTGTCCCATCGTAGACCAGTTGAGTGGTTGCCCCTCTATCAGTTCCTGCTTCTGAGGAGAGCTTCAATTGGCATGGCGCGTCGTAGCAGGCATGGCAGACGACGCAGCGTTTATCGATGATGGGTTTTACTTCCTGAATGTAGAAGTCGGCTTGAGTTGTACCACGCTGAGCGATACGATCTCTTACTTCTTGCTTGCCATATAGCTCATCGTAGTTGTACGAAGCGTATGTAGCACAGCCTGCAATGATGGTAAATCCAATGGTTAGAATAAGCGTCCGTACATTCATAATACTTATTAATATGCAATATTCAGGTAAGTTAGGTTTAAAGTATTATGACCAATATAGTACGGACTTTGCTTTTTAGCGTATCGAATTTGTTAGGCTGGTCAACATTGTGTCGTGGCTGCTTTGGCTAAAAACTTCTGCATTTCTTCCTCCGGCACTAGGCCTCCACCTGTTGCCCAAACAATATGCGTCGCATTGTTGAGCTGGTGTGATGTTAACTGATGAGTATTGATGAAGTCGTTATGGCTAGGGATAACGACAGGTCCTAGCATACCCGCTAAAGCTGAGGGTTCTAAATTTATATCCTCTGAGTGTGAAAGCAGCGACATCAGCTGATAAAGTCTGTCATCTTCAATGGTGTAGTAACCATCAACTAAACGTTGCATTGCCTTGCCAACGAAAGCAGAAGGACGGCCAACGGCTAGGCCATCGGCTTCTGTGCGGTTATCTAGCCCAATATCTTGTACTGATATTTGATCATGCAAGTCTGTCATCACTCCAACAAGCATACAGGGCGAACGTGTTGGTTCGGCGAAGATGCAGTGGACATTGTCGCCAAACGCAAGTTTCAGCCCAAATGAGATACCGCCCGGCGCGCCGCCAACCCCGCAAGGTAGATAAACAATCAATGGGTGTGCTTCATCCACAGTAATTCCAAGCTCATCGATTTGCTTCTTTATCCTCTCGCCAGCCACTGAGTAGCCTAAAAAGAGGTTAGTCGAGTTTTCATCATCTACAAAGTAGCTGGTGTCTGATCTTGCTGCTTGATCCCGTGCATGTTGCACGGCAACACTATAGTCTTGCTCGTGTTCTACGATATTGACGCCAAGCTTGCGAAGCTTTTGTTTTTTCCACTCTCGCGCGTCTGACGACATATGCACAGTGACATTAAAGCCGAGCTTTGCACCAATGAGCCCAATTGACATGCCAAGGTTTCCTGTAGAGCCGACCACGATTTCAAATTGGCTAAAGAATTCTTGAAATGGACTATCAAGAAGCTTCTTGTAGCTGTCTTGGAAAGTGAGTAACCCATGCTTAAGAGCGAGTTTTTCAGCGAGCACTAGGACTTCATATATCCCGCCTCTTGCTTTGACTGAGCCTGAAATAGGTAAATGACTGTCCTTTTTTAGCAGTAGGTGACCAGAAATAGTGACACTGTATCTTTTCTCAAGCGCTTCTTTCATGTTATCGATGTATGCCAACTCAGATTCAATTAGGCCACCTTTTAACTCAGTTTCAGGAAAAGCTTGCTTAAATAAAGGAGAAAAGCGTTCGAGTCGGGCGGTTGCGTCTAGAACATCAGATTTGCCTAAACCGACATAATTTAGCCCAACTTCGGCTTTGGTAATGTTAGGGTTGAACCATGCCACTTCTTGTTGATCTTTCAGTTGCTGAAGCAAAGGGTACCTAGCGTAGAGCTTTTCAATTTCGACGGGTTGCATTTGATAACTTCCTTTATTTTAGTTTTCTTCAATTTGCCTGACGTAACATACCGAGTAGGGAATTTTCAGTTGATTAAAATGCCGAATCCATCTTTCTTGGTTGGGTTGAAGCTTATCTCCAGGCCCTTTGACCTCAACCCACCAGAAGCAATCAGGTTTGAAAGCGATAAGATCCGGCATTCCTGTCTTCATATTTTTTATGTCGGTAAGCACTATTTTAAATAATGCAGTGAGCTGTTCGAGAGGAAAAGTACGCACTGTTTGTTCTAATACAGTGCGCGTAAATAGCGACCAATTAACAAAAGGATTCTCAATACCAAATTTCTTGTCGTAGATATCACCAAGATTTTCTAACCGATTCTGGTCTAAATCCGCGAATATATTGTCAATTAGTTCTTTGCGACGTGATACAAACTGAGCGTGATAGAGGTCTTTGGGCAAGCGCTGATACTGATTAATGAAAGCACCTTCTACAGGGGCAAAAATGGCCTCCCAGAAAACTAGTCCGAATAAACCATTCAGCAAAAAGTTTTCAGTAAAATAGACCTGCCAACCTTGTTGCTCAAGATGTTCTTGAACGGCTAGCTCTACTCTTTGCTCACGAAAATCCAACGTCAATTCAAACTGATTAATTTTAGTTTTCTCGTTTCGAGCAACACTAATCCCCTCACGTTTCTGACATTTGCGTTCTAACCGATAGGCCACTTCTAACTCATTGACGTCTATAGGGCTAACTATCATTTGCCGCACAATGGGTATTTGCAGTTCGAACTGGCCTTGCTTTTCATAGATTCGAACGAGTCGCTCTCGGCTTGGTGGAATATGAGTCTTACTAAACCAACTTATTGCTTCCGGTAACTTGTCTTGCCGCTCTAAATCTCGTGCAAGAGTGTTAATTAACTTCTCTCTTTTCCTATCGACATAGTCGTGATTGCACGCTGGTGGGATTTGAGCCAGAAGGCAGCTCGTTAATAAAACTTGTTCTTGTTTAGTGACCGATTCATAGTGCTCTTTAAGCTTATAAATTTTGAGAAGATTGGTTACCTCTTGCCGAGCTCTAAAGAAGCGAGTGTTTTTGCTTAGGTGATAATTTTCAAACGTAAGTAGCCCCAAGTCTTGTAACACAAATTCACTTAAATCTTGGTAGGCATTGGCAAAGAATAGTACTTGTAGAGTATCGAGGATTTCCCCTTGTGCTAATTGAACAACTTGGAAGCCGAGCTGTTCAAACTCCTCGAATCGCATGTCGGTGAGCTCGATAATTAGCTCTGGCTTTCGTTTTTGGCTGGCACTAGCACCGAACTCAAATAGTCTGAGGATCTCTGATTTTGTTAATAAATTCTTAGCAATATCTTGGCAGCTTATAGGCGGGTTTAAATGAATAAAACTAAACTCACAAAGTAACTGCATTGCTTCGCCCAAATTGGGTATTTCTGCGTATTGAAGTTTATCTGAGCGAAACCAGTCTCCTTTACGTGTGAGCAGCCTGACTAACAAGCACTGAGCTTGTTCATCAAGGGTATCAAATCTAAACAACCACTTTCGTTCAGTCTCACTTAAAAGGTCTGAATAGAGAGTATTAGCGTGCTCACAAAGCCGCTTAAAATTGGTGAGATAGTACCTTTCAGGCAAGGTGACTGGTTGCGCCATAGTTGAGCCTTAAAACAGTAGCAAGAGACCAGAATAACCAGACAAGAAACGGACGCAAGAAGATAACTAAAATTTTGATGAACTCAGCCGATATACTTCTGTACTCAATTGTCGTGTGATAGCTCGCAAAAATACTGACTTAAATATCAATTGAAATGAGAGGGATAGTAGAGTTTAACTAATATATTTTAACTATTAATTCTATTATTAATAATTGATTACTATATTGAATAAGAGTCAATCTAAAGGAGCTAAGGGATGAAACTCTCGATATCAGGGAAATTGCAGATGAGCTTTCTTGTTCTCGTTTTGCTATTCATCGTATCTGCATTTTTTACATATCGAAGTGTTAATGTAGTCGAAGAACATGCCAGTTCCTTAATCGATACAGATTTGCCTACCGTCGATGCGAGCCGTTCCTTACAACAATCTATTCAAGAAACGGTGTCCTCAGTTCGAGCCTATATGTTGTTAGGAGACGAAAAGCAATTTGCTGCCCTTGAAGAAATTATTGCCCGAACCGATGAACTAGTTCCAAAGTTCGAGTCTCTTATTCCTCAACAAGAGTTCGATACCATTACTCAGCAATGGCAGCAGGTAAAAACATCCGTGATGGAAATCGCTAAGTTAAGCCACAGTGACGAAAACTTGCCTGCTCACAATCTGTTTATTAACGAAGCGGCACCTATTGCTGAAGTTGCCCTTGATCAGCTGCAAAGTTTGATTAACGACGAGTCGTCTAACAAAGAAGGTGGCGATCGAAAACGCTTGTTTAAGCTGTATGCAGATAGTTATAACTCACTGGCCAATGCTTTGGCTTCAATGCGTGACTTTTTGATTTACGGAAAAGATGAACACATTGATAAATATAACGACTTTATGAAAGCTCACGACAAATCAGTAGCCGAAATTGATAGTAAGGCTGCGCTGCTTTCAAGTACTGGTGAAAGTTTGTGGTCGTTATTTAAAGATATGCAGCAATTATATATCCCTCTTGCCAACCAAGTCACTGAGCTGCGAAATTCTAGTGGGTGGAACGTCGCTAACGAAAAGATGGCGAATGAACTGATACCACAAGCTCTAGCTTTGGAAGATAGCCTAGAAAAATTGGTAGAAGAGCAGCAAGCAAAAGCTGACACGAGTGGAAAGGGGATTTATCAGTCGGTCAGCCAATTGCTTACGTCACTCATCTTTACCAGTATTTTATCGGTGGTTGCTGCGTTAGCGATTTCAACCTATATGGGTCGAAACATAGGTCGCCGCGTTAGGAACATCTCCAAACGAGCTCAGATTATTGCTGCTGGGGACATCTCTCAAAACGCTCTAACTGTTGAAGGTAATGATGAGCTAGCAAGCTTAACTGATGCCATTAACCGAATGAACCAATCACTAGCTGGCATAGTTCAAGGTGTCACCACCAAGGCTCACGAAGTCGATGCGAGCATGAGTAATTTGCTCAGTGCAAACGAACAAACTCTTCAACAAGTGTCTAAGCAGCGCAGTAATATTGAACAGATAGGCCAAGAGCTTCATGACGTTGCAACTTCCGCAGAAACTACTTCAGAGCATGCTCAGAGATCCGTAGATTCGTTAAATGAATCTAACAAACAAATTAACCAAGGGTCAAAAGCACTAGAACTTAATAAGAGCACGGTAGAACGCCTTCATGCCACGATAGAAGAAGCGAGCCAAAAGGTAGCTCACCTTAGTAAAGAAACCGATGCGATTGGACGTGTCACTGAGGTTATTGAAGGGTTAGCAGAACAAACTAACCTATTGGCACTAAATGCGGCCATTGAGGCGGCGCGTGCTGGAGAATATGGCCGAGGCTTTGCCGTGGTTGCCGATGAAGTGCGCTTGCTTGCGACGAGAACAACAGAATCGACCTCTGAAATCAACGCTATCGTTAATGCTATACAATCTTCAACATCGTTAGTAGTAGAACAAATTGAAGCCAGCAAAGTTTTGGCAGTGGAAGGCTCGGAGCATACTGAGCAAGCCGTCTCTACTCTACACACCACGACCGATCAAATTGATGCACTCAATGCTCAGATGGACGAGCTGGCTTCCGCAGCCGAACAGCAGTCTAGCACGATACGAGCAATCAACAGCTTGATGGATGGCGTGAACCAATCGGTTAATGATGTGTCTGGTATCAGTCAATCTTCCAACGAGACGACAGTACAAATTCGCGATCAGGTCACGGACCTAAATCGTGAGATGGATCAGTTTAAAACCTCGTAGAAAGAATTGCCTTGTTCAAAATAAGATCAAGTTGATTTAAAACTAATCATTCAAACCAAATTTGAAGGAAAAGGGTTTTCTTTTCATAAGGATGTGGCATAGTAATCCCATCAGGACGAGATGCGTGCATCGTATAATGGCTATTACCTCAGCCTTCCAAGCTGATGATGCGGGTTCGATTCCCGCTGCACGCTCCAGTTTCTCTCTTGATAATTACATTTCTATGCGTGCATCGTATAATGGCTATTACCTCAGCCTTCCAAGCTGATGATGCGGGTTCGATTCCCGCTGCACGCTCCATATAGCTTGATTCTAGCTATATTCTATCCCTGAAAATAAATAATTTTTTTGTTACACGAACCTATTAATATTTCGTTCGTCGGTAATATCTGATCGCGCACTCCATATGTATGATTTTTTGAGTTGAGACCAAATTGAGACCATGCTGAGACTAAGTAAGTTTTACTAGCTATGCTCTCAATTTTTAGAATCATCAGCTCAAAATTAGATAAATTAATCTTGATCTTCTTTCTGAAGCTCGAGCAGCTCTCCAACGGTACAATTTAAGTACAAGCAAAGCTTTTCTAGTGTATCAAAGTCTATTCGGTTATTAGTTTCATGGAACAGTCGATTTACGGTACTTCTGTTTATTCCCGTATCCCTTACAACATCTGATATTTTTAACTTGTTCTTGCCGAGTAGAGTAGACAAATGGCACTTAATCATTCTTAAAAGACCCTAAATGTTTCTCTAAAGATACAAAATGGTATTGACAAGTTGCTTTTATGGTCATAGTGTATCTCTAGAGCTACAAAGTGTAGCGTAAAAGACAGGGAATAATTATGGCATATACCTACCTCACAACTGAAGAGTTATCTCAGTTAATCAAGTATGAAACGCGAGTAATCCGTGAGCAACTTAAAGATTCAGTGCTTTTTGAAGGTATTCATTATATTCGTCCGTTCGGAGGGCGAAAGATCTTGTTTATATGGGAAAGAGTTGAGGATGAAATGCTCAATGGCGTGACAGCAGAAAGTTTGTTGCTTAAATAGGAGATAAAGTATGGGAACATTAAATGAGCGTAACGGTTTGTTGTTTCTTGATTTCCGATACAAAGGGTGCCGTTGCCGTGAATATACAAAGCTTGAAGATAACAAAGCTAATCGAGCTCGCGCCGCTAAACTGCTTAAGAAAATAGAGGCTGAGATTGTTTTGGATACGTTTGACTATGGAAAGTATTTTCCAAACAGTAAACGTAAAGCCCAGTTTGCAGAAATTGAAGAAAGAAAATGGTCTGCGAAAAAATACTTCGATGCTCCAAGCTCTCCACGCTTTGAAGAGTTTGCTAAAACATGGATGGCGGAAAAGAAAGTCGAATGGAGCAAAAGCCACTACCTTGAAGTTGAAGGGATATTAAAGAAATATCTATATCCGACCTTCGGCAACAAGAAGATCAGCGCCATCAAGAAGAGCCAGATACTACAGTTTCGCTCCATCCTCGCCAAAGTACCGGGACGAAAAAATGGCAGCTTAAGTGCTTCACGGATCAACCATATAATGACACCGTTACGAGTTCTCTTAAATGAAGCCGCCGATCGATATGATTTTGCGTCGCTATGGAAAAACATTAAAGCGTTGAAAGTGGGGCGGACTGAAGTAGATCCATTTTCACTTGCTGAGGTCGATAAATTTCTGAAGCATGTGCCAGCCGATTATTTTGCTTACTATGTAACTCGCTTTTTTACAGGAATGCGAACTGGTGAAATTGATGGGTTAATGTGGGATGAGGTCGACCTAGAAAACAAAACGATTACCGTTAAGCAGGCATATACGCGTGGTGAGATCTCTAGCTTAAAAACCGAAGGCTCGTATCGAGTAATTAATTTGATAGACAAGGTCGTAGACGCGCTGAGAAGCACCACAAGAATGTAACAACGGCAGATAAGTTTGTCTTTGCTAATGACAATGGTAAACCACTGAATTACGACGTAGTTTCTCGGAATGTTTGGTATCCAACAATAGAAAAAGCGCAATTACGGCCTCGTAACCCTTATCAGACACGACATACATATGCGACTCTGCTACTTGCTTCTGGAGAGGCTCCGGAGTGGATTGCAAATCAAATGGGACATACAACGACGACAATGTTATTTCGCGTTTACTCTCGCTACGTCCCAAATTTAACTCGCAAAGATGGAACAGCATTTGAGGCTTTTTTATCCATGGAGGATGTGGAATGAAATATTCACCATTAGCTGTTCACTGCACCAGTTTATGCTTTGATGTTATCCAGAATGAGTCGTTTAAAAGCTTAACAACTAAAGACATTCGAGGATTTAAGGAAGATGTGTATGCTTTGTTGCGTGAACGGACTGATCTCCTGCCGGCCAAATTTGAACGCGAGCATACGTTTCTTTGTGATGTTACCGATGGCGTAATATCGGTTCTCAATCAATGCAGCAATAACCCAAACGCTCGAAGTTCTGACTGGATTTTAGCTGCCATGGAATCTCGAATAGAAGCTTCGTTAAATAGCTTATTGCACTAGTTTAGCTTTAAGCACTTCCATTTCAAATAGTGCGCATAGTAGCAATTACAATTTGTGCGCACAGTGCCTATTCAATAGTAATCGAGTGTGCGCCCATGAAAAAGTACGTCATCACATTGAACAGCAACACCAACCGAAAAACAGCTAAGAAAAATATTAGGTTTGAACATGATTTACTCATCGAAATACAAGAGGTTAAATCTAATAAGGTGACATTCTCAGCATGGGTAAAACAAGCATGTCGTTTCTACATAAACCATATCGTCGATGTCGAAAATGCTGTGTGTACAGATACAAGAGAGAGTGAAGCAAATGTGCGTACACTCAATCATGAAACTAGTTCTCAAGAACAGGAAAAGCGTAACGAGATAAAAGAGTTAGTCAATGTGTTGTACGACAGCGGTATGTACTACCAACAAATTGCAGACATATTAAATCAACGAGGCCTACACGCTAGTTCAGGCTCAAAATGGAGTAGGGTGGCTGTTAAGAGACTAATCGAAGTTAAGTGAACTAAAGCAAGATCAGTCCCATTTAAAGGCACTGATCATAAAATTTGGATAGGGCCCGCATTAGCCAATACATCTAAAACTAAGCGAGTCTGCCTCTAAATGTATGACACCCAAAACTCTGCATTTGGATCAATTCTTTCAACCCAGGTAGGGTTCTCACGAGCTTCCAAATAAAGCTGTAGGCCATTGTATGCTAGGAATGCCCCAGTGCCGCCTAGATGCTCAAAGTCATCAAAAAAGTCGTCTTCGAGTCTGCATAAATCATCAAGTGTTTTAACCTTCCTATCTAGTGCCCATTGTATAGATTCTGTGGTAGCAACTGTCCCACTAATAGTAACTTTTTTTAGATTAGGATGTGGAACAGTGCACTGACGTGATTGTTTCTCTAGCTCTAAATTTGCTTCTGCAGCCTCAGACTCTTGCAATAGCAATTCTTCGAGTATTTGAGAGCGTTCTTGTGCTGAAATAAATTTATTCAGTTTTGCAATTTTGAGCGCATAGCCGAATCGCTCTGGAGTCACGATATCTACTGCCTGAGTCAGGAGGTCTTTATCCAAAGATAATGATTTTACGTAATAATCTATACATGTATGGAGCGATAAATAACGTGTGCCATCATAGGTGAATCCACTTGTCTCATCATAGCCATCTAGCGGGAGCTCATCGATAGTAATAGGCCAGCCTTTATATGCGATTCTTTCCTTGGCGATTTGATACATCGGCCAAGCACTTTTTCCAAAACCGCCGAGAACAGAACCGGTAAAGTCACTTTCCTTGAGTTCAGTTTCAGTCCAGTTTAAACCAATGCCCAAGTGCTTTGCGTATTTAGACATTAATTGATGCTTTATCTGGTCTCGAAGGGCCCAGATAGACTTAACACCACTAGTTGTCTTGAAACTCGAACATTCATTGCATGAAGGCACTGCAAGTGGTTGGTGTGATATATCTGAAACGTTTCTATGATTAGCTGGAAAATCCAAAAAGTCAGAGCAGGGCTCACCACAGAACCAGCAGGTGTGGCGAGAATTAAAAGGAACGTCGATACAAGTGTAATTGTTCATAGTTGTTAGGCTTAGTGGAAATTGAGAGTAACAGCGTCTTGATACCTTGTAGATGAAATGACGCTGTTCTTCTTTTTTGAAATGAAAACCTATTTATAGCAAGTGATACAAGCACCGCCGCCTTCTTCAAGATCGTACATTGCGTCCATATCCAACGTATCAATTAGCATGGTTTCGTCAACCATGGCATGCATGCCTAAGCGTCGCTTTCTCTCTCGTTTCTTTTTCTTTTCAAAACGTTCAATAACTTTTTGGTGGTTTGCTTTGATCTGCGCCACACGCTCTGGATCTTCAAGTGTTTCTAGTGGCTCATTCGGGCCCATCCAGAAAAACGTTTCACCGTTTTCACTTGTTTCAGCACGCTTCTCATAGGACTTAGCTTCTTCAAAGGCTTCAGGATGACGTTCACGTAGGCGAACCCATTCAATCTTTCTTTGGAAAAAGCAGAACGTACAGCCAGAGCGAGAGCGCCAATCATAATATTTAGGAAGGCCAAGGCCTGCACTTTCCAAAATATCGAATACGCCTTGTTTTTTGATGCCATCTTCGGCAAATGGCATTTTAATAGTGAGATCTTTTTGGCTCTCATTTGGGCGGTAACCATCCCGCCAAGGCTCATCAGCTCGGATACCGACATAAGAAATAACCTCATAGCCTTGATCAAGGAATGGTCGAATCCACTTTTCAAATGGTTCAAGCTTCATTCGAATGGTACACCAGCGTTGCTGACCTGCAGGCAAGTAGTTATTGTGCTGTGCCAACCAGTAGTCAAAGTCTTTGCCACTGTTAATGTGTTTGATTGGTTTTCGGAGTTGGATCTCCAACCGTTCTAGAAAATCGTATACCTCTGGTAACTCTTTCCCTGTATCAGTAAAGAAGTATTCAATATCTAGTTCAGGATAATTTCTAGCCATATAGACCGCTAGGGCGGCACTGTCTTTTCCACCAGACAGTCCCAGTACGTGCTTAACTTTTTTATCTTCACTCATGAGTAATTCCTGTTCCTTAACCCTGAGCTTCCAATGTCTCTTTGAGCATTTGTTGTAATACGTTTATCCGATCAAACTCGTCAAGTTCTACAAGCTGAGCTTTAATAGATTCAAGAGTTGAGGTGGCTTTTTTACTCTCAGCGATACGAATCTCTTTTTTATAAGATTGTAGCCTGCCATCTTCGCCTTCAAGTACAAGCGATACGAGCTTTGTCTTTCCGCTTTTTGTCTGCTTTTCATTGGAGGTGTGCTGGGACTTAACAACACTTAAAAAGTTCTGGGCGTAGTCGCTAATCCTGTTGGCTGCTGTTGAAAGTATTTCTTCATTCCAGTTGTGTTTAATACGACCAGAAATTGTTTGGATCATACTCTCAATCCAACTAATCAGGCCTTGCTCACTTTTCGCTAAGTCCAATGCAAAGTTTTGAAGGTTATTACTACCAGCATGTTTTGCAACAAAGTCACACATCAAAGCTAATTCTTTGCCTGTCTCTGGGAAGTAACTTTTGACGAGTTTTTTAAAGTTCAAAAGAGTGGATTCATGCTTGTCTTGCAAAATTTTAAAGCAGGTTTCAAGTTGTTCAATACGTTGTTCGTGACTTAATACACCTGTAGGGTCTAAACAATTAACAAGGTCAGTGAATAGTAATGCGTGAGGATCGTGAGCTTGAAGGAAAAGGTCACGAACAGAGATTACCAGCTTATTCTTCTCAATATCATTCGATACAAACTGGTGAGCATTTTTAACCCATTGAGGCAAGTTATGAATGCTAGTAACAAGTGGTGAAGCAACTGCTAAAACATTTTCTGAACTTGTGGGAGTTTCAAGAAAAACGCTTTCGGATATAGAAAATGATCGGGGTAGTTACAACACCGCAGTTCTTAACAAAGTATTCAAACCATTTGGTTTATCGGTCGGTTTGATACCTTCGTCTACTAATAGGTTAATTTCATTGTTAAATGGCAACTGAAGAGGGCCTCTGAACTTTCGCCTGAAAGTATCCGGCTTTAACAAAATAGAACATTTCTGCCCCTTTCCAGCTTAGCATTAAAGATCACACACTCTCCGTTCATCCTATTTTGCCATACTAGAGATTATCCGAGCGTACTTAGCAATAGGGTTGCGTAAAAAACGTAGTAGTGGCATTGTCTTAGTATCAAAAGGACGGTGTAAAACTGTTTTTCAGGAGCAAGAAAATAGGAGAGGAAATGGCTTTAAGTATAAGAGGTGCCACCCTAGAGGATGCAAAAGGCATTAGTGATTTAATTGTTCCATTGACCAAGAAATATGTCTGCCCTACATGTGATGAATCTGTGCATAACGCTCTGATTACCTCAATGTCAGAGGGTAATATCGTTAACTACTTGTCCCAAAATTATCAATATGTTGTCGCAGTTGATGAAAAAAGTGAAATTATTGGTGTAGCTGGTATTCGTGATTCCTCGCATTTGTTCCATCTTTTTGTTAGCGACAACTATCAAGGGCAAGGCTTATCGCGCAAACTCTGGGAGCGAATTAAATCAGAAGCACTGACAAATGGTAATTCTGGACGATTTACAGTCAACTCCGCTATCAATTCTGAAAGTATATATTTGAGCTTTGGGTTTATTCGTACTGGCGAAATTCGTAATCGAGATGGCATGATCGATATTCCAATGGAGCTAGAAACAGCTTGTTAGCAAATAGAAAAAGTGTCACGAAATCGACATTTAAGTCCGGGTGTTGAGGAATCCTTAACACCGTATCACCAATTCAAAATTACCTTGTTTCAGATAGTTCATGGGTTACTAATTTAATTTGCTGCTGTAACTCATTTCTGCCCCATTCCCCGTTAGATCTTTTACTCATTCATATTTTATTAATCTGAAATTGCCCTACTCAAATTTATCCGATTGGGTTGATAACTTAGCGTTCCCGTTTTTAGGCGACATTTTGCAGCCTAGTATCCCCCTTAAGTACTTTAACCTATTGATTACTAGTTGAATCGATATGAATAAGAGTGCATTATGTAAGAGTAAAAGGCGACAATTTGTCGGCTAATAAGCGTTATAACAACAAGGAGAGTTCCGTGAAAATAACAGTTTTAGATGACTATCAGGATGTGGTTAGAACACTAGATTGTTTCGAACTACTATCGCACCACGAAGTGTCCATTTTGAACGAAACACTTCCTGAATCGGAGTTGGTAGTTAAGCTAAAAGATACAGAGGTTCTGGTTTTAATTCGAGAGCGCACAGTCATCACCGAGTCTCTACTAGCTCAGTTACCTAACCTTAAAGTTATCAGCCAAACAGGCAAAGTTAGTAACCATATTGATGTCCACTTATGTGAAAAGTATGGGGTAAAGGTGTTGGAAGGCCGCGGCTCTCCTGTTGCTCCTTCGGAATTAGCGTGGGCACTGATTATGGCGGCAAGTCGCCACATACCAACTTATTCAGCCAACCTCCAAAGCGATAAATGGCAAAACTCGGGTGTACTCGGTTTAGGTCGTACTCTAAAGGGCTTGAAGCTTGGTATTTGGGGCTACGGAAAAATTGGACAACGAATTGCTCAATATGCAAAAGCATTTGATATGTCAGTGGTTATCTGGGGGAGCGAGCAATCAAGAAACTTTGCACATGAGCACGGCTTTGAAGCTGCAACTTCAAAAGAGTCGTTTTTCTCTAGTTCGGACATTGTGTCACTTCACTTACGTTTGAATGAAGTAACTAGGGCATGTGTAACAGCCCCAGACTTAAGCTTAATGAAGCCCGATTCTCTATTTGTGAACATCAGTCGCTCAGAGCTTGTGGAAAACTCTGCGCTTTATAACGAACTGTTAGCAGTGCCAACTAAGCGCGCAGCCGTTGATGTATTTGACAATGAACCGGCAGCGCTTGATAACGAGCCTTTATTGTCACTGCCCAACGTCACGGCTACTCCACATTTAGGGTACGTAGAGCAAAATAGTTACGAGCTCTACTTCAGAATAGCATTTGAGAATATTTTAGCTTTCGAGCAGGGTAAGGCATAAACATCGGCATCGAGGAAGTCGTTGTTATAACGAACAATTTAAGCAGGTTCGCAATGCTTGGCATCTGAAGTTTGAATCATTTTTAGTGTGTACAGCACAATAGTGGCCGCGTTGTTCACCATTTAACGTGGCGCTATATAAACGGGAGCGTTCTGTGACAGAAAGGATTCAAAATAGAGAAGTCAAAGTTTGCCCTGTCGTACTTCGAAAAACGGGTACAGCTCTTGAATTGCTGCTATTCGAACACCCTCTAGCTAATGTTCTGTTGGTTAAAGGGACATTAGAATTAACAGACTGCTCTATTTATAGTGCCGCACTTAGGGAACTGCAAGAGGAGTCGGGCATATCCAAAATTTCCAGTACCATGTATTTAGGTAGTTGGGAAAGCGGCTTTCAAAATCAACAATGGCATTTTGTCCTTTGCGAAATTGAGCAAAACTTGCCTAATCACTGGGGTTTCTATACGCAGGATGACGGAGGACATGAATTCAATTTTTTCTGGCATAAGTTAGGTGATGAAACGACATTTAAGTGTCATAAATTGTTCTCTGACGCCATTAAGCAAGTCGAAATTCTTTTATGTAACAAAGTATTATACATCTAGGTGAATTGTGAGTAAATTTTCAAAGAATATTGCCCCGTATGTGATAGGCGAACATTTTTGTAAACAATAAGTTGTTGAATGTTATTGCTTTCGATTGACTCCAAACAGTGAAGCTCTTTGTTACGAAACAGATGATACTCCTCCCAATTAATCAGAGCTTCCTCGAGTGACGCATAAATAAATATTGTGATCATAATCACATCGTTTGTGTGAACCTTGATTTGTATGTGTGAAATTGCGTATTAGATCACTAAACTCACGCTTTCAACTACATTCATGATCAACATAGTCAAGGGAATTAGACTGCTCGCTGCTAGTCTGCGGGTGCTTTTTAGTGGAGTTTAAGCGTTTTCGTCATGTGTGAATAGCATTCTAAAACAAGCACTAAGGTAAATACGATGTTCACGACGGCTAACTTAAATCGAAGAATTATTTTTAACAATGAAGCACAAGTACATAAAAATCAATTTAGTCAGACCATAGATATTGACCTAGATCTTGAAGGTGTCGTACAGCGTCCATTGCAGAACTTGGCCGGATACTTCATTCGCTCAGTAGAATCTGCCCTTGAGTATACAAAGCAACTGATAGATAAGGGAATAACAAGTATCACGTATCGATTGGGTGGGGGACTTGAAACAGACGAATCTGATAGCTATGTATACGCGCCTCTATTGCTCAATTCAACTCCCAATGTTTGTGCAAGGTTTGATGCAGACAAAATACTTGATAAGCATGTCGGTTTTTATACTTTGTTACGTGAGTCCTTTCCAAAAGGACAGCTCCATATTACCGCCGACCCGTTTGGTATTGCGCCCAACTTATCAGATGGTGCTTGGGGAGCTCGAAACGAAAAGGGAGAGCTTGACGAAGAACAAACGTTTCTTCTGTTGGAAAAAATAGCGGATAAATACAGCGCTTGTGATGTCGATGCTCTACTAACGATGGGACGGGTAGAAAATGAGGTCGAAATTACCCGCAGTGTCATAGATAAAAACAATAGAACGACAAAAATTTATGCTTTTTCCCAAAATATCGAAAGCAAAGCGGCATATGTCTATTTGGATAAACTGAATAAAGCTGACTCGTATCAAAAGATTCTACCGGGCAACATTTCTGAAATGAAAATTCGCACAATATTAGACATTTATGCAGGTGTGGATTCAATTATTGTCAAACCGTCGGAGAATCTTCATGTTATCCAATTCACCAAAGACTATGTGACTTCACCTGAAGTCGCGCTCTTGTTCCTTGAGTCGATTTTAGATAGTGATATTTTTGGTGATAGAAATGATATCCGCTCTGCCTGTGAGAAGGTACTGGCGGATAGAGCGACCTTCATTAAGAACTGCACGAGAGTTACAATTGGTACATATGCCGTTTCTGGCGGCTATCTAATGGATAAGCTATTAGAAGACAATAAGGGCAAGGAATTTTCTTTCAACGTCCAGAATGAGAAGTATCGAAATATCATTTCAATAATCGGTGACCGCATGGCGCACATAATTGATAGAAGTGCCGAGTCGTACTTTGATTTCATCGAGATTGGTGGTGCTAGTGAGTAAAAATAGTCGTTTAGGTGAGCCAACCCCGAGTAAGTATCGCTGGTTTATTCTTGGTGTCGGCGTCGTAGCACAAGCGGTCTTCGCCGCAGGGTTCACTGGTGTTGCGGTGAGCGGCGTCATTTTCAAAAATGAGTTTGGGTTTTCAATAAGTCAGCTCGGTATGATTTTGGGTGCTATAGGGCTAGGCGTTGGGATATCAGAATTTACATGGGGTTTAGCGACTGATAGGTTTGGAGATAAGAAAGTCCTTACATTTGGGCTTTTTTCAATGGGGCTGGCTTATAGTCTTACGGCACTATTTTTGATGTTCGCAAGTCCAAACTATTTATCCCTTACACTGCTGCTATTTTTGGCAGGGGTTCTTGGTGGAAGCATTAACTCGTCATCTGGAAAAACCATTATGTCTTGGTTCTCTGATGGAGAGCGTGGGTTTGCGATGAGTATTCGTCAAACAGCCATTCCGGTGGGTGGTTCAATAGGCACGGTGTTGATACCATGGCTAGCTCAAAACAATGGCTTTTCAGCGTCATTTACCTTGCTAGCGATACTAAGTATTTTGACCTCGTTGATCATATGGCTCTTTGTCGTAGAAAAAAATCCCCATAATCACCAGGGTAAAGTGGCTCAAATCGATAACTCACCAATAGGGAATCCTAAAGTGTGGGGCATGGTCATATCTGCAGGACTACTGACGGTGCCGCAAATGGCAGTTATTTCCTTTGGTGCGATCTATTTAAAGAACCATTTACACGTAAGTCTATTGAATGTTTCGTTGGCTCTTATCATCGTGCAAGTATTTGGTGCAATAACAAGAGTGTACCTAGGTAAATCCACAGATAGGAGAAATAACAGAATTGGTGTTGTTATTACAATAGCACTTGTCTGCGCCATTATGAGTTTGTCATTGGCTCTGTTTACTCATCATGAGCTTTTGTCGATTACATTTTTAATCGCTGTTGGGGTATCAGGCAGTGCATGGCATGGTATCGGGTTCGCTGAAGCAGCAATTCAGGCTGGTGGAGCTCGAGCTGGAACCGCATTGGGGATGATGGGGACTACGGTATTTCTATCGTCGTTTCTAACACCCGTGATTATTTCTAATATTCTTCAACGGAATGATTGGCCCATTGCATGGGGAACAGTGTCTCTGCTGACAGTGCTCACTATTCCGATACTCTGTTACATGTACTCTAGACAGCTTCGCCCTGAGGGAGCCGCGAAAGAGTAACATTCGCCAGTGTGTACTTGTATTAAACCTATAGCTCGCATGTTATAGGTTTTTTTGTATTTGGATGACAAGTATTGGAGTACATTAGAGCTAAGCTTTTTTGCTGCATTGAAGCTAAACCCATTAGGAGCTAGAAAGTGTACGACAATTTTCTTATGTCTAATTATTTGGACCAGCAAGAACGGTTTATGTAACGGCCACTCGACTCTTTAAGAGGTAAAATGAAGATATATCTTGATCACAATGTGCTAGATGCATTAAGCAAAGGCCACTTTAGACTCAATCCACCAGAAGGTACGGTTTGGATTTATTCCAATGAAACGTTGAATGAAATTAAGCGTTCTGGTGATCGTCGGTTTTTGGATGTTTTAAGAACACTAAAAGCTAAAAAGATTGAGTTGGTTCTTGATGGTGCTTTTAGATTGACTGGTGACGCCTATATCCATGAGTTTCGAGATCCGCATGATTTCTATCAAGAGTGGCTCGAGGCGACGACACAATGTCCAATTGATGAGGAAGCAAATCTACAGCTCTTAAGTAGGCTAGCAGGAGGGGACAATCATAGTGAAATATTGCAGTACCCTTCTCGAATAAGAGAGCAAATACATAACTTGCTCGTGTCGATTCACATTAAACATTGAAACTGGACAATAAAGTGTAGAACTTAACCAATAAAGATCGAAACTTTTTGAGCTGATAATGACTCGGATATGCCCCATTTCGATTTTCATAAAATAGCCCACTTACTCCGTTAAGTGACTTTCAGCCATATTTTTTCTTATGCGTGCTAAGAACAAATTTCCTTTGGAGAATTCTCTCGACTTAGACATTAAAAGCTAACGCTCTCTTAGCAGCTCCCAATGTTTTTAGAAACCCGGTTGAGTAAATTCTTAATTGCACGTGATAGTATCTGATTCTGCCTTACAATATACCCCAGACTAACGTTCGGGAATTCAGGTAGTTCCGTAATGGTTGTTTTTAAATTCTTTTTGGAATGGAGTGAAAGGTCGGGAACTATCGCTATACCAAATCCAGCTTCTGCCCAATCAATTTGTGAATCAACACTTCCTACTTCCATTATTCGATAGTTAGAAAGGTTTAGTGATGGTAAAGCTAAGTCAATTACACCTCGTGTACGTGTGTCGTGCCCTAGTAGTATCAGGGTAGGTTTATCATCTTTATTTTTTGCCAGCTTTTGCTGCCACATGTTTAAGCTGCTACCAACAGCGCACCACTTCACTTTTTGAAGCTCGGTAAAACAGAGTGGCGGCTTTTCCTCTTGTGCGAAGATGAATCCTAAATCTGCTTTGGCACTTTTTACTAACTCAGAAGCTTGTGAAGATGTGGTATTGGTTAAAGTGATATCTATACCTGGAAATTCTTTTTTAAAGATCTGTAGCGGTGACATTAGCAACAGGCGAGAGATAATATCGCTGGCAGCGATAGTTAGCGTTCCATGGCGCAATTCGTTGATTGCGTTAATATCTGATTGACATATTTGTAATTCCATCAAGGTGTTTCTAGCACTTACAAGTAAACGCTCGCCTGCTTGAGTAAGCCTAAAAGGGGTTCGCTCGATCAGTTTAGTGCGAGTAGCCTGCTCTAGCTGTTTAATATGTAGACTAACATTAGGCTGAGTCATATTTAACTCATTCGCAGTTTTACCAAAGTGTCTCAGTCGCTCTAACTCTACAAATGTTTTAAGCCAACTAAGCTCCAACATATTAGCTCCTCGATCTACTGTGAGATATTTAGAGTATCCTGATATGAATATCTTATCAAAGTAATAAAGATTATTAATTTAACTTATTTAGAATGAGTGCTTAGTATTTTGAGTATGTTTTTATAGTTTTGTAGGAAAATTAGTTATGTCGTCAGTTATTGTAGTTGGTGCAAATTGGGGTGATGAAGGGAAAGGTAGAATAGTTGATTATTTGGCGGACCAAGCATCTGCGAGTATTCGTTTTCAAGGTGGTAATAATGCTGGCCATACAGTGATAAATGACTATGGTAGTTTCAAACTACACCAATTACCCAGTGGAGTTTTTGGTCCAAGCTGTAGCGCTGTTTTGGGGCCAGGTATGGTAATTAGCCCAGCGTCACTATCGCAAGAGATTTCATTGGTGAAAGAAGCGGGGGTTGAAGTCGATCTACGTATTTCAGATCGAGCGACGCTTTGCTTGCCTCTCCATGCACTAGAGGATACCCTCGAAGAGCAACGTCTTGGTGAAAAAGCATATGGTTCAACTCGTCAGGGGATCGCTCCAGCATATGGTGACCGAGTTATGAAAAAGGGAATCCTTGTTGGTTGGTTAAAGCAACCAGATGTGTTACTTGAGCGTATACAGTTTATGTTGGATTGGAAATTGCCTCAACTTCGTGCTCTGTACCCTGAGTTTGAATTCAATCAAACTGCGGAGGAGATAACGTCTTGGTTAATTGAAGTATCCAAGAGTTGGGCCGACTCTATCTGTAACGTATCTCAGCACTTGAAAGCATTGCAAGTTCAGGGCAAAACTCTATTGTTTGAAGCTCAGCTAGGGGCAGGTCGTGATCTTGTTTACGGAGAATACCCTTGGACAACGTCTTCTAACGTGGTTTCTATGTATGCTGGTATTGGTAGTGGGTTACCAGCGCTGCGTCCTGATCGTATCGTCGCTGTAGCCAAAGCATTCAGCTCATCTGTAGGTACAGGGACACTAATATCCGCCATGGCAGAGCAAGATTCATTTCGTGAATTGTCTGGGGAGTATGGTGCTACAACCGGACGTCCACGAGATGTCGGGTATTTCGATGCTATTGCAACAAAAAATGGCATTGAACTACAAGCTGCTACTGAAATCGCTCTCACTAAGCTAGATTGCTTAACGGGTCTTGAAGATCTAAAAATATGTGTTGGCTATGAGGGTGAGCATAGCGAAAACCCGATTTGGCCTCAAACTGCTGCATTATCTCCAGTTTATGAAAAAATGGCGAGCTGGGATGAAGATATTACAGGGTGTCGAAAATTTGAAGAGTTACCAGAAGCAACACAAAATTATATTACCCGTATTGAAGAGTTAATGGGAATACCTGTAAGTATGATATCAGTGGGTCCTGAACGCGAACAAATTATTATACGTTGATTTCAAGCTAGGTCCTTTTCATTTATAGTCACAGCGACTGTCAAGCATCATGTCTCTTTATATAGAGACATGGGCTAAAAGCCAAATTTGTTCGATTGATGCCGATAGTGCACAAATCTTAGAAAGCTTCTGCCCCTATCAAGCTTAGCATTTAAGATAACATACGCTCCGTTCATCCTATTTTGCCTTACTACAGATTATCCAAGCCACAGCGTAACAGTGATAAAATGAGAAAACGCACGGGAGGTTTATAGCTCTGGTCTAGTCGTGAGCTTACTAGACGGGCATAATATGGTGCTATATCAAACAAATACAGGCATGCTTGTTGGTGAGTTTATTAATGAAATATTCAACCATCGAAACTCAAGTCACCTCCCGCCATTACTGATGGGTGATGTTTTACCCAATCAACTGAAGTGAATGTATTGGATTACTTCGATACCGTACATCGACATGACCAAGAAGTGAAAGTGAATCCGTAATTGTTCTTGCCCTGGAATTATCAGTTTGATATTCAGTAACCATTAAACTCATTAGGCGCCACTCCTCTCTATAACAACTTACTATGCATTTTGTAAGCTATCCCTCCGTAAGATCACAATAATGAAGAAGGGCAAAGTAGTGTGTTTAAGATTGTGCTGCCGCTCTAAATCGAAAGCCAAGCCTCCAATAATTAAATTCATAAAATTCATAAGTGCGTTTTAATCCCCAGTGATAGGCGATCGCTCTCACTGTGTGTTTTTACACAGTCATCATAATAAATTCACCTTCTAGCAACATAGAATAATTATGATGAATGAGAAAACGTTAGCACTTCCGGCAAGTAAAGCCTCTGACTCAGGTTTTTTAACGCACTTCAGAGTATTTGGCCTACCACTACCCTTATACCTTGGCTTGTTTACCGTTATCTTGGTCGCTCATATGACTGACACTTTGCCAAACAATATAGTTGGTGGGTTTAGCTTTATGTTTGTTATTGGTGCTTTGTTTGGTGAAATCGGCAAACGGCTACCTATTTTCAACAAATATATTGGAGGAGCACCTATCATGATCTTTTTAGTCACCGCATGGTTAGTCCATGTCGGCTGGCTAAGACAAAATGAAATTAACACTGTGACAGAAGTGATGAAGAAAACTGACTTTCTTGATCTCTTCATTGCAGTATTGCTGACAGGGTCAATATTAGCCGTAAACCGTAAGCTGCTCATCAAATCCCTGATTGGCTATATTCCCTCAATTTTAGCCGCTGTTCTCGGTGCCGCGATCATGGGAATCATCGGTGGAATGTTGTTTGGCATTCCTGTCAGCCGCGTTTTGATGCTATACGTACTTCCTATTATGGGCGGCGGAAACGGCGCGGGTGCCATTCCTCTTTCTGAGATATACCATTCGGTGACTGGGGGTTCAAAAGAGCACTACTACTCCGTCGCCATTGCGATACTCACCATCGCAAACGTAGTCGCGATATTTGCAGCAGCAATACTAAATGGCATTGGGCAAAAAAGACCATCACTCACTGGGAATGGCGAGCTGATTCGAAACTCCAACTTTGATGCTCAAGCGCAATCAAACACACCGAAGATAAGCGCAAAAGAAATTGCGATAGGACTAATGCTCTCAGCATGCGTCTACACTCTATCGTCTGCTCTCTCAAAACATATATTGCCCGGCTTTGGTGACGTCAAAATTCATACCTTCGCTTACATGGTTGTGATTGTCGCAATCATAAATGCGTGCGGTTGGTGTTCTAATGAGATTAAAGAAGGCAGCAAGCAACTAGCCTCATTTTTTACGACGCACTTGCTGTGGGTTTTAATGGTGGGCGTCGGAATTGCCTACACCGACCTAGGAGAGATACTAAACGCGCTGACTTTCACCAATTTAGTTGTCTCGACGTTAATTGTTTTCGGCGCTATTTTTGGAGCTGCTCTTGGTGGTTGGCTCATGGGCTTCTATCCAATTGAATCGGCAATCAGTGCTGGATTATGCATGGCAAACCGTGGTGGCTCGGGAGATTTAGAAGTTTTGTCTGCAGCAAACCGAATGAGCTTACTGTCTTACGCACAAATATCTTCTCGTTTAGGTGGCGGTATCGTATTGGTCATCGCAAGTGTTGTATTTGGTATGTTCGGCCATTAACCAATTCCACAATTTAAGCTATACGATAAACAGGAACCATCGAGGGTCCTGTTTAAAACATTGAGGAGGCAGAAAGAATGTGACCTGTCTTGCAGCTTTTGACACGCTTTCTCATTTAAGTACCAGCTCGCTAGAAACCTCACCTCCCTATTTGATAACTTATCGCTCTGCTGCAGTAAAGAACAAAGCTATGGCTTCTATTTCGAATTTCATTTTTAAAGGCAAACTGACCTTCACGCAGCGAGTTCTATTGCTCCTATTAACCGTTGCTGTTGTTCAAGTCGCGATTATTGCCGGCTTCTATCATTTCTATTTTTCTGACGTATTAAAACAGCAAGTGAGTAAACGAGCTCTTGTCCAAGCGAGAGAAATAGCGAGCGATCCTCAGCTGATACAAGCAGTAAAAAAAGAAGATATAGTCGCGGTACACAAACAAATTACCCGATTTCAGTCACTTACCGATGCAAAATTTATTGTTGTCGGTGACAAACATGGTATCCGTTTAGCTCATCCGAGCTCACATAAAATCGGTCTACCGATGAAAGGTGGAGACAACGAAAAAGCATTAAAACAAGGCTTACATTATGTCTCTATTCGGCAAGGAAGTTTAGGTTGGTCAGTACGCGGCAAGTCGCCGATCGAAACTAAGCAAGGAGAAATCGTTGGTGTCGTTTCAGTGGGCTATCTACTAAGTGGCATCAACGCGGCGTTACTGCTTTATTCCATGCCATTTTTTATTGTTCTCGGTTTTATATTGCTAAGTTCCATTTTGGCTGCTTGGGCTTTTTCCAAACATATAAAAAAGCAAATGTATGACATGGAACCAAAAGAAATCGCCACAACATTACAATTACAAAAATCGGTGTTTGAAGCAATCTATGAAGGTATTCTAGCTGTCGACTCGAAAGGGGAAATCATTTCAGCCAACCAACAGGCGTTGAAGTTACTGGGTATCGCTTCCCACTCAACACAAATACAAGGGCAAAAATCGGAACAACTATTGATGCCTTGTGATTTCTTTGTTGGAAAAGAGGTGGGCTCCACCCCTGACAATCACCTTCCTAAAATCATTAGCTGCAACGGAGAAACCCTTGTCGCCACAAGAGTTCCCTTGATAGACGAAGGAATTATTGTTGGATGGGTAACGAGCTTTAGAATCAAGGATTCAAAAAGCACCATAACCTATCAACTACTGAATACTCGTCAACAAACTGATGATCTAAGAGTGCTTAATCACGAGTATGCGAATAAACTGTCGACAGTGAGTGGCTTGATACAAATGGGCAATCATCAACAAGCGTTGAACCTTATCCGTAACGAATCAGAGTCGCATCAAACACTTGTCGATGAAATTGTTGGCACCTTTGATTCGAAAGTGGTGGCCGGATTGCTACTTGGCAAATATATCCGAGCAAAAGAATTGGGCCTCACACTTGAATTTGACCCATACAGCCAATTAAAGCTAAGGCCAGAAGGCCTCACTGAAGATGAACTAGCGACAGTAGTTGGCAACCTATTGGATAATGCGTTCGAAGCAACGCTCGCCAACCCAAACAGTCATCGCAACATTATTATACTCTTGTCTGACGCCAATAAATCAGAGCTGGTTATTGAAGTTTCTGATAATGGCTTGGGTATACCAGATTCACTAAAAGAATCCCTATTTGAAAAAGGGATCAGCAGTAAAAAACGGCCTGGTCATGGCATCGGCCTGTATTTAGTCCACCAGCTAGTTACTAGCAATGGAGGCTCTATATTGATTGATGATGCTGAACCTACTGGCACTATTTTTTCGATTTTTATTCCTAGCGAGTAAGTAAATAATGGAAGTATACGATGTGTTAATAGTGGAGGATGAGAGCAATCTTGCTGAATTCCATTCGCACTATCTACAGCAAACCCAACGATTTAGACCCATAGGAATCACGAAAAATATTGCAGAAGCAAAACAAATGCTGCGCATACTGAAACCGAAACTTGTTCTGCTTGATAACTACCTAGCAGATGGAAAAGGCGTTGACCTACTGAAAGATATTACAGCGACAAACCCTGCCCCCGATGTGATTTTCATTACCGCTGCTAACGACATGGAAACGGTGCGAGATGCGGTTCGCTGCGGCGTGTTTGATTATCTGATTAAGCCGATTTCCTATGACCGACTGTCTGACTCATTGGAACGCTATTTAAAATACACAAGCTCTCTAAAAGCCAGTGACAATATAAACCAGCGTCATGTCGATCAGCTATTCAACTTTCAGTCAAAATCATCTGCGTTACAGGCCTTGCCAAAAGGGATTGATGAACTGACATTAGAGTTGGTGCTCAACGCCTTTTCAGACCCAGAGACAGTCTACACTTCAGTCAGTCTTGGAGAAATAACAGGTATTAGTAAAACCACGGCGCGACGATATCTCGAATACCTTACCGCCCAAGGTTTTCTATCCGCTGTTATTCAATACGGAAAAGTAGGTCGACCAGAAAGAGTTTATAAGAAAAATAACTAGAACGTGTTGACCTTTTGAGGTTGAATTTGTTTAGATTCCAAGTTTTAATCACGGCGCAGGATAAGCAGCAAAGCCATTCTAGCAATTAGCTTGCAACAAAAATAAAAGGCTTGGAATCGAACATAGCAGCTCAGGCCTATGAATTCTCCCTTCAAGTACAACAAAATCTGGCAACACATGGTAAAAACTGATGCCAACCTCCGAGATGTCGAGATCAATGAAGTCACTAAAATGATGGCCTAAGGTAAACCGGCATTGGCCTCCTATTGCACAGTTTGCCCTGGAAATAATAATCCGATTATTATTGGAAATAAAAAATTCCTGAGAAGCTTTTGTCCAAAGTTGTGCTGACGGGGCATATAACACGAAATTGCCCCATTTTTAGTTATGTTTGAAATACTACACACTTCTGCATTGAGTCAGTTGTACTAGGTTTCCTAATCAATATATGGTCGCAATATGTTAGGAAACTTGAACAAATAAGTACAATGAAGCCAACAACCATTCTCATTCATGTACCAGATGTAAAACTAGGCCTAGATTGGTATCAGGCAGCTTTTCCAATGTCTATTCCTATTTTCTTGAAAGAATTCAATTTTACTCTTCTTAAAGTAGGTGATTTTACTATTGAAGTAGTTCAAGCCGATGAAAAAGTAAGCGCAGGAAAAAGTGGCACTGTGCTTTATTGGTCAGTAGAAAACCTAGCGGTTGTACTAGAGCACTTTGTCTCAGTAGGAGCGAAGTTGTACAGAGGGCCAATGCAAATAGAAAATGGACTAGCAATGTGTCAAGTAGAAGACCCATTTGGTAATTTGATTGGCTTGCGAGGGAGACACGGATGACGAAGCTTATCGCAATAACTGGGCATAAATCGAACTACCCAAATCCAATAGAGTTTTTCAACGGAGATAAGGTTACATTGGGAGCTTTGGATACGGAGTTTTCGGGATGGATACGAGTAACAACAGACAACGGTAACGTTGGTTGGGCTCCTGTCCAATATATCGATTTCGATGTAGGCTCTCCTGTTGGTACAGCAATTCAAGACTACAATGCCCGGGAGCTGGATACTATTGTGGGTGAGATAGTTATTTTGATACGTGAATTGAACGAGTGGTCTTTAGTTAGAAATGAGAATGGACTAGTTGGTTGGGTACCAACTAAGACAATCAATCCGATGTGACGGTTCGTATGATCCAGGGTGTCACGATGAATCATTCGAATATATGGTCAAGAATTGGTGCGTCTCTATTCAACGCTAGCATAATTGAAACTTTGAAAAGCTGACGCAATTAAATTGAAGAGATCGAAGTATGGAAAAGAAATTCGAAGGAAGCTGCCATTGTGGTGATGTTCAATTTACGTTTGTATCGGATTTATCTCGCGTAGGGAAATGCAATTGTTCCCTGTGCCTAAAGCGTAATGCCATCATGGCCTATACTGAAGCGCACAAGTTCACGCTTATAAGTGGCGAAGACAGATTGAGTTGCTACCAGTTTAACACAATGCAAGCAAAGCATTACTTTTGTAGCTCTTGTGGTATTTATACGCATCACAAACCTAGAACGCAGAAGGCAACCACAGCGGTTAATCTATCCTGCCTAAAGACTACGGAAGAAGAACTCTCAGGGCTGACAATACAAAAAATTAGTGGCTCCGAGTTGAGTATTGAAAGCTAAAGCATCCAGTAACAATTATCTAGAAAAGTTTGCAATGGTAGTACTGTCACTGCCTCATCAGCTCTAACCAGACTGGACACTTGAACATACCACTGATTAAACATACAGTGTTATTCTATTTTGTGTAGGTATGTTAGAGGTTAGGATGATAAAAGAATTGACCAAGGAAAACGCATTAGATTTAGTGCCAATCTTTATGGAGTTAGAAAACTATTACTTCGGCAAAGACGCTGCTTCTGAGCCAGAGATACAAGATTATCTAGTCAATAAAGTATTTTCACAGAACTCTGGCGTATCAATCGTAGCTTTTTATCATGAGTCGACCGTTATCGGTTTTGCTACATTCACAGTTATGTATCCTGCCCCAAAACTTTCAGGGCAAGTGTTTATGAAAGACCTTTTCGTTTCCTCAATGGTCAGAGGGAAAGGCATTGGATTGAAATTAATGCAGCACATCGCAAAGATCGCTATCGATAATGGCTGCAATCGATTTGATTGGACAGCAGAGTCAACTAACCCGAGAGCAGGCCAGTTTTATCAGGCTATTGGGGCTTCAGTCGTCGAAGACAAAGAGTATTATCGTCTTGATGATGAGTTAATTAATCGTTTTGTTGAATCGCCAGTCTATTAGGCTAGTTAAAAGGTTTTGATTTTGTTTAGCTTTATCAAAAATGAGTTTTTTCTGTGTCATAACCTAAGGAGTTTGAATGATAATACGTAGTGCCACATCTGACGACGTTGATGCTATTTGGGAGTTAAATCGACAAATTGGGCAATATCATTTCGAAAATGTTCCAGATGTTTTTGTTGCCCCTTCTCATCTAGATAGAGAGTTTCTATTGGCTGCAATTATGGATGAACATCGCCTTTTCAGTGTCGCCGTAGATGAAGAAAGAATTGTAGGTTTTATCTCGGCAAGAATGGATATTAATGAAAATATCCCCTTTGTAATTAAGCGGCCGTTATGCCGTATCGGCTCCGTTGTTGTGGACGAAGATCATAGAGCCAAGGGTGTCGGTAAAAAATTGATGGAGCATTGCAGTTCATGGGCAAACTCGAACGAAGCTTACCAAATACGACTTGAGGTCATGAGTTTTAATTCTAAAGCCAAGTCGTTTTATGAATCTCTCGGCTTCAAACCACAGTCAGAGATTTGGGCAAAATGATCACAAACTAGGTTTTGCCCCATTCCGTTTTATGACGCTCTCTGCTCTCGTTTTATTTGACAATAGTTTGACCAAATTGAAGTAATGTTACGAAGTAGCTACTAACTCGGTGGTTAATCTCACGATGGGAAGCTTAATTCTTTTAGCAACCAAGATTTAAACGTCTTAACTCTTAGGGCTCATGAAGAAGAAGGAACACTAATTACAGAATAGCGAATTCCGGGGTTTAGCCCTATATTAAATGGCTTGACCAATAAGCCTCGTTCAACAAAGTCTGCTGAAATACTTTCAGTTGCTAGACAGGTTCCATGTCCAGCAACTACAGCGTTGGTTGCCATATCAAAGGTACTCACTTCCATCCATTGAATACCTTCTCTTTTCGCACTTACGTTTGCATGAACAAACCATTGCTCCCAACTGAAAGATGCGGAGTGAAAATCAATCAACCAACAATTGAGGAGTTGTTCGGGACTATCAAACGTCATAGATTCTGCTAGTTGTGGAGAGCAATAAGGATAAATGTTTTCTTCAAATAATGTCTCTTGTTCTAAACCTAGGTCCTCTGCATTTTGAAAGTGATGCAATGCCCATCAAGCAATGTTAAACATTTCTCCAAGTCCCGCCCCCGCTCAAGGCGTCAAGTGTTCACAGGGCTCATTTCTCATCTATCCTTTTATAAACGATAAACCCATAAATTCAGCCTTATGAAAACACTTCTAACGCTTTTATATTTTCTAATATGGCCACTCCAATTTGTCCGAGCTGATGTACTGACGCTAACCTCTCTGGAATGGCCCCCGTATACGAGCCCTAACCTCACCCACCAAGGGGCAACTACTATGGTCGTTAAGGCGGCTGTCGAAGTCATGGGGCATGAGCTAAATGTGGAGCTCTACCCTTGGCAACGTAGTGTTATGCTTGCGAAAACTCAGCCTAAATACGCAGGTTACTTTCCAGAGTACTATTTCGAATCGGAAGACGTTATTTTTTCACAATCAATAGGTAGTGGTCCTTTAGGTTTCGCGGAACACACGTCGACACCAATTACTTGGTCTAGTTTACAAGATTTAAAAACAGTGAAACTGGGTGTGATAAATGGTTACGTCAATACTCAGAAGTTAGATGACATGATTGCTAATGGAGACATTGAAGTTGAAGCTGTCGTTAGAGATTCACAAAACTTACACAAGCTCGCCAAAAAGCGGATCTCGCTGGCTGTCATAGACAGCAACGTCTTTTCATATTTGCTCAGTACCGATAGCACACTTAGACAACAAAAAGGTCGACTACAGATGAACCCCAAAATATTGGCAGACAAGCAGCTATTCATTGCTTTTTTAAACGATGAGGAAGGAAAAAAATGGAAAAAAGTCGTTGATGAAGGACTAAATAAAATAGATGTAGATAAAATTATGTCTACGTATTTTTCAAGCATTGAGCAGCCAAAATGATAGGGGCTTATTTAAGGAGTCTAAACCTAAAATAATTATTGTTCACCATAGGCAGTTTAACCACAACAATTCGGCCCTTTGTAAGACAGCTCTTGAATCATAAGTACTATTGATATTGGGCTCCAACCCTAACTTAAGCTATCCAAATTACTTATCAGATAGCTAGAACGTCCTTGAGAAAGGTTGCGTAGAACAGTACGCTTTACTGGATTCATACTAGGTGACATTTAGTGCTAATTGTCGTTCAATATTACCTTGCTACGTTATCACTTAAAGCGAGGCATTGTTTAATGAAATCAGAGTAATTGGATGAGTCGGTGTATTTGATATTCAATGCACCATGAAACATCAAAGTCACCTTTACATCTTTAAAGCCTAACCAGCACGTGTAACCATCATAATCGTGCCATGCAAACATTTCACCTAACTGATATTTGTGCCCGAGTTTGTCACCATTTGAGCGGACTCTATCAAACACTCTTAAAAAGTCCTTAATTGTAAGGCGGTTTTCCATGTTCGACTCCTGCTTCAGAAACTGAGGTTTCGAGAACTAGTAGTTACGCTTTTGTTCATCGAATCGATCACCGATGAGTTACATATTCAAATTATGCTTACTTGATCAATTTTTTACGAGCGCACCTTTCCTTTGATTTTAAATAACCTGGATGTTGTATGTGACCTATCGGTGTAGCAGTGCTCTCTTAATAAAAAATGGAGATGATCTGGATGGATACTTATTTAATTTATCGGTTAACTTTTTGATCGATTTTTAACATGTACACGTAATGATAGAAGTGTATGTCAAAAGAGGTGTGACCTCCTGTGGATACTTTAGCTGTCGATTTGGCAAGATTACAGTTCGCCTTTACCGTTTCATTTCATATCATATTCCCTGCATTCACAATAGGGTTAGCCTCATACCTTGCGGTACTTGAAGGGCTGTGGTTGAAAACAAACCAAGATAAGTACTTACAGCTTTACAAATACTGGTTGAAAATTTTTGCCATCAGCTTTGGTATGGGAGTAGTCAGCGGAATCGTGCTCAGCTACCAGTTTGGTACAAACTGGAGCGTGTTCTCAGACAAAACTGGCCCCATTCTCGGGCCTCTTATGGGTTACGAAGTGTTCACTGCGTTTTTCCTAGAAGCCGGCTTTTTGGGCGTGATGGTTTTTGGTATGGGAAAAGTTGGCAAGAGGTTGCATTTTGCATCTACTTGCGTGGTTGCTTTTGGAACATTTCTTTCTGCATTTTGGATACTTTCTGTAAACAGTTGGATGCATACACCTGCTGGCTACACGATGAACGAAGCTGGTCAGTTCGTCCCGGATGATTGGTTTCAAATTGTCTTTAACCCTTCATTTCCGTACCGATTAATTCACATGTTGCTTGCTGCATATTTGACAACTGCTTTTGTTGTATCGGCCGTTGGAGCGCACCATCTGCTTAAATCACCGAACAATCCGTTGGCCAAAACGATGTTCTCAATGGCGATGTGGATGGCTGCTTTGGTAACACCACTCCAGATTGTTGCGGGTGATTTTCACGGGCTTAATACGCTAAAACACCAACCTGCTAAAGTTGCTGCCATGGAAGGACATTTCGAAACTAGGCAGGGCGCTCCACTAATCTTATTTGGTATACCTGATCAGGAAGAGCAAGCCGTGAAGTTTCAAATTGCTATACCTAATTTGGGTAGTTTAATTCTTACTCATGACCTCGATGGCAAGGTTAAAGGGCTTGATGCTTTTCCTAAAAAAGATCACCCACCGGTTTCCATTGTTTTTTGGAGCTTTAGAGTGATGGTTGGGATTGGCTTTGGCATGTTAACCATCGGACTTGCTAGCTTATGGCTACGAAAAAACGGCCGACTCTATACGGCTTCACATTTCCACCGAATATGTGTCATTTGGGGACCTTCGGGCTTTATTGCGGTGCTTGCTGGTTGGATCACAACTGAAGTGGGCCGACAACCTTTTACTGTTTATGGATTGCTCAGAACTGCTGATTCAGTATCACCAGTAGACGCTTCAGCAGTGAGTGCATCGCTTCTGGCTTTTGTTCTTACCTATACATGTGTTTTTGGAGCAGGTTTCTTTTATTTAGTCCGCTTAATGCGCAAATCACCCTCTAGGTATGAACAGACACCGAGTAATCGTTTGCCAGATGGGACAGAAGTACCACCTGCATCACACCCTAACAGGCTTAATTGAAATATAAGCGAAGGAATATGTATGGAAATTGCGCTAATTTGGTACGGCATCATAGGGTTAGCAGTACTCATCTACGTGGTATTGGATGGATTTGATTTGGGAATAGGGATACTTTTTCCTTTCGCTTCAAATCAGGCCGAGAGAGACTTGATGATGAATAGTATCGCGCCTGTCTGGGATGGGAATGAGACTTGGCTGGTATTGGGAGGGGGAGGTTTGTTTGCTGTTTTTCCCTTGGCTTACTCCGTGGCCATGCCAGCATTATATGCGCCAGTTATCATCATGCTTCTTGGGTTAGTGTTGAGAGGGGTGTCGTTCGAATATCGTTTTAAAACAAAAAGGGGTAAGTTTCTTTGGGATCAGGCTTTTTTTGTAGGTTCGCTAAGTGCCACAGTGATGCAGGGCATTATGCTAGGAACGCTACTTCAAGGTATCGAAATGAATGGTCGAGCTTATTCAGGAGGATGGTTTGATTGGTTGACGCCGTTTACTTTGTTCTGCGGTTTGTCCACTGTATGTGCATATATTTTATTGGGTGGCTGTTGGTTAATTATGAAATTACCAGTGGATATCGCAGACCGTTACTACAGTGTGACCAAACATTGGGGACTAGGGTTGGTGCTTTGTATTTCAGTAGTAAGCGCTTGGCTACCTTTTACTAGCGACATCATTTTTTATCGCTGGTTTAGTTTACCGTATGGGTTAATTTACTTGTTAGTCCCTTTGACAGCATTATTATTTGTTCGACAGCTTTTTAAAGCACTTAATGAGTGCAAAGGTGGAAGTGCTTACCTGTTTGCTGTGGGTCTATTCCTAATATCCTTTGTTGGCTTCGCTATAAGCACCTATCCCTATATTGTACCCTTTACGTTGACTTACGTAGAGGCTGCTGCTCCAGCTAGTAGTTTGACATTTTTACTTGTTGGAACCTGTTTTTTATTACCTGCCATTATAGGCTACAGCGCATACGCGTATTGGGTGTTCAGGGGGAGGCTAAACCATGAAGATAGGTATCATTGATGCGTCAGCTTACTAAACAGTTTTTGTGGTTTTTGTTGATTTGGACAGCGAGTGTTTCGGCACTTTCTTTGTTCGCTTACCTTCTAAGGTTTGTAATTGGTTAAGTCATTATTAACAAACTTATTAAAGCGTTGTCATTTTTAGATGAGATGAAAGAAAGTTGTCCAATGAGTATGCAAACGAAACTAATTTTAATACGGTAAAGCAATGAAGAAAATTTCTACTTATTTAACCTATGCTGGTGCAATACCATTTATTGTCTGCACTGTTTGCTTGAGTTTTGATATCAATCAACTGATTTCGCTTGGTTACGTTGAAAAAATATTGAGTGTCTATGGACTGGTAATTTCATCATTCTTAGCAGGAGCCCACTGGGGGCAGCATTTACGCATTAATAAAGGTCTATGGACCTATTCGTTAGCCATTCTAAGTAACATTATTGCGGTTTTGCTCTGGTTTGGCTTTTTAGTACTCGGCTTTAAAGTTCTAATGGCAATGTTTGCGGCCGCATTTGTTGCTCTACTCATTATTGATTATCGCCTTTTTCATATGGATTTCATTAGCCGTAATTATTTTCAGACACGCCTTTTCGTGTCAGTCACCGTCATTATTTCACTCAGTATTTCAGGAATTGTATCATGACAAAGAACGTTAGCATTGCAACTGGGCTATCTAGCCTTTCGGTAGCTCGTTTATTAAGTTTCACCAACATTGCGCTTTGCGGGAAAGCACATTGCATCTGTGCCCGTTTTCAATCTCAAGGCTAGTCCCAATTCGCCAGAGTTCGGCAAGCTTAAATGGCCTTTTGATGCCACAGTCTTCTCCACAAGAGATTTTTCTCATGTTCATCATCAAGCCTCCTAGTTAAGCTTAACTGAAACACGGCTGAACATTTTTGTTTGGAAATATGTTTCGTTCTGCTCGCTTGGAGCGCATAGTGTTTGTCCTTTTGTAGGTTCGTGCTGTTAATTAAGGTAGTTCCGTTTAATATGTGCTGAAAGCTCACTATAAGAGACGAGAGTTTCACTTCAAATGTCTGCCGCCATCAAGGTGTAAAGTTCTTCCTGTCATGTAGTTGCTGGTCAATAAAAAATTGATGCCATCTATCACTTCGTCAAAGCCCGCCTCTGTGGGGATAAGTGCTTTTTGTAGAGCTTTGGTCTTGTATATCTCGTCGTCATGTTCATTGAACTTAAGCAGGGCTGGTGAGATGGTATTTACTTTCACCTTAGGAGCCAGCATCGCTGAGAACGAAAGCGTCAGGTTATTGAGTGCGGCTTTACTTGCAGCGTAAGCGATATGTTTTTTACTGCCTTTTTCCGCAACGTAATCACTGATGTGGATGATGTCTGAAGTTTTATTGCCAGACATCAGATGATCTTTGAGTGCTAAATTGACCAGATAAGGCACGGTAGCATGAATTGTCATCATCTGACTCATGATTTGTGGTGCGTTTTCAGCAGGGTCTTTCTTGTTCTCCGGCTTCCAGTCCGAAGCATTATGTATGATGGCTCGAAGTGTCTTATATTCTTGACTAACGTAATTAAGAAAGCCCTCTAGACTTTTTTGTTGATAAAAGTCTACGTGTTGCAAGTCTGCCCCATTCTCTCTCAATCGCTGCAGTTGAGGGTAGTCACTTCGGTAGGTACCCAGTACTTTGTATCCGTCCAATAAAAGTCGCTGTGCCAGGGCGAAGCCTAGTCGCTTTCCCACACCGGTTATCAGAATTGTTTCACTCATAGTAAAAATTCAGCTCTAGTTTGAGGGTTAGTTTTGAAAATACCACCGAGAGCGGTTGTTGAGGTTGCAGAGTTTGCATCCATGACACCTCTGGATTTAACGCAATAGTGAGTGGCTTTAATCGTGACTGCAACATTGTCTGTTTCCACTAGCGTTTGTATTGCGATCAGGATTTGCTGAGTAAGACGTTCTTGGACCTGAGGACGCTGAGCGAAGAATCGAACAATACGATTTATTTTAGACAGCCCGAGAATTTTTGACTTAGGGATATAGGCAACTTGTGCTAAACCGTCAATGGTAATGAAGTGATGTTCGCACGTCGATGTTAAATCTATGTCTGAGACCTTAACCATTTCATCAACAGACATTTTGTTTTCTATCACACTAATTTTTGGGAAATTATTGTAGTCTAGCCCTGCAAATATCTCATGAACGTACATTTTTGCAATACGATGAGGTGTTTCAGCGAGACTGTCATCAGTTAAATCCAGTCCGAGCGTACTTACCACCTCTGTTAAAAGTCCTTTGATGCGATTGTACTTCTGGTCACTACTCATTTCACTAGAGTTCATCGGGGTTTCCAGCCCTTTCGAGAGCAAAACCTCTCTTACTTTTTCGGCTTCTTTGGTTAGCATTGACTTGCTCCTTGTGAATGATTTTCGTGTTCTGCTTCATAGCTCAGGGTGAGCGAGACGGAGTCGGCAAAACGCAGTGCATGAGGTTTGTCAACTCTCACTTGAGCGTATCGTACCCATGAATGATCGATACAAATGCCAAGTACGTCGCTGGTTAACTTTTCTAAAAGCAGAAATCTACCGGATTCAACGTGATGAATAATTTTTTTGCAGATGGTTTTGTAGTTAAGTGCGTTGCCCACATCATCAGCAAGACAAAGGTTATTCGCTGGGTAATGTATTTCTGCATTTATAACTATGTCTTGCTGCTTAGTTTGTTCTTCTTCGTTAAAGCCTATGAAAGTTCTCAGCCTGAGATTGGTAATGGTAATGATAGCGTTGTGATGCATAGCAATTTCCCGTCCATAGAAGTTAATGTCAGTTACGTGTCTGCTAGAAGAAAATCAATAAAGCTCACACGATTAAGAGGTCTGTCGTTCTTTTTGAGGCAGTTGCAAGGAGTAAGTGAAATAGAGCTAAACATGTATAACTTACTCTTACCCAAATAAAATGCGTTTAAACTAGTTATCAGGGTAGAATTTCTTTCCCGTCCCAAGCAAAGCAGCGACCACTATGTTCCAACGTAAGTCTTTCAATAGTGTTTATCAAGCAACTTACTGAATAATCGGGACTAAATAACTTTTTATTTTCCACGTTATGTTGAAACGGCTTTGACAAAGTACTGTCTACTGTTCCTGGGTGTAACCCAACTACAATGGCGTTTTTGTTCATTCTAGTGACTTCTAGCGCTGCTGTTTTTATAATCATGTTCAAGGCCGCTTTAGAAGCGCGGTAGGCATACCAACCTCCTAAACGATTATCCGAAATACTTCCGACACGTGCTGAAAGGGTGGCAAAAACGCACCTTTTGTGTCTATTCAGTTTAGGTATAAAGTGTTTTGCTATGACTGCAGGAACGATTGTGTTAACCGAAAATATCTTATTAAAGTTGGCTATAGATATATCTCTTAACGACTTTTCAGGGTACATATCTCCCTCGTGAAGTAATCCTGTAGCAATAAAGGCCAAATCAATAGGCTCTTCAGAGCTGACTATATTTGCAGCTTCGTGAACGCTTTCTTCACTTAGATAATCCATCATTCGCTCTGTAACATTACCGTTCTCCTTGTTGGTCTTTTGGCGGCAAAATGCATGGACATTTGCCTTAGGATAAAGCTCTGCAATTTTTCTCGTGAAAGCGCTGCCGATAGCACCAGAGCTCCCAATAACGACAATATTCCTGTACATAGTTTTGTGGCCCGTCCATTGATAGCCGTACTGTTGTTCTAAAAATACGCAAGCAATTAAAGAAAAGATCAAATATTGTGTTTATTTATTGATCTTTTCTTCCAATAAATTCGTTCTTTAATATTGATTAATTAAATAAAGGATAATGCATGATATTACCAACGATATTTTATGATGGTAGTTGCCCAATCTGTGTGAAAGAAGTGGCTGCACTGCTTAGGCGAGACAAAGAACATCGCATAGAAGCTATCGATATCATGTCAGCTAATTTAAGTGCATACTCTGAAATTGATGTCTGTAAAGCCAAAGAGATGCTTCACGCCTTAGACAGTCAAAGAAACCTCTTGTTAGGGCTTGATGCGGCACACAAAGCCTGGCAGATAGTAGGGAAAGGTTGGGTGTATGCTCCTTTGAGGTGGAAGTTGATTAAACCTTTTGCAGATAAACTCTATATGATTTTCGCCAGAAATCGTTATAGATTATCGTTTCTATTGACTGGGATCTCACACTGTAAGTGCAACAAGATGTAAGCCACATACGATACAAAAAATTTACCGCTCCGAATAACTATTAAAAGCTAAAGTATCCAGCAAAAACTACTTCGTTAGTTTCTTTAAAGGGTTACTAATAAGTCAATCACTTACTTCAGGAGGAGTTATAGCAGGTGTATTCTGCAAGTTGTCTTGATCTGGATAGATTAAGCTTTTTGTATCAAACCCTGCTTGTTCGGCAATATTTAAAAGCTTATCCAATTGAGGTTTGGTCAAGGTTTTATGACGGGACAGGATCCAGAAGTAAGACTTATTGAATCCGCTGACCAAGGCGGTCGAATAATCTGAGTTGAGATAAAAGACGATGTAGCTGCTGTAAAAAGGTCCCCAAAACGAAACCTTTAGAAAGGCTTGGTCAGGGGTTTCAACAAACTTTGCTTTCCCTATCGCTTCTTTCCATTCTGAGGAACTTGTATCCAACCCGCGATTCACTACTTGTACAGTGCCATCTGAATTCAAAGAATAGTTGGCGGTTACATGACTTAAGCCCCGTTCAAAGCGATTATCGAGTCTCGCAATTTCGTACCATTTGCCCATATATTGGGTGAGATTGAACGGTTTTACAGGTTCGACTGAGTCCGGTTTGCTGACACACCCGAACAGTGATATCCAACATGCACAGAATCCGGTGAATTTTTTCACTGACTTCCCCTTTAAGTTCAAAGCGATGCCACCTGATAGAATGCCAACGCATCCAGCCTCGCTTGTTTGTGCTTAACGATAGCAGGCCAATATTTCTCCGCCTGAGAGGTTTTCTCTAAATAAATATGCGGGAAATGAATATGTTTACTTGGTACGTCACTAAGCTCAGGTAAGAATTTACGGATAAACTCACCTTGTGAATCAAACTTCTCACTTTGAGTGATAGGATTAAAGATTCTAAAGTAAGGTTGTGCATCACACCCTGTCCCCGCCGCCCATTGCCATCCTCCATTGTTTGCACTGAAATCGCCATCAATTAAATGTTGCATAAAAAATCGCTCCCCCCAACGCCAGTCAATCAATAGGTGCTTAGTCAGAAAGCTTGCTACGACCATACGAAGTCGATTGTGCATCCAGCCTGTATGTAACAACTGTCTCATTGCGGCATCGACTAAAGGGTAGCCTGTTTTTCCTTCGCACCAAGCTTTGAAAAAAGCGGGATTGTTTGGCCAGTTAAGTTGTTGATATTTTTTTTGAAAGCAGTTGCCCTTTATGAGATTGGGATAGTGAAACAGCAGATGCTTGTAAAAGTCACGCCATATTAGTTCGTTCAACCAAGAAAAGTGCGGGTGATGTAGGTCATAGAGAACATCGGGAGAGTGCAGAATTAGCTCGTTTGCAAGATAACGAGAGTTGATCGCACCGATGGCAAGGTATGGGGAGAGCCCGGATGTGCCTTTCAGCGCAGGCAAATCCCTTTGCTGCTCATAGCGGTGCAGTTTCTTTTCAAAGAACCTTGGTACCACTTGATTGAGCACCGTTTCGCTTAACGGCCAATGACTAGAGTCTACGTTAGGATAATCAAATGTCACATTCACACTATCATTGTTAGAGTGTACCGATGTCAGAAAATTTGGCGGTTTCTCTACTTTTACACCATGGCGTTGAACATACGCTAACCATGCTTTTTTAAAAGGCGTAAACACTTTAAACATGTCGCCTTGCTTATTCACGATGTCACCCAACGGCACTATGGTCTCACTGCTAAATGACACTAAGTTTAAATTATACCTTGAGACTTGTTCATCTCTTACCGTTTCATCCAGCTCCAGTTGTTGATTTACATAGACCGTGTCGATGTCGTTACATTGGCAGTAAGAGGCTAAGGTAGTGAGCTGATCATCATAGCGACTTGCCTTTAAGTGAGTGAGGCTGATGCCATAGCTTTTGAGTTGGCAACGGAGTTGCTCTAAATGACGTTGGATCAAATTAGCTTGTATAGGGGCCAGATCATGTCTTTTCCACTGAGCCGGTGTAGAAATGAATACAGCTCGGCTTGCCCCATGCTTAACTGCCTCACACAAGGCAGGGTTGTCTTGAATTCGAAGATCTTTTCTAAACCAAATTAAACGGTTCAATATCCGTACCTCAAACGCAGTTCCTTGGGATGTGGATTTAAGTAAGTTTGCGCGGAAAGATAGGGGTTTGGATAATCGCGCAGGTGATGATTGATCAATGCAAGCAGCACCAGTAGCGGTGTCAGCCCATCTCGAAACGAGAGGATTTCTTTTGCAAGTTCTTGTCGTTTCTCACTGCTCAGGTTTTTCTTAAAATACCCTTGAAGGTGCTGCAAAGTGGTGGTGTGGGTTTTGCGTGACGCGTGGTGTTTTAACGCATTCATTAATCCGAATATATATTGGTTAGCTTGCTCTTCTAATTCTAGATCTGAGCGAGCTAATAGCTTTCCAAGCGTCTTGTAGCTTTCAATATGGTGGCTCATTATCAAGTATTTGTAGTGACTGTGAAACGTTAGTAAGCGATGTTTTGTAAGCCCAGCTGATTTGAAATCTAACCAATGTTGAAAGGTGAAGACTCGGGTAATAAAGTTTTCTCGGATGACAGGATCATTTAACCGACCATTCTCTTCGATGGGAAGGAGTGGGTTAAGTGCCATAAGTTGTTGCGTGAAAAGTCCTACTCCGTTGGATTCTGATCCCTTACCGTTTTGGTGATAAACTTTTACACGTTCCATGCCGCAACTGGGGCTCTTAGCGCACACGATAAATCCAGCTAAGTCTCCACATTGATTCAGAGCATAATTCCGGCCGAAATGAATGAGCGCATCTGTTACGTCGCCGCTACCGTCGGCTCTTGATACTTTGATAACGTCTCCTTGGGATATTTGACGAATAGCAGCTCTAGGGACAGGCAAGCCAATACCAACTTCTGGGCAGACTGGCTTAAATTCAGCGAATTGAGATAGCTCATCGCTGCAAAAATAGAGTTTCTTATGCCCTTTATCGAATCGGACTTGTTGCCCGATAACACAGGCACTAATACCGATTTTAAGCTTCTTATCCATGTAAGGTTTCCTCAACTTCTCCAATACCACTTTTGTCTATTATATTTTTGTAACTTTCAAATTATTGTGTATCTACAAAGCCAATACGAGTGAAGTATGAAACTGGATCAATTTAATTTTAACGCATATCGATTGTCTAGAATTTGATTCTCAATGGATGAAGATACCTCTGAAATGAGAGTAGGGCTCCAATATTCTCCTACAGTTGAGATTGTAGATGAAGCACTAAATGCTGAGGGAGCCCCATGAATTTCATCCAAGCTAGCTTAAGCTGAAATTTTCTCAATTTGACAAGTGCTTATCCCAAAAAGGAGGTTTCGCTATTCTTTCACAACAAGGCCTATATGCAAATACTAGAGTTATTACCCAGTAGCTTGACGATACCCAATAGTGTTTAAGTAATCTATTTTCTGATCCACAACGTATAAATTGTTAGACTCGCAATGGAGAAGACAAAATGGAATTACAAATTGAATCATTGGAAGGCGGAATTTACCTAGCCTACTCAGTTGAAGGTAAAGAGAAAGTGCTACTACGGGGCGGTAATCACGATCCGCTTAAGTTCTCAAGCCTATGCCAAGCAAAGGAGCATTTTAAAGGTCAGCAATACCAAAGTGCTTGCCTCATTCATCTCAGTGCTTACGATGAGATGTGTGGCGAGAACATCGTATCTGGAATCCCTCTGAAAACAGACCTTAAATGGTACTAAGCGATTCTTGCCACCGAATATAAGACCAAAGCCCTTGAGATTTTGGTCTTATTTAGTGCTTTCAAAGCATCTATGGCTAAACACAATGCGAGTCTTGAATGTGACTCAATTTTACTGAGAGCCCCAATGCAGCGAGAGTTCCTGTAAACTGCGAATTCTATCCTACAGAAGAGAAGGTTAGATACGGAACATAGCAGCTTCCTATTTGAGTACAACAAAATCTGGCAACGCATGTTAGAGTCTGGTCCTAATCTTCGGGATATCGAAATCGGGAAGTGACTAAAATGCTCGCCTACGGTCAACCGGTATGGCCTCCTATTGCACAGTTTTCCCTAGAAATAATAATCCGATTATTTTGGGAATAAAAAATTCCTGAGAAGCTTTTGCCCAAAACCTTCTCAGAAAATTTAGTAACGATATTTAGTTACGACATAACTGGTGAAGTCTGCTCAAAGTGTTACATTCGAACAATTAAAATTCATAAAAATTTGAATGAATTCGTTTAATAAACCTCTTAAAGACTAATGTATCAATATTTTCTCGAGCTTGAGTTAAATTTTTGGTTGGTGTTATTTTTACTTTAGGCGGAATTATCGAGATTATTGAGCACTCTGTATGAAAGCTAGTCAAGGCTTATTAAGCATGACATAAGTCATATACATTAGGTAGATAAGAAGGTGGGAGGAGTATTTTTGAAACTTGCCATTGGATATGTACTGTTTTTCATTTGGGCTGATAAGCTCTAAGCGTACCGTACCATGGCCAGTTCGTCCTGTTGTAGAACCAGGCTTTTCGACAATTGAATTCATACCTTTTGTTGCTTTTTGCCACTCATTCTTTAGAGTACTGGCTTGCATATAAAGTTTTACAGCACGCCAGTGCGAGCGAGGTATAGCAAATTCAAACGTTTGAAGAAATTGTGTTAGCTTCTCAGGGTGGTCAAATGTGACACCTGAGTGATTAACGTATGTATGAGTTAAGGAATAAACCATCTCTTTGGATATGTTTTCTCGGTTTAACTTGTATTGAGTTCTTAGCTTTGTCACAAACTGTTCAGCGTATTTGTTTTCAAGCGCTGTTTTTAATGGACCGGGAACCAGTGACCTAGAACGTGAAAGTGAAAAGTGGCGAGAGTGAGAGCAGTCTTCTTGGGATTTACATTTCGATCTTGATTGAGTAATGAGCGATTTTAAATAGCGACTATTAGAGTGCCACTTTTTAATGATGTCCTGATCTAAACAATATTTATGAGCTATGGCTTGAATGTCGATATTATTTGAAATGGCTTCAAGGACTTGATAGCAAATATCAATGTTTATAATCGGCTTCTTGCGTAACTCCATCACGATACTTTTATCGGTGAGGGTGACCGCATCCTTTATGAGTGAGATGTTCAAGGTTTTGTTGAATCGAATGAGGCAATGTCTGGATGTGACTTTACCGTATTTACGTTTGAGCTTTTTATATTGCCTTCGTGTTGTTAAACCACGTCTCATCGCTTCGCTTATTGTTAATGACTTTTCATAGTGTTTTTCATCCGGAGCTGCCAATAGATCACTCATATGGAAATAGTGATTAAAAGAGACTTCTGGTGTTTCATGACCAGCAAACGCAGCAATTTCCCAATAGCCTTTCGTTAGGGTCTTCTTAAACAGTAGATTTTGTATTTTGCTGAGCTGTATACCATCGTATGGGCAAAGATAAGGCAATAATTCATGGGGCTGCGCTATTTCAAGCATAAGCTGCAAGCGCGAGAGGCAGCTGTGTCTTAAATGGTAAAAAACAAAATGCTCTTCTCCCGACAGTGCTTTAAGTGCTTGGCCAACATAATTTGAGACTGAAAACCGGTCAAAGGGGCGGGAGGTGTCTTCTCCTAGAGTTAATAAAGGCGCTGTTTTGTTCGCTTTAGATGCAATTTTATGGCGAATATAGTCCTCTACGATGTGCTTTTCGTGTTCAAGCAACAATGGATATATGGGCACTTTTCTCAAGCTACTGGCCGTTTTGTTATTTCCATATCGATTGTTGCGAATATCAAGCCAACCAGTTGATGATTGCTCAAGGTTCATTACTTGAAGCTTATGTAGTTCAGAGACTCTTAGCCCAGCTCTGTACGAGAGTATGCATATTGTTTTCAGCGCTAGCTGACTGGATTTGTTGATATCAGTCAGTGTTGAAATATGCTGTAGAAGTGCTGCGAAAAGTGGTTCATCTACTAGCCCCGCTCTAGTGTGCTTTTTCCCAGGTTCGTCGTGAAAAAACTCGTCACTTAGGGGGGGTAGCTTCAGTAGCGGAGTAGCAAATGCGTGCAGGTCTTTAAGGCGGTGAGTAAAATAAGCTTGAGATTTTTTGCTCTTATGTCGTGTTATTTGTTGTCGATAAAGAAACTCGAGCTCGATTGAGCTATCACATTGTAGTAAATCACATGTAGTGTTGATTACTCCCCAATATTTAATAAGTGTTCTATTGTATGCTCGTACTGAGGATACTTCACAGCTATCAAGTTTGAATATCAGCCAACGTACATAGGCATATTGCCAAATAGGCAATTCATACTGTTCTATCAAGTTGTTTAGTGAGTTGAAGACTATTGATTTTCTCAGTTTTTCTCCGGTCAGCGGGGGCTTCATTATTCGTGTTATTTCTTCATAAAGCTTATTGTCAGAAATACGTACGCAACCCGCTCTCTTTTTATTTGTGCTTGGTACTTCTGCTTTGACATTTGTAGCAAAATGATAGAATGATGTCTCAGAAACGGTATTGAGTGTTGGATTAACCATTCTCTCTAAGTTTTGACTTGGTATTGAGTATGAGTGGGTTCGACCAGCGCGATACTCGAGTAACGCCTCGGTGATACGATTATGTACATGACGTTCGTACCAGAATAGGCTGCAGCTTCCTAATGTTTTCAGGGTTTTGGGTAACCCTTCAAGTGAACCCATGTTTTTAGTCAAGGTTTTATATAGTGCCTTTCCGTTTTCTGGAGCGCGCCAATGAGATTTATCTACTTTACGCCATAAGTTAAGTTGAGCGAGCGTTTCTATGGAAAGATAGCACTGATAAATAGTAACAGGCTCACCGTCTTTAAAATCGTTTGTATTGAGATTACCCTCTTTGAGAGTTAGCTCAAGATAGGTGTAACAACCGAACTGCTTTAATTGGGGCAACCGCTTCTGGCTAAAAAGGTGGTTGAGAGAAAGAATAACATTTTTGCACCCGTGTCCGGACTCGAATAGACACGATAGCATGACGCTTTGGAAGCGGCTTGATGGGTCATTAGTCTTTACGTTAAGGTGCTCTTCTCGCCACTGGCTGTAGGCGTCGTAAAGTGCCCATGCGTGAGTTAACCAGTCTTTGTCTCTAAATTGTGCCGGAGGTGCGTGCGTGACTAGTTTAGATGTGGGGGAGTAGGGAGTGTTATTCCTAGCATTGTAGTGTCGAAGAAGCCTTTCTCCGTGTTTAAAAGCGGTTCTAAAATCTTTTTTTTGCCCAAAAGTCTCCAACAACTGAGATTCGAACTTTTGCCATTGTATGGCAAAGATCTGCTGATCTGTAATTTTATCTGGATGAGAAAAAGCTCTTTCAAAGAATTGCCGGGCTTTCGTAGTGACTTTTTCGATGTGCTTAACGCGCTTTCTATGTCTCGACTCCTCACCAATGGTAATGTCAGTCATCATTCTGCCCTGAAACTAGATTTTCTAGGTGTTTACCAATCAGGTTGCTAATGTCTCTTAATGAATGGCGATTAAGTTGGCTAAATTGTTCAAACGGGAGCTGCTCACTATGTAAATGCCCTAACCAAGCGTGTATCAATTCACTAGAAACTTGGTGTTCAAACAAAAAAGACCGCAAATAATGGCGAGTCCAGTTGGCTTGTATGGGAAATATGGGATCCATATGAACTAGGTAAGTTGAGGGTGATACTTCTTCAATTTTATTGTGGCGACGATAGAAGCAAAATGGTGTTTGGCCTGAAAGACATTGTTTGTAGCGAAGGTTTAATTCTCTACTTTGGTTTTCAAAATAGAGAATCGATTGCTGACAATACGTTAAGTACTCTTTTATTGCGCGTATAGTAACGTCAGGTAGTACAACGGTTCGACCTCTATAGCCAACCTCGCGCTCCTTTTCGGCTATTCGATATTCCCCAGTAGATAGATGGATGTCTTTAATTGTGCCAAACCAGCCATTTACTGGTCGATATCCAGAAGATAATCCGAGCAATATTTGTAGAAACAATACTCTTAGGTTGTGGCTCTGCTCTGAGTAATAACTCTCAGCTAAGCTTGGACGATAATGGGTTATTAAGCCTTTTAGGCTGCAAATTATTTGTCTGACGATCTTATGATCAATATAGAGTGGAGAGCCTAAGCTTCTTACTGACTCCAACATTTTTATCTCAAAAAAGGAAGGATTGTTAGACAGTTTGGCCAAGTACTTTGAGTAACGCTGGTAAATAGACTCGAGTCGCGAGTTGGGAATGTACGTATAAAATCTCGCTGGTTGATTCTGTATGTCGTAGCCAGTTATTAGGTCGATGAGCACATGGTCGACCCTATGATAGGTCATAATTTGGGTAATGGTTCGTGTTATTTTTTGTAGCGAGAGGGTAATACCATAGAGTTTGTTTATTTTTGATAAATAGGTCTGAACTTTCTCTGTTGTAACTTCAGAGAACTTAAAATTATTTACTTGAGAGGTTAGAGCTTTTGGTAGTGGAATTATGTAGTGCTCAGTAACACGTTGAAGGACAGGAGTGAGCTCGTCACGCACCTTTTGGCTTGGAAGCCTAAAAGTTCTTATTATACCAGTGATCTCTTTTAAACAATTTCGTTTTAGCTTCCATTTCCGTATGTCATCCAATGTATTTCCAGTTAGCAACATGAATAAGCAGATTATTGCTTCCAATTTATGTTGCGTTAACTGCTGAATATCATTAGTGCAATGATTTATTAGGCTACGCAGTTCATGAACTGTTATTGCGGAGATGTCACACGTTAAAAACATCGACTTTTTTCGGACCCGCTCATTAATTGCTCTAGCCTGTAACATGTTGTGAAAGTTGGCTTGAGTTGTGAAAGATTGATCCGTGATTAATACAATGGAGCGAGCAATCTTCGAATTTTCTTCCTCCTCCTCCCAGCTTTTGTTGAATTTTTTTTCAACTAATCGAATATCTTTGATCTCTAGTACGTTAGTACTTTGATTTTCATCAGGCATTACTTTCGAGCTGATGGACAGTGCCGTTTTGCCTTTAAATTCACGAGAACTACTTTTTCGATGAAAACCAGGGCGATTATTGTAGTAATCTCGATAGGGACGCTTAATATTGTTAATTTGTCCAGCAACGGGTGTGCCTAAGATGAAGTCTTCTTGAAGTAAGTCGTAAAGGCTATCTATGATGTGCTGTAACGTTTTATCATGGAGCGTCGGAAGGTGGGCTGAGAGTAGCTCACGGCTGCCAAAAGCATACTGGCGGATTTCGTTACATACAGCATAAATTTTTGATTCGTGTTCTCCCTCAATACTCAAATGTGCGACAACGAAGAAAGTGAGTGCTTTGTAATGATCAAACTTCGCAATATTGTATGAAGAAAGTGTTATCTCTGAAGAAATAAAGGCTGGTATATAACATAGGGTTAGCAGCTTGTTTTCTCTAATTTTAGTAAGTACTGACTCCAATGTTGTTGGTTTGTCCAGTATGTATGATTCACAGGTGTTTTCTATTTGCTCAATGAGAGGAAAATTAGACTTCAATTGTATCGGCATTATCCGACATAGTCTTTGAACCTCGAGTGCAATAGCTGCTTTCTCTTCAGTAGAACCAAAAAAAAGATTTTCTAAAAATATATCTAGATTCTTTTCTTTGGGGGAAAAGTCCAATTTAGTTCCTATATCATTCATGTTTTTGGGCCTCGATGATTTGTTTAAAAATATCAACACGATGATTATCTTGGACGTTTGAAGTGGGGGATGGCTTTTGTTTTTTAATACCTGAGACAGCCATATTAGAGAGTGTTGCTAGCTGTTTTTGCGTCAGCTTATTGGATGAAAATAATGAACAAACGAGGTCGTTTGGTGCGTATGAATTTAACGTATTTCGGAAAGACTCAAGATGCTTACCTTTAATAGATGAAAACATAACTCGCAGCACTGACAACCAAGCCTTCTGTTCTATCTCTTTGTCCGTAAGCTTTTCGTATATCAGCACTTCTGAGGTTGTTGCATCGAAGTTGTTCAATGAAAAGCCGATGGTTTCAAACCCAGAAAACAATAGGCATTGATTTTTCGAGGTTAGTATTGCTCGGTAGATTTGTGTCGAGTCCAATAAAGATAGAGAGTTAGGTTTAAAGAGTGTTTTATCAAAGCAGAAAGATTGCTTTGTACAAAAGTTAAACGCGTCAACTGCACTCGGGTGAATGTCTACAGATAAATTTCTCTTTTTGTTTTTTGATAATACTCGAACCAAATATTACCTCGCTAGGGTAAGTACTGATGTAACCATGTTCATCAATAATATGTATGTATAAACAACACTAACAAAGTTAAATTGATGAAAATACGCTATATTTAACGGTTTTTCGTAAATACTATTTTGGGTGTTTATAAATGAGAGTTAGAAACTGTTCAGGCCATTTGAGGCCATTTGTGGCCACAAAAAGTGTGATATTTATCGGCTGTTGTGGTTGAGTTTTTGAGCGTGGCCATTTGAGGCTATTTGTGGCCACAAAAAAGTGTGATGTTCATCGGCTGTTACGGTTTGAGATTTTGAGCGTGGCCATTTGTGGCCACACAAGTTAGTGTTTATTGACTTTCATGGTCTTATATTTCCAGTTGGCTAAATTGGACAAAGAGCATGTACTATAAAACCGCTTATAAATCTGTGTGCAAAATGTTCTATCACGTTGAGTTAAAGTTAATAAAAAATATGTGTAGACCATCCATAGCCTCCGGCTACGAAACGTGCTCTTAGAGATGCGAATAGCGTGGCGTATTGTGCTTTGTACTAGAAACTAGCGATCATCTTGATTGCTTTCTACCTCTCTCGTTGCTTGATTACTACCTTGTAACTTAATTTTCTAAGATTTAGCGGCTTTTAAATAGCTTTATGGGCTTCTCTTAAGACAAAGAATTGTTGATGGCAGTTCAATTAAAAGTGAAAGTCACCACTTAATCATATGAGCGGGTAACCTTGATTTCTTGATTTGATTGACGGTAGTTGTTCTCAAGTGTTTCCCCTAGGATGCAGTCACTTAGGGCTATCTATGCTTATTCTTTAGTTTATGGCTTACAGCATCTCGATATGGCCGATATGAGATAAGTTATTCTAATTATCATAGAGCTGATATTTTGAGTTTTTTGCTTTGCTAAGTAGAAAAAAGGTACCAAAAGTAGCTATTTTATGGTGACCAAAAAATCGATAAATGGCTTTATTTGTTGCGAAAAGGGAAAATTTAAAAATTATAAATCCTTTTTAATACAAAGCTTTAAAAAACTTTAGCTGCTTCTTAAACGCTAGGGTGTAAGCCTTCCAAGCTGATGATGCGGGTTCGATTCCCGCTGCACGCTCCATATAGCTCAATCCGAGCAATATTTTACCTCAGAAAATAAATATAACACTTTGCGAATTGTTTGCTTTTTGCGTTGGTTTTTTCTCACAGAAAGTCTTGATTATTAGCCACAGCGAATCCACCTAGTTTTCGTGCGGTGTCCATTTGGTGGCCAAATGGTGCCCTAGGGGTTAAAGAAAGAGCATTCAGCAAAAGGGTAGAGTAGAAGTTTTAATCGTCAGCTCAATATTAGCAATGTTAATGCGTGGAGCTAGAAAGCTCCGACCAAGCACTTAAATCATCCAACACCTCATAAATACTTGATTATTTTTAGCTCTATCTGGAACAAAAAAACCGCCATAGGCGGTTTCTTCTGAAAACAAGTCTTTGCTTTCGTCGGCAGGGCAATTTTTCAGCGTCGCTTGAGAGAGTGCCGTCTCAATATCTCAAACCATCAATAAGATTTTATTAAATGAATTGGTTATGTCAATAAGCTGTATACTACTCGTACTCAATTACCTTGCTGTCGTTCGGTGCATCTTCCTTCTATCTATAGCGATACAAGAGTTAAAGTTTGAACGATTTCTAACTTAGTTTTGGACAAAAGTGGCTTAGAGTAGCTGCTTACTTTTGGAATGTTCGAATTAATATAAGTATCGTGAAACCTGGCTGTTTACGATACACCTAGAAGCTCATTGGTGTATTTGATAAGCCCCTTGGCCCCAAAACCGTGCTCAAGTTTTTTATAAACATAATAGGTTATCGACTCACTATTTCGCTCAGCTTGCACTATGGTATTTCCGTGCTGGTCAATAACGCTAGTGGGTGCAGTTTGCTCGAAGGTTGAAGAGTTAACCGAAAGAACGGTAAATACATTTTCAATTGCGCGAGATAGGAGGTGAGACTTGATTATTGAGAAGCGGTTCTCATCAGGTTCGTTTTGAATATCGCAAAGACTGACAACAGCGACATCCACTTTCTCTTTGTAGAGTTCTCGGAAGTATTCTGGAAATCGAATTTCGTAGCAAACTCGAACACCTACCCTTACACCTTGAATATCAACGACTCCATTAAAGTCACTATCTACAGTGAAATTATCAGCGTCCCAACCCCATAATGCTCTTTTATCATAGTAATGCACTTCACCTGACGGTTTAACGATAGCAATAGAATTGGCTGGCTTTTCACCGCACCTACGAATATAACCTAGGAAAAGGTAAATCTGCTTTGCTTTCACAAGATCAACAATCTCATTAAAAGCAATTTCTTGTGTTTCGAAATCGATATCGGCAATAGAGCTAATTTCTACCGGAGGATAACCTGAAAAGGCACACTCTTGTGTCACGAGAACCTGAGCACCATTTTCGCTAGCTTCACATATCGCCTTCTTAATCGTTTGATAATTTTGGGATGGTTGAGTGCTTATAGGAAACTGTAACAAAGCAAATTTCATTTATTAATACTCTCATCTTGGTTATCGTACAAACGAGTGTTAGCTGAATAGCATCAAACGCCCCCGAGTTCTAGAAAAACACCTTGAGACTTCATTTATGCGCTATACATTTTTCAAAGAACTTCACTGGCATATCTTGATATAAGCCTTCACCACAAACTTTGAACCCAAGTTTTGAGAGTATATATCGAGATGGGCGATTTTCAGGCTCAGATATAGCGAAAGCTTTCATATAACCAATTTGACTTGCCCAAGATAAAACGGCAGAGCTCGCTTCGAACGCATATCCTTTGCCTCTAGCTGAAACCCTAAGGCGATATCCAAGCTCAACCACGGTTTCGCCTTTATAATCAAATGACTCTAACCCACAGTAACCTATTAGTTGACCAGTCGTTCGTTCTACAACACAAAACTTTCCTATATCCCTGTATTGAAACGCACTAACAAGCTCTTCAAAACGATCTTCTGCTTGCTTTTCTGACATTGCACCAGTAGGTGAATAAGCCATAAAATCTTTATCTTTTAATAAACTAGTGACCTCTTTTCGATCTTTGGAATCAAACTTCCTCAGCTCTAAGCGCTCGGTTGTAATCACTGGGTTCCTCCATGTATTTAACTCATCGCTGTGTAAACTTACAAAAAGCGTCGAGACACAACCTATCTCTAGTGTGGTCAATGATTTTTCGAATTCTCGCGACTGATTCGCTCACAACTTCCTTAACGATTTCTGGATCTTGGTTCTCACAGTATTCACGATTAATAAACAACATTACATCGTTTCCATCTGGCTCATCTGTATAACTTCCATGCTGCCGGATTTCACTAATTAAAGCTTCACTAATTGGTACAGCGTGAAAGTGGCAGTTGAAGCCCTTAGAGAATCCTAGTTTCGAGAAAATTACTTTTTGAGGCGCAAACGTTCTATTAAGTAACCTTTCGACTTCCGCAAGAACTAAACCTAAAGAGGATAATGAGTTGGGACACAATGCTGACAACTCGCTTACTTCAGACTTAGATGCAACCATTAAGTACCCTGCATATGTAGAATTCATTCTGTGATTAACGATCCAATGATCATTTTCAAAAACTACTAACTCGGAAGGAATCATTTGTTTCTCCATTGGTCATGAAGCCTGATTTACTTTTAGGTTAAACTTTCCTACATCATAAGCTCAATGGCGCCAGACTAGTTCAGTTCCGAAAAAGCGTATCAACACTATTAATAAGAGACAGGCTCAGTTCAATTTTTTAACTCAAACGATCGACATGGAGTGCCTTGGTGGTACTTCATTTGCCATTTGTCTTCTTCATGAATCCATATAGATGAACGCTTGGCAAAGCCACTTATAGACCCTTCATCAGAAACCCATGCCGATTTATAAAGTATCAAATAGACAGTTTGTTCAAGCTTAATACACTGGTAATCTTGGGAGTGGAGATAACCACTACTCGGCTCTTCTGACTCCATCATCTTAATAATGCTGCTATAAGAGTAGCTATCGCCGGAACGACCAACTTCTCTAAACGTTGGGTGTAACAGTCTTGTAGTTTCAGTAGGGCTTTGGCGCGTTTCGTGTTGATGAAGTGCTTTCTCTTGTTCAATTAGTATATTCACTTAACCCTCAACTATTTTTAGTTTCGCTTGATTTAGGCAACTCTAGCTTAGTCCATCATCCAACGTTCTTAGGGTTCAGAAACGAGGACGCTTCTATTTCCTCGAATATAGCTCAGATGTTTATTGTAAAACTGACTCTCTGTACAACCATGTTGCAAAGCTTTTTTATAAATCGATGCTACAAATATGTCTGCTAGGCTAAACTCTTTGCCTACGGCATACCCAGAGTCTATACAAATAGATATACGTAGTTTTTCTAAACACTGCAAAATCCACTCACCGCGCAGGTCACGTTTTGATGCTTCATCTAATTCTGGACGTAAGAACCGAAGTACCGTTCTGTTTTGAGGAGAGTGAATACTGGAATTTACGTATTCACACACTCTACGAATGTGAGCTCTTTCGATAAGGTCTCTACCCAACAATGTTGGGTTTGGGAACCGTTCTTCAAGGTATTCTATAATCGCCATTGATTCAGTAATTACAGAACCACCAACAGCAAGTGATGGAACATAACCGAAAGGGTTTATGTCTAGATATGTTGTCGTAAGCTCTTCGGAGCTAACCTCAATTCGATTGTACGGTACACGCTTGAAATTAAGCGTCCACTCAACCCTTTCAGAACTGTTGGAACCTTTCGTGCTATACAGTAAAACATCCATACCCCCTCCAAACGACACTGCGCTGTTATATTTTTCTAGCAATTATATGACTAGCTTTGCTTTTATGACCTGACATAGTTGGTGTATCAACTAACGTTGAGCTCTCAATGCTAAAATCTTCTAGCAGCTCTTCGAGCTCAACTTTTTTACTATGCCACATTGAAACACCTGTACCCGATACAAAATGAAGGCTTACATCGGAACAGAACTCGGCTAAATAAATAACACCATTGGGTTTGAGTACGCGCCGTAGTTCACTCAGCACTTGCTCTCGAGAACTTTTGTTCGGTATGCAGGTAAATACAGCACACGTGATTATCGAATCAAACTCATTATCAGAGAAAGGCAAAACATCAGTTGAAAAGTGTCGCAAATCAAGCTCGGGATATTCACCTAAACCTCGATTAATCATTTCTTTCAAAGAGTCAATACCAATTACTTTATTGTAACCGAGCTCAGAAATCTGGTGTGTTATACGACCGTAGCCACACCCAAAATCTAAGACCTTAGCCTCAATTGGTACAGTGGCTACGAAGGCATTTGCTGATATTTCTAGGTTGAAGCTAACTTGACTTGCTACTGAATCCCATTCACTCACGCTTACTCCTTAAAGCAAATTATATTGTTAGTGATATGTAGGTTTGATTTTCTTAGGCATGTCTAGCCATAGATTGTAAGTCTAACGTATTAAATAATATAGAAATATCCCAACAAATGCTAAACCCGTAAATAAAATTTAGCCAACTCTATTGCCTACATACCAACTTTTCTGACTCTCAGCTTGTTCAGAAGAACAAGAGCAACTCTACCTTTTAGTATTCATACTTTTGCGCGCTTTAAAACTCGCTCTATAAATAAAGATTTCTTTTTACGATACTCTGTGTGTTTCAGGCCTCTACAAGCGCGTTTAAGGTTATTGTATTGTCTTACTAAAGTTATATGTTTGCGCAGCTGATCTCTAAAAGTTAAGAAGTCCTCATACTCAGAACCATTTGCGACAATTTGAATGGCGATACCACTTTCTCCTACCTTCTCCAACATACATAGCTCATTAGTTCGTAAAGTATCTAATTTCTCTCTAAAATCGAGTTGTACGAGAGATGTAATTGTCGACTCAAAAATTTCTGGGCTTACTCCTACGAATATGTCCAAATCACCTTTAGAAATTGCGTGTGGTATAGAAGAAGAGCCGATATGCTCAATATTAGCTGTAGGTGCCAAATCTCGTATTATATAAGAATATAGCTCGAACAACTTTTGACATTTGTCTTGATAAGCATCGGCACAATAAAACTTCAATATATGCTCCAATTTAACGTTGGCTTTTGGGATAAAAAGCAGTTTCTGAAATTAGTTTTTGTATAGCAAGCTTTAGCGTTTGGACTGAGATGTAGGACGAATACTGAATGAAAAAGGGGCAAATTCGTTTTAGTTCGACCTAACAACTCAATCTTGTGCAAAGACTTAAAGCTAAATCACCTTTGAAGTTGGCTTGCAATTGCTTCAGCACAGGCTTCCGCTGACATTGTTGTGGTATCTACAGCAAAATCGTATACGACATCATTATGTACTCTTCCCGATTGTTCACGCGCAGATCCATTTATACGATCACTCCTATCGCGTTCACGCTCTTCGAGAACGGTAACATCACACTCAACTTTGACGAATAAGCATTTGGACTCACCCAAAGCACCTTCCTACAGCCTTTGTTCTAATCTTCCGTCCATAACATCGTCAACAATTACTCTAAGACCTAAATCCGCAAAATGTTTGACTGTTGTTCTATACGCGTGGTTTACACGTTTACCGTAATCCCCACTTTGAATTCTCAGTTCTTGTTTGCCATTGAGGTTTTGTGTCACCCAATAAAAGCCTTCAGCAACAACATCTGTATCGGTCAAACGATTACACCTTTCTGGCATTATTGAGATAAAAGTATCAATGCCTAAATGTAGATAGTTTTCACCGAGAATCATTTGAAGTTGCTTTGCAATAGAACTTTTACCTGAACTGCTTGCTCCATTAAGGAAGATTATGTCCAACTCTGTTTCATCTCCAAAAATTAGAATTAATTATCATACCAAGCATAGGTTACACATGAGACTCAGTAGGGAAAATCACAGACGTCACTTTTCTGAAAATTGTTACGCTGGCGCATTTGGGGCATAACCAACTTAACTAATGTAGGGCTAACCAGAATTGCAATATGATACCGTTTAATCTGAGCACCAAGCTAAAGCTCTTTTTCTATTACATCTAGCCATGATGGTGCATTTTCATTAAACCAGTTTAAATACAGTGGAGCATCTTGTTTATTTCTACTAATCAAAATATTAGTCACTTCAATTAATATCCAGACCTTTGCGATGATTAAGTGCTTTCTTAGTATCTCTGAAGAAAACGTTGGGTTAAAGCAAGAGTACTTTTCTACAACTTTTCGATAGCTACTAACACTACCTAAACCTCGAACTAAAGGAGCCAAATCAATCGCAGGACTACCATAACCAAAGCGCTCCCAATCGAATAGCACTAGTTCCCCGTTGTCTCTCACTCCCCAATTGCCGTCATTGCTATCACCAGAAATCAAACAGTGGCTAACAAACAACTCAGTTGAAGAAGCTTGAATAGTATAAATTGAATCATTAGTAACACTAGGCAAGTTCAAGCTCTGTAAAGCTGACTCCGTGGCTTCCAGTGTCCACTCATGTTTTTTCACGGCAAATGGTGGTGTATATTTTGACTGATGGAGGTGCGCTAGCTGTCTAAAAGTATCATCACACTTGTTCAGTTTATCTAACGTAATCTTATTAGGAATGTATTCAATATATAGGTTATTTCCGTTTAACCTGATTAACTTAGGGGTATTTACGCCTTTTAGCTTGGGCGCTGAAAATTGATAAAAGCCAATCTCAACAGCAGATGCTTCTTGCTTATTGATACATAAATTCCCTTCATATTCTTGCAATAAGACCCTTGAAACGCCCATCTTTGATAAATCTTGAAGTGGCATCGCTAACCTCACAGGACAATCAAATATTTCCAGTACATTGTCACCATATATTGATTAGGAAATATAGGGCAACTGGCTAAAGGCAGAAGTGTGTTATACTTTGAAGCTAGTTAGAAAAGGGGGGATAAACGTGCTAGTTTGATTTACCAACACGCAACAGAAGTGTTGAGGCTCTATCGTTATCGGCGCCAGCTTAGTCCTTCGATTATCAATCCTTCGTAGTTTCGATTACTTCAAATAGGTCACCAACTTCAATGTCCAAGTAGCGACAAAGTGTTTCTATCACGTCTGTTTCTACTCGAGTTGCGGTTTCATTGTATAGGCGAGTAATTGTTCCACGATTAATGCCAAGAGTCACTCCGGAAAATTAGTAACCCAATTAGCATTATCTTTCTACATACTTTTTGTATCCGAACGCCTTTCTCGGACTGCTAAACGCTACGAGAAAATATAATTGAAGCTTTATCAATACGCTCCCAAGTAGACTTTATATTTTTTGTACCGACTAATAATTAGGTCAATTATTAGAGGTATGGCTATTAAAGTCATACCATCAACTATACTTAATCCTGTAGAATCGATTGCCATATGATTTTAATTTAGCTGGCCACCTAACTCTGTGAGTAAAACGTAGCCAAGAGAATGAAAGCGGTTAGCCCAAAGACAACTGATGTAACAAAAGTTCTTCTTAACACGACCTGCAACTTCTGTCCTCTGAGTGTGAACATATCCTTTGTCTTAAAGAATAGAAAGAAATTATCGATTCGGTCAAAGGTAGTTAAATTATCTTTTTTATATTGACTAAGAACAATTGGACCCAAAACTATACAAACACCAAAGATAAAAGTGCAAAATGTAAGTATAAAACCTAGAATTTCTTTGAATGACATATTACAAACCCCAATAACTATATGAAGCGTATAGTGCAATGCAGATAAAAATCCCTACCTATTCGTAGAGATTCTTTCGCACTCTATTTCAAAACTTGTTTCAATCTAGCAAATGTTCGCATCGATTCGTTGGTAGGGATGGTTTTGTAATCTGGATTTCTTGCTTTTAGCCAATAGTTACCATCTTTCTTTTCAACGACGCGCAGTAAGTATTGGTTATCGCCACTTTCATCCTGCATTTCAATAGCCATTGTATTGCCTGTGATGGAGCCAGCACTGGTAGGTGTGACCGCCTCAAGAAGCAATAGGTCACCGTCGTGAATCGGATTTTTTCCGCCGTTCATAGAGTTACCAGAGGCTCTGGCTAAGAAGTGCTTTTCTGGAACGACATTATGTATGTCAACTTCCATCATTTCACAACTGTCATGGTGACCAGTTTTAAAGTGCCCACAAGCAATTTTTATATTTGGATAATAGGGCAGTTGAACGATGTTATCAGTTGTGTTGCCAAGATTATCCACTTGCTCTTCTTTGGTTTTACTTGTTTTACTGCTTTGTTTTCTGTCGGTGTATTGTGCTAGGCGGAAATCGACCAGCTCTTTTACTAAGTCATGCAGTGTTTCAATATGTGTTTCGTCTAGTTCAAAGTTAGCTTTGAACCTGCCATTTTCTACAACGAACCAAGTTGAATTACTACTTTTATTTGCGGTCGAGAATGCTCTTATTGGATTCCCGCGCCAATAGGTAACCCACTTTTTATCTGTTGCTGTAAGTGTCTGTTCCTTTGATGGCAGTTCCGTTTCTTTAAGGTAAGGGTAAGCAGATAATACATACCAGCTTTTTTCAGCTAATTTTTCTATTGGTGGCGGAAATCGAAAGCCATCAAGTTCTAAAAATGCTTCCAACAAAATTGCTTTGAAAGACTTAGTCATGCTGGTGGTTTGTATTCCGTTATATAGGAAGTCGTTGTGCGTAGATATTGTCTCTTTCAGTAATTCTTCATCGGCTTTCTTTGCAACCAACCCAAACCAACTTTTATTTTGCTTGTTTACTTTGTGCCCTGTTTTAGAAATGTCCTGATAATTGGAGCGATAGAACTCAGCCGCACTTGGTCTGTGGCCTAGATGTGCTTCTAGGTTTGCAAAATCTTCTAGGGCTGTACTTCGATATTCGTTGGCTAGTTTCTGCCAAAAGTCAGTTGCTTTTGGGTCAATATTGACGTGGCAACCCTCTCCTAATTTGGGAGCTGCCTCTGAAGCTTTACTGCTAGGTTTGCCAGTTGAGCTTAACGGAATACCAAGCACTTCTTGTTTATTCAAAAAGCTTTTGTGATTGCCAATGAAGTCTAAAACAACGAGATGCTTTTTATTTTCGTGAAGGCGTAAGCCTCGTCCCAACTGTTGTAGGAAAATAATATTCGATTCGGTTGGGCGAATCATTAGAACTGTATCTATAGAAGGTAGATCGGTGCCCTCATTGAAAAGATCAATTGAGAAAATGACCTGTATTTCTCCTTTATCTAATTGGCTAAGTGCTTCGTTTCTTCTTACCTCAGAATTACTGTGTACTGAAACCGCCTTGAGTCCTTGAGCCCTAAACGCTATGTTAAAAGCATCCGCCATGAAGTCGGCATGTTTTTGCGATATACAAAAAGCTAATGTTCGGCTTTGTTGGTGCTTCTGCCAATGTTTAAAAATATGCTTTGCACGTTTTTGAGTAGCAAACTGCGCATCTAATGCTGCGGGATCGAATTTACCATTGCGCCAAGGAATTTCTTCATAGTTCACATACTCATCCCAGATACCAAAGTAGTGAAAAGGAACTAGTATTTTGCGATCAATGCCATGAACCAAGTTGCGTTCAAAAACCAAATTATCATGGCAGAGTGACAGAATATTCGCTTGATCGGTACGCTCTGGTGTTGCGGTTAATCCTAACAAAAACTTTGGTGTGAAGTAGTCGATTACATTGCGGTAGGTCTTGGCGCTGGCATGGTGAAATTCATCAACGACGATGTAATCGAAGTGTGTCGGTTCAAATCTGCTTAGATGTGTTTCACGCCCTAGCGTTTGTACTGACGCAAATAGCATGTCTTTATGTTGTTCTTTAGTTTTACCGTGATAGTAGCCAGATGTTTTTTCCGGCCATAATTTAGCATAGGTATTGAATGCTTGAGTGAGGATCTCTTCTCTATGGGCAACGAATAACACTCTTTTGGCATTCATTTGCTTTGCATCAAACGCGGAAAGCCAAGTTTTACCCATGCCGGTACCAAGGACAACCAAGCCTCTCTTGTTTCCTTCATTACGCGTGCTCACGAGCAGCTTTAAGGCCTCGACTTGTGTAGAGTTGGGTGTAAAAGGTTCATCGTCAATTACGCTGTTGTCAGAAACAGCAATAAGTTTTGGCTTTTGGCGGATTTTTATATAGTGGTCAATCCACTCATCAGTAAGTTCAGCCGCGCTTGGGTGGTGAAAAATATCGTTGAATTTGTCTCTAATAATATTAAATTGTTTCGCTTCCTTTGAGGTGTTAGGTTCTTGATAGTCATACCTAATGCACCACTCATGAGCGCTTGTCAGGGCAGCTTTGCTTATATTGTTGGAGCCGATAAACGCGGAACCCTGAAAAAACGTGTTGTTTTTGTTTGTGCGTACAAATATGTACGATTTCATATGGAAGCTATGGTTGTGGGTTTCGAATATTTTTACTTCTACATTTAGTCCATTAAGTGCTACTAAAGAGCGTAGTGCTATAGGGTTAGTAATGTGTAGGTAATCTGATGTTAAAATCCGTAACTTAAGCGGATAACCTTGTATTTCTTGGCGTTCTAATGCTTCAATTACTGCAGGTAGAATCAGATCAAGCCCTGATGGTTGAATGAAAGACACCGCAATTTCAATTTCAGTCGCATGATTAATCGCGTGCAACAGTTGGGGTAGCAGCGGGTCGCCGTCGCCAATGGTGAGTAAGTCGTGCTCAAGAACTAATGGCTGGTGTGGCATATGTGATCCTATTCCCTTGTTGCTAACTGTTATTTTTGGTTAGCAGTGCGTTGAGCCACTTTTCGCTTTCTCGGCCGGGGCGTAAGTCTTGTGTAACCCAAGTTTCTTTTATCTCTAGTGGAAGAGATTCTATCAGAGACTCGAGCAGCCTTTCATTTAGGTTAGTAAAACGTCGTCCGTTACGTTCAACTTCATTGTCACCGTATTTAAAAGAGCAATAGAATGTGCCGCCAGTTTTGAGGAAATTTGCTAAATGGGCGACGGTATCACGTAGTTCACTTTTGGGTACATGCAGTAGTGAAGCGCATGCCCAAATACCATCTTGAGAATCCAGCTTTGTAGAAAACTCCAAGAAAGTACAACACATAATTGGATGCTGAGTATGACAATTGGCTAGAGTTGAAAGTTGATGACTAGCATCGAACGAAGTGACGTTAAAACCCTTAGAGAGAAAAAAACAAGTGTCTCGACCAGATCCACAACCTGCATCTATTACATTAGCGTTAGTTGGTAAATTCGGAATAAACTTTTCGTATAGGGGAGATACATCAACGCTGACAGTCGTGTTAAAAAACTCAGAGGCGTTTTGATCGTAGTAGCTGGTGCTCATAGTGACTTACAGATAAATGTGACAACTATGAAATATTATCAGTAGTTTTGCAGCTAGCAATAAAAAATTATATCTGTTGGAAAGTATTTATAACGATTGGAATGCTTATTAGAAATAACGCTGCTTTGGCTTAGGTACTGATACACTGATTAGCTAAGTGACTAAGGAGATTGGAACCTCTAAGATTCTAATCTCCTTGAGTGTTTTAGGATTTATGAAGTGATGCTTAGCTTCGACTTTCTTTTTAAAGCCTGCCAAATTTCCTTAACCATATATAAGCCTGCTGCAGATACAATTAGCCACATGGATACCTTGGCAAAAATAGTCAGCATCTGCGAATCATCAGCCCATAAGTTTAGTAAGTAAAGGAACAAGATAGAAAGCACAAACATGACAAGTAACCCGTAACTCGCTTTATCTATTTTTCCTGGAATTACATACCAGCCATCTTCTTTTATTGGCTTGTTAAGGCGTGCATATTCATCTTGCTGGCCTTTAACCGTGTATAAGTGCATCTCTGTTTGCTTGCCAGTAAGCATCAAGCTTGTAACCCATGCGACAACAGCGTTAACAACGACGCCAATGACGCAATACCACGGCCATGAAACGTCAGTCGCTACTGCTGTGTACCAGATTGATAGAAAGCTTGCTGCTACACCTATCAGAAGTCCTTTTTCTGTAATGTGCTTTGAGTAAAAGCCCAATACAAACATACAGAAAGTGGCACCGACAAAATAAGAGCCTGCTTTACTAAGAACTTCCAGCACAGAGCCTGTACTTGTAGCAAACATGATGGCAGGAATAATCACTAGAATCGCCCAACTTACCGTAAATACGCGTGACGCGATCAAGTAGTGATGCTCAGATTCATTCGGTCTAAAGATGCGTTTGTAGAAGTCTGCCACAGACACTGTTGCCATTGAATTGAAAGCGGAGTCTAGGCTAGACATACTAGCAGCCAAAATAGCTGCAGCAATCAGACCCATTAGGCCGGGCATACCGTATTCACTTGCGAAGTGCAAAATGATGGTGTTGCCATTGTCAAAGGACTTACCGTCATAATAGGAGTTGAATAGAATACCTAGGAAGATAAAAATGAAATAGATGAAGAACGCGACATAGCCCATCATCAACATAGATTTTTTCGCATCACCCATGCTTTTCGCTGCCATACAGCGCTGCACCATCATTTGGCTGCCACCATAAACTGTTGTGTGGAACATGGTCATAGCGATAACGCCAGCCCAGATAGTAGTAACATGACTAAGGTCTAAGCTTGTCTTTAGTGCATTGGTCATTCCTTTTGCTTTCATATCAGCCATCACTTGTGTCATTGGCTCTGGAATACCACTCCAGACAGCTTGGATGATGATGAATGCACCTGCGAATAGTACCAATGCCTGAATCACGTCAGTCCAGATGACTGCGTTAATTCCGCCCATTACGGTATAAATCAAAGCAATAGCAGTCACAATCATGATGCAGTACACCACATCTATGCCTGTAATAAACTCCAAAATAATCGCTGTCGCATATAGCACAGCAGCTGAGCTAAGTGATTGCTTCATCAAGAAAATGACCGAAAGTGTCAATCTTGATGCCTTACCAAATCTGCGCTCTTGATACTCGTAAATTGATGTTAGGCCTTTGTTATAGAAGAAAGGCATGAACACGGTGACAATAAAAAAGATCACAAGCGGGTAGTTAAGGTGAATAGCCAGAACAGATAAGCCTTCAGTGTATGACCAAGCTGGTCCACCTAAAAAGGACATCGCACTTACATAAGTACTCACAACAGAAATACCAATTGCCCACCAAGGTATCGACTTGTCGCCAAGTGCAAACTGAGCTGAAGAGGTGACTTTTTTGCCGATAATAGCACCAAGAATCAGGGTAATAACGACATATCCACCAAGAATTGTCCAGTTGAGTAAGCCAAAATCATGCATACGTAGGTCCCTCTATTTGTTCTTTCATTTGGCCAAAGACATCATATCCGAGCTGGTGGAGAATATGAATAATATCAATAGCGACCCAGTTTTCTTTCAGCAATTCACCTTCACGTCGCCAAATATCCATGACTCGCATTTCAATGTGTTTGCCAGTTGGAGCCAGACCCAACCATCCACTTTTGCCAGTGTGAGTGCCATGCATGTGAGGCCATCCACCAGTGGATACGTAGTCATTTTTAGCCAAAATATTCAGCTCAATATCAACACTTCTATCTGGGAAAGCAAAAACAAATGGCGCTTGGTGGTGATTTCTAAAGCCTTTAATTCCACGAGTAGTGCCAATGCCAGCTGGACCGTACCACATAAAATCGGAGTGCCAGTAATTTTCAAGGTCCATGGACAGAAGATCTTTACCATCAAAACGACCCAAACATGACAACATGTCTTTGACTAAATGTAGGCTTTTACTGCTTGACTCTTGGCAGCAGGACTTTTGAGTCGTTCCGTCATAGGTGGCCGGAGGTGGCACTAATCCTGAGTGGCCGAGACTGCTGCGAAGTGGGTTAACGCCAGATTGCTCCATGGCATCAATAAAATCAGGAATCAGGTAATACTCGGTAATTTGTTCGTCTTCTACACAAACCATCTCGGTATAGCGTAGATAAAGGGTTTTTCCTGTTGGTGGAATACCAAATAGTTCGTTCTCAAACACACCGACAAAGTAGCCGGTCGAGTTATACCAACATCGACCATCATACTCGCCTTCGACGATAATTTGAGGGCGCCGCTCGACGTCTGGTAGAGCATGCTTTAGTGGTGAAAGAAAACCTTGGTGGGATTTATCTGGGCCATACAAATCATTGATGGGGTGGGCAGCACAAAATTTTACGTCAGGGTTAAGTTTTGTTTGAGCGACATCCAATTGTCTGCTTTCTGGTGCTCGAAAATAGTCCCGGTAAAACTGTTCAACGATGTTGTGTGTCATGCTTCACTTCCTTTCGTTAGATGTTGAATTTACTCAGCTAACTATTCGTTATTTATTATTTTGTTATGTTGAGTTAGCTGAAGTGTGCAGGCTGAAATGTTGTTGATTTAACCTTGTTGGAGCAATATCTGTTTCCAAACGGCTGTTTCATCAAAAAGGGTAAATTCTCGGCGTAAGCCCCAAGGCCCAAACTCTGCGTGGCTGATTCCCATTACATAAACTTCAGCATTGGTTGGCTTACCAAATAGTCCATAGCCTTCATGTTTGCCTTCCATAGACCAACGAATCGCAGCTCTAGGTGACATCATCGAATCGTCTCTTCCAATGCGATGATGAACAGTAAACTTAGCATTTGGGAAAGCAGAACGGAGCTGCATCCAGAATTGATCAACTTCAGAGTGGGAAAGAGCACCCTTGCCACCCGGATATTCACCGATACATGCTCGGTCGTACTGTTTCGGTATAGCGGAAAACTCAGCATTCATGATTTGGTTCAAGATGGACTCGTACTGTTGGCCCCACTCATTGTCATTTCCAACGCCCACGTAAGGCCCTTGAACATCTTGCTTTGCTGTGAACGGGAAAGGACTGTGTTCAACTCCGCCTTCTTGTTCGATTAGGTCTTGAGCGTATTCGCGAGAAGTCATGCCAATTTGACTAGCAATTGATGCTTGATCGCGAATTAGCCACTCATCGTTTATCTGGTTATTGATTGCGTGACAGTCAGCAATGATCCTATAGCGAAGTTTGGTATTGCTTGCTTGACCGTAAACGCCAGAGTTCATGTGCGTTGCGGTAGAAATGATGCGGTGTGATGAGAGCATGCCAGTTTCTGGTGTACCAGACCAGATAACATCTTCAGCCAATAAGGTTCTGTCTGGGAACTCTGCCAGTGTCGCCATGGTTGCGTTAACAACATTTTGATTTCCATGCGAAATGGAGCTTGGGGTACGAACGACAATATCTGGAGAATAATAGTGGTCTAGAGTACGCAGTCCTCGGTCTTCCCATATTTCTTTGGTGATGCCCAATATGTAGTCGGGGAAGTTTTGCCACTTTTTGTCAAAGCCGGTCATGGCCATTGTTAGCCTCCTTTCGTTTTTGTTTTAAACACAGATTGCTCAAAATTGGATACGTATTCAAATTACATTGAGTTTATTATTTGTCAACAAAATGTTTCAGGTTTGTATCAAAAGTTGGCGTGTGATAACAGGGGATGTAATTTAGAGCTTGATGTGTGCTTGCATTAAAAAAAATTCTATCGCGCGAGAAAAATAATCTGGGAAAGCAGAATGTCAATCGAACATGGATTAGCGATCAATTGATAAGTAGACGCCCCGAGACGAGGCGTATTCAAATGGGCGTTTTTAGCAGCTAGAGCGCTCGATTAGCTTGCCTTTCTGCATTAAATATTTTCCCGCCGTCGTTTGATTATTTTGAATTCGTTCCAGTAAATCATCGACGACAACGGTTGATATTTGTTCGATAGGCTGTTGTATGGTTGTTAGGTTGTATGCAGGCCAGCTAGACATCTGTATATCATCGACTCCCATTACAGCAAAATCTTCAGGTACCCGTTTCCCAGATGCTCGTAAGCCATCGATAACGCCTAAGGCAAGAATGTCATTGGCACAAAATATTGCCTCAGTATGCGGCACTCTGTTCACTATATGCTTTGCTGCCTTAACTCCGGAATCAAAGCTATAGCAAGCTTCGACGAAATCAGGTGGAGAGAGACCTAACTCACTCAACCCTTTAGAAAAACCTTTCCATCGTTCTTCACTTGTCATCGACCCTGCATCGCCACTTACATATGCCATCTTTGAGTAGTTTTGCTTTGCCAAGAAAAGTGCGGCTTGTCTTCCCGCATCTAGGTTGTCTAACCCAACACTGTTCGCTGTCAACCCATCCACATAACGGTTGATAAAGCTCAAATGGACACCAAACTTGTCGCATTGAGCTACCGCTTTACTAGAGAGGCGACTGGTAGCAATAATAAGTCCGTCGACTTGATATTCTATCGCTCTGGAGATCGCGAGGTCCAAATTGTCTTCATCGATAGGGCATAGTATGCCTTGGCAGCCTCGCTTCTGGATCACGCTGGTTAGTTTGCGTGCCAGCATGTCGTACATTGGGTTGCTTTCGCTATCTAGGGCTATTGCGATAAGGCCAGAGCGATTTGAAATGAGGCTGCGAGCGATAGCATTTGGTGTGTAACCTAACTTGTTTGCAGCTTCAATGACCATCTGGCGTTTTTTTTCGCTGATACTGGCCTTTGGGTTAAACGCTCGAGAGACGGTAGATTGTGAAACCCCTAAAACTTTCGCCACATCTATCGATGTTATTTTACTTTTAATGCTGACCTCCAATGCTAATCGTTAGACTCGACCTGAGTCCTCTGATTTTTGAATCCATCAATAATCATTTTATGCTCTGACGCTAAACCAAAAAAGGATACACCTAATTTTCGCCAATGGGCAATCTGTTTTGCGTCAGATACAAACATACCGACTGGTTTGTCATAACTTTTTGCTACTTCGATAATTTTTAGGCTAGCATCACGTACTGATTCGCCATTTACTGAGCTTTCTCCATACGCAACCGCTAGATCAACTTGACCGATGAAAAGGGCATCCACACCATTTACTGCGGCAATGTCTGACACATTGTCTACGCCTTCGATGTCTTCTATTTGAACAACAACCGTGGTTTGATTTGCACTGTCGGAAAGGTGCTCTTGCATGAGTTTTTGTGTGTATTGGGCTGCGCGAGTTGAGCCTGCGTATCCGCGTCCACCGGCACCAAAGTGACATTTCGCAACAATTGTTTCTGCTTGTGTTGCTGAACATACATGTGGAACCAATATGCCAGTGGCCCCACAATCTAGTGAGTTTAAGATAGTGGAAGGTTGACTGTCTGGGATTCTTACCAATGTTGGGATGTTAGAGACCATTAGGCATAGATCCAGTGAAGTACGGTCAAAAGGAGAATGCTCTGCATCAAGGATAAGAAAATCTAAATCACAGTATTGGAGAACTTCAATAATATGAGGGTGAGGAGTTTTGACAAATGTCCCAAGTAGAGGTTCTTTAGCTAGCTGCTTTGCAAAATTCATGTTGATTCCTTAAATAGTTGTTGCGCGATGTTAATAAACTGTTTATGGTATTTTGCATTCGTAGTCAAATTATGAATCATCTTTAGTGATAGCTAACTCGGTTTATCACTATTTTTTGGAAGTAAAGTGCATACGTAGTCAAAAAGGAGAGCGATCAATGGTTACCTATCTAAAGCGTGGGATCACTGAAGAAGTATCAGAATCGAATGATGCGAAAGTAAGAGGCGTAGTTGAGGGGATACTTGCCGATATCCAATCTCAAGGAGATGAAGCGGTAAGAGCTCTGTCTGAGAAATTCGATAACTGGTCACCTGATCAATTTAGGCTCACCGAAGAGCAGATCCAAGCATGTATTGATAGCCTTGATGCTGCCACAATTGATGATATTAAGTTTGCTCAAGAGCAAGTCAGAAACTTTGCCCAAATCCAACGCAACTCGATGCAAGACGTAGAAGTAGAAACGCTACCGGGTGTAGTTCTAGGGCACAAAAACATCCCAGTCGACAGTGTCGGTTGCTATGTTCCCGGTGGAAAATATCCACTTGTTGCTTCGGCTCACATGAGTGTGTTGACGGCTAAAGTTGCTGGCGTCAAACGTGTAATCGCTTGTGCACCACCGTTTAATGGAAAGCCGAATGCCGAAATTGTCGCAGCAATGGCGATGGCTGGTGCCGATGAAATCTACTGTTTTGGTGGCGTTCAAGCTGTTGGTGCAATGGCGTTAGGTACTGAGACGATCAAGCCTGTTGATATGATTGTTGGTCCAGGAAACGCATTTGTAGCCGAGGCTAAACGTCAACTATTTGGTCGTGTAGGTATTGACCTGTTTGCTGGCCCGACAGAAACCTTAGTTATTGCCGATGATAAAGGTTGTGATCCTGAATTAGCGGCAGCAGATCTATTAGGCCAAGCGGAACATGGTTACAACTCACCTGCGGTATTACTGACTAACTCAGAGCAGTTTGCAGAACAAACGATTGCTGAAATTGAGCGCCAACTTACCATTTTGCCAACAGCGGAAGTAGCAGGCAAAGCATGGCAAGATTATGGCCAAGTGATTGTTTGTGACAGTTATGACGAAATGGTGGAAGTTGCAGATGACATTGCTTCAGAGCACGTTCAAGTCATGACGGAAGATCCGCAATATTTCCTAGACAATATGTCTAACTATGGCGCTTTGTTCTTAGGCAAAGAAACTAACGTGTCATACGGAGACAAGTGTATTGGTACCAACCATACCTTGCCGACGAAGAAAGCTGCACGTTATACCGGTGGCTTGTGGGTAGGTAAGTTTATTAAAACTTGTACATACCAACGCGTTACGGCGAAGGCATCACTATTCGTCGGTGAATATTGCTCTCGCTTGTGTGAACTAGAAGGTTTTGCTGGTCACAAAGAGCAGGCGGATATTCGGGTTCGTCGATACTCCTCAATGGAAGAAGAGGAGTTGTTGAATGAGTAAATACGCCTTGGTAACAGGCGGAAGTGGCGGCCTTGGGGCCGCTATTTGTGCGATGCTTGCCAACAATGATTATAAAGTGATTTTTACCTATCACTCGAACAAAGATAAGGCTGAAAAAATTTTAGACAGCTTGGTGGGTGAAGAGCATGCTTGTTATCAGTTAAATGTCGCAGACACACAGGCAATCGAAGATCTGCAAGCTAACCTTCGTAAGGACAATATTGATATCGACCTTCTAGTTAATTGTGCAGGAACGACTCAGTTTGTCGCTCATCATGACCTCGATGCTCTCGAAGATAGCGTCATAGATAAAATCTTGTCGGTCAATGTTCGAGCTCCGTTTGCGATGACTCGCTCATTTCTCCCTTCTCTAAAAAAGAACAAAGGTTGTGTCATCAACATTACTTCTATCGCTGCCAAGACTGCGATGGGTAGCAATATTGCCTATTGCGCTAGTAAAGCTGCGTTGGAGAATATGACCTGTTCATTAGCAAGAGCGCTCGCGCCTGACGTAAGAGTGTTATCTGTTGCCCCCGGGTTAATCGATACGGAGTTTGTTAAAGGATTGGACGATAAATGGCGAGATCAACAAGAGCAAGCCACTCCATTGCAAAGGCTCGCTGACGTTGATGAAGTTGCGAAAGCGGTGTTATTGGCCGCGGAACATTTAACATTTTCCACTGGTACAACAATCAGTGTTGATGGCGGCAGGCCGCTGAGTAATTAAGTAACCTCAGGCTTAGCTTATCTGAAGCTGAGGTTAACTATAAAAAGGATTTAGAATGAGTTTACAACAACAGATCAATAGTCAATTGGTGCGTTATATGGAGCTAATTCCGGGAACTCAAGCGTTTATTGATGCACGTACACCCGGAAGCCACTTGAAAGATAACTTCTGTATTATTGGTGCAGGTGTCGCTGAGAGCAGCCGCCAGCATGTACATATCAGAGAAACGTCGGGGTTTAATATTGGTGCGGCTGGTCAGCCTCCGGGCATAAAGAACTCTTTGCATTCGCACACCACGGCTGAGCTGTTTATTGTGTTTAAAGGGAGCTTCCGTCTTTATTGGGGTAACGAAGGCGAATACGATGCGGTATTGAGCAAAGGCGATATTATTTCCATTCCAACCAATCTATTCAGAGGCTTTGAAGTCGTCGGCAGAGACTACGGGTTTATGTATTCCGTTTTGGGCGGTGATGATTCAGGCGGCGGTGTTACTTGGCATCCTAGCGTTATTGAAGAAAGCCAAGGACATGGTTTGTACTTATGCAAAGATAAAAGCTTGGTGGATACACAGTCTGGAGATTCAGTACCAAGCCAAGAAAAGTTAATGCCAGTGCTGACTAGCAAGGATATGGAGAGTTTTGACAATTATACTGTCGAGCAAATGCTGCCTTACGTTGTGAAGCATTCAGACTATCAAAGTGTTGTGAATGACTTTTCTGGTATCGACTACCAACAGTTTGCTTTAACGGGTAGCCCAAATTCTGAGTATGATTTCCAAGTGAAAAGTGAAGATGACGTCAGTATACACGCGTTTGCTTTGAACAATGGTGCGACACTACCGTCCTATCGCCGTGATGAAAAACAAGTACTGATTAACTTTAGTGGAGATACCTTAGTTGAAGTGTTCGATGGTGAGGAGCTTGCTCAAGTCGTACTCACAACAGGTGATGTTTTCAACGTGCCAAAAGGTGCTGCGATAAGCCTTGAAAATATCCGTGGTGATAGCTTTGTCTATCAAGTGTTAGGAAGTGACAATCCAACTAAGCCAGAGGTTCTGTGATGACATCGAGTATACCTTTACTCTGGTTACCCGGGCTATTATGCGATGAAACATTATTTGCTCCAGTGAATGGTCTACTTTTAGAGCGTGTAAAACCGATCTGTGCTGAGCTACAAGCTTTAGACTCAATGGCGGCCTTAGCAAAGGATATTTTAGATTCAGCGCCTGATAGTTTTATTTTGGGTGGTTTATCTATGGGTGGAATCCTAGCTTTTGAAGTGTATCGCCAAGCGCCAGAAAGAGTAAAAGGTATGATCTTGCTAGACACCAACTCTGCGGATGAAAAGCAAGAGGTAACCGACAAGCGAAACCTGTTGGTTGCCAAGGCACATTCAGGACAGTTCAGCTCTATAACACCAGATCATTTGTTGCCCGTTCTTATTCACCCTGAGAGGGCAGCAGATACTTCACTGACGGGCGATATTTGCCAAATGGCCGAAAACATTGGTGTAGATAAGTTTGCCAGCCATGCTCAGGCTCTTGCTACGCGTCCTGATGCTCAGCCGTTACTTAGCCAAATTTCTGTGCCATCTCTAATTATTTGTGGTCGTGATGACTTATTGTGTCCGATTGAAAATCATCTTTTGATGGATGAGATGATAGCCAATTCCGCATTAGTAGTGATCGAGCAGTGTGGTCATTTATCGACGTTAGAGAAACCGAAAGTCGTTGCTGATGCAATTAATCGTTGGATTCAAAACATCGTGTTCTAGGCTGGACGAGTCACGGATATTAAACTCCGTGACATTGTCACATAGTGCAAAGCTGTAATATCCACACCGAGCTTTTACGAATATAAATTGGCTGCACAAAGCCGGCCATCAATTGAGCTTCCACTAATGAGCAAATATAGGATTAAAGATGAGTAAGTATCAGCAAGTAAAACGCATTGTCCGTGAATATTTCGAAGCATTGGAAAGCGCGACTCCTGAGTCAGTAGCGAGCGTACTTAAAGACTATGTGAGTGAAGATTATAATTGGTTTGGTGTCTATCCATTTCGTGAGCAAAAAGGAGCAGACGCAGTAGCCGAGGTATTTTGGGTTCCGCTAATGAGTTCAATGACGCGTATGCAGCGGAGGCAGGATATTTTCATTGCGGGGACCAATGAGATTGGCGCAGAGCAATGGGTGATGAGCATGGGGCACTTCATGGGGCTTTTCGATGCGGATTGGTTAGGTATTCGAGCTACAGGTAAAATGGTTAATATACGATACGCGGAGTTTACTTGTGTCGAGAATGGCAAAATCACGAAATCTGGTCTTTTCATGGATTTGCTTGGCGTAATGGATCAAGCAGGGTGCTACCCACTGCCTCCGTCGACTGGGCGTCATTTTGTTTACCCGGGGCCACGAGATCATGATGGGTTACTGTTTGAAGATGCACCAGAGGAAGAGGGAGAAGTAACACTCAACCTCGTTAATAAGATGGTCGAAGATTTGAGTGTACTTAATGACAGTGGCGCTATGGGATGTCCTCCAGAAGTGCTGGAAAAAAGCTGGTCGAAAGATATGATCTGGTACGGCCCATGTGGAATAGGCGCATCATATACGATTCCCCGCTATCAGCTTCAGCACCAATTGCCTTTTCGTAACAACCTAAAAGATAAAAAGTTTAATGGTCATGTTTGCCGGTTCGCAGAGGGTAACTTTGCTTGCTTCTTTGGTTGGCCTAACTTGTCGAATACGCCAATTGGTGGTTTTTTAGGTTTGCCGGGTGGAGAAGTTCGAGCAGATATGCAGGTAGTTGATGTTTATTATCGTACTGAAGACAAACTGTCAGAGAACTGGGTGCTGATAGATATACCTTATTGGTTAAAACAGCAGGGACTAGATGTGTTTGAGCGAACCCAGCAAATAATGAACCCTGCAGTTCAATAGCAATCTATGATACTTGTACTTAAGTTTGATCAAAGGTCGAGCTCAAAAGCTGGACCTTTGTCATTAATCAGACCTTATCTTTATCCAATTACCTAAGTGTTTGCCCCTAGGCGTTCCTTAACCACTTGCTCACATATGTCGATGTTATTTGTGTCTTTAGGAACAATGAGAACCGTATCATTACCACCGACCGTGCCTAGTATTTCGCTGTGAGGATCAGTATCGATAAGCCTTGCTATTAACTGTGCACTACCAGGGTGGGTTTTAACGATGACAGTGGATTGGTTATGGGTGATAAACTCAATCTGAGAAGCAATAGATGAGGCAGGACGCGCAGCAGTACTTTCAACAGTACGACAATAGACCTTTTTACCACAAGAGTTCTGCACTTTGGTGATGCCAAGCTGACACAGTAGGCGAGACACGGTTGATTGGCTTATTCCTTTGAAACCGATCTCTACTAGCTTTTCTCTTAAGTCTTTTTGGGTAGGAAAGCTTTGCTGTAGCAGTAGTTGTTTACATACAGCAGTTAGTTTCTTTTCATCGGTTGCTTGAAGGGCATCGTAGTTAACATTTTTGTTTGAGGGCAAGTCCTTAATATCTGACGCCATAGGGTTTCTATCCTTAATGTTCTTATCACTATTTGTTTCACATAGTGGAATGATTATGTAGTGCTGCTACTTTCTAGTAGCTTATTTTTCAAGGAAGGATACCACCGAATAAAAATGCTATTTATGAGAGAGATCATTAAAATTATATTCGTTATATCAATTGGTTAGTTTTCATTTGAAATATAAATATGTGATTTAAATCTCTTGGATCCTGGATTAAATAGCTCTAAATAATGCCCTGATCACAATATTCAGTACGTTAGTGTGATCAGGGCAAACTGGCCTTTCAAAATGTAAGTCTATTTGTGCTCGGTAACGATGTCACGAGAGAATACTTTTTCGCAATAGTGGCATTTTAGCGTTACATGCTCCTGTCTCTGTTGCACGTGGAATTGGCTCTCTACTGGTTCACCGTGAGAAATACAATTGCTGTTCGGACATTCAAAAACGCGCTTGATATTGTCGGGTAATGCCAACGCAAGTTTATTGGTGACTCGATATTCCTCGATTTGATTAACGGTCGCTTGCGGCGCATACAGAGCTAGCTGATTTGCTTGTTCTTTATTTAGGTAGATATTTTCTATTTTAATTAGGTCTTTGTGCCCCAAAGCTCCCGAAGGTAGATTGAGGCCAATCGTAATACGCTCGTTCATGTTGTGCATGTTGAACAGCTGGAGAATTTTGATGCCTACGTTTGCAGGGATATGATCGATAACGCTGCCGTTACGGATTGCTTCTACTTGCAGTTTTGTTTCCTTAACCATGGTGAATCCTCCAGTTTATAAGTTGTTGTTTAGGACAAGGGCCAATAGAGCTTCGCGAGCATAGACACCATTTTGAGCTTGTTCGAAATAGTAGGCGAAAGGGGTGCTATCCACATCAGTAGTGATTTCATCTACTCGGGGTAGTGGATGCAGCACTTTGAGATTGTTTCTCGCCTGTTTTAAAGTGTTGGCCGTTAGGATGAAAGCTGACTTTAGGTGGGCATATTCAGATTCGTCAAAGCGCTCTTTTTGTACTCGTGTCATATACAAAATGTCTAGTTCGGGCACTACTTGTTCAATACTTGAATGCAAGCTGTATTGAATATCAGCTTGCTCCAATTCTTCACAAATATAGTCTGGCATTGCCAAAGCGTCTGGCGCAATGAAGTAGAAACGATTGTTGGTGAATTTTGCTAGCGCTTGAGTAAGAGAGTGTACGGTTCGACCGTATTTCAGGTCTCCGACTAAGGCGACATTCAAGTTGTCTAGCGAGCCTTGCGTTTCGTAAATAGAAAACAAATCTAGTAGGGTCTGAGTCGGATGTTGATTTGCTCCATCACCACCGTTGACGATAGGGACTCCGTTTGAAAATTCAGAGGCGAGGCGTGCCGCTCCTTCTTGTGGGTGACGCATGACAAATGCGTCGACATAGGAAGATATTACTTGTACTGAATCTGCAAGTGTTTCACCTTTTTTAGCTAAGGAGGTATTTCCGCCATTATCGAAGCCAATGACTGTGCCACCCAAGCGTTGTATTGCAGTTTCAAAAGATAGTCGAGTTCGTGTCGATGGCTCAAAAAAGCAGCTTGCCACCACTTTATTCTTAAGAAGGTTTGGGTTTGGTTCGGCTTTTAGTTTTGCGGCTGTATCGACAATATGCTCAAGCTCAGTACGACTAAGTTCTGGGATAGAGATAATGTGCTTATTGAATAACGAATGCGTCATAGCGAGTCTTTCCTCAGTATATTTTGAACAAAAAAAAGCCCCCTGAAATAGGAGGCTTGGCGATAAATAAAAAAGCAAAATAACGATGGGACGGTTACCGTTGTCGTGTGATTGATAGGGTAGCAATATGTCGTCATAGGTCGTCGATTTTCTGCTCTTTTGATAAATTGCGAAAGATTATACGTACAAAAATCAACCTTGCAATAGATCATGTAAATTATTCATTTAATGGAAAAATATGCAATTTCCGGCGTTGAAAAAGCTTGAATGTGAGAGCTTGTTTTACCTGCTCTTGATGCGGCATATCGTTAATGTAGTTAACAGGGTAGGTGAAAAAAAATGCGAGTTTTATCCATCACTTTTTTGTGTCAGAGTCCACCCGCATTTCCCTGCAAATAGCTTTCGTTATTTGAGGTATACGTCAGCCTAGGTTTAGACTGTATGCCGCATAATTTTTAGTTACCTAACGTTGCGACCATAATAGCCTTGATCGTGTGCATGCGGTTTTCAGCTTCATCAAATACAATAGAGTGCTCTGATTCAAATACCTCTTCAGTCACCTCTAGTCCAGACATCCCATATTTTTGTGCAACTTGTTTACCTACGCTGGTTTCATCATTGTGGAAAGCTGGTAAGCAATGCATGAATTTAACATTCGGGTTGCCTGTAGCTTTGATCATGCCAGAGTTTACTTGGTAAGGAGTCATCATTTTCACACGCTCATCCCATGCTTCTTTTGACTCGCCCATTGACACCCATACGTCGGTATATAAGAAATCACAGCCTTGAACACCTTCTTGCACGTCTTCTGTTAAGGTGATTTTTCCACCTGTATGCTCGGCAATTGCACGGCATTCAGCTAGAAGTTTATCTTTAGGCCAGAATTGTTGCGGTGCCACGAGGCGAATTTCCATACCCATTTTTGCAGCACCAACCATAAGTGAGTTACCCATGTTATTGCGCGCGTCACCTAAATAAGCGAATTTGATTTCATGCAGCTGTTTACCTTGACCGTGCTCCATCATGGTGAGGAAATCGGCCAATATTTGCGTTGGGTGGAATTCATCCGTCAAGCCGTTCCAAACGGGGACACCAGCGTGTGCGCCCAGCTCTTCAACGATGTCTTGACCAAAGCCGCGGTACTCAATGCCATCGTACATACGTCCAAGTACACGAGCTGTATCTTTCATGGACTCTTTATGACCGATTTGAGAGCCTGATGGGCCAAGGTAGGAGACCTTAGCACCTTGGTCATAAGCCGCAACCTCAAATGCACAACGAGTACGAGTCGACGATTTCTCAAAGATTAGCGCAATGTTTTTTCCGACTAAGCGAGGTTGTTCGTATCCGTTGTATTTCGCTTTTTTAAGCTCCGCAGAAAGTTCTAATAAGTGGTGAATTTCACGAGGCGTAAAGTCTAATAGTTTTAGGAAATTGCGGTTACGTAGATTAAAAGCCATTGTATAGTCCTTCTTATTTGTTGTCGGTACTTTCTGATTGCAGGGTGAAGAGGGTAAGAAAGTACCTATGAAATTTTGTTTCTATTGGTTTACCTTTCAGGCCAATTCGATCAGTTGTTGGTGATGTTAGTGCCTGCTTGGCCTTGGAGGATTTGCAAGCCGTCTTCTAGTGCTCCAATTCCAACAAGCTGGCCACCTTTTTGGATGAACTCACATGAAGCCTGGATTTTTGGCCCCATAGACCCTTCATCGAATTGATACTTGGATAATTCGTCAGGTGTAGTATTTCGAAGTGCATGCTGTGTTGGTTTGCCCCAATCAAGGTAGACAGCATCAGCATCAGTGAGAATCAGTAACGCATCAGCGCCAAGTTGCCTTGCTAAAAACGCGGCTGACATATCTTTGTCGATAACCGCTTCTACGCCAATTAACTTGCCGTTCTCTTTCTTAACAGGGATGCCACCGCCGCCAGTACAAATGACGAGGTGACCTTCATCAATGAGCTTGGTGATAGCTTCGTGCTCGACAATGCCTGTTGGTTCTGGGCTAGGAACGACACGGCGGAAGTGCTGGCCATCGGGTTTAACTGTCCAATGATATTTTTCAGCGAGTTCACGAGCTTCAACTTCAGTGTAGATCGGGCCAATAGGCTTAGTTGGGTTGCTAAATGCAGGATCGTTTGGATCCACATTCATTTGAGTTAGCATGCAAGAGATATTGCGCTCTGGCATCTGATTCTTGAACTCTTGCATTAGCATATAGCCAATCATGCCTTGTGTTTCGCTGCCTAATACATCAAGCGGGTAAGGGTTAACTTTTTTGTACTCCAAGCCTTGTAACGCAAGCAATCCTACTTGTGGGCCATTACCATGAACGAGTACAACGTTGTATTCCTGAGCAATTTCAGAAATTGTTTTTACCGCAATTTCGATGTTATGGCGTTGAATGTCTGCTTCTAATGGTTCTCCGCGACGCAGTAGAGCATTTCCCCCTAGTGCGACGACGACTGTTTTTTTAGTCATAATCTGTATCTCTTCTTAGGTGGCTGAGGACGTGATCCCCAACCATTTACAACTGATAGTTAAATACCGTCACGCTCGATCGGGCAGCTCATGCAGCGTGCGCCACCGCGGCCACGGCCTAGTTCATCTCCAGGTATAGGTAGAACTTCAATGCCTGCTTTGTCGTATTTCTCATTTGTGTATGTGTTTCGTTCATAGCCAATAACAACACCAGGTTTGACGGTTAATACGTTGTTGGCGTCATTCCACTGTTCACGCTCTGCTTCAAAACTGTCTCCACCCGTAGTAATGAGGTTGAGCTTATCCACTTGCAGGGCTTTTTCGATTGTATGGATATATGATTGTTGCTGAGATACCTTAATGGTTCCGGAATTATCTCCCGTTAGGCTCCAGCAGTTGACGTCATCAGGGATGATGTTTGGATAAATAGAGAACGTATCTTCACGCATATGTGTCATTACTGTATCTAAATGCATACAAGAGCGGTCTTTCGGTAATTCGAGCGCGATCACTTGTTTTGCTTCACCATGCTTAAATAGGCTGGAGGCAAGTTGCTCAACACCTTGTGGCGTAGTTCGCTCTGACATACCAACAAGTACGGCGCCTTTACCGATGACAAGAACATCACCACCTTCGATAGTAGATCTGTCATAAGCGCGCTCTTCGTCCCCATAGTATTTGACGAAATCTTGTCCGGCGAAAGTAGGGTGCCAACGATAAATAGCACGAAGATGGTTTGTTTCTCTTTGACGAGCGACTTTTGCCATTGGGTTTATTGAAACGCCACCATAAACCCAGCAAGAAGTGTCACGAGTAAACAAATGGTTAGGTAGAGGCTCAATGATAAAATCAGTCGGATTGTGCATGGCGGGAACCATAGATGAAGACTGTATTGGCATTTCACAAAATGCTAGGCCACCCGTTAAGATTTTAGCCAACTCTTGGTTTGGGAAATCACTTAAGTAGCAACGAACATCATTGGCAAATGTGTGTCCAAAACGATAGTTAGAGATCTGCGTATTCAGTAACCAGTCTTTTGCTTCTGGTATCGCCAATGTTTCAGCTAAAAGGTTTGTTAGTAGTAAAACCTCAACCCCTTGATCGCGTAGTGTTTGAGTAAATGCGTCGTGCTCTTCGCCTGCACGTTCAACCGCTAGTACATCATCGAACAATAAGTCGTGACAGTTGGAAGGCGTTAGGTGGGTAAGTGCGCGTCTTGGTCTATGCACTAATACTCTGCGTAGTTGACCAATTTCGGAACCAACATAGAATTTACTCATGTTTCTATCTCTCTTATTTGTTAAATTTTGATTATTTAAATAGGAACATTCCTTATTTAACTAACAATTAGAATTAGATAATTAAATTTATCTTTATCGGAAGTTGGTTTTTATAATACTCAGCTTTATTGTGCTTTCTAAGATATTAGTCACAAATTTAATTGTTATTAAACTTGGCGGTTAATTTTATTGACTAAGTCAAGTTTGAATAAATGCGCTAATTGGCAATTTAGCTACTAGTATTGGAAGTTTAAACCTGTTATTGAATAAACCAATCGTTTTGCATTAGTGTTTGTGGAATTTTATTCATATTAATACCGATTGGTTGATAATTGGTCACCACGTGATAAAGGCGGGCAGTAATAGTAAGTTAGGAACGATTACACTAATTGTTTTTACTGTAAATGATTGATTTGCATGTGGTTGATAGCTTTTGCACTTGCAATGTAGCCTTGTTTTTCTATGTAGCTTGAAGAAAAATCAAACTGTATAACAATGAAAATTGATTATAGTCAATAAACCATCAAATATATTTTTCACAAAGGTGAATACATGAATGCATAGAGTTTCTCTAACGGTAAATAGTACTTCTTACTATTTTGTTAATTTGACTAATAAACGCACTTCTATTGGGAATAGATATCCGTTTAACGTGACTAAATTACTTTATGAAAGTTTTAGTCGATTTCTTGATAACGAATTGGTTAAATATTTTGTGATTTATAACTATGTTTGTTCTAAAAGTCCGAAATACAATCTCACAAAACTATTTTAATAAATATCTATTTGTATGTTTCTAATCTCTAGCGGAGTTAATTTGTGTGCTTATTATTCGGCTTGAGGCTTAGATAAATTAAAGGTCAAAGGATACAATTATGACAAGCCAAACTTTACCCTCCGGACATGAGAAAAAGCGATTTTTCTCCAATTTAAAGTTCCCATCTGCTTATACAATTTTGTTTATTCTCATTGCATTAGTTGCATTGATGACGTGGATAGTCCCTGCTGGGCAATATGATAGGGCGATGAACGAGACTTTAGGGCGCGAAGTTCCTGTCTCGGGGACCTACAAACGTGTCGAGGGTCACCCACAAGGTATTGTCGATGTATTTTTAGCTCCGATTGATGGTTTTTATGATCACGACACATATCAAGCGGCAGCAATAGACGTATCGCTTTTCGTGCTTATCATTGGTGGATTTTTGGGTACGGTTGGTAAAACGGGCGCGATTGATGCTGGTATTGAGAGGGTAACTGCTCGTTTGAAAGGACGAGAAGAGCTTATGATTCCCATATTGATGGCTCTTTTTGCTGCAGGTGGAACCGTTTATGGAATGGCTGAGGAATCGTTACCTTTTTATTCGTTGCTAGTACCTGTGATGATAGCTGCTAGATTTGACCCGTTAGTCGCAGCCGCAACAGTCTTGCTTGGTGCCGGTATCGGATGTTTAGGCTCTACTATCAATCCATTTGCCACGGTTATTGCTGCAAACGCCGCTTCCATTCCTTTTACTGATGGCATTTTGCTTAGAGTGGTCATGCTGGTTGTAGGTTGGTTGATCTGTGTTGCCTATGTTATGCGCTACGCAAAAATGGTTCGCAAGGACCAAAGTAAGTCTATTGTGTTTGATAAGTATGAAGAAAATCGAGTGCATTTTCTCGGAAACAAAGGAGATGAGCTGCTTGAATTTACAACTACACGTAAGTTGATTCTGTATATTTTCGGTGGGTCTTTCGCCGTTATGATTTATGGAGTAGCGGTAGCAGGCTGGTGGATGGCTAAAATCTCAGCATTATTTCTGGCAGCATCAATTATTGTTGGTTTTGTTGCACGAATGAGCGAAGAAGAGTTTATCTCAAGCTTTATTGATGGAGCGAGAGACTTGCTAGGTGTTGCTTTAATTATCGGTATAGCCCGAGGAATCGTGGTGGTCATGGATCACGGAATGATCACTGACACCATACTTCATTCTGCCGAAACGACTATTAGCGGTTTATCTTCGGTGATATTTATTAATGTAATGTATGTGTTGGAAATACTGCTATCTTTCTTAGTGCCCTCTACGTCTGGCTTAGCTGTTCTTACTATGCCTATTTTGGCGCCGTTAGCTGATTTTGCCGGAGTAGGGCGCGAGCTTGTTGTCACGGCCTATCAATCTGCATCTGGGATTGTGAATCTGATTACGCCCACATCAGCCGTTGTAATGGGAGGTTTGGCGATTGCACGAGTTCCTTATGTTCGTTGGATTAAATGGGTGATGCCATTAATCGGTATCTTAGCGCTATTTTCGATTATTTCTTTGAGTGTTGGTGCAATGATTTCGATGTAAATTAAAAATCGCATACTGCCATCTTTGCTAAAGGTAGCGCTTGTTTGTGTGGTCGCCTACGCAAACAAGCGTGATAAACCCAAAGAATATGAGCTGAACAACCACGTCTAATTGACGTGTGTATGAATGCACAAGTTAGAGCCTGAGTGTTTATTTGGAGCTAGTAATTAAGGTAAGTGTCAAAAGAATCCAGCTTGTACATATTATTTTAGTATTGTTTCGGGGCATAAAATCGAGAACAAAATAACCCTAGCTCAAACAATAAACACATGGGGACGGCAAGAAGTGTTTGGGAAAGCATATCTGGTGGAGTCAAAAACATACCAATGACGAACGCACCGACAATTATGTAGGGTCGTTTTTCACTTAGAGCTTTTGGTGTAGTTATTCCCATCCAGCAGATAAGAATAATTGCAACAGGTATTTCAAACGCGATACCAAACCCGGTAAAGACAGTTAATACAAAGTCTAAATAATTAGAGATATCCGTTGCATACTCTACACCGCCGAGCGATATCGCAGTAAAAAAGCTGAACACAATCGGCAAAACAGCAAAATAAGCAAATGCCACTCCACAGTAAAATAGTAAGGAACTCGATATTAACAGTGGTGCGATTAAGCGTCTTTCATGTTTGTATAGGCCTGGTGCAACGAAAGCCCATATTTGATAAAGGATGTATGGTACGGCCGCAAACCCTGAGATAACTAGTGTGAGTTTTACAGGGGTAAATAATGGTGAAACAACACTAGTCGCTATCATTGTCGCGCCTTTTGGCAACCTGTGTACTAACGGTGCTGATACAAGGTTATAAATGTTGTTTGAGAAATACGCCAGACTAGCGAAAACGATACAAACGGAGCTAATGCATTTTAGCAACCGCGACCGAAATTCTAGCAAATGGCGCATTAACGGCTGAGGGTTTGATTCAACTGTCATGGCATTTTTTACATTCGTTATGTTTTACTTATTTGAGGGAGCTTCGAAAATACTTTTAATACTCTCTAATTCAGACCGAACTTCACCTAGTGAACGACCAATATCTTCTTTGGTAGTATCAAAATGATGCTGCGTTGCTTTGATAGTCTCACTTACTTTTTTTACCTGTTTTTGTTCAACCTCGATGCTTTCTTTTAAATTCGAAAGCTGTAATTCATGCGAGATCTCCCTTTTGATGTTGTTAGTCATAGTTCGAGCCACGCTAATGTATTTGACAATACTGCGGATAACCTGAGGTAATTGCTCCGGGCCGAACACCACGAGAGCTACGACTAGAATTAGCCCCAGCTCTCCAAAGCTGCCGTCAAACACCTCTATACCTTATTAATGTCTTTTGTAGTATCGGAGTGAGACTCCGTTACTACTACATTGTTGTCATGGCTGCTGTTCCCAGTAGCAGGTTCTTCCTTCAACGACTTCTTAAAGCCTTGAATTGCCGTACCTAAATCCGAACCAATGCCACTTAACTTTTTAGTGCCAAATAATACAATTACAATCAAAGCAATAATAAGAAGTTGCCAGATACTAATGTCAGCCATAGTAAGTCCTCTACGTGATGAATTTAAAATGAAAAATTAAGAGTGTTACCTATAATTTATGGGAAAGTAATACACAGCCTAGATCTGCGAATGGAGAAAGCGTGAGGTAAGCACATCTATAAGGGTAATACTCAGCGAGTGGGTCAATGTCACTCCACTTATTTTCCTCTTCATTCCAAGAAATCCGAGAATAAGTCATAAAAGTGGCACCTCTTCCAAAATCACTACCTAACTCATGCACGATATCCTTAGCTCTATTTTCTGTACCAATAACTGAAAAGATAAAGCCAAAAACAATATTTAACCCTTCCCGCATCGCATTGGCTGTTTTTAGTGTTTGAAAGGTTGGCTTTTTAAGAGACGACGGTATTGTCGGTTTTTTGCGTTCAATTAAAGTCGCGATGAGTGTTGCCAACTTGATTGCCATATCCAAGTGTCCAGCAATGGTTTTGTAGACAAGCTTTCCTGTCTGCTTGTTGTCGTTCATTTCTTTTGCTTCCCAGAGGTAAAATTCAAGAAACTCGGTGAATACTCGACCAGCTTTGAATACGAGGCGAGATAGTTGAATATTGTCGACAAACTCTTTTACGGCGTCATTGTTTTTTGCTGGGCCTTTAAGTTCGTATTTCCATAGCCAAGCAACATTTTCATACCCTCGACTGATAACCTGCCAGAGAAGAAATGTGTCAGACTTAGAGGCACTTGATAGCATCAGAGATTGACCCGTTAGGTCACTAAAACTTGTCATTGATCTATTTTCACTAAGGTATGTGGCCATCCAAGTGCTCATGCCACAAGTCCAGCCAAAAAAGTCTGAAAAGTTAATTGTCGTTGATAGGTTTACATCAAAGAGCTTTAGCAAGTCAGTCAGGATTGGGATTTGTAGAGTGACTAAAGGCGCTGACCAGATACTATTGAACAGTCCACTTATGGTATTTGGATCTAAAACAGTTTGTATCAAGTCTGCTATATCTTCGATGATAAGAAATATATCATCGCCTACATTTTTGATACTGCCTAAAAAGCTGTTAATCATCTGCCCTGGATCTGCAATAGCCCCTAGACCTGTAATGAACGTACCTAAGAGATCAACTAACGTATTTTCAATATCGTCATTTAAATGAGTTATATCGCTATCGATAGTTGTCAATAAGTTATCTGGAATCGGTATATCATTGATTATTATAGGAAGAAGTGCATTCATGTTGGAGTCAAGTTGGGTGGTTAACTTTGCCATACTTTCCTCTATCAAATGCATGACAGGGTTAACAATTTTAGTCTCGGCTATCTGGACTCCGTTTTTTAAATCGTTTTCAACCTGCGCTGATTGATCTTGGCCAAAAGGAGAGTTGTTAATGATATTGGCCATAGCTCCGTCAAACTCTAATTTTCCTTGACTAAGTATCGCCTTAAAAGATTCATATGGATTACTTACTGGTGGGTTAAAAGTATTTGGCTCGGAAAAAATGCCGCCAATATGAGATTTGAAACTATTGATAAAATCGATCATATCGCTGAAATGAAAAAACATCTCAATAAAGCGAATAACAGCCATGATGTAATCAAACCAAGCATTGATAACCAAAAATAGTGCTGATAACCCAGGTATAACACTTAAAACCTTTTCAACAGAAAGTGCTATGTCATGAAGGCTTGAGACCAATACACCAATGCTTTTAGCTACATCACTAGGAATTCTAGCTAAGTCGTCAAATATATTTCCGCTTCCAGAAAGAATATCGTCACGGACTTTGTTGATATCATTGGCTAAATGCTGAATTGCATTCCAGACATGACAAACGTCATTCCATAAATTAGACCAAAACGACCCCAGTTGATTTCCAGAAGTCTTTGGCTCAATGACGCACAAAAATGGGTTTATTGGTAGCTTGTTTGATTCATATAAGCCACCTGTAATCTGTAGGTTCAACCCATCTCCACGTATTCCATCAAATATGACAGTTTGGCTTGTTTCTAAAAGTTTATTACCAAATTGGCTTGTCAAAGCAGCCATATGTTCATTGCCACTCGAAGCGGAAATATCTGACCGAAACTTAGGCGCTGGGTTAAAGCCAGCGACTGTGCTGGAGCTAACATTATCAACCATTCGTTGAGTTGAATTTCTACCAATTAAAAAGCTAAACCAATTAGAGGTTGAATTGTTATCTGGATCTGCCGAATTGAGATCATTGGTGAGAATAGGGACTATTGCGCTACCTAGTGAAGGGATGGGAGTGTAACTTGGACGATTGGTGTCGCTAGGATCGACGTAATTTCCCATGTCAACTACACGAACCATCAAGTTTACTGCAACGGTACTGGACTCTGCGAGAACTCGAAATCTAAGTGTAGAGTGTTTTGTTATAGGTTTGATTACCGCGCCAGTTGATCGACAAGCTCTGTGTGAAAAGCCGTTGTGGTCAATTATGGTAATTGGAACACTTGAGCGAACCTCATAGTAAAATGCTTCTGGAGCTGGTGATTTACTGTCAGGGTTATCAAAAGGTATGGTGTAGCCATAGTTATTTATAGGTTCAACACTGACTTGGTGAAACTGTTTTTTTTCTAGCTTAGGGCGATTTGTATCGGCTGAAACAGTTTTTCGTTGACTGATACTTTCTGTTGACCACTGTCCTGATACATGGTTGAAGCTATGGATCTTGGTAAGCGGGGATGAGTTAATTGTTTGAATTGTGGTACTGACATACTCAAAGTCATGATTAAAACGCGTGTTGCAAGCCATAGCTACATGAGCGTCTCCCAAAAACAATGCTTTGTTTGCTCTAACATTAGTGTCGGTTGTGTCCGTACGAAAATCTGGTACTTGGGCTAACTCTAAAACTTCGCAGTTATATGCACCTAAGCCCAAACTATAGAGTTGCGAGCTGGTTCCATTTGAATCGAAAGGATTGTCGGGAATACCATCTTTAGTGGCAAAAGATTGACTGATTAATCCAGCGCCGTTAGTTGTATTTATTAAAAAGCGCCAGCCACCATATTTAGAACGCCCCCCTCTTAAGAAATAAATATCTGTAGAAGTTTGCCCCGGGTTTCCACCTAAATATCCAGGTAACTCGACTTGATTGTATGAGAGAAGTTGCTTCGTATTTTGGTCAACAGAATAGATGATTACGGTTCTTTGTCCCGGTTTGGGCTTGTCGTTTGTATTCGCTCTCCAACCCAAACCAATATAAACATCTACCTGGTAGTTTTTTTTAGTACTATCGGTTGTTCCAGGACCGATGGCGGACGTGGAATTAAGAAAGTGGCTATCTGTAATTGACCAGAAAGCCAAACTGCCGTCGCCTTTCCTATCAAAAGGCCAATTCTCATGATAACGCAGAGTTTGTGTTGATAATGAGGATAAGATAGGAGCATGAGCCCAAAACAAATTGAGCGGTATATCTGATCTTAGTGTTCGGTTGTCTTTGACTAAGTTCTGGGCATCTAACTTTATAATGTTGTAAACCAGAACCCCATTATTAACCGCATTAGAATAACCAGATAGTGTAATTTCAACTTGATTGCTTTTGCTGGGGTCTTCTGGGTCGTATGTAATATCGTTTATACAGCCGACGGGAAATTGAGTTCTAGCAGCATATACATTTATCTGATTTTGATAAATAAAACTGTATATTGCGATTTCTTTGGTATCAGAAGAGTTTTGAAACCACAGGTGAGTTCTACCATACTTGTCGGTAAAGCGAGAGTTTAATTGCCAATCTCCACCATTTCCCAAAGTACATATCGATTGTGGATCTTTTGAAGTGATGCCATCACCATCGAAGACTTGCCATCCAGATTCACTTACGGCCCTTACAATACTTGCTCGATTAGGGTAAAGAGACAAATTAACGTTGATTTTCCGGGACAAAATAATATTTTTGCTGCCGCAACTGATAAATATTATCCAACTCGAGTTCACAGATGTATCTGAGTTTAGGCCCCCATCAATTTGATTCGACTCTGGTAGAGTAATTGCAACGATATTTGTCGGCTTATGTTTGCCAGATAGTAACTCATCTAGAGGAACGATCCACTTGTGATGCCCATCAGCTGGAACGTCAGCATTATCAATGTGGACTGGAATATTTTCAAAGTGCTCAAATTGCCAACCCCCAGCTGAATTTTGTACCACTTGTACTAATTCTGTCGGGCCGTAATTGAAGGACTTATCGATAAAAGTGTCTTCAATTGAATTGCTTGGGTCATTTTGTGGCATAGAATAAAGTTTGCACTTACCCCAGTTAAACCCTTCGATGCTATCAATCAGAGGCGAGAATGTAGTTGCTTCATTGTAAGCTGGGTAGCTCATCAGTTCATCGGATACGCGAAAGCTATATATGGTTGGCTCGGTTGCCATTTCACTTTCAGTGATACCATAGTCTGAAGGCGTACTTTCGAACCCTGTTATGGTCTCTCCCCAAGACGTTGGTACGCGACCTGCAGCTACCAGTGCAGATAAGGAGGCTATTTTGACACTACCGGAAAGAAACTCTCGTCGCGAAACTAAATTGTCAAAACAATTCAGTTCTTTTTGTTGTAATTCAGTTAAACGAATGGTCTTTTTTAGCTTTTTAGCTAGCAATCTTCGTAAGTCAGATAAAGTCATATTAGAGCTACTGCTTATCTAAATATAGTTATAGCAGAGCTATAACTATATCAATGGTTGTTTGATTTAAAGTTTTCTACGTTACTACTGATTACATAATCTTGTAGTAACTATATTAATTGGTCTATTTATGTGGCTGCCTTGACCATATTTTAGTTATAGACTTAGTCAGTAGAACTAACGTTACAAACCTTTAATACGGTTGTTCCAGCTAAGTAAGCAATGTAGCCGAAATTAGAGAAGGCGACACTTAATTTAAGGTTTTAATGATTGTTATAAATAGACTGCATCCCTGTTTCTGATGACCGCTATAAATGCGGGTATTAACTCTATTACCTAATATAAGAAATTTGTTAAAACGGTCGATAAACAGCCTTTATAATTTCCAGGCATAAATGGCAAGCCTTTAGGTTTAATTTTATAAAAACATTACAATTAGTGTAAGTATGGATTCTCAAGACGAGTTTATACAGTATTTTTTTTAAAAATAAAATATATATATTTAGAACGTTTTTCTGTAAATATTACATTGGTTTTTGGTTGCCTAACTTTTAGAAGCAATAGTTACAATATAACAGTATGATGTTTTGCTTTGTTGTAATAAAAGTTTCATAGTAATGTGCTTGTCGAATAATGGTTTTTTACAAACGTGATGTAATGGTTAAAAGATACGAAATAGGTTTATTGTGACTTCCAAGGTGGGTTTTATATAATTATTAAACTATCATTACTAATAGTGAAAATGATTTGTCATTGATTTCGAATGTAATACCTAGTTTGGATTCGATACTAATTGAAACTATTCTTGCTAAGTGTATATAACTTTCTAATCGGCGAAATACGGTAAGAGGGGAGTTAGCTCTCATAGCTATATTAGTGATCTACTTAATCTTAAAAATAGGAATCGTTCTCAAGTTGTTTCTCGCGTAGATTATAGTTGTGTTACTAATGAATAATTTACACTCGTGACAACATTGGTCGAGTGATATGTACTCATGAAAATAGTAAATGAAGCGAATAAGCTTGCTGCGCAGACATTAAAAATTTGTCTATGATAATGTTAGCTGCGAACTACCTGGCCTTGATGTAGTACAAGATGATATAACTTCTCATTTAGTAGCTAAATCATATTTAAGATCACAAAATAAGTATTGATAGATTGTCTTGGATAAATCAATTGGGGCAATATGTTCTTCGTTGACGTTATGTAAGTACAAATGAGAGCGCTCTCATTTATTGGTGGCTTGTTGGTATAAAGGTATTTAAATCAAGGTGATAAAGGTATGATTAAGATTTTTCTTTGCTGTGCAGCTGGGATGTCTACATCGATGGTTGTGAATAAAATGAGACAGGCAGCACAACATGAAGGTATCGAAGCAGAGATTAATGCGTACTCAATATCTGCATTTGAAACAGAAGTAAAAAGAAATGATGTTTGTCTTGTAGCTCCACAAGTTAAATATAGATACCAAGAATTTAGTAAACGATGCCAAGAGGAAAACGTTGCTTGTGGGCAAATCGATATGATGCACTATGGCATAATGAAAGGAAAAGAAATATTGCAACAAGCAATTAACCTAAAAGGTTAGCTTGTTGGTTATAAGTTGTTGTAATTATATAAGTATAACCACTCATAAATAAGATCTGTGAAGCATAATTATTGTGGCAATAGGTTTATTTATGAGTGGAAATTAAAGATAACAAAGTTAACGCCTTCAAAAATATAACATTATATTAATTCTTGCTCATTAGTATGAGCACTGATTAACGTGATTCAATGAATACTATTGATAAATAGGGAGATTTTATGTCACTCATGAATTCTATTATGAATTTCGTCGAGCGTGTTATTGCACCATTCGCCGGCAGAGTAGCTGGCCAAAAGCATATATGCGCTATTAAAGATGGCTTTATTTCTACCATGCCATTTCTGATTGTTGGCTCGTTACTTTTGGTGTTAGCGAACCCGCCGGGGACAGGAAACGCGTTCTTAGATGGCTGGCATGCGGTAATAAAGTTCATTGGCCGTGACAATATTGTTGGCCCTTACTTTGTTAGCATGGGAATTTTTGCTCTGTATTCAGCTTATGGTATTGCCTACAACTTAGCAGAAACGTTGAATACCAAAGGTGTAAGCCCGATGAACTCGGGTATGTTATCCATGTTCTCATTTCTGCTCGCAGTAGCACCTGTAGTATGGACTGGTGACTTAGGTGGTGTGATCCCGATAGCTTATCTTGGTGGTGCTGGTGCGTTTACTGCGATTATATGTGGTTTGTTTGTACCAACGATGCAGACTTTCCTTGTAGAGAAAAACATACGAATTGTCATGCCAGAAGCGGTGCCTGAAAAGATTTCAGCTTCATTCGATTTGCTAATTCCAGTTGTAGTGATGAGTTTGTTTGTCGGCGTTATCAATGGTGTCCTAGGCCATTTTGACCTGAATATTGCGACGGGTATTATGGCTCTGTTTAGTCCATTAGTAGATGCGTCTGATACCTTCATAGCATTTGCATTGGCTATTTTGTTAATCCAACTACTATGGTTTGCTGGTATTCACGGAGCTTCAGTAGTCCTAGGCGTTATCGGTCCTCTGTTGCTTGTTAACTTAGGTGCGAACCAAGAAGCGCTTGAGGCAGGAAAAGAGTTGCCTGCTATTTTCATTAACCCTGTAATGGACTTTTTTGTCTTTGTTGGTGGTTCTGGTGGTACTTTGGCCTTGGTTTGTTTAATGGCTCGTTCCAAATCCGCTCACCTGCGTACAATCGGTAAAATGTCGTTTATACCGGGCGTATTTAATATCAATGAGCCAGTGATTTTTGGTACACCGATTGTTATGAACCCTACCTTTTTCGTACCTTGGATTGTTGCGCCGATGATCAACGCTTCTATTGTATGGAGTGCATTCAAATTTGATTTTGTATCCCACGTGATAGCTTTACCTCCATGGACAATGCCTGCTCCAATTGGTGCAGTAATGTCTACAAACTCGATGTTTGCCGCCGTAGTTGTCATCATCTGCTTTATCGTGAGTGGCTTAGTATATTACCCATTCTTTAAAACCTATGAAAAAACACTCATTGAGCAAGAAGAGCCAGAGCAGCTAGAAAGAGAAGAGCAAACTCTATCACCTTCGAAAGCACACTAGCTTACTAATGGGCCGCCACCTTTGGCTTAATTTACTAAAGGTGGCGCAGTTAGAATAAGTTTAAACGGTGAGTCGAGTGGTTAATTCTCTTTATTGCGGACATTATAAAGATATAGGGTAGAGCAACGTATGAAATTGATAGTAAACATTGACGATTTTGGTTTGACTGAAAGTGTCAATAAGTCGGTGGTTGAGTGTTTTCGTTTTGGTATCGCTCAGTCAACGACAATGATGATGAACCAACCCGCAACAGAGCATGCAATTGAGCTAATTAAACAGGGGTTGGTTCCTAATGTTGGTCTGCATATTACGCTGACTAGTGGCCGCCCCATATTAGAGCCAGGCGTTGTGCCCGATCTTGTTGATGACAATGGGTTCTTTTTAAAGCAAGACAAAGCGCTTAGTTTAGCGAGTCTTGATTATGACCAAGCTTACAATGAGTTTAAGGCACAGTATAATAAGGCGGTTCAAGCGGGGATCAAGCTTACTCATATAGACAGCCATCACTTTGCTGCGGTATTTCCGGCTTACAAAGAAGTCTTTATTGCTTTCGCAAATGATGTTGGGTTACCAGTACGACGTGTCGATCATGTGCTGCCAGGTTGCTCTGGATTAGCTGTAGCAACGACTGAAGCATTCAGTGCAAACTTCTATGGTGACGGCGTCACGTTGGACACGCTGAAATCAACAATACTGGAGTACAGTCAAAAATTCCCAGATGGTACGCTTGAGTTAATGAGTCACACGAGCTTGGAAGGGGACACTCTACTGCCGGAATTGTCTAGTTATACTGATAAACGCGTAGATGAGTTCAATTTATTAACTTCCCAAAAGCTGAAAGATTGGTTGGTAGTGAACAACGTTGAGTGTACTAGCTTCAAGTCGGTGTAAAGTAGATTAGGTTACTTGTCTTTGATAGGAATATGAATTGATAGGCTTCGCTCAATTTCCCCATCAACCATTTTCGGAATATAGAGCTCAAAATCCGGCGATTCAGAATATTCATAGCGTGATTTGGGTAGCCAGCTTCCCCAAATATATTTGAGCGTCTCTGGAAGCAGAGACGCATCTGCTTTATGAGTAAATACAGCATAGGTGCTCGCCGGAATTATGCGACTAATCATACCATCTGGGACTGGAGCATCATTCTGCACCGCAACCGAGCATATGTAGCTAAAGCCCACATTGTCACCTGTTTCAACGTACTCTTCATATACCCCAAAGGCCTCTTCTCCGATCCTACCTTTTATTTGTCCCAAATATGGACGAAATGCCGACCACAAGGTATTCAGATCTAGATCGTCTTCTGTATAACGTTTTGCTACACCTACGACACGTGTTTCCGGTCGAACTAGAATTCGTGGCTCCATACTAAGGCTGTGCTGTAAATGGTTTAGCATATCTGGGCTAAATTGTTCACGTGAAACAATCCGTGAAAGCTTGCCTTGCGAACGATATCTATCAGGAGTTAGATTAAACTGTTTTTTAAACGCACGAGTAAACGCTTCGTGTGATTCAAACTGGCAATCCAGAGCGATGTCTAAAATGGAAACATTGGAATTGATCAGACGATCTGCAGCAATAGTTAAACGTCTTTTACGTAGATATTCTTTAGGCGTATCTCCCACAAGCGCGCGGAAGATACGGCTAAAATGATAAGTCGAGTAATGAGACGCTTTCGCTATGGCGTGCACATCTATGGACTGAAAGATGTTTTTCTCAATAAAATCGATACTATTAAAGATCCGTTCCATGATGCTTCTCAGTATTCTGCCTGTTAAACAATTCGCTATTGTAAGAAGTTAGCAACTTTTTCCATTAGCTTTCCGTTCATCGCTATTGCTTTTTTTGTACTCATTACATACTTGAGCATAAACGCCATTACGCGATTTTTCATTCCAGGAATGATTACGACTTTGCGTCCTAAGCCATTTAATGCAATTTTCGCAACAGTTTGTGGGCTCATTATTGCCATAGGGGTCTTACTGAAATCAACACCTGTTCCTTCTAACATTGGTGTAGAGGTTGGTCCGGGAACAAGAATAGATACATCAACGTTGTAATGTTTCATTTCCCAGCTTAGTGATTGACCTAAATTTTGTACGTAGGCTTTTGAGCCAGCATAGTTAGAGAAATAAGGACTAGGCATAATTCCTGATAAGCTAGTCACAAGCAAAATGCCACCGCGCTTTTTTTGCTTCATTTGTTTGGCAAAGTGGTGAGTCAGTGCATAAACAGAAACGACATTTACTTGAAGTAGTTTTAGCTCATCGTTAACGTTGATATCAGTAAATCGTCCGTTGTTTTCTAAAGCTGTAGAAGGTACAAACAGGCCAATATCATAGTCTTTCGTATTATCGATTATTTCTTGGTAGCCTTTTGGTTGGCTTAGATCGACTGAAATGGTATGGACATCGATATTGTAGCGGCGTTTAAGGCTAAAAGCGGTTTGCGCGAGTTTATCTCTACTTCGAGCTGCAATAATTAGATTAATTCCTGCTTGCGCAAGCTCTTCAGATATCGCCGCGCCAATGCCAGATGTACCACCAATCACTAGTGCCCATGGGCCGTATTTGTTAGCAAGTCTGTTTGTCATTGTACTGTCTCCTAAACATTAATCGCTTCACTCACAACTAAGGCTTAGCGATTAAATGTTAAGATAGTGACAATTCAAAAAGCTCTCTTGATATTTCTTGCTATCTTTACGGAGATTTTCTTTGCGAAGATTGTTGCGTCAGGTTAATGGAGCAATCTCTATAGCAAATATGCCGTGGATAGGGATCATTTTCTTGTACTCATGGAAGCTGTTGAGAAGTTCAATACCTTCCTCTTTTGTATTGGATAGGGTAGAAAGTACTTGCATGCCTTCGTTGTCTAATAGCTCTCCTGCGTCGTTATACCTACGGACATCTACAACTTCGACAGTTAACGCATCTGGTTCGATAATGTCTAAGCCAATAAAAGGGGGACCAGAGATGATTTGGAATTGTATCAAGTCACCTTTATTCAGTTGTTCATAGCGGATTTTTTCATAACTGTTGTTGGTTCTTATTTCTACTTTCTTTACCCCGGAAATTATCGCTTCTAAAGGTCTTTTGTAGATTTCGAGCTTGTATGTGGCCATGTCTAATACTTTGTATAATTGTTATGTTTATTCGTAGGAGGCGATAGTACGTGTTATTTCTCTTACTATAAACGCAAAACTTCAACTATCGAAAATGGTGATTGCAAAAAAGTATTGATTCTATCGACGCAAAACACTTTCAACAAATAGGGTTATAAAGGGTTTTGTCAGTAAATCTGTGTGATGAAATGAGATTTACATCTCGTTACATTATGATTTAAACAGTAATCATGCGCCAACATTTTGGTTCATATCTTAATTGGTGCGCATTGCTATGCATTATCTACATTTTGTTTTTGGTTTAATTGTTGTACTTGGGCTCGCTTTGTTAGCGAGCAAAGATCGGAAACGCATACAAATGCGTTACATTGTGCAGCTGTTAATTATTGAAATGGCCGTCGCTTATTTCCTTCTAAACTCTTCAATGGGTACTGGAGTTGTGGTTAAGTTTGCGGATGGCTTTAATGGTCTAATGGAATTTGCTGCACAAGGCACCAACTTTGTGTTTGGTGGTATAACCAACGATGGCGCATTTGCATTTTTCCTACAAGTGTTGATGCCAATAGTTTTTATATCTGCACTTATCGGCATACTACAACATATCAAGTTACTACCCATTGTTATTAAAGCTATTGGTTACGTACTTTCAAAGATCAACGGTATGGGGAAACTGGAATCTTTTAATGCAATTAGTGCGTTAATGGTAGGTCAGTCTGAAAACTTTATTACTTACAAAGATGTTCTAGGAAAAATGTCAGAACGCAGAATGTATACGCTTGCGGCAACCGCTATGTCTACGGTGTCTATGTCTATTGTGGGTTCGTATATGCAGCTTATTTCGCCTAAATATGTTGTAGCCGCTTTGTTCTTAAACATGTTTAGTACATTCATTATTTTGTCGATTATTAATCCATACGATCATGAAGCAGAAGTGAATTTTGATGAGATGGTTGCTTCAGAATCTGGCAAGCGATTGAGTTTCTTTGAAATGCTTGGAGAGTATATCTTAACTGGTTTTAAAGTAGCGGTGATTGTCGCAGCAATGCTGGTCGGGTTTATTTCACTGATCGCAATGATTAATAAGCTATTTACTATGGAGTTTGGAATAAGCTTTCAAGATATGATTGGTTACGTGTTCTACCCAATTGCTTGGTTAATGGGAATTCCGGCACATGAGGCACTAAAAGCTGGTGGAATAATGGCAATTAAACTGGTCTCTAATGAGTTTGTAGCAATGATTGCTTTGAAGAAAGCATTAGCAGAGTTCTCAGCACATACTATTGGTATCATATCTATCTTCCTTGTTTCCTTTGCAAACTTTAGCTCAATCGGGATTATTGCTGGCGCAGTAAAAGGTGTAAATGAAGAGAAAGGTAACATGGTTGCTCGTTTCGGATTAAAACTACTTTATGGTTCAACTCTAGTGAGTATTTTATCCGCGCTAATTGCAAGCATCATGATTGTATAGATATTGTTGAGTAAATAAAATAAAGCCAGGCTATGTTCTGGCTTTATTTATTTTTGTAGTTAATGTCTAATCATACTAAAGTAGTAAAATCAAGCTTTTCATTACCACATGTTCCTTTGTTTTCAATATTGGAATTTCAATGTTAATGTTTTCTTACAAACGTATTGGTTGTTTTATTTGTGAGAGTTTTTCTAATTACTATTTTAATACTAATGGCTTAATAGCCATGTGTACTTTGTTTGTAATATTTCCTTACGGTTGAAAATAATTTGGAAGATATCAAATATACAAGGTAATTTTTCATATATAGAATGGTGCGTATTAATTGGGATAGATAAGTTGAGTTAATTCACTGTCTATGACTTCAATTGGCAAGGAGCTATATATGTTGAATTTCATTTCAAAGTACGTTCGCTATATCTCGTTGATACTATTAATGATGTCATTTAATTCTCTGGCTGAAAACAAAAATATAAAACAGAGAGAGTACGCTTACTTGAAGGTGACGATAAGCAGGGTGTTAGGATTAGGTGGCAATTATAGCATTTACTTAGCTAATAGTAATGGCGAGATATATAAAAAGGTACAATCTATTTCACTGGGTAGTAACGAGTATCAGTTTGAATATCGAGTTCCATTAAGTATTTTGTCAGATCAGTTTTATGTCGCGACTTGTCGAACGAATCAGGACTGTTTCTACTCAGAATTGAAATACAAGCCAGCTCTTAACCAACCACTTTTAATTAACGCACCTATCTCTCTGGTTTCAACACTCAACTATTATAAAAATCACAATCAAACTCGACTTTTTGAGGAGGTATTGAGTAGTACAAAAGATAAACTCGCTACCGACGGAGTTAATATTTTCCCATACAACAGCATTGATTCTGACTTCACATCGATGAAAGGCTTCTTCTCAAGTTTTGGCATAGGCATGTTCAATGCGAGTGCTTTTTGGTTAGTACAATCGACTGTTGGGCAAATATGTAAATCTACCGGGGGAGGTTTATGTGACTTCTTGAGCCCTGAGGCTGGCGGACATAGTGGTTTTGAGCAAATAAGTCAGCTTTCTGCAAAGCTGACAGAAATAAAAGACCTCATTGTAGCGCTTAGCGAAAAGTCAGATCATATGCTTTCTCTATTACGAGATATGTATGATAGCCAAATAATGAAAGCGTTTTATCAAGCTGAGAACCATGTTGCATCTAGGTTCGAACACTATCAAGTAGAGCTAAAAGAAGCGTTGTTTCAACAAGGTTCCACAATAGAAAACTATATTCCTACCAGAGATGAACTAGAAGTTATTTACAATACTTTAAATGACAACTTCTATCAGCATTTCGCTATGTTGTTTGATTCGGAAGGACAGACAGGACCTGCTCGACCGTATATTCCATTGTCCTATACCGTTAATCGTTATTTTGAGTCTCTCTCCGATAGATATTATGCGGACAGCAACTTTTCTCAGCAAAATGGTTTTAGCTTTAAATTTAGATATTCCAACCCAGCGTCAGAAAACCCGAACTATAACGTTGTCACACCGTATTTGGCATTTATTGTTCAGGAGCACTTAACCAGAACATTAACTTCAGTTTTGAAATGGCATCAACTAAAGGTTCATGCGCTGTCTGCTTACTCGCACTATCAAAATAACCCGTCTACTGACGACGCTGCAGAGATATCACGTAAGTTGATGAGCCTAATCGCTTTGCAGGATGGACTAAACGAAAGTGAGTGCGTAACAAATATAGATACTTGCATAGAGCAGCTTAATGAGAATATGGATCAGTCAGTACAAATACTGAAAGACTCATATCTGAAGTATGCAGGTTTGGTAGAAATGAACGTAATACGTAATGTGAGCAGTGGTAGAGTGGTACAGATTGTTTCAGGGTTAGCTTCTACACCTGTTACGCTAGGACAATCAGATCGTTACACTAGGCCAGTGGCTAGTTTTAGCAATATGTTTCCTACAGCAGATACACTCTTAAGCTCTTACCCAGAAAAAACACAACAGCAGGTTGATAGGCTACTAGAGCTAAAGTTAGATATGTTTGATCAAATTAATGAGTTGACGGGCATGTATCCAGTTCTCTCTGATCCTACGAGAAATAGTGATATCAGTTTTCTATCTCATGCTTTTGAATCCCCTCAGAATGTTACACTTGAGGATGCTATGCGAATGACGGGTTCGTATATATATCAGGACCTATTGGATTCAAACGATGTTCACTCGAAGCCGACGTTAATACACTACAACCATATGTCTAAAGAGCCGGAGATATTTCCCAGCATTGCATTGAACCAAGCTTTGCCTGAAAACAAACGCTGGTCTTGGGATATGAGCATTAGTCCTTGGATCATCCCTCGCGATCATGTGGGTATGGTGGGAGTAAGTCTTTCGCTTCCTGACTCGATACAAGGTCGAACTCATTATGTAATCAATAGGAGTAGCGCTCATGCAAACAACACTTCGTTTTACCTTGATGTTGAAGATAGTTACAACGAGAACGACAACAAGTTAGATCTTATTTTTAAAAGACCTACATATGTTTATGTTAGAGGGCAGCACAAGCCGGAAGTTACGGGTGATGGCGTGTTAAAACTGTTTATTACTGAAGACCCGAAATACGGGGGCGCACTACCTCCTTCGTATATTTATGAGGAGATCCCAATCAATGCGACGTTTTTTAATAGCCCTACATTTTTGGGTTCATTTGGATGTACAAATTTAGTAAGTAATGATGTTTTGGAAGTGTTCTTACCTCCTAATCGTACTATTGCTGATTTGAACGTAAATGTGTCCGGTGAAGCCACCAAATACGTAACTTTTGACAAAGCACAAAGAGGCGATAGAACATACATTCGATCAAGGTGTTTACGCGATACGATATGGGGTGGGCCAGATCCCAATATAAGTGGAAAAGTCAATGTATCTATAGCTGGAGAGCCTCAGCTGAATAGAGTTTTTGACTATAAAATCCTAATGCTGTAAACGGTAGAATAGAGAGCTCAGGCATCATAAGGTGGCTGGGCTTTTTAACACATTATTTGCAGTTAAATTGCAGGTGAGCTAGTTCACCCATCAGTGAATTAAAATTTGCGCCAAATTATTTTGATCCATTTTTCTCGCTGGTTCGTAAATGTTCACGGTACCAAAAAATACAGATATGAATTTGATAGAGGATAGTCAAAATGTTTATGAATATAAGGAAACCCCTAACGGTACTGTTAGCAGGAATGATGTTTTCAGCTATGGCTTTTGCATACAGCAGCCAAAGCGTCAAAAAAGATATTGTTGATGTAGCTGTAGAAAACGGCTCGTTTAATACTCTTGTTGCAGCGGTTGAGGCTGCTGGACTAGTAGATACGTTAAAAGGAGACGGTAATCTTACCGTGTTTGCGCCAACAGATGCTGCTTTCGCCAAGTTACCTGACGGTACGGTTGATATGTTACTAAAACCAGAAAATAAAGATAAATTGATTGCTGTACTCACCTACCATGTTGTTCCCGGCAAAGTAATGGCAGAGGACGTAGCTAAAATTGATAGCTCTGAAACTATTCAAGGACAAAATATTGCTGTTAGTGTAAACAATGGCAACGTAATGATCGATAATGCCAAGGTTGTTATTGCTGATGTTAGAGCAAGCAATGGTGTTATTCACGTTATCGATACAGTCTTACTACCAAAATAAACAGGTACAGTTTTCCTTCCAATAGGCTCCTTCCAGGCTTCACTCCACACGGACGTGGGTGAAGCTATTTTTACGCTTCGCAGCTCGAAAATAATCTATGTAAAACAACTTACTTAGACTATGCTGGATATGAAAAGTTAGGTTATTTCAATAAACAGTAATGTAGATTTGATGCAGTCAACTTTCTGAGTTTTTAACTTCATTGAAGTAAAAAGTGATCTTTTATTTCTTCCTATACGTATTTAACGGTAAGAACTAAAAAGAGTACGCTTCACATGGAACAGATTCAGCACAGCTCCGCATCGATCTCGGGAGAGCGTCCAATTTCTCAAAGCAAGTATATTCAAGCCCATCCTGAGTTAAGTAGGTGGCTATCTTTAGTTGCAATACAACAAGACAAAGAAGCGTTTTCTATTTTGTTTAAGTTTTTTGCGCCTCGGATACAACAGTTTGGCTTAAAGCAGTTTCGCAACGAAAGCCAAGCGAATGAACTTGTTCAAGACACCATGACAAATGTCTGGAGAAAAGCTCACCTTTATGACGCAAAAAAAGGTGCAGCGACTACTTGGATTTATACCGTCATGCGGAATGCCGCTTTTGACCTTTCCAGAAAGGCAAAAAGTAAACCCGAGCAAAATATTGGCGATGATATTTGGCCTCTAGATCAGGTGTTGTCGTCTAGCAATGAAGCAAGCATGCTTAGCGATGATTACTTAATGTCGAAGCATCTTCACCGGGTCGTAGAGAGCTTACCAGAAGCGCAAAAGGTTGTGGTTCAGGGCGTTTATTTCCAAGAGCTAACTCAGGAGCAACTTTCCGTGCAACTGGGTGTGCCTATTGGAACGATTAAATCGCGGTTGCGATTAGCGTTAGAAAAAATTCGCTCGCAAATGAAGGAGCAGGACAATGATTAAACATCACCCAAGCCATGCAGTATTAAAAGAGTTTGTGTCTGGAAATTTACCTACCTCTCTTTCGCTAATCGTCGCCAGCCATGTTGAAATGTGTCCAGAGTGCCAGATTATCGTAAGTAAACTGACAGAAGAAGTTGCTCTAGCGGCATTTGATTTGACAGAAGATCACGCTATTTTTGATGAGGCTGCTTATGAGCTCGATGACTTAGAAGACATAGATACAGACTTAGTTAATGAGATTACCAACCAACCTGTTGAGCAAACCAATACCAGTCAAGTTATGCCCTTAGAGATTGAGCTTTCTGGTAATACAATTGTTCTACCAAGAGCACTGAGCTCTATTGGTGTGAATGAATGGAAAGGGTTAGGGAAAATATCTCGAGCGAGGTTGAATCTAGATGATGAATGCCGCAGGACAAGTTTACTTTGTATCGAGAAGGGCGGCAGCATACCAGCTCATACACATCGAGGCTTTGAGGTTACATTGTTACTTCAAGGCACTATAGAAGATGAGTTAGGCAGTTATTGTGCTGGAGATTTTATATGGTTAAATGAATCTCACAACCATACCCCAGTGACAAAAGAAGGTTGTGTCTGCCTAACTGTTTGCGATGACGCACTTCATTTCACTCAAGGTGTTAGTAAGGTCTTTAACTTGTTAGGCAAGCTTATTTATTAGAGCATTTACTACTACTTTTAGCTTTGTGTGTTTGATTTAGATCAATGCTAAGTTCATTATTCAAATTTTTATTTTCAAATGATGAATTTAGCATCTAAGTTAGAATATGAAAGCGAGCGTGATTATCAGCTTCACTTAAAGCGACATTATAAGTAATCCCCCTACTTAAACTAGCTGCTAAATTTAGCCTGTGATAGCAACAAAGCTTTCAGCTTCTACAATCATATAAAAGTCATGACACGAGAAGGGAAGGTAGTATTTTATGGAATTAAAGCAAGATCCAAGATGTTATACTGACGTGTGTGTTGATGGTAAGTGGTATCATTACGATCACTGTGGAACTAAGGCTTATATGCTGAAAGGCGGCTCAGCCCCCGAGTTTGAATTACCTCGAGAGCCTTCAACAGAAAATGAACTGATAGAATTACTTAAAGAACTCTAATATATCATGTGTCATTAGTTATATTGGCTAAGGATCTAATTTCTCACTATGAAAGTGCAGAGTTGTTTTCTGGCTCTGCATACACATCATTTTAAAAATTATTCCCAGACTAAATAGCCTTTGAATCAATAGTCAAGTCTAGTACTTTAATCTATGAACTAGAGATTTAATCACTATCGACATATGCTAAATGTTCTTTCGCCGACAAAGTGCAAGTTGAGGAAGTATTGATAGTTAGTATGTTTAGTTTGAGTCTCATATCATTACTTTTTGCTACTGGTGATTTTCAAGTCAAGTAGAAACAGCTTTCGCGAATCTAAATAGTTGAAAACTTGCAGTAGTACACTTTTCCTTGGTTAAGCACTTGGAAAAGCAAGCCAACCTACACTAAAATTTGTAATATAAACGTCTAGTTACGTACTTTAGTAGAGGAGCAGTTATGAAAGTAGTTATAGAGTTTCTAGAGACAGGCCATTATAAAGACAATGCTTGGGAAGGAGACATGTATATTGAGAAAGGGGAGCGTCGAGCCGTGACTCCTGCTTACGCAGCTCAGTTAGTCGATGAGAAAAAAGCGATATTCCAACGAGTTGATGAAGAGAAGTAAAGAGATTCCCACACAAGTTAAATAGTCTAAAGGCGCAGCCCTGTAGTGAAACGCTTTGCTATTTATGCTCTCCAGTTACTCTTCTGGAGAGCAAGCTCCCTCCTAATACCAGTCATTTTCACTAGTCCACGATTCGCCACGTCCACAAACTATTGTCCAACAGTATGAAATGTTATGTTATAACAATTATCATTTGATAGGCTGTGCTGCTTACGCTTGTTGTAATACGTGAAGGTTGAGCGAATAGGTTCGCCTCCAAACTGACAAGCCTAAGAATATTGCACTAAGCTTTTATGTAATAAGTTTCTTATAGAAGTAACGCAAAAGAACTCGTTACCCAGCAAAACAAGGCTATATATGAACTCTAAACAAAATGAAACTAGAGCTATTCCCACTAATGTTATTACTGGTTTTTTGGGTGTTGGTAAGACAACGGCAATTCTAAATTTGTTAGAGCAAAAACCAAAAAACGAGCACTGGGCTGTGCTCGTCAATGAGTTTGGTGAAATTGGGATAGATGGAAGCTTTTTTAGTGGCCAGAGTCAAAATAAGGATCAAGTGTTCTTCCAAGAAGTCCCTGGTGGATGCATGTGCTGTGCAGCAGGTTTACCAATGCAGATTGCGCTTGGCCAACTTTTAAGTAGGGCAAAACCAGATAGATTATTAATAGAGCCGACAGGGTTAGGGCATCCAAGAGAGATATTACAGGTACTTTCTACTGGTTACTATCGAGAAATATTGTCGCTGCAAAAGACGCTTACTTTGGTTGATGCGCGGAAGTTGTCTGACGAGAAGATTTTTACTAATGATACATTTAACCAACAAATATTGATGGCTGATACCGTCGTTGGAAATAAGTTGGATTTGTATAGTGAACAAGACCGGAAGCTCTTAGAGGATTACGTAAAATCGCATGGACAGCATCACGTTAAGGTTATATTCACTCAGTCGGCAAGAATCGAGTTGGACCAGCTCGAAGGAGAAACTGCAAATAAACATATTGGTAGTCATCACCATCATCACCATGCCAGCAACAAAACCTTAATTGCTGATCAGCCAATTCCTGATTGCGGTTACATAAAAGCAGAAAATGAAGGTGAGGGGTTTAAAAGTGTCGGTTGGCGATTTGCGCCTGACATTGTGTTCGACCACCAGATACTGCTATCTATTTTGAAAGGTGTACGTGCTGAAAGAATGAAGGCAGTTTTTATAACGAATGATGGTGTGTTTGGTTATAACCTAACTACAGATGCGCTACAAGTAGTGGAACTTGATGATTGCGATGAAAGCTGTATCGAGATCATTTCTACTAAATCGCATGAGCAAATTGAATCAGAGCTGTTAGAGGCGAGAGTATAGGACTTCATGTACTGCACGAAGAGTTAATGTTACTTGAAGTGTTGAATTATAATTTGTGCCGACTTTACTAGTATTAGTGCTAAAACACTAACTTAGTGCCAGGCTTGGTTGAGTCAGGAGATGTTGAAGTTAAAGAATTTACCAAGTAAGTAGTACTAATCTGGCGTGGCCTTTGTCAAAGCAAGCTTCATACCTAAATAAAAGAAAGTAGTGCAACCAATATAATATAAATGAATGCTTAATAATCATAAGTGTTAACTAGTTCAAATTACAATCTTCAATTAGCACAAAATGCTGCCCTTCTATTGATGGTTCTATCTATAGTGGCTAATCGTATGCTTTAAACAAATAAATGAGGATTTTGTATTTACAACGTTGTTCATTAGCTAACAGTCACTATTATAAGGGAGTATGCCTACTATGCTTCAACCACAAGTACCTGCCAATGAAGGTAAAAGGTTAAGAAATCTGAGACGTCTTGGAATAATTGAATCTGGTTACGAAGAACGATTTGATCGCGTAACTAGGGTAGTTAGGCAGCTATATGATGTTCCAATTGCAATTGTTAGCCTTGTTGATGAAAACTGGATTTGGTTTAAGTCTTGCTTTGGGCTTCCAGTAAAGAAAGCACCTCGTGATATTTCAATTTGTGGTCATGCAATACTAACGAAAGATCCATTAGTGATTGAAGATGCGTCAAAAGATCCGAGATTTTTAGACAATCCATTAGTTGTTGGTGATCCAAATATTCGGTTTTATGCTGGCATACCCTTAGTCTATGGTGACGATACAGTATTAGGCACATTGTGTATTATTGATGACAAACCGAGAAAGTTTAGTCGTGAAAACGTGGCTCGGTTAATTGAAATTGCCAAAGAGGTAGAAAGTGAGTTGTCTGATTGTCATGATCTTTCAATTGACCCAGTTACTCAAATATCAAATAGGCGAGGTTTTCTCTCTCTAGCACAAAAAACTCTTAGCTATTGTCAGTTTGGTAAATACCCGTATTCGTTAGCTCACCTTGAACTTCAACTGCCACATTCCGTATCACAACAAGAGAATGACAAAACTATTCAGGAGTTCTCTGCTCTTATTCAAAGTACGTTCCGTGAATCTGACGTTTTTGCCAGGACCGGAGAGAACGAATTTGCTCTTTTCCTTGCTGGCTCTTCCAACAAAGTGGCGCACATAGCGGTTAAGAGGTTGGAATCAGCAATCAAAACCTATAATTCAAGTGGCAACCGGGCATACCCATTGTCCTTCCGCTATGGTGTTGCCTCGAACCCTAGTGGTGTTAAGAGCGAGTTAGAGCTGTTATTAGAAAGTGCGAAGAACAATTTGAAATAGGCTGAGAGTGAAAAAAGAAAGCCCCATAGCCAATTGGCTTTGGGGCTTGTTCCTTACTTGTAGCCATCCTGCTACTAGTATGCTCCGTGCATCAAATCCTTGATAGTCGCTAATTCCTTTAGCGCTTCCTACATCGCCTTCCTAGCGGTGTCCTTAGCATCATGCTTGTTGGTTATCCAACCAACATCAATATCTATCCGTATTTCCTTTCCCTTTAGGTTATTCATCCTTTATGAATAACCTTGTTTCTATCCTAGAAACTAAAAGTCCATCACGTCTGTATTGTGTCTGCTTCCTGCTGACACCTAAAGAATAGAACAATGGGGCTAGTCCTCAATACGATATTTGGATCTGTTTCATTTTCTGATAAGTCGCTATAGGGGAAAATAAACTAATATACAACGGGATAACGCTCGTAGATTCCTAATTCTCACTATAGGTTGATATAACCTCTTACATGCGATGTGAGACATATCGCACAAGCGTGTCAGGCTTTGGCTTTCTTTTGTACTGTTTATGAGTGTGACAGTTATCACATTAATGTAGGGTGTAGCTGCATATGTTAATTGAATCGTTATGTGGTTTAAGTATTGAGCTGTATTGTTTGATTTGCATCAATTGCGCACACAATGGCAATGATTGATTAACACTTTGTTAAGTTGACGATAAATAAATAGTACTTATTGATAACTAAATAACTATAAAGATAACCGTTTATAGAAAAATATGCCACAAAGTGCTTTATGTATAAAAAATAGTTCCAGAACTTCGTTTTTATCGGTGGTATTTGGTAAAGCAATTCTAGATAGTAGCACGTATATTACACAACGAAATTTCAGCCATACATAACTTTCGCTAGTAAATATACGGATAACGATATGAATAATAATAAATTGATGCTTATGCTGTTTTTCTCAGTATGCTTGATTTGGGGTACAACCTGGTTGGCTATGGAGATTGCGGTAACAAGTATCCCTCCGATTTTTGCAACTGGTTTGAGGTTTTTTATTGCGTCACCAATTTTGATTTGTCTATCGAAAGTGTTTAAGCAGCCATTAATGTTCCCAAAGGGAAAACAAAAGTGGATGTTTATCATCGCTATTTTCTACTTTGCAATTCCATTCACCTTGATGATTGCCGGTGAAAAGTATATTTCATCTGGTTTGGCCTCGGTTATTTTTGCCAACATGCCAATAGCAGTGATGATTACTTCGATGCTTTTCTTGGGTTTAAGGCTTTCTTTTCACCAATACGTTGGTATTTTAATGTCGGTAATTAGCTTATATGTCATCCTGTCTCACGAACTTGGCATAAGCGGAGATAATTTATTGCTTGGTGCAGGCGCTTTGGTACTAGCAGTAGTGATTCACGCGGTTATGTATGTATTTGTCCAAAAGCATTGCAAAGACATCAAGGTGATTACGTATAATGCGCTTCCATGCTACATCGCATCGATGTTGTTATTTGTAACGGCCTTTTTTACAGAGAACATTCATTTTGCAAGCTTTACCCTACCTTCGGTATTAGCCGTGGTTTACTTAGGAGTCGTGGCGAGTGTCGGTGGAATCGTCGCATACTTTAAGTTGGGGCAAGTATCTACACCGTTTACAGCGTCAATTTGCTTTCTAATTTTCCCATTGATTGCTCTGCTTCTATCAGACGTGGTGACGCACAAAATGATGTCACATCAGTCTATGCTAATGCTTATTCCTCTACTCACAGGTATTTTGTTGACCAAATTGCCGTTTGACAAAATTGCACAAAGACTCAGAACTTCGACCGAAAGCTAAATCCTCTGGCCACTTGAAGGTGGCCAGTTTCTCCTTCCCCCTCATTTCATCGCTATAACTTTTAAAACTTATTACTCGTTTAGACAGCGACTTATCTTCAATTGAAAAGGCGACATTGCTTTTTTTGCTCTAAACTGTTTATGAGTGAATGCTCAAGTATCCAAATCTAGACAAAGGAAGCGGCTGGCCGAGGAATGGCCTATCATCTTAGTAAACCATTTGACTATCTACTAATCGCTATTATTTTTTGGCTCTAGTGCATAGGAAGTGCATATAAAGAGGGAACGATTTGCCTTCGATTACAGACAAAAAGTTGTTGAGAACTATAAAGTTTTTGCCTGTAGCCGTGACGCTGATATTTATGGCGATCATTCTCGTTGTCATTTTAATGAAAACCAAGAGCTGAAAACCTATCTACGAATCTGCGTAAAGACTTCTTATCTGCCCAAAAACAAACCCTAGAAAGGCAAATTGAAAATATTGCGCAAAACTTGGATTTTGAGAAAAGTTTGACTATCGATATCTTGAAGGAAGATATTCGAGAGCAAGTTCGTATAGCTCATGCTATTGCCACCAAGATATATGCTGAAAACCGTCAAAAGCCAAGAGGTGAAATCGAAAAGCAAATCGTCCAATCGTTGCAAGATTTAGTTTTCAACGAAGGCAGTAGCTATTTTTATATTTTCCAAATGGATGGATTAAACGTCATGAATCCGATGGTTCCAGAGTTGCAAGGGACTTCGATGTGGGATTCTAGGACAGAATCTGGGCGGTTTGACATACGCGAGCATATCAAGCTTATTGAAAGTTCTCCCGTAGGTGGCGCTTATTATCGTTGGTGGCATAGAAGACCAAAAGGAGCGGACTATGGGGTTGAGAAAATTCGCTATGGGCAGTATTTCGAGCCACTTGATTGGTTTATAGGTACAGAAGAATACATAAGCCCAGTTAGCCAAAATATAGTTAATCGAGTTTTGTCACGACTATCAGAATTTAGAGTAGGACAAAGTGGGTTTGTGTATGTTTTTGGGGCTAATGCTAAGCTACTTGTCCATAAGGATAAAGTGAAAGTGGGAGAGGTCAACAAACCTCTTTACAACCACTTAGTGAAAAGCATCTATCAGAAAAGTGGCGAGAACAGTGGGTTTGTCAGCTATGAGGATATTCGCCTACCTTCGAGGTTAAGGACGTTAGATAAACTTACTTATGTGAAAAGTGTACCTTCTTGGGGATGGGTAATTGCGACAGATTTATATTTGTCTGAAATAGATAACTTAGTCAATGCACAAACTGAACAAATTAAAGATCAAAACCTTCAGCAATTCACACAGATTTTGATGATATGTACTCTTTTAGCACTTGTTCTCTCAGCTGTGTCTTACTATGTCAGCCGATACGTTCAAATACGGTTTGCTAAGTATCAAGACAAAATAGATGAAGATTTTGATGAACTTCAGAGCAGCCGACAAAAGCTAGAGGAAATAGCAACATTGGATTCGTTAACAAAGCTTCCCAATCGCTTGATGCTTGAAGAAAGAATCCAAAATGCTATCGACGATAGCCACAAGAAGAATAAACTTTTAGCTGTTCTATTTGTTGATTTGGATGACTTTAAGAAAGTAAATGATCAACACGGCCACCATATAGGTGATGAACTACTCAAATCGATCAGTAGAAAGTTCGAAAAAGTCCTAGACGATAAAGACATACTCATACGTTTTGGTGGCGATGAGTTTATTCTATGTTTTCCTTTGTTAGAAAGCGTTGACCAAGCAAGGCAAAAGGCGCAATGGCTTTGTGATGTGATGAAAGATGAATTCATTTTGTTAGGGACTGTTGTTAATACATCTTGTAGTGTCGGTGTTGCAATGTTTCCAAGTGATGGGACCACACCAAGAGAGCTATTATCGAAAGCGGACATCGTTCTGTATCGTTCTAAAGAATATTCGAAAGGTTCTGTGATGTTTTTCGATAAGCAAATCAACGAACAAGTTCAGCACAATTTTGCACTAGAAGATGCGATTAGAAATGCTGTTCAAGTAAAAGAGTTTTCAGTGAGTTATGAGCCTAGAATAGAGCCTAAGTCCGGTAAGCTCATTGGCGTGGATGCGATGATACGGTGGTGCTCACCATCTTTAGGTTATATTCCGCAAGAGGAGTTTATCCCTATAGCCGAAACAACCGGAATGATAATGAGCATTGGTTATTTTTCATTTAAAAAAGCGTGTACGGAAATTTCTCAACTATCCCCAAACGGCAAGGGTGCATTGTCGCTATCTTTTAATGTTACGCCTAAACAAATTATGTACCCCGAATTCGCGTTAACCTTAAATGGCATTGCTACTGATGCTGGTATCGACACAAGCCGAGTAACTTTGGAGATCAGTGAGGAAGTCTTTTCGGAAGGGATGAAAAAGCTGAAGCCAGTGCTTGATAGCTTACATCAGCTCGGGTTTGAAGTTTGCCTTAGAGATCTGGGTAAAGGATACTCGTCGCTTCGCTACCTAAATGCTTTACCAATTAATGAAATAAAGATTGATAGAGAATTTGTCGCAGATCTACATGTAAACCCACAGAATGATAGCTTGGTTAAAACCATCGCGATGATTGGTATTTCCAACAATATTCGTGTGTCTGCTGAGGGGGTGGAAAACATCATGCAGAAAAGCATGCTGGTGAAACTTGGTTGTGAAGTCCTGCAAGGTAGGCTGTTTGAGAGCCCTCTTTCTAAAGAAGAGCTTCAATCCCGTTACTTTAGCATTACCGAAAAAGGGATGTAATGCTCGTTCGAGCATTTTGTTTTAAATCCATTTAGACTAAACACTGAGGGTGTTATTGTTAATAAAAGGTTGCCTAATCCCCTCCTAAACGTATCTCCATCTGCAGCTCCTGAGAAAACTTTACCATCAAAATACTTGATAATTTAATCACAGGTCACGCTAACCATTTTCTCCGTGTCTAGTTCGTTAGAAATCAAAAAACCAAAATGATGATCTATTTAACACTTATGTAGCACGTTTCTTGTGAATGTGTGCTCGAACGCTCAAATGGTGTTTCGATGAGTTTGCCAATGTAACAAATTATGCAAAATTACGCTCCACACAAATAACAAAAGCAAAGTACACAACTTGAGGGAGTGCTCAAATGAATAACAGCCAGAAGCCGACTCTGCTGGGAGAATGTATCGCGGAGTTTATCGGTACAGGAATACTAATATTTTTTGGAGTAGGGTGCGTTGCAGCATTGGTCTTAACCGGTGCAAGCTATGGACAGTGGGAAATTAGTATTGTCTGGGGCTTTGGTGTTTCCATTGCAATCTATTGTACAGCAGGTGTTTCAGGTGCACACATCAACCCTGCAGTTACCATCGCTTTGGCGATGTTTCATGGCTTTGATAAACAGAAAGTATTGCCATACATCCTAGCGCAAGTATTAGGAGCGTTTTGCTCGGCTGCATTGGTCTATGGACTGTACAGTAACCTATTTACACAGTATGAAGTGGTTCATCAAATCGCTCGTAGCAGCGAAGCTGCATTAGCTACAGCTGGCATCTTTTCCACTTACCCTAATCCTGCTTTAAGCTTCATGGGAGCAATGGCCGTTGAGTTTACTATCACCGCTATTCTAATGTTTGCAATTTTAGCGTTAGGTGATGAGAAAAATGGTGCAGTACGCGGGCCGATGAATCCTCTACTGATTGGTGTTCTAATTGCCGTCATTGGTTCTTCTTTGGGGCCTCTAACTGGCTTTGCAATGAACCCTGCAAGAGACTTTGGCCCGAAATTATTTGCTTACTTAGCTGGTTGGGATTATGCCTTGTCTGGTGGCAAAGAAATCCCTTATTTCATCGTACCGATCGTTGCTCCAATTCTAGGTGCTTGCTTTGGTGCATGGGCATATCCAAAATTCATCGCCCAATATCTGCCAAACCAAGCTGAAGATGACAGCGCTGAAAGTGCAAACGAACTAGAAACTTCTAAAGCTTAAAATTCACGAACTAACGCTTACATAAACTAAAATTTAAATAACGTCTAACGAAAGGAAGGATTACATGACTGAGAAGAAGTACATGGTTGCGCTCGACCAAGGTACCACAAGCTCCCGAGCTGTGGTGTTAGATCACGATGCGAATATCGTGAGTGTATCTCAGCGTGAATTTACACAGATTTACCCTCAAGCGGGTTGGGTTGAACACAACCCGATGGAAATTTACGCGACTCAAAGTTCGACTCTCGTAGAAGCTCTAACAAAGAAAGGTATTCGTACTGACGAGATCGCTGGTATTGGTATTACCAACCAACGTGAAACGACCATTGTATGGAATAAGGAAACAGGTGAGCCAGTCTACAACGCGATAGTATGGCAATGCCGCCGAACTGCTGAAATCTGTGATGAGCTAAAAGAACGTGGTTTAGAAGAATACATTCGAGAAAATACCGGTTTGGTTCTAGACCCTTACTTCTCGGGCACAAAGATTAAATGGATTCTTGATAACGTTGAAGGTGCGCGCGAAGACGCCAACAAAGGTAAGTTATTATTCGGAACTGTTGATACTTGGTTAGTTTGGAAAATGACTCAAGGGCGCGTTCATGTAACTGACTATACCAACGCTTCGAGAACTATGCTGTTCAACATCAACACAAAGCAATGGGATGAAAAACTGCTTAAAGAGTTTGATATTCCACTTTCAATGATGCCAGATGTGCGTAAATCTTCAGAGGTGTATGGACAAGCTAACTTAGGCGGAAAAGGTGGCACTCGTATCCCAATTGCGGGTATCGCTGGAGACCAACAAGCAGCCCTTTATGGACATATGTGTGTTGAAGCTGGCCAAGCGAAAAACACATACGGAACAGGCTGTTTCTTGCTAATGAATACAGGCGAAGACAAAGTTACATCGACTCACGGCTTGTTGACCACTCTAGCATGTGGTCCTAAAGGTGAACCTGTTTATGCACTAGAAGGTGCCGTGTTTATGGGTGGAGCTTCGATTCAATGGCTGCGTGATGAACTTAAATTAGTAGCAGATGCCAAAGATTCGGAATATTTCGCGACGAAAGTTGACTCTTCGAATGGTGTCTATGTAGTACCTGCATTTACTGGCTTAGGAGCTCCGTATTGGGACCCTTATGCTAGGGGGACGATTGTCGGTTTGACGCGAGGTACGAGTTCTAATCATCTAGTCCGTGCGACTCTAGAAAGTATTGCTTATCAGACTCGTGATGTACTGGATGCGATGCAGGCGGATTCTGGTGCTCCTTTAGCAGCGCTTAGAGTTGATGGCGGCGCGGTTGCGAACAATTTCTTGATGCAGTTCCAGTCTGATGTATTGGATACCAAAGTACATAGACCAAAAGTGACAGAAGTCACCGCATTGGGCGCTGCTTACCTAGCTGGTTTAGCGGTTGGCTTCTGGAATGACCTTGACGAACTTGCGGACAAGTCCGCTATCGAGAAGTCCTTCATTCCACACCACGATGAAGAAAAAAGACAGCGTCGTTATAAAGGTTGGAAACGTGCTGTTAAGTGTGCACAAGTTTGGGCTTCAATGCACGAAGACGATGCTGAAGACCAATAATCTCGCTTAGTTATTCACTATGGCGTGATTGATAGAGCTTGGTTAGGTAGTAAACGTTAACTACAGCAATAAAGCTGTTAGTAAGTACGACCGGCCAAGCATCTATTGCCAGACCGTATGTAACGAATAAGGCGCAGCCGATGAAATTTAGTACTCGCAATTTCACTATCTCTCGCATAGTCAGTGAAATAGCGACCATAATTGAAGCGGCATAGCCGATAACTTCTATCGTTTCCATAGTTTACTTGTAACCTAGATTGAGTTTGCTTAGGCATCTTTCAATGCTAAGTGCTTTCTAATAGCTAGTCGCATTGATTGAACTGTTTTTTAAACGCTTAGAAACCATTCATCAGCGTTATTAATAATAATAGCATTAAGGCTTATTGGTTAAATAGAAGCAAATGATGGAATATTGACCGTTAGCGATTACGCAAACGATTATATGTCAGAATACTAAAAAGCCACCTAATTGTAGGTGGCTTCGAGTTTTAAAGCGTTTGAAATAAATTACTTTTTAGCTTTAGTTGTTTGCTTATCTTCTTCAGTTAGCTCACGGATACGACGGCTAATGTCTCTGCGTGCTTTTGAAATCTCGGCACTTTTGATGATGTGATCGTCAACGCGATCCTCGTAGTCAGCTTTCATGTTTTTGATGATAGCGAAGATCTCATCTGTGCTCATGTCAGGCTTGATGTAGTCAATTAGGTTTTCTAGTAGGTCAACTCGTTTGCGGTTGTCACGAATTTTCTTTTCGTTATCAATTAGCTCACGTTTCAGTTTGTTCTTACGTCGTGCTTGGCTCACGATTTCAAATACACTACTCATTTTCGTTTATCCCCTAAGTAAAACGGTAACTGAGCTCGATTAAATCACAATGGTAGTCTATATAACAGTCTTTAGATCAATTGTTATTGTTCTTTGATGTAATAATGACCGGTTCTTTGCCGGAACAATTGTAATCAGTGCTCGAGTCGCTATATTATGCGGATACTCAGAAATGATGTGGAATAGATACGAATGAATGCTTCACAGATTGTGATACCTAAAAGTGAGGCGAGTGAGCCCAAACAAGCCCCAAACTCTAAAGTAGCAGAGGCTTACATAAACGAAAGGAATAAACTCGAGTATACAGAAGTCGAGTTATCAAGAGCGAAAGTTGTTGTTTTAGATGAGGATGGGAATGTCTCTCATCGTCCGATCTTTCTGGATCACTAACCAGTTTTACCTCGCCAACAATAGCGAAAACTCTCTGTATTTAAAAAGGAACGATCATGAACGTGGAACTAAATGCGAACGAAGCCAGAGTCATCGGCTGCCTTATTGAAAAAGAAGTCACCACGCCGGACTATTATCCTTTGACGCTAAATAGCCTAACCGCAGCGTGCAATCAAAAAAGCAACCGCGAACCAGTATTGTCACTTTCCGAAGTCGATGTTCAAACTGCAGTGGATAGCTTAATAGCAAAACACTTAGTAAGTGATGAAAGCAGCTTCAATAGTCGAACAAGCAAGTTTTTGCACCGCTTCTGCAATACGGAGTTTGGCGATCTTCAGCTTAGCGCTCAAGAGAAAGGCATTGTTTGCTGTTTGCTACTTCGAGGGGCACAAACCCCTGGTGAGCTAAGGACTCGCACAAACCGTCTCGCAAGCTTCACTGATGTAAAAGAAGTGGAAACGGTCCTCGAGCAAATGGCAAACAGGGCAGAAGGGGCGCTCGTTGTTAAATTGCCAAGGGAAGCGGGAAAGAGAGAATCTCGCTATCAGCACCTATTTAGCGGTGAAGTCGATTTGTCTCAAATAGATACGTCACCAAATGCCCATGCAAGCGTGCAGGCTGATTCTGATAGAGTCTCGCAGTTAGAAAGTGAAGTCGCAGAGCTAAGGCGCGAGCTGGACGAGCTACGTAGTACAGTTAACTCTCTACTGTAATTATTGTTGTGCCTGAAATGCTTTGGTACGTTTACTTAGTCCGAACTAGTGGTGGTGCTCTTTACTGTGGCATTACCACTGACATTGAGCGTCGCTTTAAACAACACTCGGATGGAACGGGTGCCAAAGCATTGCGAGGTAAGGGCCCATTAACGTTAGAGTTTAGCTATCAAGTTGGTTCCAATCGGAGTCAGGCACTAAAATTAGAATATGCTATCAAAAAGTTATCTAAACTTAATAAAGAGTTACTTGTTTCAAACCCAACTTCAATCCAACAAATCGTTGTTTAAATACACCCTTCTTAATACTTACAAGCTCAAATGAGATCCTTGTTCCACCTTCCCAATATTAGTTATTTAGTTCTCAATATAATTTATTCATAGATAGGGGATTTATATCCTAGCAGTACGTTAATAGTTGACTCTCTTTAGCTATTTGTCGCCCATACAACCACAGCACTACTATCATATCTAACATTGAAATGGTGAATGTTTGTGTATGTATTATTATTTATATTGAAATGGATACAAAAGGCGAATAGGGAAATGAAAAGCATAAAAACAATGTCGGCGATAGGAGCGCTTGGGCTCGCTTCTTTCGGTGCTGAGGCAGCGACAACAGTGGCAGATGGTCGTGGTAATGGTATGGGTAATACTGGTGTTACGACTGCAAACTATATTATGGCCCCATTTTATAACCCGGCACTAGTTGCTGTTTATCGTGAGAAAGATAACTTTGGCCTATTGTTACCCGCAGTGGGTGCCGAATTGCGCGATCCAGATGAAAATATAGAGCTTATTGATGATCTACAGGACGCAATTAGTGCTAATGATACTACGGCGATCGATAGTTATTTGGACCAACTTGCGGGAAATAAGCCTCTGAATGTTTCAGCAGGCGTGAGTGCGGCTTTTGCAATACCACACGAGCTCGTTTCTATGAACGTATTTACACGTGGTTATGCAGAAATCATAGGGACTCCCGATATTTCTAGTGCAGGTGACGCAACAACCAGATATCAAAATTCGACTATTGATTTGGTCGCATTTGGCTATTTGGAATTCGGTACAGCCTTTGCGAAGCAAATGGTTGTTGCTGGAGAGCAGTTCTCATTTGGTGTTTCACCTAAAATTCAACGCTTAAGAACCTACAAGCAGAATATCAACGTCAATGATTTTGATATCAGTGATTACGATGAAACGGAAACGACTAAGAATGCCTTTAACATGGACTTGGGTGCAGTTTGGATGCATGAGCAGTTCCGAGCTGGTGTGGCTGTGAAAGATCTGTTTGCCAAGAAAATAGATACCCAAGATGTTAGTGGCGTCAGCACTTATAAGCTTGATACACAAGTTACGGTATCCGGAGCTTACGCGACGCGTTTGATTACCGTTACTTCAGATTTAGACCTGACGAAGCAAACAAGATTTACAGATGTAAATGACGATACAAAATTCTGGCGTTTTGGTATCGAAGGCAACGCTTGGGATTGGGTCCAGTTGAGAGCTGGCTACCAAGTCGATTTGGAAGATACCATCGACAACTCTATAACAGCTGGGGTTGGGATGAGTCCTGGTGACTTAGTTAGTATTGATATTGCTGGGAACTATGCAGGTAAACATGAATATGGCCTATCGGCTAACTTAGAGTTTACTTTCTAGAATGTTAATATAATCGACTGATTTTTAAGCGCATGGTAGGGTTTTACGTGCGCTTAGTCTATTGTTATTGATAAAAGTAAAACTTTCTCTTTTATCTATCGTAACTGATTGAGATACTGTCTAAGCAAATGGCATTGACTGTGTTAAGAAGTTTAACAGCTCTCATGCCCATATAAATAATGCCAATGATTAAGGTTTTAAGTTTCAATGAGCGTAGTAAAGCTCAGTGTAAGCGCCTAGAAGAAGTTGTTGTATATACGATTGAGCATTCTAAACGTATTTTTAGGTACTTAGGTAAGTCATGGATGGTACATCAAAGCCGCCTATTGCGGTAAAACGTAAAAACCTTGCAACGTTAATTACTCGTTCAGTATTTATTATCGTGTCTGTACTTACGTTAATGCTACTGTTTCAGAACTATCAAGTCAGCAAGCAAATTGTTTCGCTCGAAGTTGCCCGCTCTACACTCCAAACATCCAGCCTTTTACAATCGATTTTTAATTTCAAACTAACCTCACTAGAAATCCAACAGGATAGCTATACCCGAAGCAACGTGTTGGTTTCCGCTATTTCTGATTCTCATTTAAGTCAGCTCGATAGTTTTTTTGAGGGCATTGATAACATGGACCCTGCGCTTGCGCCTGACTTTCGTTTTATAATGCGACGAAACAAGTTGATATGGAATGACACACAAGCCCGGTTTTACGGCATTACAGCAACTGAGTTATCAGAATTAGCTCAAGATATGTCAACGACAAGTGGTTGGCGACTTATAAAAATGAATAGCTTGCTAGGCGTTCAGTATGTTCTAGCGCGCCATACTCCTGTAATTGATTTACGGACAGGAGAAGCCATTGGTTTGCTGTACATAGGTATTGTTCTGAACAACAATTTTATCCTCGCTAATGCACTAAGAGATGGTAGTAATGTTGACGATGCAGTTTTGGCCGCTGGCCCGACAATCATCGCGTCTACGGTAGATAGCTCCCGAGCATATTCTGGTCAATCTCTGCTAGAAAACTATCGCGACACACATGAGCGTAGCCCATTTGTCATAGCAAAGACTGATCTGACAATAAACGGTACAAAAACATTCTTATCCGTCTACACGGTACAAAATAATGAACGAGTTGCGCAGCTCGCGCGCAGTCACTACACGTGGCTAGGTATTGTTTTACTAGCGGTACTGTTGGTTGCAGTTCTAAGTAGGATTTGGCTTCGTAAGCGTGTTTCTGTCGATCTGAATGCTTTAATGAACTACACGACAGAAGTGGCGGAAAGCAAAAGGGTTAAAGCTTATGAGGGTTCTTCCATTTCTGAGTTCGACCAGATTGGCCGAAGTTTAGAACTAACGTTTAAGCGCCTAAGTGAACAAGAAAGACAGTTTCAAGATTTGTTTAACTTCTCTTTGTCTCCCATTATGCTTTGGGGGCGCGATGGGGAGCTATTAAACATGAATCCATCCGCACAGAAGCATTTCAATATTAAAGATATTAGTGCGAAAGGGAGCAAGATTTTGCTCGAAAGCATCTTGCCTCAGATTCAAATGTCAGCGCAAGGGGCAACGTTAACTGGCGTGAATGTCCCCGTAGGAAATAAAACCTATCGATGGAATATCTCTCCAATTATTGTCAACGATAGGGTTCAAAGCGTTATTGCGCAGGCACAAGATATTACAAGCTTTATTGAAGCAGAAAAGCAGAGTCAAGCAGCTAAAGAAGAGGCGGAAGAGTCGGCCAAGATGAGAGCAGACTTTTTGGCCAGAATGAGCCATGAGCTACGCACACCGCTTAACGGGATATTAGGCGTTTCTCAATTATTAAAAGGTCTGTTAAAGGATCGATCAAATTTGGAACACGTTGAAGTTTTATGTAGTAGCGGCGAACATCTACTTGCTGTTTTAGATGATGTTTTAGACTTCTCGAAAATAGAGCAAGGACAGTTTCATATCCAAGCAACAGAGTTTCGTTTGCATGAGCTAGTGAATGCCGTAAATAAAATATTTACACCACTGTGCGAAGAGAAAGGAATCACACTTGGAGTCTCTTCTAACGTTGATCAAGACTGCGTTGTTTACAGTGACCAAGTTAGACTAAATCAAATTCTCTTCAATTTGGCGAGTAATGCTGTAAAGTTTACCCACGAGGGCCAAGTAGTGATTGCTATTGATATTGTGGAGAAAATAGCGCAAGAGTTGTTATTGAGTATCCACGTAGAAGACACTGGCATTGGCATTGAACAAACCCGGCTCGAGAGTATTTTTGATCCGTTTGTTCAAGCCGAATCAACGACTACACGAGAGTACGGAGGTAGTGGACTAGGTCTAGCGATCGTTAACAGCTTGGTTGAGTTACTCAATGGGAAAATAGAAGTACACAGTGAATTAGAAAAAGGTTCTACTTTTTCTGTCTCATTACCGGTTGAAGTGCGTCAACCAAAAGTAAGCGATAAACCAACCTCACTAAGAGTCGAGCCTGCTACGCTCTTTGATAGGTCACTAAATGTTCTTCTCGTTGAGGACAATCACACCAATGCTTTTATTGCTCGGGCATTTTGTAAAAAGTATGGCATGGAGGTAGATTGGGTAAAAGATGGTGTGAGTGCGATTGAATACTTAGAGCAGAACACAGATATAGATCTGATACTTATGGACAACCAGTTGCCAAACTTAGGAGGCGTCGAGACGACTCGAACTATACGTCAGCAATTAGAATTAACCGTGCCAATATATGCTTGTACAGCGGACGGGATGCAGGATACCCAAGACGCCTTTTTATCTGCTGGTGCAAATTATGTGATTGTTAAACCGATCAAAGAGCAAGCGTTGAATGATGCGTTTATTCACTATAAAAATCATGACTTTCCTGCTAATTGAAAGAGCTTGCTTTAAACGTTTCTTCGAGCAGCTTTGAGCGTAACCCTTCATTGAGAGTTATCTCATCACCAAATTTAACGCCGACTTTTGTTCCGAGTTTTGTCTTCGAAATAGAAATGATTTGTCCTTTCAAGTTTCCCTCTACAAATTCATCTAAATCAGAACTTATGGTTAAACTGAGATTGTTAGCTAATTGGCTCTGTTCTTTAATTAGAAGCGCACAACCTGAAACCGACAGATCTGTCAGGGTAGCTTTGTAACTTTGTTCTTCAGCTGAAGCAGTGGCAGCTAAGTTTAATTTGTAACGTTCATGTTCTCGAATTGGCTTGCGAACAAAATGTTGAGGAGCTCGAAGAAAAAGTAATCCAGTAGGGCTATTGATAAGTGCTAAAGTAGTGCTTTTAAAAGCGACGATGTCGCCATCTTTTGTGTCGCTAACTCCTCTTACAACGATACGCGTGTTATTCACTTTACGCATAATCAGCTGCTCTTTGGCTTTAGTAGGGAAGTCGACAATTAGGTACACATCGGCTTTGCCCCCAATATACTGGGAAGTGAAATTGAAACTGTCTTTGGGCCCGAATTCGAGAACAATAGACAGTTTCATACCAGGTTTAAGTAGAAGGAAGAGTTCTGACGACGTACTGCTCACTTAAATCACACACCTATATTACTAACTATTAATCTATCAATAATATAGCGTGTGTGGCGATTTATTTCTTCACTGATAAATCAAACTGTTCGTTTAGTCTTATAAACGAAACGATCAAGCGGTGATTTTAGTTTCAACATAGTTTTCATCATGGTGAGCACTCGCAACGTAGCGTTCGACTTCACTGCACTCTTGTTCCGTTAGAAGCAAATGAAGTTTGGTGCGTCTCTTTATTATATCCTCAGCGGTATGAGCAAATTCGCTTTCAAACAAATAATCGATCTCGATTTGGTACAAGTATTTAGAAAATTTTGTACCTAAGTCTTCTAACGTGGAAACGTTTTTAAGAAGTCTATTTACTCGGCTACCGTAAGTATTAGTCCAACGATTGATCATTTCTTTAGAGATGAATGGGTATTTCTCACTTAGCTCTCGTACCAGCGACTCTTTGTTAAATGATTCAGCACCTGGTAACAACGAGTCTGTAGTCCAAGATTTACCCATAGAAGGGAAAAACGGCTGCAAATGTTTCATTGCTGATTCACCAAGCTTTCTATACGTAGTTAACTTCCCGCCAAAAATGGATAGGAGCGGAGCTTTGTTTTGGTTGCTATCAAGTGACAGAGTATAGTCACGAGTAATTGCTTGTGGTGAGTCTGATTCATCATCACATAAAGGACGAACGCCACTGAACGTGCTTACAATGTCTTTAGTTGAAATCTGCTTAACGAAATGTTTATTGGCAACATCAACTAAGTACTGGCACTCTTCGTTCGAAATCTCAACTTTTCTTGGATCGCCTTTATATTCCACATCAGTTGTACCAATCAAAGAAAACTTATCTAAATATGGGATAACGAATACAATTCGTTTGTCTTCATTTTGAAGGATATAAGACTGTTTTTCACCATGAATTTTAGGAACGATGATGTGAGAGCCTTTAATTAGACGGATGCCATATGGTGACTTAATATCGATGTTCTCATCGATAAACTCTTTTACCCAAGGACCAGTTGCATTTACTAATGCACGACACTGGCGAGTGAACGTTGTGCCTGTCACGTGATTTTTCATAGTAACAGTCCACATTTCATTGGTGCGAACCGCTTTTATTACTGAACAGTAGTTTTTAACTTCTGCACCATATTCTTTCGCTTGTTGAGCGTTAAGAATAACCAACCGCGCGTCATCAACCCAGCAGTCAGAATATTCAAAGCCAACTTTCATTTCGTTTTTCGTTACGTTACCAGCATCAAGCTTGATCTTTTTACTCGAAGGTAGTGATGTACGCTTGCCTAAGTTATCGTATAAAAATAGTCCGGCACGAATCATCCACGCTGGGCGTAGGAAAGGTCTGTGAGGAAGTCTGAAACGCATAGGGAAAGCAATATGTGGTGCTTTCTTTAGTATTACTTCACGTTCGGCAAGAGCTTCGCTAACTAATCGAAATTCATAATGTTCTAAATAGCGTAAACCGCCGTGAATAAGCTTTGAGCTTGCAGAGGAAGTGGCACTAGCAAAATCTTTCGCATCGTATAGGCCAACTTTTAAACCTCTTCCTGCTGCATCTGCCGCAATACCAGCGCCATTGATACCGCCACCTACCACAATGATGTCTAGAGTTTCATTTTCATTGTTAGTTTCGTTTTTGACAACACTCATGGTCATTTTTAAGTCCTTAATGTTCGTTCGCGCTTTTAATGTTCGTATATAACCATGAATTAGTCAATTAGGAAAATGTTAAATATTTATTATTTGAGCAGATTCAAATTCTTACACAACTTTGGAGTGTTGCCTGAAGCATAAAATACACGCGACAAACGCCTGTATGTTCCTTAAGTATTTGAATATATAAAGGTTATTGGGTGGGGCGGGATTTTAAAAGGGGATATTGAAGATAAGGAGTCTATCTAGGTAACGCAGGGGGAAGGTAGTGATTTAAACGTGTATATCGAGCAACGTACCGATCATATCTTGGTCACGTTGCAAAACGTTCGTGCCAATTTGGTGATAACGAGTGGATTGATTTAGTTTGACGAGAGCATCTGTATGAGAGGCAGGGTATCCATCTACAGTCTTTTCTGGTTTGGCTTTATCAAACTCAACTTTATTAAACTCAAGTGGTGTTGTTTTGTTTACATCGCTAGGAGAAGCGTGGTCTGTAGGGAGAGTTTTGTCCTTTATTTCTCGAGCGGCTTCCTCAGCCATTTTACTTGACTGATTGATTATCTGATATCCAGAGTCACTAACAGAAACCGACATAACCCGTCTCCTTACTAATTAAAGCTTAAGACGTATTTGCAAATCTAGCAAGTTGTGCTACCTACGCAAACAAGCTAGAAATAGCATTCACTTCTTCTTCTGTAAGTAGAACAGAAGGCGATTGTTTTTGGTTACGAGTTTTATTGTTTTGGCGTATTTCGCCTTGAAGAGTCTGTAGCTGTTGTGGTGTCAGTCGGCTCAGCTGGGCTTTAAACAATTCGAATTGCTTTGGGGTCATGATATCTTTCCTCAAAATAAATGCTATTTGCAATATCTTGAAAGTAAGAGACGTTTCCGTTCATCAACTCACCCTCGTACTACTTACATAAAAAGCATAAAAAATGTCCAAATGCTAGTTGTCCGAAAATTGTCAAAATACCGTGTGAAACTTGTTATCAAATTGCTTTCATAACAGTCATAGTTTGTTGATTGCAGATAAATTTCGCATAGCTATGTGATAGTTGCTTTAAGCTTTTTAGCAGGAGGAGTGTTAAGGTTGTCTGCAAGAGCAAGTAACTCAGGAACAATTTGATTAATAAGATGTAGCTGCTGAATGATCAGTTTCACGGTAATGTCTTTACTATCAGGCCATTCAGAAAGTGTATTTTGGACATTTTGTTCCTGAATGGGCCTTGGAGCTACTCTGGTTACCTCTTTTGGGTTCAATTTATTGCTCAGTTCTTGTAGTTGACCCCGTAACAGCTGATGAGCATCAAGCATTACCTTATGAACTTTATCGTCATTAACACGTTGTCGATGTGCTCCTAAAGCTGAAATATAACCGAGCAGTGCATGGTTCAAAGTTAGAAACTTAAAACTGTCATTGACTGAAATGCGGTGTTTGCTTGGCTCAGATAACATGTTGCAAATCGCAGTATCAAGCGCAGCATCTTTGTCGTGTGCATTTCTTCGTGTTATGCGATAAGCAAGGTTATCTTTTTTTCCAACCCGATATTGGGCCACTATGTTGTCCAAATAGATTGAGTTGGCATCAATGGCCTCGGCCATAAGTTTATTAAGACGCTTAGATTGCCAATCCGGCAATAGGTAAGTGACAGCTATTACTGCGATGCCACAGCCTAAAATCGTATTTAGCAAACGTGGCAATATTACTTCGTAACCCTCACCGACTTGCGCAAAACAGAACAGTACTAATACAGTGATGAAAGCTGTTGCGAATCCATAGTTATTTATCCTAAAAGCGAAAAATAATACTGCCGATATAACAATGATGGTCATTTGGCTGGCTGGAGAAGGAAATAGCGCGAGTAGTGGAGTTCCGACGATCAAACCAGTAATAGTGCCAATTGAGCGAGTCATTAGCTTTTGTTTTGTTGCACTGTAACTTGGCTGACAGACGAACAGTGATGTTAAAACTATCCAATAGCCGTGTTGGATATGAAATATTTGTAAAATGGAATAGCCAGTTACCAATGCTGCAGAGAGACGAATTGCATGACGAAAAAGGGGAGACTGCTTGCTCATGCTCGATTTAATACGTTTCCACATTACTTTAAGTGATCGGGCTTCAGTGTCGTAAAGTGTATTTTCTTCTAACTTGTGCGAGTCAGGGGTGTTCACGCTGTTAAGCTGCCGCTCAACGGTGGCGAGATTTTTGTAAAGAAAAGCCAGCTGATCAACAACCTCTATCGGATGTTGTTTCGATTCTTGAATATATTGGAGTGATTGCTGTAGCTCATTTAATGTCGCCTCAGAGCTTGCATCATGGCTGTACTCTTTACCAACAGCGATTGCGTGGCCAATATTTTTGCAAGCTAGCGCTTGTCGCTCGAGTACGTACTTAAACCTAAACATGATGTCTGAACGCTTAAAGTGTGTCGTAAGCTGTTCATATTTAATATGGCTTGAACGGATGCGTTCGTGAATATCCTGAGCTAGAAAGTAGATGTTGAGATACCGTTCGGATTTAGAACTTTTAAATCCATCTTTAGAATGGCTCAATAGAATAGACTTACATTGGTTTAATGATGAGACGGTCGCGGTATTTAGCCGTGACTCAAGAATGTGCAAATCAGAGTTAGCTGAAGTTTTGTCTAGTTGGAAGCGTTGTGACTTACAGTTTATATAGTTCGATAGTGTAATAAATATGTCTGATAGGTTTTGTCTTACTGGATGCATTGGTGCAATCAAGTGCCAGATTAACGAAATTACAAAAAACCAAGATGCACCTGAAAGCAACAGAATAGGTTGTAGCCAAGGTGAGGTATAACTTCCCGCTCCTAACATGGCATATATCGCGAGTAACAATGAGCCGAATGATAAGGTGCGATAATGAGGCCCAATCGCGCCGAGCATGACGAAGCCAAATGTTGAGATGGCTAACCCTAATGCGAACAATACAGGGTATGGATATAAGATTTGAATGGAAAATGCTGCAATTGCAAAGCATGTCAATGTAAGAGCGTAAGACTTGAGGCGACCAAGAAAACTGTCATCGTCTATAGCCAGGGCAGCGGCTATCACTCCTAAGATTAACGGTACATCGTAGTGAGCGAAACCAAGTAGTTGACTGGCTACAACGAGAGTCATTAAGGTTATAAAAACCAAAAGACTATAGTTAACTGTTTTATTGGCCCAGTGTTGACGAAATTGGTTTATAGAATACACGTTTACACTCAAATAGTTCAGATGTGCAATAAATTGCGAATATTTACTGTTAAATTCTAATAAATTTTAATCTTATTGATAGAGTTAACTCAACGCATTTTTCTATTTAATTGATAAATGTCAATGGGGTGTGAGCAATGTTTTTTGTTTCTGTTGGAATTTTATTTCAATGACTTATAGATAATATCTAGCAGGGTTGGAAACTCGCATCTCATCTATGTTTGGGTATATCATGTAAGAAGTTTAACGACCTCTAGGAACGCAAAGTTATGGAAGTAAGCGCAGGAAAATCAGCGCGGTTTCTTGTTCAAAATGAGTACCACAATGTTCGATTGGAAGAAAATGCTCTTGTGTTAAGTTCTAACTTAAAGGGTGAAACCATTCTTTTTAATGAATGGAATGGAAAAGTTGTGGTAAAGAAGGGCATTATTTGGTCCGATCTGCAGTTTTTCTCTCACGTTGAAGGAAACGCCCAATCAATATGGGTAGTTCGTTGCTTATCTAAAGAAGACTGTCGTGAGTTTGCGGTACATGCTGTGGATTGCTACGACAAATGGCAAAAACATCAGGTTGAACAGCTAAATCATTACTTACCTGAGTGGGAAACAGAATTGGTTAGGCTTTCTCGCTTGCCTTCATTTTTGAGTCATTCGAAAATAGCAGCTTGGGTAAACAAAATAGAATCCGATATTGAGGGAATGGGTTTTACGCTGTCGGATGCAGAACAACGAATGCCTGAACGAGTTGGTGCTATCTTACCTTGGGTGAACGATACTAAAAATGTACTTAAAGCACGTAACCAGGCATGGATGGAAGAGGAAAGAAAAAATTGGGAAGTATTATTTTCTCAGCTTGAATCCTCGCCGCTGAATTTAAGTCAGCAACAAGCAGTATTGCTCAATGATGACAACAACCTAATATTAGCTGGAGCAGGCTCTGGTAAAACGAGTGTACTGAGTGCAAGAGTCGCATATCTGTTGCAAAGCCACTTAGCAAAGGCTGATGAGATTTTGATTGTTGCCTATGGGCGAGAAGCATCCAATGAGATGCGACAACGGCTAGACGAAAAGGTTGGTTTAGGCGCTGAAAGCGTCACAGTAAATACTTTCCACCAACTGGGCCTTTCGATTCTAAATCATGTCAATGAAGGCCAAACAACCATTTCACCCATGGCAACTGATGAAAAGTTAAGGCATGCATGGTGCGTAGATTGGCTGAAAAAACACTGGATGACACCAACGAATTTCAAACGTTGGCAAAAACATCTCGCTAAATGGCCTATTGCTTACATTGCCGGTGATGAGGAGCTCGCAAGTCACGTCGAAAACGAAAAATTGATCAGTTGGCTGGATACACAACTTAATCAACTAGCAACAGTTTCGACGACAAAAAAACATATTCAAGAACAGTTAGTTTCTCACCCAGATTACACTAGACTAAATAGCGAACTCTCTTTGGTTTGGCCATGTTATCAAGCATGGAAACAACAGCTTAAAGATAATGGTCATATCGATTTTCATATGATGATCACTAAAGCTACAGAGCTAGTGAAAAAAGGTAAACATGGTGCGTCTTGGAAGTACATCATGATCGATGAGTACCAAGATATCTCTCCTCAACGTCTAAATTTAATAGAGGCCATTTGCAATCAAGCCAAAAAGACTCATGAGTGTTCTCTATTTGCGGTTGGAGATGATTGGCAGTCGATCTATCAATTTGCTGGAGGTAATGTCACGTTAACCACTGAATTTGATCGGCGCTTCCCACACTCAACCACTCATTACCTTGATACAACCTATCGCTTCAACAGTAAGATAGGAGAAGTAGCGAATACTTTTGTTCAACAGAATGCAAACCAAATACCTAAGCCACTGATTAGTTTTAAGCAACAGAAACAAAAGTCAGTGTATCTTGCACCTAGTGCCAATGTAGAAAAAGCGCTAGAGCAAATCAGTAAACAGGCGAAACAAGCTAAAACAGTGCTGTTATTAGGTAGAAACCATTATCACAAACCTGAATTGTTCACAGATTGGCAGAAGCAGTTTGCTAATCTGGATATTGCGTTCATGACATGCCATGCCAGCAAAGGAAAAGAAGCCGATGTTGTCGTCATCTTGTCAGTAGATGAAGGGCAGTTTCCTGCAAAAGTTAAAGCGTTGCACTTGGATAGCGCGTTGTCTGACTCCGGGGATACATTTGCCTACTCAGAAGAAAGAAGGCTGTTTTACGTAGCTCTAACTAGAGCGAAAGAAAAGGTCTGGATAACGTATTCTGGTGGTGGTTCCAGTTTTGTAAAAGAACTCATCGAAGACAACTACCCAGTGATAAAGCAAAAGTAATGTCACTTTAATACCCAAGGTTAATCAGAGCCTTGGGTATTGGTTTTATGGACGCACTTAATGTTGACTAGGTTCGAGCACTTAAGTATGCGTTATAGTCAGGTATTTCAATATCGACTTCTTTATCGAGCATTGGTGATTCAATCAGGAAGTTTGCGCTTGCGCGGTTTGTTGCAACAGGAATGTTCCAAACACTAGCAATTCTAAGTAATGCTTTTACATCTGGGTCGTGTGGTACAGCATTGAGTGGATCCCAGAAAAAGATGAGTAAATCTATTTTGCCTTCAGAAATCAATGCGCCAAGTTGTTGGTCGCCACCCATTGGACCACTAATGAGGCTAGTAATCTCTAAGCCAGTCTCTTTGCTGAGCATATGACCCGTGGTGCCAGTCGCAAATAGGTTGTGACCCTGTAACTTATCTTTGTGTTCTACTACCCAGCGCAGTAAGTCCGGCTTACAGTTGTCATGCGCAACAAGAGCAATCTGCTTATGCTGAGCCATTTTACGAGTTGTCTTTTGCATTAAAGAACCTTATTCAGTCTGCAAGTTAATTTAAATACGAGAAAATTTGTATAAGACCCTATAACGTTTGAACTGATAAAGCCAGCAAAGCCTGAAAGGCAAAGAAAGTTATAGTCATTGTTTGGCTACTAAGCCACCAAGACGGTTTAAACTTGGTAATGTTAAAAAAAGTGCCGTAAAGAATTAAGGAGATACTACTAACCAATGCATACATAGCGGGGAGGCTTCTAGTATCTAGCCAATATTCTGCTGATGACCAAATAAGCATGGAAATCACAGCAAAGTAGATAGCAAAGAATACTTTATAATTGGCGAGGCTAGGTAAGATAAGCAGGTAAATTATTACTGCTGTGCAAATAATGACAATTGAAAGCCATGCTGTTGGCTCGTTGTGCAACATAAGAAAAAATGCAAAAAAGCACACCAGGTGAGATATCACTAGCACAGAGTCTGTCAGTATTTTTTTGCTAGTGGGTTGCATACTACTAAAGTCACTTAATGATGTAAGCAGCAAGCCCAAAGATATCATGTACACGTATTGAGGGTAGCCGGAGCTGAATGTTAATAAGTAGCCAACAATTAATACTGTTGGTAAGTATCGACTTGCAAAGTATAACCATCTCGGTAGTTGATTGTTGAATATTACGTGTACTAAAAATAAAGCCGAAACAATTAACCACATATCATATTCCTAGGCTCTCCTAATTTAATCATACTGACTGCGTTTATATTAAACCATGCAAGAAACAGTATAAACAGCTTAAAAAAGAAGCAGCGCATGTGGCGCTGCTTGGTTGATTTTACCTAGACTTGTCGTAATTACGATATAAACCTTTAATTGGATATTCAATAATGGTTACGAGATCGCATGTTCGAGAATTTTACGGCTTTCATCTAGCGTGATTGATTGATTCTCACCCAAGGCGACCATCTTATGCTGCTCTAGTTGGCCGATGATAGTGTCGATTGCTGTTTCTTTATCCGTTCCGTAGTCGCTAAGTTGCGTAGGGACATCTAATGAGCGATAGAATGCTTCGATAGCATCTATTGTTTTCTCTGCAAGGTCATTTGTCTGAGTTAAGCCAAATACGCTGCTGCCTAATTGTTCAAGCTTGCCACGTTTGTGCTCAATTTGGTTTCGAAGTAACGATGGTTGAATAATAGCGAGTGAACGAGCATGGTCAACACCGTATAACGCGGTTAGCTCATGGCCAATCATGTGTGTTGCCCAGTCTTGCTGAACACCAGCACCGATAAGGCCGTTAAGAGCTTGGTTTGCTGTCCACATTAGGTTTGCACGCCACTGATCGTCGTCACGGTTTGCGTAGTTGTCACCTAAGTTCTTTAGGCTTTTAAGTAGAGCTTCGGCATAACCATCTTGAACAAATGCGCCAGCAGGAGAGGTAATGTATTGCTCACATACGTGAACCCACGCATCGACTATACCGTTCAAAAGTTGCCTTTCTGGTAAAGTTTTCATTGTATCAGGGTCTAAAACAGCAAATGTTGGTTGTACATATGGCGACATAAATGCCAGTTTGTCTTGTGTTTCAGCTTTAGTGATAACTGCACCTTTATTAGATTCCGAACCGGTTGCAGGAAGCGTTAATATTGCACCTATAGGTAAAGCATTCGTTGGAATGTAATCGCCAGTCAAAATGTCCCAACCTTCACCTTCATATAGACTTGCAGCAGCAACATATTTTGAGCCATCAATGACCGAACCACCGCCGACAGCTAGAATAAAATCGACTTTATTTTCTTTGGCAATTTTGACTGCTTTGTCTAGCGTTTCCTTGGTTGGGTTTGGTTCTACACCCGAGAATTCAAACCACTCGTAACCTTCTAGTGCCGAGACTACTTGGTCGTACACGCCATTTTTTTTAATAGAGCCACCGCCATATATAAACAGGACCTTGTTATCTTTCTCTATAGAGTCTGCGATTGTTGCAATTTGGCCTTGGCCAAAGTGAATAGTAGTTGGGTTTGAATATGAAAATTGCATTTTGCTACCTTTTGAATTGTTGTTGATGACTATGACAACAGCTAGTAATATGCATATTAGTCCTGTTATTGGCTTTTAAAAAGATGAATTAGTCGAATAATTTTGCCTATTTCTACAAAGTGCAGTTTCGATATTGGAGATTATTATGTCTAGCCTTGGTTACATTATGCAGAAGTATGTGGATCAACAAGGATTACATAGCCTAGAGGGTGTTTGTAAAACAGCGATTCCTCATGTGTGCTTTTTTCGTAGTAGTCAAGGTAATCCAAGACAACCTTTTACCTATCAATCTGGCGTGCTTGTATTAGGGCAGGGCAATAAAGATATCCATATTGGTGACAGCCGTGTGTCTTATGGTCCTAATGACTATTTAGTTGTAGGTGTACCTCTTCCGTTAGAATGTGAAGCATTTGCTCAAAAGGATAAGCCAATCTTGGGCGTTTCTATTTCAATAGATCAATCCACCTTACAGCGGATGGTGAATACGCTTGTTCAAGATAACTCGGACCTTCCGATGGAGACGAAAAAAGACTCGACGTGTTTAGATTCTGTGCCAATGGATGACATGATGTTAAACACTTGCCTTCGGTTAATGACAGCTTTGTGTGATGGCACCGAAGCTAAAATACTGGGTCCACTCATTTATGAAGAGCTAATTTATAGAGTTCTCACTAGTGAAAAAGGTCATGTTTTATTTAGTTTGGCAGGCATGGAAAGTCAATATGCCCGAATAGCTAAAGCACTGAATATAGTGCATGAAAACTATCATGGCTTACTTACAGTACAAGAATTGGCAAATGAGGCCAATATGAGTATTTCGGCTTTTCATCAAGCTTTTAGAAGCGTTACATTAGAGTCACCATTGCAATATATTAAAAAAGTGCGCCTCAACAAAGCAAAAGAACTGATACAACTTGAAGGTAAAAGAGTTGGCGATGCCGCACGTCTAGTTGGGTATAACAGTGCTTCGCAATTTAGTAGAGAATACAAAAGACATTTTGAGCAAACGCCAGCAGCGTCAAGATAACTGAGCTAGAGAACTAAGCAACTATTCATCCAAGGATAATGGAGTACAAACTCCATTATCCTTTTCTAAATTTAATAAACCCTAAGAGTTTAAGATTCAAATTGGTAGCCTTCAGGCACGACAACAACTCCTTTAGGTGAAATATGGAATCGTTTTGCGTCGTCATTAGGGTTTATACCAATTTGTGTATTCGGCGGGATTGTCACATGCTTGTCGACAATGCAATTATTCAGTTCGCATCCTTCACCGACGTGAACGTCGTCGAAAATGATACTGTTAGATACCGTCGCTTTGTCGCAAATCCTCACATTGGGTGACACGACTGAGCTTTGAACCGAGCCGCCAGAGTTGACTACACCATTAGATATTATTGAGTTGATAAAAATCCCTTCGTTTCCCGTTGGAGAAGACACGGTTCTAGCTGGTGGATACTGGGGTTCATAAGTTCTTATTGGCCAATTTGATTGATACAAGTTCATGGGTGGAACTGGCTCCAAAAGATCCATATTCGCTTGGTAGTATGAGTCGATAGTACCTACATCTCTCCAATAACAATCTTTGGCTACTCGACCTATATCGCTACAAAAACTATACGCATAAACACTTCTGTCATCGATAAGCTTGGGAATAATGTCTTTACCAAAGTCGTGTTCTGAAGCGCAACAATCAGCGTCTTTCGATAGTGCCTCTATCAGTGCTTCCATTTTGAAAATATAGATACCCATCGACGCTAAACAGCGGTTGGGTTGATTAGGCATTGTCGGCGGTTCAATTGGCTTTTCGACAAAAGCGTCAACCATTCCAGTACTATCCATCGCCATGATGCCAAATTGATTGGCGTCTGCTTTTGCAACATCCATACAGGCAACCGTAAGAGAAGCGTCAGTCCTCTTATGCTGTTCAAGCATTGCCGCATAATCCATGCGATATATATGATCGCCAGATAGTACAATTACATGCTTCGCGTCACTTCTAGATAGTAGCCACATGTTTTGATAAATCGCATCCGCTGTTCCTTGATACCAATTGCCACCTCTTCGCATTTGAGGTGGTACAGCAGTGACGTATTCGCCAAGTTCTGGGTTGAAAACCGACCAACCATTGCGGATATGTTTGTGGAGAGAGTGAGATTTGTACTGGGTTAGAACAAGGATTCGTCGTAGACCTGAATGAAGGCAGTTGGTGAGTGTGAAATCTATGATTCTATATTTTCCACCAAATGGAACCGACGGTTTAGCTCTATCGTCAGTGAGTGGACTAAGCCTTGAACCTACACCGCCAGCCAAAACGATAGTTAGTGTGTCATGCATTCGTATACTCCCTCAAATCGTGTAATTAAGAAGTGGTTCATATGTTTACATCAAGAATTGCGCCACAAAAACCAATCCAAATATTGCTTATAAATCAAATGGATAAAACTTTAGCTTTGATCAAATTGGTGCATAGTTGCTTTCGAAGCACCAAAATGTAGCAAGCAAAGCATAGAATTAATAAAACGGCTGTTTTGATTGATCAAGCTAGAAGTAGCTTAGTCATAATTGGAGGGTTTTGTTAGGCGACGAAAGTCGAAATTTGACGAATAAAGTGTAGGTTTGATCTGGAACAAAAAGAGCGCCAAGAAGAGGATTGGCGCTCAAAAATAGACCAAGTTAAAAGGCCTAATTTAGCTGCTTAAAGCAACTTGTTCAGGTGTTGCTTCAGAACGTTTTTTTAAAAAAGCATAGCTAATACCCGTTACTGCCGTACCAGCAGCAATTGCTACAAGGTATAAAAATACAGGTGTAACCGCGTTAGGAATGAGTAGTACAAACAAACCGCCATGTGGAGCCATCAACTGCGCGCCAAATAGCATTGACAGTGCACCGGTGACAGCGCCACCAATCATATTACATGGAATCACACGAGCAGGGTCTTTGGCAGCAAATGGAATGGAACCTTCGGTGATAAAACACAGGCCTAATACAAATGCAGCTTTACCAGCTTCACGTTCACTTTTATCGAATTTGTTTTTAGCAATAATTGTCGCTAGACCCATAGCCAATGGCGGGACCATACCAGCGGCCATGATAGCAGCCATTGGCATATATGTGTGAGATGCAAGTAGGCCAACCCCAAATGTATAAGCAGCTTTGTTTATAGGGCCGCCTAAATCGAAACACATCATTGCACCTAGAATAATGCCAAGAAGTACCGCGTTTGCTGAACCCATATTGTTAAGGAATGTTGTCATTGACTCCATAAGGTGAGATACAGGGCCGCCGACTACATAAATCATCACAAGACCGGTAAACAATGTGGCGATAAATGGGATGATTAGTATAGGTTTTAGAGCTTCCATTGACTGTGGAAGTTTGACTTTTTCCGCGATGAATTTGGCAGCATAGCCTGCGATGAAACCCGCAACGATACCACCTAGGAAACCTGCTCCGGTAGAGCTAGCAAGTAAACCGCCAACTAAACCGGGAGCAAGACCTGGTCGGTCCGCAATAGAATAGGCGATATACCCAGCTAATACGGGAATCATCAACTTGAATGCAGAACCGCCACCAATGGTCATGAGTGCTGCAGCAAGAGTCCCTTTTTCTTCAAAAGCTTTAATGCCAAATACAAAAGAAAGCGCAATGATTAAGCCACCAGCGACAACCACTGGAAGCATGTGCGATACACCTGTCATAAGGTGTGAATAGACACCTTTTTTCTCTTCTTTCGCCGGTGTAGAGGTGTTTCCTGAGTGCTGGTAAGTATGGGCTTCATCAAATGCACGTTCGATTTCCTGTTTGGTTTTCTTTAATGCTGGCCCGGTTTTAGTTCTATACATTAACTTGCCGTTAAAGCGATCTAACGGTACTTCGATATCTGCGGCAATGATAACCAAGTCAGCTTTTTCAATCTCTTCTGCGGTTAGTTGATTCTTAGCACCTACGGAACCGCGAGTTTCTACTTTAATCTCGTAACCTTGACGTATTGCTTCGTCTTCAAGTGCTTCCGCAGCCATAAATGTATGAGCAACACCTGTTGGGCAGGCGGTAATAGCTACAATCCGTTTTTTGGTATTGTCATGTTTTGGTTCGATTAAAGAGGCTTCAGTCAATACTTCAGCTTGTGTGACAGCGCTTTGTAGAAAGCTCTCTGGAGAGGTTAAGCATTCGGAAATAGACGTTCTGTAAACTTTTTTTCCGACAAATCGTGAATCATCAATAGGTGTGTTGGACGCAATGATTACCGCGTCGCACTGATTGATTTGTTCGGCTGTTAGTACAGCTGCATCGGTGACTGAAGATTGGCACTCGATTGCAGTATTCCAACCAAGCTTTTTCGCTGCTTTTTCCAGTACACCAGCGGCAAGTATGCTGGTAGCTGTTCCACTAGGGCAAGCGGTAATAATAGTGATGTTCATAATATTAACCTTTATCCTTCTATCTCTTCGTTAGGTTGAGAGAGGTAACTGTTATTTTTTCTTGTAGCTGTGTAACGGTGTTGATGTCTTGGATGCCAACACCGATTTGTTCGACTGCAAGTGCCGACAAAGCAGTTGCGAATGAGAGGATTTGGTTCTTATCCATACTCTGCATATGACCCCAACACAGACCGGCGACCAATGTGTCACCAGCGCCGACTGTGCTAACTACCTTCATTGTTGGGGGAGACGCTTTAGTCCATTCGCCATTGCAATACCACATGACGCCTTCGGAACCCAAAGACACTACGGTATTATCTACTCCCTCTGACACCTTGATTGCTGCTTGTTGAATCATAGATAGAGAGGTGAGTGGTTCGTTAACTAAGTACGACAGCTCATCATCGTTCGGCTTGATCAACCAAGGGCATGCTTTTATACCAGCACTTAGTGCTTCTCTGCTGCTATCAAACAGGACTTTCTTACCAAGTTTATTTAGCTTTTCTATCCAAGAAGCACACATTTGTACTGATATACCTTGGGGTAAGCTGCCAGCCAGTACGAAGTATTCATGTGTGTCGGCAAGTTCGAAAAGCTGCTTTTCAAACTTCTCAATCTCTTGAGTTGAGACTTTTACGCCCGGGAAGTTAATATCACTCACTGAGCCTGAGTTCTCTACCAGTTTTACATTGATACGGGTCGCGCCTTGAACACGCACAAACTTATCGGTAACACCGATAGAATCAAAAAGCTGACAAAACATTTCTTGGTTGTCTCGCCCCAAAAAACCAGTCACGGTGACCTCTGCGCCAAGGTCGCGCAAGACTTGTGCAACATTGACTCCTTTACCGGCAGCATGTAACGAAGAGTTGCTTACAAGGCTAACGTTGCCAACATTTAGTGACTCCAAGCTTCCTGTTAAATCAAGTGCTGGGTTTAGGGTGATGGTTACTACTTTGTTAGTCATAGAAACTCCTTACTTCTCACCTAAACCGGACTCTATAGCGACCCCGATGGATTCGAGTGCTTGAGTTGCGTCATTACCTTGTGCAGTAAACTTAAGACTGTGTCCATGCTTGACACCCAGCGCAATTACCTTCATCAAGCTTTTGGCATTAACTGGCTTACTAGAAATATCTAAATTTTCGACTTGTATACTAGATTCAAATTTCTTAGCTTCAGCTACCAACATGGCGCCAGGTCGAGCATGGAGCCCATGAGCATTTTTAATTTTGTACGTTGCGGACAGGCCATCTTCAGCAATGGTGCTATCAGTGTTTTCTTGAGCAAAGAGGTTTAAAATTTCTTGTTTCGAACCAGATGTTATCTTGTGCTGCTGTTGTTCTGAGATTAATTTTGTTAGAACTTCTAGTTGATTTTTATGAGAAAAATTATTGGCAGCGATGGTAATCAAAGCAGATACGGGCTTATTATCAAAGGACGCTTCGTGTGACGGTGTAACGATGGACAGCGCTGTTCTGTTGACCCCTAAGCCTGAATTAACCAACCATAAGCCGTTACCTAAATTGGTTGGTGTCTTGGAAATCACCTCTGCGACAAATTGATTGTCGACAAATTCTGCATTCTTGAGTAGTCCTGCCCCAACAGCTGAAAGTTGCAATAAATCTGTTGCGGGAAAGTCAGTCAGAATCAAGCTTTCGTTTAACTCACAATTAATTTGTGCATTGCCGCTAACGATAGCGATGATTTCATCTGCAGTAGCTGCATTTTTTAACGCATCTTGGGTGCCGTCTTGCGATAGGACTTTAGTTAACTGCTTTAAAATTTCTAGGTGCTCATCGGATTTTGCTGCAATGCCAATAGCGAGATACGCGATGTTTCCTTCACCCCAATCGACACCGTTGGGATAGTGGTGTACGACTAAACCAGTTTGTTTAACTAGATCACGAGTATCAGTTGTACCATGAGGTATTGCGATACCGTTTCCGAGGTATGTTGTGTTTTGTTTCTCTCGAGCTAACATTCCATTGACGTATTTCTCATCGACATATTTCTTGCTGGACAGATCGGCGGCAAGAGAATGAATAGCCGATTGTGCGTTATCGCTCTGTCTTTGTAGAGAAATATCAGTTTTATTGAGTTGCAGCATAACGAGCCTCACATATGAGCTGAAACGGTTCAGCAAAAAAATAAAAAAATTTAGCAAAGCCATTTAATAGGTGAGTTACGATTACTATAAATGCGTACTACCTAACATAATTTGCTTTGCTGAATCCATTCAGCTGTTATGCTGAATCGTTTCAGTATATAATGCAACCGTTCCAAGTAATAATGTTGATTATTTTTGATCTAAGCCACAATTTAAGAGTACTTATATGACACTAGATGAGATAGCGAAGTTAGCCGGTGTATCGAAAACAACGGCCAGCTATGTGGTTAACGGTAAAGCTAAGCAATATAGAATTAGTGAAAAGACTCAAAAGAAGGTCATGGATGTTGTTCAGTCAAATAACTATCGTCCAAATCATGTTGCAACGTCATTACGTGGGGGAGTAAGTCACTCGTTTGGGTTAATAATCCCCGATTTAGAAAACATGAGTTATGCACGCTTGTCTAAGTTTCTAGAAAAAAAATCACGAGCAGAAGGTTACCAAATACTGATTGGTTGTACTGATGATGACCCAGAAACCGAAAAAAAATTGGTGGACGCATTGTTAAGTCGAAGCATAGACGCTTTGTTTGTCGCGAGCTCTATTAAAGATGCAACAGACTTCTACCTAAAAGTTCAGTCATCGGGAACCCCTGTTATAGCAATTGACCGCCCGCTAGACGATGAACATTTTTCGTGTGTAATTAGTGAGGATTTTGGCGGGGCTTATGAACTCGCCAGTTCGGTTTGCGATGAAAACGTCAAGTCTATTGGTTTAATTGGTGCATTGCCGACTTTGAATATCTCAAGAGAGCGGGAGAGTGGGTTTATTGCGGCAACTAAGAAGTTATCTTTAAAAAACGTCTTAAGTTATGGCGACAACTTTAGTGCTGAAGATGGCAAAAAGGTTTTTGAAGGTTGGGTTTACAGCGATAAATTGCCAGATGCCGTCATCACGACGTCTTACACTTTGCTTGAAGGTGTGTTAGATGTATTGGTTGAAAAGCCGCACCTAACACGAAATCTTAGACTCGCGACGTTTGGTGATAACCGTTTACTTGATTTTCTACCTTTTAAGGTAAATTCCCTTCCTCAGCAATTCGATGTTATATCAAGTAAAGCGTTGGTCTTGGCGCTTAACTCTGCGCAAAAAAGAAACAATACTGAACCGAAAGTTGAACTGATACCGCGCAAACTTAAACTAAGAAACTAGTACCTAATATTCTGTGAAAATATACCCAAGCGTTATTGCTTGGGTATAGTAAGTTAAAACTGGAATCGGACAGACATTGTTAATTGAGGTCCATAAATCCCGTTATTTCTTGACTCTGCAGAGATAGAAAGCTGATCCGTAGAATGGAAACGCACGCCTCCATAAAATACCGACTTATCGTCTAGCCGACCAACTCGTCCAGTTGCCTCAAATTGATCGCTAAACCAGACTCGGACGCCCACATTCATTTCGCCTTCAACATGACTGTCTCCACCTTCTTGTTCGGTGTCTTTTATTTGGTGTATGAGAAGTTGACCATAGATATCGGCGAATTGGTTAAGTGGACCATTGAAGCCGAAGCCACCGGCCAAATCGTGGTCTTGCTCGAAACGAGAGCTGGCTCTTGCAATGATGTGAGCGTTATCCATAATTTGATTACTAAACTCTACCCCTGAAGCGTCTGGGCTAATTGACGTGAATACCTCTAAGTAGTTGTAGCTGAAATTGTTCGCATTGGCTGCAAAAGGGAGAAAGCAGGCGGAGCTAATAAGGGCGCTAGCTATAGCTTTCGCTTTATTAAACATCGTGACTCCATGTCATGTGAGACAAAATATTGACTTAAAAACAAAAACCTGCAAAAAATAGGCCGGACGTTTGTGATAGGTTCACAGAAAACAAATTTGATGGAAGTTGAACCAGTGGGCAATATAAATTGAAAGATACGATTGAAGCATTAATGGTGCAGGGCACCACGTCAGATGCCGGCAAAAGTGCGGTAGTAACGGGATTATGCAGAGTGTTGGCTAGAAGAGGTATGTGTGTAAGCCCGTTCAAACCTCAAAATATGGCGCTGAATAGTGCTGTTACCGCTGATGGTGGAGAGATTGGTCGAGCTCAAGCCGTTCAAGCTAAAGCATGCCATGTTGAGCCAACTGTACATATGAATCCAGTGCTGTTAAAGCCATCTACGGATACTAGCGCACAGGTTATTTTCCAGGGCAAAGTGTATGGTGATATTGATGCCATTGGCTATCAAAGTTACAAGTCACTTTCTTTACCGATTGTATTAGACTCTTTTCGTAAACTCGAAGCCCAGTTTGACTCAATACTCATTGAAGGTGCAGGTAGTCCAGCTGAAATAAATTTACGCGAGAATGATATCGCCAATATGGGGTTTGCTGAAGAAGCTAATGTGCCAGTTATCATAGTGGCTGATATTGATAAAGGTGGTGTCTTCGCCCATCTATACGGTACCTTAGCGCTATTAAGTGAAAGCGAGCAGGATAGAGTCGTTGGCTTCGTCATTAATAAGTTTCGCGGCAATGTAGAACTACTCAAGCCTGGATTAGATTGGTTGTCTAAAAAGACAGGTAAGCCAGTACTAGGTGTCTTACCTTACTTGCCCAATTTTAATTTAGAATCAGAAGATGCGATTTGTACTGATCAGGCTAAGTCTGAAAACACTAAGCTAAAAGTGGTTGTGCCTGTTTTACCAAGAATTAGTAATCATACTGATTTTGACACACTTCGTTCTTGTCCGGATATCGAACTTAAATTCGTAGGAGAGGGAGAACCGCTCTCAGGTGCTGACTTGATTATTTTGCCGGGTAGTAAGTCCGTGCTTTCAGACTTGGATTATCTCCTCGCTCAAAGTTGGGATGTCGATATTTATCGTCACCTCCGTTATGGCGGCAAAGTTCTTGGCATTTGTGGTGGTTACCAAATGCTCGGCCAAACAATCAGCGATAGCCAAGGATTTGAAGGAAAACCTGCGCAGTGTCAAGGATTAAAGCTTTTGAATACCTACACTGAGTTCACACCTCAAAAAGAACTACGTAACCGAAATGGAAAACTACAGTTACTAGACCAAATCGTGGATGTCAACGGATATGAAATTCATCTAGGTAAAACTAGGGTGGAAGAATATCAGCCAATTTGTTTTAGTGACGGTATGCCAGAGGGGGCGTTAAGTGAGTGCAAACAAGTGTTAGGCACTTACCTTCATGGAATACTCGACACACCAGAAACATTGAGTCTGATATGTGAGTGGGCTGGTGCGAAAGACATTCGCATTCAATCCCACGAGCAAATACAACAAAATAGTATCGATAGAATCGCTGATGCAATAGAAGAGCATCTCGACTTAACTTCGTTGTGGCCAACACTGTTTAAGAATTAGTAAGAGTAATATATGAAAAAACTGATTTGTTTTCTGTTTTCACTTTGCCTGCCGTTTTTGGCAAACGCCTCTAGTACGATCAATATTTACGCAGCATCTTCAATGACAGATGCGGTGAACTCCATAATTAACGCCTACAATCATGATCATAACGTAAAAATTGTACCTGTTTTTGCAGCGTCTTCGTCACTAGCAAGACAAATCGAAAATGGGGCGCCGGCAGATATCTTCATTTCTGCTGACAAGAAGTGGGTAAGTTATTTGGCAGAGAAAGACGTGATTAAGAGATCTGATATTTCTATGTTTGCCGCAAATAGCTTGGTGTTAATAGAACCAAGTGATTCCAGTGTTAAACTTAACGTAACGAATAAAGTTAGTTGGGCGAATGAGCTTAAAGGACAGCGCTTATCGGTTGGTGATACAAACTCAGTTCCGGCTGGTATCTATGCAAAACAAACCCTAGAGTCACTCGGTGTTTGGGAGACGGTGAAGTCTCGTTTGGCACCGGCAGCGAATGTCCGCGCTGCATTAGCGTTAGTTGAATTGGGTGAAGCTCCACTAGGTATCGTCTACAAAACAGATGCTTTGATGTCGAAAAAAGTGAAAATCGCGACGGAATTCCAAGCAAAATTACATACACCGATCATTTATCCGCTCGTTCAAATGAACCAAGATAAAGTCGTTTCTAATTTCGTTAGCTACTTGAAGAGTAGTCAGGCGACAGAAATCTTAAAGCAATATGGATTTAGTCAACCAAAATAATCATGTTAATTACTGAATACGAATATCAGGCTATAGTCCTTAGCTTAAAGGTCGCAAGTTACACGGTCATTTGGTTGATTCCATTTGGAATTGCTTTGGGCTGGTTGCTTTCTAGAAAACAGTTTGTTGGAAAAGGGCTGATAGATAGCGCTATACATTTACCGTTAGTTTTACCTCCAGTTGTTGTTGGCTATGTTTTGCTGATTACGATGGGAAGAAAAGGCGTTATCGGTGAGTGGTTGCTTGAACATCTTGGTCTTGTATTCAGTTTTAATTGGAAGGGGGCAGTGCTTGCTTCCTCTATCGTCGCTTTGCCTCTGATGGTTCGTTCTATACGTTTAAGTATTGATAACGTCGACAAAAAACTAGAGCAAGCCGCCGCAACGTTAGGCGCATCCTCGTTACGTGTATTTTTCACTATAACACTCCCATTAATCCTGCCTGGGATAATAACTGGAACCATGCTAGCGTTTGCTCGAAGTTTAGGAGAGTTTGGAGCGACAATGACATTTGTATCGAACATTCCGGGAGAAACTCAGACAATTCCGCTTGCAATGTATTCATTTATACAAACTCCTGGGGATGAAGGTCAGGCTGCAAGGCTTTGTGTTATTTCGATAGTTATCGCTCTCGTGTCTTTGATTACCTCTGACTGGTTTGCTAAGCGTACTCAGCGTCGATTAGGGGTGAAGAAATGAGCTCGTTAAAGATTCAGTACCAACAGATGTTGGGTACTACTTCGTTTGATATTGACTTGGATTTACCGAAAACGGGAATAACGGCTATCTTTGGTCGTTCTGGCGCTGGTAAAACTTCATTAATTAACGCAGTTGCTGGCTTATCTAAACCTGAATTCGGTCGTATTTCTGTTGGTACACATGTTCTATTTGATTCAGAAAAAAAACTTAATCAGCCTGTACATAGACGCAATGTCGGGTATGTGTTTCAAGACTCACGCTTATTTCCACACTATAGAGTGAAAGGTAATCTGCTTTATGGTGTCGATAAATTTGATGAAAAGTACTTTGATAGAGTTCTTGATATGCTCTCGCTAGAGAATTTATTAGGCCGATTCCCCTCCGAGCTATCTGGCGGAGAAAAGCAACGGGTGGCTATTGGGCGAGCTTTGCTTTCCAAGCCAGACATTCTGTTGATGGATGAACCGCTAGCTTCATTAGATCTCCCAAGAAAAAGAGAAGTAATGCCATTTCTCGAAGCCTTAGCGGTGGAAGTGAAAATTCCAATTTTATATGTGTCTCATAGCTTGCACGAAATAATTCGACTAGCGGACCATTTAGTCATTGTTGATTGCGGACGCGTTGCAGTTTCAGGTCCAATACAGAAGGTTTGGGCATCGAAAGAGATGCAGCCTTGGCTTAATAGTGATGAACAGAGTAGTTTATTTGAGGGGCAAGTTGTTGAACACAATCAGGCATATGGGCTGAGCAAAGTACAATTAACCAACGCGCACTCCTTATGGATACAAAAAATAGACTGCGAAATAAAGTCTATGGCTCGGCTGCAGATAAGAGCGAATGATGTGTCGATTACATTGAACAAGCATGAAATGACTTCTATTCGAAACATACTTGAGGTGGAAATTGCGACGATTCAGCGAATGCCAACCAACAACAGTTCGAATTTTAACGTATTAGTTCAACTAAGATTAAGTGATGAATGCAATTTATGGGCATCTGTAACTCGTTGGGCCTGTGAGGACTTAAACTTGCACGAAGGGCAATTGGTTTATGCACAAATAAAAGGAGTGAGCCTCACTCAAAAAGATATTGCGCTCACCCATTAGTTATTAGTTAAAAACCTCTGTCGTATCAGGTAGAGTTAATTTATTATTTTTTGAATGTTTCGAGAAAATCACGCTTCAATATTGCATCTCTGCGCGCTTTTTTCAGCTGCTTGACCATATCTTTAATACAGTTCTTTAGAACTTGGTCCAGAATATCTGCCTTATAGCTTTCCTGTTGACTCTCGTCGAGGTGGCTAGGCATGTCCATAGAGTCAAACTCGCCGATTGTATTCACACTCGCAAAAGCTTGACTGATTGTGATAAGGGCATGGAACTGTTCGAAGTTGTCTAGGATATTCTGAGCACTGTTTGGTAAGGCATCCCATTCTCCTCTCACTACACTTTCAGAAGCCTCGTGAATTGACGCTACCATTAAGTGCATTTCTTCGGGAACTTCTTCAAACTCGATTAAGTGACGGAGCTCTGGTGAGACACTCTCAAGATCCACTTTATTATTTTCGTTGTTTACTGTCTCAGACATATTAGTTTTCCATATTACAAATAACGCCATGCTAAAAACATATAGTAGAATGTCAATATTAATGGCCCAAATATTCAATGCGTTCCGGGTAACTATATGCTATATGTTTAATAAATAGGTGTCGTGACTGAGGGAAATATGATCAATACAGGCTCATCAATGCGAATTCTACTCGTCGATGACGTCCAGCTTGATAGAATGCAGCTAGCTATTCGGCTCAAGCAACTAGGACACATCGTAGAAACAGCCGCTAGTGGAATTGAAGCCCTGCAAATTTATCCAGAATTTGAGCCAGAGCTTGTGTTACTCGATGTTTCCATGCCTGAAATGGATGGTTTCGAAGTATCTCAGTCTATCAGGGAAAAGTTTCCAGATTGGATACCGATTATTTTTCTAAGTGGTCATGAAGAGCCCCATATGATTGCCAAAGCAATAGAAGCTGGTGGGGATGACTATTTAACCAAGCCTGTCGATAAGCTCGTTCTAAATTCTAAGCTGGTTGCGATGCAGAGAATTGCTTTCATGCGCCGAGAGTTAAAAAGGACATCAGCAAAACTATCCGAATTAAACATCGCACTGCAACGACAGGTGAATGAAGATGGTTTAACAAAGCTATTTAATCGCCGTTTTATCGATAATTCTCTACAAGATCTCGTTGCATTGCACGGACGTAACGGCTCGCCTTTGTCTCTTATATTACTGGATGTAGACAACTTTAAACCATTCAACGACAACTATGGCCACATCGAAGGAGATAGGTGTCTAATAGAGTTGGCCAAAATGACAAATGAACTATTTACTCGTAGTGGAGACTATGTAGGTAGATACGGTGGTGAAGAGTTCGTCGTTTTATTGAGTAATACGAGCGAAGAAAAGGCTCTGGAACATGCTAATCGTATCAAGGAAGGTTTAGCCAAGCTTAGCTACCCTCATGAATTTAATAATAGTGCTGGTTTCGTGACGGTGTCACAAGGTGTGTTGAGTTTGATACCTACAGGTAAGGAGAACATCGACGACTTGTATCGAATGGCTGACCGGGCTCTGTATCGTGCTAAGAATGAAGGTAGGAACTGTTTCGTACTTGCAGAATTTGAGCTTTACCCAGAAAACGTAGAAGAATCTAGCGTGAGATAATACGGTTTCGACCCTTATCTTTAGCTTCATAGAGTGCATTATCGGCTGCTTCAATGACTTCCGCTGGGGTTGATAGTTTTTGGTTGTCAGATAGACCAATACTAATCGTTACTTTCACTTTTTCTGAGTCAACTTCATTTGCTAGTGCGCTGTCACTCACATGACTGTTATTTAAGCGAGTGTACATTTCATAGTGCTCAATAGCAGCTCTTAGAAATTCTAGATAGTCCTGCGCGTCAGCTGCTCGTTGGCCTTTAAAAATAATCGCAAACTCCTCTCCGCCATATCGATATACTTTTCCTTGCCCAGAAAGCTGCTCCAATTTTTTCGCAATCAGTTTTAAAACGTCATCACCGATAACATGCCCGAATTCATCATTTACATTTTTGAAATGGTCGATATCTAGCATGGCGATTGAGTATCTACGACCTAAGTTTCTTAAGTCGCTCTCCATTGCATTTCTTGCGGGTATACCAGTCAATGGATCATTGAAGGCTAGCTTTTGACTAGCAGAAATTAGGTAGACTAAAAGTAGCGCGCCTAAGGTTGTAAATAGAATGCAAGGCACGTATGGGGTAGTAATAAAAAACAGTGCGCTGCTAACAAACAACAAGGCTGTGTATACACTCACATCAATTGGCCGCTTATACTTGAATAACATAGTCGTCGAGCCCACAAGGCAAAGCGACATATAGCCGATGAGTATTATTGGTATGTTCGAAATGTTTGGTAGGGTATAAAAAATAACATTGTCGACTGTACTTATAGGGTTTGCTTTTAAGTGCTTTAGCAACAGGTAGCCCCAATAAAGCGTGAATACAATTGTAACGGCATAAACGAAGAATGATTTATTTAGTAGATCAGTGTCTTTAAATAGATAGATGGAAAATATGGTAGCGGGCATTATCAGTGCCACAAGAGAAAACTCAATGTTCGTTGACAGGTTTTCAGGAGTAGGTTGAAACTGTTGGATAATCCAATAGCCAATAAGCAACGTAAAAGACAGCATAGCAACACGGCTTCTTTTAAATGTATGAGCTAAAACTACAACACAAACTAGCAGTACATAAGGTAGCTTCATGAAAAAATCATGGCTAGGCTTAACATAGGCAGACCCATAACCTAAACCCACTAAAAGTGGGATTAAAAAACATACTGGCATTAAAAAGTGGAACCAAGTAGACGCTTTTAACTTTTTAAACATTAGATAGAGCCTATAGACCTTTTGGTTTTCACATTTATCTAAAATTCATATCCAACTTTAAGCATAATGCTAATTGATAAATTTCCAAGTATATATCAATAAATTATTTGAGAATTACGAGTCATAATTCCGATCTCAGCGTTTACGTTTTTAACCTTTTAAGAGTAAAAATTTGAGTTATTTAGCGGAATCGGCAAAGATTTCAGCGAAGGCTATAATTAGATGTAATAGTAAGAGTTACCTATGGAAGGGAGCATAATTTATGCAAATAAGCTTCGACGTGCACAATTATATGGAAACTTTGGTAGGCCAAGTTCTAGCTCAAGAGAAGTTTACGGCTAACCTGGATCACGAGCAGATAGCGGATTTAGCTTGCTTGGCTTTAGTGCAGCTAAAACCTGTTTATATTCGTCACGATATCGATTTTCTGTCAGCGCTTCCTGAGGATCGGTTGGTCGTATTGAAGGTCGCAGCACAAGACGCGGTTGATTCAGCGTTACCAATGATTTTGAATGATCAAAGGAAGGATAGAGATACTGATATCCCTATAGTATTCACTCACCCTCGTCTCGATGATGAATCTGAATTAGAATGGTTCGAGAAGCCGTTATTAAAACCAAAAAATTAAAAAGGAGTTACGCGTGGGGTTATTTTCTCGCCTATTTGGCTCAAAAACGTCAGAACCCGCTTCAGCAGTAGAAGCCGAACCTATTGAGTACAAAGGTTACTTTATCTATCAAGAGGCGATGGAAGAGGGAGGGCAGTATCGAATTGCGGGGAGGATTACAAAAAAAATAGGTGAGGATACAAAGACTCATAGATTTATTCGTTCTGATGTACTTGCTACTGAGAGTGATGCCAACGAGTTTATGCTTAAAAAGGCTCAAATGTTTATAGACCAAATGGGAGACGATATTTTTGCCTAGTTCCTCTTTTAACTTCTAACCACAATACTCTTTTGTACACATTAGTGATAGAGCCTTTTGGCTCTATATGACATTTCTGTCAGTTCAGTGAAGATTTCAATTCAAATTCCTAAATCCAATAGAATTTTGTACCTCAAATGCACTTTGTTGTACAGGTTTTTGTTGCATTATTTTGTTATTTGTATTTTTCGTTTAAAAAGTCTTGAACTATTTAAAAACGTTAGATAAAACAATTACACATTTGTACTAATGGTTAAGGAATGGCTATGCAAATTGGTGTGCCTAAAGAAGTAATTTCTGGAGAAACTCGGGTGGCTGCCTCGCCCAAATCGGTAGAGCAACTACTAAAATTAGGCTTTGATGTTGTGATTGAAACTCAAGCGGGTGTTCTAGCAAGTTTTGACGACGAAGCGTATGAAAAAGCAGGTGCGAAAATTGTGTCAGCTCAACAAGCTTGGGAATCTGATATAATTTTGAAAGTTAATGCGCCAACATGTGAGGATGGCAAAGACCTAAATGAGGTCGAATTAATAAAAGAAGGGGCGAGTTTAATAAGTTTTATTTGGCCGGCCCAACGTGAAGAGTTGATGGACAAGCTTTCCAGCAGAAAGATCAATGTAATGGCTATGGATTCGGTACCTCGTATCTCAAGAGCTCAAGCTTTAGATGCATTGTCTTCCATGGCTAATATCGCAGGTTATCGTGCTGTAGTCGAAGCTGCTCATGAGTTTGGTCGCTTCTTTACCGGTCAGATAACGGCCGCAGGTAAGGTACCTCCGGCAAAAGTTTTGGTCGCTGGTGCTGGTGTGGCGGGCCTAGCGGCTATCGGTGCTGCTGGAAGTCTAGGTGCGATAGTTAGAGCATTCGATGTTCGCCCCGAAGTTAAAGAGCAAGTAGAGTCCATGGGTGCGGAATTCTTGGAAGTCGACTTTTTGGAAGATTCGGGTGCTGGTGACGGCTATGCCAAAGAAATGTCCGATGAATTTAACAAAAAAGCTGAAGAGTTATACGCCGCTCAAGCGAAAGATGTCGACATCATCATTACAACAGCACTAATTCCTGGAAGGCCTGCGCCAAAGCTTATCAGCAAAGAAATGGTTGATAGCATGAAGCCAGGTAGCGTTATCGTTGATTTGGCTGCTGCGAATGGAGGTAACTGCGCCTATACAGAAGCAGACAAAGTAATTACCACTCCAAACGGTGTAAAAATTGTCGGTTATACCGACATGGTTGCTAGATTACCGACTCAATCCTCTCAGCTGTATGCGACCAATATTGTTAACCTATTAAAGCTACTTTGCAAAAACAAAGACGGCTCTATTGATATCGACTTTGAAGATGTTGTGTTAAGAGGTGTCACCGTAGTTAAGGATGGTGAGATCACATGGCCAGCACCACCGATTCAAGTTTCTGCACAAACAACAAAACCTCAACAGGTTGAACCAATCCAGCATGAAGAAGCAAAACCCATGTCGCCTAAAAAGAAAATAGGTTTCATGGTTGCTGGCGTTGCCGTTTTTGCTTGGGTAGCGTCTGTTGCTCCTGCAGCATTTCTAGCTCATTTTACAGTATTTGTTTTGGCATGCGTTGTAGGTTACTACGTTGTGTGGAACGTTACCCATGCACTGCATACGCCACTTATGTCAGTAACAAATGCAATTTCAGGGATCATCATCGTTGGTGCATTACTTCAAATCGGGCAAGGGGATGGCTTGGTTAGTTTTCTTGCATTTATCGCAGTGCTAATCGCCAGTATTAACATATTTGGTGGATTTACCGTTACCAAACGTATGCTCGAAATGTTCCGTAAAGATTAGGGAAGGGAAAGGAAATGTCTGTTGGATTAGTTCAAGCTGCTTACGTTGTAGCAGCGTTGTTTTTCATTTTGAGCTTGGCTGGTTTGTCCAAGCAAGATTCAGCGCGTGCAGGTAACTATTACGGTATTGCCGGAATGACTATCGCGTTACTAGCTACGATCTTTAGCCCATCAACGAATGCAGTTACTTGGATTGTTGTCGCTATGGTTATTGGTGCATGTATCGGCATCTATTACGCTAAAAAAGTTGAAATGACTGAGATGCCAGAATTGGTGGCTATTTTACATAGTTTCGTTGGTGCCGCTGCGGTGTTAGTTGGATACAACAGCTATTTGCATGCTCCAATCATGTCATCAGCAGAACACACTATACACCTAGTCGAAGTGTTCTTAGGAGTGTTTATTGGTGCGGTCACATTTACAGGTTCGATTGTTGCGTTTGCAAAGCTTCGCGGATTGATTTCTTCTTCACCGATGAATATTCCGCACAAACATAAGTGGAACCTAGCGGCAGTCGTTGTTTCAATAATCCTTTTAGTTCGCTTTGTAGAAGTCGGCGGCACTGTATCTGCTCTAATCTTAATGACGGCTATTGCATTGGTATTTGGTTACCACCTTGTGGCATCAATCGGCGGCGCTGATATGCCAGTTGTTGTTTCTATGTTGAACTCATACTCCGGTTGGGCAGCGGCAGCGGCAGGTTTCATGCTCGCCAACGACTTACTAATCGTAACGGGTGCGTTAGTGGGCTCTTCAGGTGCGATTCTTTCTTATATCATGTGTAAAGCAATGAACCGCTCATTCATTAGTGTTATTGCTGGTGGTTTTGGACAAGAAGTAGCAGTGAGTAGCGATGAAGAGCAGGGAGAGTTTCATGAAACTAATATTGAAGATGTCGCAGATATGCTTAAGTCTTCAAAATCAGTAGTAATCACTCCCGGATACGGCATGGCTGTGGCACAAGCTCAGTATCCAGTTCATGAAATTACGGAAAAACTACGCAATCACGGTGTTAACGTAAGGTTTGGCATACATCCCGTAGCCGGTAGGTTACCGGGTCACATGAACGTGCTATTGGCTGAAGCCAAAGTACCTTATGACGTGGTTTTGGAGATGGATGAAATCAACGATGACTTTACTGAAACAGATACAGTATTAGTGATTGGTGCGAATGACACGGTGAATCCTGCGGCACAGGAAGATCCAGCGAGCCCGATAGCTGGTATGCCAGTTTTGGAGGTATGGAATGCAAGTAATGTAATTGTATTCAAGCGTTCAATGAACACTGGTTACGCAGGGGTTCAAAACCCGCTGTTCTTTAAAGATAACACTCATATGTTGTTTGGTGACGCTAAAGACTCTTGTCAGCATATTTGCGCAGCACTAGACTAATTTAGCTATTAAAAGAAGCACTGCAAAAGCAGTGCTTCTTTCTTAAACCAACGAAACCTATTCGAAAGCCAACCCTGCAACTCGCCCTTCGTAGACATCGCTAAAGTACGTTTTTAGTACACCACAGCTACTCGAAAAGACCAGGCTGTAGCCATCACTATATTCGGCTACATATTTGCCAGATAATTCTTTTAGTTTCTGGATGTAATGAACACCTTTATTGAAGCTTTTAACTTTTTGTTTATAGTCTTCTTTTACAAATACGGTTTCTCCATAGTCCCCATCTTCCTCTTGTATGTCCATGAGCTTTAGGAACTTATAGGGGTGAGATATGTAGCCGCTACACATTAATATGGACGCTAATACAGGCGTACTTAATACTACTTTTAGGAACCACTTGTTAAATCTTTTTGGATCATGGGCAATGCTCGACTTGGAGCTAACTTTGTACCACTCCTTTTTGGCAAAATCTATCCATCGTTTTAGTGCGAAACGTTGTACCAAAGTATCAACGATAGCGATGACTTTCTCGATAACACTTTTTATCCAGTTAACTAAGCTACTACCAACTGCTGTCACAGAGTAAATTGCAGCATCAGCACAAATACTAAGAACTCCCCAAGTGGCCCCAAACATCCCTTTAGCGACACAAGTAGCTGAATGTTTGTATAGAGTCATAGAAATCATACTCGATTGACCAGGCGCTACCGATACACCTCTACCAGCGTAAATTTGATCAGCAAGGTCTTTAGACTTTATACATGCTTCTTTTACTCCGGCATATACGTCTACGGCGTTTTGGTAATAGCCCCAACCCGGAATAAGATCTGCAAGTGTGCCTGCAAATTCAGACGCCAGCCACATACCAACATCTGCTAGCCACTCCATTACATATTCACATTTTTCCCCATACACTCCTTTTATTTTGCTCATCAAGGAGTGAAAGAAGCTTGATAGGTAGGCTTTAATCTTTTTAACAAATGCTGGTGACTCTATCTCAGAGACCTTAGTTGCAATAGCGGAAGCTCCTTTTTTGGCTGAACGGTACTTAGATTTTACGGAGTCTATTCTATCTGCGTGCTTCGCAGCAAAATTTGCTTTGGCAGTAGATACTTTGTTTTTTGCCTTACCAGCAGCGTTAACAAGTTTTATCCCTCTATCTGTTTTTTCGAGCAATGTAGAGCAGGCAGCTTTCGCGTCATCTTGGAAATCTTGACCAGCTATAAACGAGTCGAACAACATTCCAGCGACATCTGACTTTGAGGAAATCGCTTTTTCTTTTTCAAAGTTTAATGTTGAAAGTACGTATAGAGTTCCGATTCGTGCATCTAGAGCTTCAATATCCGTGGCTTTACTTGTTGGAACTGCGTTACTTTTGCTACTAGAATTTCGAAATGCAGCTTTGATCTTCATTCGTAAAATGTTTAGTTTGCCCACTGTCCTAGTCCTTATTGTCAGATATCACAGTAGCAGTCTAGGAATTGAGTGGTAGAGCATTCCAACTAGTATTGGATTTTGTGTGAATTTTTAATGTGTAATTAGTTACTACGGATATCTGTAGGTTTTGGCTAGATATTCGCCTACTTAAAAGGGTAAAGTTATAAATAAAACAATTCGTTATACTTTTATAAGCGTTTCAGTATACTTTAAGTGTATATTTGATGCTGATATATCATTTTGAACAAGAAAATGTGTCGGTGTATCAAACTGATGTATTATTTACCTTAGCATTACATTAACCCCAGTTGTTTATAGAATAATACGTTATATTCTATCTAAAACTTTGAACTGTAGATAATTTGCCTTGATAAAAACAGCGCTTCATTTTTTGCTTGCGATTTTAGCAATATCCTCGATGCAGGTCAGGGCAGAGTCTCTTCCCGAGCGGATAGACAATTTCGTAGATTTATTTAATCCGGATAGAGCTACGGTTTCGTATGATATACGAGCGATTCAAACAGATTATCCAACTAAACTGCTAGAGCCTAGCTCGATGCTACCGCAAACGTCTTCATACCCGATACGGGATATACAAAGACTTTATCAACTAGCAAAAAACTGTACTGGAAAGTTACCGCTCAGCCCGTTGATTACCGAGCCTTTAGTGTTTACTAGAGCGATGTGTAACGGTACGAAGTTAAGCCTTCGTTGGTTTGCTAGAAGTGGTCTGATTCACCCCGGTGGTGGAACTTATGCATACCGCTACTCTTTAGTGCATCCCTCAGAAGAGAAAGAGTTAGAGCAGTACATGCATATCAAGGAACGGCCTCTTGCTCCGGCTAATACCTTGCTCGGTCGATTACAGAGGATGAAACCAGACGCGTTAGAAGCACTGATTTCCGGCGCTAATATGTTTATAGAGAAAGATTATCTATGGCTTAGGCAAAATGATAGCTACTACCTTTACCCTGAAAATATCTGGAAAAACAACGTAGATAAGTCCGGGTTGAGCTTTAAACTGTACAATCAGTCGAATGCTTGCTTTGTTCAACGAGGAAATATTTGTTGGAATGTGAAAGATCATTCGGCACTTTTACGTGTAAGTATGGTCGTACTAGCTATAGCAAACATTTTGTTAGTGTTAGGTTGGGCTTTGTACCGTTGGAATACAAAACGTCAAGAAATGCAAAGCAGAATGCTTATTCTGCAAATTTTGACGCATGAATTGAGAACGCCTATAGCCAGTTTGTCATTAACGGTTGAGGGGTTTAGGCGAGAATTTGAACGCTTGCCAGAAAGCGTTTACGATGAGTTTAGAAGATTATGTGAAGATTCTCGTCGTTTAAGACAATTGGCCGAAGCGAGTAAAGATTATTTGCAGTCAGATAACAAACCTCTGGCAACAGAATGGGTACCCTCTGTAGAAGAGTGGTTACAATTTAAGGTTGAGGAATTGGACAATGATGTCCAGTTTAGTATTGATAAGGACGTTGCAGCAAAACTAAACGTTTATTGGCTTGGTACTTGTATAGATAATCTAATTAACAACGCTGTGAAATATGGTGTTTCGCCCGTGAGTTTACAAGTTTCATCAAGCCATAACATGATAGTAATTAAAGTGATTGATCAAGGCCAATTGACGCAGAAAGACTGGCACGTACTGCGCAAGCCATTTGTAAGTAAGAGTGGCCTTGGTTTAGGCTTGACAATAGTAGAATCTATGGTGGACAGGATGGGTGGAAAAATGACTCTCGCTGGGCCACCAACAACATTTATATTGGAGATACCTTGTGAAACAGACATTGCTTCTAGTTGAAGATGATAAAAACTTAGCAGATGGACTACTAGTGAGCCTCGAACAAGCGGGATATGAATGTTTCCACTCTGAGACAATTGCTGATGTTCAACAATATTGGGACAAAGCAGACTTAGTTATCTTAGATCGTCAGCTGCCTGATGGTGACTCTGTACAGCACCTCGCTGATTGGAAAAAAATAAAGAATGTGCCTGTCATCCTACTTACTGCTTTGGTGACGGTAAAAGATAAAGTGACAGGTTTAGATGCAGGAGCCAATGATTACTTGACCAAGCCTTTTGCAGAAGCCGAACTATTTGCGCGTATTCGTGCACAGCTTCGTCTTCCAGAAGGCGATGTGATGGATGATTCAAAAGTAAAGACAGACAACTTACTTATCGACAAAGCAACACGTGAAGTGTTTTATAACGATGAATCGGTAACGTTGACTCGTACTGAATTCGACCTATTGCTGTTTTTAGCTAGCAACCTTGGCCGAGTATTTACTAGGGATGAACTATTGGATCATGTATGGGGTTATAATCACTTCCCAACCACACGTACAGTTGATACACATGTTTTGCAGCTTCGCCAAAAGCTACCGGGACTTGAAATCGAAACACTTCGAGGTGTTGGGTATAAGATGAAAGCGTAATGCGGTCAATACTCGTAATTATACTAGGCGTGCTGCTAAGTGCGCCTAGCTACGCAAACAGTGTTGAGTGGTTTGAAGAAAATACACCTCTCACACAAGCCCACCAGCATCTCCTTGATGATGACCTACCAGCTATGTTTTCTTCCTTAGTTGAACTTTGGCAGTTAGACGATAGTAAAACATTAGGACCCCACCTGAATGCGCTTTTCATGCAGTCACTAGAGCTAGACTGTGGAAAAGGGTTGGTTACAAAATCTTTTCCTGAATGGATAAAATCCGTTGTTGTAGAGAGAGCTGATGTTCAAAGCCCAGGCCGAGACTCTTATCGTGTAGTGGTGCAAGTTACTTCTACCAAACGTCTTTATAGTGTTTCGCTTAAAAAATGGGTAAACAAAACTATTTCTGCAGACGACGCATTAACAAGTAATCAGATTAAAACTGGCGATTCCACAGATTACATTTACACAATGCGCTACAACTTAAATAATTGGGTTCCTCAAGGTCTGTATCGCATTGACGTTACTGCAGAAAATCAAGACTCTTGGAGTTCATGGTTAATCTTTGGAAAACCAAAAGCCAAGCAGACGGTGCGCTGGATTTCTAAAGATCGTTGGGTTGTTGAGAAGAACGCTTTGCTTAACCGTTTTTGCCCTTTACCCAAGCTAGATGTTTCAGTGTTTAGTTATAAAGATGGCAAGTATGATCAAGTGTGGAATGAAAGCTATGACTCTGATTATCCAGTTTCTCTTGGCGATAACAAACTATCACCTGGGCGGTACGTACTCGCGGTTTCAATGACCCATCAACGCTGGCAAGGACCAATAATTGTTGAACAAACGCAAACAATTAGCAAAACATATGATGTTTCTGTAGATGATTGATTAAAGTTAATATTAAATAGAACGATATAAACATTAAAGGAATAAAGTTTATATCAATATGAAACAATTCATTCGATTATGCTCACTTTCAGCAGTATTCTATGCTTGCTCTACGTACTCCGCGAGTTACGCTATTGAAGCGCGTGGGGATTCAATGGGAGGCGTCGGTGTCGTCGCCGCTAACTTTCTAACAGCTCCATTTTATAACCCCGCTATTACTGCCATTTATCGACGAAACGACGATGCAGGTATGATCATGCCAAGTGCTGGTCTTATCTACAACGATGAGTACGATATGATCAACGATCTAGATAACCTGTCCGATTTGATATCAGGTTATTCAGCAGGCAGTGATGCTAGTGCAATCCAATCAGCACTAGATGACTTAACCGGTGATACGGCAAGTGCTCAATTAGGTGGTGTTGTTGCTATTGCGATTCCGAACCAATACGTTGCCTTGAACATTTTTGGTAAAGCTTATGCTGAAACTTTTGCAGAAGCAGATATCTACAGTGGGGCAAGTACCGGTAACTCGCAAACGAATATTGCAGTCAATGCCGAGTTAAGCTCTATCAATGCGGTATCAGTTGCGGTGACAGAGGTAGGTGTCTCTTTGGCGAAATACCAAACATTCTTAGGTCAACACTTATCTTTCGGTGTTTCTCCAAAACTGCAGCGTATATATACCTACGTTTATACAGCTAACTCAACAAGTTACGACATCAAGGACTTTGCAGAAAATAGCAATGGTAACACCATGTTTAATATGGATGCCGGTATGCTATGGTTTCATGGGCCGTTGAGGTTTGGCTTTTCTGCAATGAATTTAGTGTCACGTGATATCGCAACAGAAACGATCACACAGACGATAACCAGTAGTATAGATGGCTCTCAATCACGTACATACACTCTAAACTACACCTACGAAATGAGACCGCTTTATACGGTTGGAGCTGGGCTTGTTGGAGACTTTGCATCATTAAGTGTTGATTATGATTTAAATGAGGAAGAGCACTTTACTAACTTCGCCGATAACACTCAAATGCTTAGAGTAGGAGGAGAGTTAGATATTCTTCGTCAGTTAAAACTTCGCGCGGGTTACCAAAAGAATCTAGCCTACAGCAATTCAGACGATACTTATACAGCTGGTATCGGTATAGATTTCTTAAATATCGTCGAGTTTGATTTAGGTGTTAGTTACACCAACGAGCATGCTATGGGTGGGTTTGTCAATTTCTTGGCAACGTACTAAGTATGCACCTTTAGTGAAAACAATCTTTTCGCACTGAAGGTTTTGTTATATAGTTCGCCTCCAATTCCATGGAGGCAAACATGTTTGAAGACTTAGGCCTGACGCACGAAGAACAGCAGCTAGCAGTAGAGAAAATTCAACAATTAATGGCACAAGGCATAAGTACTGCTGAAGCCATAAAAATTGTCGCTCAACAAATACGTGAAGAAAGAACAAAGCGTGATTAACTAAAAAGCCGTTGATTTTATATCGACGGCTTTTACGTTTTTGATAGCTTACTATGTCTGATTATCGGAAAGTTCACGAACTGTATCAGATACGTTTTCGGCGCCTTTGTATATTTCGTCCATTACCGCTGACACTTCGGTAACTTTATCGCGACCTTTGTTCGCTATATCAGAAACTTCCTCCATCATATGAGTCATCTCATTAGTGGAGCTACGAGTTTCGTTAACAACATCAGCAATTTCTGACGTCGCTTCGGTGGTTCGTGAAGCTAATTGGCGAACTTCGTCGGCAACAACAGCAAAGCCCCGCCCTTGTTCTCCAGCACGGGCTGCCTCTATGGCTGCGTTTAAAGCAAGCAGGTTGGTCTGATCAGCAATACTTTTTATGGTGTTAACAATTTCTTCAATACTTTGTGATCGTTCGTTTAGAGTTAACATAGCCTGACTGGTTTCAATGAGTTTCTCTGTTATCGAAGACGCTATTTCAACGCTTTCGTTCAAACCCACAGAACCTTCTTTTGCTATTTGAGCGGTTTCGACGGAGGTGCTGTAGGCAACTTCAGATGCTCTGGCTATTGCTTCGTTTTTCTCTACTTGTGGAGTAATATCTGAAGCAAACTTAACGACTTTATATACTTGTCCACTTTGATTGCGAATAGGGTTGTACGTCGCTTCAATCCATATACGATCCCCGTGGGAAGAACGTCGTAAAAATTGGCCGGATTTAAACTCACCACGAGCAAGCTCAGCCCAGAAGTTTGGGTTTTCTTTGTAGAACTCATCAAAGCAGAATATTTTATGGTGGGATCCTTTGATATCTCCTAGCTTGTAGCCCATTGCAGATAAGAAGTTTGAGTTGGCATTCAGTATATTTCCGTCAGGATCAAATTCGATTACAGCGAGTGAAGTGTTCAATGCATCCAATACAGATTGCTTACTGTCGTCTTTAGCTTTTAGTTCCGTAATATCCGTCGCTATTTTTGCAACAGTGATCACTTTGCCACTTTCATCTTTTATAGGAAAATAAGTCGCTGATAATGTAATTTTCTCTCCGGATTTAGAAAAGCGATCAAACGTACCATGCTTTACCTGCCCGTGACCAAGTTCCGTCCAAAACTGCCGATACTCGTTGCTGGAGGCATAGCTAGGATCACAAAAGATTCGGTGGTGCTTTCCTTGCATCTCTTGTTTTGAATAACCGACTACATCGAGAAACAGTTGACTTGCATCCTTAAAATCACCATTTGCCGTGAACTCTATCCAAGCAATGTTACCTTTTATTGCTTTATATACTGAATCTGCGTAGTCATCCCTTTTTTCGGCGTCTGTCGCTTTTTTAAAAAACATATCTCGTCATCTGTCCTTAGATCCATAAGTCTTTTCATTATAAGCATGTTTTTATGAAGTTGATAGTTATGTCTATAATGGAATTAAGCAGTTTTAACACATTGAAATATTGTTTGTTAATAGTAAATGAGTGTTGAGTAACTAAATTTCACTAACATTTAGTCTCAAAGATAAAACACACACTTTTGCTTAGAATTAGGCTAAATACTCCAAAAGTATTAGCTGGAGTATTTATTTTAGAATGATGTCTTAGTAGGCTACGAATAATGAACCACTTACTGTTCAAGAGTCCTTCGTATTACTCATAGAGAAGTTAAGCGCCGTTACAGTGAATCAAATAGTGCAGAAAAGAATCGTTGATTATTTGCAGGCGCGGTAGCTGAGTTAGTTAAGCTTTAAATTAGAAATACCGATCGCTATTGGGTCGACGACATCGGTTAACCAAGTTTTAGCCAGTTGTGCCGTCATCGATGTATAACCATCCTTAGTTAACTTTGTCGTCTTAGAGAATACACCGCTATCGACTAATTTATTGGTGTCTGATGTTAAGTACCAACGGCCACTAATTACAATTTCCCCTTCGAAGTTTGCATAGAAATTCGCGACGTCGATTTGAAGGGTAAGTGCGTTAGATATGATTTGTGAAGAGGGTAGCCAATTTGTATTAGGTAGCCTTTGGCTTAGACGATTTAGGCTTAACCCCTCTAGCTGAGAAGCTAGCGGCTCAGCCCAAAGGTGATTTGCTGCTTGATAAACTTTTCCATCACTATTCACCATCACGATATTTAGCCGTTTTAAGTAGTCAGCAACATTAATTGGTCTAAGCTGAATGGTTAGCCTCTCATTGCCCATGCCAGTTTTATACGCTGCTACCGCTGAGTTGTTGGGTAGCAGGTATTCTTGAGAAACGGGTTCATTTGTACTGCTACAAGCAGTCAATGTTATGACTGATAGGGCAATTAATATGTACTTTTTCATCATAGTTTACCTATTGTCGCCTGTTGCAGCTTTTGGTTCGATATCAGACCGTTGAGACTTACCAAATATAAGAGAGTTGGGCTTTTGTCTAATCTCTTGAAGTAGTGGCTGCAATTCATCCAAAGTTCTTTGTAATGAGCTTAAGCTTTGCTGTAGTTTTTGCCCAACGATGCCTTCTGACTTGTAGTCAGATAAAGTAGAGTCTAATGACTTCAATGATTGTGATAACCGCTCTGGCAACTGCTGCGTCTCTTTATTTGCAAGTAGTCTATTCGTGCTATGCGACACTTTATCAAGAGAGTTCAAAGTTGAAGAAGCGGCCTCGAGTGTCTTGTTAAGCTCTTCAACCGTCTTATTTAAAGGCAATGCTGCCAATTTATTTAAGATAATTTCGACTTTGTCCTGCATAGTGGCGAGACTGTCTGATGTCGTTGGGAATACATTATATTTGCCAAACGTTAATACCTTTTGCGGCTTGGCATTTTTTACATATTTAACGGTGACAATTTTGGCGCCTGTCAGAATGTTACTGGTATTTAGAGTAGCTCTGGCTCCTTTCTCAAAAGCCTGCTTAAACTTGTTTTTCCACTTACTAAGGCTTAGAACGGAATCATTGAAATTGTATTCTAGCCTTTGTGGTGCAATACGAACCAGCACGGGTATCGGAGGGCTAGTCTCAGTGTCTAGGGTTTCAATAGAAGCACCGCGAAATGGAGCCTGAGTGACGGTACCAATTTGGATACCATTATATTCAATAGGAGTACCAACTTCTAAACCGGCTATACTGCCATGGAATAACATGACGTAGTAAATGAATTTGTCGTAACGGTTATCCTCGGCTTCTTGCTTTGAAGTGAATAGCTGGAATTCGGTTAGATCTTTAACTGGATGAGGGGCTTTTTGTTCATCAATACTACCAAAACTAATACCACCTGATATTAAACTTTGCAGTGAATCAACACGTACTTCTAACCCTTTCGCTGTTCCTTTTACAGAAAGGCCCGGAGTCATCCAAAATCGAACATTACTATTAACCAGAGCGTCGTATGGGGCATGAATGAAAAGACGGTAAGTGATAGCGCCTCGCTTAATATCAAAGCCTACATCTTCTATGTAGCCAACTTCATAGCCACGGAAGTGAACTGGAGTGCCAACTTCTAGCTTGGTGCTTTGAGTTGAAAAAAGTTTTATACGAATGCCTTTGTCATTGACGGTAGAAAGAGGCGGCTTGTCTAGCATTTGAAACTGACTTTTCTTTGCGCCCTCGTTGCCGGGCTCCATATTTATGTAAGCACCTGAGAGCAGTGTGCCGAGCCCGCTTATCCCTTCGGCCCCAACGCGCGGTTTCACTACCCAAAACTTAGTGTTGGTACGAAGTAGGGGCTGAGTACCTTTATTCATCTGTAAAGTGATGACTGCATGAGTAAAGTCATTACTTAGCTTGATATTTGTAACTTCACCTATATCAACGTTACGAGCTTTAACTTTCGTTTTTCCGACTTCTAGGCCGTCAGCATCTTTTGCGATAATTGTTATTTCTGGACCTTTTTGTGCCCAGTTGTCGTATATCATCCAACCAGACACGATTAAGGCAACCAAAGGCACTATCCAAATAGTGTTGAATTTAAAGTTACGTGTAGATTCAACGTTAGGATTCTGATTCGTCAACTTTTGTTTCCTCTGATATATCCCAAACTAAACGGGGGTCAAAGCTCATAGCAGCAAGCATGGTAAGAATAACAACGGCGCAAAAAGACATAGCGGCGATACCGGGGACAATATTCATTAAAGTACCAAGCTGAACAAGCGCCGAAAGAATGGCAACGACAAAAATATCGACCATAGACCAACGACCTACTAACTCGGTTAAATGATAAATTTTCTGTTTCTTAATTGCAGGAAGATCCGTTGCAAAATGATATTGCCAGCAGAGCCAAAACAGAGATAAGATTTTCGCGATAGGTACTAGGACGCTAGCAATGAGTATAACCAAAGCGACAGGGTAAGACTTGAGTGCCCAAAGTAATAAAACACCGCCTATAATCGTCGAATGCTCTGTAGTACCTAAGAACGTAGTATTCATGATGGGAAAAAGGTTTGCCGGCACATAGAGAATGCTGGCACCGATAAGCAATGCAATCGTACGCTTCAAGCTAGCAGGCTTTCTGCTCATAATAACGTGGTGACAACGAGAGCATGTTCGATTAGTTGAAGGGTTCAGCGCCCCGCAAAACTGACAACCGATCAAACCTTGATTACGAGCTGAACTTGCCTTTTGTTTGATGTCTATTTTTTCACTTTGACCAAAAAATTGATTCCACAGCCAACGTTTATCGACATAACAAACTGTTCTTATAAGCAAAAAGGTATAGGCTGCGAATGCCCAAAAAGACACACCTAGACTCACCTCAGCCAAGCTTTTTAGCTTAACTAAAGCTACTAAACCACCTAGCATAAACACATCGACCATCAGCCAAGGCTGGATCGTTTCAAGGCTAAGGAGCAGCCAGCGCGTATAGCGATGATGTTTTGATTTAACTATTAGAGAGAAGCTAAGCAAAAGTATGCTAAACAGATAAATAAGGGGCAGCACAACAAGAGTAACTGAAACTATAGCTCCTAATGCAGTGAAGTGTTCGATTAAAAGTGCGTTGATGCAATCCCAAAGGCTTATTTGCTGGGTAATGCCGTTGGAGCTAAATCCTAAGAACTCATAAGTCAAAGAGAGAGCAAACAGAACTATTGCAGCTGAGCTATTTGCGAGGAGTAGCTGCGCTGTTTTTTTGGATACTGTAACGATTGGGTGTTTACAACGTTCACAACGCAGTCTTTCATTGTGTTGCATTGGCGGAATCGTGTTTACCCAATCGCAGCAATCACAAGCTGTTTCATTCTCTATGAAGGTATCATCACTCATTGCTAACAAAAGCCGTCACTATCGCATCCTATCTAAGTGTAATCACTCGATTATGGATTGTTGTTTTATAAGGAGTTTACACACTTGTTAGCAAGTGAACGAATTTTTTATTCATCAATTGTTAAATAATGGCAAGAACGGGCGTCGGTTTACTATCGCCCGTTAGCTGTCTAGTAAAGGATTTCATACTTACTGTAGACATCGTTGGTTAGAGGTGGTGGCAATATGCCCCATGGAGAAAGTTGCTTTTCCAAATAACCTGGTTTCGAGAACAGTTTCAGCGCAGCTTGGTTAAATCGCTTAACTAGTGATTGCTTTGTTGTTTTCTTAGGAAAAGCGACGAAATAAAGCAGTTCTCTATCGCGCCATGCATACTTTACATCAGTGACATTGAATTGCTTTGCTCTGTACTCAGCTAATGCTTTGTTACTGTAATACGCGTCTATTCGGCTGCTTTCAAGCATACGAATCAAATTTCCATTTTCGTCTGTTTGTATATTGATACGGATTGGTTTTAATCCCATGGTTATCATCAAGTCGCGCACGTTTGCTAAAGAATTAGATGTGTTAGAGGGGCCGAATACGCCAACTTTAAAGTTTTGAATATCGGATAGGCCTTTAACTTCCTTTTTGTAGGAGGAGGGGACAAAGAAACCATATTCAGTGAGCATAAATGGAACGGAAAAGTAAAACTTTTCTCCACGCTTTGAATACCAACCAAATGGAAAAATGGCATCAGCTTCTCCGTTGGCCACCTTTAGCTTAGCTCTACGAGTTGGAAGAATAGTAAAATGACATGTTTCGTTCATTTCTCGACAAATATCGTTGATGATGCTTTTAAATGGCCCAGTACTTTTACCAGCACTAGACTTTTGGCTAAAAGGTGGGAAATCAAAAGTGGTGAATTCTAAGGCGCTAACAGGTAGGCTCATACAAGATACGGCTAATAATAAAATGACGAAGCGCTTCTCAATCATAGCTATCCATGTTCATTCATTAAAAAGAAAGTTACTTAGTAATTGTGCATTTTAAACTATAGTTAGTTTAGTGTAAGTGACCAGACTAGTTTTTGTAATTCAATGTATTAGGTGTAGGGTGTGATTTCAATTCAAGAAATCTTGATACTTAGCGTTTTAGGTAGTAGCCGACAATAGCGTACGTGGTATCTGTTAGGTATCGTGAAGTACTAGTTTTTGTACAAATTTGGAATTTTATATTTATCGCATGATATCAAAAGATTTCATGTTTCATTCACATTGAATCTTTTAGTTTGACAATGCTTTACAGCGAAACACTGTTTCTTATTTATGGATTATAGTTATATGCAGAAATACCCAAAACAACAGATTCTTCTTCACTGGTTAACCTTGCTTCTTATCATTGTTACGTATGGAGCAATGGACTTGAACTTTGCGCCTAAGAGTAGCCCTTGGCACGATACAATTAAGCTCATACATTTTAACGCCGGCGTATTGGTGTTCTTAGTCATGTTTGTACGAGTTTATTTGTACAAACGTAATATCGCACCGTCGATCACACCTAAGCCACCAGAATGGCAAGAGAAAATTTCTTCTATCACGCATAAGATCATTTACCTATGTTTTCTAGCATTGCCAATTCTTGGCGTAGTCTCTTTGTATATCGGTGGAAAAGAGTGGAGCTTTTTAGGGTTTCAAATGCCAATAGTCGCGGCGCCGGATAAAGCTACCTACAAAACGATAAAAGATCTACATGAAACCATTGCTGACGCTGGGTACTTTCTAATTGCTTTGCATGCAGGTGCGGCAATTTATCATCACCATGTAGTAAAAGATGACACACTCAAACGAATGATGCCTTAAATGAAAAAAGCCGCGTTATAAGCGGCTTTTTCATCACTGATACTTCCCTCGAGTTTACAAAACGTAACTGTCTTTTTCTAACAATGTCATTAGCTTTGAACTAGTCAGTGTTTTTTGTTGCTCTGAATGAAGGAGTTGATCGTAGGTTGTTCTACTCGATTGGTGGAATATTCCTACTGGTACAGGGAAATCAGGATAACTTAAGTTTGCCAACATATAGGCGAGTGAAGTGTCTCCAGTGCTAGCGTCATGTGTTAGCACTGAGTTGTCGTTATCATCGGTGACAGTTGGAGTTAAACCTGACAGCTTTAACGCTTTGTTTTCACCAAATACCATTGGTTCATTGTGTTCCAAGTACAGTAAGTGCTCTTTACGCTGTTTAGGCCCATTATAAGGTTCATGTACCTTGTCATTAAAAATGACGCAGTTTTGTAGAATTTCTATTACAGCACAACCTTTGTGTTTTGCTGCTGCTTCAAAAACGGCCGTCATATGTTTAGGGTCGTTATCTGAAGTGCGTGCAATAAAGCTTGCATTTGAAGCAGCGGCTATGGTCAGTGGCCTCAATGGGTAGTCGATACTACCTGCAGGCGAGGATTTACTAACACACCCTTGAGCACTTGTCGGGGAATATTGTCCCTTAGTTAGACCATATATTTCATTGTTAAACAACAGTATTTTAATGTCTTGGTTTCGGCGGATCGCGTGGATAAAGTGATTTCCACCAATACTTAACGCATCGCCGTCACCGGTTACAACCCAAACATCGAGCTCAGGGTTAACGGCTTTTACGCCCGTTGCGATTGTTGGTGCTCTACCGTGGATTGTATGGAAGCCATAAGTGTCCATGTAGTACGGAAAACGCGAAGAGCACCCAATGCCTGAGATAAAGACAGTATTGTGTTTAGTTTTACCAGCTTTAGCTAATACCGACTGCATTGTTTTTAATACATTAAAATCACCACATCCTTGGCACCATTTTACTTCTTGACTGGAAACGAAATCTTTACGGTTAAGCATGGGCTGGCTCACTGATATTCTCTTTTACACTATTGCTGATTGCGGTTTTTAGTTCTTCAATTTTAAAAGGTGTACCTTCTACTTTCGCAAAACCTTCTACATGAACCGTCGTTTTAGATTGTATGTACTGCTTTAGCTGACCGTTGTTTAGTTCAACAACCAATATATGCTCAAAGCTATCTAACAAGTCAGTAAAGTTATTTGGTAAAGGGTTTAGGTATTGAAGGTGTGCGTGAGCTACCGTAAGTCCTTCGTCACGCAGTTCGTTAATTGCGGTTTTAACAGAACCAAGCGTACCGCCCCAAGACAACACCAAGAGCTTATCGTCAACAGAACCTGTTATAGATTGCTCAGGTATAAAGCGAGAAATGTTTTCAACTTTAGTTGAACGCTCTTGAGTCATTTTTTGATGGTTACTTGGCTCGTAACATACATCACCAGTGATACTCTTCTTCTCTAGACCACCAATTCGATGCTGTTTATCTTCTGTACCAGGAACAACCCATTCTCTAGCCAAAGTATCATGGTCGCGTAGGTACGGATAATAGCTACCAGAAATACTGACTTCTTGCTGCTTCCATTTTGGAAGTTCACTCTCGTTAGGTACTTTCCAAGGTTCAGTACCATTTGCTATATAACCATCGGTCAATAGTATTACGGGAGTCATAAACATTGTCGCGAGCCTGCTAGCTTCTATTGCCATGTTGTAACAGTCTGCGGGTGACGCAGCGGCAAGCACAGGAAGCGGCGAGTCCCCATTTCTGCCATAAAGTGCAAACAACAAGTCGGATTGTTCTGTTTTGGTCGGGAGGCCAGTTGATGGTCCACCTCTTTGGACATCGACAACAACTAAAGGTAGCTCAGCCATGACAGCGAGGTTTATCGTTTCAGATTTTAAACACAGTCCTGGGCCTGATGTTGTTGTTAGCGCAAGAGCGCCAGCGTATGAAGCACCTAAAGCAGCCCCTGCCGCTGCGATTTCATCTTCAGCTTGGAAGGTTGTTACACCGTAATCTTGATATTTCGCTAGCTGGTGGAGTATATCTGAAGCCGGAGTAATAGGGTAAGAACCCAAAAACAACGAGCGACTAGCCGCGTGTGATGCAGTGACAAACCCTAATGATAGCGCTTCATTTCCAGAGACTGAACGGTAACGACCAGGTTTGATGTCTGCTTTGGACACTTGCCAGCTTTCACTAAAAATCTCCGTTGTATCTGCATAATTAAAACCGCTCTTTAGCGCAGTAATGTTTGCGTTGACGATATCAGGAGATGAGGCAAAACGTTTAGATATCCAACTTTCTGCTTCGTCTAATGATTGATTGAATATCCACAAAGTAATACCGAGCATAAAGCAGTTTTTGCATCGGCGAGCGACTTTACCGGGTAAGCCTAACCCTTGTAGCGAGTTCAACGTAAGTTGAGTGAAATCTTCGGCGACTACGCGATAGCTGTTAAGCGATCCGTCGTCCAGTGGGTTATTTTCGAATCCGGCTAATTTGACTAACGAGTCTCTAAATCCGGCTTTATCGACAATGAGAAGCCCACCCGTAGTTAAATCTGGTAGGTTCTTCTTTAAAGCTGCAGCGTTCATCGCTATTAGAACGCCACAACGGTCACCGGGGGTGAAAATTTCGTGATCGGCAAATTGCAACTGAAAAGAAGAAACACCGGAAACTGTCCCAGCTGGTGCGCGAATTTCGGCTGGGTAATCAGGTAAGGTTGCGAGAGAGTTTCCAAACAAACTAACGCTACTAGAAAACCTGTCACCGGTGAATTGGATTCCGTCTCCAGAATCACCGGCAAAGCGTATAACTTCGGAACCTAGCGATGTCTTGGACTGGATTTTACCATTCTTCATGAAAAAACTTACCTCAAGTAAAAGCTATTTTATTGTTCTAATATGAAAATCAATATTTAAGTAGAACCTAAAAATTCTACGGATAAAGTTCTATGCGGGCTTATATTAGAGCCTAAACTACCGATTATATAATCATATCATTAGTACAGTCATGCATAGAAAATGTAAAATAACTATCCAATGTCGCTATTGAAATAAAAAAGAACTTATGCCTCCAACATCAATAAAACATTAATGATCGTATGGTCTATCGCTTTGCTAGGCGTCTTGGTATTGAAAACCCAACCGATTCATATCTCGATTTTGCTTTTATATATTCGGCCATTCGGTAAATCTTTTGCCTGGATAGGACAAAAGCAATCAGTAGTTAAAACATACAACTCATTACGTTCAAAACCTGCGACTAAGCAAGCTAAAGGGTGCTGGTCAAAATGGTACGACTTGATGGCTTTCGAATTTTTTAGTAGTACAACCTTGTGGTTGTTACATGCAACCCATAGCCTACCATTTTTGTCCAGGCTAATACCGTCGGGCGAGTCGCCTGATTCAAATTGAAAGTATACTTCTCTATCGGAAAGAGTACCGTCTGGCATACAATGAAATCGGGTTATACGATCGGCATTTGATTCTGCTACATATAGAAATTTATTTATTGAGTCATATGCAAAACCGTTTGGACACAATAGATCATTAGCTGAGTAATATACGTTATGTTCTTTAATTGTAATTAAAGAACACGGCTTCGGTGGCTCACCTTCTATATAGTTGTTTCCCATGCCGCTTATGAACACGACACCACTATCTGATATAAAAAGATCATTATTTATAATTTGGTTGTAGTTAGTTAAAGATACATATTGGTGACGATTATTTTTCTGATCAATTCTAACTACTTCTTGATCTAAAGGCTTAACAACCAACAATGATTCGTCAGGTAACCAACCTAAGCCGGCAATAGCAGAACTGAATTTATGTATCACTTTGACGCTGCCATCACTATCTAAAGTACAGACGTTACCTTGAAAAACCGATGAAAACCATACTTTACCGCTGTGCCACCTAGGGCATTCTGGATAAGAGATTTTATCTGCTAGTAATTTAAAATTCATTTTTCACCCACTAGTAAATTCTACATGATTGGTGCAATATAAACGAAATCTAGTAGTTAATTAAGCCTAAGTAGATTATTTAATAATACGTTCTTTATACTATTTTTGAAGTGAATGTTCTTGTTGTGTTTTTATTTACTCTGGAAATTTTATCGACTAGTAGTCTTGTATAAATTATACATGTTCATGTAAGCGATTAATTAAAGTTAGATATGGATATGTATTTTGATGTATTAATATAGAATGGGGCTACCCGAACGGTAACCGTATTGGTTGACCTAATATAAAATTTAAATACGTTAGTAGCTGGAATGAATCATAATGAGTAAACTCTCGATAAAAACTCTATTCAAGGCATTGATATTATTTGCTTCGTTCTCCATCTCAACACAGATTTATGCGGAGCATCTTGTGTTTTTTGGAGATAGCCTGACCGACACTGGTAATTATCCAGAGCCAGAAAACCTAAGAAATCCACAATTAAAAAACTTTAACCTTTATGTGCCAATAACTAACCCAGTTCCAATGCAGTACTACGGAAAAAATGGCTATCCAAGTTTGAGCTTTTTGCAAAAATCCATACCACATCAGGGCCTTATTGATGGAGAACCAAAAGCACTTTTTAGTATTAACTGGCCACTGTATTTGGCATCAGATTTGAAAAAGAATGAATTAGTTTCTTGGTATCAATATGTATCCAACGGGACAGGAAAAAGTATTAGTTTAAATTATGCATGGGCCAGTGCGATCGCAAATGGTAACGCTGGGTGTTTCCATGATGATGGCTCTTTATTCGCCGGAGAGTGCAGTGAGTACAGTCTATTAGGAAACAGGGAAAAGTATGTTAAACATACTGAGAACAACGATAGCTTTGATAAGAGTACTGACTATGAGTATGAAGATCTTCAGATTCCAAATCTAGCAGAGCAAATAGAACTCTATTATCAAGAAACCGATAGCTCACAGAGAAGTAATGCAAAAGTATTCATTTTTATCGGCGGTAATGATATCAGCAACTTTCTAAAATCTAAGCTAATTAGGATGGTTATAGAACCAAGTTCATTTTTTGACACAACTATTGAAAGCAAAATGAACAAAGTAGCAGATAGTGTACTTAGAGCTGTAACTAAGATACGTATACAGACACCGAGCGCCAAGATCTACATATTAACGTTGCCTAAGTTTTCAAATTTGTATGCTGGACATAGCTATCAAAGCATACCTTTGATAGGTGGGAAAATTGTAAGTTCTCTAAACTATGCTGTCAGTAGTTACAACAATGCTCTTAAATCACGCTTCTCTGGATTGAAAAATATTCAAGTAATCGATAGCGGAGAATATTTGGACAATGTTGCCCGAACGCCACTGTATAAAAGTTCAGTGGAGAAGGGAAGTGCTTGTTTTAATGATCCATCTGGTGACTACATGAACCCTTTGCACAGTAACAACAACTGTGTATATGGACCACAAAGTAATCATAGCTATTTCAGTTGGAACAATGCCCACTATTCATCCAGCGTGAACAAAGGATTAGCAAACTACGTACTAAAAACTGTTACGCATTAGGTGTCTATTAAATAAAAACGCCATGCAAAGACATGGCGTAAGGCTCTCAATTGACGTAGAGAAAATATTAACTGTGGTCGGTACTTTCTAAAACTCTTAAGTGACGTTGCTCTGTGAGAAAGTAGCTGGTTATATCATGCTCTACTCGATACATATCTAGCCTAAATTCGTCGAGCATCGCTTCAGTACATCGACTACAGTCTTTAAATTGTTCAAACTCACTAACTAGTTGTTCTAGCTTATCTTTTAATGCGTCGTGGTTAACATTTGAGTTATCCATTTTAGCCTCCTGACGTTGTCACTCTAACGGTGATATTTGTTCCATAGTTACAATGTAGACCAGTTTCATATAAACTGCGCGCATACTAGAGCTAAAGAACTAGTTTTTTGAGTTTGTAGAGTGAAATTTGTCCTAAACAAGACTAAAGTCACATAGTTTATGGTTAAAGGATCTAGCCGACAAGTTGAATAGTGCGCACCTGCTGGTGCTTTTGAATTGATTTTATTTATTTGGATAATTGGCTGTAAGGTTAAATAATGAAAACAACAACTAGGGTGATATTCTTTTCAAGCTTGGGAGGAGTACTTGAGTTTTATGACTTTATTATATACGCACTTTTAGCTCACTACTTGAGCGAAAACTTTTTTCCGTCGCATGATGCTCGACTATCGCTGATCCTAACATTAGCAACGTTTGCAATTGGTTATATCGTAAGACCTATTGGTGGCATCTTTTTTGGTCATCAAGGTGATATGAAAGGCAGAAAGAAACCGTTTACTCTGACAGTTATGATGATGGCACTGTCAACGTTATTCATCGGCTTCTTACCAACATACGCTTCAGTGGGTATTTGGGCTCCACTAATGTTGATTGCTTTACGCGTATTACAAGGGTTCTCTGTTGGTGGAGAAATACCAGGAGGCATCACTTATCTTTCAGAGGTAGCACCGAAAAACAAAGCACTAGTATGTTCATTACTGTTCTTTTGTCTCATTGGAGGCATAGTGCTGGGTTTATGCTCAAGTTTGCTTCTACATCATTTTCTGACAGCACAGCAAATAACCCAATTCGGCTGGAGAGTACCGTTTATAGTTGGTGGAGTTCTAGGTATTGTTAGCTTCCTTATCAGAAGACAACTCGTTGAGTCTCCATCATTTGAGAAAATGCTAAAAGACAAAGAGCAGGTAGAAATCAAGTTACCTCTAAAGTTATTGCTATCAAAATACCCTAAGCAATTGCTAGCCGGCTTTTTTGTTACTGGAGCTGGAGCAAGTTCAATCATGATTTTCTTCTTGCTGCTACCAACTTTTCTAGGCAAGATGCAACATTACCCAATTGACTACGTGTTGAATAGTACAACGCTTGGGTTGTTAGTAGGGTGTATTCTTATTTTGTTATCAGGATATTGCATCGATAAGCTTAATACGAAGTTAAAATCTTGGTTTACTATTTCTTGTGTACTTAGCGTGCTATCCGCTTTGTACATCTATGATTTGTTTGACCAAAAAGTCCCAGATCTTTTACTTCCTATGATGATTGGTGCAGTTGTGATTGGCCTTTTGTGGTCAGCAATCCCTTCAATACTATCAATTTTGTTTCCAACAGGGGTTCGATATTCAGGAATTGGGCTTGTATATAATGTGGCATTTGCTTCAATCGGTGGACTAGCACCTGTTATATCTCTTAGCCTTATCGAATATAGTCATTCCTTGATGGGACCAGCTTACTATCAGATGATTGCTTCCGCATTGGGTCTAGTGGGAATGTGGGTACTCAAAGGCCAAAACCTAACACTAAACCGTGATAAGTTTTGATAAGAAAAAAGCCGGTAGTAATTACCGGCTATAAAAATCTAAGAATGATTGGTTTCGAGCTGACTAAACCCGGACATATCTTTATTTCCATGTTGTACTACAGGGGACAGGTTTGTTCTTAGGCTTAGCTTTAAGTCTTTTAATGGCTGTAGTTCAATAGTCGCGTTTTTAATGTTTACATCGAAAACATGGCCAACTTGTTTATGATTACTACTCAAGAAATGAGTGTGGAAACCAGGTACGCCGATACCATCCATGAATTTAGGTGACTGGAAGATCACTAACGTTCCTTTAGTGTTCTTGAAGTTAAACACATTTTGGTTGGTTTTCATCCAGCTTACTATTGGTGTGTATGGCGGCGTCTGATAGTTTTCACTTCGAGCCTCAACGTTATTAAAATCGCCAGTCACTTTGATCGCATACATTAGTTGATCGTTGTTTTCTAATGATTTAATGACTTTTTGAAGCTCTGCGATACTTTGAATGTTTTTAACCGTTATCGTTTTTGTTGCTTTAAATTCAGTCGCGGTCATATAGGAAAGCCCATCACTAGGCTTCATCTCTTTCCCTTTTCCATGTGGGCCAGCGATATAAGCATGTCCATTAACCATAATGACTTCGCCTAATCCAACACCAGCACCTAAGCCTAAGTCATTGTGCTTTTTAACTTGTTTTACTGTCGTCACTTTTCCCATTTGGCCTGCAACTAAAGCAGATGAAGTGCCGTATTGGTATTCAGTTCCTTGTGCAAAAGCAAGTGAGCTAATGAATGCGCTACCGATCGCCAATGTTGTCAGTGTTTTTTTCATAGTATAAGTAGTAATGTTGTTAATAGTGGCTACAACGCTACATTACGTGAAAACACAATGATATCTACTGATTTGCAACTTTAGGTGCCAAAAATACAACCAATTTTTAAAGTTATTCGAGCTAATTCAACAATAGGTCACCTTAATATTTCTAAATCGAGGTTATGCTGATGAACTCTGTGTATTGCGAGCCTTTTTGGCGTTTCAAGTACAGGTTCTTTGTAAACAAACTTTTTCCTTTCAATATGATACAAGCTTTTCTCGTCGAAAAAGCATTCATGCATATACAAAAGCTCCTGCCTTCGGTATTCATCTAGGGGTTTAATAGACTCATTTATTTCTCTTTCTAGTTTCTTGGTTAAAATTCTGTCCGGGAATGTGACTATTTCGGCTAAATTTTTGCAGTAGCTTTCCAGTTGACAATGAAATTTTCGCCAATCCTCGTCAAATAGTTCATCTGAGAAGTTAATCTTATTCGCATAGCTCGCTAGTATAGGGAGACACTCAGTAGTTAATTTGTCTGCCATTTTCTGACCAACTCGCTTCGGTAGGGTATATGTCCAATACTCAGAACCATATAAGCCCATTGTGTTATAGTGAGGGTTTAGTATTACACCGTCACGAACAACTACTTTATCACATGCTAGCGCCATCATTGCGCCACCTGCTCCAGCATTGTTTCTAATTGCCGCTACTGTTAGTTTGTTTTCGCACAGCAGTATTTCTTGTACTAGGTCATCAATGGCGTTTATATTCTTCCACGATTCTTCCGCAGGATTTTCTGTTGATTCAATAACTTTTAAGTGTATACCGTTACTCCAGAATTGATCTCCGCCCATCAACACAATGACATTTATATCATTGTTATCTTTTAGACTTAGAAAAGCATCTGTCAACCTTGCGCATTGGTTCGTGTCCATAGCTCCGTTGTAGAAATCAAAGTGTAAGTAGGCAACATTACCTTTAAACTCAATAGATATTTCATCCCCTAGGTAACCGAGGTCATAATTTACAATATCTTTGTTTGGTAAGTAGGTTGGTAACGGTTGTCTAAATTTATTAAGTACTAAAGACGCGGGAAGCTTAAGCGTTTTGTTACCGTTAGTAGGTTTTACTTTAAATTGTCTAATCCACACCGCGCCATCAATTGTTGCGATACATACTGAGTCATGATTTGTAGCCACTACATTACCGGGGGGGCCAACTAGCTCTTTTTCTTGATAAGCTCCAAAAGCATAGAGGTTTTGTCCGGCGATATTTATTAATACGCCCGGGCAACTATCTGCACAACGTATCTTTCTCAATACTGTTTTAGTATCGTCTAATAGCCAATCAATTTTCCGTATGGACTGATCCATTTTCGGCATTAATTGGCCTTTAACGTTTTTGTTTGTGTAGTCTAAGGCTCTAGTCGAAATGGTATTATTTTCTACATTTCGCACGGCATAACCTACTAATTTAGAAGCGATTCGTATCACTTCACCTCGATACGCCTTGGATTTGGAATAGTTACAATGTAACGCAAAGTTAGCTGTTCCCCAAATATTACCTGCGTCCATTTCATCAGATGCTTGTAATAGCGTGACTCCCCAACTATTTTTTTCTTGTAATATAGCCCAGTCGATAGAGGAGGGCCCTCGATCGCCTTCAATTCCAGGATGAACAATCAAGCAAGGATTATTTTGCCAAATTTCTGCCGGTACTCGTTTAGTTAGAAAAGGGCAAATAATCAGGTCTGGCTTAAAAAGTGCGACTGCTTCAAGCATATGCTTGCTGGAAATTGCGAGTTCGACTGATACTGTGTGGTTAGATTGGAGCAGTTCTTGTCTAATTCTTTGTGTCATGCCGTTAAAGGCAGTTGATATTAATAGTATTTTCATGATTATCTTGATGGCGTTAGTAAAAATAGCCCCTGTGACACGTAAATATGGAGTTACGCAGTATTAATAACACAATTATCCCTAACCATATTTTGTTCTAAATTAAGTTAATCACAATTAAAACAACCTTAATGCACTATAACTAAGTGTGTCGGAAACTATGGAATAAACCAAACTACGCCTGATTCACGTTCTCGAATCAAATATGATCTTGTTAAGGTTTAAAGGGCATTAGGGCTAGGGCTCCTTATTAGTCTGAATGAACTACTAATGGGAGGTTAATGTGTAGCGTTAATTTTTTCACTCATGTTTTGATACGCAAAACCAATTAGTCCAGCTACTGTTAATTCGTCGGTGTAGCTTCCAGAAGCGACGCCGTATTCGAAGCTGAGGTTCTGTTTGATTCCACGGCTATCAACATTTAAGACTGCTGCCTTTTTTAACCGGCTAATTGCTGTTAGAGCAACTCTTTCTATCGCGCCAACCATGAAAATCACAAATACATCTTCGTCAACTCGAGCGAGTATGTCGGAATCTCTAGACATGTTACTTACAAGTTGTGCAAATAATTTAAGCGTTGATTTATCACCGCCTTTTTTAACTCCATCAAACCTGATATAGGCAAGTGAAAAAGGGTAGCGGCAAAATTTACAGTAACGTAGTGCTTTTTTCGCAAGGCATGAGAATCCGCGCCTGTTAGATAGAAAAGTCAATTCATCGACCGTTGAGCTTAGGCTTGTTGAAAGCTCGCGCTCTACCATTTTTGCTAAATCGGTTAGGTCTTGAATCTGAGTTTCGTTCAGAACTCGTGGTTGGCTGTCGATGATACAAAGCGTTCCTAACTTTAGTTTTTCATCGTATAAAAGAGGAACCCCGGCATAAAATCGAATATTTGGATCCCCTAAAACCAACGGGTTTCTAGTAAATCTAGGATCAGATGTCGCATCTTCTACGATAAGAGGTTTTCGATCCAATATAGTGTGGCCACAAAACGAAATATCTCTAGAAGTTTGTGTCACTTTTAAACCATAAATAGACTTAAACCATTGGCGGTTTTGATCAACTAAGCTAACAACAGCAATAGGCACATTGAATAAATAGCGTGCTAAACGCGTTACTCTGTCGAATCTTTCTTCAGGTAGGGTATCTAGTATTTTTAAGCTGTGTAAGGCACGTAACCGATCATTTTCATCTTCAGGTAAAGGGGGCTTATACACTGGTTTAACGCTCTTTTTATGCATTCTTTATCAAATAGTACGATGATTGTCCTAAACCTTTGATAGAAATAACAATAAAATGGGGCGATATCACAAACATTAGTCTGAATTTCAAATTGTCCACAATTCAATGGAGAAATATTTTTCTTTACATTCAAGATGTTACCTTGATTTCTTTTCTTGCCGTAATATAATTATCATTATATTACGGCATAGATATAGCGCCACCACATCAATACGCGTTACATCGTAACGTTTAAATTTATACTTACTTATTAGGTAGATATGACAGCTAGACGTTCTCAGTTTGAATTAAGAGATACACTCTATGGAAAACTAGATGAAAGGTGGAAAGGACGGAAGTCTGCGTTAGAAAGATTTAAAGTAACATTGCCTGATATTAGAGATTGTATTGATCCTTCGCTTCCAAACTTTAACGACGTGTTGAGTCGTTGGAACCGCTTTGATAGAGAACGGCACGGTATCTCTGCCAATTCTTTAAAAATGCTAGCGACATGCATTAGAACTTGGGATTCTTACTGTGCTCGCAACGGTGCGTACTCAATCCCAGTGAACACCGAGTTTTTTATGTCTTTTCTAATGGATAAAGTCTTTGAAGGGAAGTCTGTTAACACGATCAAACAGTATTATGCGCAGCTTTGTTATTTTTTCGGTCTGTTTGAAGATATAACCCCATTGCACGGGAAAGAAATTCGAGGTTTTTTAAAGTCACTGATTAATGATGAAGCCGATATCTCCGGGCGAATGATCCAGCCTAAGCAAGCGTCTGCATTTCGTAAACATGATTTTGATAGACTGACTGTCATCGTTGACCAGTCGAATTTACTCCAAAGACGAGACTTAGCTTTAGTCGCAACAGCATATGCTACGATGTTGCGAGAAGGAGAGTTAGGCAAAGTAAGAAAAAAACATGTAGATGTACATTCAGACTGTAAAGTATTGATATCTAGAGTACGATCTAAAACAACTACTACGGTTAAACCCAAACTGATACAAAACGAATTCGCACAAGTGTTTTTAAAGTTCTATTTACCATTTTCGAAACATTTAGAGGACGATGACTATATCTTTTCGCATATGTCGAAAAGAGGGCGCGCATTAAACCCGACTGTCCCTTGTAGTGGCCGCGCTGTAGACTCCGCATTTCAACGTCTATATCGTTTACTTTTAAACGATGGACATCAATTCGCTTCTACTTGCGAGCGACCTTGGTCCGGACATTCCGGCAGAGTAGGTGGTGTACAAGATGGATACTTAATAAAAAACCTTTCTATTACTCAGCTGATGCAGTCGGGAGATTGGACTTCAGTGCAAATGCCAATGCGCTATTTGAGGAACATTGACACCGAAGACCTAGCAACCGTTTCATTACAAATCTAGATCGTAATCAATACGTTCCACTACCTACAGTCACTTGCTTTCGATGCGAGGGACTTTAATTTGTCGCGCAGATGCTTGGTAGTTTCACTATTGATCTCTGAGTCATCACTTAGTAGCTTTGTGTATTCAGAGGAGAGCAAGTCAATATCTTCGAGGATGTTTTTCATCGCTTCATAAGTTTGAAGCCTAGATGCATTAAGATCTACTTTCATTGTTCTAGCCTTATTATTTGACGTTGTCTCGATAAGCATAGGTTTGAATAACAATAACACCAAATTATTTGCGAGGTATTTCACTTAATTTTGTAAACAATGTGACAAATTTCATGATTAAAAAACTTCACTTTTAAAGTGAACTTGGTCACATAAAAACAGTCCAAAAGGCTTTGTGGGATGCTGTTTATCCCATTGCGACGTCGAATCACTTAGGTACTTACTATGTTTTCATTTGCCAATATGGCTGACTTATTCTCTTTAATACTCACCATTGCAACTCTTGGAACTGGAATAGTTTATTGTTTAGACAAGTTTGTTTGGCAAAAGAAACGCCAAGCAAATGATGCAAATGAATCGAAAACTTCTGGTTGGATTACTCAATCCCGTTCGTTGTTCCCTGTACTGTTAGTCGTATTTATACTCAGATCGTTTATTGTCGAGCCGTTCCAAATTCCAAGTGGCTCTATGGAACCGACGCTTTTGCCCGGTGACTTTATCCTTGTAGAGAAGTTTGCTTATGGCCTAAGAGATCCCGTTTTTCATGAAACCCTTATCCATACTGGTGAACCAAAACGTGGTGATATTGCCGTATTCGTTGACCCGCAGAACCCAAAAATAGACCTAATAAAACGAATAGTTGGTCTACCTGGTGATACTATTATTTATCGAAACAAGACCTTGTATATAAAACCAGCATGTAAAAGCGGCGAAACATGCAAGCCAGCCTTTAAAGTTCCCAAATCCTACGTCGGACCAACGAAGTTTACTGAACTAGGAACAACTCTTAACGAATATAAGGAGCATTTAGGGTCTGTAAATCATATGATTCTTAGAGATCCTGTACTTCCAGAACAATACCTAAGTTACTACCAACAAGACGGCGCAGAAATTGGTGAATGGATAGTGCCTAAGGGACACTATTTTGCTATGGGTGACAACAGAGATAATAGTGATGACAGCCGTTACTGGGGTTTTATTCCCGAGAAAAACCTTGTTGGAAAAGCTACGTTCATTTGGATGAGTTTTGCGTTCAATCATAAGGCTAGCTCTTGGGAACCGAGCTGGATACCGAGTAGTGTACGATTCAAACGTATTGGTACCATTTAGATAAAATTTTAGCTCAACAGATATACAAAAGGGGCAAACTAATGACTTTGCCCCTCTATCCTATAAAGCTAAGAAAGCAACATAGCTCAATATCTATTCAACAATTAAATTAGCTGTTCAAAACCCTACAGATATGATTAACAGCTTCGTTGTGCCCTGCAATCAAGGCTTCTGATTCCTCGTTAAAAATATATAGCTGCTCATTCTTTTCTAAGCTTTCGTTAAACTTTTTACTAATGCCATCCTCGTCTTCAGGTGAAGCAAAAGAATAGCTAACACTAAAACCATTCCACTCGCGAGAATATTTCGCGTAAACCTTATAATTGATACCTTTGTGTATTCCTGATTCTTCCGTGATCATACTCGCGCAATTCCATATATGCGTATTGTTCTTTTACTACATTAGTCAACTCTCTTGATAAAGCGAATAATTGTTACGGAACCGTGAAGGCCTACCAATTAACAACCCAACACGCTTCATAAATAGGCTCGATAATTCGTGTGTCGAATGCCACTTATCTATTTGATAAATTGTACAATAGTGCACTGTTGGCAATTGACACGCGGCAGGTTTGCGTATTTAGTACTAGCTCAAAACTATATACCTTTAAAGGAAGAACGATGCAAACAAACACAACTCGGCTTTTTCCCATTCTTGCAATACTAGGCGCCATTTTCGCGTATCTATTTCCTCATTTTCTTACAAGCCTAAGTTATTTAATAGTTCCTCTACTAGTCATTATCATGCTTTCCATGGGGCTAACATTAACCATTGGCGACTTTAAACATGCGTTTGCACAAAAGACCGCTGTACTCTTAGGGCTGATTTTACAATACAGTGTTATGCCACTTGGGGCTCTTGGCGTGAGCATGATGCTTGGTTTAAACAAAGAGTTGATGGTTGGAATGGTGCTAGTTGGAAGTGTGGCAGGAGGAACGGCTTCTAATGTTATGAATTACTTAGCTAAAGGTGACGTTGCTCTATCAATAACTATGACAGCGTTATCTACACTAGTGGGGGTATTGCTAACTCCACTTCTTACAGATTTACTAGTCGGAGCAACAATCCATATCCCAGTCACAGCCATGCTTTATAGCTTGCTAAAAATAGTGCTAATACCTGTTCTCATTGGACTATTCGTCAACCATTACTTCAGTAAGCCCGTCACTAAAGTTTCCAGTCTACTGCCGATGATATCTATGCTTGCGATTGTTTTTGCAATTATGATTATTGTTGCTTTAAATGCTCACAACCTCAGGACAGTTGGTCCAATCATTTTTTTAGCTGTAATTCTTCACAATGGCATTGGCTTAACACTCGGCTATTCTGTAAGCCGTTTACTTGGTTTCAATCATAAAGTAAGTAAAACTATATGCTTAGAGGTGGGCTTGCAGAACTCAGGGCTTGCCGCTGCGTTGAGTATTAAATTCTTTGGTCCTTTATCTGCCGCACCAGCGGCTATATTCTCCATTTGGCATAATATATCAGGATCAATATTGGCTGGATTTTGGTCTAGAGAAAAAGAAGAAATTAAGTCTTGATTGGAACATAAAGTAGTATAGTTATACCCGTCATAGTTATTGCGCCCACCTAGAAATCCTTAGCGTGGGCGCGTTTTCACTAAGCTGTCGCTTCTGCCACCGCTTCATAAGAGTGGTCTTGTGCAAGGAGGATCGCTTCCTCTTTGCTGTCAACGATCAAAGGTTGGTTTGAGTCATCCATAAGCGTATAGGGCAGGGCGTCTTGGCCTATCTGTACTTTAACGCCAAATCCGACGGGATTTTTAGATTGATATAACGCCGCATAGCACTTAATACCTTTGTATTCCATTGAATGCTTCATAGCAGATATAGGTTCAAATTTAGCCATAGCGTTGTCCTTATAATAAATAATGTACAGATCCAATCTATAAGATTCTCGATAGAATTACAAACCTTTAACAACTTTACTAACTCAAGTTGAAAAAGCTCAGGCTGACTCATAACTATTTGTTATATCTTCATTAATCCGAAGGCATATAAAATATTTATGGGAAACTGTTGTACAAGAAAAGCCAATTGCGTAATTAAAATCTCGGATGTTCTTTTATTTGCTAAAGTCTTTTACAATAGTGGCTCTATTTAATGTAATAGAGCCATATGTAGTTCTAATTGACAACACTTACCCTACAAGTGAGATGTAACCGTGCATTCCCATATATAAACCTACTGCACCAATCAAAATTCCTGAAAGATAAGGTGCTCGACGGGCGATATCATTCAAACCGCTCCACTTAGAGGTAGCCTTTTGCACACCTACTGCAGCGATAACACCTACTGACACTAAGGTAAGAGCTAAACCAATACTGAATGAAACCACCAGCGTCGCACCAAGTGACATTGCCTTTAGTTGTAAACAAATAAGAAGAACAGTAACTGCAGCTGGGCAGGGGATTAAACCTCCGGTTAAGCCAAACAATAATATTTGACCGTTGGTTACATTCCTGTCTTGAAATCTCTTCTGTATGTCTACAGCATGTGATCGTTCGTGAGCATCTTGATATTCTTTATCTTCAGCGCCTGTTGATGAGTGGGAGTTAAAGTGCACATCAAAATCATGCGAGTGGTCGTGGTGCCCTATAATCAGCGTTACAGAAAGGTTGTCTAGGTACTCAATACATGAAGTAGTTTCTAAGTTTCCTTCTTGCTCAGAAAATGTTAAAAACTCGCAGCGTTGACTAGTTTGGTTTGGAACTTGAAGCCTAACATTTTTCGCATTCAATGGCTTTCCATGCAGTGTCACTAACCGGAAACGACGTTGTAATCCATCACCTACGATAGAAAGAGACACGTGCCCATGCCCAGTGTCAACAACTTGTGTTGTCCAATCGTGACTATGGCCGTGTGCTTTTCTCCATGCACGTTCATCACTCCAAGTTTTCGATATCATCCACAATCCTGTTGATACAATGATGACCCCAGAAATAAGTTGCATCCAAGGCTCAGCAGCTTGAGCAGTAAATTGTTGACTGATGTACATTCCTCCAAATGCAATTAGCCATACGATCGCAGTATGTGAAAGTGTTGCAGCCACGCCAAGCATCACAGCTTGCTTCACTGTACCCTTCACGGCAACGATAAAAGCCGCCATCATTGTTTTCGAATGTCCTGGCTCTAAGCCATGTAAAGCCCCAAGTAGAATAGCGCTTGGTATAAAAAACCACCCATGACCTTGTTGTAGTAGTGCGACGAAATTCATTTTTGTTCTCTTGTTATTCTAAACTCGCCCAAACTATACTCCCCCCTAGTATATAATACTACCCCCCAGTATAAATTAAGTGCTACATTATCAGGTAGACTGACTCACCTTAATTTCAACAGAAGATACGCTATGTCACATACCACCAAAGACCAAAAAAAACTCAAAGCTCGGGTAAGCAAAATACAAGGTCAGGTAAATGGGCTAAAAAAAATGCTTGATGAAGAGCATCAATGCCAAGATGTTTTACAACAGATTGCTGCGATTCGAGGAGCAGTCAATGGTTTAATGCGAGAAGTGATTAAAGGCCATTTATTCGAGCACGTAGTGTTAGAAGAAGATAAAGAGCAACGCGAAGCAGATATGGAAGTCATACTTAAAGTTTTGGACTCTTATATCAAATAACTAATAGAGAAGTAGATTACTCGAAATTTAGAGGTTCATAAGAAACTATTTCAGCTACCGATTACTGAATTCAATTTGCACTTTCTTGATCCGAAGAGCCTGTGATAGATAGAAAGTAAGGATTTCCTCTTTAAGAAAGGAATCCTTACAGAAGGCATTAGCCAAAGATAGCTAAAACACATGGAGATTAGATTGAAAGTCGCGAGTCACTTATTAAAAGCGTAAGTTAGTCCCGAAGATCACCATTGGAGAATCGATATTGCTATCTTTCGCGTAATTGTATTCTAAGCTAAAACCAATGTGACCGTAATGCCAAGCCATGCCAGCAGCAGCTTCACCGCCTAAGCTAGAATCTTTTACATCACGCGATGTGCTGTTTTTAACCAACGTGTAATCTGTCGTGTAGTAAGTCAAACCAGCTTTGCCATACACTTCGAAGCCAGCACCTAACGGGTAACTAGCGTAACCACTAACTCGAGGACCACTATATGTTACGTTCTGCACCTCAGAGATTGGGCTAAAAACAGAAGTAAACCCTTCCGATGCATTCTTGTAGCCTAACTCTACGCCATAGTTATTCGCGAGCATACGGCGATAATATAACTCAGTCGCAACCGTATCGTTGTCTTCCGCTTGCTGTGCTTCAGTCTTTGTTGTCATACTTCCATATCCAAGCCCAAAACCAAAAACGTTCTGGTAATTGTCAGTATTGGCATAAGCAGATGCTGAACCAACTGCAGAGATTGCTACCAAGATATTTATTAATGTCTGTTTGCGCATAGAGTTACGATCCAACCAAGATTTCAAAACGCGCATTATATTGAACGTTGTTTTTTATTCCAGTATTTTTTATCACTATCAAGAATGATTCTGTCATTTATAAAAGTCACTGAATATGCATATCGATTAGAAGTAGGTGGTTCATCTGGGCTAAATGGTGGCAACTGTGCAGGTCAATGCAGCAATAGAAATTGGTACTTATTCGCTGTCCTCACTACTTTCTAGAGGCTTACTAGACAAAATAAACTGGTGTGTTGATACATCAAAAGTCATTCTGTCGAGTATTCTTACAGCCGCATCATGAGATTCAGGCAAAAAGTGTATCCCGTATTTTCTATGTTGATTAGAACGAGTTGTATTTTTAATGCACCCTTGAAGTAAGTGCAATTTATCTGGTTCTATATCATCGTTTAATTGAAGCTCTAGAGTTTCGCCCTTTTTGAATACTGGGCAATCAAGGGATAGGAATACTTGGCACCCCTGAGGCGAGAAATCATGGATCTCACACTCTATAGGCTGGTCGTTAGGTGAGATTATTCCACGCAATACTGTGTCAAGACGGGCTTGTGAACGAATGCCATGTTTTACTTTTGCCTCCTTTGGTAAAGAAAGCACCAGGATTCTACGTTTCCCCAAAGGGATTATATGCCTGATTCTACTACGAAAAAACACTTTACTTCCTTCCCCGCGAGGAGATAGAGCACATGCTTTAACGTAATGTTCAGTTTTAATAAAGGCATTTATCACATCATCATTAATATTAATGGCTTCAAGCAGAATAAGGTTCCCAGAAAGCATCCCGATATATTTAGCGCGATACCGAATGCTTTCATCCTTTGGTGAAACAATGCAGCAAGCAATATCACTAAGTGAAGCGACAAGAGAAAGGGCGATTTCGCCTTTTTCCGTTGTTGTATGATGATTTGGCATTATTGCTTTCCTTGATACTATTTCTAGTCGAGACTTTGTCTGTATTAAGCTTAGCAAAAAGTGACGTTCTCCTCTTGGTTCGAGTAACTACTTTAGGTTAACTACTCTTAGTACGGTATTTGCGAATGCGAACAATTAACATTGACAACAAGCCTTCAGCCGTTATATCGTCTGCCCTTAACTTCGTTCCCTTGTTTCTTTTATGATAAAAAGTACGTATTTTGTAGGTTTGTTTTTTCTCACCGCCATTGCTGAAATAATTGGATGCTACCTGCCTTACTTATGGCTTAACCAAAATAAGTCTGTATGGCTACTAGTTCCTGCAGCGCTGAGTTTGACCGTATTTTCGTGGCTGCTGACGCTACACCCGGATGACGCAGGGCGAACCTATGCTATGTACGGTGGAATTTATGTTGTTACTGCAATTCTTTGGCTTTGGGGAATCGAAAGAGTTGTGCCATCTCGGTGGGATATCACTGGCGGCTTAGTGATCTTATTTGGGGTCGCCATAATATACTTTGGCAATAATTAGTTATCGACATATACCTCTTATGAAATCCGCTATGCATTCTTCAAAACACTTGGGTACTCAAGTGTTTTGGCAAAATACACAAGTGAAGATAATTTCCGCTACACTTTCACAGTGCTATCCAAGACTTACTTTTTGAACTAGTTTTTATAAATAAGTAATTACTCAAAAGTAAACGATGTACAGCCTAAAGCTTTCTATTTTATTGTTCATGATCTGCATTTCTGCTAATTCGTTTAGTCAAACTATAGTGGCCGCGATTGGAGATTACCCTCCCTATACGTCAAAAGATGATCCAAAGGCCCGACTTGCTGAAGAAATAGTAACCGAAGCATTTAAAGCCGTAGGATACCAAGTTGAAATAAGGTGGGTGCCATGGAAAAGAGCCTATGAAGAAGCAAGGTTAGGCAAGGTTGATTTCACTTTTGCCTGGTTTAAAACGAAAACCAGGGAAGCAGACTTTTACTATTCTTTACCTCTTTATCCAGTTCAAGAGGTATTCTTTTTCATTAAAGGAAGTCAATTCTCATGGTCTAGCTTCGAAGACCTGAGCTCTTATCGTATTGGTTCTACACTCGGCTACTCACACATTGAAGTGTTAAACAATGCGGGAGTCGAAGTTGAGTTAGCGAAGACTGACACAATCGCACTCCAAAAGCTCTACAACCGTAGAATTGATGCCACACCAATAGATGTTCATGCTGCTTACTACTTACTGTCTCGGCTGCCACAAAAGTATAGAGATGCAATCACTCATAGCGATAAACCAGTATTGGAGAACCATCAGTATGTGCTCGCAAGTAAGAAGCTAGGGGAGCAATCTGAAAGACTTATCGCTCAATTTAATCAAGGTCTTAGCGAAACTCGAAAAAATGGGAGTTATGAAAAAATCTTAGCTAAGTATAAACAACATACTAGAAATACTAATTTATAAGCCCGATCACAATCAATCAGGCATTAAATTAGAACAGTAGGCTGTGTACCAGAGACTGAATACTTAACTGACTAATGATATACATTAGAACGCAATACTCACTCAAGATTTAGCCAATGAGCATAGTCTGTAACATGCAGAGTAGGGCATTCAGTATTCTTTATTGTTAAGAACTGAAAGGTATTTATCCATTGCTTTCAGGATTTTCACAGCCTTTTTTGATAAAGGCTTGTTACTTAACCTAATAACTGACAAGTTAACATCATCTATATCAACAGGCAGCTTCTTTAACTGCCCGGTTTTTACATACTTGTTTGCTAATGCATTTGCAGTTACAGTTGCAGCCTTACCCGTCAAAACAAGTTTTAGCCTCGCGTCTATATTATCCAACTTATAAATGACACAGCCATTTGCGATAATCTTTTTATAGTAGTCATTGTAAAAATTATTTTTAACTGATGGCAAAACCTTAAAGTCTGGAAAAACCCAAGGATACATTATTAGGTTGTCTCCATTTCTTAAAAAGTTGGCTTTAGGGGAAGCTACTGCACTGACTCTAACACTGCTAAATGAATTACATATTATTTTGTCAACACCACCTTCGAATACTGGGTCACTTTCATGGCAAATAATAAAGTCCAACTCACCTTGCATTAAATCACGATACAGCGTAGACGTGTCTGCTTCAATAACAGATACCTTTATATTCTGATATTTTGATACGACTTTAGAAATAAGTATGCTACCAAGGGAGCCAATAAGCTTTCCAAAACCAATTTTTATCTCTCCATAGTCCCCACCATGGATCACCTCTATTGTCTTGGAAAGTGATTTCATAGAAAAGTACACTTCAAGGCACTTTGGGTAAAGCTGATGAGCAGACTCAGTTGGTCTTAGACTCCTAGTGTCACGATTGAATAAAACGAGGTTACAGGACTGTTCTAAGCTCCGGATGCTTTTTGAAATTGTAGGTTGAGAAACATTGCAATACTTTGCTGCTTTAGAAAAACTTCCTAAATCATAAACAGATAAGAAATAACGAATATGAGTTAAGTTTTCTACATTTAAAACTTCTTTTACTGGCATGCTTTAATTACATCATTAGTTCAAAAACATATTTTTCTGAATCTGAAGCCTAGCAAGTTCCCTAAACTTCTTTTGACCTCTAAGACCATTGTGACTGTTTCTCGGCAAAAAGTTATTCCATATCGGAAGAAGGCTATTTCGATCTATATTTTTACCGTGGTTTTTAAAAGAGTGCGTTTGATTTGGAGCCCATACCCAATTCTCAAGGAAATGACTTTGCGTAGGGACAATTTCTCTTCCTTCCCAATGAAAAATTACACTCCCTTTACCAAAAGAAACATTAGACTTATTTGGGGTAAAGTATTCAAATAACTCTCTAGCCTCTAAATCAGTGTCTCCAACTCTTGGTGCATTGCGATCAAACACTTGTGAATAAAAAACATCTTTACCTTCAAATATAATTGTGCCTCCATACATATATACCCCCCAACGAATGATACGTGACATTTCTTGCGTAGCCGTTAGTCCATTGTACGTGTCTTTTGAAGGGGTACTTTTATCCCAACCTTCTATTTTGGTGTAGAATGACTTTAAATAAGATTCTCGTCCAGATGTATTCGCATCAAAGGTTCCTTGAAACTTCATTGTATAGTGTACGAACTCCGCAATAATGGGATCCCTTAGCTCATGTAATGATGTGCCGGCTTGACCATAGTATAGATCCATCATCTGATGATTGTTCTTAATATATTCATTTATCCTTCTGCCTGGGTCATAAATATTTAATTCGACCTTAGCTTTAGATCCCATTTTTTTTATAAATTCACCTACTATACTACCATTTCCAGTTGTGCCATAAATGAATGTTCTATTCCTGAAAGCTTCTGCTAACTTATGGCTATTTACTCGGAGTGCTGCACCAAGGAATTCTGATCTATTTATTCTCATGCTTTGAACCTGACTTAAATATTATAATTATTTGATTTTATTTGTAGTTCCAGTTAATGGAATGGCCCGAAATTGCTGTGGTAAGTTTTCCCACTTAAGAAATTAACAACAAAATCGAATTGCTACAAAAGACAACCTTTAAAGGAAATTATTGCACCAACCTCCAGTTTTGTGACATGGATCATATGTTTTGATTTGGGTAACTGTCAATGGTTTTTATACCGTAAGCCATAAGGAATAGTGATGCGTTCTCGTCGTTAAACTTTTGAATTATTGAGAAAACACTTACTAAGTAAAGGTTCATTGACCTATCTGAACCTAACTTCTGCTATAGAAAAGCAGAGCGTTTTGTAATTGAATTACTTTAAGCACTAAGAATTAATACCGTTAGAAAAAGTCACCTGTTTTGTTTGTTTTATATACACGCATTAAAGTGGAACATTAATTGCGAAAGAGTTGTAGAGGTGGTAATCAAAAAAATAAGGCATATTTCAAAAGCAATAACTTATTAAATACAAATGGATATACAACCATTAGTATCAATAAGCGTCGCAATAACAACACATATATTGCGCTCTTGTAAAAGGTTTAATGTGATAGATTAATATGAAACGTACTGGCAGAGACATTGTACTTGACTGATTTGCATAAGGAGAAAGAAAGAGCAATGGTTGCTAATGATATAAATCACCTGCAAGGGTAGAGTTATTTGCAGTCGATTTTTACTTCGCTTGCACCGCCGCTTCTTTTCGACGGCGACGGAGTAAGGCAACAGGAATATGAATACACTTAATTGGCATTACGAGCGTCATGCTTTAACTGTCAATTGCAATTAGCGATGACTTCATGACCTTTAAGCTGATATTTACTGTATATAGCGGCCATAACCCCTGTATCCAACATTTGCTTAAGTCCGTCATTTATGCCTTGAACTATATTTTTCTTTTGAGGGTGGATGCGCATCATCACGTCAGTTTCACCAATACAATTACCGACTTCGAAACTTCGATAATCAGGGTGCTTCAACTGTTCATACTGCAATTTTCGAAGGTCTAGTAGTACTTGATTGAACCGCCCAGCAAGAAGCTGCATTAACAAAAGGGATTCTGTCGTATTGTCGCGTCTAATGACAACGCCATCTTTAAATGCAGTCTCAAAGTATGGATAGACGTATCCCCTGACAGTTCCTACTACTTGTCCTTTCAAGCTCTCTGGTGAGCTGACTGGTACTTTCTGTCCACTTCGAAAAACGATAACATCTTTGGCTTTATCAAACGGAATAGAGTAGATCCCTTTAACCTTAACATCCATTCGCCAACTAGGGTTTACTGATGCCTCTATATCGAGATCTCCTTTGTCAAAGAGGAAAATGGCTCGAGCAGGGGGGACATACTTAAACACATACGTATCTCCAGTTATCTTCGAAAGCTCGCTGAATATATCATTGACGATCCCTTTATTCTCACTTGCAGCGAAAAAATAGGGGTTATTTGGCGGAGAGTAAGCAGCTACTGTAATAGTGTCAGAGTATGCATAAGCGCTAAATAAAGAGAGTAAAAGACACAAGGTTAACTTGAGGCAATTAACTAAACATATCATACGGACACCTAAAAATATTACTTTATTAAGCGTAGAAATTGTTTAGTCATTGTTCAATATAAGCCATACGAGATAACTGTAACAGTCTGTACTGTATATAGTATTTATTAGGGCTGAGAGCTTGATATAGATAAGAATTTTAAGGTATTAAAGTGATAGGACAGTTTTTGGCACTAGCAACAGACCTAATGTTGGAATCTCTGCAATTAGTCATCGCATTAAGTGTTCTATAGCTATCAGAATAGAAAATACTCAAAGCGTCCCTGCTTCTTAGTGCTTCAATAGGATAGGGTAAAAATAAAATCAACCTAAGGAGCCTTGTTACCATAGGTTTTACGGATAAGAACCCATTTATATTTACTACCACTCGCCGGGTATCCGGCCGTCGCATCTTTAGTACATGTGTAATATCTTCCATTGATGTGAACTTGAGATCCTGCTGGCTGTAACGAGCCGTTTGCATAGCAACCTAGATACAAATTTTGTTGCTTACCATCAGCATGGCTATACACACTCGTAATAGCTATTAATAGTAAGCTTATAATAGTCAATAAATATTTCATAAATAACACCACCTGTTTTTTATTTTATAGGCTAGGTTGGTGGTGGTTAACTATAGGTAAATACTAGAAGTTAAATAATAATCATGATTTCAAACTAATACCTTGAATACTTTGTTATTATTTTTATCATATAAAAATATATCAGCAAATTAAATTGCCCACTTTATAGAAATGTCGCAGGAATCTTTCACCGCTTTATCACGGTCATGACCAACCTCAAGGTTCTCTATCTCATAAAGTTTATAGACAAGCCCCATCAGCCGCTGTTTCATTTCGTTGTAATCAACCATAGTACATGTCCACCACAATTTTTGTTCTATACACTGCCACTCTATAGAGAGCTTTGGTTATTGGTTATCGCTTATTTGCCAATAAACGAAGTAGATATTTGAGTATTAGCTCCTATGCTAATACTAGGAAAACATTTATTAGGACACCATTATGAAATATCTGATGCGCACGGCTTTTTATTCTGTACTTGCCACTTTAGTGATCTCCCCAGCTTATAGCTGTGAGTTAATTATGGGGTACAGAACAAATGAGAAGCCTCCCTTGATTGGCAAAGCACCGGATAATAATGGACTTTACTTTGAGTTGTTTAAGACTGCAGCAGATCGTATTGGATGTAGCTTAACTGTTGAAAGAAAACCTAAAAAACGAATCATGAATATGATAGTAAGTGGAAAAATAGACTTTTATCCTGGACTCAAATTTACTAAGAAAAGAGCAGAAAATTTCGGTTATATCAATAATGGGCTTACCAGCTCATATGCGTTACTCACTAGAGTTGATTCTCCTGACTTTAAAAATAGAGAAGACATATTAGAGGCCAAACCAACTGAAATTTTACCTTATGGAAGCCCAGATCTACTGAAATTAGAGATCCCTAAAAAGTCTCCTAAAGAAGCAACAACTCTAGATGTTATGAAGCTAATTAGTAATGGTAGTGCGGATATCTATTTTTACAGCAAGGATAGTTTGCTTTATGCCCTGAAACAGAACCCTATGCCTAACCTAAGAGTTCAAGAATGCTGTAGTAACGTAGAACCAATGTATTTAGGTTTCTCACTAAATTCCAAAAATTACAATAAGATTCCAAATAAAAACTATGATGCCAATCAACCAATCAGTGCTACAAATTCACCCGTAACGTTCAGCCCAGATTCTATTGCAAAAAAACTCTCCGATGCGTTGGCGGACATGAAAAAAGAGGGCGTAACATCCAAAATATACAAAAAGTACTACTAACTATCAAAGTAGGGAGCTAGGAATCGGAAAACCTTGGCAAGGGTTTCAAATGATAGTAGAGCCTCAACAGATTATAGTTGCGTTAGGTGTTCTAGAGGCGTCGGCGCCAAGCGAACAAGTAAAAGCACCTCAACTTCTTAAATACTCGAGAGTTTTAGCTCAATTAAAAGATAAAAATGGTTGAAAAAGCTTTCTATACAATCAATTTTTTAGAAATATACTTATGGCCATGCTCGTTTTTTACTATTCCCAGTATTGGATTTTACTAATTCCAGTGTCTTTTTAGATTTCTCTTCAATAGAGCACAAATGCTGCTCTACTTTGTCTTGAAAATTGTGCTTTTGTTGATCGACTTGGTTGCTTTTTGTGGGGCTTGATTGTTGCATTTTCTGTACTATATCCACCAATTTTTTATTTTGGTTTTCCAACGAGTTGACCTTTGCTGTTAGCTCTTTCAGCATGCCAGACTGTTCAACAAGCTTTGACTCAAACTTGGAAAAGGCATTTAGTATTTGTCCAATATTATTCCCTGACATGACATCACTCCCGCGATAAAAAAAACATATGCGTACGCATACATATAAGTGTAGCATAATCTGCGAGTTTTTATGCTGATATACATGAAAATAACGTTCAGTCGAGCCATATTTAGATCGGTTCTAGATATATAGCTATAATATTGAATTAAGGGAATAACGAAAATTTTTATAAATGGGATAGTTAGGGACATGTATGTCAACTGCCAGTAAATATATCCTTTTCACTATGCTAACCGCTATACTCGTCGTAGCGATCATCGGAGCTTATTTAGCTTATTTAGATTATGTTGATCATACGCGTGTACATGGAGAGTGGATTGAAATAGGTGCTCCGTCATATTCTACAGACATATTAGTAATAAATGCTAAAGGCGTGTACAAAAACTCTCGATTAATTACGAATCAGTTTAAGTTTGATGGTTCGCATGTCTATATTGGGACTGGCGCTGGAAACACGGTTTACAAGCTAACAGAATCTTTTGGCCTTCCGCAATTACATCGAACTGTGCCAGCAACTCCAAATAAAAAGTTCATTAAAAAGGGTTACGAAAAAGAGTTACAGGACAATTCAAAGCCAGCACGATTCGAAACGCTACGTAAAGCCATTCAAGAAAAGTAAGCATCAAACACTAATAAGCCATAAAAGGGTTATGGTTACTACTCGATAGAAATACTCAATGAATATTATTTATATTATATCTGCAGGTTGTACTGATACTATAGTCATTAGTACGCATTATGCCTGCTTATGTTAAATTTTTTTCATATCAAGCTCTTAAATGAAAGGGCTTAAAATGAAACGTAAGCACAGCCATTGCACTCAACTCGATGAATTCGGAATTTTCACAAAAATAAACTGCACGTTAACGATAAAACAAGTCGCTGAACTTTGTTTTAAAAGTGTGAGAACAGTCACCCTATGGAATCAAGGGAAAAGAGCAATACCACCTGAATGCATCCGACTTATTCGTATTTACGAGAGTAGGGAACTTGGAATCGGAAAACCTTGGCAGGGGTTTCAAATGATAGGAGAGCGCTTGGCTCTGCCAACGGGGCAAATAGTAGAGCCGCAGCAAATAATCATCGCTTTAGGTGTCCTAGAAGTTTCAGCACCGAGAGAACAAGCGAAAGCATCTCAACTTCTTAGATATTCGAGAGTTTTAGCAAAATATAAAAGATAGTTACACGCTATCAAGATCTACGTTTAATGTGATTATTTGTCATCTAAACCGCGAGTGAGCAATAACTCGGCTATAGAACTTTAGGTTAAATGATCTCCAAACCAGATGGCAAGCAGCAATTAATTGTTGTAAAACGATAATTAATTATTGAAAAACGCAATAAATATGATTAATCTTTGCCTACCATTTAATGAAAGGAACTATTTATGCCCAATATCCAGAAACAAAGCCGTCGTGTACGCTTTATTTTGCAATGCTTCATGTTGCTGTTACCTATTATGGTTTGCTACTTTTGGTTAACTGTTAATACGCCAGATGATTACCTAACACATTTGGGCATCATCAATCTTAGTTTTGATATCAATAAGCTTACACACGTGCCACTTTCACTCTTAACACGCTTACTTGCTCTCATTGCCAGCTTAGCACTGAGCAGTATTGTGATTTATGCTCTTTGGAACCTTGTGAAACTTTTCCGCAACTACGAACAATGTGATATCTTCTCGCTAGAGAATGCAAAACTCTATCAGAAATTGGGTTACAGCGTATTTTATTGGGTTATTGGCTCAATTGTTTACAAAACTGTCATCATATTGATTTTGTCTTTTAATAATCCCCCGGGGCAACGATTGCTCGCCATCAGTTTTGGTGGTGCAGATCTGCTTACTTTGCTATTTGGTCTAATTATTATGATCATTTCATGGGTAATGAAAGAAGGTTACATGATTGCTGACGAAAATCTTCATACCGTATAAGGAGCTGACATGGCTATTGAGATAAACCTAGATGTCATGCTTGCCAAGCGAAAAATGCGTTCAAAAGCGTTAGCAAAGGCTATAGGCATCACTGAAGCCAACTTGTCCGTATTGAAAAATGGTAAGGCCAAAGCTGTACGCTTATCGACACTAGACAAACTTTGTGAAGTACTTGAATGTCAGCCTGCGGACCTATTAGAGTTTCATCCAAATACTGATGAGTGATATTTATTAAAGTTTAACAGCTAAGGATTAATCTCACGATAATACTTTAATATGAATACAATATATTAATACTATAATCAATAGTGCGTGTTATGTCTGCTTATGTTAAATTTGTTTCATATCAAGCCTTTAAATGAAAGGGCTTAAAATGAAACGTAAGCACAGCCATTGCACTCAACTCGATGAATTCGGAATTTTCACAAAAATAAACTGCACTTTAACTATAAAACAAGTCGCTGAACTTTGTTTTAAAAGCGTGAGGACCGTCACTCTATGGAATCAAGGAAAACGACCCATACCACCTGAATGTATAAGACTGATTAGGATTTACGAGAGCAGGGAACTTGGAATTGGTAAATCTTGGAAAGGCTTTCAAATGATAGGAGAAAGCCTAATTCTACCGACAGGCCATATTGTAGATCCTCAACAGATAATCGTTGCGTTAGGCGTCTTAGAAATGTCCGCCCCTAAAGAACAAGCCCAAGCATCCCAACTTATTAAATACTCGAGAGTATTAGCTAAATACGAAAGATAGAATCATAGAGTGTAGTTCGCTAAACACGAATAGCCCTTACCTGTTGAGTAAATTAGAAGATCAGCAATTAGGTTTAGTCCATGTCAACCTTAAACTTTGTCTTATTGCTTCGATCGACCACATCCAAAAAGCAGTGCCTACGAACTCAGAAATTATGGGTTGATAGCCAGCAGTCCAAAGCCAACCAGATAAACCAAGTAAAGGGACTACTAAGCCATGAGCAAAAATTGAAACTAATAAGCCAAAAAGCACACCATGAAGCAACCTAACTCTAGGAAAATACTCAACAATTACACAATAAACTATTGCGATTACAACTGAAAATAAAATATGTACTCCATTCCCCCCCCAATTTACCGTATACCCTAACCAGTGAAAAGTCATTCCATCAACGTTTATGCCTAGCTTTTGTAGCAACACAACTGGAGGCGGTATTGTCTCTGCTGTCCTCGGTGGGAGTAAATCTTCAAATCCAGATTTAACAAAAGCTGAAAAAATACCAGAAATAATGCCTATATATACTGCTATAATAATATGTTGTTCTTTTTTATCACGAGTTTCAAAAATATTTTTCATTAAAATATCCTTTGTAGTCATTCTGTAAGTTAAAATTGATTATATGTTATCTATCTTCACTATCAAGTTTTACCCGTAATTTTCTAGTGAGTGTAATAACTAGTGGAGTACATCATTGCAAGCAAGAAAAACATATAACTCACTTCCCTAGGTTTAATTCCAAAACGTTTAAACAAGTAAAGAGTGCCAAAGTAGGGGTGGGAAAAAGACAGTTGCCTTTGCTGATAGTCATTTTTCTCGTAAACACAAAGCATTCTCTATAGAAATCAATTCATAGCTCATCTGCTTTAAGTATAGACTGATATCTTTCTTAAATCGGTGAATGTGCTCGTGAGCAATATTGCTTATTGTCTTACTTGGAAGGTCCAATAAATCGACTTCCATGAGCTTTATTTCCAAATCTGAAACATACCAAACTCTTTTCCAATTTCTAGATTCTCCTTCGAAGGTATAATTTAATGTAACACTAAAAGCTGTCTCATTTGGCATACCAAAGGACTCTTTATTCAATATCAAATAATCATCAAAATCATCTGGTAAGTACTTATTATGAATGAACATATATTATCCCATTTATATATTGTTATAAGGCTCTCTCGCACCCTATTTTTTATAAATTTATAGTATGATAGTAGATATGACTAGTGGAACTAAATCACATAAAACTCGTGTTTGAGTTACCCCGTTAGATAAATAGCACTTAAGAACGGGTGAGAAGTTGGAAACCAACCCAAGCAAAAGATATGCTCAATGTTACGTTTAAAACTATATTGATACTCATTTTGAAAAGAGCTCCACCCTGCAATAGCAAAACATTGTCCATAGAAAATGTTGAAAAAGTTGTCAAAGCTCCCAAAAAACCGATACCTATAATTTGTCTCCAAGGTTCTGGCGCTATTGTTCCATTTTCAAGAGCAGCTACTAACACCCCCATTATAAAAGAGCCAATGACATTGACTGTAAATGTACCATAAGGGAACCCTTTACCTAACAATGTAGCACACAACTCTGTAGCTAAGTAACGAGAGCAAGCACCAAATGCTCCCCCCAATGCAATGTAACATAATGTTAACAATTGATTCATAAAACCCCCTAAGCAACCAACTGACTTTAAAATGGTTAGTTATATATCTACTGATAGAAAATTGCATTTATAGCATCAGAAAAAATGTTTGTGCTTAGCACCGAACATTTTTTCTGAAAGCTTTTTGAAACTATAAAAGCAAGACGTGAATAGTGTTGAGCCAATAGTTTCATGATGACTACCGTTAATAGAGATCGAATTAACACTTACAGTTAAGCTTGCGGCACTAAGACGTGCATACGGGTTGGAGCTTGAAATTACGTCTTGTATGAGGTTCAACTGCTCTTTAGCTGGGATAGACGCAGAGGGATATAATTTGCCTTTTGGAATAAGGCGTGAGAGTTTGGCTTCAGTCGAGTATTGCATTATGTTTTCCTAAGTGTTGGAAAACAAGCGCATCAAAACAGCATTCCTACAAAAGTGAGTATGTCATGCCGATGGATACACCGGTTCTCATTTTTGTAGGAGTCATCAGCCAAAACGGCGGTTCAGTCGGTGGCACCCCATCACCGTGCTACTATAATAGATCTAGATCACGTTATAATGCAAGCTAACATTTAGATTAACTCGGAGTTGGAAATCAAAACCTCCACTCAGGTAGTAAAAACTCGCCAGAGCAATTGCTGATATCAAAGTTCGCAAACTCAAAGAACCGTCGTTTTAATTACCACGCGAAGTTCTTTTTGCTGATGAACGGTCTTTTCTGACCTGAAAAACCAACCTAAGACGGGGATGTCTTTGAGAACCGGCACCCCTGATTCACTGACTTTTTCCTCATCGGAGATTAGCCCGCCAAGAACAATCGTTTGCTGACTTTTCACTTTGACGACTGTTTGAAGTGTTCGCTTGTTAGTGATGATATCGGCTGCAGCGGTGGAGTTCGTGACCGATTGCGACTCTTGGGCAATTTGTAGGATCACATCTTCGCCCATAATGTGGGGAATCACATCGAGCGATACGCCCACATCTTTACGTTCTATTTGTTGGATGGTATTACCACCATCAGTCACTTCTTTGGCAATAATAAAAGGGACGTTTTGGCCAACCGTAATATAGCCTCGCTCTCTATCCATGATGAGCATGTTTGGCCGAGAAAGTAGTTTGGCACTTTCGTCACTCGATATCGCTTTAACCAGTGCGTCGAAGTTTCCGCTGTCATACATCACAACATTATCAGAGGTTAAATCTGCCACGACGGTATTGGTAATAAATCCCGCTTTGTTAAATGCAGCCTCAAGGTTAACGCCAACTTCGTGTGACTTGTCGATTGAGGTTTCAGTAATTACGGCCTCGATAAATACTTGGCGCTGTGGTCGGTCAATGCCTTTCATCAGAGCATCAATTTGTTGTAACTGGTTACGAGTCCCTGTAATAATCACCGCATTAGTTGTTGGTAACACTTCCACGTTGTAGTTTTTTATAGGTTGGTTATTCACGCTTTGGGTTTGCGTAGCGCTAAGCATCGAGGATATTAAGTCCGTGACCTTGGTATTACGAACATGGTCTAGGCGGTAGAGCTTCACGAACGACGGTTCGACTTCGGCTATCGTATGAGCATTTGGCCTAACAACATAAATCCCATTTTCAATGTTGAGCATGTAGCCATGAGAGCGGAGTACGGAGTTAAAGAAAGCAGGGTACTCGCTTGGCTTTAAATCTTTGGCCGTAAAGCTGACCGTTCCTGTCACACCGTGGCCGAGCACAATGGTTTGGCCGGATTCAGCCGCATACCATGACACAAATTCAGATATAGGTGTGTTTGATGTTTCAAAGGTAGTCGGTTCATTGGCCACCACTGAGAAAGACAATAGAAGCACCAATAGGAAACTGACGCGCTTTGCTTGTCTGCTCATTATCAGAATCAAATTTGAGAACATTTGACTCTGACAAGCGAGCCTATATTTGAACTCACTAACAGTGCAGTTTTTCATGGTGGCTACCTTGGCTTATGGTGATGGAGCATCGAGACGCAGTGCTAAATGTGTACCCAAGTTCAGCAAGCTGGACACTGTTGAGCCGCTTACCATTGTTGTCCAACTCAAATGACAAAGGGCGGTTGGGTGCGTTCATATAGCTGGCAATTTTATAGCCCGATAAATCGAGTCGTTTGACTGTTTTAGTGATGGGCTCGGTAGTCTCTATTACTTCGGTATTGGGCGAAAAGTAGAGCGACACACCAAGCGAGAGCAGGGCACCTAGGGCAAACATGGTAAAGCGCGAGAACTTCCGCGCGTAGATTTTTGTTAAGCGCATAACATTTATCAGAGTTAACGTGACACTGTAGCGTCCATGGGTATACCAAGTCGGTAACACGCTGTATGTGCCTTTGTTGTAGTGGTCAGAAAAAGCTTGTTTGGTATCGTAGCTGGCGTATAAATCACTGCCCCAAAGCATCCATTTATCCACCGTGATGGACTGAGCACTGTCACCATATTTCACGATGCCAACATGCAGTTTTGGCAGTTTTAATTTAATCACTCCAAGGCTAACAGTCTGAATGAGAGCTGAGAGAATAGGGATCTGCATTCTATCCAAGCGGCGACAAAACACAGTGTGCTCAGCCAAGGCCAAACGTGCTTGCTTATCGACAATCGAGATATCTTGAACGATAAAGATAATATCCCAACCAAACTTTCTCGCGTGTAAGAACCAGTTGATTACGTCTTGGCGCGACTTGTCATTCCACGTTCTGGAGTTAAACCACGTACCGCACTCATCGAGTACCAATAAACCGTTTTTCGATTCATCGTAACTGGGGTTGCCATTGCCTAGTGCTTCTAAGTCCGTAAGGCTTGGCTTGTCCGGCACACGGAACAATCTTGTTTTCTTGGTTTTTCTGCCAAGCATCAGTTCTTGTTTATTTGGCAGCAGACCGCAGTAAAGACCATAGAGCACAAAGGGCTTGGGAAAGTATTGCAAAAAAGTTTAACGGCCAAGGATTACGAGCAATATCAATGGCTAGAGCGGGTTTGGCCTTGGTTCTGATGCCCGATTTTGCTCACACCTCCCAAATGCGCATTATGTCTGCCTATGTTAAACTTGTTTCATAACAGGCCTTTAAGTGAAAGGGCTTAAAATGAAACGTAAGCACAGCCATTGCACTCAAATCGATGAATTCGGAATTTTCACAAAAATAAACTGCACGTTAACGATAAAACAAGTCGCTGAACTTTGTTTTAAAACTGTGAGAACAGTCACTCTATGGAACACAGGAAAACGCTCCATACCACCAGAGTGTGCTCGACTTATTCGTATTTACGAGGGTAGGGAGCTCGGAATCGGAAAACCTTGGCAGGGGTTTCAAATGATAGGAGAGCGTTTGGCTCTGCCAACGGGGCAAATAGTAGAACCGCAGCAAATAATCATCGCTTTAGGTGTCCTAGAAGTTTCAGCACCGAGAGAACAAGCGAAAGCATCTCAACTCCTTAAGTACTCGCGACTATTAGCAAAATATAAAAGATAGCTACACGCTATCAAGATCTACGTTGAGTGTTATTATTTGTCATCAAGACCGCGAGTTCGCAATAACTCGTCTATAAAATTACAGGTCAAATCATGATCGACTGACATTAAAATGTCGCAGAAATCTTTCACCGCTTTATCACGGTCATGACCAACCTCAAGGTTCTCTATCTCATCAAGTTTATAGACAAGCCCCATCAGCCGCTGTTTCATTTCGTTGTAATCAACCATCGTACATGTCCACCACAATTTTTGTTCTATACACTGCCACTCGATAGAGAGCTTTGGTTATTGGTTATCGCTTATTCGCCAATACACGAAGTAGATATTTGAGTATTAGCTCCTATGCTAATACTAGGAAAACATTTATTAGGACACCATTATGAAATATCTGATGCGCACGGCTTTTTATTCTGTACTTGCCACTTTAGTGATCTCCCCAGCTTATAGCTGTGAGTTAATTATGGGGTACAGAACAAATGAGAAGCCTCCCTTGATTGGCAAAGCACCGGATAATACTGGACTTTACTTTGAGTTGTTTAATACTGCAGCAGATCGTATAGGATGTAGCTTAGCTGTTGAAAGAAAACCTAAAAAACGAATCATGAATATGATAGTAAGTGGAAAAATAGACTTTTATCCTGGACTCAAATTTACTAAGAAAAGAGCAGAAAATTTCGGTTATATCAATAATGGGCTTACCAGCTCATACGCGTTACTCACTAGAGCTGATTCTGCTGACTTTAAAAGTAGAGAAGACATATTAAAGGCCAAACCAACTGAAATTTTACCTTATGGAAGCCCAGATTTACTGAAATTAGAGATCCCTAAAAAATCACCTAAGGAAGCAACAACACTAGATATTATGAAGTTAATTAGTAATGGTAGTGCGGATATCTATTTTTACAGCAAGGATAGCTTGCTTTATGCCCTAAAACAGAACCCTATGCCTAACCTAAGAGTTCAAGAATGCTGTAGCAAAGTAGAACCCATGTATTTAGGTTTCTCACTAAATTCCAAAAATTACAATAAGATTCCAAATAAAAACTATGATGCCAATCAACCAATCAGTGCTACAAATTCACCCGTAACGTTCAGCCCAGATTCTATTGCAAAAAAACTCTCCGATGCATTGGCGGACATGAAAAAAGAGGGCGTGACATCCGAAATATACAAAAAGTACTACTAACATATTAGGGCTAAAAGACTACGCCGGAGCTTCACAGATATTTATATTCTGGGTTCCGGTAATAGTTATCTAGAAGCTTTATAAGATTATTTCTGTTCGGGAGGTGGGATGTGATATTTCTTGAAGATTTTTTCTATATCTCCATCAGTTCTCATTTCGTCAATTTGTTCTTTTAACATAGGCCAATGCTTAACCATAGGTGATTCTATTGGCATACTGATATATCTTCCGTTGTAAAATACATCCACATAGCGGGCTTGGCGTAGGCCTGATTCGGCGCGAAATTTTTCTTCATGATGATTTGAGGACATGACCGCAACATCTATCCGACCTTTGTTAAGCATTCTAATAATCTGTTCCGTATTGTTGAAAAAGAGCTTTTTAAAGTGTTGTGCGTTAGCAAAGTTTTCAGAGTAAAAACTTCCTCTCAACGCGCCAACTTTTAGCCCTTCGAGGTCACTCAGATCATTAACTTCAACATCTGTTTGTGGGGATATCATGTAATATACGTTACGTTTTTGATAGCCGTATGCAACGCCGTTTAAAAAGGCTTCACGTATCTGATTCATAGAGTGCCTCGGGATGATATCAACGCCACCATATTCAGCTACTTTGATGGTTCTAGCCCAAGGAACTGTAATCCAAGAAACTTCTAGACCGATTCGATTTGATGCTATATCAATAATTTCAGCTACGGGACCACTGCAGCCATTGTGTGTAGGTATCAGTTCTGGAGACCTGTCTCTACAGTGGGCTACTAATGTTTCTGCGTTTGCTAGATTAGAAAACAATAACGTCAGCGCAAACACCCATATCTTTCTATATTTATCCAAGTTAAATGTCCATTGAGCCTAGAGTGGTCTGTATATTATAGATGGCTTTTTAGTACTGAAAGCTCACTACACATTATGTCTGCTTATGTTAAATTTGTTTCATATCAAGCCTTTAAATGAAAGGGCTTAAAATGAAACGTAAGCACAGCCATTGCACTCAACTCGATGAATTCGGAATTTTCACAAAAATAAACTGCACTCTAACTATAAAGCAAGTCGCTGAACTTTGTTTTAAAAGTGTGAGGACAGTCACCACGTGGAATCAAGGGAAACGACCAATACCACCTGAATGTATCCGGCTTATTCGTATTTACGAGAGTAGGGAACTTGGAATCGGTAAACCTTGGCAGGGGTTTCAAATGATAGGAGAGCGTTTGGCTTTACCTACTGGGCAGATGGTAGAACCGCAGCAAATAATAATCGCTTTAGGTGTACTAGAGGTATCAGCACCGAGAGAACAAGCGAAAGCATCTCAACTTCTTAGATACTCTAGAGTTTTGGCTCAATACAAGAGATAGAACCACCGAAAGCAGTAAATCAAATCCAAGTCTCCTTCTCTATAGTGGTTGTTTTGTACCAATTTAGCGATATACTGTATATATAAACAGTATATCGCTATGAGGTTACAAAATGCCTTTATTAAGAATCAGGTACAACTATGCTTCCGTCTTGATGGATGAACTGTAGAACTCCAAAATAGTTTGATCAATTACAATATAGTTTGTCTATTTACATTAAAGTTTGATCACTTTTTGGCAGAAAAGACGTAGTTGGCTAGATATAGTCTACCGTAATTATGCCCCCTTTCGTGTTAGAGTAGAAACGCATTCACATTATGTTCATACGTCTTTGCCATACTTAAAGTTATTTATGAGACTCTCATTAGCGTTGCTGGTTTATTCATCTAGTTTTAATGAAATTAACAAACTTTGAGAAGGTGTGCGCTAATCAAATGTTCTGTGACAACCATTTAACAAATCGAAGTAAATAGTTTCATTATTTCTACTTAACTTGTAACGGGTGACTAGATTGCCTCGTGAAGACTCTGTGTAATTTTCAAAACTAAGTGTCCAGCTATCGATGCTCCCCATTTGCTCCTGACCAAACTCATCTATAAATCGTTTGAATAAGTTATCTTTCAGGGCGTTTGGCAAGCGTATGGAATTAGATGTATGGTCTGGTTGGCTCCAATAAACTGAAAGTATGCTTAAAGTATATGAATTAATCAGACCAAGTCTGGAAAGTAGCATTGATAGTTCGCAAATGGTGTTAAATCGATATTTCAACAACAAAGAACTATATCCAAGCTGATTCAGCCTGTCAGCAGACAAAAGCATTATCTTTATATTTTCAGATGTACTGTTCAAGTCATTTCTAAGTTGCGCCATAAAACCATTCTTACTAGTTCTTAGTTGCTCTTTGGCTGAATCTTCACCAATAAAACTTACATATGTCGAAACTAACTCAAATACCTTCTCTATACGTTGAATAATGATTTCCTTATCAGAAGTTGGGAAATATAGACGATTCAAGTCTTCAGTAGACCCAAAGGTTGGACTTTCCTGAGTACCTATTTGACCTTGTAGTGCTCTCTGAAAAACAAGGTCTTTCATCATTATTTCACTAGGCATTGTTCTAAACAAAATCGAAAATATTGAGTTATATGTATCGTCAAACACTTTTAGCTCATTCTCAATGTTGTTCGATAAACGGAGTTGTTTTATGTCGTCTTCAGATTTCTTCCTAGTTTGTTCAATCTGTTGTCTGGACAATAAAAATACTGAAATAATGCTGACGAAAGATAGAACTGGGCCAATCACGCCAGAAAAATAGGAGCCAAACGCTCCCCAATCAGATGTTTTACTACTAATTACACCATCTTTGAAAACCCATAGATATGGAGCTACCGGAATGGCTAAAACACAAACTGTGCAAACCAAGAGCTATTGTCAAATGTGGTGTATGGAGATCATGCAGTAGCCTGTTGATGAGTCTCCATTTCTTTCACCCCATCGATGAAGCGAACATCTTTCACAACATCAGCCAGGAGTTTAAAACCTCGTAGACGACGCCACTTCGTCTCTGCACTGCGCATTAACTTGTAAGCCATCATCAACGTAGTCTTTCTGTTTCCACAGTTCTTCGTCTTGTTCGTGCGCAAGCGTACTGTGGCGAACATTGATTCTATCGGGTTCGTCGTCCTGATATGAACCCAGTGCTCTGCTGGGTAATCGTAGAACGCTAACATTTCAGCTTTGTCTTTCACCAAGCAGTCCGTTGCTTTTGGGTACTTGGCTTCGAAGCGCTTCTGGAAGGTTGAGAAGGCATGATAAGCCTCATTCCTGGTCTCTGCCATCCAGATATCTTGCAGTGCTTCCTTCATCCTAGGCTGAACACTTTTGGGCACCTTGTTAAGCACATTCGCTGTCTTATGTACCCAGCAACGCTGCTGACCCGTTTGAGGCCAGCACTTAGCAACCGCTTTCCAGAAACCAAGTGCGCCATCTCCGATGGCTAGCTTTGGTGCTAACTGTAATCCCTGTGCTCGTAACTGCTCAATGAGTTCCGTCCAACTTGCTTCTGACTCTCGATGACCATCCAGAACGCCAAGGACTTCTTTGCGCCCAGTGTCATCGACGCCAATAATGACGAGCAAACAGAGCTTGTCGTCCATTCTGACGTGACAGTAAATACCGTCAGCCCAGACGTAGACATAGCGACGCTTACCGAGGTCTCGTTTGCGCCACTGCTCGTATTCTTCATGCCATTGCTCCTTGAGGCGACAGATACTGTTGGCTGAGAGTCCTTTTGCATCCTTACCGAGCAGCGACTCAAGAGCGGGTAGCATATCGCCCGTCGATATCCCCTTGAGATAGAGCAGTGGGAGCAGTGTTGCTATGTTTTTAGTTCGCTTGAGATACGGTGGTATCAAGCTGCTATTAAATTTAACACCATTCCCTGAGCGATCTCGTACCTTAGGAATTTGCACTTCCACATCGCCGACACCTGTTTGTAAGGTTCTCTCAGGTAAGAAACCATTGCGAACTATGGCTTGTTTGCCGTCAACCATCGTATTCTGATATTGAGTAAGCAGCTGCTGAAGCTCCGCTTCAACAGCTTGTGAAATTAAGTCTCTTGCACCTTGGCGTATCAATTCAGTGAGCGGGTCTTGTGGTGTATTCAGTGAAACAACAGTATTATCAGTCATGCGGTGTACCTTTCTGTTAATCGTTCTGGTGAGAACTACATCAACAGATTACACCGCAACTTCTTTTCTCTTCCATACACCAGAAACCAGCATAGCTCGCAAACCAACAACAGTGTTATTAAACCACTTCTCTTCATGTTGCCGTCCATAAGTTAACTAGTTAAAGCACGATTGTAATGACCCAGCTGATTTTGGACAACCTAAGCCGCTAATGCATACTGATCTGCACCATCAGACATACTACTAAAGCGAGTTTTCCATACTTGATAGGGTTCACGGGCTGCTAATTTAGTAAAAGCATTAATAAGTTTTTGTGAAGAAGTGAGCAAAATGGCTGATGCTTGGAGTAGTAGTCATTTTTCATTAGGGATACTAAAAGTTATCTTAAAGGCAGAACTAGGCCAAGAAAAGTAACACGGAAATGTCCAAGAATAAGCAAAAAAGTGATCAAACTTTTTTGTACTTTTGGGCTCTTTGGAAATAGCAAATCTCTGAAAAACGATCAAACTTTAGCTGAAGGAATGGCAGAAATTGGCAGTTTTAAGGACAAAAGCGATCAAACATTATTGTCATCCGACATGAACACGAAGTGAAGAACGGTCGGGCAATTTCTAAACCCGTGGTTGATGTTGTATGTAGATATGGACACCCCATAAAGTTGTCATACCTTGGAGTGAAAGATATTTATGCGTACAACTCTAGAACCACACAGTTCTTGAAGGTAAAAGGTATCCTTACTTATTTTCCGAGTGAGGATGAAAGCTCAAAGAAGCGTATAGATTTACGTTTGGATCACTACTGTGTGGGTATATACGAAGAAGATGGTGTTTACCTCGCTCTAAAAGACGGTAAACCTATATCGTACCCCTTAGAGAAAAAACGCGTAGAAACTGAGCTTTAAGACCTAGGGTACTACTAACTAAACTGGATTGAGAAATAATAATGATAAAGGAACTTCTAAAGGAAAATGCGTTAGATTTACTTCCTATTTTTAGTGAGCTAGAAGAATACTATATTGGTGAGGATGCTGCGGCTAACGAAGACATCAGAGACTACTTAGTCGAAAGAGTCTTCTCGCGTCACTCTGGAATTTAACTCCTTAGGTACTCAAGAGTTTTAGATCAATACAAAAATAGACGTGTCTAATGTAGTAAATTCAATACAAGTGGCCCTTTCAGCGGTTGTTTAGTACTAATTTAGCGAAAGTGTCAGATCTAGTCCGAACTAATACAGAACAAACACAGCTAAGGTATTCTCATTCATCAAGTAGCTTTAACATTCGCTCTTTGATTAAGTCTATTAGTTTACTCGAACCTTTCGCTTTCGCGTCTCGAAGCTCTTCTGCTAACACCATAATTTCATCAGGCTCATAATAACCAAAGTCAACTGAGCGCTGATTCAATTTGCACAGCCCAATAGTGAAATGACCTTTTTCTGTTTTATCAATATACCAACGGTCGTTGAAAATATCGATATGATCGGCGTAGTTGTCAAAGTGCGGGTGAACTAACAAGAATGCTCCAGATGAAGATGGATATCTCTTTCTTTCACTATTTTTCAATGGTTTGATAGTGTCATGGCACCACTTAATTGCATTACAATCAGCACAAGAAACACATAAATTTTTAGGATGAAACATATAATCTTTATATTTTTCTTTTGGTGCAATATGCTCAACTTGGCAATTTGAGGCCGATTGGACACTGACTTCTCTTTTGCAATAAGTGCATTTCCGTCGCTGCTCAGTTCTATAATGCTTACGGATATGCGATCTTAACTCTTGCAACGACTTCTTTTTTTCCTCCTTGTACCAGTCAGTGTGAGAGAAATCATCATCTTTAACTATTTCCTCAATCAGTATTTTCTGTTCCTTAGAAAATACCACTTGCTTCTCAATATCAGCCATATTTGTGATAAACCTCATTGAGCATTTCGAATAATTCTATAACCGGGTCATCTTTATGTAGCAAAGATAGTTGATCGTTGAGCATTCTGAGCTTCTCTAAATCTTGAGTCTCAAATTTCTTTACTGCTTTTACTTTAGAAAATATATAAATAGCTGTTTTTATAAGGAACTCATTACTATGACCCGGATTGTGAAATAAAGTGGCGAGATGATAATCAGATGAGCGGAAACTATGCTCAGAAGCGTTTGTAAGCACCTGTTCTGTCATGTCTAATATTTCACAATTCTTAACCGCAATATCTGAAACAATAAGCGGGGAGTGAGTTGCAATAACAAAATGACATCCTGAATATGTATTAAGAGATTTGTTTAAAATTTCAACAAACCTTTGTTGCCAAGAAGGGTGTAAGCTAATTTCTGGCTCATCTATCAATATTAACGAATTGTCATCAATTGATGAGATAATACCTAGAAACAATAAGAACAGACATTGCTCACCAGAACTTCTAGAAGCTAATGGTCGCACTCTAGCATTCTCTGATAACCCTTGCTTACTAAAACATTGGCCATTGACTGTTTCTATATCAGCCACGCTGACTAGCCCTGACATCAACAGGTCTGCTAGTTCTCTTGAAGAGTATGGAATCTGGTTATTTTTATCTACAGAGTTGAGAGATACACCAGAATCGCCGAAACACAGCAAAAGTTCAGGCTCTTCAAAGATAAATGCCACTAAGGTATTGAGTTCGTTGAAATCCTTAAGCTCAAAATGTTCATATGCATTTCTAAGTGCTATTTGAGTTTCTAGAGCAAGACTATCATCGCCATTTTTAACCTTATCGAACTCTTCAATGGAAAAAACAGGTTCTAAACTAATTTTCAGAACGTCATCAAAACCAAAACTTAACAAAAACTGCCGAAGAGACTGTATTTTTCGAGTGTCATAAGTATCCCTCGCAAGAAGCTGGTTCAAAGCCGTTGATGCAATACGTGTAGAGGGTAGTCGGTCAGGAATAAAGGGCTTAGAGCCAATGTATGCATAATACCCGCCTTGTACAAAGTCATTCTTTAACCTCCAGTTTTCATTGAATTTTTCAAACTGGCTAGTTGAAGCACAAATTAACTTTTGGGGAACTTGTTGCCCAAATGCTTTTTCTATAGCCCCCCATTTGTAATTCTGATTAAAGTACTCTCGACGTATTATGCTAATATCAGCAGATTCTGAATTTAACAATTCACCATATAGCATTTGGTAGTAGTTACAGATGTCAAGCAACAACTGGGTTTTTCCGCAACCGTTGTCTCCAATTACCAAAGTGAAGGCATTCTCAGCTGAATTTTCACCCTTATATAGAGAGGTATTACCGATTGTGCGAGCTCTAAATGCCATTAACTCACCTAAAATTATCATATAAATTTTGAGGTGGATTTTATCATATGTATGAAATTCAGTTCGTTGCTGCTATAGCTGAGATATAAGTTTTATTAATTTATGAGACATCGAGCGATAAGAGCTACTCTAGATCGGAATGGCGTCTTTGTATTTTTCACATACCAGTTTTTATTTACCATACGAATAGCCAATATTTTTAATAACAATAACATAGGTACAAGTCTTTCATCTCACAGTATTTACGAGGTGAATAACTATGAAGTACCATCAAATGACCAAAAACTACATATTCAGAAAGCTGGAATGTGGACTCACAAAAAATCAAACAGCTACATTGTGTTGTAAATCAGTAAGAACCATTAACCTATGGGATTCCGGCGCTCAAATTCCAGAAGAATGTAAGCGTTTGATGCGAATGTGTAAGGGCAGGGAACTCAGTCCGTCAGAAGATTGGCAGCAATTTCGGATGCACTACGACAGGTTAGAACTACCAACAGGACAGCTAGTATCACCGCAACAAATACTGTTAGGCATTGCACTGGCCGAGATTAACTCCGAGTTAGAAATCAAAACGTCTACTCATGTGGTAAAACTCGCAAGAGCCATTGCCGATATCAAAGTTCGCACACTCAAAGAACCGTCGTTTTAATCACTACACGCAATTCTTTTTGCTGATGAACAGTCTTTTCTGAGCTGAAAAACCAACCTAATACGGGGATGTCTTTGAGAACGGGCACCCCTGATTCACTCACTTTTTCCTCATCGGAGATTAGGCCGCCAAGGACAATGGTCTGCTGGCTTTTCACTTTCACCACCGTTCTAAGTGTTCTTTTATTGGTGATGATATCGGCTGCAGCGGTGGAGTTCGTAACGGATTGAGACTCTTGAGCGATTTGTAGAATGACTTCATCACCTAAGATATGTGGGATAACATCGAGTGACACACCCACATCTTTGCGTTCTATTTGTTGAATGGTGTTACCACCGTCGGTCACTTCTTTAGCAATTATAAAAGGGACATTCTGACCAACAGTTATATAGCCACGCTCTCTATCCATGATTAACATGTTTGGCCTTGAAAGTAGTTTGGCATTTTCGTCACTCGATATAGCTTTAACTAGTGCGTCGAAGTTTCCGCTGTCATACATCACAACATTATCAGAGGTTAAATCTGCTACGACGGTATTGGTAATAAATCCTGCTTTGTTAAATGCAGCCTCAAGGTTAACGCCGACTTCGTGTGACTTGTCGATTGAGGTTTCGGTAATGACCGCTTCGATAAACACTTGGCGCTGCGGTCGGTCGATGCCTTTCATAAGAGCGTCGATTTGTTCTAACTGGTTACGTGTTCCAGTAATGATCACCGCATTCGTTGTCGGCAGCACTTCCACGTTGTAGTTCTTGATAGGTTGATTATTCACGCTTTGTGTTTGCGTGGCACTCAGCATTGAGGAAATTAAGCCCGTCACCTTCGTGTTTCTTACATGATCTAAACGGTATAGCTTTACGAACGACGGTTCGACTTCGGCTATCGTATGAGCATTTGGCCTAACAACATAAATCCCATTTTCAATGTTGAGCATGTAGCCATGAGAGCGGAGTACGGAGTTAAAGAAAGCAGGGTACTCGCTTGGCTTTAAATCTTTGGCCGTAAAGTTGACCGTTCCTGTCACACCGTGGCCGAGCACAATGGTTTGGCCGGATTCAGCGGCATACCATGATACAAATTCAGATATCGGAGTATTCGATGTTTCAAAGGTCGTCGGTTCATTAGCCAACACTGAAAAAGACAATAGAAGCAGCAATAGGAAACTGACGCGCTTTGCTTGTCTGCTCATTATCAGAATCAAATTTGAGAACATTTGACTCTGACAAGCGAGCCTATATTTGAACTCACTAACAGTGCAGTTTTTCATGGTGGCTACCTTGGCTTATTGTGATATTACATCGAGATGTGCTTTGAAATGTGTACCCAAGCTCTAGAAGCTGAACGCTGCTAATTCGTTTTCCGTTGTTGTCCAGTTCAAACGACAACGGCCTGTTCGGTGCGTTCATGTAGCTGGCGATTTTATAGCCCGACAAATCTAGTCGCTTGACTGTTTTGCTGATGGGTTCAGTAGTTTGGATCACTTCGGTATTGGGCGAAAAGTAAAGCGACACACCAAGTGAGAGCAGGGCACCGAGGGCAAACATGGTAAAGCGCGAGAACTTCCGCGCGTAGATTTTAGTTAAGCGCATAACATTTCTCAGGGTTAACGTGACACTGTAGCGTCCATGTGTGTACCATGTGGGTAAAACGCTGTATGTCCCTTTGTTGTAGTGGTCGGAAAAAGCCTGTTTAGTATCGTAACTGGCGTATAAATCACTGCCCCAAAGCATCCATTTATCAACCGTGATGGACTGAGCACTATCACCATATTTCACGATGCCAACATGCAGTTTTGGCAGTTTTAGTTTAATCACGCCAAGGCTAATGGTCTGAATCAGTGCCGATAAAATAGGGATCTGCATTCTATCGAGACGGCGGCAAAACACCGTATGTTCGGCTAAGGCCAAGCGCGCTTGTTTATCGACAATCGAGATATCTTGAACAATAAAAATAATATCCCAACCAAGCTTTCTAGCATGTAAGAACCAGTTGATCACATCTTGGCGCGATTTGTCGTTCCACGTTCTGGAGTTAAACCATGTACCGCATTCATCAAGGACTAATAGACCATTTTTTGATTCATCGTAACTGGGGTTGCCATTACCAAGCGCTTCTAAATCCGCAAGACTTGGCTTATCTGGCACTCGAAACAATCGTGTTTGCTTAGTTTTTCTACCCAGCATTGGAACAAGGCGTATATCGAGATTCGTTGCGACAGGTACACCGCGATAAAAGGCGTCGCGTATTCGGCCTACAGAAGTCAGCGATTTGCCTGCGCCAAGTTTACCCGTGACAAAGTAAACAGCCATGGCTACACACCTGCAACTTTCATGATCGCGTACGCTTGCCATTCCCACACCCAGCGCATGAAACGCGCAGAGATACAGGCACTAAAACACGGTACTGCATTGTTGGGTACAAAGAACGAAAACGCTTCATTAAGAAAAGGCGGTGTCAGATACGAAACCCCAGTGAGCAAGGCATAAATACCAGCCGCCAGACCTGCGGCCAATCCAATCACCATGATAATCACGGTTAAGTTAATCGCGGCTTGCTTAGTAACTTTGGCGGCAAACCAAGCAATCATCTGCGCCGCCAAGTTACCAAAAAACATTGCCAGTGCTGGAATACTTAGCGCACCTGCAATGCTGGATACGAGTGGTAAAATTGCAATCGCCATAACAGTTAACCCCCTAATGATGCGCGGCGAGTACCTGGCACTGGTGTTACTTCACTGAAAAGCACATCGAGCAGGTACAGCGCTGTATAGAAGTAAAATAGAAACGACAAAATCGTTTTGATGGTGGCCGATATGTCGCAAGAGAACGAGACAACTCGACTGCCTAAATTGAAATTGAGTGGAGAGCAGCTTCCATAATCGGGTAGGAGAGCCATGACTGAATCAACCACACCGGAAATGTTGGATTCGACTTCACCCGTTAATGGCGTCGTCGCAATGTCGGTCGCTTCACCGACTAAAAGAGTCTCAACACCATCCAGCGTAGCCGCTGAGTGATTGTCAATTTCTTGCATGATTTGCGTAACAAGAGCGGATTCTAAGCCATGGGGATTTTCACAATAATTGTTGGCCTCAGTGGGTTCACACGGCGTAAGTTCATCGAGCTTAGATTCTAATCGGTCACCAAGTTCACCAATCGCGTCGGTGTTATCTTTTACCGCAGCCGTTGTCCCTTTTACTGCGGCTGTCGTTTCTGCTCCATAGGCTTGAATCGCTCCCGTGGTTTGGAGCTGCAAATCTTTTTGGCCTTGGTAAATGGCATAGTCTTGATTCATTTGATCCACAATCGACTGGCCGATACCGTTGTTTGTTGCGTCGAGGTTATTTAAAGCTGTGTTTACGTCAGCAAAACCTTGTGTCAGATTGCCATCAAGAGAGCTTAAGCCTGCGTTGGTATCTCGGTTTAAGTTCTGGATTGCTTCTAATACGCCCGTATCAGTAGTGGCGTCAGGCGTGACAGTATCCGGTTCTTGCTTGTCGTAAGAATCGCCTTTTTCAACGGTTGTTCCAGTGCTAGGGTTAAAGTCTGACGGTGGCGGATTGAATGGAGCAGTGGGGTCGAAATCTGACATACATTCCGGCCATGATGGGTCGCCAATGACACACGATTCCGGTTGAGTACATTTCATGGAAAGTGATTCGTTTTCATTAGAGCAAGACGAGGAAAAGATACCTTCAGTTACGGCGCACGCTTCACTGGCTGCGGCCAGTTCTTCTTGTGTTGAGCGTCTATCGCAAAACGGTTTATCTTCATCGGGAACAAGTTGGCAAATTCCGTTGTGCATCTCCATCGGTGCTTGGCAAGTTAAGTTGGTTGCTTTGCCCGTCGCTTTACCTGTATACGTTCGTCCATCATCACGACGAGCGACCGCACTAAAGTAAATGGTATCAACACTGGCTAAGATAATTTCAAACCGACGACCGTAGGCTTCATACACGGTGCCAGTACAATCAGGTAGCCCAACAGGATCATATATTTGTCCGGCGCTGAGTCCCCAACACGCTTGTCCAATGTTTGGGTTATTGCCATAACCGACAAACTCATACACGGTCGCGCTGGCAAAGAATGATAAGAATATAGAGAGAAGAACAAGAACTCGCATAACCAATCCTTGGTCGATAAGAGAAAAGGGCGGCGAACCGCCCAAAAATAGGAAAGGCTAAGCGATTACGTCGCTTTGCTGATCGCTTTCTTGAACAGCTTGATGCCAGTGAAACCCACCACACAGACAATCGCAATTGCCCAAGCTTCAGTTACAAAGTCAGACGCGGTTGTTGAGACTGCATCAACAGCCGCTTGAGCATCGGTAGACAAGGCCGCGTGTGCCATGGGTGCGAAAAGAAAAGGAGTTGTCACCACTGCTAACCACTTTCCATAATGTTGCTTAAGTTTGTTCATAATGTATTCCTCACATTATTAAGTTGACGTTGAAATCTCGACTGCGCGCCTAAAAATTAAAAGCTGTTTAGACAGAGCGAAGCCAAGGAGAAACACTGTCGAGAACGACCCGACCAAAAACTCAATAGACAGCATTTATCGTTGACCTCCCCACAAAAGTCCGATGCCAAACAGAACAAAACACAACCCGATGAACACCATTAGCTGGAAGTTTTCTAGGAGTTCAATGAGCTGCGTGAACTGGGCATCGGTCATGGCAAATTCCTACTTAGCGCTTGGCAAACTGAACAGGTGAAAGCCATTCAGCGAAACGTGCTTACCTTCATCATTACCAAAGCTAAACTGGCGATACTCCACATCGAATTGGTGACGTTTTCCGACCAAACCTTTTAAGAGCGATCCGGCTTCGCCTTTTGCCCATAAGTCGGGGCTGATTTTGACCTCGATGGTGTCGGTTGGGTTAGTGGTGATGAGATTAAGTTTTCCCGTAAGCTGAGTTTCACCCGTAGAGCGATTGACTTTCGATTCTTGAATAATGTCTGATTCATCGAGTATTAATCCTTCTATTTTCATAACGTTTTTCCTATTTTTTGCCTGTTTTACTTGTGGTTGGTTAAACAAAAAGGGAGTTATTGACACAAGTCCAAGGAGATTAATGCATCCAGTCCGGCGGGGCTGCGCCCACCGAACTGCACGCATCAATCTCTAAGTGCCCAGAATAAATAAGCGCTTGAAGCTCTTCGCACTGCTCAACATAGTGCTCGTATTCTTGATAACGTTCGTCGGCCATGCGTTGGTATTCTTGTTCGCGTTCGAGTGCGTCGAAGTAGTCAACGACGTTGGTCATGATTCCGCGTTGAGCACGTAGGAACTGTTCTTTGTTCTCGACTTTCCAATTACGGAAACGTGTCGCTAAGAAAATGTCGCGGAACAGCAAACCATTCACACGAGCCTGAGCCATGTCGCCAAAACGGGTAGGGGTGAACTCTCCAGACACCAACAATTTCTGAATTGTGTCTGGCACTGAGTATTGAACTTTGACCGTTTGATCTCTGCGTTTCACTTGAACGCCACCCATGGCATAACAAAACGCTTTCCAATCGCCTTCGTCAGCTGAGCGGCGAACTTTCTCCAATAAAAAATGTTCAGGTTCACTTAAGTCAGTGAGCATGGCATCGTCCTCTTGAAATTCTTCGCGCAAACGACGGAGCTCGCGCCAAACGGTAACCGACGGGCCACCAATGAACTGAAACTGTCTGATATTATTTAAACGTGACCACGTCACAACACGTTCCGCAGCGTCTAAACCATTGAGATTTGTATCTTTATCAGTCGATATATGCGCACCATCTATATTTTTGCTGACGTATTTGGCGACATATCCAACAGCAGAGCCTTTTGACCAGTCAATGTGCTCACATTTGAACCGATATTGGCTGGCTCCGGCTTCGTTTGGTGAATCTTTAAGCGATAAACGGCGAAATTCGGAAACAACAAACTTGGTGTGTTTACGATCCAAAAACAGCAAAAGGTGATGATGTGGCGTACCATCTTGGTGGGGTTCGACGATTCTCATCCCATAAAGCTTGATGTCATGCTGAGAAAGCGTTTTACCGAGCTGTTGCCACACAGACATTAAGTGTCGATGAGCCGATTTTGCGTCAGGCTTGCCAGCTTCGATCCAGTTTTTATTGATTGATCCTTTAGACACAGCGTGAAAGCGGGATGGGGCAGTTGTAGTAAAGAACACCGCGTCATGGCCAGATTCTTGGGCGATTTCTTCAAATCCACGCAATCTGACGAACATTTCACCGCGCCTGATACTTGGATTCGATACCGATTTCTCAGATAACTCCTTTAAAGTAAACCAGTTATCTGGGTTTTCTTCGTCAAATGCGACCGTATTATCTAAGGCAATCTCATTGGAATTACGGCGATCACGGTGACGATTTAACGAGAAATCCGAGCAATAAATCTGTTTTGAGCGTTGAACCAGCGCCAAATCACGAGCCACTTGTTCAACTTCATAAGCACATTTGCGACGAAGCTGTCGAACGAGCCAGTTTTCATCGAGCGCACGATTCACCAGTGAAAACAATTCGTCATTGTCTGTGGCTTTTTTAATGGCAGCTTCGGTAAATGCCAAACCCAAGTCAGCCAGAAGCTCGACGACTTTTTCAAATTGTTCATCGACGGTTGGCAAAACTCGAACGGATTTTAAAAACTGGCGTGACTTAGTATCAGCCAATCGACGAATGTCATCATCGGCCATTGCAGAACTGTAACCGTGACGAGTTAAACGTTCGTGCGCAGATTGTAATTGTCGAACAGCTTCAACAGAATCTTTTTGCTGACACACATCGGAATACACACGCAGCATGTCTTTGCAAAAGTCGCCGTTACGTTTGAAGCCACGCGGAAGATTCACACACGGACTCGCAGAAACTTTTTTCGAAACGTCAGACACGTCGTGAGAATAAATCACGTCGTCATGATTTTGATTAAGAAGAAATGCGCGAGGATAATCTGGACGACGGTGGTCTTTGATTGGCTTAGTTAAATCCAATTGGTAATCATACGAACTTGAAGTAAACGGGCGATTCACGCTGACTTGTTCAAAACGAACGAGCTCACGTTTGCCTGTAGCCAAATCTAAAGTCCAACGACGCATAGAAGAAACCCTTGTTGCTATAATTTTGCTAGGGATGAAATCCGATTAATCGAAACTATATATCCGATTAATCGGATTTGTGAAGTGCGATAAATCGGACTTTTCGCGCTATGATTAGGATGATTATGGAGGTGTTCATGTACTCAAACGATCTATTAGATGCCTACAAAAAGGCTCAAAACTACGTACAAGACAAGCAGATTGCACATGACTTGGCGTTGCAAGCTAATAAAATCAGTAAAATTCGAAAAGGTGTTCGCCAACTTACTGATGAAGAAGCAATATTTTTAGCGAAAGGCGCAGGAGTCGATCCAGAGATCGCATTGTTAGGATGCCAAGCAGACCGCAATGAAAACCCAGCGGTTAAAGCGGTTTGGGAAAGTATTGCAAAAAAGTTTAACGGCCAAGGATTACGAGCAATATCAATGGCTAGCGCGGGTTTGGCCTTGGTTCTGATGCCCGATTTTGCTCATGCGTCCCAGTGCGCATTATGTACGTTATGTTAAATATGTGTGGTATTTTACCCGATACATCACTTCCCTTTTTACAGACTGCAAATTACAATTAAACATAAGCAATTTACCATAAAATACTTAATAATCAGTATGTTAATCTTTGATTCTCATTCTAATTATTAAACTCACTACAGTACTTTGTAGTGAGTTTGTATTATTTCGCTTTAGATTGGTTAGCTTTCTAACAGCTGAATTTTGATTAACCGCCAGCTAGTTTAACTTTGTAGCCTTTTTTCTCTAGATACGCTTGAATTTTCTCTCGTGCGTCGCCTTGGATTTCTATCGCTCCGTCCTTTACAGAACCACCACAGCCACAGGTTTTTTTAAGCTCTGCTGCAAGTAGCTTTAATGGCGCGTCGTCGAGATCAAGCCCGGTAACAATACAAACGCCTTTGCCTTTTCTTCCCTTGGTTTGGCGCTGAATACGTACAATGCCATCTCCCTTAGGACGTTCAATTTTTTCTTGTTCCGGTTTAATACGACCGACTTCTGTAGAATACACTAGACTCATAAATTACTTCTTTTGTTGCTGTTGTTGCTGCGCTTTTTTCTTAGCGATCAAGTATGCCTGTATGTGCCTCTCTAGTGCAAGCCTACTGCCTTTAATTAACCTGCCATTAAAAAAACAGTACCATCCATTGGCTTCACCAGTATCATTTTTCAACGTGAAACCATTGAAATCTTCTTGCATTGCTTTGTCTGATGTATCGGGCCGTTTCCCTACGTTCTCGAATTCTCTTGGATCGATAATGGAGTTTGTCTCAACGTACCAATCGACGCTCTTTTTTATTGCGTTAAGGCTGCCAACCAAGGTGCTTTCTTTGATTTGCACCTGCCATATCTGCTTGGAGTCACCGCTTGTTTTTAGGTTGAAGCCCCGATATAGAGTTATTGCCATAGCTAACCTGAATAACCTTAATAATTTTTAATAGTTACTTAAATAATAATTGCTTATCTATTGTTATCAAGTATATTACTATACAAATACTTAGTTATAGTGCGCTATAATGAGAAAAAACATTAGAATTATTAGTGACACCGACGCGCTACGTCACAAAATTGCTGAGTTTTCGCAACCAATTGGCCTAGAACAAATGGATTGTTTGACGGAGAGCCAATATTCGAAAAATTCTTTGCTCGCAATGGTGAAAGATTGGAATCTATATGTCGAGTTTTGTGTGGAAAAAGGTGTTAATCCTCTACCCGCTTCGGCTACTGCAGTAAGACAATATGTCGAACGATTAGCTACAAAACGAAAGTATGCGACTGTCAGAAGGAATACTGTCACCATTGGCCTATTACATAGAATTTTGAGCCAAACAGATCCCACGACCAACTCGCAAGTACGCAATGTTCTAACTCAAATACGCTTAAACAAACACGGCGATGCAAAGCAAGCGACACCTTTACAACTGCACCACATTAAGAGACTTGAAAAGCTTTGCTCTAAGTCTCCAACTATCCAAGAAATACGCGACATTGCTATTTGCTACGTGATGTTTGAGTGCGCAATGAAACGTTCAGAGCTAAAAAGCTTGGTATTTTCTAATATCGCAGTGAATGGAGCCGATACATATATCCAACTAGGAGATTCAAACTACCGCCTAAGCGAACAAGCGTGTCGTGCTCTAACTCAATGGAATGATTTAGTAGCGGTTCAAGAAGGCTGTGTTTTCCGCGCTATTGATAAACATGGCAACATTGCAAGCAACCCCATGGATGATTCTTCTATCTATCGTGTAATGCGACGAGTTGGAGATAAACTGGGAGTTAGCGCTTTGTCTGGACAATCTTTAAGAGTTGGGGCGGTAAAAGAGCTAGCAAAACAAGGATTGAAGCCAAGAGACATTCAATTATTTGGCCGCTGGTTAAGTCCAGCAATGCCCTATCAATATCTAGGAAATGTAGAGCAAGCTGAAACTGAAAAAATTGTATTTAAAACTATAAAACCTTGGCGCTAATTACTGTTTACACACGATGTGAGAAAGTCGCTAAAATCGTGGCCATTGTTCTGTAGCATTTTAGGAAACATGGAAATTGGCGTCATACCTGGGAAGGTGTTGACTTCATTCAGGAAGATCTCTCCGTCTTCAGTGAGAAAGAAGTCGATTCTCGATAAGTGTCTTAGCCGTAAATGTTTAAAAACTCTATGGGCATATTCTTTTATATCGGCTTGCTGCTCTTTTGTTAAACCCTTTGCTTCAACTTCCGTTACTGAGTGGCTATCAGCACTGTACTTTTCATCATATGTATAGAAACCACCTTCTGGAGCGATAATTTCACCGGGCTTAGTAATGAATAGTTCACCATCTACTTCATACGCAGCCACTTCAAGCTCTCTCGGTTTAAGTGCTTTCTCGACCAATACTTGATCTGAGTATTCGAATGCTGCAGATATCGATGATTCCAGTTGTTCTAACTGAGCCACTTTATAGCAACCAACCGAAGAACCTTGGCGCGCGGCTTTGACAAACACACTACCCCACTTTTCAAGTGCATTTTTGGCTCTGTCATATGATTGCGGATCGTTAGAGCTTAAAAACAGGTATGGGGTGTTGGGAATCGATAGTGTGTCATACCATAATTTAGACGTGATTTTGTTGAAACAATTTGTACTTGCTTCTGGACCACAGCCTAAATAAGGAATTCCTGCTAACTCTAGCATCGACTGAATGTCGCCCGTTTCACCTGGATAACCATGAATACAGGGAACAACAAAATCTATTTTCTCTGACGAAGTTGAGCAGTTAATTGAAGCAGTATTGGTATCTAAGTAACAAAGCTGCTCTTTATCGTTGAACCAACCCGCTGCCCGGATCTCGACTCGAATCACATCGAAATCTTCGTTTTGTTTCAGTTGCTCATACACATATTTTGCAGAGACCAAAGAAACTTCATGTTCAGCAGAACCGCCTCCACAAAGGAGCAAAATTGTCTTTTTCGTCATTAACTCTTTCCTTGATGAATCATTAGGAATAACGGCTTATCATAGCTAATTTATCCCTAAGATCCACGCTTTTGAAGGGTGGCTGATGAAATGCAGTATTGTGTGATGAAATAACAATCTGCACTGATTAATTCACATACAAAAAAGAGCTCCTAGGAGCTCTTTTTTTTACTCAGTTAGTTGAGTTTGTTTAATGTTGGATATTCGGAGTTTTTAATTGCGTCGATACTCTTAACAAATGGCTTCAAATTCTTGAATTCCATTGGCAACGTAGCAATAGCTTTTTTGGCTTCAGTTCGAGTGGCATAGTCGCCATATAGAACCGTATACCATTTTGTGCCGTTAACCACTTTATAGTTCTCCCAGATTGGCTGCCCTTCCGTAGGAAGCTGGCGTGCAAACTGATCAACTTTTGTTTGTGTACCAACCGCAACCACCTGGATTGTGTAGCCAAAACGTGGGTTCTTGGCTATCTGTTTTGCTGTTGGTGGAATAATTGCCACCGCTGGTTTAGCTTTTGCAGTCTTCGCAGCTGTACTCGAACTACTAGGAACAATTGTTTTTTGAGTTGGTGTGACATTTTGCTCCGTTACGCCATTCATCATGCCATCTTGAGAAACAACTGGCTGATCAACTTTTGCCACTGGGTATGCTTCGCGATAACTTTCTGAGCTAACATCCACTGTATACGTACCTGTCGAGCATGCTGACAAGAGTGCTGATATTCCGACTATCGCTATTTTCTTCATGAAATTCCAAATGCTCCGAGAAATATAACCTACCATAAATCATGCCGTTAGCATGGCCTATAATCAACCCTACTGACTAACTTTATATTGATACACTGTGACTTAAGGCACAAAGTAATATCGATAGTATGATTAATAGATCACAAGCTATAAATATTTGGACAAAACTTCGAATCAGATTGTATACCCTGACGCTGAAGTAAATTTTGCGGATTTAACTATGAAAAATTTAGAATACTTTTTTAAGCCTAAATCTGTTGCTGTAATTGGTGCTTCAAAAAAAATGGGTAGACCTGGAAACATCGTGATGAACAACCTTTTGCAAGGAAGTTATGAAGGTGTCATTATCCCTGTCACTCCATCATATAAATCTGTATGTGGTGTGCTTGCTTACCCAACTATTGAATCCATGCCATTAGAGCCAGATATCGCTATCCTCTGCACCCAAGCTGCTCGTAACGTTGACATTTTTGAAGCACTTGCTAAGAAAAACTGCAAGATTGTAGTTGTGCTTTCTTCTGACATGGAAGATCTAGACAAATTTAACATCCCTATACAAGAACAGTGTTTAGCCATTGCGAAGAAAGCGAAAATGAACGTACTTGGCCCAAATAGTCTTGGACTCATTCTTCCATGGATTAACTTAAACGCTTCCTTCTCTCCTATACCAGCAGACAAAGGCAAAATCGCATTTGTTTCACAATCAGCAGCTGTATGCACTACTGTTTTAGATTGGGCAAAGGACAACCAAATAGGCTTCTCCGCGGTTATTTCTCTTGGTAATGCAACAGATATCGGGTTTGCCGAGCTTCTAGACTGGTTAAGTACCGACAATAAAACCAATGCGATCATGTTACATGTCGATTCAATTAGCGATGCAAGACGCTTTTTATCTGCTGCTCGAGCTGCGTCTCGCAATAGGCGCATACTCGTTCTAAAAAGTGGCCGAACACGATTGGGCCAACAAGCTGTAAAAATACACACAGGAGGAGAAGAGTCATTAGATATTATTTATGACTCAGCTATACGCCGCGCCGGTATGCTACGCGTAACTACGACGCACGACCTATTCGCAGCTTTTGAAACGCTCACACATTCAATCCCTCTACGTGGTGAGCGAATCGCTTTTATTACTAATGGCGGTGGTCAAGCGATAATGGCTGTCGATACGCTTGCGGAACATGGTGGTAAACTTGCACCTCTCGATACACCCCTTATAAATGAGTTGTCCGAGTTTTTGCCAAACTGTTGGAGCCACGCTAATCCAATCGATATCGCTGGAGATGCGGATATTCACCGCTATACTCAAACGCTGACTGCCGTTATGAATAGTGATGCCACAGACACAATTGTCATTATGCATAGCCCTTCTTCAATAGCCCCTGGTATTGAGACGGCCAAAGCAGTGATAGAAACCATAAAAGCCCACCCAAGAAAGCAGCACTTCAACATACTGACAAATTGGTGCGGCGACTATACAGCTAAACAAGCAAGGACTTTGTTTTCATCTGCAGGCATTCCAACCTATCGCACTCCTGAAGCGGTCGCGACAGCATTTATGCACTTAGTGAGTTACAGGCGCAATCAGAAGCAATTGATGGAAACACCTTCAACTGCACAACAAATAAAAGAAAAAGAGCTACAAAAAGCTCAGCAATGGCTCAAAAACCAAGTTGAAGGTGACAACAAAATTCACCTCGATACACATCAAATCGGCTATTTTCTTGAACATTTGGGCTTTGACGTGTTGCCTACTTGGCTAGCTTCCAATTCCAATGAAGCGATTAATGTCGCGAATAACATCGGCTACCCAGTCGCAGTGAAACTACGCTCTCCAGACATCTCCCACAAATCCGACGTTTATGGCGTAATGTTAAACCAGCAGAACGATAGCGAAGTCGCCAGCGCAGCTAGAGGTATTTTCAACCGAACAAAAAGGCTCTACCCCAAAGCAAAAGTTGATGGTTTAGTCATACAAGCAATGGCTGAGACTACAGGGGCTGAAGAGCTAAGAGTCAAAGTCAAAAATGACTCAACATTTGGTCCTGTCATTCTCATCGGCCAGGGTGGATCAGACTGGGATGAATCGCGTGACGCAGAAGCCGCGCTACCGCCACTCAATACTACACTTGCTCGTTACCTAGTTATCCGCGCAATCAAAACGGGCTGTATTCGACCGCAAAAATTAATCAAGCCTATAGACATTAAAGCTTTATCTCAGTTCTTAGTCAGGCTATCTCAGATGGTAATTGCGTGCCCTGAGATCTTTGAGTTAGATATACATCCACTCCTCATTCGTGATAAAGACTTCACCATAGTCGATGCACGCCTGACGGTTCAGAAAAGCGATGACGATCCGCAAAAAAGGCTAGCTATCCGCCCTTACCCTGTTGAGCAAGAAGAGAAAGTTCAGCTTAGAGACAGTACAACTATTTTACTGCGGCCAGTAAGACCAGAAGACGAACCAACACATGCCGAGTTTATTAATAAAGTTTCAAAAGAAGATTTGTACAAACGCTTTTTTACTGATGTTGGAGAACTCAATCACGAAGCACTAGCCAAGTTAACTCAAATTGACTACGACCGAGAAATGGCATTTGTTGCAGTTCAAGGACACTCCAACGGCCAACATATCTTAGGCGTATCCAGGGCGTCTATTGATCCAGAAAACAAAGTCGCTGAGTTCGCTATACTTATCCGCTCTGACTTAAAACGAAATGGATTGGGCCGAATCCTCATGGAAAAGATTATCCATTATTGCCAACAAAAAGGTACTAAGCAGTTGCAAGGTATGACCATGCCGACAAACCAAGGCATGCTCAAACTGGCTGCAAGCCTGGGCTTTGAATTAGATGTTAGCTTTGAAGATGGCACTGCCGACATGAATTTGACGCTAAATCAATCGACAGATCTTTAAAGATCATGGCAGATCTTATACTAGTTAATCTGCCAGTTCTTTTTAAGGTATTGAATACACCAAGACTTTGCTTCGCCGATAGAGTTTCTTCTCCAAGATAGAATGATATCGGCGAAAGTCTCTTCGCTCCCTTCTATCACTTTTAGCTCGCCTGATTCTATCAACGGCATAGCAACTTGACGTGGTAAAGTTCCAATACCAAGCCCAGATTTTAGAGCTTCTATTTTTGCGTGAAAGTTTGTCACCGTTAAGCGGGGTTGTTTCTGCAAAATGTTAACACTGATTGGTGCCTGTTCACGTGCTGTATCAGCAATGGCGATGACACGATACTTTTCCCTAGCTTCATCGTCAAAGACCCCTGCTCTTTTGTGTATGTAGTGGTTATTGGCAGCCACCCAAACCATCGAGAATTTGCCGATACGCTCCGCCTTTACTTCTGGTGGCAGTGGCTCGTCGCCCATTTTGGGGCACACCAATAAGTCTGATCTTCCTTGAAGCAGTGATTCCCAGCATCCCGCTAGAATCTCTTCCTGGAGTTTTATCCTAGTCTTGCTCACCTGACTAAATGCTTCAACAAGCGGAAAGAAATTATCGACCGGTATAATTCCATCAAAAGCAATGGTTAAATCCAGCTCCCACCCATTAGCAACCAAACTAGCCTCATTCACTAGGTTCTTTGTTGCAGACAGTATCTGCCGTCCTTGGTTGAGTATGACTAGGCCAGCGTCGGTAAAGGAAGCTTTGTGGCCGGAGCGATCAAAAATCATAATATCCAGTTCTTGTTCTAGCTTCTGGATTTGATAGCTTAGAGATGAAGGAGCGCGCTCAAGCTCTACAGCAGCCGCTGCAAAACTACCTCGCCTTTCGATCGCATCTAAAATATGTAGGGCTTCTAATGTAATTGGACTTTGCAAAACCTACTCCATGGATTCAGCAACGCTTTGAAACACAGAACTTTGAATAACTGGACATCTTCAAGGCTAGTGCACAAATGTGAATATAGTATGGTTGAATAGATTTATTAAAACAAAAAGCCAGTGATTACTCCACTGGCTTTAGATATAAAATAGTATGTCTACTCTATTGGAACAATATCACTGAGACTTGTTTTCTTCCTTTGAGTTTTTCATTTCTTTTTTCAACATAACTGTTGCAACAACGATGAAAACGACAATCAAAGCTAGCTCCATTGAGCACCTCTTAATCAAAGATAGTTTAAATGTTCAGCATTAAATCGCGGCTATTCTAGCAGGTTGATTTTTTGTTAACAGTATTTATTTCATTGATTACTAATTTATAGACAGAGATCAAAGTAATTTTTCATAACCCATTGAATCATACGAAATTATTATGCAATAACAGTCATATTAATCTGGCTTTACCCATACTTGGCTGAAATCAAACCAGCCAAGCGCATTGCATTTAGCGTTTTGAATTGAACCACAATGATCTTTACTCACACCCAACCAACAATGAAACATTGGTATAATCTGCATTTTCTCAACCAGCGACTTTCCTAATATTTGACTTGGGAAAGTGTCCATTTCTCCTGAGCGCCATTCGGCTATTAGGCTTTTCCATAACTGGTAGTCTTCTGGCAAACTAAATGTTTTCACATCACTATAATTAAGCAGCCAGCCAGCTAATGCATCTTCTCTATGATTAGTAATGCCCATTGGCTTTATCCAAATATCCACCAGCTCACTATTGGGTAAATCCATATCATATTTGATGAGTTCTACCGAAACTCCATCTCCTTTGAGAACTTTTTGGATACTTTGTGCAAGAGTCGGAAACATCGGATGCTGTGAATAGTACGCAATTTTAACAGTACCTGAGATTGGCGGTGTGATATCCGTATCACTATGCGGTTGGTGATACCAACCGGGCTTTATTCCATGAGCAGGTAAAATACCAAGCTCGGTTACTTGCGTCTGAGAGACATGTCCAAACAGGTTTAACGAATTGAGCTTATTCAAGAAATATACGGCCCAGTTTTCATCTCTTGCTAGCCCTGACTTTCTGTTAAGAAGAAGATAAGTACATCCAGGATCTAGCTCTACTCCTTCTGTCATCGTGCCCCGCTTCGGTTTTGTGAGGCTTGGAAACACTATCGATGAATGAACTTTGTCAATGACCCATACTTCTACGCGATCAAGTAACGGCCGAAAACCGAAATAATTGTCATTGGCTTGCAGTATCAACCTTTTGTTGTCGTTCTGTATAACTTTGTATGGCCCCGTACCTACAGGTAACTTATCAAAGTTCTCACTACGTACAGATTGCGTAGGTAAGACTTTAGCGCACGACTCAGTCAACAATAAAGGTAGACGTATATCTGGTTGATCTAAATAGATATCGATAACCCAGTTAGCTGGAGAAGATACTTTTGAAATGTGGCTAAATAGTTCAGTTTGCTTTAAATCTTCGAGGCTCTCTAAAATACATTCGACCGTAAGAGGATCACCATTGTGGAAACGAATACCCGGACGAATATAGAACCGCCAATGTAATTGAGTTATTGATTCCCAAGCATGTGCTAAATCAGGCTGTATTTTTTCATTTTCGTCCAGCCGAATTAAACCACTGAACACTTGCCTAGCAATATGGAGTTCAGAACGGCGCATTGGCTTTCGTGGGTTAAGCATGGATAGCGGCCGATAATACGGCAAACGAATGACTTGTTCGCCTTCTTGCTGCTGCAGGCCTAAGTAGCCTTCAACGACTTGTGACAACTTTACTGCATCATGGCCAAGCACCGCTAAAGCTTGCTCGATTTTTCCTTCTTCTAAGTATTTCCTAGCTAATGTTTCACTGATATCACTTTTGCTACGTTTGAATATCAGCTGCGACAGCTTTCCACGACCGGGAGAAGGACACCACTCAATCCATCCTTCCTCTTCTAACTTATTGAGTACAATTCGTGCGTTTCGACGAGTACAAAACAGAATCTCGGTGATGTCATCAAGTTGAACTTCGCAATTTTCACCAGCGTAATGCTCGAACAGCTTTTCAAATTGTACTCGCAGCCTTGGGCTAACCATAAAGAGGAAATCTCGAACTAAGTATAATAAAAATGAGTTTCCTTATTTTAGACGATATAGCAAGAAATAATTGGAGCTTGTTAATACTTTATGGTGAACAGACTATTGTTTGCTCACATAATTTCACAACCCAATTGTTGAGCGATTTGTGTTAGGTGCTCTTCTGAGTCAAGCTTGATCGACCATTTCATATCACCAGTATTTGCTGACAGTACATTTGCTCCATTACCTATCAAAACCACATTCTCAGCACTTGCCTGCATGACAACCATATTCTCACCGCTAGTTTTCACGACTATCTCATGTGGAGTCATGATAATTTTTCCATTTTTGTACTCTAGTACCACATTAACCTCAACGTGTTTTATTTTCTTTTCACCGCAACAGTCAACCTGCTAGTACAAACTAAACGGTCTCTTTCATCTGTTATATTGATTTGCCACACTTGGGTGGTCACACCCAAATGCAATGGCTCTGCTTTCCCGATCACTAAGCCATTTCTCATAGAACGAATATGATTTGCGTTGATATCTAACCCAACACAATATGCGCCTGACTCGACGCAGAAATTTGCTGCAACAGACCCTAACGTCTCCGCTAACACCACTGACGCGCCACCATGAAGCATCCCCAAAGGTTGATGAGTAAAGGAACATACCGGCATAGTCGCTGATATTGAGTTGTCATCAAAGTCAGTATATTGAATCTGCAAATGTTCAATCAGTGTGTTCTTAGATGTCTCATTAAGTACATTAAGATCAATATCTCGTTTCCAGATCGCCATTTATTGTCTCCCACCCACTATCATTAAGTGCATCTTTATATTCCTTGGGTATAATACCCGCGTTTTTATTGTTAACCCACGAGAGATGTTTATGTCTATCGAAGCTTCGTTACTTGAACGCAGCCAGTCCAAGTGTGAGCTATGCTCAAGTACCACTCAGCTGACACCTTACATAGTACCACCTCACAGCCAACTGACTGTGGATCATAGCATTTTAGTATGTGAAAAGTGCATGAGTGAAATTGACAGTCCTGAAGATATTAATCATTGGCGCTGTTTAGGTGATAGTATGTGGAGCCAAGTCGCCCCTGTTCAAGTAACTGCATGGAGACAGCTTACACGCCTTAATACTGAAAGTTGGGCGCAAGATTTGCTCGATATGATGTACATGGAAGAAGAGCAACAGAATTGGGCCATGATTGGCATGTCAGAAGATGATAAACCATTAGACTGTAATGGTGTTGAGCTTAAAAAAGGTGACGACGTCACGGTTATCAAAGACCTTCCAATCAAGGGTAGCTCACAAGTGATAAAGCAAGGTACTGTCATCCGAGGTATTAGCCTTTCGTCCAACGATCCAACTCATATCCAAGGCAAAGCTAACGGGCAAGCAATGTTTGTGATTGCAGAATACTGTCGCAAAAAATAACTTCAAACTCATAGCCTAAGCGTGTAAATGGCACTTTGTTAGTGCCATTTTTTGTTGTTTAAGGTAAGAAATACCTTGTACTCCTGCCTCCTGCATCGGACTTCACTAAACAACCTAGCTCTAAAAGCGTCGCTAGATGCCTTGTCGCTGTTGCCCGGCTCACCTTGGCTACTTTCTGATACTGGCTAGTATTGATACCTTGAGAAAAGTCGCCATCTAACATGCGATTGACAACTTTTACTTGTTCAGCTGTCAACTGAGTCTGATCTACATTTCTCCAATAATTCGTCTTGTAGACGGTCTTGTCAATTTCACTTAAAACTCCTGAAAATGTTTCTTCTAAAATGTCTAGAAACCACAACAGCCAACCCGTGATATTCAAGTCACTTTTCTGTGTATCTTCCAATATCTGATAGTAGCTTTTTCTATTCGCCAAGATTCCTACCGACATTGCATAAAAGCGTACCGACTGCTTTTCTGCCTGCGCCAACGCTAGATCGGTCAATAAACGGGTAATACGGCCATTACCGTCGTCAAGTGGGTGAAGCGTGACAAACCACAAGTGAGTAATTGCTGCTCGTAACAACGGATCAAGCGTGTAGTCGTTTTTAGACTGGTTAAACCATTCAAAAAAGATCTTTAGTTCCGCTTCCAATATTTCTCGGTTTGGCGCTTCAAAGTGAATCGTAGGTTTATCAATTCTCCCTGATACCACTTGCATCGGTTCATTGCCACGTAATTGCCCACCAATAACAGGGTTGAAAAGGGTGTAACCTTGCGGGAAGAGCTTTTTATGCCATTCTAATATTCGATAGAGATCTAGAGGTTCATCTAGGTTTTCTACTGCATCGAGCATAATCTCAGCGAGACCATCCGTTTGCTCAGTAGTTGGGAAAGGTCTTTCCTCACTTAAGCCAAGTTTGTTCGCTAAAGATGAGCGCACAGAAAAGGCATTGAGCTTTTCACCTTCTATAGCACTAGAATGAACAATGTTTGCTAACAAGGTATCCAGCATAGTTTGTTGTTGGTCTTGCGATTGCGCACTAACTTTGCCGAGTAATATGCCTTGGTTGAGCCTCACCTCTCTGAGCCTGGGCTCTATAACTTGCTCATCCCAACGAAAGTTAGGCCATTCTTCACGCTGCCATATCCACATATAAGCCTCAAGTGAGTCGAATAAAACCGTCATTTGACTCAAATTATGATTCATTTAAAAATATCTTTCAACTCACATTATGATTTGATTAGAGAACTTAATCGACTCAAAGTGAATTATACGCTGTTGAAATGAAGAGGCACTTCTGACTAATAACATTCAAAAGTGCCCTTGAGCAAGATCGATCGGGTTCAATATTTTCTATCTTCACCAAGAATATTAGTGATGTAGTTGTTTGCCAAAGCGTAAGTGTCGAGCATTAGACATCATTACTTGGAAGGTTGCTTGATCAACGCACAATAAAGTCTCATGATCGCCAGCTTCGATATAAACTTTATCGAGATTGTCCAACAGTTCATCACACGCCACCATTAGGTTATATGGTTCACCTAGGGGTGGTACAGCGCCTTTTTTACAGTCCCAAAACGTACTATAAATTGCTGGCTCTTTGAGTAATGAATACCTAGCATTGAAGTTTTCGTTTAAAGCAGAAAAACTGATTTTCGTATCAGCGGGCAAAACAGCCATTAACCGACGACCTTCATGATCTTCCAGTAGCACTGCCTTGGCCAAATGATGTATAGGAACTTTAGAGGCAATCGCACTATCAATAGAGCTCGTACTTTGATAGTGAGAAATGATGTCATAATCAATAGCCTCTCGTTCTAGATAACGATTTACTCTAGCGGCAATAGTCATAGTTCTTTCCTCCTAGGCTAGCTAACTAAGTAATTTAGTCAACTTCAAGCCCATCTCTTTTCACACCATTACATTCGAGTTTCTTAAGCTGTATCTCGCCGCAATAATATGAAGGAAATGTGTACTAAAAAGTATATATGCAAATGGAGTGATGCAGCGTAAATAAGAGCAAGATTTACCGGTTTTATTTCTAGTGATAGTAAACATTTTTGCCAATAAAGAATTGAAGGTAGAGCGCTTGGAATAAAAAGGGGTAATCAACCAGATAGAGTGATATATGAATCAGTATAATCAGCCAAAATTTAGCAATGAAACGAAGTTTCATATACAAAATCAATGATTACACTTTTTACTCTACAAAAACTCGTTGTCATGGTGTTAACTAAGTGTGAAACAAATTGTTTACCTTACTGTCCATGTTGTACCGTTGAGTGACGAATACTCACTTGATTCCCCCCTTCCCCCAGTACAACATGACAACGCCGCTTGTAATAAGCGGCGCTTTTTTTGGGTATAAAAAAACCAGCATATTCATGCTGGTTCTTTCTGATTAGTAGTACACCTACCAACCTTTGGCTGAACGCATTATCGGTTGATACCAATATCTCTTTGCATGTGACCTGACAAATCATTCACGTTGTAAGAACGAGAAACTTTGTCGTCTGCAAAAAGTACATCTACAAGATGTTTGAACAGTCCTTTGAAGTCAACCGAGTAACGTTTTTCGCCCAAGTCAGTCGATGCAACGTTTTCTACTACATTGATTGCGTGTGCCATATGCGCCTCTCAGAAGTTTATGATTCAGAATTCACGCGCATGATAAAAAATATCGCATACCATAAACAATGACATATTTTTGCGATTTGGATTAGTTTATCTAATGAAACAAGTCGTTAACAAGAGCCAATAACAAATATGCAATTAGCTCAATTTTTACACCTATCAATGCAGTTAAGGTGATTTTTTATTCACTGACCAACTTAGGCACTTTCTTGGTTAACATACCAGCAACATGAGAAATTGATCACAATTACATTAACGGTCAAATAACTGACATTATTCCTACAAATTGTCCCTGATTTGTTTGTTTTTTAGTGCTTTAGACCTTGTATCGAGCACAGATAATACAACCGCAGTAATCATAGTCAAAATCAGCACAGAGAGTGAAATCAGTGTTGGTATCTTCCATGCAGTATGCACTAGTGCCATTTTAACACCAATGAATACCATGATGAATGACAGTGCAGGTTTAAGATAAATAAACTTATCAATCATACCCTGCAAAACAAAGTACAGCGAACGCAGGCCTAATAGAGCGAATACATTCGCAGCCAAAACTAAAAATGGTTGATGTGTCACTGCAAAAATAGCTGGAATAGAGTCAAGGGCAAACATGACATCGGCAAAAGCTATCACTACTAAAACAATGGCAAACGGCGTAATGTGACGCTTCCCCTTTGTTATTGTCGAAAGATTTGTACCGTGAAACTTCTCCGTTACAGGTGCCACCCTTCTCAAGAGTTTTTCTGGCCAAGGGTTTAGCTTTTCTTCTCCTTTATCGATAGCTAGGCTTACACCCGTCCATATTAGGAATACCGCAAAGACATAAAATAGCCATTGGAATTCATCTAACAAGTGAATTCCAATAACAATCATACCCGCACGTAGCAATAGCGCGCCAATAACACCTAGTAACAGCGCTCTAGGTCTAAGGTTGTCTGGAACTGCATATTGGCTAAATATGATGGCGAAAATAAAGAGGTTATCGACACTCAGCGATTTCTCTAATAGATATCCAGTAATGAATGCCGTAGTCGCTTGTGAAGCGCTATAGATACTATTAGGGTCGATATATGACCAAAAGAAATGAATGAACACAGCGAAGCATAGAGCGAGTAGAAACCAGACAACACTCCAAATAGCGGCGTGCTTGATTGTCACTCGACCATGGCGAGTTAACCAGATATCAAGTAAAACGAGAACGAGAGTAAAAACAAAAAAGGAAAAGTACATTGTTGGGGTCATAAATCCTCCAATTGCAGAAGGATCGGGTATAAACCCTAGACGAAACCTTCCGCAAACAAAACAAATACTCCTCTCGCATTAAAATACAGAGTGGAGCTAATTAAGTTGCGTTGGTCTCGTCGAAGCGTTAGATAATCTCTAACGCCCATACTTACCGGATAAGCCAATGCTTAACGAGATGACGATAAGTATGCTCTAGGCGACTACTCCCCAAAACAAGGCGATAATATATTGAAAGGTAAAACATGTCTATAGTGACAATGACAACAGCCAGCACTATTTAGTGCTTAAACTCCAACAAATGGTAAGAAATAAACCAAAACTGACCACACGCCGATCCAAGCTGCTACTAACACGAAATCTACCCAATCTTTATCCCACATATCCTAAACCTCTCAGCGAACCTAGACTCATCAACTCCGCCGAACGAAATAAACACAGTGGGAAATTAGCAACCTTTATGCCAGTCTATTACATTGCTGTGATTGGGTTGAGGTCGATTAATTGTTTCAGGGTGATCGGTTAATAGTTCTATAAAGCAGTCCGCCATAGAAAAATTAGAGACATATCCTTCGCCCTCCATATTCAGCATTGCATGATACCCTTCTTTGCCCTTCATTGAATAAGCAGAAGAACTACCCGTATATAGCTTATTTTTTTCAACAAGTTGCCAGCCATGTGATGCGCTATAAATCTCGAGATCCACAACACGCTGTCCAATGCGATTCCCCGCCAAGTAGCGGTATCTAAGGTTGTAAGTGTAAGGGTATGAACCTGTGCCAGTCCCACTCACTCCATTGTTGGTTGCATTGTTTATCGCTCCCTCTATAACTGAAGCGATAACCTCACCCGTTATACGATAACTGCCGATAGGAACGGCAAAAGGCAGTAACTTTCCGGCAATATCTGCCACGGAGACGTTTCCTTCATTAAGAGCAGTTCTTACACCTCCAGCATTGTGAATCGCAAACTCTACTTCGCCACCATGTTTGTTAAGCATATAGTGAAAGGACTGGGCAACCAATGGCGCTATTTCGCTAGGCCCTTTTTCATCAGGTAATCGGACGTGACGTAAAGTTCTGCTTGCATGAGCTATCACCTTTTGTTGTAACTTTCTAACTCGAGGGATGTATTTATCTAGCAGCACACCTTGCACCTCGGGATCCTTTTTACACACCACTACATTAGGATGCTGCCCAAGAAAATCACAAGCTGAAATATGGGCTTCATCAGTTCCTGCTGTATCCATATTGGCATCTAAAAATAGCCTTCGTCCTAGCAGCAATTCATTCCTACCATTGAATTGTGTAACACGACCTTTAGCGTCAAACTCAATTTCGCAGTGACCAAGGCAAAGAGCGTTTGAGCCAGACTGAACTACGTAGGTCTCGTTGACTTTAATGCCATAGTCATCGTTCTTACCTAGGCCGATAGCACTAAAATCACCCTGTAACATATGACTATGCCCGCCCACTACAAGACTTAAACCGTTGACTTGTTTGGCCAACTGAATATCTTCCTCGTAGCCCAAATGGCTTAATAGGATGATTTTATTCACGCCTTTAGATTGGATATCCTTTATCGTATTTCGCACCGTATTAAGGGCATTAACGAAGGGCGTATCTGGGTCTGGGTTTGCAATATCCTGCATTTTATCGATCGAAACACCAAATATTGCCACTGGCTCTTGGTTAACTAATTTGCATATCCATTGGGCGCGTTGAGATTCAGGTATATAAGAAAGAACATTTTGACTCTCTGATACCCGTGACAGCTTACTGCTATCTTCATTAGATAGGTCCCAGTTACCAGCCAGCAAAGGAAAGTTGATTTTTTTAACAAATGCTGCCACTGGTTCATTGCCCATATCAAGCTCATGGTTGCCTAGTGTCATTGCGTCTAGCTGAAGTTCGTTCAACATATCAGCATTCGCTTTTCCTTTAAAAAGCGAAAAATACAACGTTCCTTGGAAGCAATCACCCGCGTGAAGAAATAGAAATCCCTTCTTCATACGCTTTGCATCAGATTTAAGTTGGTGGACTCTTGTTGCGATACGTGCAAATCCACCAGCACTGACATACGGTCGAAGCTGGTGACCATCTTGTTCTATTGTGAGCTGTAATGAGGTCGGTTCGAAATAGGAATGCGTGTCGTTGATATGAGCTAGCGTGAGCTTCAGCGGCTTGTTTTTCTGCGCTTTGTCATTCATTTTATTTTCTCTTTTCATCCTCGTTACACTAGCACAGAAATTGTGACAGAACCATGATAGGAAAAATCCTGTGTAATCGTGAATTGGTTCATCTACGCACGTCCAAATATGCATTATGCTTATAAGTATTAAGCCATTTTTTAACGGAGCCCAGTTGGAAATACTAAAACGGAGTTATTGCTTTAGGAGTCTACTCTATGCGATTAGAGCGAATCGAGATATCTGGCTTTAGAGGAATAAAGCGCCTCTCTCTTGCATTCGATGATTTAACAACGCTCATTGGGGAAAATACTTGGGGTAAATCTTCACTACTTGATGCCCTATCCATCGTCTTACCTGCGGAAGGAAAGCTCTATCAATTTGAGATGAGTGACTTCCATGTTGATTACTCTATCTCACACCCACAAACTCAGCACTTACAAATCGTATTGAGCTTGGTTGCTTCTGACAAGAAGGAACCTCTTGCCGGGAGGTATCGAAAAATCAAGCCTATATGGATTGAAGATCAAGCAGGTAACAACAAAATTTACTATCGAATCAGTGGCTCTAGGGATGGTTACAATGTCACTACAAATTATGCTTTTTTAAATGCGAACGGCTCTCCGATGCCTCTACATCATTCAGAAAAGCTCGCGCATGAACTTATGACGTTGCACCCTGTTATTCGACTTAGGGATTCAAGGCGATTTGAGCAGCAGCAAGCCACTAATGGCATTAATGCCAGAGTTGAAAAGCGTATCAACAATACCTGCAGGCGCTTATTAGCAATACCCGGCCATGTAAACAAAGGTGAAATACGTAGTAGCCTAAACTCAATGAATAGCCTTATCGAGCACTACTTTTCCTACAAGAGCCCACAGAGAAAAAATCCGAGAAAGCAAAGAGATGGCTTATTTTTCTCCTCTAATCATCGCGAAAAAAGCTTGAGCGAGGTGGTTGAAGAAACCAAAAGCCGTCAAACTCAACTTCTTTTAATGGGCCTCTTAAATGCATATTTGCAAGCAAAAGGGCCTACAGATCTGCGACGATGCGCTAGACCGCTACTAATACTCGAAGATCCAGAAGGTCGGTTGCATCCAACGCATTTGGCAAGAGCATGGAGTTTACTTCAGCTGCTACCGATGCAGAAAGTGTTAACAACAAATAGCTCAGAGTTACTTTCACAAGTGCCTCTCGGCACTATACGTCGTCTTATTCGACACTCAGACAAAACAATCGCAAGGTCTATTCCTGTAAAAGGTTTAAATAAGGACGAGTTGCGCCGAATTGGTTTCCACATACGCTTCCACCGCTCTGCAGCATTGTTTGCGCGTTGTTGGCTATTAGTTGAAGGGGAAACAGAAGTATGGCTATTCAACGAGTTAGCCAATCAATGCGGCTATAACCTTGCTGCGGAAGGCGTACAGATCATCGAGTTTGCTCAATCCGGGTTAAAATCCTTGATAAAAGTCGCGAAAGCATTCGGTATAGATTGGCATGTTGTGACAGATGGCGATGCTGCAGGCAAAAAATACGCAGCAGCCGTTCGCGGCCAACTTGATAACGAAATAGAGAATCACCGACTTACAGAATTACCAGATAGAGATATAGAACATTTCCTATACTCACATGGATTCGAGACTTTTTTTAAAGATATGATTCGTATTCCTCGTGACCACCCAATTCCAGCCAAAAAGGTAGTCACTAGAGTACTCAAAAAACACGCTAAGCCAGATCTCGCACTCGCTATTGTTGCCTACTGCGAAGAGCAAGGTGTTGAAATAATACCTCTAGAGCTCCGATGGATATTGAAGAGGGTGATTACAATGGCAAATGGAAATACATAAAACATCAAGAATTTAAAGCGAAAACGCGCATCGAATGATGCGCGCTTAAGTAGGCGTTAATACCCATACGTATTTCTACTGCTTTATACCTTCAACATAAAGCTCCATATCTACATAGCTAGTATCACCCATCACTTGGATACCGAAATCAGCCAGTTCGATACGTGTTAAACCAGAAAATCCAGCTCGTTCGTTGCCCCACGGGTCTTTACCTGCTCCGATAAAATCAGCAACAATGGTGATCGGCTTCGTTTGACCATGAAGAGTTAAATTGCCTTGGATATCAAAAAGACCATTGCCTTTATCGATAACTTTAGTACTAACGAATTTCGTTTCTGGGTACTTTTTAGCATCTAGGAAATCATCGCTTCGAATATGTTTATCACGCTCAGCATGGTTCGAGTCTACACTTCTTGTATCGACCGTAACTGAGACAGTTGATGCTTCAATGTTTTTAGGATCATAAGTAAAATCCCCTTGAAACTTGTCGAAACGGCCTACTGTATAGCTAAAACCAAGGTGGCTCACTTTGAAATTGACCGAAGCATGCGCACCTTTAGTATCGATTTTATAATCAGCAGCATTTGCACCGAATGGAAGACTTATTCCTAACGCAAGTCCTACTGCAAGTAAGTTTTTCTTCATTTTAATGTTCCTATCATCTTCCGTAATGTATTGTCTTTGTTGATAAAATGGTGTTTCAATGCTGCAATTGCATGTAGTGCAGCCAAACTTATTAAAACAACCGCGCTATATAGGTGAATATCTCCGGCAATATCCGCTTGGTGAGAAAACAGCGCTCCTGCACCCGGCATAGTAAACCAATCAAACACATCTATCCCTCTACCATCTTCGGTAGAAATTAGGTAACCAGAGACAAAAATAACAAGTAATAGTAGGTATATTAATAGATGTGCAACCTTGGCAATCGCTATCTCCCAAGTATGCCCCTCTATTTCAGGTGACACGGTCACTGATTTCCAGAAAAACCTAAACACCGTAATCGCTAGCAATAAGATTCCGATAGACTTATGCCAGTGAGGCGCTAAGTTATACCACTTGCTGTAATAAGTTAAATCAACCATCCATAACCCTACAACAAACATCCCGATGATCACTATCGCTGAAAGCCAATGGATGATTCGCGCAAGTAAGTTGTAGTTGTTCCCTGATCCTTTGTGACCGTTATTCATTCCGACTCTTTGCTCCTGAGGCACACGCTTTCACAGTAGAAAGCCTATCCTTAAACCCTGTCGCACAGTATTTACTCTCCATCATGAAATGAAAACACAGTGATTTTGACCAATTTAGTCAAATAATTTGATGAAGGTTATGAAATTAGTTGTAAAAGTTCATTAACACCAACACGCATTGCGGGGGGGCAATACTGCTCTGGCCGTTTTGCATATTTTTCAAAAAGAAAGGTTGAGGTTGAAGATATTATTAATACACACCTCTTAAACTGCCAGAAATGGCAAACGGAGAATACAACCATATTGAGATTTCATAGCAGCATAAGAAATAGTGAATGAGGTTCCACTATTACCACTTTATGGTGGAATCGTAGGTGATGTTTTCATTTAGGAATCACTAATGTCAATTCTGTGTTAACCTTTTAACAATACCAAACAAAAGCAGACGGAGCGTGCTTAGGTGTTACTTGACGTTTTAGTTCAAAGTGTTAACGAGTTTCAATCAGATTGCATGGCACTGTGCGAAAAGCATTATCCAACAATCCATAATCAAGGCATTAACGGTAATCATTTAGGTGTAGCCTTTTCAAGGCGCCTTTCTCGTACGTTAGAAGACTTTGGACATGAATTTAATTATAGTGCGTTAGAGTCGAACGCAGCGAAGGATCCGTATACTCACTTCCGGGTGAGTTCTGAAGTTGGAACGGTTTGGATTATCACCTCACACATGACCAGTGCTGGAAAGGTTTGTCGCTCCAAGTTGCTCGCTCAAGTTGGAGTTTGGAGGCAAGAATATGGCTACGCGATTCAGCCTAACGACCTATTATTGTTGATTACTGATCATTGGATAAGCCGTAGTAAGCAAAGCCGAGAATTGCTTCATTGGTGGACTGGCCAGCTCCCGGATGAAATTGATGAATATAGCGCACAAGGAATTAACTTATTTACCAGTGATTCTCTTTTATCCCAAACACTGAATGATCACTATCGGCTTAGCCCCTACTATATTAAGTACGCTCACCCGATTAAGCACTCAAAGAACCAACAGTTGGTTCGAAAATACATTCAGCTATATGCCGTAGTACAGCTAAGCTAATTTATCGATAACTCGCCTACTTTTTCATGCCATCAAAAATAGGCGTTCCAAGAATTAAGTTTATATTAGTTCGCTTCACCATATTGTTCTAAATACAGCACCGTTGCTGCTGTTCTCGATGGAACGTCCAACTTCTTTAACAAGCTTTTCATGTGGACTTTCACTGTTGCTTCAGAGATAAACAGTAATTCTGCAATTTGCTTATTGCGATAACCTTTAGCAACATGCTGTAAAATTTGGGTTTCTCGTTGTGTAAGCCTATCAAATATAGTCTTGATACCGGTTTTCCCAACCAAGTAATCTTGAACCTCAGCGCTGTATACTTTATCACCACTTAACACTTTGGTTAGCCCTTCAATCAATACTTCAGGCTCAGTATCTTTCAAAAGATAACCATCGGCTCCTGCCGCCAACACAGCCTCAATATCAGATGGGCTATCAGAAACAGTTAGAACAACAATGATCGCATCTGAATCATCCGCCCTCAGAGCTTTAAGCGTATCTAGACCCGACATCCCTTTCATATTTAGGTCTAATACAATCAGTTCAGGCTCTAATTCCTTTGCTTTTGCTACTGCTTCAAAACCACTGCTTACATCAGCGAGCACTCTAAAGCGCTCTTCATCTTCTAATAGCTGATTAAGTCCCTTCCTCATCAGCGGGTGATCATCCACCAGCATAACGCTACACTGTAACATATCACTCTTCATTTTCTACCTTAGGGTATGTCAATACCACTTCACTCCCTTGATTAATCTTAGAATTTATTATAATCGAGCCATTAAGTCTGAGGGCACGCTCACGCATGATGCTTATTCCATAATGGTTGTCTTTTTTCTGTTCAGCATCGAACCCAATACCGTCATCCTTAATAGTAATGATCACTTCAGTTTCAACTTCAGTGCAATCAATCCAGATGTGCTCGGCTTTGGCATGCTTAATGGCGTTTAAGATTGCTTCGCGAATAAGCTGCAACAGGTGAACTTGCTGATTTGAGCTTAAGTCCAAACTTGATAGTTCGCTATTGCATAGAATTGTGGCTTTTGTCTGGCTGCTTAACTGATTAACCACTTCAGACAAGGCTAAGCCAAAACTGCCTTCTTTAATGTGAAGTCTAAATGTTGCCAACAACTCTCTAAGTTGGGTGTAAGCCGAGGAGAGTCCAATATCTAGCTCCGAAATCACGCTAACCAATTTGTTATTATCTTGATTCGATAATTTCTTAAGCCTAGACACCTGAATTTTAAGATAGGATAAAGATTGAGCCAGTGAGTCATGAAGCTCTCTGGCAATGGTTGCTCGCTCCTCCATCAAGATGAGTCTTTCAACCTGCCTTTGCGACCGATAGTAAGATATCGCTTGCGCAAATAGCTGAATAAAACTATCCACTATCGCTTGATCTGGCGGAACCAAATCAAACTCAAAGTAGAGATAGCCGAGGGATTCGCCGTTAAAGTACAACCTATGCTCAACTGACAGTTCACCTGACAGATCACCTTGTTTATAGATTTGACTACTTTCATGGGATTCATCGATCTGCAACTTCACAGCTTTAATACCCTCAACGTAGACAATATTCTTTAAAATGTTGGATAGGCTCTCTGGGTCAACACGCGATAAACTTAGTTGCTGCGCCGAATCATATAGCAGCTCTAACGAGTAATTCAGTTTCCTTAATCTATTGGTTTTCTCATCTACAATTCGTTCAAGGTTATGGTATTGATTTCCGAGTCCATACGCCATTTCATTGAACGTTTTAGCTAATGTGCCCATTTCGCTTTTGTTGCTTTCATCTAGCTGAATATCAAATTGTTGGTTTTGCACCTGCTCACTGGCCAAAAGCAAATCATTCATTGGCCCGACAACCTCTCGTCGTACAAATAACACCACATACAACCCAATAAAAAAGATACCAACCAAGCCCATACCACCAACCCACGCTAACCGAGTTAACATGTTTTCTGACATTTGTTGAAGTTTCAAAACGAAGGAATCAATCTGCGCTACAAAGGAGGCGACATGATCGAGATAATCATGCCTGTCCCCACTATTTAGAACAGCTTTCACTTTTTCCCATTGAGTAAGCAGTTCCTGATAATCGTCTTGAACTGGCTGGGGAACCATATTGTCAGTGAGGTACAGCATTGCATTCGAGTGTATCGAGTGGTCAAACATTAAAATGTGACTATCGTAGTCTTTGGAATCCGTTCGAATATCATTGGCTAAACGATAGCTCTGCATTCGCAAAGAACCCGCCACGTTCACAGCTTCTGCATCATTAATACTAATTGATAATGTCAGTATCGAAAAACCTGTGATAAGAATGGAGAGTACAACAATGGTTAACATCGAAGTTGCTATCGTTTTAGTCACTGAGCGCTTAACACTATCCAAGTCTATCTCCTAATTGATGGCATCACATTAATCTTGACACATAATAGACTGTATTCGTTTGATAAATATGTGAACCACCTCATCAACCTTTTTTGATCTAAAACAACCCCCGCAGCCAATTACCCCTAAAGGGTTATTTAAGCCCTTTTAGATAACACTACACTTTTTATGTGTATTGTATTTTGATTACGGATGGCCCCTCAATGGTGGACTTTGCAAAAAGGAATTTGTTTAAAGGGAGTACAAGTCCATCTCCAAATAAACCGACTTTGCCTTGGTTGAAAGACCCCGATACGTTTTTTGAAAAGTGCACTCGATGCAGCAAATGCACCGAGCATTGTGAAACGCACGTTATTAAACATAGTTCAGGTGGTTTCCCATCAATTGATTTTTCTGAAGGTGAATGCACTTTTTGCTATCAATGTGCTGAAGTATGCCCAGAATCACTGTTCATAAATCAAGACTCTTCCCCTTGGGACAACAAAGCCAATATTAGCGACGCTTGCTTAGCTGACAAAAACGTAGAGTGTCGCAGCTGCGCGGATGCCTGCGAACCAATGGCAATACAGTTTCAACTACGAATTGGTCAGGCCGCCAAACCTGCAATAGATTCAGACAAATGCAATGGATGTGGCGCATGTGTCGCTATTTGCCCCACCTCAGCGATCAATGTAACCGTTTCTGACATGGATGAAACCGAATATGGCACCTAAAAATGAAGTTCATATTTCAAGCTTAGTGGTTTACTCCGCTGCGAATGAAGTAAGCCAAACAATAAAACAAATAGAGCAACTCGACGGTGCTGAAGTTTATGGGCACAGCGAAGAAGGCAAAATTGTCGTCGTACTTGAGACAACTAATGAAGGCTTTGTTACTGACCTAATTGACACGATCAACCAAATACCAAGTGTTATCAATGCCGTATTGGTATACCACCAAATTGAGCATGAACACGAAAATAACAATTTTGACGGAACAAATTATTCCCAAGCGAAGGGGGAAGCATGAACTGGACTAGAAGAGCATTTATCAAAGCTAACGCTGCCGCATCAGCAGCTGCAGTTGCAGGCATTACCTTACCTGCATCTGCAACCAACCTCATTGTTAGCGAAGATAAGACCAAAATAAAGTGGGATAAAGCACCATGCCGTTTCTGTGGTACTGGTTGCTCTGTCTTAGTGGGCACACAAAATGGACGAGTCGTTGCTACGCAAGGCGACCCCTTATCACCGGTAAATAAGGGGCTTAACTGTATAAAAGGCTACTTTCTTTCAAAAATAATGTACGGGGGAGATCGCTTACAACAACCTCTTTTACGTATGAAGGATGGCCAATACAGTAAAGATGGCGAATTCACTCCTATTTCCTGGGATGAAGCTTTCGATATCATGGCTGAAAAGTGGAAAGCCGCTATCAAAGATAAAGGACCAACAAGCATAGGTATGTTCGGTTCAGGCCAGTGGACTGTCATGGAGGGCTATGCTGCGGTCAAAATGATGAAAGCCGGGTTTAGGTCAAACAACATAGACCCCAATGCTCGTCACTGTATGGCCTCGGCAGTAGGCGCGTTCATGCGCGCGTTTGGTATCGATGAACCAATGGGTTGCTATGACGACTTCGAACACGCGGACGCTTTCGTGCTTTGGGGCTCCAATATGGCAGAAATGCACCCTGTTCTTTGGACTCGCCTCACAGACAGAAGACTGAGCCATTCACATGTAAAAGTAAACGTTCTATCGACCTACTATCACCGTTCGTTTGAACTAGCAGATACTGGCTACATTTTTAAACCACAAACTGATCTGGCCATCGCGAACTTCATCGCTAACTACATTATTCAAAATGATGCCGTCAATTGGGATTTCGTAAATAAGTACACCAATTTCAAACAGGCCACCACTGATATTGGCTACGGTTTGCGCGACGATAATCCGCTGCAAAAAGCTGCGAAGAATCCAAATGTAGGTAAAGTATCTTCGATCACATTTGAAGAATACAAAAAATCGGTCGCACCATATACGCTTGAAAAAGTTTCCGAAATGTCAGGCGTAGATAAAGACAAACTGGTTGAACTTGCCAAACAATATGCGGATCCGAATACCAAAGTTATGTCTCTTTGGACAATGGGTATGAACCAACATACTCGCGGCGTTTGGATGAATGGTCTCATCTACAATATTCACTTGTTAACTGGGAAAATATCCACCCCCGGAAACAGCCCATTCTCGTTAACTGGCCAACCCTCTGCTTGTGGTACAGCTCGTGAAGTTGGCACGTTTGCACACAGACTGCCAGCAGATATGGTGGTAAAAAACCCAAAACATAGAAAGTTTGCGGAAAAGGTATGGAAACTTCCTGAGGGTACAATTCCACCAAAGCCCGGCGCACATGCAACACTGCAAAACAGACTGCTAAAAGACGGTAAGATCAACGCTTACTGGGTGCAGTGCAACAACAACATGCAAGCAGGGCCAAATATGAATGATGAAGCGCTTCCGGGCTATCGAAATCCAAAAAACTTCATTGTCGTCAGTGACGCCTACCCCACTGTCACCGCGCAAGCAGCTGACCTCGTATTGCCAACAGCAATGTGGATTGAAAAAGAAGGCGCCTACGGTAACGCTGAAAGACGGACACAAGCTTGGTACCAACAAGTTGAAACTGTCGGCGACGCAAAATCCGACTCGTGGCAAATTATGGAGTTCTCCAAACGTTTCAAAATGGAAGAAGTTTGGCCTGAAGAATTACTTGCCAAGAAACCAGAATATCGCGGCAAAACCATGTACGACGTGTTATTTAAAAACGGTGTAGTCGATCGCTATCCAGTTTCAGAAGCGAAAGACATGAATGATGATTCGCATCACTTCGGTTTCTACGTACAAAAAGGCCTGTTCGAAGAATACGCGTCTTTTGGCCGCGATCATGGCCACGATTTAGCACCGTACGACACCTATCAGAAAGTGAGAGGACTTAGGTGGCCAGTAGTTGATGGTGAAGAAACGTTATGGCGCTATAAAGTAGGCTCTGATCCATATGCCAAAAAAGGCGAAGGATGGGACTTTTATGGTAAGCCAGATGGCAAAGCTTGGATTATTTCAGCGCCGTATGAAGCTCCACCAGAGTCACCTGATGAAGAATATGACTTGTGGCTATGTACCGGACGTGTACTAGAACACTGGCATACAGGAACAATGACTCGACGAGTCCCAGAGTTGTACAAAGCTGTGCCTGACGCACTGTGTTATATCCACCCAGCAGACGCAAAAGAGAAAGGCTTGAGGCGTGGCCAAGAAGTCCTTATTTCCAATAAGCGAGGAGAAATACGCGCAAGGGTTGAAACCCGTGGACGTAACCGCCCTCCACAAGGACTGATCTTCGTGCCGTTTTTCGACGCACGAATACTGGTCAATAAGCTAATTCTCGACGCAACTGACCCGTTATCGAAGCAAACGGACTTTAAAAAGTGCCCAGTAAAAATAACCAAAGTGAGTTAACGGATTAAAGCTGCTTGGCTAACAGAGTGAGCAGCGTTTGCCTAATTGGCGGAGAAGACATGATGAAAAAATTAATAGCAGCACTTTCAATCATTGGGGTTGCATTGTCAGGTAGTGTTATCGCTGAGATCAACGACCCCGGAGGCATCGGTGGATTAGAGTCTTTACGCGGAACAGCCGTGCTAGAAGTGACACGCCCAGCCGACGAGCTTAAGAGTGTGCCCAAAGACCAGGTACTTGAAAGCGACTATGTATATCAGCCCCCGTTAATACCGCATAGCATTCGTGGTTATGAAGTTTCGTTAAACGCTAATAAGTGTTTAGCATGCCATAGCTGGAAGTATGCACAAGAGATGGGAGCAACCAAAATTAGCGTGACACATTACGTCAACCGAGAAGATGCAGTACTAGCTGATGTATCCCCTAGACGGTATTTCTGTCTACAGTGTCACGTTACGCAAGCTTCAGCCAAACCATTAGTAGAGAACAACTTCGAGAGTGTCGATTCACTTCGCTAAATTCTCTACGTGCAATGAAAGAGGCTAACTATGAGATTACTCAAAACATTTTGGAAGAGACTGAAAACGCCTAGTAAGGCCGCCGTCGGTGTCGTTCTTTTTATGGGGTTTATCGGCGGTCTGCTATTTTGGGGCGCATTTAACACAGGTATGGAAGCGACAAACTCAGAAGCATTTTGTGGCGGCTGCCACGCACCAATTGTGGCAGAAATACAAGAGACAATTCACTATTCTAACCGCTCTGGCGTACGCGCAATATGTTCAGACTGTCACGTCCCGCACAACTGGACAGACAAAATAATACGCAAAGTACAAGCTTCAAAAGAGTTATACGCTGAGTTTGTGTTGGATTCGATTGGAACGGAAGACAAGTTCAAAGCACGCCGCGCCCATTTAGCTGAACGAGAATGGGCAAGGCTTAAAAATAACGACTCACTGGAATGTCGTAACTGCCATCAGTTTGAATACATGGATTTCTCTGAACAAGGTCCAAGAAGTGCTAATTTGCACTCTACAGCGCTTGCTTCTGGGGAAAAAACCTGTGTTGACTGTCATAAAGGTATCGCCCATAAACTGCCAGATATGCATGGCGTTGAAGGCTGGCAATAAGGAGTAAAATATGAGTACCATGGAGTCTGTTATTTGGCATGTCTTAGGCTACTCGGCAATGCCTGTCATCATCCTCGGCGGCTTTGCAGTTGTCGCTGCATTATGTGTTTGGATTCTTTCTTTATGGAAAGATAAAGAAGTGTAACTTCACGCTCTTCAAGTTACCTTCGTATAAAGCTCCTATTTTGGGAGCTTTATTTTTTGCTAAATATTGGATAGCAAAAACACACACTTAACAGCAAAGTTAAGCTATCATGAAATGGTTGTGCGTAGGGAACATCAACCTTTACAGAAAACGAGACCAACAATATGAATAAGAGCTCGATTACACTGAACTGCGACATGGGTGAAAGCTTTGGTCAGTGGAAAATGGGGAATGATGAACAAGTCATGCCATATATCGACATGACCAACATTGCCTGCGGCTTTCATGCCTCAGATCCGCATATTATGAGTAAAACGATAGAACTAGCCATTTTGCACAACGTGAAAATTGGCGCTCATCCTAGTTACCCTGATTTGCAAGGCTTTGGTCGACGCTCAATGCATATTGAACCCATGGAACTGTCTGAAATTTTGATCTATCAAATCGGAGCGTTAAAAGCACTTTGTGAAAGCAAAAACACCGAGGTTAACTATGTCAAACCACACGGTGCTCTCTACAACGACATGATGAAGAATCATCAAATATTTGAAGCTGTGGTTGATGCTGTTTCATGTTTTGCCATCCCGTTAATGATGATGGCAACCATGGATAACCAGAGATTTCTTGATATTGCAGATAAGTATGAAGTACCGCTTTTATTTGAAGCTTTTGCTGACAGAGCATATTTAGGTAACGGTTCGCTGGCTCCTCGAAGCCAAAGCGGTGCTGTATTAAAACATGAAGACGATATCTTGGGGCAAGTTCAACAAATAAGTCAGTACGGGAAAATCACCAGTATTGATGGTTTTGTCGTACCAATAGAAGCCGATACCATATGTGTTCATGGTGACAACGAAGACTCCATATTACTTATAGAAAAAATTAAACAAATTTTGGAGAACTAGGTGCCATTGACCTATCAAATAGAAATCATTTCAGAATGTGCGTTGATGATTCGCTTTGAGGACCAAGATAACGATGGTGGTGAAGCTCTTTCACAGCACATAGGAAGCGTTACATCGTCACTTCTATTTCATCTAGAGCCATATTTGATGAATGTGACACCATCATTTCACTGTATCCTCGTCGAATACTTTCCTCACCGAATTCAGTATGATCAAATTGCAACACGCATACACGCCATTTTGCCTAGCACGCAAAAGCTATCTGAGCTAACAACACAAACCATAGAACTACCTGTTTACTACAGCCTAACTACCGGTCCAGATTTAAAAATCTATCAAGGTAAAGGAATGTCTGTGCAAGATGTTATCGAAGCGCATACAAAGCAAACCTACTCTGTTGCTGCTATTGGCTTTGCGCCAGGGTTTGCGTTTTTAGCCGGATTGTCTCCTGCTCTTCAGCTCGCCAGAAAGTCAACACCACGATTGTTCGTACCTAAAGGTAGTGTCGCGATTGCAGAAAACCAAACCGCCGTGTACCCCAATAACTCTCCGGGAGGATGGAATGTTATTGGTAACTGCCCCGTATCCCTTTACGAGCCTAACCGACAACCGATGCTCTCCTTTTCGATTGGAACGAAGGTACAATTTTACTCTATAGGTGAAGAGGAGTTTTTGGAGCTAGGCGGCCAGCTATACAAGGATTGGAATAGTGCAAAATAGTGAATTTGGCTTACGTGTCATCAAACCCGGAGCGCTTACGTTGGCGCAAGATATAGGGCGTTTCGGATTCACGCAGTTTGGTATAACTCAAGGTGGAGCAGTGGATGACTACGCGTTTAGTTGGGCTAACCACCTACTTGGCAATGAGCCAAATTCAACTTGCCTAGAAATAACATTAGGCCAAGCAGAGTTCGAGATCTTGTCTGACTGCATGATGGCAATATGTGGTGGAGACTTAGGTGCTAAGCTAGATGAGCAACAATTAGTAAACTGGGGCACTTTTTTCGCTCGCAAAGGACAAATACTCAGTTTTAAACTCCCCCGAAATGGCTTACGCTCCTACCTTTCAGTGAAAGGCGGTTTCAATATCCGACATCATTTAAACAGCACCGCATGCGTAGAGAAAGATAGATTAGGTGGGTTAAATTTAGATGGAAAGCAAATTGCTGTAAATGACCAGATAGCGTTCAACCAGCAACAACAAGTTCAACAAAAGCCAGTTCAACTCACCTTTCGATTTAAACCAGATTACAACTTGCCAATAACGATTCGAGTCATAGAGGGGTATCAGGTCAAACAGTTTGATAAACCATCACTTCGCAGCTTTTACACTCAGAAGTTTACTGTTGAACAAGATTCAAATCGCATGGGCTACAGGCTATCTGGGTCAACGCCAGTATCGCCGCCAATTCAGCCAATTTTAAGCGAGGGAATTGCATTGGGTTCGATACAAATTCCTCCAGATGGTGAGCCTATTGTTCTCCTCAATGATAGACAAACGATTGGTGGATACCCCAAAATCGGCTGTGTTGCCAGAATGGACTTGCCAAGGCTTGCCCAAGCAAAGCCTGGACAATCCGTACGTTTTATCCGCGGAAACTTACAAAAAATGCAGAATACGTGGTGTCAATGGGCCAACTTTTTTGGCTATTAAAGCTTCCCAGAAAATAAACTGTAAGCAACATGGAAGCATTCAACGATATAACTAATCTGAAATACACGATACGGGTTTAGGATCCTGAGCAAGATTCGAGTTTGTATATTGCCAAACCAGATGAGAATTCCAGAATTTGCCACTCTCGTCGACATTTTCCGAACTAGACCAATATGTCCTATCAACAGGCCAGCCGTAGGTAGTGTACAAGTTATCAGCGTTTATTAAGTTGTCATCAGCAAACCCTTCTAACTCGGTTGACGTCGGCAATCGCCAATCGCTTCTTCCACCAAAGTTCATAGAAGCCAAATCTTCACAATATCGATAAGCTTGTCCACCTTCAGCAGACGGCCAATTATGACCAAGCAAATCAAACTCTACAAATATTCCAGAAGGGCCAAGAACGTCCGACTCGTTGTAGGTACGCGCGTAAGTTTTCCCTCCTGAATCACCAGTAGACTGAGTGTAACCAAGTAAATTTATTAGTGCTAAACTCGGAGTTGACGTAAACCACGAACCACTACTATTTGTTGCAACTTTTAGACACTCGCCAGTTGCATTAGTGCTATCTGTATCATTGACACCTGTTCCGCACATACTGAACAAGCTCACTTGTATGCTTGTGTCTCCGCTTATTGCACCGAGAGTCGCTGTAATTGTCGATGTTCCTGAAGCCACAGCAGTCGCTAAACCTGGATTTGTATCTCCTGAAGTCTGGATGGTGACATAACTCGTTACACTACTCGCCCATGAAACAGTATTGGTTATATCTTGGTTACTCGCATCGGTATATGTGCCTGTTGCTGTCATTTGTAACGTGTTACCTATATTTACTATTTGCGTCACTGGTGTGACAGCAATACTCACCAGCTCAGCCGCAGTGACGGTTAGCGTGGTATCTCCGCTAATTCCACTTACCGTTGCGGTAATCGTAGCTGAACCAATAGCTACCCCTGTTGATAAGCCAGGAGTAGTGTCACCCGATGTTTCAACGGTCGCAATACTGGTTGCTGAACTTGTCCACGAAGCTACTGTAGTCAACGTCTGTGTACTCGCGTCTGTATACGTTCCTGTTGCTACAAACTGCTGAGTTACGCCTTTGGCAATACTTGGCGTCGCTGGTGTCACATCGATACTTACTAATGTCGCAGCTGTAACCGTTAATGTTGCTGTGTTACTGATGCCACTCACTGTTGCAGTTATTGTTGACGAACCAACTCCAGCGCCTGTTGCTAAACCAGGGTTACTATCTCCTGATGTTTCAATTGTCGCTACACTAGTAGAAGAGCTGGTCCAAGAAGCCACAGAGGTTAACGTTTGTGTACTTGCGTCTGTATATGTGCCTGTCGCAACAAACTGTTGTGTCACACCTTTAGCAATACTCGGCGTTGCTGGCGTAACATCAATACTTACCAATGTCGCTGCTGTTACGGTCAATGTTGTGTTGCCACTAATACCACTTACCGTGGCAGTGATTGTTGCAGAGCCAACACCTGCGCCTGTTGCAAGCCCCGGATTACTATCACCGGCTGTTTCAATCGTCGCAATACTAGTTGAAGAGCTTGTCCAAGATGCAGTACTGGTTAAGATTTGTGTAGTAGCATCCGTATAAGTACCTGTTGCAACAAACTGTTGTGTCACACCTTTAGCAATACTCGGCGTTGCTGGCGTAACTTGTATACTCGCCAATTCTGCTGCTGTCACTGTTAACGTGGTATTTCCACTGATGCCACTCACTGTCGCGGTGATCGTCGTAGAACCAACACCCGCGCCAGTAGCCAAGCCAGGATCACTATCCCCCGAAGATTCAATAGTCGCTACACTTGTTGAAGAACTTGTCCACGACGCCGAACTAGTTAAAATTTGCGTCGTCGCATCCGTGTATGTACCTGTAGCAACAAACTGGTGTGTCACCCCTTTTGCAATACTTGGAGTCGGTGGCGTCACTTGTACACTCACTAGAGTTGCCGCTGTAACTGTAAGCGTTGTATCGCCACTAATACCATTGACAGTAGCGGTTATCGTAGCTGAACCTACACCTGTACCAGTAGATAACCCAGGTGTACTGTCACCAGAACTCTCTATTGTTGCAACGCTAGTGGACGAACTGGTCCAAGAAGCCGAACTGGTTAAAATTTGAGTGGTAGCGTCAGTGTAAGTACCTGTTGCAACAAACTGCTGTGTTACACCTTTTGCAATACTTGGTGTTGCTGGTGTCACCTGAATACTCACCAACGTCGCTGCTGTCACCGTCAATGTTGTATTACCACTGATTCCACTCACTGTAGCCGTGATGGTCGTTGAACCGACACTTGCCCCTGTTGATAACCCGGGGTTAGTGTCTCCAGTTGTTTGAATCGTGGCAATGCTAGTAGACGAACTGCTCCAAGATGCGGTGCCAGTTAATATTTGTGTCGTTGCATCTGTGTAGGTGCCCGTTGCAACAAACTGCTGAGTTGCCCCTTTGGCAATGCTTGGCGTTACTGGCGTAACTTGAATACTCACTAACGTCGCCGCTGTAACTGTTAAGGTAGAATTTCCACTGATACCACCAACCGTCGCAGTAATGGTAGTTGAACCAACGTCAACACCAGTCGATAATCCAGGCGTACTATCTCCTGCGGTCTCAATAGTCGCGACACTTGTAGAAGAGCTTGTCCATGAAGCCGTGCTGGTTAAGATCTGCGTAGTTGCATCGGTATACGTACCTGTTGCGACAAATTGTTGGGTGACCCCTTTGGCAATACTTGGAGTCACGGGCGTAACTTGAATACTCACTAATGTTGCCGCTGTCACCGTCAGCGTTGTATCGCCACTGATACCGCTGACTGTTGCGGTAATAGTGCTAGAACCTACACCAACACCGTTCGCCAAACCTGGCGTGCTATCACCCGAAGACTCGATAGTAGCAATACTGTTTGACGAACTTGTCCACGACGCCGTATTTGTGAGTATTTGTGTTGTCGAATCTGTATACGTGCCCGTTGCTACAAACTGCTGAGTTACCCCTTTCGCTATGCTTGGTGTTACTGGCGTAACTTGAATACTCACTAACGTCGCCGCTGTTACCGTTAGAGTCGTATTACCACTAATACCATTGTATGTAGCAGTCACCGTTGTTGAGCCCACTGCGACTCCAGTTGAGAGTCCCGGCGTGCTGTCTCCTGTTGTTTCAATTGTTGCCACACTCGTTGAAGAGCTGGTCCAAGAAACGACATTAGTTAAAATCTGAGTGCTGGAATCTGAGTAGGTGCCTGTTGCTACAAATTGTTGGGTCACTCCTTTTGCGATACTAGGAGTAACAGGCGTGACTTGAATACTGACCAAAACCTCAGCCGTCACATCTAACGTAGCATTGCCACTTATACCATTTACCGTTGCCGTGATTGTCGTTATCCCCACATCAACACCTGTGGATAAACCCGGCGTGTTATCCCCTGATGTCTCTATCGTCGCGACACTCGTTGCTGAACTTGTCCATGATGCACTACTAGTTAATATTTGGGTTGTTGCATCTGTATAGGTTCCCGTTGCAACAAACTGTTGTGTTACACCTTTAGCAATGGTTGGCGTGGAAGGTGTGACTTGAATACTCACTAACTCAGCAGACGTTACCGTGAGTGTTGTATTACCACTAATACCACTAACAGTTGCTGTAATAGTCGTTGTGCCTACCTCCACTGCATTAGCTAATCCAGGCGTACTATCTCCAGAGGTTTCTATGGTTGCAATGCTCGTTGATGAGCTTGTCCAAGTTGCAGAAGACGTTAAAATCTGTGTCGTCGCGTCCGTATAGGTTCCCGTTGCAACAAACTGCTGGGTGGCACCTTTTGCAATACTTTGCGTTGCTGGCGTAACTTGAATACTCACCAAAGTCGCGGAGGTGACGATCAAAGTCGTACTTCCACTGATACCACTTACTGTAGCTGTCACCGTTGTAGATCCGACTCCAACGCCAGTAGACAATCCGGGGGTACTATCTCCCGATGTTTCTATTGATGCAACACTGGTCGATGAGCTTGTCCAAGAGGCACTGCTGGTTAAGATTTGGGTCGTTGCGTCCGTATAGGTTCCCGTAGCAACAAACTGTTGTATCACACCTTTGGCTATACTTGGTGTTGAAGGCGTCACTTGAATGCTCACCAAAGTCGCTGCGGTAACTGCCAGTGTCGCATCCCCACTAATACCGCTAACCGTTGCAGTAATCGTCGTCGTACCTACATCAACACCAGTAGAAAGGCCTGGGGTACTCCCCCCTGTCGTTTCTATTGTTGCAACACTGGATAATGAACTTGTCCAAGAGGCAGTGTTAGTTAGGATCTGTGTGGTCGAATCCGTATAAGTACCAGTTGCGACAAATTGCTGTGTTACACCTTTGGCAATACTTGGAGTCGGTGGCGTGACCTGGATGCTCACCAATTCTGCAGAGGTAACCGTTAAAGTGGTATTCCCACTAATGCCACTAACCGTAGCAGTAATCGTCGCTGTACCCACACCAATTCCTGTGGCTAACCCGGGGTTACTGTTACCTGATGTTTCAACCGTCGCCACACTAGTCGACGAGCTAGTCCACGTTGCTGTGCTAGTGAGGTTTTGAGTACTTGCATCCGTATATGTACCGATTGCAGAAAACTGCTGTGTTAACCCTTTGGCAATACTTGGCGTAGTCGGCGTTACTTGTATACTGACCAAGGTAGCAGCCGAAACCGTCAATGTTGTACTTCCTGTTATTCCATCTACAGTCGCGCTAATAGTCGATGAGCCAGTAGCGACACCAGTAGCTACTCCAGGATTCGCATCACCCACACTCTCAATAGTTGCAACACTCGTTGACGAGCTACTCCAAGATGCCGAGCTGGTTAATATTTGCGTTGTCGAATCTGAATAGGTTCCCGTTGCTACAAATTGTTGCGTTACACCTTTGGCGATAGTTGGAGTAGTCGGCGTCACTTGGATGCTGACAAGTGTTGCGGCTGTGACCGTCAGGCTTGTACTACCACTAATTCCGCTGACCGTCGCTGTAATTGTCGTTGAGCCGACATTAACGCCAGTAGATTGCCCCGGCGTGCTGCCACCAGAGCTCTCTATTGTAGCGACGCTCGTTGTTGAGCTCGTCCAAGAAACACTATTAGTTAAGATCTGTGTGGTTGCATCGGTATACGTCCCTGTCGCAACAAATTGCTGCGTAACACCTTTTGCAATACTCGGTGTTACAGGTGTTACCTGTATGCTCACCAACTCTGCAGCAGTGACCGTTAAGGTAGTATTTCCGCTAACACCATCAACAGTCGCGGTTATGGTAACTGATCCAATACTCACTCCTGTCGCAAGTCCCGGAGTAGTGTCTCCAGTTGTTTCTATTGTCGCCACACTGCTTGAAGAACTAACCCAATAAACGCTGTCAGTTAAAAGTTGTCTTGTCGCATCAGTGTATGTTCCAGTCGCAACAAACTGCTGAGTTCCGCCTTTTGCAATGCTTGGTGTGGTCGGAGTAACTTCGATGCTGACCAACGCAGCAACAGTTACAGTAAGTGTGGCTGTGCCACTAACCCCATCGAGTGTTGCAGTTATCGTGGCTGAACCCACACTCACACCAGTTGATAGCCCAGGTGTCGTATCTCCAGCCGTTTCAACAGTTGCAATACTTGTTGAAGAGCTTGTCCAAGACACGCTGCTCGTTAAGATTTGAGTGGTCGAATCAGTGTAAGTACCCGTTGCTACAAACTGTTGTGTGCTCCCTTTTGCGATACTCGGGCTAGACGGGGTAACTTGTATGCTAACCAAGGTAGCGGGTGTGACAGTCAATGCGGCACTGCCACTGATGCCGTCGACAGTAGCAGTGATAGTAGCAGAACCAACGCCCGCACCATTAGCAAGACCGGGCGTTGTATCTCCTTCTGATTCAATCGTAGCAATACTAGTTGAAGAACTTGCCCAAGACGCAGAGTCTGTAAGAATTTGAGTAGTTGAGTCGGTATAAGTACCAGTCGCAACAAATTGCTGGGTTACACCTTTCGCAATGCTAGGAGTCGGTGGCGTCACCTGAACACTGACCAAAGCCGCTGGCGTTACCGTTAACGTCGTCGTACCTTTTATGTCATTTACTGTGGCGGTAATTGTCGCAGTGCCCTCACCGGTTCCCGTCGCTAACCCCGGATTAGTATCAGAAGAGCTTTCTACAGTCGCTACACTTACAGAGCTACTCACCCATGATGCGACACTAGTTAGAATTTGCGTTGTTGAGTCTGTATATATCCCGGTCGCGACAAATTGCTGTGTCACCCCCTTAGCAATACTAGGCAACGGTGGTGTAATTTGAACACTTACTAACTCCGCTGCTGTAACAGTTAACGATGCGCTACCACTGACAGCTCCAAGTGTCGCAGTAACCGTCACTGATCCTGTTGCCAATGTGCTGGATAATCCAGTGTTAATACCTCCAGACTCGATCGTTGCTATTCCACTATCACTGCTGACCCACGAAACAGAACTGGTCAATATTTGTGTCGTAGCATCTGTGTAAATACCCGTTGCCACAAACTGTTGTGTCACACCTTTTGCGACGCTAGGTGATGGTGGTGTGACTTGAATACTAACTAACGTGGCTGAAGTAACTGTTAAAGAAGCGCTGCCACTAATAGCGCCAACCGTTGCTGTAACTGTCGTTGTTCCTGTATCGACACCTAGAGACAGACCCGGCTCAGAATCTCCATTTGATTCAATAGTCGCAATACTTGTCAGTGAACTCGTCCAACTTGCTGTATCTGTTAGGATTTGTGTACTGCCATCAGAATATATACCAGTAGCAACCAACTGAGTAGAAGTCCCTTTGGCAATGTTATTTGTTGGAGGGGTTACCTGAATGGATGACAGTACTGCACTGGTCACTTTTATTGAAGCAGAACGACTCGTAATGCCGTCTTTGGAAGCTTGTATAGATGTAGAACCAACACCGACACCAGTAGCTAAACCAAGTGTATCCACAGTGGCAATACTTGTACTCGCGCTTTCCCACACCACACTGTCGCTAATATCAGCCGTCGTTAAATCTGTATAAATGCCTGTTGCCTTAAGTTGTACGCTAATACCGTTAGGAACTGAGTTAAAAGGTGGTGTCAACTGGATTCGTCTGAGCTCAGCAGCGGTAATAGAAAATTCAAGCTCATTACTCGTAATACCATCATGGGTAGCAGACACAATACCAGAGCCAATTCCGTGGCCATCAACCTTACCTTTGGTAATAGTCATATGAGTAGTGTTCGAGTTGTTCCAAACAGCGTCTTCGGTGACGTCAGATGTTGTACCATCGCTGTATATGGCGGTAGCAGTTAATTGCTCATTGTTGCCTTTTGGCATCGAAACTTTGGTGCGATCGCCCCCTCTAGTAGACACTAGAGTCGAGGAGAGCTGAACTGAAACCAGTCTAACTGTTGTATCTGTGTTTGAGTTATCACTAAAGCCACCTTCGGAATTACATCCTGCAAGAATGGATACAACTAGTAATAACCCTATATTTTTAATAACCTTAATCAATGCTAGGCCTATCTAAAACTACTACTCAGTAACGTTTTAGTTTTCCCAACCCCATGCAGCGATAAATTGCGTTGCCTGACTTCAATACACCTACTTTTTAGTACTACTTATCTAAGTAGAAATAGGCATAATTGGCATTCCTATAGTCAGCTTCACGAACATTCTGCCCACGAAGTGTCTATCCCTTTACTTTCTATCTGCTCTACTATGGATTGAGCTCACTGAAACGAAAGCAACCGGTTGTATAGTTTTGTTCCAATTAAATCAGCATGAACTATTACTTGAACATACTGGTTCCTGTTTCTACCTAACAAACTGACAGTAATGGTATTTCCATTAAACTTTATATTTTCTTTAGCAAATTCTATTTACTACTGATAGCATTTATATGGTTAGTTCTATTTCTCATTATTTTCAGTAGCTAACGGCGTTAAAAAAACTTCAACCCGTCTATTTTTTACTCTCCCTTCTTTTTTGTTATTTGAAGCAATCGGGTTATTCTCTCCTTTTCCTATTATTATTAACCTATTGCGAACAACACCTTTCTCAATCAATAAATTCGCTATTTCATTGGCTCGCTTTAAGGAGAGGTTTAAGTTGTATTTCTTATTACCAATCGAATCGGTATAGCCAACTACTTTTATATTTCCATTCTTATTCTCTTGTAGTAACTTGCTAATCTGGCTAAGCTTTTTAGATATATCCGAGTTGGGTTTGTATTTATCAAAGTCAAACACCGATAACGTATATAGGGTAGTAACGGTTTTTTTAACTTTTATCGTTGTATTTGAAACTTCGCTGTTATCACTTGGGACTACTATATCTATACTTTCAGCAGCAATTTTTGGTTCAGTTTTTCCAGATTCATTTTGTTCGTCTTTGCTGCTAAGTAGCTGGCTTTCGTCTTCAACTTCAAACAGGTAAGCAATACTCAGAAGAAGTTGGTGGTTGTCATATTCACCAGTCGTGCTATTGCCAATTCCATATTGAAATGCGTATCCTGTCGTTAACTCTATCGTGGGTAAAATTCGATAGCTCAGTCCTATACCCATTGAGGGAGACAAACCATTCGCGTCTATTGTTTCTAGTGACGAAAATGTTTTGGTCAAATCCCAATAGCTCAGGCCAAATCGACCATATACATTCAAACCATCTTGTATCGGCCAATCGTAACGAGCAGAAAAGTTAATAAACTGATTGTTAATTTTTACTTGAGGATTCGTTGTTGTTAACTCATTTTGATACTGGTAGCCAGCTTCGAGTCTCCAACTAGGGTCAAGAAAATACCCTCCAAAGATACCCCACAAACCACCGCTGGGATCTGATTGGTTCAAACTGCTATCATCTGCGATTTGATAACCACCCTCTACACCAACTGACATAGTTGGCTGAAACTCACTCCCCTCTTTTGCCCACGCAACATTTATGGTGAGTACGCAATAAAGAAATGCTTGAGTAACAAAAACGAGTGTAGTTTTCATAAGCTTCATATTTACAAAACACCCTGAATTAACATTTAACAAATTCAAATCAGACTAGGCGAAAATCATCTATTTAATAAGCCATCTGTTCTTCTAGCCAATTATGTTTATTACATACTTTGATCTTGCTATTGCTTGCATTCTCTGCTGACTCATACCGCTCACCAAACAGCAACTGTTTATTAATATGAAACTCGTTTTAATACTTTACACTTAAATCACTAAATCCCTTCTAATAGTTTGGTTTAGATTAATACATCTAGAACAATAAATACAATGGAATGATTTGAATTTTTAAGCACTCAATTGCTTATTTGCATCTATAAACTGTTTATTCATGGTAAATAGATGAATTATCTAAGCATTTTATAGAGACTTTAAAAGTATATATTTAGTGATTATCTTATTTTTGAGACACAGTCTTAATATAGAAAACGTATTTTTGGGTGGCAATAAGTTTCATAGCATTCAAGTAACCGAAAAGTTATTCATGTTCCTTAAAACTTTTCAGATGGCCTTTGCCCTTTTTGTCCACATCACGAACTCAATCAACTTTCTCCAATAGATAGATTATCTTGTTTAAACGCCAGCGTTTTTTTTCAGTTGACAAGAGATATTCACCAAGTCATCATATCGCCATTCGACGATTAACTATAAAAAAGCGATGAGCACTTCATGTAATTCGATTAGTAATCAAGCCTTTTCTGCTACAGAGGCTGAGCTAACATCAGAACGAAACTTAGCGTCCCTGGCGAAAGCAATCTCTCACCCAGCTCGTATAAGGATTTTAAAAATTCTTCTCACGTTAGACAATAATAATGGCTGTCTAAACAGTGATTTGGTGTCTGAGCTTGGATTAGCACAATCAACCGTATCAGAACACCTTAAGATACTAAAACTATCAAATTTGATTACCGCTGAACCTATTCCTCCGAGAGTATGTTATCGGATAAATCGTGACACTATTAATCGATTCAGCACCACTTTTATCGAGATTTTTCAGTAATGCGGATGTGAATTCACATCCTACGACCAGTCAATCGTCTTTCGACGATTTACGATTAGAGTAACCAAAATGAACTTAGAATCTTCCCCTAAACTTGGATTTTTAGACCGTTATTTAACTTTATGGATACTTATAGCGATGGCTATAGGTATTTTGATAGGAGTACTCTTCCCCGGTGTTCAACAACTAAACGAGCAAATGTCTGTTGGAACAACAAACATTCCCCTAGCCATCGGCTTAATCTTAATGATGTACCCTCCTTTAGCGAAAGTGAACTATCGACTGCTCGGGCAAGTCGCGAAAGACAAGCAAGCCATCACTTTATCACTGATAATGAACTGGATTGTTGGCCCCATACTAATGTTTATCCTTGCTATCACCTTCTTGCACAACCACCCAGAATACATGATGGGAATTATATTAATAGGATTGGCGCGCTGCATAGCGATGGTACTTGTATGGAATGATATCGGTGGAGGAAACAGAGAATACGGTGCTGCGCTGGTTGCATTAAATAGTATCTTCCAAATAGTCACTTATAGTTTCTTAGCATGGCTATTTATAACCGTTCTCCCACCGTATTTTGGGATAAAAAGCGTCGATATTCATGTCTCGTTTGTTGACGTAGCAGAAAGCGTACTAATTTATCTAGGTATCCCTTTTGTTGCGGGCTTTTTAAGCCGTGAAATACTAGTGAAGTATAAAAGTGAGCAGTGGTACAACAATGTCTTCATCCCAAGAGTATCTCCGATCACACTCATTGCTTTACTTGCAACCATCGTAATTATGTTTAGCTTAAAAGGAGAAATGATAATTGATCTACCTATGGATGTATTTAGGGTAGCGATTCCACTAGCGATCTACTTTGTTGTTATGTTTTTCGCCAGTTTCTATGTTGGTAAGAGATTAGGAATACCATTTGATAAAAATGCATCAATAGCCTACACCGCGACAGGAAATAACTTTGAGCTAGCCATTGCCGTTTCCATTGCAGTTTTTGGCATTAACTCAGGACAGGCATTCGCAGGAGTTATTGGACCACTAATCGAGGTGCCTGTACTAATCGCTCTAGTTAACATATGCCTAAGGCTGAAAAAACAGTATCGGGCCGCGACTGCCTAGTCATTCATGCTTATTAAAAACTTCAGCTAGCTGTATCGGATAGCCTCGTTGCTCGGCTAATTCAATCGCTAACTGCTCAACCTGCGCCTCAGTCAGTGACATTGTCACTGATTGGGACAACTTAATACTTTCAGCACTTGTCCTGACTAAATTCCAATGTTGGATTATTTTTCTTGCCGCTTCTATAGCAGATGAGCCTTTCACTACTTCAATACGAGCATAGTTATGATCAGCAAATGATACATCAGCAGATCTTAGAGTGACGTTGTCACCTGGTATTTGTTGGGCTCCATATAAAGGTTTACTCAGCCTCTGAGCTGAAATGTAGCTAGGAATGAACTGGCTCAAATGCTGTATCGCTTTATTGGTTCTTACATCGATGACATCGTTGCTCCAGCCTTTGTCAATTTTCTTTCGGAAACGCTGTGGTAGTGTCGGCTGTGATGATTTTTCGCATGAAGACACAAGCCCATCTGAAAACAATGTAATCTCTTCCGTCATTCCATGTAGCTGAAAAACACCATTTGGATAAGGCGTTAGCTGAGCCATACCATTTTTTGTTCCTCTTACACCGTGGAAAATAACCTCGGGCCACTTCTGCTGGCAATCTGGCCACTGCGTAACATAGGCGGCCTTAAACTCTACCAGTCGGTCAGAGCGGTGACTCACAAGATCATCTATTTCTCCTGTCTGGAAACCGCACGCATTAATAAGATAGTCTGCATACATAAAGCCCATTTCGCCCGAAGGCTCTCGATATTCTAATCTCCAACCTTGCTCATTCTTGGTTACGTTCTCGAGTTTACTATTGAGATGCACTTGGCAATTAGCGTAATTTTCCAAAGTTAAAGAAACGCTAGCTGCAACTCTAAACAGGCTCCAACCGTATTCCTGAACAGCAATTACAGGATACTTGATGCTTTCTAAATCAACGTTTTGAGCAAACGGTATTACCCACTCATCGGTCTCATTTGGCCGAGAAGGTTGCTCCCGTGAAGCTAACCTTTCGAGATCGGATTTTGTGTACAGCCGATAGTAGTCTTGTGGTTCACCTAGCACTTTATTGTTAGGATCTTGATTGACTAAATCCATATAGGCAGCAGTAACCACACGCAATCTAGCAACAAGGGATTCTGTCGTACCAGCATCTTGCTTTGGTACCGCGATAAGGGTGGGTCTTATGTTTAAGGTATGGGGATAAAAGCGAGCGGTATCAATAGACTGCTTGAGCAAATCAACACATTGTGTTTCTGATATTTCACGGTATAAGTTGCCACCAGCATGCAAATGACAAATAGGTGGGCCTGCTACCAAACTTGTACCCTTTTCGAGTAAAGTTACATTGACTCCCAATTCAGCTAAATGCATCGCAACCGTGGAGCCAGCTATCCCTCCACCAATAATGGCAAAGGTTGGTTTCGATGATGTGAAACTGTTCAACAAATCATTAACTACACATAATTACGTTGCACACATTGTATTAAAAGCCATTGATTAAATAAATCTCATTTTTGATGTGGATATAAAAGGCTACTGGTAATTTAGGTGCAAAAAAACTGAAATTTTTTCTTGACTGGCTATCCCATTAGAGAGAAATAAACTTGTTTTTGAACAGCAAAACTAGCGAAGCCATTGGCATAAAAGGGGTAGCTTGAAATCAATAGTTATCTACAGGGTAAGTTATCCAAAACTTTATCCACTGATTTTGTGGATAACTGGATAAACTATTCAATATTCACCATAAAGAAAGCCCCTAGGATGGGGATTAATGTACAAATATCCAGTTCATTCGCAAAAGGAAATCGCTGATTAACACGCAAACGTTTACATTGATTAATATGAATACAAAAGCGTCACTACACTCCTGAATACTTCAGCGATTCTCTATCCATTTGAGATTATTTTTGCATGGGCTTGAGCAACTTTTTAATCAACCCATTCACGACAATCATCAAAATAAACACGGTCAATATCGGTAGGATTAACCACATATGATAATGTGGGGAAGTTGTCACTTCAAAACCGAACTTCATGATGCCTTTGACGACCATTTCAGCAGCACCTGTCGCAATACAACCAGAAATAAGCGCCATCAGTCCAAATTCTGCCCATAGCGTGCGCACTACTCGATTTCGGCTGGCCCCTAAAGTGCGGTATAGTTGTATTTCTTGCTGACGCATTTCTACACTCAGTTTCAACAGGGTAAATATGAGCAGCAACCCCGCAATCACACCTAATGCAGCGAGACCAGAAATCGCCAATACAATTTGGCTTAATAAATCACGAATTTTTTCTCCCATCAGGCGTATATCCATCAAGCTAACTGTTGGATATGTCCGTGATAGCTCGCTAATTAACGAATTGTCACTGTCGTCTAATCTAAAACTTACCAGCCAAGACATTTGTATGTCCTTAAGTACATCTGGCGTAAAAATGAAGTAAAAGTTTAGCTTCATATCACGCCATTCAACATCTCGAATACTGTTTACTTTGGCGTTAAAACTTTGTCCACCAATAGAGAATGTTAAGTTATCACCAATTTTAAGCTTCAACGCCTCGGCTACTTCTGACTCAACTGAAACCCCATTAGTTTTAGTCCAACTACCTTTAACTAGTTCATTGTATGTAGGCAATGTATCTGCCCAAGTAAGATTTAATTCTCGACGTAGCGCATCTGTATCCTCTTTGCCTTGCGTGATCTCTTTTGCATCCACGCCGTTTATTTTTGTGAGCCTCCCACGAATGATAGGATACGCTTGAGAGCGGCTTATTTTCTCAGAATCGAGTGTGCCCAAATATGCCTCTTTCTCGTATGGGGCGATATTAAAAGCAAACGCATTTGGTGCGTTCTCAGGCAATACTCGATTCCAGTCCGTCAGCAAGTCAGTGCGTACCAGCCAAATAATGCCAAGCATCATTAAAGACACCGCTAAGGCGCCAAACTGGATTCCACTTGTAAGCCTAGAACGATTGATCCGACTTACTGCAAGTTTAAAAGAGATGGCAAGTGGCAGTTTTACCATCAGTTTTGTAAGAAACAGGCTTAATGAAGCTAAAACAGCAAACAAAGCAACGATGCCTCCGAACACCAGCCAAACCAACACGTTGTTGTGATAAACAGTAGCCATCGGAACTAGTGGGACTGCGATTAGAACCAGATTAAGAACCCGAAATTTACTTGTTTGCTTAGGCTGCATTACTTCAAGTGCACTGACAGCTAATAGCCTATTTAACGGAATGCCCAATGACGGAATAGAAATAAGGATACTGGTAGAGACTGCAACGACTGCCGGTTTAAAACCATAGCTTGGTAATGGCTTAGGCAAAATATCTGAGATCGGTATACGCAAAAGGTACTCAATTAATATTCCCAGCGACACTCCAAAAACTATTGCTACAACTAGTAGTATCAGTACTTGTATAGAAAGCCACATTGCTAGCCAATTTTTGCTCGCCCCTAAACTCTTTAGCATTGCAATAGTTTTCAAACGAGATGCCACGTAATGCTGGCAAGTGAGCACTAATGTCGTCGCTGCCATTATCACAACAATAGCTACGGTTAGGGATAAGTACTGCTCTGTTCTCTGAAATATCTCATTGGTTCTGCTGCGACTACTTGTATCTCTCCATCGATCGCTTGCTCCTAACTGAACCGATGTCTTCAAGTTTTTTATTGTTGAATCATTGCCCGATAGAAAAAGGCTGTATCTCACCCTACTTCCAATCTGAATCGCACCCGTAGATTCGACGTCGTTTTGATGGATAAGTACTGTCGGCATCTGCTGAAATGGGTTAAAGCTCAGCCCAGGTTCATCAATAATTTTACCTGACAAAACAAAATCAGCATCGCCTATTGAAATAGTGTCACCGGGTTTAACTTTTAGTTGCTCAATTAATCTCTCCTCCATCCACAATTGCTTTGGAGATACTTTATGTTGTTCTGTTTTCCCATTACCGAGTAACAAATTGCCTAGAAGCGGGTAATTCGACTCTACTCCTTTTACCGTGACGAGCTGCATTTGTGCATCACTAAAAGCCATTGTGTTAAAGCGCGTCATCTTGGAACTAGACAAGCCCAAAGTGGCGACAGACTCTAATAGCTGGTTTGAGAGAGGATTGGCTGAAATAAATACGCTGTCAGCTGATAGCGCTTCTTTACCTTTTTTAACGACTACCTGTTCAAGCCGCTCTGCAAGTGCAGTCAAAGCAAATATCGAGGCGATGATTAAAATTAGTGACACAGAAATCGGCCAAAGTTGACCATGCCATATCTCTTTCCAACTCCAAGTAATTATTCTTGCAAAACTATTGTGACGTTTTGGCATCTCCATTAAGACACCTCCAGCTTTCCTGCGCTCATATGAAAAACGCGATCACAACGTTTTGCGAGTACTAGATCATGTGTCACCATGACCAAGGTTGTACTATGTTGTTGGTTAAGTTCGAAAAACTGATCGATGACTTTTTCGGCCGTGTGTTGATCTAAGTTACCTGTAGGTTCATCTGCAAACAAAACTTTCGGTTCAATCATGAATGCTCTAGCAAGCGCAACTCTCTGCTGCTCTCCTCCTGAAAGCTGGCTCGGAAGGTGATCTAATCTGTTTCCTAGCCCGACAGAGGTTAATAGTTCAACTGCCCTTGCTGTATTTTCTTTCTCCCCTTTTAGTAAACACGGCAGAGTCACGTTCTCAATAGCGGTTAAACTTGGAATCAACATAAAGCTTTGAAAAACAAACCCAACGGAGTGGCTACGGATATATGCTCTTGCTTCTTCGTCAAGCAGGGAAAGGTTTTTGCCTAATAGATGCACTTCACCTGCCGTTGGGGCGTCGAGCCCTGCAAGCAAGGTCATTAACGTTGATTTTCCAGCCCCAGAAGCACCAACAATTGCAACACTTTCTCCACTACTTATCTCTAAATTTACATCCTGCAAGATTGTTAAATTTTCTCGACTGGTAGACACTGTTTTACACAGTGATTTTGCCTGAATAATGGATGTTTGCATGATTCGACTACTTTCCTTAGTACTTGTTGTAACGTTCTCGAGCTACGCAAGCGGCTCAACACTACTTATATTAGGCGATAGCTTAAGCGCGGGTTACCAAATGCCTATTGAAAAAGCGTGGCCTAGCCTGTTAAGCCAATCGCTGCAAGAAAAAGGAAAAAACGTCACCGTAATCAATGCTAGCATCTCAGGAGATACCTCCGGCAATGGCTTAATGCGCTTACCTTTATTACTGCAGAAACACAAACCCGACACAGTCCTAATTGAGCTTGGTGCGAATGATGGGCTAAGAGGGTTTCCATTAAAGGTACTGCAATCTAATCTATCAACAATTGTACGAAAAATCCGCGAAGAAGGTTCAAAACCAATACTGATGCAGATCCACGTCCTACCTAACTATGGAAAACGATATACAGCCGCCTTTTCAAAAGTTTACCCAACAATTTCAAACAGTGATGGAGTTCCATTGATACCATTCTTCTTGGAAAAAGTTGTAACAAAGCCTGAATGGATGATGCCCGATGGGTTGCACCCCACCGAACACGCACAGCCATGGATTGCTGAATTTGTTGCCAGTCAAATAAGTGAATATCTGTAGATTTAATGCCGTAGCTCAATAAACTAAGCATTTTGTTAAGTTATTGTGAAGCAACACGGTAACTAAAGGTACTAGGTATGATCGTTGAACCAGTGATTAAGGGCGTTGTCGCCAAAACTGCGCATCCTATCGGCTGTGAAAAGTCCGTGGTGGATCAAATTAACTATATTAAATCCCAACCTGCGATTCAAAATGCTCCGAAAAGAGTACTCATATTAGGCGCGTCTTCAGGGTTTGGTTTAAGCTCGCGCATTGCTCTTACATTTGCAGGAAATGCCGATACGATTGGCGTTTCGTTTGAAAGATGCCCATCAGAAGGCAAAACTGGTTCCGCAGGTTGGTACAATAACGCTGCTTTTAAAAAGCATGCTGAGGAAAATGGCAGAATCGCCGTTAATATTCAAGGGGATGCTTTTTCTGACGATATACGCGATCAAGTGGTTGAAGCTATTGAAACTTACTTTGAAGGAGAAGTTGACTTAGTCGTATATAGTTTAGCGAGTGGTGTTAGACCAAAGCCTGATGGAGAAGGCATGTGGCGCTCATGTATCAAACCGATTAACGCATCCTATAAAGCCAATACTATCTGTCTAGAAAACAATGAATGGCAATCACACACACTGCAACCTGCCAGCAACGATGAAATTGAAAGCACTGTAAAAATCATGGGAGGTCAAGACTGGGAAAGCTGGATTGATACCTTGATAAATTCAGAGTCCATTGCTGAAGGTTTCAACACTGTTGCTTTTTCTTACATAGGCCCAGAATCAACCCACCCAATCTATTTAGATGGAACATTAGGTAGAGCGAAAATCGACTTACACCAAACAAGTCACTCACTAAATTTAAAGTTGGCCAACTTTTCTGGTAACGCGTACACGACGGTATGTAAGGCACTTGTCACCAAAGCAAGTGTATTTATCCCTGGCTTAACACCATATCTCATGGCGCTGTATAAGGTCATGAAGGAAGAAGGAAGCCACGAAACGTGTATGGAGCAAATGTATCGTCTGTATGCCAACAAGCTCTATACAGAAAACCAAAAAGTTCCTGTCGATGGCGAGCGACTCATCAGAATTGATGATTGGGAAATGCAATCCAAAATACAAGCTCAAGTGAATGAGATTTTGTCTAAGATGGACCAAAATAATTTTGCTGACTTAGCTGATTATCAGGGCGTTAAAGATGAGTTTCTCAAAATTAATGGGTTTGCACATCCAGAAATCGACTACTCTAAAGACGTAGACATAGATATTTAGGCTTATTTCCAATTTAACTTTACTCACAGGCAGCTGATTTCTATAATCGCTGCCCTGTTTTTATACACGTGAAGCTCGCCATGGATCAGTTGATTGCCAAGCTAAAAAAGCTTGAAAAGCAAAATTATCGTTCTTATCAAAAAATCAAAGGTCACTATGACTTTAAAGATTTCACTTTGTTTATTGATCAAACCCAAGCAGACCCATATGCGCCAGCTTCAAGGTTTAGAGCAATTCGTCCGTGGTCATTAACTGATCTACAATGGTTGCAAGAGAAGTCCACCGATTATCAAATTGCAGCCAGAGACTTTATCGCTCGTCAATTCGCAGCACTAACCTTGAATGACAACGCCATTAATATCTTTATTGGTGAGCAAGTGATTTTAGACTCTACTTCCGTCCAATTTACTGATGAAGGGATAGAGCTTCGCTTTAAAGTCGATTTACCAGCAGATGGTCGCAGCATATTAGCTAAAAAGGCCCTAAACCTAATTACGTTCCACTTGCCGAAAATCATTCGCCGTTCGACTATTGCGCGTGAACTAGATATAGATGCACTGAAAAATCATTGTGAAATCTACGAAGATCAACAAAGCTTGCGAAATCAACTCAGTGAACGTGGCCTAGTTGCGTTTGTCGCGAATGGCAGTATTTTACCCCGTTTATCAGGGGCATCCGACAAGCCGATGAAAGAAGCAATTCCATTTGAGTCACCAGAATCGCTTTGTGTAGAAATGACGGCACCAAACCAAGGAAAAATCACTGGACTAGGTATTCGTAAAGGTGTGACCCTTATCGTGGGCGGAGGATTTCACGGTAAATCAACTTTGCTACATGCTATTGAGAAGTCGATATACAACCATATTCCGGGTGATGGCCGAGAACGAATTGTCTGCGATACTAATGCAATGAAAATTCGAGCTGAAGATGGTCGATGCGTACACAATTTAAACCTATCTAATTACATCAATCATCTACCAAATGGTAGCGACACAGAAAACTTTGTCACTCAGGATGCTTCAGGGTCTACCTCGCAAGCAGCTTGGCTACAAGAGTCTATCGAATCTGGCGCTTCAAGCCTTTTAATTGATGAAGATACGTCTGCTACAAACTTTATGATTCGCGACGAAAGGATGCAGTTACTTGTCGAAAAAGCAGCAGAGCCAATTACTCCACTTGTCGATCGCGTAAAACAGCTTAATGAAATGCTGAATGTGTCTACGGTCATCGTTATGGGCGGATCTGGAGACTACCTAGATGTCGCTGATACTGTGATTCAAATGCATAACTACCAAGCAGTTGATGTGACAGAAAAAGCTAAGCAAGTGGTAGTCGCTCACCCAAATCAACGTAGCTTTGAAGGTGAGTCTGAGTTAAAGGCTGTTTCATCACGTTCGTTTGACAGTGCATGTCTGCAAAAGATATTGGCAGAAGGTAAATTTCGCATAACGGCAAAAGACACATCATCTCTGCGTTTTGGTAAAGAATCTGTAGATGTCTCTGCGTTAGCACAGCTAGAATCTCATACTGAACTCAACACGATCGGTTGGCTATGGTTCCAGCTTGCACAGCTAAATGGATGGTCAAGCTGCCCAACTAAAGAATTCGATTCGTTTCTAAATAGCAATTGGGCTTACTCTCTTCCAAACTATATCGATGCAAGTAAGCCAAGAACCATTGATGTTATGGCCACACTAAACCGCATGCGGAAAGCCCGTTTTAAAAACTAAAAGCCAAGGGGCATCAGTTCATTCTAATGCCTCAATACATGCCAAGCTTCACAGAGAACGCGGAATTTTTCGCTGTTTCCGTTTTCTCTGTCTGGGTGCCACTTGAGTGCTAACTTACGCCAAGTTTTTCTTATTTGTGACTGGCTCGCGTCATGTGGTAGTTTGAATAAACTCAATGCCTTAGCACGGTCCATATCCAAACCATTTGTACCACCCACATGCTTACGATATTTAGTCCAAAACTCGTTCAGTAAGCGCTTTACCTCTCCCTCTTCTGCTTCATAGTTATGCCACTGAATATAGTAGTCACGTAAAGGATCTTCAGGATCGATCTCGCAACCTTGTATTGATGTAATAGGGAGTAGCACAATATCCATTGCTTCTACTTGTAACCATTTTTCTGGATACAAAGTTTCCTGTAATTGATACAGGGCATTCATAATAAGGAAGTTTCGTTTGAAGAGGTCTTTTTGCGGGGAAGGGTCAAGAACGGGAATGTAGCCTAAAGAACTGAGATGTGCTGCGAGTGTATGTACTTTCCATCCCGACGGCCTCTGTCGCAGTACTTCTAACATAGGCCACACCAAGGGATTTTCCATGTAAGTCTGGAATGTTGCGGTGAGTTCTTGCTGCTCTGACATTGTCTTACTTTTCAGTAGTGGATAATTAATCATTCAAATAGAACAACTCAGATTTGTCGAGAAGTTACGTAATTAACTTCGCTAGTTCATGATCTCGTCTACAAAAAAGCCGATGCATAAGGCATCGGCCAGATCTTGCTTTGATCTTTTTAGATCACAATACACCGAGCTCTCTTAAACGCTCTTTCAAATAGCTATCAGCTGTATACTTTTCTGACAATACAACTTCCGGCTTAGGGTGCAAAAATAGTGGCAAAGAAATTCGAGACTTTTCTTGGCGCTCACCAGTTGGGTTAATAACTCTGTGAGTCGTACTTGGGAAATACCCGCCAGATGCTTCTTGCAGCATATCACCTATATTTATGATTAAGTTACCAAAATCACATGGTACGTCTAGCCAATCACCTTCCTGTGATTTGACTTGCAGACCCGGCTCATTAGCAGCTGGAAGCACTGTTAATAAATTGATGTCTTCGTGAGCAGCTGCCCGAATAGCTCCTGGCTCTTCGTCACCTTTCATCGGTGGGTAATGCAGCACTCTAAGCAACGTCATTTCACTATCTTCCATCATTTTTGACAGTGAAATTGAAAACTTCTCTTGAACTTCTTTCGGAGCGTAGGATTCAACCCAACTTAGCAACTCAGATGCAAAATCATTCGCTTGACGGTAGTAATCTAAGATTTGATCTTTCAATTCTGGAGGAATTTGGCCCCAAGGGTAGACATGGTAGTACTCTTTGATGTCTTTAACCGTGTGCCCTTTTGCTACTTCAGAAATTTCAGCTGGGAAAAAACCATCTTGAGTTTCTACATTGTAGTGATAATCGTTTTTTGGACCAGAAGTGAAAAACTCGTACCAATTCTTGTAAATAGACTCAACAAGATCTTGAGAAATAGGGTGGTTCTTCAAAACACCAAAGCCAGTTTCACGTAGCGATTTTACAAATTGCTCAGCTGCATCAGGAGCACGATAGTCAACAGTTTCCAATTTCATAACATTACTTTCTTATATGTATAATTTGATTGACGATTCTAAAATCCGTGTAAAGGTAAATCAAACTATTATGAAATTAATGTGAAACCAACTGCAATGTTAGCGATCTAGTTAACATTTATCGAGAGATTAGAAAGGAGAAAACCAGCGTGAATACCTGATTTTCTCCTTGCGGCGCTAGCCTATTTTCGGTGGTACAAATGCAGTAAGCTCTAGGTCAGGTCCTGTGTATTTTTCAATACGAACTAGCGAAGAATTAGCCGCACACCCATTCGATAGGCGTGATGTGGGAATATCTAGAGTGAGCACGTTCGCTCCACCGTTTTTGCAAATACCTGTTTTTGCATCCAGATCTGGCCATGCGCCTTCATGAATACATACAGTTCCTTGCTTGATACGATCTGTCACGTACGCACCAACAAGCACTTGTCCCCGCTTATTGTAGGCACGAACCAAGTCACCATGGTTGATTCCGCGTTTTTTCGCATCTGTGACATTAATCCAAATTGGTTCTCGATTAGCTATCGCGTAATCCTCACGGATTTTAGCGTAGTTAAACTGACTATGTAGCCTATCCGCTGCATGTGAGGTCATTAATTGAAGCTCATCATCTTTGGCTGTACCCAAAAATTCATCAGGGGCCAACCAAGTTGGGTGCGGAGGACAGTCTTTGAGTTTGTAACCTTCAATCGTCTTTGAAAATATCTCAATCTTGCCACTAGGCGTACCTAACGGATTTAAAACAGGATCTTTTCTAAAATCATCATAACGAACAAACTTTGCCGCTTTATCGTTGTATTTCATCTCGATTAACTGGTTTTCACGCCAGAACTCTGAAAAGTTTGGCATTGCTACTCGAAGGTTACGACCACTCTTTTGCGCCGCTGTATAAAACTGATATAACCACTCCATTTCATTTTTGCCTTCGGTATAAACTTCTTTCCCGCCGGGCTTTAGGAGTTCCGCCATGTCAGAGAAAACCTCAAAATCGCTTCGAGATTCCCCTTCTGGCTCTACCACTTTTTTCATCGGAACCAAATGCTGATTTGAATAATCCCCTGTCATCGTTAAATCATTACGCTCAAACGAGGTTGTGATCGGAAGAACAATATCTGCATGCTTAGCAGCAGCTGTCCAATAAATTTCCGAAATAACAACCAGCTCTGGCTTTTGCCACGCTTTAATTAATCGGTTTGTATCTTGATGATGCGTGAAGTTCCCACCACCTGCCCACCAAATCAATTTGATATCAGGATAAGTAACTTCATGTCCATTATGGAAAATCGTTTTCCCCGGACTCTCAAGAGCATCAACAATCCGAGCAACAGGAAATGCTGCAACAGACCCTTTCGATGGCCAAGTAGGATCACTAATGGCCGCTGTCATTGAAGGCAACACGCCAGCGGTTCTTGCTGGATTACCGCCATTTGAGTAGTGATAAGAAAAGCCAAACCCACCACCCGGCAAACCAATTTGCCCAAGCATTGATGCCAATGTGACTAGCATCCAATGGCGTTGTTCACCAAACTGTTGGCGCTGCAGTCCCCAACCCGCCATCAACATAGTGCGGTTTTTGCTGAATATGTCTGCCAAGATCTCGAGTTGTTTCGCAGGTACACCACATACAGAAGATGCCCACTCTGGCGTTTTCTCAACTCCGTCTTCTTTACCGAGTAAATACGCTTCAAATTTGTCAAACCCAACCGTATATTTATCGATAAATTTTTTGTCATGCTGTTTTTTGCTGATCAATGAATGGGCAATACCCATCATCATAGCAACATCAGTAAAAGGATTAGGCGCAATCCATTGTGCTTTGTCACCAAAGAACTCTGCAGTTTCAGATTTCATTGGGTCGATGACAATGATAGTTTTGCCTGATTTTTCCAACTGATGGAAGAACTCTAGCCCAGAACAATCGGTGGATGACCACGCAATTCGTAATGTGTTAAGCGGGTTCAATCCCCAGATAACAACAACGTCACTGTGCTCCATGACCATAGGGAACGTTGTTTGTTGCTCATAAACCTCGATCGAGCCAACAACATGGGGCAGAATGATCTGTGCAGCTCCTGTCGAGTAGTCACCCATTCGGTCTGTATAGCCACCCGCCATACCCATATAGCGCTGTAACAACGTTTGTGCTTTGTGCAACACGCCACTTGAGCGCCAGCCATAAGAACCAGCATAAACCGACGAAGGAGGATTCTCCTTACGTATTCTCATGTGCTGCTCATGGATCAATTGATACGCTTTTTCCCAAGAAACGCGAACATATTCATCTTTGCCTCGAACACCTTCTGGGTTACTTGGATTCGCTAAAAAGCCCTTACGTACATAGGGAAACTTGACTCTAGCCTTGGTATAAACTTGATCCGGGCCAGTCACTTGCAAAGTATTTGGTACCGTTTGAGCTAGCGCATTGGTTGAGGAGACTAGCTTTCCTCCTTGCACTTGGCAAAGTAACGGCCCCATTCTACCCGCGGTAAGCACTCCAAAACCTCTACCGCTTTTTGCAGTAGTCGCATAAACAGGAGAGATTGAAGTTATCGCCAACGCTCCAGCTGTTAGGCCAGTACCTTTAAGAAATCTACGACGAGAAATATCTTTCATCATTCTGCCCTCCATTAATGCTTGGCGTTAGTAATATCTTTAGCGTGGTTTTGGAAGAACTTCGTCAGTAATTCCAAGTTTTCAGGAGTTATGTCAGTTCTTGACCCCATTGTTTTCGCTACAGGTCCCCATGCATTAACAGTAAAGTGCTTAGGAGGAATCTTTGAGTGACATGTTGAGCAGTAGACATTGTCTAACTCTTCGGCATAAGTCCAAACAGGCTTAAGGGAATCGACAACTGGCTGATCCGTTTGTGCAGTCAGCGTTACTGGACGCCATTGATTGCCATAGTCATCGGTTTTGTAAGTGCCAACTTTTAGAGACTTCTGCCCTTTTGTACTCAGTTGAGCTAAGACTGAACGTTGACCTTCCCCCATGTAAAGAACTTGCTCAGCACCTTTCATTTGATAAGCGTGTAGAACAAATTTTCTCTCTTTGCCATTGTTGGAAATTACTTCAAGCGGCGCTGTCGGAGAAATCGAACCTAAGTCTCCAATAGAAATCGTTGCAACTGGATAAACGACCTTTGCGTCAGCCGACGTTTTTTCGGTCAATGCAAGTAGTTTCTTGTAAGCACCGTCGTCCAGTTTTACCTCAGGTGTTAAATGCGCTACCCCTTTGTGACAATCGATACACGTCTGGTTGTTCTCTTCTGCGTAGGTATGCATTTTCTGTGCATCTTTGGATTGCGCATAGATTTCCATTGCATCGAAGGTATGACATGAACGGCATGTCGCTGAATCATTTGCCTTTAGCTGAGCCCAAACTGTTTCAGCCAGCTCCTTCCGGTGCGCCTCGTATTTTTCAGGAGTGTCTATCTTTCCTGTGATAAATTCGTGATATATGTCCTTGGTAGCGCGAATTTTAGTGATGACATAGCCGATTGGATCGGAAGGAATGTGGCAATCCGCGCACTCAGCTCGAATTCCATAAGCGTTACTGTAGTGAACTGAGCCTTGGTATTCCTTGAAAGGTGTTTCCATTGTGTGACAAGAAATACAGAACTTTTCGCTCGAGGTATAGTGCAAAACCGCTGCAGTCCCCCCAAGTGTTATCCATCCTGTGCCAATGCCGATGATGGCAATTAGCAGGACATATCGCTTTTTTATAGCCATGATGAATATATCCCCTTATTAATAGACCCACTACATTGATAGTTATATCAGTGTAGTAGGGAATGCGATTTTTGCTTGGCAGTATATAAGGGACATTCCACTAGACAATTTGATCAGAATCATTCGTTAAATTTATATTTTATCTAACTAGTTATTTATGGGATCTAGATCGTAAGCTATAAACACCCGTGAACCTAATACTGTTATCATAGTCGCAAACTTATTAACGGATTACACATCAATGAAAGCCAAGCTAGCAATAATAGCCCTCTCCTCTCTTGCACTTTTCGGCTGTGATAACAATGAAGTAGGCGATGTAAGTTTAGGTCTCTTCACCATGAAAGACATCAAACTGAATCACTTCCAAGACCCTGTGGTTACTGGCGTAACCTGTCATGTTGCATCTATTGACGCAAAGATGAGCCTCTCTGATCCGAGTGACAGTTCAATTGCATGTCGCCAAACAGGCCCAATCACACCACAAATGATTGCTAAGATTGATAAGTCGAAGTCAGGGGACGTGATCTTTAAGCAGTCAAAAAGTATTTTCTTTAAGCATATGAAAGTGAGAAGAATATACGACCCGGAGACGCAAACGTTAATGTATCTTTCCTACTCAACAAAAGAAACATCCGGTAGTTTTAAGCACAGCCTCTCGACAGTACCTTTGTGGGGAACACAGGCCTACGTTCAGCCTAACGTAGCATCTGAGAAGTCATAAAATAAAACAGCCAGCAACCTTACTAAGAGTTGCTGGCTGACAGAATTAACTCGCCGTCACTTAGTGCCCTGAACGTACTCTTGTCCAACATCAACAATAGCAATATCCTTAAAGAAGTTTCGACCAAGAATCACTGGAAAATCCATTTGTGTTCTATCAGTTAGCGTAAACTCTGTTTTTTCTCGGATATCACCTAGCTCTACCCAAGAAATAACCACTGGTCGCACTTCCTCTTCTGAACTTGCTTGGCGGACCTTAGCCCACCTCTCTACTGGCAAAGCCATTTCCTTAGACTTAACTGAGTCATGTACCACTGTGAACTTGACCCAGTCTTTACCATCACGCTCGAACAAGACAATATCTAGTGCACTAATCGATGACGTTTTCGCCCCAGAATCGACTCTAGCCTTAAAACTTTCTTCTAACCCTGGAATATGAACCCACTCTTTAGAGCCTAATATAGTCTTACCGTCGCTGGTATGTTTGACCTTAGCAACTTTTTTCTTTGGCTGCGGTTTTGGTTTCGGACTGGCTTTGACAACCTCTTCAGACGGAGATACATGACCATATTGTGGCTTCTTGTCATTGGCTGTAGAGTTTGCCGTTTTTTGCTGTTTGGTATCTGATGCCGGCGGTTTACCCGTCGTTGAGCAAGCCATCAAACTGCTACCTATAAATAAAACAACAATTGCTTTCCATGTCTGATTCATTCCGGCACCTAATATAAGTTTTGTTTACGAGACCTCTACTATGGCATTTGCTACGTATGGGATATGATTTTCAGTTAAGCCTGCAATGTTGATTCGGCCATCACCCACTCCGTAAACACCATAGTTTTCACGCAGTTGTGTCATTTGATTCTCAGTAAAGCCTAGCACGGAAAACATACCTTTGTGCTTTTCTATAAAATCAAACTGTGAAGTATTGTAAACGTCACGAATCTCCTGACATAGTGCCTTACGCAAGTTCACCAATCGGCCTTGCATTTCGTTCAACTCTTTCTTCCAGTTTTCAGTTAAAGCGTTATCTTGCAAGATAGTTTTCACTATAGCGGCACCGTGGTCTGGTGGCATGGTATACGTTGCTCTAGCGAGGTTAAGGATCTTACCCTTTGCATTGGACGCTTCAGTCAATGATTTTCCAACAACGATAGCCGCACCAGTACGTTCACGGTAAAGTCCAAAGTTCTTCGAACAAGAAGTGGTGATTAACATCTCTTCAACGTTATCAGCTAAGAATTGCAGACCTTTCGCATCTTCTTCTAAACCATCTCCAAAACCTTGGTAGGCAATATCAACGAATGGTGTAAACCCATTCTTTTTAGCTAGACTCGCGATTTCTTGCCATACACTGAAATCGATATCAGCACCCGTTGGGTTATGGCAGCATCCGTGTAGCAGCACAATGTCATTTGAACCTGCCTTTGCTATCTCTTCTAACATTCGAGAAGCATTCACTTGTTTCGTCGCAGGATCGAAGTAGCTATACTGCTTTACTTTTAATCCTGCAGCTTCCATAACAGGTCGATGGTTTACGTAACTTGGGTTCGAAATCCATACGGTACTATTTGGCTGAGCTACTTTGACCAAATCACCTAGCATTCTAAGGGCGCCACTAGCGCCTGGAGTTTGGACCGCTGTACACCTGTCGTAGGCACTGGTGCCCTTTAGCAACAAGTCAATCATTGACTGATTAAACTCTTCACAGCCTGCTAAACCAACATACGCTTTAGTGCTTTGTGTCTGGGCTAACTTTTCTTGAGCTGATTGAACAGCGTTCATGATTGGCGTTTCACCTAAGCTATTGCGATAAACGCCTATTCCTAGGTCAACTTTGTCTGGTCGTGTGTCACTTCGAAAAGCAACGGATAAGGATAAAATCGGGTCAAGTGAAGGGGTTGGTAAATTTGAAAACATAAGAACCACAACTCTTTGAATTAGAATGGTGGTTCTCAAGTTACCATTAGATTTAACAAAGTCGAAGTATATTTTTTATAAAAGCGACACCTGATAATTGAACAGGCAAATTTTATTTAAAACGATGGATAATTTGGTTAGAGCTACCACGCCAAACTAAACTCGGATCCGCGCGTTCTTGGTCAAACTTTCCATCAACGAGAACATCGACCATGTCTACAATTTGCTTCTGTTTACTGTCTAATTGTTCGAGCGTATAACCGGTCCACATCCAAATATCTTTTCCTTGGCACTCTTTTTTTACTCTGGTAACAAGCTGCAAAATCGCGTCTAAGTTTTTTGGGTGCAGTGGGTCACCACCAGAAAGCGATAACCCTTTGCGCTTAATCCTGCTATCCAATAAATCCGCAATGATTTGCTCTTCAAGCTCGTGGCTGTATCGCTTTCCAGAACTCGGTGACCATGTAGATTGATTGTAACAACCGCGGCATTGATGCTCACAGCCAGACACAAATAGTGTGCAGCGAGTACCTTCGCCGTTTACAACATCAACAGGATAATATTTGTGGTAGTTCATAGATTACATGTGCTTAACGCGTCGTTTTACTTCTTCTTGCTTACCGAAATTAAAGGGTCTAGCATCTGGTGAGCCTAAATAACCACAGACTCGACGAGTCACCGACACTTTTTTAGAGTCATGGTTGCCACATTTGGGGCATTCAAAGCCTTTACTAGTACAGGAAAACTCACCTGTAAAACCACATTCATAGCATTCATCAATTGGTGTATTCGTACCATAGTAAGGTACTCGCGAGTACGAATAATCCCACACATTTTCAAGTGCTTCCAAGTTGTGCTGGATATTTGGGTACTCTCCATAACAAATAAAGCCTCCATTGGCTAACTCCGGATAAGGCATCTCGAAGTCAATTTTGTCGTATGGGTTTACCTTTTTTTCAACATCTAAGTGGAAACTGTTTGTGTAGTACCCTTTGTCCGTCACTTGTTCAATAACGCCAAATTCTTTGGTATCCAACGCGCAGAATCGAGTACAGAGATTTTCTGAAGGTGTGCTATAAAGGCTGTAGCCCCATCCTGTCTCATCTTTCCATTGCAGGACCGCTTTCTTAAGGTAGTCAACGATAGCTAGTCCTTTTTGACGCAACTGTTCGCTATCGAAAATGTGTTCACCGTTTTCTACATAAAGTGCATTAATGGTTTCGTGAATACCGATGTAACCCATTGAAATCGAAGCTCGGCCATTTTTAAAAATATCAATGACATCGTCTTCTGGTTGCAAACGAACACCCAGAGCACCTTCGGTATACAGAATTGGGGCCACTCTTGCTTTCACACCACGTAAACGGTCAATTCTGGTATCTAGTGCTTTGCGTACTAGCACAATGCGTTCATCGAGAAGTTGATAGAACCGCTCTTCATTACCATTCGCTTCTAAAGCAATACGCGGCAAATTGAGGCTCACTACTCCTAGGTTATTTCTACCTTCATGAACCTCGTTACCGTCCTCGTCAACAAAACGGCTTAGGAAACTGCGGCACCCCATTGGTGCTTTAAATGAACCTGTAACTTCTACTACTTTGTCGTAGTTTAAGATATCAGGGTACATACGTTTAGACGCACATTTTAGAGCTAGTTGTTTGATATCGTAGTTTGGATCTGATTCCTTGTGGTTTATTCCGTCTTTAATGCTGAAAATTAACTTAGGGAATACAGCAGTTTTCTTATTCTTACCCAAACCTGCAATCCTGTTATCAAAGATTGCTTTTTGAATGAGCCTCGCTTCCCAGCTAGTGCCAAGACCAATACCGATTGATAAAAATGGTGTTTGTCCGTTGCTAGAGAACAACGTGTTTACTTCGTACTCTAGTGACTGAAATGCGTCAAAAACTTCTTTTTCGGTCAGTTTGATTGCATATTCTTTTGCTTGGTCAATTTGCCACTCTTGCGCTACAGATAGGTGTTTTTGAAAACTTGCAGTGACATAGGGTGCGAGCACTTCGTCGAGTCTATTTAGCGTTGTCCCACCGTAAGTGTGGCTGGCAACTTGTGCCACAATCTGTGCAGTGACAGCGGTCGCAGTTTGAATCGACTTAGGCGTTTCAATCTCTGCATTCCCCATTCGAAAACCGTTGGTTAACATGTTCTCTAGATCGACGATCATGCAGTTGAACATTGGGAAAAACGGCGAGTAGTCCAAGTCATGGTAGTGTATCTGACCTGATTCGTGTGCCTGTACGATGTCGCGTGACAACATGTGGTTCTTTGCATAGTGCTTAGAGACGATTCCCGCTAACAAATCCCTTTGAGTCGGGATGACTTTAGAATCTTTGTTAGCGTTTTCATTCAGTAAGTCAGCATTGCTTTGCTCGACAAGACCAGCGATTTCTGAACTTAATGCACTTATTTTTTCTCGCTCTATATCTCGGTCGTGGCGATACTCGATGTAAGCTCGAGCGACATCTTCTTCAAGGTGCATCAGCTCAGATTCAACCTTGCGTTGTATTTCTTGAATACTGATTTCTACGCAATCTAGTAAGATCTCGTCGACGTTGGAAGCTACTACATCACCTAGGTTATCGATTGTTGAGTTCGTTACGCTTTCAGCTGCCGCATTCACCGCGACTCGAATCAAACCTGCATCAAATGGTACCTTAGCGCCATCCCGCTTTACTACGACACGATTGTTTGTTTTCTTGATATTCATTGTTCGTACCTTAACCTAAGTCTTTGTATTTCATTCTTCGAATCGCACTATGTGACAGCAGCATAGTTGACAACGACACAGCCAAGCTTGACTCACTTTTGTCTAGTGAGCGTAATTCAGTATGTCGGTTAGAGATGGAGAAAGGGATCACTGAATGTTATTCGGCGTTAGCAACCATGAACCTAAGTGATTGATATAGGTTCTATAACGACGATCTGTAGCACTAACACAAGTCCTTCTGAATAGCCTACTCCAAGCCAATAACACTATATGGTGACAATTATTTAACCACAGCACTATATGTTGTGTGTATTAGAATTTATTAGCGCTCTAAGAGTATTGATTTCGATCAAGTAAACTTAGCCATTGGATAAGATCAAATCGACGTTTTGACTAAAAACAAATGGCTAAATTTTATAACAAAATCAAAACTTACCTCATTGGTATGCGGTATGTTGAACATGCGCAACACAACATAGGTCACGTTGAGAAATGGAAGTCTTGATTCGCTTTTTAACCCTGTTATTGGTTTACAGCTTTTCAACCGCTGGTCTCGCTCAAGAGCTCAAATTAGCTACTTGGAATTTAGAATGGCTAAGTAGCTCTGCATCTGCAAAGTTCCCATCATCTAAACGAACTAACCAAGACTTCAATATGCTGGCTAGTTATTTTAAGCAAATCGACCCAGATATTCTCGCCTTTCAAGAAGTAAATGACGTACAAGCTATCCGACGAGTGGTAGGCTCAAAGTACCGTATTTATTTATCTGATCGCTCTACATCCCGCTACTTAGTTAATCAGTTCAGAGATATAAATCAATACACGGGTTTTGCAATTCGAAGAACAATAAACGTTGTTAACAAACCTGATATAAGGCTAGAAAAAAGTAAATCAAGCCGTCTTAGATTCGCTACATATCTCGTGATAAAACCACTGCATAAGAAGCCGATTCACTTACTCTCAGTCCACCTCAAAGCTGGTTGTACTGGCAAGTATTACAACAGCCATAGTTGCGTCGCTTTAAAGCGAGAAGGAGACTCGCTCAATCACTGGATTCAACAAAGAACAAAACAGAAGCAACCATACATGATTTTGGGGGACTTCAATCATCAGCTTGCTCGATCAAACGACTGGTTATGGAATTTGATTGTAAAAGGTATCAAACCTAACCCAACACTATCGACAAAAAATATAAAAGCTGGTTGCTTAGTTAGGTCAAAGAAAAACCCAACAAAAACTCATCGATATCGAAGTTTAATCGACCATATTATTCTGAGCCACAATTTAAAGGCGAACAATACTAGTCAGTTGAGTTTTGCAAAGGGGGATGTCTTGAAGAGAAACTTAAGTGATCACTGCCTTGTCAGCCTAGAGCTTAACTAGACTTCTACTGGACATATACAACAAAGCCCAACTAAATAGCTGGGCTTTTGGGTTACGTTTAAACTTATTCTTTAATAGGTAGAACTTGTTTAACGTAATCGCCTGGTGCAGCACCAATTACTGGATTCTGCTCAGAACCTTGAGTGAATGGTTCGATTTTCTCTTTAGGATTAAATCCACCTAACCACTCATTCCAGTGAGTCCACCAAGAGCCTTCATTATGCTTAGCATTTGTGAACCACTCATCAGCAGATTCGTCTAGGTTATCGTTAGTCCAGAAACCATACTTATTCTTCGCAGGATGGTTTACGATACCTGCGATATGGCCTGATTCACCGAGTACAAATGTCTTATTGCCACCTGTTTTCAGTGCACCACGATATGTACCTTGCCAAAGTGCGATGTGATCTTCTTTCGTTGAGATGAAGTAGCATGGAACTTTGATCTTATTAAGATCAATCCAAACACCACCAATCTTAACACCTTTATCTTCAACTAATTTGTTTTCAAGATATAGGTTTCTTAACAAGAAGTTATGAGTCGCAGCAGCAACGTTTGTGCTATCGCTGTTCCAGTACAACAAGTCGAAATCTACAGGGCTATTGCCTTTCAAGTAGTTATCTACGTAGTAGTTCCAGTACAAGCTATTTTCACGTAGAAGGCTGAATGTTACGCTCAGAGAACGTCCATCCATGTAACCTTTCGTGTTGTTTTGCGCCTCAATTGCATCAATCAATGTTTCATTGACGTATGCACCTACTTCACCTGGCTGACCGAAGTCTAGAAGCGTAGTAAAGAAAGTTGCAGACTTAATACGTTTTTTCATACGCTTAGCAGCGTAGTACGCAACAGTCGAAGCTAGAACCGTACCACCGATACAGTAGCCAGCAGCGTTAACTTGGTCTTGGCCCGTAATGTCTTCGATAGCATTAACAGCTTTAACAACACCGTCAGTAACATAGTCACCAAATTCTAGTTTAGCCTGCTCTTTGCCCGGGTTACGCCATGACATCAAGAATACGCTATGGCCTTGTTCAAGCAACCAACGAACCATTGAATTCTTCTCGCGAAGATCAAGGATGTAGTACTTGTTGATGAACGGAGGAACGATTAATAGCGGTGTAGCATTAACTTTCTTAGTTAACGGCTTATATTGGATTAATTCGAACAATTCGTTCTTAAATACTACGTCACCGGCAGTATTTGCAACGTCTTCACCAATGCGGAAAGCATTGTTGTTTGTCATTCGAATTTTTAGGATATCAGCACTGGACTCTAGGTCCTCTTTAAGCGTATCCAAACCAGCCATCAAGTTTTCGCCATTTTTTTCTAACGTAAGTTTTAGCAACTCAGGGTTAGTAGCGATAAAGTTACTTGGTGACATAGCGTTGATCATTTGACGAGAGAAGAACGAAACACGCTCTTTAGTTTTCTCGTCTAAGCCTTCAACGCTTTCAATTGTATCTTGGTAAGTTTTGCTAAATAGCAAATACGACTGTTTGATGAAGCTGTAGAACGCATCGTTCTTCCAAGATTCATCAGCAAATCGTTTATCACCTTTTTCGGCTTCAACATGGCATTTGCTGTTACCAGCAAGCGCAATATTTTGCCAAATTTGCAATTGTTGCTCCCACCACTTGGTCTGAATTTGAAGAAGGTTCGCAGGTTGATGTGCGGCCTTTTCAAACAGCTTTGCAGTATCTTCAAGGTTGAGTTCATGCATTGCTTTGTTCAGAGGGGAGTTAACGGCTGCCTTGCCTAGTTCAAGATCTTGCCACCACTGTTGATTGGTTTCTTGGAGCTTAACAAGGTAGTCCGAAAAGAAGTGTTGAAACATTTTAGTACTCCTATACTCGGAAAAATTGCCGCCTATGAAAGGCGGCAGATAAGCAGTGTTATGCAGGAGTCACTGTCTTAAGGTTTTCCGTAGTAAGTTTTTCAACGTCATCTTTGAATTCTTTCGCGATGTTTTGAAGCTTGTTGCTGTCATCCATCATTTGTTGAGAAAGTTTTGTAAGAACAGACAGTTGTTGACCGTTGAAAGAAGTAAGAGAAGTTACATCTTTGATTTCGCTTGCAGCTTTCATTTGAGCTAGGCCCATTTCGCTGTAAGTACGGATAGCGTTTAGTTGAAGTTCAGTTAGAACTTCTACGTTCTTAGTTACAAGCTTGTTGAACTTGATGAACGGTTCTAGGTTTTTTTCAGTTTGATCAGCGTAAGTTTTGAAGAAATCAGTGTACATAATAATGCTCCTAACGATTGACGATAAAATTCTTTTCTAAATTAATTAACAGACTTAACAACAACAGCAGTACCCATACCACCGCCCACACACAATGAAGCGACGCCATAGTTACCGTTTTGCTTAGTCAGTTCGTGAATGAGGGTAACTAGGATTCGGTTACCAGATGCACCTAGAGGATGTCCTAGAGCAATTGCACCACCATTCAAATTCGCTTTGTCTAAAATAGACTCTTTAGTTACATCATGCTCTTGAGCTAGACCATGCACAACGCCTAGTGCTTGTGCTGCAAAAGCTTCGTTTAGCTCGAATACGTCAACATCTTGGATTGACATATCAGCTTTGCTTAGAGCTTGAGTAACAGATTGTACTGGACCTAGACCCATCACTTTTGGATCCAAACCAGTTTGCGCGTAGCTCACAACTTCTACTAGAGGAGTAAGGTTGTGCTCTTTTACTGCGCTTTCAGAAGCTAAGATAATTGCACTAGCTCCATCATTAATACCTGACGCGTTACCTGCTGTCACAGTACCTTCACGATCGAATGCCGGACGAAGTTTCTGTAGACCTTCTAAAGTAGCGTTTGATTTTGGATACTCATCTGTATCGAAAACAACTGTTTCGCGACGCTTCTTAACTTCAACAGGTACGATTTCATCTTTGAACTTGCCAGCTTCTACTGCAGCAACAGCTTTTTGTTGACTGCTTAGTGCAAAAGCATCTTGCTCTTCACGAGTAAGGCTAAATTCTTTTGCTACATTTTCAGCAGTTACACCCATGTGGTAACCATTGAAAACATCTGTTAGACCATCAGCAACTAGAAGGTCAACAAGATTCATGTTGCCCATTTTGTTACCATCACGGATTGAAGCAGGAGCAGCAAAAGGAATTTGCGACATAACTTCAACACCTGCAGCAACAACTACGTTTGCGTCGCCAGCACGGATGTGAGAAACCGCATCCATTACTGTCTTCATACCACTACCACAAACCATGTTTAGCGTGTATGCAGGAACAGTTTCTGGGATACCAGCGTAGATAGAAGCCTGACGACCAACGCTCATGCCTTGAGCTGCGCCAACTACGTTACCAACGATAACTTCGTCGATACACTCTGGAGAAACATTACCAGCTTCAAGTGCACCTTTAATTGCAACTGAACCTAATTTACCAGCAGTTTCGCCTTTTAAAGAACCACCAAATGAACCTAGAGGGGTGCGTTTTGCCGCAACAACAAATACTTTTTCCATTTTTAGCGCTTCCTTAGTGCATGTGTAGGCCGCCGTTAACCGACAGCGTAGAACCAGTGATATAAGCACCTGCATCGCTTACTAGGAAGCTAACAGTGCTTGCAATTTCTTCTGGAGTCGCAAGACGCTTCATTGGGATTTGACCCTTGATTGCGTCTAGTACTTCTGGTTTCATTTTCTCAACCATCGGAGTGCCAGTGTAACCAGGTGCTACAACGTTAACTGTTACACCACTTTTCGCGCCTTCGAAAGCTAGTGCTTTAGAGAAGCCGATCATGCCAGCTTTTGCTGCAGAGTAGTTAGTTTGGCCAAACTGACCTTTAAGGCCGTTTACAGAAGAGATATTTACGATGCGACCGTTGCCTTTTTCACACATTGCGCCGAAAAGAGGCTGAGTAACGTTGAATAGACTGTTTAGGTTAGTATCAATGACATCGCGCCAAGCTTGGACTGTCATTTTCTTAAATACACCATCACGCGTAATACCAGCATTGTTTACGAGTACATCGACAGTGCCTTCTTCTTGAACTAAAGTACACAAACGATCTGCACACTCTTCAGCGTTTGTAACGTCAAGTTCGAATAGACGAACTTGCTCATTAGTGAACTCTTTTTCGTTAAACCAATCTTGAGCCGACTGTAGGTTACCTGTTGAGTAAGTAGCAATTACTCGGTATCCGTCGTTCACTAGTTGAGAAGTAATAGCAGAACCGATTCCGCCTTTTGATCCCGTGATCAAAGCGACTTTTTTCATTAAGAGACTCCATCTTAACAGCAATATAAAACAACTGCGCAATATATAAATTGCGCTTTTGCAAATGGTGTTCCTAATAACAAGTAACACCAACTAACGTAATAAATTATTTTTCTTGGTATTAATTCCCAAGATCTTTTCTAGGGGTATAAATTAAACGTTAAGTGTTACATTTCAAACATTATTTGAAAAAACGTTTATAAAAGTGATCCATGTCTCACATATCATGTAATGTTACAACAATGTAATAAGTTTATAACTTATTGTTTTTAAGGGATTTTTACTCAAACAACAAATCCATCAAAAGCCCATATGTACTTGTTATATATGGGCTTTTTTCAAATGAAACAAAATTACATACAATGTATAAGGCAAATAAATACAAAAACATAGGTAAAATAAATGTATTGCCAAAGTGAACTGACTATTGGTCACAAAAATCACACATAAAAAGATTTGGATCTCAAATATACAATTTTTCAGATAGTTAGCCTTGTGCACCTAATTTTACATTATGTAGCTTTATTACAGAAATTAACAACTAGACAACATAAAAGACACAATCAGCATAATTTATGGTCAATTTAACAGGATTACGATGAAATAGAGTTTTTATTCGATGCTGGATATATAAATGCAGATTATTCCAGTAGTGTAAATAAATGTTAATTTTGTAAGTAATAATTATTTGTTATGTGTTTAGTTACAATATATAGGTGCGGGATAATATAGCCACTCAACAATCCATACGTATTTCATACGTCATTTGACTAGAATATTTTGGCATTTTACTTCTCTAGCCGAACATATGAGATTTTAGTTATTCAACAATGGCTTTTATTACACATATGGATAATAATCATCTCTGGACAAGCTTAAGCACCTAAATCAGAGATACTATGTCAGCAAAAAAACCAGGCCGAAGAAGTGCTGTAGATGCAGAAAAGACAAAACAAGAAATCTTACGAGTCGCAATGCAACTGTTTTGTGAGGAAGGATATGACAAGGTTTCATTGAGAAGTATTAGTGAAATAGCAAATGTGTCACATAGCCTCATTCGCCACCACTTTGGCAGCAAAGAAAAAATTTGGCATAGCATTAGTGATGAACTACAAGTGTACATGGCGAGCTATATCACTGAAATTTTGAACAACATCGAACCAGAGAAGCAAGCAAACTATAAGCTGTACAGATTCACAACGCACCTACTTGCTCATATGCTAGTTTATAATAGACCCATCCAATTGTTAGCAGATGCTGTAAGGCAAGGTGACGAATTGATAGAAAGGTTCATCAATAATGCCGGCAACTTGCAACAACTGCTAAGCACTCTATCAACCGAGTTTGAGCAACAATTTCCAGACATACCAATTAATATCAGTGAAGTGAAATGGCAGATACTCATCTTTGCGCATGGCTCGGCTAGCCTCAAACCGTTTTTGAAAGAGACATGGTCAGATGACAATCTAGACTACGAAGATTGTTTACTCAAGCACTGGGCTCTTTTCAACAACATCATGGCAAATACTTTCAATATTAGTCCTGAGCAAAGGCTAACTCCTCAGTCTATCTATGATTTAGTTTATGACTTACCCTTCAAATTAGCTCAATGGCACAAGCACTAAAGATATGTTCATATTTGTCTAAAGTTCTGCTTGGCCGAAGAAAGCACTTGTGGATATAGTTCGCCGAACATCGATGTAAGTTTTTGTTCATGCTGTAGTATTGTTGTAAAACAGTTGCTAAGTGGCTTTATTCTGGGAGTTCGTTGAGATATGCGGTCCAACACATATTCAACATTTTCTAAATATTGGTAAGACTCCAACCAGCGATTTGTCCACATCAGATGAGCAGTCTGCCTTGCCCTTTCAGGAATGTTTGAATCTGACAAATCGAAAAACTGAGCTTTAGCTTGTTCGCAGAACTGTGGCAATGAGATCTTATGATAATTCTGCCAATTGCTGGCTAAGCAAAAATCCCAAAAAACATCGAGTGCTATTGGCGAAAATCGGATCAACGGAGTTGGAAATAGGAGTTTGGCGTTCTTTACAATTTCGTGGCTATCCACATAAGAATCAACGAATCGATGTAACTTGATTCCTTTCAATATGCTTTGCTGTCGAAAGTGTTTTGCAGGATTACCTTTTACGAAGTCGCCTAGAAAATTTCCAAGTAAGCTTGAGCCACAATGCTCTGCTATGTGTAAGTGAGCTAAAAAGTTCATCACTTATCTCAATATGTGGACGGATACTCCTTTCATTGTAGCTTTATATACAAAATGCATTACGAATCCGAGTTCACGTTCTCTTCATCGCTGTCGTTCGCTTCTACCAAGTATTGAGACAGGTTTATACCAATCTCCATTGCATCAATCATTTCGAGGCTCTCTTCAATTTCAATAAACTCACTCATAAAGCAATCCCTTTTTTGTAATCATGTGCGTTCTTCAATATTTGTACACATTGTATATTACATTTTTAATACGGTTAGAAGCTTTGTTTGTATACAAACTTTTCAGCTTGTGACATCGGTAAGGCACACTTTTTTCGCCTCCAGCGAACGCCCTCATCTTTCGTAAATATATTTTTACACATAGGAAATAAATGTATACACCACTATTGCATTTGTGTACAACATACTGCAAAATCACTTTCAAACTGGATATAGGCTATGTCTAGCCAGTTATCACTTATACAGTAACCATAACTAGTAAAGAATAATATACATGGCTAAATCAAAAGTGTTTGGTAGTACTTTGATTATCGCAGGTACGACTATCGGAGCAGGCATGCTTGCTTTGCCTCTAGCTTCCGCAGGAATGGGCTTCTTCTCTTCAATAGCAGTAATGTTGGTTTTGTGGGCGCTGATGTCGTTTACCGCGTTGCTTATGCTTGAGTTACATCAATATGCAGATAGCACTGCAACCTTACATTCTCTTGCCAAACAGATTTTGGGCAACAAAGGCAAATGGCTTGCAAGCTTTGCCATGCTATTTCTTTTCTACTCATTGTGTGCAGCTTATATAGCTGGCGGTGGTGCTCAATTTGGCGATCGACTTCGAGCATGGTTTAACTTAGATATTAGTGCTCATGGTGCAACTATCATTTTCACTATTGTTGTCGCATTAGTAGTGACGATCGGAACTGGAACAGTAGACAAGGTCAACAGAGTTCTATTTCTAATTAAGATAATCACTATGGCATTAGTTCTGACATTCCTTGCACCAAATGTTTCGGAACCTTACCTGTTAAGTATGCCCCTTCATCAAGGCTTAGTCGTCGCAGCCATCCCTGTCATTTTTACTTCATTTGGCTTTCATGGCAGCATCCCAGCGATAGTAAACTATCTAGATGGTGATACTAAATCACTTAAAAAAGCCGTCATTTTTGGCTCATCTATACCTCTGATCATTTACATCATTTGGCAAATCGTTACTTTGGGCGTAGTGAGCCAAAACCAATTGATCGCGAATTCAGGCCTTAGCGCATTAGTTTCTTCATTGGCACAGACAGTTCATCACTCGAGCTTGGGACAAGCAGTCGGAGTTTTCGCAGATCTTGCACTACTCACCTCCTTCCTTGGAGTTAGCTTAGGGCTATTCGAATACCTTGGCGATGTGATTAAAGACAAAAATGGCAACTCGAACAGAATTGTTTCGTCGCTGATTACTTTTCTGCCGCCATTAGGCTTTGCTTTGTACTACCCTAAAGGCTTCATTCTAGCTCTAGGCTACGCTGCCATCGCTTTGGCAATATTGGCTGTATTTCTTCCTATCTCAATGGTGTACAAAGTACGTAAAACACAAGCGAAAGAAAACGCCTACCAAGTAAAAGGCGGACATTTAGGGCTTGCGATCGCGGGTTTTGCTGGAGTCGGAATTGTATGTGCTCAGGTACTAATCACCGTGGGCGTATTACCAGCTCTTGGCTAACACTTTTTTTAGGTGGGCCTCAACGCCCACCTCTTGTCTAGATAAGCTGTGCTTTTCCCATCTGAACCCAAGAAATACTCCAATTTACAAGGCCCTAAGCCGGCACTTGATACAACATAAACGATAATTTATTCAAAAACTGTTAGAGATCATGTTATTAAATTGGCTCTATGTATCAATCATTGAAAAGTTGCAACTATACTAAGATAGGTGCAGATTATGATTGGTGGTGTATGAACAACCCAGATGAGCTGAGAACAGATAACAACTCCCCCAGCACAAATGGTTTAGAAAATGATGGTCACTCTAGCAGTTCTTATAGTGCCCGTAAGAACAGTCCTATCTATGGGAAAATAGGACGTAGGATTATCCTTATAATGATCCTGCTGAGTAGTACTATTACATTAGTCACAACAGTCGTTCAGCTTTATTGGGACTATGAGCAACAGTTTAATAGCGTTGAACAACGACACCATGAAATCAAGACTATTCATGCAAACTTACTCGCTTCGTCGCTATGGAACTTTGATCTAATTCTTCTTCAAGAACGTCTTGACGGTTTGGTCCACTTACCGTCGATTGATTATTTGCAAGTCAATTCAGGCCAATACGAATTTAAGGCGGGAGAAAAAGTAACGGCTGATTATATTTCCGACACCTATCCTTTAATGCATTACAATGCTGATACTGACAAGTTCGAGGAGATTGGTAGCCTTTACGTAGAAACAAATACGCGCGAAATTTACGACTATCTCATTCATCAATTCATCGTAACGCTAGCGCTAAACGCTTTCAAAACAGCGTTAGTATGCTATTTGATACTCATTGTTTTCCATCGAAGTATTAATAGACGTATCTTTTCCATCGCCAAATACCTCGGAAACTATGATCCAGCTCGACCTTCTAAGCCACTCGTACTAAGGCACCAAAAATACATTACAGAGAAAGGCGATGAACTATACTGGCTTGGCGATGAAACCAATAAGATCACGGCGAATGTAACTCAACTATATAAAAATATTAAATATCAACAAGACCGCCTCACTGACTTTACTCATGTTTCTTCTGACTGGTTATGGGAAACCGACGAATTCGGCCATTTGATTTACTGCTCAGATATCATGCTTGAAGCCCTCAACATCGATACTAGTAAAAAACCACTTGTTAGTGAAGTCCCTATGCTTTCCGAAACAACAAAACTAGCTGACTGTTTAGCCAAGCACGCTGACTTTTCTATGTGTGAAGAAACTTTCGATATTGATGGCATCACGCACCACTTTATGTTTCAAGGAATGGCTAGGTATATTGATGATCAGTTCGTGGGCTACAGAGGAACGACCATAGACATCACTGAACTTAAAATGGCGCAACTCAAGCTCGAAGAGCTAAATACAGGGCTTGAACGTACTGTTGCTGAGCGCACATTAGATTTAAAACAAAGCATGCAGAAGCTACAAACTGCACAAGATCAGCTTATCGAGTCCGAAAAGCTTGCTGCATTAGGTGGTCTCGTTGCAGGTGTTGCTCACGAAGTAAATACCCCACTTGGTATTTCTGTCACTGCTACATCCGTTGTTAGAGACTCAGTCAAAGAGTTAAACTCAGCCTTCGAAGCGCAAACATTAACAACCGAGCAGTTTGCATCCTTGATGGGTTCGCTCAATGAAGGCGTCACGATGCTTGAGCATAACCTTGACCGAGCTGCAAAATTAGTACGTGATTTCAAGCAAACCGCTGTAGACCAAGTCTCCGAGAGTCGCAGCGAATTTAACATCAAACAAGTACTCGATGCACTTATCGCTAGTTTGCACCCAGAGACTAGAACGGTTCCCGTAGTGCCAAGCGTTAACGGAGATGAATCTCTTACGATGAATAGCCTTCCAGGGGTTTTAACTCAGATTATTTCGAATTTAGTATTGAACAGTGTTATCCACGCTTTCAAAGAGCAGGAAGAACCATGTATTAGCATTGAGTTCTACCAAAAAGAAAGTAACATCATTTTTGAATATCGTGACAATGGCGCTGGCGTAGAAGATACATTACACCAAAAAATATTCGAACCATTTTTCACTAGTAGACGTGGACGAGGCGGTTCTGGATTGGGATTAAACCTAGTATTCAACTTAGTCAAACAAAAGTTACAGGGTTACTTAGAGTTTGAGTCTGAGCTCGGGCATGGTGTTCATTTCACTATATCCATTCCTAGAGAGTTGCAAATGGATATAGTGAACCCTGTTCCGAACAGCAAAACAGGTTAGTTAAAATGAAAAATGCACTCTAATCAGGGAGTGCATCTCTAATGGCAATAAAGTCTTCCCAATGCTCTATCATTAGATCCACTAACTCAGGTTCGAAGTGCTTACCTTTTTGCGCAACAATTTCCTGCATAATCTCGTCATCAGGCCAAGGTTCTTTATAAGAACGTTTCGCGCCCAACGCATCAAATACATCGGCGAGAGCTGTAATACGCCCAGATATAGGAATATCTTTACCAGACAACTGATTTGGGTATCCAGAGCCATCCCATTTCTCATGGTGAGTGCCAGCGATTTCTTTCGCGACTAAGATCAATTTCCTCTTAGATTTGCTCAAGATTTCTACGCCATACTCCACATGCTTTTGCATGATATCCCATTCTTCAGCGGTTAGCTTACCCGGCTTATGGAGAATACTATCGGGAATCGCGACTTTACCAACATCATGTAATGGTGAAGCTGCTTTGATTAGATTAACGTCCGACTCTGGCAGACCATACAGTTCGGCGAGCTTTTCACATATTAAAGACACGCGTTCAACGTGCGCACCCGTCTCTTTGCTTCTTGCTTCAACGGCATTTGCGAGGTTATATACCAGCTCTCTAGATGTTTCTTTCAGATCGACTAAAAGGTTAAGGTTCTCGAACGTTAAACCTATATTCTGCATATAGATTTCAAGCAACTGTTTATCAAGCTCGGATAACTCCTGGTTGACGTTGACATACAGTAAGTTATCTAACCCTCTTTCGTCGCTAGTAAACAATACAAATGCATCACCAAAGTCATGGGTTTGTCGATCTGTGAGTACTTCTCGACACCTATCTGACACTTGTTCAGGTAATAATTCGAATGAACACTCTGAGTAGAAGTTTACATACCCGCCTGTAGCAGCAAGAGTCAAAGCTCGGCTTTCTTCTCCTTCAGGCCGAGGCTGGACAATACAATAAAATGCAGAGGTGCTTAACCCAAGCAATGAGGTCAATTGATTCAATACGCTGGTAGCGTAGGTTTGCAAAGATGACGTATTTTGTACGTTTGCTGAAGCTTGAATGACTCTACTGAGGCCCTGTTTTTGCTCTTCAATCAAACAAAGATCGCGATAGGACCTTAGCATTGAATACAATAACGTTTTTAATTTTTGTGTCGTTAATTCGGTTTTTTCTTTGTAGTCATCAATTTCATAATTCTGTATAACTAAGTCTTCCGGAGCTTGCCCTGCTTGCCCCGTTCTTAATACCAATCGAATTTTTTGGTTTTGAGTCTCTTCCCGAATATACTTTACTAAATCCAGTCCTGCGTGTTCTGTTTCCATCACAACATCTATCAAAGCTAAAGCAATATCATCATGTTTATCAACGATATCACGAGCCTCTTGACCGGATAATGCACATATAAGTTCTAATCGCCTATTTTGAAATTTGAATGTACTTAGGGCGAGTTTAGTAACTTGATGAACTTGTTCGTCATCATCAACCACCAGCACTTTCCAAGGTTTCTCTGGCACGACTGTTGGCTGATGGGCTGCTGCCTGATCGTTAGCATCTCTTTGGTCAGCAAACAAATCCATTTGACCTCCTAAAATGAAAATCCTTATTATAAAGGTTTAGCACACTAACTCCCTCATTGATAAATAAAATTGAAATAGCTTCATTCAAAAACACGCACTTAATCTCCTTTTTATGCGTATGGTTGAAGATACTGCATCCGTCGCCATTCAACTTCTCTATATTACGCTACTAATTGTAGTCTTTTCTACCTAATCACATATAGGCCAATCACACCTTTTGCTAATAAATATATAGAATCCACGCGCATTGATAGTTTATGTGACATAAGGTGAAACAGACCATTAAAGCCTTGATTGAAATGCACTGCGTTTACAGTGTAAACCACGTATCGTATCCAAATAAGCATCATGCAATTTCATAAATATATTAATGAGCATTTATTTTTAATGTTAAGGTGTTGACGGCTTTTTTGGGGCATTTAGTATAAGAAATGAGAGATCAAAGCTTTCCCATAGATCTATAGTTCCACTAGTACAAAGCGACTAATTACGGAGACATAATTTATGCCCCTTCATGAAAAAGATACTGTCCGAGATAACTTGCTTGACGACATCTACTCTTCTAAAGACCTTTCAATCACATTACCCAAGTTTAAAATTCCAGAAAGTGAACAACTTTCAAAGCACGCTTATCAAGTCATTCATGACGAACTAATGATGGATGGGAACTCAAGACAAAACCTTGCCACATTTTGCCAAACATGGCTTGAAGACGAAGTTCACAAGCTCATGGATGAAAGCATTGATATAAACATGATTGACAAGGACGAATATCCGCAAACTGCAGAAATCGAATCTCGGTGTGTACATATGCTCGCCGATTTATGGCATTCACCCGATTTAGAAAACCCTATGGGCTGCTCTACTACTGGCTCAAGTGAAGCGGCAATGCTAGGCGGAATGGCATTAAAGTGGGCATGGCGTGAAAAAATGAAACGCCAAGGCAAACCTACCGATAAACCGAACTTGATATGTGGCCCTGTGCAGGTTTGCTGGCACAAATTCGCACGATACTGGGATATTGAGCTACGTGAGATTCCCATGGAGGGCGATCGTCTTATCATGACTGCGGAAGAAGTGATAAAGCGCTGTGATGAAAATACTATTGGTGTTGTACCGACTCTGGGCGTTACCTTTACCTGCCAATATGAACCAGTTAAAGAAGTTCACGATGCTTTAGATGAACTAGAACGAACTACCGGTTTAGATATTCCAATGCATATCGATGGTGCAAGTGGAGGCTTTATAGCTCCGTTTTGCCAGCCAGATTTACTCTGGGACTTTAGACTGCCTAGAGTAAAATCGATAAACGCTTCTGGCCATAAGTTTGGTCTATCACCGCTTGGAGTTGGTTGGATTCTATGGCGCGATAAATCAGCACTGCATGATGATCTCGTTTTTGATGTCAACTACTTAGGCGGCAACATGCCGACGTTTGCCCTCAACTTCTCCCGTCCAGGGGGGCAAGTGGTAGCTCAATATTACAACTTCCTGCGCTTGGGTAGAGAAGGCTACAGAAAAATACACGAAGCCTGTTACGCTAACGCTCGTTATATTGCCAAAGAAATTGAAAAAATGGGTATGTTCGATGTCATTTACGACGGAGACGGTGGGATTCCAGGGCTGAGTTGGTGTATCAAGGCTGGCGTAAATCCGGGGTTCAACTTATATGACTTATCAGACAGGATTCGCTCAAGAGGTTGGCAGATCGCCGCTTATTCTATGCCTAGCCACAGAGAAGACTTAGTCATTATGAGAATATTGGTTAGGCACGGATTTAGCCGAGATCAAGCCGACATTTTGATTGCAGATTTACAACGCTGTGTGGATTTCTACGCAACACACCCTATAACTCATGGTAGTGACGCTGAAGAATCTGCTGGATTTAATCACGGCTAGCGATTTTATCTAAACTATTACAAAAGCCACCACTGCTATCTGTGGTGGCTTCTATAGAAGCTTGTTCACCATCATCTCTTCCATATCTTCCACACACTCTAGCAGGTAATCAACCAGCACTTTTAATCTTTTAGGTACAAGTTTTCGATTAGGATACACAAGGCTTACGGGCAATGTAGGCATTTTGTACTCGGGCAACAACCGAACAAGCCGCCCTGAACTTAAATGCTCCAAACATATAAATTCTGGTATTAATGAGATCCCAAGCCCATCGAGACTCGCTTGTAGTGATGCGGTAATCGTATTGACCTGAAGCTGATGTGGCAAATTTACAATGGTGCTCATTCCATCGTTAGTTGAGAACTGCCAAGGTAGCGGCTTAACCGCCTTACTAATAATTTTTATTTTCTTGTGTGGCGGCGCTATGTCTTCTAGTTTAGTGATTTCGCCAAATTGCTGCAGATAGTCAGGGCTGGCTACTAATGCACGCTTTGAGTTTGTTATCGGCCTAGAAATTAAATTGGAATCGTTTAACTCGCCAACTTGTATATATAGGTCAATACCCTCTCCTACGATGTCTACTTCTCTGTTCGTCAATTCTAAGTTGATGTTTACTTCAGGGTATTGCTTTAAGAATGTATTTAAAAAAGGCCCAGCAAACAAGTGTCCTACTTCAACCGGCATCACCACGTTAAGCTTACCTCGCACTAAATCTTGGTTAGCTGAAACTTCTAGCTCTGCTTGCTCGATAACCTCAAGCATTTGTATCGCTGATTGATAGAACCTTTCACCCTCCGGAGTCAATATCAAACTTCGAGTGGATCGAGTGATCAGCCTCACGCCTAAATGCCTCTCCAACTCGTCTATTTTCCTGCTGACTGTCGACTTAGTCATATCTAACGCACTCGCAGCCTGAGTAAAACTTGCATACTCAACAACATAACTGAATACCAAGACGGCATTGAGATCCATGGACGAAGTATTCTTTGTATTATTAGGCATATTTTTGCAACAGTGTTTCCCTTTTTTCCTATCTTATCATCCAATCAAATTCATTTACAATTCACTTTAATATGTAAACAAGTGTTTCTGGTCATTCTTATGAACAATACAAACCCAGACAATTCAAAACAAGAAATTGCTGAAAGTTGCGCAACTACGCAGCCCGTAAAGAAAAAAAACAAAGCGCTGCTGACCGCCACTGCATTGATTGCATTCGTAGGTGTTGCTGCGACTATCTATTGGTTTAGTTACGCACAATATTTTCAATCTACAGATAACGCATACTTGCAAAGCAACGTAACCACTATCAGCCCAAAAGTTTCTGGCTACATTGTTAAGTCATTTGTTAAAGACAACGAGCATGTAAAAGCTGGACAGCTACTTGTCCAAATAGATGATAGAGATTACGTCCAAGCCCTAAATAAAGCACAAGGCAACTTAGCCGAAAGTGAAGCGAACGTGCAAAACCTTGTTGCTGAGAAAAATCTGCAAAATAGCAAGATTAACCAAGCTGCTAGCCAAATTGCCGCAGCTCAAGCCCAGTACAAACTTGCCACTCAAGAAGTGAATCGTGTTCGCAGTTTAAAGAAGAAAAACTACGCTTCTCAAAATGAGTTGGATACCGACATTTCTCAACAAAAAGTGACACTAGCTAATGTTAATGAGGCGAAAGCTAACTACAAAGCAGCCACCGATGAAATTGCGGTAATTAATACTCAAATTACTGAAGCTCAAGCGACAGTTGAAGAAGCTAAGGCAGAAGTTAACCAAGCTAAATTAAACCTAAGCTATACGAAAGTGTACGCTCCTGTCAGTGGCGTGGTAGGTAATCGCAGCTTAAGGGTAGGTATGCTAGTTCAATCTGGAACACCATTACTTAGCTTGGTGCCAACGCAAAATGTTTGGTTAGTAGCGAACTTCAAAGAAACGCAAATTAGTCACATAAAGAAAGGCCAGAAAGTAAAAATTATCCTTGATGCTTATCCAGACAAACCATTACAAGGGGTAGTAGATAGCTTCTCGCCAGGTACTGGTGCTCAATTCGCCTTACTTCCACCAGAAAATGCAACTGGCAACTTTACAAAAATCGTTCAGCGAGTACCGGTTAAAATCGATATTGTAAACCCAGAAGCACTTAACGGCCGTTTAGTACCGGGACTCTCTGTCACTGCAACTGTCGACACTAGAGGCTAATCTCATGGAAGTGGTTATTCCTGTAGGTGACAGCAACCCAAACAAAGTGGTGACAACGCGTGATTGGATTGCGCTGTTTGGAGGGCTGTTAGGTGCCTTCATGGCAATCTTAGATATCCAGATCACTAATTCCTCACTGAGTGCTATCCAAGGAGCGTTGTCTGCGACACTTGATCAAAGCTCTTGGATTTCCACTTCGTACCTTGTCGCAGAGATGATCGCTATTCCACTCAGTGCTTGGTTTGCTAAATCACTCGGTGAAAGACGTTACCTTGCGTGGACAACTGCATTCTTTGCGCTCTCCTCGTTTTTGTGTTCCCTTTCGTGGAACCTAAACTCCATTATTGTCTTTCGTGCAATACAAGGGTTCAGTGGTGGCGCACTTATACCGTTGGCCTTCTCACTGATCACTCAAATCTTGCCTTTGGAAAGACGCGCAACTGGCATGGCATTATTTGGTGTCGCAGCTACGTTTGCGCCATCAATTGGCCCTACTTTAGGTGGCTGGTTAACCGAAGTGTTGTCATGGCACTACATTTTTTACATCAATATTCCTCCAGCTTTCGCTGTTATCGCAATGATTTGCTATGGACTAGACAAAAAAGACATCGACTATGATAGTTTAAAATCCGGAGACTGGTTGGGCATATTAACCATGGCACTTGGCTTAGGCTGCTTAGAGGTAGTTTTAGAACAAGGCAATGATGACCAATGGTTTAGCTCTAGCTTTATCGTCACACTCAGCATCATCTCTGCTATTAGCTTGATTTATTTTGTGATTATTGAACTACAGAGAGAAAAGCCTCTGGTCAATCTTAAGCTGATGCGTGACCCGCAGTTTGCTGCCTCAGGGATTGCATTTTTGATATTGGGTATGGCGATGTATGGTTCGATCTACGTGATACCAATGTATTTAACGCAGGTTCAGAACTACAACTCTTTACAAATTGGTACTGTACTCATGTGGATGGGATTACCTCAGCTACTGATTTTCCCGCTATTACCTAAAATCACCAAGTATATTAAGTCGACTTACTTAGTGGCATTTGGTTTTGTAATCTTTGGTATCAGCTGTTATGTAAACACTCATATGACCGCTGAATACGCTGGGCAACAGATGATAGTATCGATGGTTCTTAGAGCACTAGGCCAGCCATTCATCATTGTTCCAATTTCATTGCTTTCTTTGAAAAATATAAAACTCAAAGACAGCCCAGATGCGTCCTCTATTACCAATGTCATGAGAAACCTTGGTGGGGCGATAGGTATTGCAGCAATTTCCACGTTACTACAAAACAGAACCACTCTGCACTTAGATCGAATTGAATCTACTTTGTCTTCTACAAGCGAAGCAGGTTGGGCAAAACTCAACCAACTACAAAGCTACTTTATGCACGCGGGAAGCCCAGCATCAACAGCTTCGTTGCAAGCAAAAGCTGACTTACTCAATACGATGCAAGCAAATGCGGCTATCATGGCTTATAACGACGTGTTCTTTATCATGTCGGTACTACTAGTGTTTGCTGCCGCACTAATTTTGTGTATGAGAAACTAATAAAGCTGAACTTAGGATAACTCACTTTGGTTGGGCCACGGTCATGAACACACTAGTTTTGGCCCTATTCGTTTTTGCTGCAATGGTAGACAAAATCCCGCATTTGATGTCTCAGGGTGAGTTTATCATTGGTTAAGGTGAGTATTTGATACTCTTCTTTTGACTCGCTTTTAAACATATTATGGATATTGTTGCCTTCGAAGCTAGTTTTGTTCGACTCCATAGTTTGCATATCCACAACATTTAACGTTAAAAGGTCACCGTTAATTTGCCACAGCGCTTCTCCGGAGAAAGAGTACTCTTGCGGCGTTTCTCCAGCGATGGGGGTAGTTCTAATCACTCCTAAAGTACTTGCTGTTCCATCCAACCTAAACACTTCATTGGAGTGAACGGTGACATCATTTTGCCCCTGTTGAAATGAATAATCACATTTCCATGAACCTACGATATTATCTTTGTTTACGGTTTTTGGCGTTGCACATCCAGCTAGCAACACCAATGAACTACTCAAGAAAAATAATTTTTTGAACAATATTTTTACTCCTCAAGCAAGAGAGTTATATCGCTTATAATATTAGTCAAATATAGCGCTACTATGACAGCAGCCCTTTTAGTGAACTCTGAGCTGCATATTGAGCATGACATTCTGTACTATCGCAAATCGGCAAATCGCTATGAGTAGAATTGATAAGCATACCAATCTCGGTGCATCCCAATATCACACCTTGTGCACCATTTTGCTTTAGTTCATCCAACACGTTTATGTAGCCACGTCGAGAATCGTCAGATACAACTCCATGACACAGCTGCTCGTAAATCACCTTATGAACATATTCACGACTACTCTTTTTAGGAATCACAACATCTATATTATGTTTGTCTTTCAAGCGTTCTTTGTAAAACGGTTTCTCCATCGTGAATTGTGTGCCAAGTAAACCCACGGTATCCACGTCCCCTTCTTGCAAACGCGCAGCCACCGCATCCACAATATGTAAGATAGGAATATCAACGGATTTTTGTATATCGTCTGCGACCAAGTGCATTGTATTGGTGCATATCAAGATGAAATCAGCACCAGCACTTTGTAGCGACTTTGCCGCTCCAGAGAGCAGTAACGCGGCTTCTTTCCACTTATGCTGACTTTGTAGACGCTCAATTTGAGCAAAATTAACGCTAAACATAACAATTTTCGCAGAATTAAGCCCACCGAGTCGCTGGTTAACTTCTCTATTAATAAGCTGGTAATAAAGAGCCGTAGACTCCCAGCTCATGCCGCCCAATAAGCCAATGACTTTCATATCGAACCTTCTACTTTTAATAAAAATACATAACGAAAGGTGCTTCTCTATTCAGCTTTAGCGTGCTCTTCTATTAGTCGCTGTTTTTGTTTTTGCTTAACGTTGTCCCAAGCAATTCCAGATTCCAATGCAGACACTCTTTCCTCATATTTTCTGCACGCTCGACGCAAAACCGAGTCAATACAAACGCCTTTTTCCTGCTCTAACGCTATAAGTGAATTGACGTAATCCCATAGAACATCTGCCAACTCGTCTTCTAGGAAACATAGCCTTTTTTTTTCAATTTCTTCAACGACTTCATCAACTTCGTTTTTGATTTCCTGTAAGTAAGTTTGTGAGCCAGCTGACCACGACGTAACCTTATCAAGGTCCGCTTTACGCCGCGCAACACCAATCAATTGATTCAACTCATCCATAATCCAATTCCTTATGTTTCACGTTTAATCTGCCGCTCAGCAATATAAGCAAACTTACTTACTCGCTTACCTACAGGCTCTTTACTGCTCAATTAGCCCACTAATAGCAATCTCTAATTCTATTTTCGGATTGGCCAGAGGAATTAGAGAGTACTGTATGAAGCTATCAATATTTGCATTGCTCCTATCAAGCTTGATTTTCAGCTCCGGTCTCAATGGAAAAAATATTTTATTCATTGCGAGCTATCATGAAGGCATGATTTGGGTACAAAGGCAAGTCGAGGGTTAAAAAACGTCGTTAGCGATAAATACCATATTGATTTGATCTACATGGATACATACCGACAACTTAGTTCAGAGCACACGATGATTTGGAATCAAACTAGATATCCATGTTGACCAAGAAGGCCTAGACAAATATGGAATAACACTACCGGATCGGCTCCAAAACAGCGCTATAGTTCAATGAACAAATATAGCGCCGTACAAAAATAGCGAGTACTACTTAGCTACATTTCCTTTGATCGCTAGTACAAACACAATAAGTACCAAGTACATAATAAGCAAAGGTTCTGCAGAAGTAGACGGCAGTGATGATGCAGCAAACGATATTATCGCTGTCGCTATCCAACTACCTGAAAACACAGTTGCATTTGCTACACCGGCTATATGGTTAAACGGTGCGAGTGCACGGCCAAGGTACAGAGGGAATAACATTCCTAACGAGGATATAATGACAGCTACAGGTGCTACAAACACATATAAGTTCAATCCATTTAGCCACAGATATATCGCACTAATTAACGTCGCAATGAAAGAAGCAGATAAGGATACCGTCGTTTTTGTAGCAGCGGAAACTCGAAAAAGAATGATGTTCATTGAGTTACCCAGTAGCCAACAAGCCGCTAAGAAAAGCGCTATATAGCCATAGAATACTGGACTGTAGCCCAATTGATTCTGAACCAAAAATGGCGAGACTGTGTTGAATGCAGGCAGAATGCTGTAGAAAACTCCGCAGATTATTGCAGAGCGCAAAAAACGGCTATCAGAAAACATCTCGGCTAAGTTGCTTTTTATTGTGGTGTACCTAATTGGCTGCTGGTTAGTATGAGTTTCTTTATAAGTCACTGACAGCAATAACGTACCAATAAATACACACGCTCCGACCGCCTCAAAGACCATTTGCCAGCCAAACATATCCTGAATATAGGCTCCGACAAAAGGTGACATTGTTATCCCTACAGCAAATGAAATGGTTATCCAGTTAACAGCCTTTAAGTATTCTTCGCCATGATATATGTCCTTTATTACCGCTCGGCCACCTACGCATACTAGAGACACTGACAAACCTTGAATAACTCGCAATAAGATAACTAATTGTATAGAGGGTACAGTGGTGGTTAGAAAAAGAGATGCGACCAATAAGGCTCCGCCAATCAACATCGGTTTTTTGCGACCAAGTGCATCGACAATGAAACCCGCAAAAAACTGCCCAACACCAAAACCAATCATTGCAGCAGTAAACGCCCATTGCGTCAGCACTTCCGTCGAAGCAAAGGCCTTTTGAATAGAAGGTAGTGAAGGCACAATGATATCGACTACAATGCCGCCAAATGCGATCAGAAAATACATTAGGACAGGAACTAAACGATGATTTTTTGACATTTCAATACTCGGAAGTGTTACTTTATCGATATGTTGACATAGTTCTCATCTTAAATCTTTTGATACAGAATTCAGACGTCTGAAATTTTACTCTTCAACCTTTTCTCTGAGCCAATATCTTATGAGCCTCTAGAACGTATTGGTTTTGCTTGTCTGCATCGACTGACTCTAAACATTGTTCTATCTTTTGCAAAACGGCCTCGCTCTCTACTTGCTCATGCATTGAATGATACTGGCTTATCAAAGCACGAAGTAAAAGAGCTTTTGCCCCTTGCTCCTCAGCAACATCAACCGCAACATTTAGCTTGTCCCTCATCAAGTTAAGATCGCCTTTGGTTAGTAAACAAGAAGCTTGAATACCAAGAAACATTGACGCTGCCCAGTATTGATCCATTAATTGGTTGTCAGTAAGCAAAGTTGCTTCGAGCTGATCTTTATAGTTTAGCTCTGACCATATCTCAACTATGAGTGTGGTATAGGACCAGTGTAGGTTGCTCAATTTAATCGAGTTGAGCTTGTCTGCTACTAGAGCCAAATCAGCTGAATGCTGATTACCTCTAACGCTTTCCCAAATCAAATATATATCAGCATAAGCTTTCCAAAACGCTAAGTTTGAATTTGAAGACGTTTCTTTAAGCTCTAGTGCTAAGCTTCGTAAGCTGGAATAGTCTTTGTTCAACGAAGCAACAGCACACTCACCTTCTGCCAAAGCACAGCATAGAGAGCTGATATGATCTAACTCCTTTGCCCTTGATACGCTATCTGATGCCAGTTGTTTTGCTGCAACTGTTTGTCCTAACACCCAAAGAGTTCGTGATAGGAATGCTTGAGCAGCGACGAGTTGGTCAAGCCCGAACCTATACGGTAAAGAAGAACGGCTTTTGGAGAAGTATTCAACAGACTGCGATAACCGCTGTTGGGCCTGTTCAAGTTCGCCTAAAAACAACGAAGACGAGCCTTGAATCCGTTTAGCCGTTTCTAAAGCATCACGGTCATTGAATAAGTCAGCTTTTTTAGTCATCAAATCAGCGTAATCGAGCGACCGCTGAATGTCCCCTGAGCGCAAATAGTATAGCCACAACCCATAACAAGCTTGTAGCTGAGTTTCTTTATCCTCAAACTTTTCAGCCGACTCTAGCGCTTTATGCCAACATTGCCCTGTTTTTACAATTGGGCCTTTACTCCATGACAACGATTTTCCAAGCGAAGAATTTAAGTACATTTCTTGAAGCTCGGAAATAGTAATATTTTTATCGAGAAGTGGCTCAATATAGTGTCGGCATTCGTCGTAAAGAGAAAAAGTAATCCAAAAAGGCGTCGCATGTTCTAGAAGCTGAACGCCGAGGTGTAAATGCTCAGGGCGATGTAATGACCAATCCAGTGTCGAGCGTATCTCTGCTAGCAATATACTGTGCTTTTCTTGCCACACCTTCGAAGGTAGCTTCAATGACTCTATCGATGCTTTTTCTGTTTCGTTGCAGCACACTTCAGCGAGCTCTCGACGCAAACATTCTAGTTCACCAGTGTCTTGTAATAGGTCCATTGAGTAACATCGAATGCTTTCTAAGAAAAAGTACCGCGTTTGATTAGCTACTGTCTCCGTTTGCAAAAGTGATTTTTCAACTAAACCATGTAAGAGGTTAGAAATTTGCCACTTGGTTAAGTTAAAACGCGCAAACAACTCGCCTGCCAAATTTTTATTAAACTTTTTGGCAAAAATAGAAAGCCTTTGAAAAAACTGCTTCTCTTCAGTTGTTAGCAAGTTATATGACCACTCAATGGTGGCGAACAATGTGCGATGCCTAGCAAGCGACGTTCTCTTCCCTGTAACAAGGCAGTTGAATCGTTCAGACAAGCCTTCATGAATTTCAGATACCGTTTCAGAAGTTAGCCTTGCGGCTGCCAATTCAATTGCTAGAGGTAAGCCATCTAAGCGACAGCAAATGGCGGCTATAGTCGCTTGGTCTTCTTCTGATGGAGAGAAATCGTGCTTAATCGCTCTGCTACGGGCTAAGAATAGAGCTGCAGCTGGTGTTTCATCCAGAGGGCTAAGCTTATAAAGTTGCTCACCGCTAACACGCAACGCTTCTTGGCTGGTAGTCACTATTTTTAGGTTGGGTGCGATACCTCTAAGCAGATCAACCAACCTCGCAACTCCATCAATGAGGTGCTCGCAATTATCTAGAATCAATACTCCTTGCAGCCTACTAATGGCTCGTAGGTCGCCTGACGAGGCCTGATCGATATCGCTGTCTAAGTTAAAGCAATTCGCAATAGCTAGTTTTAGCATCCTGTCATCAGCTAACGAAGCTAACTCGACTAGCCATACTAAAGTTTGCGATTCTTCCAGCAACTTCTTGACAGCAATCACTAAGCTAGTTTTTCCTATTCCACCCGTGCCAGTTACAGTAACTAAATCGTAGTTCTTAACTAGTGTTTCCAGCTCGTAGGTTGCTCGATTACGACCGATTAGCGTTGTTTGCTCATGTTGAGATATTGGCAGTTCACATGACTTTACAGCGTTGTCTTCAAGTGCATTCGATACTGATAAAAACCGGTAGCCTCGACCAAACTCAGTAACAAGCATCGCCCTATCAGTGCCAAGAGCTTTCCGAATAGCAGAAATTTGGGCTTGCAGGCTATTTTCCTCTACAACAACACCTCGCCAAACGAGCTCAAGCAGTTCATCCTTTGTCACTAAGTTGCCTTTTGCTGCAACTAACTGGTGCAAAACATCGAATGCTCTATCAGTTAAAACAACGGGCTTACTTTCCTTGAAAAGTTTTCGTTCATTGAGGTCAATTCGCCAATGGCCAAATGTGTAGGTATGTTGTTCCAGTATAGCCATGGCTTAGAAGTTAGGTCGTTGATAAGGTAATGAAATAAGAGTAACACAAGGATTTAGAGTCCACTAAATCAACTTGAGTCTAGCGCAAAAATAACAAAGCCCAAGCAATGATGTTTGGGCTTTGGTTGGATATCAAACGATTAGTATTTTAAGTTACAAGCGCTCAACACACTCTCGTGCAATAACTAGCTCTTCGTTAGTTGGCACAACCATAGCAACAGCGCCTAACAACTCAGAACGAGCGATAATACCTTCGTTACCAAAGCGTGCTTTGTCATTGCCTTCTGAATCAACAACGAAGCCTAATAGCGAAAGATTGTTTAGGATTTCTTCGCGAATGATATTTGAGTTCTCACCAATACCACCAGTAAATACGATAGCATCTAGGCTTGTTAGTGGAATCAAATAAGATGCAATGTATTTAGCAACTCGGTAAGTGAAGACCTCAAATGCAAGTTTAGCGTCTTCATGGCCTTGTTCCATCGCTTCTAGTATGCCTCGAGCATCCGAAGTAATGTGAGATACGCCAAGGAAGCCAGACTTTTTGTTTAGCATGTCGAAGACTTGATCTTGGCTCCAACCTTTCTTCATTAGAAACTCAAGAATGCCTGGGTCAATATCACCAGAGCGTGTACCCATCATCAAACCAGCAAGCGGGGTGAAGCCCATTGATGTATCTTTAGACTTACCATTTTGTACCGCACAAACAGAAGCTCCATTACCTAGGTGAACTGTAATGAAGCCCGATTTTTCCACTGGGATATCTAGGATCTTGGCCGCTTGACGACTAACGTAGAAATGGCTGGTGCCGTGGAAGCCGTAGCGACGGATACCGTATTCTGTATATAGGTCTTTATCGATACCTGCAGTAAATGCTTTTGTAGGCATCGTTTGATGGAATGCTGTATCAAAAACAGCGAACTGAGGTAAGTTAGGAAAAGCTTCGATTGCAGCTTCAATACCTTTTGCTCCCGCTGGGTTATGCAAAGGCGCTAAGTCAGACAATCGTTCAATTTCAGTGAGGACTTGATTGTCGATTTTAACTGTCGACGTGAATTTCTCTCCACCGTGTACAACTCGGTGGCCGACTGCAACTATATCATTGGTAAAACCTAATGACTCAATCAAAGTAACCAGTCGTTTAATCGCATGTTGATGGTGATTTCCCTGCGCTTCAATCGCTTCTTGCGTCTTTTCTCCATTAAACTTCCAGCTAATCGTCGCCTCAGGCAAACCAAAACACTCTCCTAAACCAGAAACAATAGCGTCGCCAGAAACAGAATCAATAATGGCAAACTTTAAAGAAGAGCTACCTGAGTTGATGACTAAAACATAAGAGTTAGACATAAGATACGTATCCTCAATTTTTATAGAATGACGGTGTGGCATGGCTCCACCGTATGTAAAACCATTATTCAATAATATTTGAATCTTTCAATAATATTTTATGGAATTTTATGTTACTCCCCACTCTTCGTTGATCTAAAACAAACAAGGATTTTTTTAGTCACTTAAAAATATTATATCTGTACGGTAAAGTTCGCTTCTGTATTTAAGCAAAACACCCACACTCGCATCTAAGATCGGTAAGCACTACACTTTTTTATCTAACAAGTTACAATGAGCCAAATGAAGATGTCGTTGCCGCAGGGGACACAAATGAATATCGGTACAGCTTCCAAGCTAACTGGCCTTTCAAGCAAGTCAATTCGGCTTTATGAAGAAAAAGGAGTGATTACACCGCCTTATCGCTCTGATTCTGGGTATCGTGAATATAGTGATACGCATATCCAAGAATTGAACCTCGTCGCTCGTGCTAAAAGTGCAGGATTCTCATTAGCTGAATGCAAAGAATTTGTACAGCTCGCCAACAACCCTACGCGTAAGAGCAGCGAAGTGAAGCAACGAGCGAAAGAGAAACTTGAAGAGATAGATCTTAAACTGAGGCAGCTAACCGAAATACGCGACCAACTCAGTCAGTGGGTCGACGCTTGTCCTGGTGACACCAACGCCGACTGCCCTATTATTGATGAACTAACAAAGTAACCGTAGACTTTCCACCGACTGTGTAATGTTCGGCTGCTTGATTCAATTTGACGAATTACTTCAATTTAACCGAGGAAGTCCAAATTGCGGCGTCCTTGGGATTTGCCTTTATTTTCGGGTTTACGCTTTTCTGGCTGTTTTGGGCTATGTTGGACTTCTGTGTTTTCACTTTCAATCAACTCGCTTTCAAAGCTGCTATTTGCTTCCGTTGACGAATTTTCATTGAGTATTACGACATAAAACTCTTGGTTGAATTCGAAAAAGTCGCCATCGTACATTTTTCTTCTTTTGCGGGTTTCTAACTCACCGTTAACCGCGACATAGCCCTCGGCGATTGCGTACTTTGCTTCTCCCCCGCCACTCACAAGGTTTGCGACTTTAAGCAATTTGTACAACTCTATTGGTTGGCTAAGAACCTCTATCGCTGACGCCTCGATTTCAATCTCTTGATTTTCATCTGCGTAATTTTCTGTATCGCTATTCATTACTCTGTAACACTAACTAATTGATTAAATTTCTGTTTAACTTGCTTTAACAAGGACAGCGTTTTTTCTTTATCCGAGTTTCTTAAGCTAATTGAATAGGCTATTAACTGTTCAGAGTTGGTAATAACCTTTCGCAACGACTGACGCGGAACATCTTTTGGAAAGTGCTCAGACATCAGTTCTATTGCTAACAAAGCTGATGGTACACAATACGGGCGATTAGCTGTTAATTCAATCGCAGATAAAACTGCTTTATATGTACTATCAGTTTTAGATTGTCGAACTTCAGACAACGCAGTCTCTAGTAATTCTTGTCGTTTCTCAAGCTGTTTAACTAAGGAGTCTCTTCGCAGGATTTCGCAGACATCTATAAGTCGTGTTTTTTTATTGCTGCCAATGAGAAAATTATAGTGAGCTGCCACTCTCTTAAACCAATAATCGTCATGAGCCCAAAAAAGTAAATTGAGCAAATACCAACAGTTGGACGCGTCAAGTCGATCTAACCCCTTCAACAACGCACTAAAAAGAGAGCGCAAAGTACGATGATCTTTATTTAATAGCGTGATATGCGCTTTTAATAGAATTAACGAAAGTTTGTCATTATCAAACCGTGCAGTTTTCTCAATTGCTCGAGCTTGCTTTTCTATCAATGAGGAGTCCCAAAGGCTACCGGACGACTCCAGCTGCACCTGTAGTCGCAACGTATCGATTTGTTCAGATACTTGTTCCTTTTGTCCCTGATAAGCGAGCTGCGCAACAAGCTGAGACGCTTGAAACGCGCGATCTATAATATTCGATGACTCATAGAGAGTTGTAAGGCAACGAAGCCTATCCCGATTCCCCTTTGCAATGTCGTCAGCTTTATTCAAACAGAGTATTGCGCCTTCGACATTTCCTTTAAGTAACCGGACATGCGCGAGCGTATCCAATATTTTAGGACTTGAAGTGCCAAAACTGTCTATCGTCTCATTTAGGTAACTCTCAGCTCTCCCATAATCCCCTAACTGTATTAGGCATGTTGCCAAACCAACATAGGGCCAAGGCATTGAGTATTTAAGGCTACTTTTTTTGAAATGTACCAACGCAAGGCGATAGTCATTAATAGAAATGTAATAGTCGCCTTTAATTTTATCTATCTCTTCTGTTTGCTCAGGGACAAGTTGACAAAAATGAGTAAACTTTTCTTCTATTTCTTTGGTCGATTTCGTTTTATCCAGTTGATACAAACTCTTTAACGACAGCTTTTTTTGACAAACACTCTTTAACTGTCGCTTTAAACCAAATAATGAGTATGGCTTAGTCGCATAGTCATCCGCTCCTGCATCAACGATTGTTCTGAGATGCTCGCTGTCTGTTTCACTAGTGAGGATAAATAAAATGCACGAGGGGCTAATAAGGTTTCTCTCTTTTGCTTCAGTTAAGATTGAAGCCCCAGCTGCGTTTTGACAAAAATGAGCATCGCAAATAAACAAATCTATCGAATACTTGCGTAAAGAAGAGATAACGTTGCTGCGGTCTTTAGCAACACAAACTAGACGGTCACTGAAACCCATCTCTCGTAACAAAATTTTGAGGTTAGCCACAACCAATGGAGATTCATCTGCGATAAGAACTTGGGCTTTACTAACATTATGAGGCAATGCAGACATCTGTTACTTCGATAGATTAAAAAGGAAAGAGCAGAATAATACAAAAAGATCTGCATATAAGAAATGGCAAACTAAGAGAAGTTGGCTAATGCTCCAAGTTTTTGTTTAGCCTTACAAGATTTAGTGTTAGTAAGTGCAACAAATGTACATCAAGCAAACAACTACTCGTATTGAGGGCAATTTACATACTTTTCACAAAACAATACAATCGGCACCCAATATAATCTTGCAGGTCAATTATCATGATTACCCCACTCGCCATCCGCCTTACTGAAGGGGCTGATTTGAAGAAAGAAATAGCAAAGTTAGTGGCTCTACACGATATCAAAGCTGGGAATATTGCGTCATGTGTAGGTTGTGTATCTCACCTTTCCCTGCGGTTAGCAGGATCTATTGATACTCTATCCTTGAATGCTCCATTCGAGATCGTTTCTATCATGGGTACATTAACTCCGAACCATCAGCATATTCATATTTCTTGTGCTGATGAGCAAGGGAACGTGCTAGGCGGACATTTACTTGAAGGGACGATTATCGATACAACGGCTGAACTTGTATTATTTAAGTATGAGTGTTTGGAGTTTGACCGAGAAATGGATGATTCTACTGGTTATACCGAGTTATGCATCCGCTGAACACCGTCTCGTAACTAGCTATTTGACACTCGAAACCAATAGACATAATAAATAATTCAATTTATAGTGTGCGCGTTTTAACCCACCATTCTGTATGCGTTTTATACAAACCTCCATTTGTATTTTTCCATATAGAACAGTTGCTTACAAAATGAATGCCAAATGTATTCACACAAATATCATTTGTAGTTGGAAGGTAAAAGAGTAGTTTCTGCATGTCAAAGCTTACAAAGTCCGCAAACATCAATATCAACCACGTACGATACTTCCTCAAAGTTTACGAAACCCAAAGCCTTTCGCAAGCGGCGAAAGCATGCAACGTATCTCAGCCTACAATTACAAAAAGTATCCAAACGTTAGAAAAAAACTTCGGCTTGCCTCTTTTTCACCGTGACACACAAAATGTTCACCCTAGCGAGCCTGCACAGCTTTTATACGATGAATGTGTAGAGCTCATTCGAGCTGCAAATAGTGTAGAAAAACGCATTGAAAGCATAAAATCTTCTCAGCTAGGAGAAGTTCGAATTGGCATGGGTAAAATACTATCAAATCAGTTCGGCCACTTTCTTACCAAATTGTTTCCCAATGAATTTTCTAAGCTAAAACTCAGCATTACAGATGGTAATCTACCTGAACTAAACGCGCTATTGCTAAATCGTGAAGTAGACTTTTTGCTATGCTATGAGGAAGCTCAACACTACTTTTCTAATATGGATAAGATTAGTGTTAAAGAGTTCTATAAAGTTCCTATTGCTCATGTTGTCTCTCCGAATGCTCCATTTTACGAAGAAGGCAACGATCCACAGTATTACCCATGGGCAACTGTAAGTGAAATTGGCGGTGACAATGCTAAAAGGTCTCGTTGGCATGACTTTTACAATACGCTGCTAGAAAATGGCTGTGTGACCTACCGCATTAATAGCACTGATATTCGTCTTCAGCTAGCGAGACAGGGAGCTGCTGTTACTGTTGTACCTAGACATTTGGTACAAAAAGAGATTGACGAAGGTAGCCTTATTGACTTGACTCCACAAGGGTTCGAAGAGTTTACGATTTCTGTCTATACCTTAACCAATAACCCTCTATCACTAAATAGTAAAAAAATCATTTCATCAATGAAAATATTGGCAGATAGCTTCTATTGTTAACAAGTTGTGTATTTAAATAGAGTCATTATGCACTCTGTTTATAATATTTTGACAACCTTAGCTTTCTAGTTTAATTGTTTAAACTTTAACCTAATATAAATCGGTTTTATCTTATCTTATTGTAACTATAGACTTATTCCAAAAGGTAATAGATTTATAACTCTATGCGTTAAATAGTAAGTGATATTATCCATCCAAAGCCTTACTTATATTTATATAGTTTATATGAGCACCAGAGTTATTGATAACCTTGCAATGCGTCACTTAGAGTCTTTTATTTCTATCTATGAATTAAAAAGTATTTCTAACGCAGCGTCTCGATGCAACATATCTCAGTCAGCTATGACTAAACATCTACAAAAGTTAGAGAACTACCTTGGTTTAACATTATTCTATCGACATACGCGCGAGCTAAAGCCTAGCCCTGCTGCAACCAACTTGTATTCATATGCCGTCGATTTATTTTCTTCTGCAATAAAGTTTCAAGAGCGCGCTGAAAACATTTACAAAATCAACAATCAAGAGGTTAGAATCGGTATAGACTCCCTTGTCCCTCAATGGTTGTGCAGTAAGTTAACCAGAGGTGCCTATTCGAAAATACCAGACCTTTCTCTGTTTTTAACATCAGGTAGCTGTGAAACACTCAACGAAATGACAGCGAAGAACGAAATAGACTTTTTTATTAGTAGTATTTCGGGTCGTGAACAAACGATAAACTGTGACAGCCTAATATCTTCTCCACTGACAAACATTCCATTGGTTTGTGTTCGTTCAGCTGAGCAGGACGTTGAAAAACATTGCAACTGGGCAATACCTAGTACATTGAAGTGGCATCTGCAGAAAATTATCACTCAGTTCCCAGACCCAACAACACATGCGATTCAAGAAATCGATAATATCCAATGCTGTATCGACCTTGCCTTGGGACAGTTGGCATTCACTATTGCTCCAAAAGATTATGTAGAGCCATATTTGGAAACGGGTGAATTGGTTAAGCTGCCTGTTAACGACGTGTTTTATCAGCTATCGATTTTCCGCTCTCAATCGACGCCACTTTCAACCACCTCACATAAACTGGTTGAAATGCTACCTAGCTTAGTAAAGAGTTGATATAGCATTACACTGATAGACTAACTAACTCTTTCGTATAATCGTGTGCTGGATTTTGAAACAAAGATTGAGTTTCACCCTGTTCAATTATCTCTCCATTCCTCATGACAATCGTATAGTGGCAAAGGGATTTGACTACGTTTAAGTCATGGCTAATAAACAAATAAGTTAGCTGATATTTAACCTGCAATTCTTTTAACAAATCTAACACTTGTGACTGCACCGTTCTATCTAACGACGACGTCGGTTCATCTAACAATATGAACTCTGGTTTAAGAACTAACGCTCGCGCGATTGCAATTCTCTGCCTTTGACCCCCAGAAAATTCATTTGGATAGCGATGGCGAGTATCAGGGTCTAATTCAACTTCCTTCATCGCGTCACATATCATTGCATCTATGGTTTGTTCATCATGCTCCGAGTGAACGCGTAACCCTTCCCCAATAACTTGCGCTACAGACATTCTCGGGTTTAGAGCTGAAAAAGGGTCTTGAAAAACCACCTGCATCTTGCTTCGGAAAGGTAACATCCCTTTTCTGTCTAATGGTTGTAGTGAAGTTCCTTTATACTGTATCGCCCCTTCAGAAGATACTAGCTTAAGTATCGCCATGCCGGTGGTTGACTTCCCAGATCCACTCTCACCAACTAGTCCAATTGAGTGACCCTTTTTAAGCATAAAGCTCATGTTAGTCACAGCTTTAATGTGTCCGATTGTACGCTTAAACAAACCTCCTGTGATTGGAAACCAAATCTTCAATTGTTCAACACTTAACAGCTCTTGAGCATCCGTGCATGTTGCTACTGGTAAACCTTTGGGGTCTGAGTCTATAAGTTGTTTTGTATAAGGGTGAGCTGGATTGTGGAATATTTGCTGACACGCTCCCACTTCAACAAGCTGACCACTTTGCATAACTGCTACTCGATCCGCTATGCGTTTTACAATACTCAGGTCATGAGTAATAAAGAGCATTGCCATTCCAAGCTCTTGCTGCAGCTCCTTTAATAGACAAAGTATTTGTGCTTGTACAGATACATCCAAAGCAGTTGTGGGCTCATCAGCGATAAGCAGCTCTGGTTCATTAATTAAGGCCATAGCAATCATGACACGTTGGCGCTCACCTCCAGAAAGCTCGTGTGGATAAGCGGATATTTTTTTATCTGGGAATCGAATACCCACTTTTTTCATCCACTCTAACGCTAGCGCTTCTGCTTTAGATTGACGCATTCCTCTATGGATTGAGAGTGTTTCAATCAGCTGTTTACCAATTCGATGCAAGGGATTCAGCGAGACCATCGGCTCTTGAAAGATCATTCCAATACGACCACCGCGAATGCCTCGTAGTCTTCTCTCTGAGCAACTCAGCATGTCATTGCCATCAAACTCGATACTACCATTCATGTAATGAGCGGATGTTTTTGGTAGAAGTTTGAGTATTGAATTCGCTGTAACAGACTTCCCTGAACCACTTTCTCCAACTAGAGCTAAAGTCTCTCCCTTTTTTATAGATAAGCTTACTTTGTCTGTAACCTGCTCTACTTGACCTTGCCTGCCAAAGCCAACAGATAGCTCATTGATGGTTAGCACCGGTTTCGACATAACGTTTATTACCTCTATCTATTTGCCGTGGTGATGGGGGTCGAATGCATCGCGGACTGCCTCACCAATAAATACAAGCAATGTCAGCATCAGAGAAAGAACAACAAAAGCGGAGATACCTAACCATGGAGCCTGCAGATTTGCTTTGCCTTGTGCTAGTAACTCACCCAGAGACGGAGAGCCAGCCGGCAGCCCGAAACCAAGGAAATCAAGGGAAGTAAGAGTCGTAACTGAACCAGACAATATAAATGGCATCATAGTCAGAGAAGCCACCATCGCATTTGGAAGCATATGACGTAGCATGATTCGAGTATCGTTTACACCCATGGCCTGAGCCGCTCGTACATAATCAAAATTACGGCAGCGCAGAAACTCCGCTCTTACTACGCCCACCAAACTCATCCAACTAAATAGAACCATAATCCCGAGTAACCACCAGAAGTTAGGCTCAACAAAACTAGATAAAATAATCAGAAGAAATAGTGTTGGCATACCCGACCAAACTTCAATAAACCTTTGACCCAATAAATCTAGCCAGCCGCCATAGTAACCTTGCGTCGCTCCGACAATGACACCAATGACGCTTGAAACAATGGTCAGTACGAAACCAAATAGTACAGATATTCTAAAACCATAGATTATTCTAGCTAGAACATCTCTACCTTTATCGTCGGTCCCTAACCAATTGGTTGTATCAGGTGGTGAAGGTACCGAGCCAACAACATCTAAATTGATAGTGTCATAACTAAAACGGATTGGTGGCCATACGATAAAGCCATGCTCTTTAATTAGGTCATCGACATAAGGGTCGGTATAGTCGGCCTCGGTTTGAAATTCACCACCAAACTGCGTCTCTGGGTATTGATGGAAGATAGGGAAATACCATTCGTTTTTGTAGTCCACCAACAAAGGTTTATCATTTGCAATAAATTCCGCAAACAGACTGATAAAGAACAGCACCGCAAAAAACCATAAAGACCACCAGCCCCGTTTATTTGCACGAAAGCGTTGCCATCTAGCCTGATTCAAAGGGTTACTGCGTTTTTCCTTTAAACGTGTTGGTATTATCCTTTTCAAAGCTATCAACATATTTAACGAGCCTCAAAATCAATACGAGGATCAACCCATGTATAAGTAAGATCAGAAATAATACTTAGGATTAATCCTAGTAACGTCATGATATACAAGGAACTAAAAACAACGGGATAATCGCGCTGAATCGTAGATTCGAATCCAAGAAGCCCTATACCTTCAAGAGAGAACATTACCTCTATCAACATAGAGCCAGTAAAAAAGATACTGATAAACGCGCTAGGAAAACCCGCTATGATGATAAGCATCGCATTTCGAAACACATGCTTATATAAAATGCTGCTTTCATCTAATCCTTTTGCTCTCGCTGTAACTACATATTGCTTGTTAATTTCGTCCAAGAAAGAGTTTTTCGTCAGCATACTCAACGTTGCAAAACCGCCAATGACCATGGCAAGGATTGGAAGAGTTAGGTGCCAAAAATAATCGGCAATCTGTTGATACCACGTTAACTGCTCAAAGTTACTCGATACCAACCCTCTTAGCGGAAACCAACTAAAGTAGTTACCGCTTGCAAAAAAGATGATCAAGATAATTGCGAATAGAAAACCGGGGATCGCATATCCAACAATGACTACTGCACTCGACCATATATCAAACCTAGAACCATGATGAATTGCTTTCATCACTCCTAAAGGAATTGAGATAAAATAGATAATTAGGGTGCTCCACAGCCCTAGAGAAATAGACACTGGAAGACGCTCAACAATCAAGTCTATTACATTGCCACCTTTGAAGAGGCTCTCGCCAAAGTTGAATGTGGCGTAGTTTTTCAGCATATCCCAATAGCGCTCTAAGATTGGTTTATCAAAACCAAACTGTTTTTTTATTTCTGCTACTACTTCTGGGTCAAGCCCTCTCGAACCTTTATAACCTGCTTTCGCATCATCTGGTTTGCTGAGGTCAACTTCGCTGCTACCCCCGCCTGCAAAGCGCTCCATTATCCCGGAGTTTCGACCTTCTAATTGAGCTATTGCTTGCTCAACAGGCCCCCCAGGGGCAATCTGTATAATGAAAAAGTTAATGGTGATAATGGCCCAAAGCGTTGGGATTACAAGCAATAACCGCCTAAAAATATAAGCCGCCATAACAACCTCTTACTGACGTTTTTCAGGTAATTTCTTAGCTTTCTCTTTCGATACCCACCATGTGTCTATACCAAGATCATATGTTGGCATAATGGCCGGACGCTCAAATTTGTCCCAAGTAGCAACTCGGTACTTGTTGATATACCACTGCGGAATCATATAAAAGTTCCACTGCAGCACCCTATCTAGTGCTCGCCCAAGGGCAAGTAACTTTTGAGGGTCTTGCTGACTCGCCGCGATATCTTGAGTGAGTTGATCTATAACTGGGTCGGTGACACCAGCTTGATTATAAGAAGAGTCTAAGTACTGAGAGTTCCACACAATCATAAGATCAGGACGTGGGTAGTTCATTGCTGAATAGCGAGACGAAATCATGTCAAAGTCTCTATCTCTCCAACGCTTGGTATATTGAGTGGTATCTACAGTTCTAAGCTTCATCTCAATACCGAGACGCTTTAAGTTCTTTTGCAATGGAATGGCATAACGCTCGGTTGAAGGGCTATAGATTAACAGCTCAAAGACAAATGGTTCGCCAGATTTCTTGTTGGTCATCACACCACCTTTTAACTCCCAACCTGCTTCTTTTAGCAACTTAAAAGCAACGCGCATTTCTTTTCGGATACGACCAGTTCCATCAGTTTTGGGCGGATTATATTCTTCAGTAAACACTCTCGCTGGTATTTTGCCTTTAAACTGATCTAATATCGCCAGCTCCTCTTTTGAAGGTAACCCTTTCGCTTCATAGTCAGAGTTTTCAAAGTAACTTCTGGTTCGCACGTAGGAGTTGTAAAACATGTTCTTGTTCATCCACTCAAAATCAAACACGTAATTAAGTGCTTCACGTACCTTCGGATCACTGAAAATTGGCCTTTTTATATTGAAAATAAAGCCTTGAGTAGCAACTGGTTTATGATGTGGGATCTCTTCCTTTTTAATGTAACCTTTATCAAAGTTAACGCCGTTATAAGATTTGGCCCAAAATTTTGCAGAGCTCTCTTGGCGAAGGTCAAACTCACCTGCTTTAAAGGCTTCGAGCAATACTGTTTCATCTCGATAGTAGTCGTATTCCACCTTCTTAAAGTTGTTTCTTCCAACGTTAACAGGGAGCTGTTCCGCCCAGTAATTATCGACTAAGCCATAGGTGACACTTTGCCCGGATTTATAGTCAATGATCTTGTATGCCGAACTGCCAACTGGTGGTTTATCGAGTGGTTCAGCAAAGTTCTTATCTTTCCAGAAATGTTTGGGTAAAACAGGAATTCCTTGAACAAAGCTAAATAACTTTTCTCGATTGGGCACAGCCATTTCGATCCTAGCTGTTTTGTCATTTAGCGCCTTTACTGACTTAATATCTTTGTAATATACGCGAAATTGAGGAACACCTTCTTTCATAAACTTATTAAAGGTAAACTCGACATCGTGTGCTGTGATAGGAACACCATCGTGAAAACGTGCTTTGGGGTTTATGTCCACTTCTAACCATTTAAAGTCGTCAGAGTAACGTACTTTCTCAGCGATAAGCGGGTAGTAGGAGTCAACTTCGTCTGCGGGGCCAAACATTAGAGTATCGTATAACTCTCCCGTTGCAGCAGCTGCAACTCCTCGAGAAGCATAACGGTTGAAGTTATCGTATGTTCCCATCTGCCCAAAGGTGACTTTGCCATATTTGGGAGCATTTGGGTTTACATAGTCAAAGTGTTGGAAATTCTCTGGATATTTTGCTTTGCCAAACCCGACTAAATGGGTGGACTCAATAACTTTAGAGTTGGCACACAAACTAAATACGGAAAGTGTGGTTACCGCTAACAAACACCTCAGCGCTCCCATTTTAGACTCCCTTCTAAATTCAAACCTGGCTCGCATATACTCTGTTGTATACCCAAACCACCGGAATATGTATAGTTTAATTTGTTGCAATCAGATAACGCTCACTGTTATAGCGATTCAATCGAACTATTTTCGTACTTGTCTATCCAACTGCGCTGTTGGCTAAGGAAAACTAATCATGATAGTTACTACCACTCCTCATATTGAAGGCAAAAAAATTAAACAATACAAGGGCGTTATCGCTGGCGAAGCAATATTGGGGGCAAATATGTTTAAAGACATGTTTGCTGGCATTCGAGACCTCGTCGGCGGGCGTTCTGGAACTTATGAGAAAGAGTTGGAAAAAGCTCGCACGATAGCGTTTCAAGAGCTCGAGCAAAAAGCTCGCGAGCTAGGTGCAAATGCTATTGTCGGTGTGGATATAGATTACGAAGTCCTAGGAAACAAAAACGGTATGTTAATGGTTTCTACAAGTGGGACGGCAGTTGTTATTGAATAGTGAGAGCTTCAATACACCATTTAACATACACATTTAAAACATCATGCGCACCAAATTGGACAGCTCTTCGCACTCAGCGCAAGTAACATACTTAGATATGCTAGTGCTGCCACTCTAAAAATTTAAGTTCGGTACAAAACCTTAACTATGTGCCAACCAAATTTGGTTTTCACTAGGTGAGGCGTAAGCGTTTCGCCGCTAAAGCACACCTTGTCAAATTGTGGCACCATCTGCCCGCGACGGAACTCACCCAAATCTCCTCCTTTTTTACCTGAAGGGCAAGTAGAATATTTCTTCGCTAGGGTTTGAAATTTTGCCCCTTTTTTAAGTTGCTTAATAATATCTTCAGCCTGCTCTTTATGTTTAACCAAAATATGCAGGGCTGCCGCTGTTTGTGCCATTGATAAGTCCTGTTTCTACATTTCGCGCTATTCTACTTCAGAAATCGCTAAACGTCACAATCTCTGTGCCATCAAGTATTCACTCAAAAAATATCTGATTACGCTGATACACAAATAGTTTATTATTAAAGGACATTACTAGCGTATTTGAGGCTCTCCATGGCAAAAACAACAAGTAAAGCGAATCAGTCACAAGGCATGCTGATGTTCACGCTTAACTTGCAGCAGCAATTATTTGCAATTGGCACACTCAAAGTCCGTGAAATTGTTCCTTACATGCCAACCACGCAGATCCCCTACTCTCATCACCACGTAATTGGCACAGTTACTATACGAGGTATGACGATACCGGTTATCGATATGTCCGCGGCTATTGGTTTTCGACCAATACAGCCTGAAGAATATGACAATTGCTATCTAATCGTTACTGACTGTCTTCGCACCATTGTTGCGTTTATGGTTAGAACAATAGACAAAATAATTGAATGCAATTGGCGCTCGATAGAACCCGCCCCAAATACTGCAGGCAAAAATATATTTGTTACTGGAATCACCCGTTTCGAAGAAAAAATTGTTCAATTGTTAGATGTAGAGCTATTGCTATCTAAAATTTATCCGCAATATGAGTCAGCAAATATACCTATGCTGACAGACATTGAGCGTGAGCGTTTAAAAGCATTGAACATATTATTGGTGGATGACTCTTCCATCGCTCGTAAGCAGCTATCTGACGCGTTAGATGGCATCAATATCCCTTATCAGATCTGCAATAATGGTGATGAAGCGTTAACTCTAATGCAAAACCAAGCTGCAACTGATAAAGCAATCCATTTGCTCGTCAGCGATATCGAAATGCCGGGCTTAGACGGCTATGAATTGGCATTTGAAGTGCAAAACTCACCTGAATTGAAAAACATTTACTGTATCTTACATACTTCGTTATCTAGTGAAATTTGTGTCGACAGAGCGCATCAAGTAGGTGCGCACGAAGCGTTAGAAAAGTTTAATGCGGCTGAGCTAATCGACGCAATGTTGAGAGCGGCACAAAAGTTAGAGCAAGAAAAAGCAAGTGCTTAAAACTAGAAACTAGACTCGATAGAAGCTCTTTCCGACTTTTTCAGTTTGCTGACGACCAGTCGATAGGAGCGCTCGCATAACTCATGTAGTAGGCTTTCATCTATATCCGAGCTATCCATATAGACAGTAATCCAATGGCGCTTATTAATGTGATAGCCTGGAGTTATCGCATCAAATTGACTGGTTAGCACCTCACCATCTTCCGGCTGACATTTAAGGGTAATATATGGCCGCCCTTCTAACGTTGATACTAGAGCGAACATCTTACCTTTAACTTTATATACCTCGACATCTTCACCAAACGGGTAATCAAGTACTGTTCCTGGAAATTTCGATAGGTACTCATTGATCGTATTCACGGTTAATCCTTAGCAGCGAGCTAGTCTCACTCATACATTAACACGTTTGCCTTACGTGACTAAAACTTAGCTACTCGACATAGCACAATTAAGTAAGGGTTCTTATGGTTGCTTTCAGATTTTTGACAATTATTCGGAAAGCCACACTAATTTCCACTAGGCTTATGGTAGTCAAAGAGTGAGTATTAATAATAATGACAGACAACGACTATAAAAAAGCCACTGAAAACCTAAAAAAAGCCGTTCCGTTAATGATGAAGAATCATGTCCCAGTTACACCGGCTAATTATGCTTTGTGGTATACCTATGTCGACAAAGCCATACCCAATTTAAATATTGAAATGGATTCAGCCATAGAGAAATATGGCATTTGCCCACCCGCTACAGGGCAAGACCTCTACACCAACTACATTGCGAGCAGAACAGAAGCTGATAGCCAAGAGCTGAAAGCGAGCTTAGAGTTACTGTTAGCCGAAACAGGAAGCTCGATGGATGACACGCTAAAGGGAACATCCAAGTTTTCTAAAGTAATAAACAAGAGTTTCTCGAACCTTAAGCGAGCGAATGACGATGGAATGACCATCGAAGACATCATGGAGGTCGTTCAAGAACTATTGTCAGAGTCGAAAGAAATACAAAACTCTACAAAATTTTTAAGTAATTATTTGCAAGATGCCAGTGGCGAGATTAATCGCTTAAAAGGAAAGCTTTCAGAGCTACAGAAAGATGTGTTATTCGACGGCTTATCTGGCTTGTATAACAGGAGAGCTTTCGATGACGATTTGTTTACTCTCTGCCACGCACAACAAACCTTGTGTCTTATTTTGCTTGACATCGACCACTTCAAAGGGTTTAACGATGAATATGGACACTTATTTGGTGATACTGTGATACAGCAAGTTGCTAAACGGTTAAAAGCAGCGAGTAAAGAAGGGATTAGCGCTTATCGTTTTGGAGGTGAAGAGTTTGCTCTAATTATTCCAAATAAACCATTGAGCGTTGCTAAGCAGTTTGCTGAAACCGTACGTAAGCTAATAGAAAACATATCGATTAAAGACAAAAAAACGGGCAATCAGATTCGTAATATTACTGCGTCATTTGGTGTTGCTGAATTGGAAGGCTCTGATAGTGCAGAAGATATCATAAACAGGGCTGACAGTTTAATGTACGAAGCGAAAGAGGCAGGTAGAAACAGGGTTTTTCCAGAGTAACTTGTGACAATACCGTTTCAACAATTACCGTGATGAAAGCTCCACTTTAAAGCTATCCATCGAGTGTAATTTTCTTAACTAACTCTTTCTGAACACGCTCAGCATCAGCCACTTCAACTTGGCACGTCCCTGCCGCTTTATGGCCTCCGCCACCGTATTTTAGCATTAGCTTGCCAATGTTTGTCTTCGAGCTTCGATCAAAGATTGACTTACCCGTTGCAAATACAATCTTTTGCTTCTGATAGCCCCAAATTTTATGGATTGAAATATTACACTGAGGAAAAAGCGCATAAATAATAAAACGATTTCCAGCGTAGATCGTTTCTTCGTCGGTAAGGTCGAGCAAAACCAAATTGTCATACACCGTGGCACAACGTTGTATTTGTTGTTTAAACATATTCTCATGCTCACGATACAAATCAATTCTCTCTTTCACGTCAGGCAACGCTAAGATTTCATCAATATTATGGTTCTTACAATAATCAATTAAGTCCATCATCAACTTGTAGTTTGAAATTTTGAACTCTTTAAAGCGGCCTAACCCCGTTCTGGCGTCCATCAAGAAGTTCAAGAGATTCCACCCAGTAGAATCCAACACCTCATCTCTACTAAATTGCGCAGAGTCACCCTTGTCTACTGCCTCCATCATATCTTCCCACTCTTGTGGAAACTTAGATAAGCCGCCGTAATAATTCCATACAACGCGCGCCGCTGAAGGCGTATCTGGTTCAATGATATGATTTCGGTGTTGACCCGGGTTTCGTAGCTTCTCAGACAAATGATGATCGAAAACTAGATGAGCCTGAGGTACAAAAGGCAAGTTAGTCACTATGTCTCTATTTGTTATTTCGACCAGACCATCCTGCATGTCTTTAGGGTGTACAAATTGAATTTCATCAATTAAATCAATCTGTTTTAGCAGAACAGCGCAGACTAAACCATCAAAATCACTACGAGTCACTAAGCGATACTTGCTTTCCGACATATGAAATTCCTTTTCAAAGCACAGATATAAGTGACATCTGTACAAGTTTGGGTGATAAACGATACTGATAAAATTCACTTTTGTTTTAATTTTAGACACCATCGATCTTTTAACAAACTTAAGGCAATGTTTTTTAGAGGTTCTTATATAATTTTCTTCAAAATAGGAAACAAATGCTATGGAGAGCGAATGAAAAAAGTCTATGTTTTTACTGGGTTAGCAGTAAGTTTATTTTTATCGGGATGTGCTAGTCAGGATGAAAAATATCACGTAGCCGGAGAGCCAGCTGTAACAGAATCTGCGACTATTTATTGTGTACAAGAAGGTGGCACTATTAGTTTTGCTAACGCAAATGGCGAACGGCAAACTTTTTGTGATCATGACAACAACCATGTCGAACAATGGGCCTATTATAATCAACACCACTAATTAACTCCCCTTCAAATTAGCGCTTGAATTCAACTATAAAGAAAACAAGCGCTTATATCATATGCAACCAAGACGTCATTGACTTTACGCATGTTTAGGGTATTTTGTGTCGCTAAATCACCCTATCTTCGCTGTTTAGTATTAACTGCTAACACTTAAATTCTTATTCGTCGAAATTGAAAAATGAAGTCAAATATCAGAGTTAGCGCAAACAGCCCGCGCATTGCCAAAAGTAATGGAGCAAGTGGCATCAATAGAAATACTATAAGTGCCTACGCGCTTAGCGTTGTTGGCATCATTTTAGTGCTAAACCTATGTATGCACTTCGACAGCTTTCATTCAGATATGCTGTTCAAAGGCACGTCAACCACAAGCTTTATCCAAAAGTTGATGCTTCTCACTAGCGCCTTCGCTTTCTTCAACCTAAGACGCTGGAGAAAAGACCTTAGAAACGGGCTTGTCTTCGTATCTGCGCTCTTCATGGTCGCTTTCTTATATAAATCTAACTACTGGATAGAAGCAGTATTCAATGTTCCTTGGTATTTCCCTGCTCTTAAGTTCGTAGCGGTAGCCGGTATCGTTGCTTTTAGGGGCGGATTTGGACTGTATAGAGAGCTAAGCGAGGTATTTGCTAGCTATACAGCTAAACTAATTTTATATGCCGCAATTGCTTTAGCCTTATTTATGTCCACTCTACACCTTACTATTGTGTGGCAGTATCTACTATCATCCAGCTACTCAGATGCGCTCATGCATAGCATCAAAGAAGGTGGACAGTTGGCGATATTCATTTTTATTACAATCGAATCAATTAAGACTCGCATTACGTTAAAGAAACAAGCTTAGTTAGACTTTAAGCCTAGTGTTAGGCAACGTTTCGCAAAACACATATCAAGAGTCTAAAATTTATAATATTCTCATCAAGGCTAGCAAACCTAGAAAAGGTATACTTTATGCTGTCGATATTTGATATCTATAAGATTGGTGTAGGCCCTTCAAGCTCACATACCAATGGCCCAATGCTTATTGGTTATAGTTTCACCGAACTTATCAGCGACAAAATCAATCAAGTTCAACGCATTCAAGTTGATTTGTACGGTTCTCTATCCCTCACGGGCAAAGGCCACCATACTGACAAAGCGGTGATTCTCGGGTTGTTAGGCAACAAACCTGACGCAATAAAAATGACTAGCGCGAAGAAGGCGTTAGAAACAGTGCTTAACGAAGAAAAACTTGCTTTATCTGGACAGCATCAGATTGCATTTAACTATCAGTCTGACCTTCTTTTCCATAAAACAAGCCTACCTCTCCATGAAAATGGCATGTCGATTCAAGCGTTTAACGGCGACAATCAGTTAGTTGCTTCAGAAACCTATTACTCGACTGGAGGTGGATTTATAGCGACAGAAGCTGAGCTCAAAGCACAGGGTAGCCAACATGAAGTGCAAGTTAAATACCCTTTCAAGTCCGCAGAGGAAATGCTGAATAGCGCTGAGCAAAATGGCCTAAGCTTAGGTGGTATGATTCTACAAAACGAGCTCTCCTTTACATCAGCGCAAGATATAGAATCTAAAGCAGACAAAATTTGGAAAGTCATGTCTTTATGTATGAAGAGAGGTTTTGATACAGAAGGCATTTTAGAAGGCGGCTTAAGTGTTGTTAGACGAGCTCCAAACCTACTCAAGAGGCTAGAATCGAATTCCTCTGCTAACAATGACCCAATGGAGATTCTAGACTGGGTAAACCTGTTTGCCTTTGCAATCAGCGAGGAAAATGCCGCAGGTGGACAGGTAGTAACGTCCCCAACTAATGGCGCTGCTGGAGTCATCCCAGCGGTTCTCATGTACTACAACAAGTTTATTCAGCCTCTAGATACTAAACAGCTTAAAGACTTCCTCGCCGTGTCTGGGGCAATTGGTATTTTATACAAAACTAACGCCTCGATAAGTGGCGCTGAAGTTGGATGCCAAGGTGAAATTGGCGTTTCTTCATCCATGGCTGCAGCTGGCCTAACCTCCCTGTGTGGCGGAAGCAATGAGCAGATGTGTATTGCTGCTGAAATCGCTATGGAGCACTCGCTTGGTATGACTTGCGATCCAATTGGTGGTTTAGTACAAGTTCCTTGCATTGAACGTAATGCTATGGGTGCAATGAAAGCTATTAATGCCTCTAGGATGGCATTAAAGCGCAACAGCAAATGTCTGATCTCTCTCGACAAGGTTATTGAGACTATGTATCAGACAGGTAAAGATATGAATAAGAAGTATCGCGAAACGTCTTTAGGCGGGCTTGCTACCATACATTTAGGTCCACCTTGTGAATAATAGGGCTAGTTGCTAGCAGACTCTCTGCGCTGTTGGCACAATTCTAATATCTCCGCCTTCCTTTCTGGCGGAGATGCAGACCAAGCAAGTATTTCATCTAAAGTCCGATAGCACCCTAAACAAACATCTTTTTCATTCAAGCAACAATGTCTCCTACATGGAGATTCAACGTCCTCAGTAGCAACTTGCCTTGGGCTAGATTCCAAAATACGTCCTTTAGTAGTACATTTTCCACTATACAATTATAGCTCTCTTAACTTAATAAAAATGAACATTGAAGTTGATAACATTATCTATTAGTCATTTTTTAGTAACCTGTGTTAAGCAATTTTTGAACAACCTATATTCCCAACTAGCCATGAGCATTCACTGAGTATGAAATTACACTACCCTCATTTTGACAACAAATACCAACATCATGAGCACAAGTATTTCCGTGGTTTTCGTGTCGAGCTTAAACTGCTAGTGGGAGAGAAGCTTAAAGTATGGAACGCTCGCCGTCATAGAAAAGGGTTTAACCTGATAGGCAATGAGCACCACGAAACTGCCAACCCTTTAGTATTACTCAACTTACCCATTGCGATACTTTTTATAGTCGGTTCAGCACACTTTATTTTTGCTAGTTTATTGCAATTGGAGTGGCTATCGTTTCAAACACATTTTGATATTAATACAATCTTCTTTTATGGCTCGATATTTTTCACCTCAGCCGCATACATCCAATATTTGCAAGCCATAAACGGCACAGACAGCGTAGATACTCCACCGAATTGGAAGGATTGGAAGTGGTTTGCTATACAGCCGCACAGAATTGGATTTTGGTCGACGTTTACGCAATTTGCTGGCACTCTACTTTTTAATGTTTCCACATTCGCTGCAATATTTCCTGCTTCAGCCCATACTGCTTGGATATTTATTTGGGGCCCTGATTTTATTGGCTCGATACTCTTTCTGGTATCAGGGTACTTAGCAGTAGTTGAAAGCGATGCACATGTGCACTATTGGCCAAAAACAACTCTATCATCAGTTATCACTGTGTTCAATTTGTGGGGTTGCTTGTTCTTTATGATCTCTGCGTTCATGGCTGTCCCCTCAATAGTCACTGTGCACATTATGTTAGAAGGCTCTCTCGCGACAACAGCGTTAGGTGGCGTATGCTTTATGGCATCTTCTTTTTTCTTAGCAATTGAAAAATAGTAACATCCCATCAGCCACAAGCTTAGGAGAGAAACTTGGAAACCATCGCTCGTGTACTAGGTTTTATCCAGAAGCTAGATAAAATCATGCTAACTTTTTTTGTACTAGCATTGGCAACGAGCTTTCAGGTAACCCCTTCCCTCGACAGTATTAACTGGCCTGTCATTGTTACTCTATTTGCCCTAATTACGACTGTCAATTATTGGCAATATTTCGGACTACTAGAGCGAGTCATTGTTTCGCTTTCTTATCGCTTCAATAACACTAAAGCGCTGCAAACAGCTTTGATCTTCTGTTCCTTTTTCTCTTCAATGATTATCACAAATGACGTCGCCATTATTGTATTGCTGGCATTGTTTCTTCCGCTTTCTAGACGCATAAACTTAGACCCAGTACCAAGTACCATTTTAATTATTGTCGCTGCAAACTTAGGCAGTGCTTTAACGCCACTGGGCAACCCCCAGAATATGTTTCTCTACCTCTACTCAAATTTGACACTTTGGCAGTTTTGCTCTGTTACAGCACCAATAGTGATAGCCGGTGCTATTATCTTATGGGGCCTATGCAATACATTACCCAATAACCCGTTGAACGAATCTATTAAACCAAGTCATCGATTTTCCCTAGTCGGTAGTCTCACATTCTTTGGCGTGTTTGTAGCTATCCTTCTTAGCCTTTTTCACTTAATTCCAATTTACATTATATTACTCATAACACTTTCAGCCGCTATTACCTGTAACTACAAACAATTGGTTGAACAGCATTACAGCTTGCTTTTCACTTTCATATTTGCTTTTATTTTTATCGGTAACATAAACAAATGGCCAGAGTTAACCAGTTTATTAGAACAAACGGCCCAAACCTCCAAACACCTACTAATATCTTCCGTACTAATAAGCCAAGTGATTAGCAATGTACCGACCGCTATCCTCCTTGGGCACTTTACCGAAAATTGGCACCCATTAATTTTAGGAGTGAATATCGGAGGTCTAGGTACTCTTATCGCTTCAATGGCTAGCCTAATTGGATATAAAACATTAACCGTACATCACCCCAATTGTGCGAAGCGATTTGTATATAAATTCACAATTTTAAACATATTATTAGCTATCATTCTTTTAACCCCATACATTATTTATTACTCCTATATCAACTAGAAACAACATCTGTTTTATTTATTTAACCTATCGGTTAATTTGCTGTATTCTCACAGCACATCATATGTAACCTACATTGGCCCTTAGTAATGAAACTAAAAACACTTATTACTTTAATACTTATATTCTTAGCTCCAGCCGTTTTTGCTCAAGGTACAGATACACTACTATTCAGTAATATCAACAATAGGCTTGGATATATGAAAGACGTTGCTTTATATAAAGCTCAACATCATAAGCAAATAGAGGATATTGCCAGAGAGGCTGTTGTAATTGAAAAAGCCCAAGCGCAAGCCAAAAAATTAGGTTTGAATCCAAGCTCTGTCAAGCCCTTTTTCGTTGCACAGATCAGTGCAGCTAAAGCTATTCAATACCGCTATAGAGCAGACTGGTTATCTAGCCCGAATAAACTGAATGCAAAACCGCTCAACCTTAAAACTCAGGTGAGACCTGCTTTAATTACGTTAGGCAATACTATTCTTGCCGAAATGAAAGACCACTTAGAGAAGTTTGGACCATTTAACCCTTCAGAAAGGGCTAAATTCATTCGCCATATTACCGTCGCGAATCTCACAATAGCAGATAAAGACATGCTTTATGATGGTCTTATGAAGGTAAGACTTGCAAAGAAATAGCCTAGGTAAAATGATAAGGCTCGTGCCTAACACGAGCCTTACTTACTAACGTACTCAGTAAGTAAGCTACAACAATAACAACCAATTTATCACTACGGATAACTTTTCCTTACCAGTCGCTGTCAACGACCACGCAAATACTGCGATGTTTGATAAGATCATCAGCCAAAATACTGGAGTGTAAGTCACTGAGTTCGGCTTATACCTCATGAAAGATTGTGCCAGTATCGCGCCTGGCCACCCGCCAGCGAGCCCAAACAGATGGAAAACAACTTCAGGTACTTGCCAATTTTCTGATGACGAGATCGATTTATCAACGCCATATAGAAGGTAAGTAAAGCCACTGATCAACAGTAAGTAATCAATAACGATAACTGGATAATTGAGCAGATAGATACTTCCAACAACCATAGCAGCAAACCAAATAGTCAGTGCCATTGGAAAAGTAAACGCAATGGGCCGTTTAATATCTATCGCCCGAAGATTACCATTTGGATCTTTGGTTAGGCTAAACACAACGTTTTCACAAACTTGAGGCCTCATGCTATTACCAGAAAAGTCTGAGATATGAAAAACAATTTTTATAGGCTGATCATTAACCGAAATATAACCGTAACCTTTGTTCTCGTTCCACTCTGTTACTGTCCCTGTGATAGCCATCTAAAGCCCCTTCCCCGCCACACCAACAAAATGCACACCCAAAACCTGCGCTTATGATTTACAAGTTTATGCAAGGATCTGAATAACGGCCATTCTGAGATCACAATATAAAGAGGCTTTTTCCTATATAACTGATATAAATATCTTTTAATTATCTATCGGTTCATTAGTGCTAGTTTAACAAAAGAGCATTTAACTCATGAAGACAACTAACGGTGTAATTGGGTTTAATGGTTTCATGTAACGCTTCACCGCTACGGTTCAACCAGCAAGTATCTATTCCATAATTGTTGCCACCAACAATATCCGAATGAAGGTTATCTCCTACCATCAATACTTTGGCCCGGTCTGGTTGACCCATTTTGTTCATTGCATAGTCAAAAATACCAGAGTCTGGTTTAGCAATACCAACCTCTTCAGATATGAACACATGCTCGAAGCGATCAGCTAAGCCAACCTTCTCTAACCTTATCGACTGCAACTCAACAAATCCGTTGGTGATAATTGCAAGTCTTGCTTTATCGTATAAAGACTCAATCAGCTCCTTAGCGCCTGGAAGCAAAGTACAGATGTCGGCCATGGCTTGCAAAAAGCTACTATTCAAATCCATCGTCGTGGTATCTAACTTATCAGCCCACAACTCAAAGCGTGTGTGCTTAATTTCTGTTGCAGTAACTAAACCTTGCTGATATTTGTCCCATAACGGCTTGTTAAGCTGCTGGTATTGATGGTAATCACTTGCTGTAAACTCTACGCCTTTGCGTTTGAACATCAACTGCATTCCTTTGAACGCATCAAAGTGGAAAATTGTTTCGTCTGCGTCAAACAGTATCCAATCGTATTTCATGTTAATCCTTGCTTAGGTCATCTAAATAAGACTCAATAACCTGAATCACCCCATTTTCAGTGTTACTTGGCGCAATATTGCGAGCATACGGTTTAACACCTGGATGCGCGTTTTCCATCGCATAAGAGTGATAACTAGCTTGCAGCATTTCAACATCATTAAAATAGTCACCGAAACTCATCGTTTCTTCATAGCTAAAGTCTAAAGCTTGTTGCAGATATCGAATCGCTTCACCTTTTGATGCGTTTGGATTCATGACATCAACCCAAATGCTTGAACTGACCACTACTTTAAATTTATCACCAAACGCTGAATTGATTGGTGGGTATATGTGTTCCTCAGAACCATCGAAATGCAATATTGCGACTTTTATAAACTCATCATCAACTTCTGCTATATCATTGACCATTTTGCATTCGTGATAATATTTCTTAATCTCTTCCATTGCGTCTGGACAAGGAGTGTCTATATACGCAGATTTTTTCCCACATAAGACAACATGTATATTTTCTATTGCCTTTGCTTTTTCTATGACACCGCGCACTGACATAGAATCCATTGTGGAACTATAAACCTCTTTACCTTGATGCATCACTAAAGTGCCGTTTTCGGCAATAAAATACATCTGCTCAGCGACTGGGGCGAATAGACTCAACAAGCTGGAATACTGGCGTCCCGAAGCCGCACAAAAGTAGGCACCTTCGCTAATAAGCCTTTGGTATAAATCAAAAAAAGACGGATTTAGTTGACCTTTCTCATCAAGCAGCGTTCCATCCATATCGGCTGCTATAAATTTAACTCTATTTTTAGGCATAGATATTCACATTGTATTCAAGGTAATATAAAACAAGAGGCTTAACGAATGCTCTCAATTCGATTACTGAATTATATACAAAACCTTCAGCTCATATCCATATGTAACCGGCTAAAAACCAAAGGCTTTCATGGAACAAGAATTGATCCATAGAAACAAACTGACCAAATATTGCACAGAATATTTAGTATGAGCAATAACTACGCTTAACTTGCCCACATTATAACGCTAAACTAAAGCCAAACTTGAATATTATTTTCAAAAATAAATGAGTATAAAAGATTACATTTTACAATAGTAAGAAATAATAAATTAATAATGATAAACTTGATATAAATTACGACATTGGTCATATTCAGAATATATAGAACATTTTTCTAGAATTAAACCTTAACCCTATAAATAAATTGGCTATTTAATTATGAAGACAATCACTAAAACAATATTAATACTTTCCTGTTATTTTCTTGCTCCAGCAGTTTTCGCTAATGGTTATGATGGACCAACAAGTAATAGCTTTAAACAAGATTCATACTACACAAAGTCTGTCACTCTAGAGGGTCACATTGAGTCTAGAAACGGAACTAGCAATTACTATACGTTCAAAACAAATGACACTAAAGAAAGCTACATATTAAAAATTAATGATAGCACATGGTCAAACATTAAAATTACAAATAAAACCAATGTTGAAATATATGGAGTGTTAGAAGTGTCTAGGCAATTTCATTATATTAATGTCAAAAGCCTAAAGGTCATTTAATAGCCTACACAAGTTAAGCAAGAGTTAGTACTTTGTTGCAAATGAAAATATTTTGTTTTTCAATAAGAATATAGAAACCTGTGCAAACTCAGCGTTGTATATTTTGCAGGCACACCAAATGCAATATCGCTTACAACTACAACAATTAATTCCATTATTGAGTAATGGAATGATGCTTCTTTAAGTAGTTCGTCACATTTTTCTCATGTGAAAACCATTTAATATCAGGCTATTGAAAATTTTTAATCTTAACTTTAGCTTATTATTTTATAGAGGACGCATCTTAATGAAAAAAGTAGCAGTTATTTTAAGCGGTTCAGGTGTTTTTGACGGTTCAGAAATCCATGAATCAGTACTAGCGCTGCATGCCATAGAAAAACAAGGGGCCACTTGGCATTGCTACGCACCAAACAAAAACCAAGCAAATGTTGTTGATCACTTAACAGGCGACGTAATGGAAGATCAATCAAGAAACATTTTGGTTGAATCCGCAAGAATCGCAAGAGGCAACGTAAAAGACCTCGAAGAGCTGGATATCGAAGAGTATGATGCGCTTTTAGTCCCTGGTGGCTTTGGCGCTGCAAAAAACTTCACTGACTTCGCAAACTCTGGCAGTGAGTGCAGTATCGACCCTCTTATCGCTTCAGTATGCCGTTCTTTCTCTGTTGCTAAGAAACCAGCTGGCTATGTGTGTATCGCTCCTGTAATCATTCCAATGATTTACGACAAAGGCGTAAAAGGCACGTTGGGTACTCACCCAGAAATGATTCAAGCATTTACTGAGCTTGGTGGGGAGCACGTAGAATGCTCCGTTGGTGAAGTCGCATTCGACCAAGAACATAAAGTTCTTTCGACGCCTTCTTATATGCTTGCAGAGAACATTACTCAAGCAGCATCAGGTATCGAAAAGCTTGTACAAACTCTAGTTGAAATCGCATAAATGATTCAATTATAAACTCCTAATCTACCCGAGTACTCATGCTCGGGTACATCCTTTCTTACATATATATTTCGATTGCATATCACAACTCTTTTCTGTCAGCTAAGCCTAATACTGGTGCTGTCCTAAACTCTTCTAAAACACCTAACACGATGAGTTGGAGGCTTTATGAAGAAATGGCTTACAGGAATAGTTCTACTCTTGTCTACAAACGTATTTGCAGGACAGGACGTTGTTTACAGCATAAATGGACAAAAATACGAAGGTTACTGGTCAAAAGTAGATGATAAAGCGCCGCTTGTTCTTCTTGTCCACGACTGGGATGGCCTAACAGACTACGAAAAAACTCGTGTCGAGATGCTCAATCAAAAAGGTTATAACGTGTTCGCAGCAGACCTTTTCGGCAAAGGTGTTCGGCCAACAAAAGTAGAAGACAAACGCCAACACACTGGAGAATTATATAAAGATAGAGAAAAACTTAGGGTATTGATGCAAGGCAGCTTAGATAAAGCTGGTACTCTAGGTGGAAACTTAAATAATGTAGTCGTAATGGGTTACTGTTTTGGTGGCGCTGCAGTGTTGGAATCTGCTCGCGCAGGGATGAATGCAAAAGGCTTCGTTACCTTTCATGGCGGTTTAAAAACACCAGACGGCCAGTCGTATAACAATACAACCGCGCCTATTCTCGTTTTACACGGCACTGCTGACACAGCCATTCCTATGGAACAATTTGCCGCCTTAGCTGCTGAACTGGAAGAAGCAAACGTGCCCCATGAGATGATCACTTATAGTGGCGCTCCTCATGCCTTTACCGTATTCGGCTCTAACCGATATCGAGAAGATGCAGATAGGAAGTCTTGGTATGCCTTTAATGACTTCTTAAACGAAACAACTCGGTAATTGCAACATCACACAGATAAAGAAAAAGCCCCTTACTTTTCACAGTAAGAGGCTTTTCTGCTTTCGCTTAGCTATGTTCTCTTAAGGCGCCGCATCTACTTCTACTGGTAAGTAGTGCTTAGGCTCCAATTTAAACCATTCTGGCAATACTGTACCGATAGAGATAGAAGACCATGTACCTGACAAGATACCGATAAACATCGCGGTCGAGAATCCTTGAAGAGCTTGTCCGCCCATTAACCATAGCGCTGCCACAGTAAGAAGCGTTGTGCCCGACGTTACCATCGTACGAGAGAAAGTAGCGATAACCGCATCATCGTTAATGGTCTTGATTGTATCACGCTGCCTAGCGACTAGAAGCTCACGAATACGGTCTGAAACAATGATAGAGTCATTCAGTGAATAGCCGAGTATCGCGAGAACCGCCGCAAATGTTGTCAAATCGAATTGCATTTGAGTAATAGCGAAAAAGCCCAACACCAATACCACATCGTGTAGAAGTGCCATCAATGAACCTGTCGCTAAACGCCACTCAAAGCGGAAACACAAATAACCAAGAATACACAGCAGTGATGTAATCAATGCTAATCCGCCTTGGTTTACCATGCTTTTACCAACCTGCGAGCCAACCATACTCGTGCTGACTACTTTTACGTTGTTCGAGATCTTAGACAACGTTTGAGTCATCGAAGGCTCTTTAACGCCTTTTTTAGGGATAGCATAGCGAATCAACCAACGGCCTTCTTGGCCAGCATGAGTCACACTTGCAGACTCGCCGTAAGCTGGTTTAATCACCTTCAGTAGCTCAACATTAGTTAGGCTTTGATCAACAGAAACCTCTGTCAGCATACCGCCAGTAAAATCTAGTCCCCAGTTAAGCCCTCTTACCGCAAGTGCAGCTAGAGAGATTACGATTAAAGTAACCGATACAATACCTGTGATATAACGGACTTTACGAATGTTTTTCTTAAAGAATTTAGTCATAACTTAAACCTTTAGACCTCGACGTCCATCGCGACCCCAAACCAAGTTGATAATTGCACGTGAAGCAAATACCCCAGTAAACATACTCGTCAATAGACCTAAACCTAAAGTCATTGCGAAACCAGCAATTGGACCATTACCGATTGAGTACAGAATAACCGCGGTAATCATAGTTGTTACGTTTGCATCAAGAATGGTAGCAAATGCAGTGCTAAAGCCTTGATCTATAGCTTGAGCTAGAGAACGCCCCTCTCGAAGCTTATCTCGTATCCTTTCAAATATCAGTACGTTGGTATCTACCGCCATACCGACCGTCAGAACTAAACCTGCAATACCTGGCAAGGTCAGAACTGCACCCGGTAAAAGAGCGATCAAACCAATAAGTGAAACCATGTTAATTAGCAAAGCGACGTCCGCAACCCAACCTAAACGACGATACCAAAGCGCCATAAATGTTAGCGTAAGGCCCATACCTAATGCCAAAGCAGCGAAACCATTGTGAATGTTTTCCGCACCTAAAGAGGCACCGATAGTTTGCTCTGCAACAATAGTAACTGGCGCTGTTAGAGAGCCTGCACGAAGTAATAATGCTAGTTGCTGTGCTTGCTGTAAGCTTCCAGCACCCGTGATTCGGAACTGGCTTCCCAACTTAGATTGGATGGTCGCGACACTGATTACGCGCTCTTTACGTTCAGTTTGACCTTTCGCATTAGTTTGGTATTCACGATAAACCGTAGCCATTGGTTTGCCAATGTGAGTACCAGAGAATTGGCTCATTAGCTTACCGCCAGCGTGGTCAAGTGAGATATCCACTTCTGCCATGCCCATTTTATCAACGTTTGCTCGTGCGTTGATGATGTGCTCACCGGTTAAAACAGGACGACGGTTCAACACAACATTTTGACCTTCATTGTTCTTTAGAACGATGTCATCAGCAGTAATAGATTGTGTTGAAGGAATCACTTCATGGAACGCTAAACTTGCAGTTGCACCGATGATTTTCTTCGCTTTAGTCGGATCTTGAACACCCGGCAAATCAATCAGAATTTTATTCGCGCCTTGTCTTTGCACTAATGCTTCCGTGATCCCCAACTGTTCAATACGATCACGCATAATCTTCAAGTTTTGCGTTACCGTTGCGTTTTGGAACTCTTCACGGTTTGATTTTGTTGGAACAACTGTCAACTTGTCAGAGTAGTGTTTAACCGACCAACCTGAATAGTTGCTTTGAATGTAGTTTTGTACTTTGTTAAGCGCTGAAGAATCGTTGCTTGTAACGTCAAAACCTACGGCAGTGTCATTTTTGAACCTTACACCGTAAACACTTGACTTACTTAACATGTCTCTAATGTCGTCAACCATCGTGTCGCGCTGCTCAGAGAATGCTTTATCTACATCTACGTTTAGAAGGAACTGTACACCACCACGTAAATCCAAACCAAGTTTGATTGGAGCGAAGCCCATGTCTGTTAACCACTGAGGTGCAACAGAAACGAAAGAGTACGTGATTGTATCTTTCTTACCCACAAGCGGGTCTAGAGCTTGGCGTGCTAGCGTCTGGTCATTTTCATTGTTGAAAATTAACGTCGTTTTCTCACCTTTTTGAGTGATTTTATCAACGTCAATGTTCTTTTCTTTTAGGTAGCCTGCCATTTTAGCGACTGAGCTTATCGCTTCATTTGGGTGAGCCATTGTTAATTGAATCGAAGGCTGTTCGCCGTACCAAGTTGGTATAGCACTGAGACCTAAAATGACCACTGTGACTATCAAAAACACATATTTCCATTTGGAATAGTGATTTATAATACGTTTATTGTTCTTCATATACGTCCTATTTCCTCAAACATATGCTTGAGTATTCGTAGTATGTTTTTAAAGTAAGATAGTTGATAGCGATAAACCTGTAGCATTCACTACAGTCTCGCTAGATAGCTGACATCAGCAAACACCAACACTTAATCCTATACGAGCTCAAAAAGCCCAAATAGAGATAAGAGTACACTGTGTACTGATAAGAGAAATTAAGAATATTGACTGTTTAGCGCCACATATTGGGCGTTACTGTCCTTCCACCCGGAAATTCGATGGCTAGAATTGTGCTCTACACTGGTCTTAATCGCAGTAACTTGAGATGAACTCTGCGTCGACGGGATAGCTTGTGCATTAAGCTTATTGCTATTCGGGTGAACTGGCTGGTTATTATCCGATTCTGCTCTCGATGAGCTCCATCGGCTTACGCCTAAATTCTCAAACGTCGAAGATTTATCTTGGCTTGCTGAAGAATCTGGAGAGCACTGAGTTGTCTCGTTTTTGCCACATTCACCGAACGCCTCTTTGAGATCAACTTGAGAAGTTGTTTGAAGCGTTAAACGAGAAGAAGACCCATTCGTATCATTTTGTAGCAGGGTCGCCATCGCTTGCGAAGGCAAAATTGTCGCAAGGATTGAGATAACAAAATATCTTAGAAAGCGAATCGGCATTTACAAAACGATAGTTATATAAAATCTAGCGTGAATACTAGGGATTCGCTTGTCAATCTGCAACTAAAATTTTCTAAAAGCGATTCTGGTGATTTGAGTTGGCCAAATAACCACCTGATTTTCTAATAACTCAATATCATTCAAATATCTGCCCTGTTTTGACGTCTAGGTAGATTTTATTAGATAGCTGTAGTCCGCCACAGTATACAAAATAGACTTCTCTATCCTTGTATTTAACAGATTTCACCCACCCTTCCAATTCCTGGAAATCTTGAGGTCGGCACTTGTCTTCTTTTAACAGTGTATCTGTTGCCTTTAGAAAAGCGGTTTCATGCAGTTTAAAGTCATCTGATTTACCAACAAATGAAATCAATGTTGCTCGACGTTCTTCCTCCGTAATGACGGGGGGAGAAGTGGCAAGGCCTACCATTGGTAACCAATCAGCCTCTTCTTTCCCTCCCTTGGAATAGACGTAATATCGAGAAATTCTGCCCCAGTCGCCTTTTCGCTCCAAAATCGTCACTTTCTCCCCTCGATACATATGATCATTGATAAACGCATCGTAGCTAGGGCCATCGCGGACACCTAACTCTTCGGTACTAACAAAGTATTCAGTAATAGGCTTCGGTGGCGGTGCTTTCTTTTCTTCTGTTTTGACTGGCTCTTTTTTTGGCTTTTCAATTTTTTTAGGCTTTTGAAGTTTTTTTGCGTCTTGCTCAGGCTTCAAAACAAAAATGTAATAGCCTCCACCAGCGCAGGCAAGCCCGAGAACAAGCAGTAACACCATCAACAATTTTTTCATGAAGCACTTCTCCAAAATATCGAGAGGTAAGGCTGATATTTTTCCCTATACTTACAATTATCACATAAACAACGTGCGTTGGATCACCTAATGACTTGGCGACACATCACTCTTACTATAGCGACCATTGTTGCAGTAGCTTTACCTTCATGGGTAAAGGGTGAGCATTGCCGAGAAAATAGCTGGAATCAAGCGCTAGAGAAACAGCAACAACTGGATGATTGGTACAACAAGCACGCATCTTCCTTCAACCAAATGTTATATCTACATCGTCAAAAAAACTTTCTACATCAACAATTTTCAATAACGGAGTTGAAGCAGTTTTGGTTACCTCAAAACGGCAGCTTGCAACTAAAGGTCAGCCAGCAGATATACAACGCCAATATGGTTGTCTCTCAGCTTCAAGAAGAAGAGACTCACTTACGCGCAAGTCTACCTAATGTGCAGGAAATGCAGAAGCAATGGGAACAGATTTCTTCACATTGTGATGAAGCAAAATTGGTAAGAAATGCCATTACTAGTACGCACTACGCACTCAGCAATTACAAACTAGAGAAAGACCTTACCACTCTGATCAATAAAGTTGGCTATTTGAAATCTCTTTATCAGCAAGAAGCTGATTTACTTCAAGAGATACTCACCGAACAATAACGCACACTTTGCAAAATCTTTATGTTGCGAAACATAAACCAACATAATCAGTCTTTACCAAAAAAGAAAAAACAGCCTGACACCCGGGTTGAAAGGGGATTCTGTGTCAGACTGTTTAAACCGTAAACTGTTACCTATGTGCGCTATTTAATTCTCTATAAACTCATCACATTTAGCAGCGCATATAAAATCATTCTTGTGTAAGCCTTTGATTGAATGACTCCACCAAGTCACCGTTACCTTACCCCACTCCAATAATATAGACGGGTGATGGAACTCTTGCTCAGCTAATTCTGAGACTTGGTTTGAAAAACTCCACGCCAGTTTGTAATTTTTAAATCGGTACACTTTCTCTAACTGCGGTATGCCTTCCCTATCAAAAATCTTCCAATCATTAAGCTCAAGTATCAGCGATTGCCTTTCTGATTCTGAGAGTGCGACTGACTCTTTACTACATGCCTCACATTGCAATTCATTCAGCATTTGTGACTTCCTTTGCTTCAAATAGTGGTGGCAGTAACCCTGCCTTCATTGCCACTTCTACTTGTTCAATTAAGTTCACCTGACTCAGTCGGTAAAGTTCTTTCAGGTTACTTAATAGATAGTAGATGGGCTGCATAATATCAATTCGGTATGGTGTTCTTAATACAGTTTGTATATCAAATTCGGCTCTTTTCGGGGTGCAACTATCAAGGGAGTACACTGTTTCACCAGGTGACGAGAGAATCCCTCCACCGTATATCTTTGTCTGACCATTTTCTTTTACTAAACCAAACTCAACCGTAAACCAATACAGACGAGCTAAGTAAACACGCTTTTTCGCATCAGCACTCAAACCAAGTTTGCCATAAGTATGGGTAAAAGATGCAAAGTCTGGGTTGGTTAACATGGCGCAATGGCCAAAAATTTCATGGAAAAAATCTGGTTCCTGTAAGTAGTCAAACTCGTCACGCGAGCGCAAAAAAGTAGCGACTGGGAATTTGCGTTCTGATAACAATGCGAAAAATTTATCGAAGCTAATCAGAGCTGCTACAGGTTCAACGCGCCAGCCAGTTTCCTTGACAAGAACTCTATTAATTTCAGGTAACTGTGGAACACGGTCGACTGGTAGGTTAAGCATTTCTAATCCATCAAGATAGGCTTGGCAGGCTCGATTCTGTATTACTTTCTGCTGTCTATCGACGAGATCGTGCCAAATACTATTTTCATCGTCATCCCAATCAACATAGCCTTGCAAATTGACTGGTTTGGAATGGTATTGAGTCATCAATACTCTCCTAATCCCTTCTGATACTTTAAGCCTATCTTTTTGATTTAATGGCGCCAATATCTGAGAACATTTGCGAAAACCTACGCATGTAACATTATATTTACATTAGACCTTTTTCCTATAAATATCATCTAGATGAAGGTGGTTATTTAGTTTGACTTTCTTATAAAATGAAACAACACTTAACCTAAAATAACATCACGCTATTAAAGATTTCGACTAGCCGGCAAGCATAGGAATTGAATCAATCATGTCTCACTCTGAACCAATATGGACCCCAAGTCGAGAGCGCGTAGAAAGCTCTAACCTGACCCAATTTATCAAGCATATAAATATGCAAGGTGAGGCTATTTCAGACTACAACTCTCTCCACAATTGGTCGGTTAAAGAAAAAAAGCGTTTCTGGCTAGAAGTCTGGCAGTACTGTGACATCATCGGTTTCATGGGAGATTGCATACATGGAGAAGGTATCGCGAAGTGGGGAAATTTTTACCCTAGCCGCGATACGATATGGTTTCCTCAAGCACAACTCAACTATGCTGAAAACCTGCTTTCCTACGCTTTCCAAAAGCCCAATGAAATTGCCATCGAATTTAAAAATGAATGTGGCCAAAGTAGACAATTAACTTGGCAGAAGCTTTGCGACCAAGTGTCACTTATGCAGCAATGGCTAAAACAAAATGGTATCGAAAAAGGTGACGTTGTAGCGGGGTACTTACCTTATATACCCGAATCAGTTATCGCCATGCTGGCAACAACCAGCCTCGGTGCTATTTGGACCTCAACCTCACCCGACTTTGGCGTAGAAAGCGTCGTCGAACGGTTTGGGCAAGTGAAGCCAAAAATATTGTTTTGTGTAAATGGCTATAATTTCAATGGCAAGACTTTCGAAATGCACGACAAGAATTCTGAAATTGTTTCCACAATTCCAAGTATTCGAAATATATGTCAAATAGAATATCTAGTAGAGAACCAGCAAAGCGAACCAAAAAACAGTAACTTTTCAGATTGGGAAGCAATATTATCGAGCTACATCCCGCGCGGGATTCGCTACCAGCGTGTCGCCTTCAACGACCCACTTTATGTTCTCTACTCTTCAGGCACGACTGGCAAACCTAAATGCATTGTACACAGTGTCGGTGGAACTATTTTGAATCACTTAAAAGAACACCAACTGCACTGCGACATACAACCCGGTGATAACGTCCTGTATTACACGACATGTGGTTGGATGATGTGGAACTGGCATGTTTCTTCTTTGGCAAGTGGGGCAACATTAGTCATTTATGACGGAAGCCCTGTACACCCTATCCCCAGTGTATTATGGCAGGTCGCACAAGAATTAGATGTCACTCTTTTCGGCACATCAGCAAAATACCTTGAAGCCATACAAAAGCAGCAAGTTAGCCCCAGCTTACACTACGATCTGCCAAAGCTGAGAACACTCTGCTCAACTGGCTCAGTGCTCTACCCAGAGCAGTTTGAATTTGTTTACTCACATATCAAAGCTGATCTACATCTAGCTTCTATCTCAGGCGGCACTGATATATGTGGTTGTTTCGTTCTTGGTAATCCGATATCTCCTGTTTATAAAGGAGAGTGTCAATCTGCAGGCCTAGGGTTAGAAGTTTCTGCATTCAACGAAGAGGGCGAGCCTGTTGCTGAACAAAGAGGAGAGCTTGTATGCCTCAACAGCTTTCCAAATCAACCTCTAGGATTTTGGCAAGATGACGGCGAAAAATATCACAACGCGTATTGGGGCAAATACCCAAATACGTGGCACCATGGTGATGACGTCAAGAAGACCGAGACAAGCGGCTTTGTGTTTTATGGTCGAAGTGATACCACTCTAAACCCCGGTGGCGTAAGAATTGGTACAGGTGAGATTTATCGACAAGTAAACCAGATTGATTCAATCCTCGATTCAGTTGCAGTTGGTCAGCTTGTCAACGGAGATGAACAAATCGTTTTATTTGTAAAACTTAACCCCGAACATAGTTTAACTGATGAGTTAGTTGGCGATATTAAAAAGCGCTTACGAAACCAGTGCAGCCCGCGCCATGTACCTTCAAAGATCCTTGCGATTAGTGATATACCAAAAACCAAATCTGGCAAAATCGTCGAGTTGGCTGTCAAGCAAGTGGTAAATGGGCAAACAGTGAATAACATTGGTGCTATAGACAATCCAGAGCTACTAGACGAAGTAGCCAAGCTGATTCACTCCTAAAAAAACAAAGAGCTCTTGCAAAACAAGAGCTCTAGCTTCTAGGAGCAGGCAATTAGGCTTTTTTAGCTACACCCATCAGTACTTTTTTCACGCCTGTTTGCGTTTTTATTTCAAATGGAACGCTTACAGAAACAGATTCAAAGCCAACACTAGTCAATACTTGTTCGGTCTTAGCTTGTGTCATTCCAACACCCTGCTCGCCATCTTCTAACAACCAATCAAAGTGAACAAATGTCGAACCTTCGTCTAAAATGGCATAAATAATATCGGCAACTTCTGAAAAGCTTTTTAAGAAACCACAAACCGACGAAGCGACAACTAAATCAAATTGTTTACGAAATGCTGGATGCTGAGCTACAAGCCCTCGCGTCAACATATCTACAACTGGCTCAACATTCATGAGCATCTTCTTGTCTAGCTGTTCGATCATTGCTTCAGAGCTATCCAAAGCAACTATATTTTTTACTAACGGCGATAACCTTTGACTAAGCAACCCTGTGCCACATCCAAAATCGAGCACCTCTAAATCCGTTAGCTCTACAACTTCGCTCAGCGCTTTAAATGCATGATCTGCAAAGTGTATAGTCGATTCATCAAGCTCCCATTTTTCAGCGTAGTCATCCCATTCACTCGCCATAATGCTCTCCCAATTTACATTCTGCTTGGTTTGTATGCCAAGCGACTATCAATGTTATATCACCTTAAAAGACAATTTGGAAAAATTTGTTTATTATTCAGGTACTCACTATTTAAGAGCGTATTATGAATCTTTCTCAAGTCGAAGCCTTTTGTACAATTGCCGATACCGGTTCTGTTTCTCAAGCTGCTCGGCAGCTCAATTGTAACCGAACCAAACTAAGTATGGCTATAAAAGCATTAGAAAAAGAGTTAGATACTGAGCTTTTTGCACGAAGTGGTAATAAATTAACCTTATCTGAAGCTGGAAAAGCCATTTATAAAGACTGTGAGAACTTACTAGCCACATCAGCCCGAATTAAACAAACCTGCTCACAAGTATCTGGTGAGTTCAACGCAGAAGTTTGGATTGCTCGTGATGACTCCCTACCAGATGAGCTATGGCAAGACTTAACACACCGACTAAATAACAACTTCCCAGCCACTTCATTCAATATTGTTCTAGCTTCTACCGGTGATCTCGCCAACTTAGTCGCGACCCAACAGGTTGATTTTGCGTTTGGTGTCGATTATGAACGCGTCGACGACCCAAAAATCACCTACAACCCGCTCGGCAAAATTCGCATGATGTCAGTTTGCAGCGGTGAACATTCCTTGTGCAAACTGCGAAGAGTCTCGGATGAAGTCCTTCGTGATGAAATGCAGGCAGTGATGGTTTACCTAAATGAAAAAGACAACCCTGAGCTGCAACCATTTTCGACACGATACATAGGCTTTTCTAGCTTTGACTATATGCTTAACACCATATTAACGGAAGATGCATGGGGAGTATTACCGGAGCCACTAATACGCCATCATCTGCGTCAACAAAACTTAGCAGTTATTCGCCATACCTATGGGCTAACACAAGAGGACTACTGCATGTTTACTGCATCGGGTATGCAGGAGCACCCCGGAATGACTTGGCTTGCAGATAAACTCAATGAATTTTTATTTGATTTTTAGAAGCATTTAGGCAAGTTTTCCCTCTTAATATAAGACCGTTCAAAAAACACTCACAGTCAATTTATTTGACACCCGTAATATTTTTATCCCTTTGTTTTTAAAGAGATTAATCAATCTTAGCAACATACCCACATTAAAAGACCAAGATGTCATTTGTATATTTCTACATATACGTAACAATAACAGTGTGTTCCTAATATGGTTGATTATATGTGTGCTAAAACAAGCTTAAACGAAAAAAGACTCCTTACTTTTTCAGCACTTGGCGCAGCTGGCTTTGCATTCGGAGGACTCGTTTTAGGTTTACTCGCTAGCTCGATAGTTATCATGTTTGACGGTGTTTACTCATTGGTCAGCCTACTGTTAACATTATTGTCACTAGCGGCTGCTCGATATATTCAATCTCCAGCGAAAAACCATTTCCCATTTGGTAAAGCAATGCTTGAACCTGTGGTGATTGCCATCAAAGGCGCCGTTATTCTCGTGGTTGTTGGCACTTCAATATACTCTGCAGTTATCGCAATGTTTAGCGGTGGTCGCCCCGTTGATACATCTTTAGCCACTCTTTTTGGCTTTGTGAGCACATTGGCATGCGGCTACGTATGGTGGTCAATTAAGCAGAAAAGTAAGCTCTATTCATCAGGACTAATTGAAGCTGAAGTGAAACAATGGAAAATGGATACGTTACTTAGCTTCGTTGTAATGACAGGGTTTGTGGCAGCATGGCTAATTTCGAAATCTCCTTGGGCTCACCTTTCAGTCTATGCTGACCCAGCAATGATGTTATTGATGGCAGGTTACTTCATTAAAGTCCCTTTCGACATGCTCAAAGAAGCGTTCAGAGAACTACTAATGATGTCACCGAGCAAAGACTTAGTCCGCACTGTCAACAAAGGTTTAGCTGATGCCAACAAAGAAACAGAACAACACATTGAACTAGCTGGTGTTACGAAGGTAGGACGCGAACTAAGAGTCAATGTCGATATTCATTCATCAAGCAAGAACTTAGCTGTCTCTGAGGTAGAAAAAACACGTTCCGCAATCAAACGAAAGTTATCAAAAATTAAGCTAGATCTTCAGCTAACCATGAATATTGCAAGCTAATCCCTAAAATGTAAAAGCGCTTCACTTGAAGCGCTTTTTACTTGCCCTCCATCTAAGACAATCTCACCAAAAAACAGCCAAACGTAGTGACAGATTTGTTGCGTTTTTCGATTGTAGTAATTGGCAATATGCGCAACTATACTCTATTAAAACTTCTACACAGATTACATCACACTCTTCATCATCACTTTGTTTTCGCTCTCTAATAGTTAGAGGCTATAGTAGATATGCAACCCTTCTATATACTTCAAGTTTTATATAACTACAGCATTCACATAACAACACCATATGTGTTGATTTTCATAACAAATAAAATCAAGCTAAATCGACTTTTTCGCCAGTAAGACGCCATATCCCGGCAAGGCATTATTTTAAAGGATTGATTGATGAAAAAACTTGGAACCATTCTAGCTACATTCTTTTTATCTTCCACTGTACACGCAACTGAATATCTAGGGCTTGATTTGGGTGTACAGTCTTTATCAAACACAGAGAAAACAATTAAGGACTCTGGAGGGGGGTACAATGATAATTACGGTTATAAAGGATATACAAACCTGCCTATGTTGAAGGTGGTTAGCTTTGATAAGTTCGCTAAATATGGAACGGTCAAAGAAGCTTGGCTAAGTTTCACTCCTGAGAAAAAGCTGTACAAAATAGCAGTCACTTGGTCCGACTCCGGAAGTGCGTTTAAGGTGTTTAAAGATGCATTGGATACAAAATATGGAAACGCAAAACACAGTGGAAGTGGGTTTAATCAAAGTTACCAATACCATGATGGAAAAGTGGATATCGTACTAAACCGAAATACCTTTGGCTTTGGTTCCGATCAGTCAACATCACTGTACTACACTTATACTCCAGCTTTATCTGATGTAGAAAAGATGAAAGGGTTGATCGACGATCACATTCGCAAGGAGAATGCGAAAAAAGCAAGCGCAGACCTATAGCAATAGCCTCGCACACAACGACGATAGTTTATATACTTTAGATGTAGAGGCGCTAATTTTTCGATACAGAAATTAGTGCTTCTCCTCTTTTATAAATTAGTTCACCCGAGGCTAAACGGCTTAGAAAACATATCACGATATAAAAACTTCTGATAATAAGCACTATTCAATATGCATATGATGGCTTTACTAAGGCTTTAATAACGATCATTTGAAAGTACTAAAGTTTAATGAACTGCTAATAAGCCACTTCAAAACTGATGGATATCAGTTCAAGTATGAAAGGAATTTGCAATGATGTAACTGGCGATAGCTTTAGCTGCCTTTTAGAAAAAGTGAAACTGATTCTTAGATGAACGTAATAAATTAGACAACGAAACGGAACTTCTCATACTCACACTCTTTCTCCTAGTTTTTATAGGGCTCATTGTTTTCTTAACCATTGGCTCTTTGTTTGCAAAATTGAATAAGTGTTCCTTTTCGGAGGTTTTTTTGCTCGATCCCGAGTTCGGTTTACACAAACAAGCGTTGTTTTGGATTTCAGTACTCATTCCTGTTTATCTATTCGTATTTACTGGTCTATGTGTTTGGCGTGATTACTATCTTACTTTTTCTGAACAAGGGTTTGCAGTGTTCTTAAGTATCAGCAAACTTCCCTTAGGCTTACTTGCTTTGTCCTTACCGCTAGGCGTTTTGGTTACTCGTATACACTCGACTAAACAAACCGCTGAACAAATCAATCAAGCTAAGACTAACGAAAATAATAGACTTGAAGAGAAAAAAAAAAAGCGAAGAGGACTCCTATAAGGAAAAGCATATATCCCGATCTTTAGATGCTCTTGAGAAAATAAAAGCTATAGCTGATCAGGAGCTAGATGCTGTAATTCGAAGCATATCTGGAGGGAAAACCAATATGGGAATCGCTCAAATACAGCTTATAAATACGCTAGACACTGTATTCATGGCTAACACAGTTGCAAACAAAGAAGTATTTCTGCCTAAGCCATTACCCAACAACTCAATTTCTGTAAAAAGTTGGCCTGTAAAAGATCTTATTCGTATAGCTAAACTAATTCAAGCAGCAGCTGGAGTTTGTGATAACATTTACATTTACTTAAGTAAAGACAAAGAGATAGGGAACCACCTTCTAAATGAGCACCTATACCTTATCAATGCATCTTGGTTAAGTTTCAATAAATCTATCGAAGTAATTAACTACTTGCTCCAAAGAGTAATAGCAAATTCATCAGCTACTTTCGATAATCAATCGAATCACATCTATATTTCCAAACAAGACCATAAAGAAATAGTAACGTTCACAGCAGCTTACGAACAGTGGCAGAAAGAAGATTGGCGAACATACTTTGGCTTTGATGTTAGACATTGAGTTGGCTATTTAATCGAAGGCGACAAAGTGGCGGCGTTCGTCGGATTTAGCCAGCCAAGACTCATTTTTTATATACAATAACGCCCCTATCAAAGGGGCGTATTTTTTGTTATTCCCAGTCTAGGATAACTTTGCCGGAAGCTCCGCTACGCATGACGTCAAAGCCTTTTTGGAAGTCGTCAATTTTGTAGTGGTGAGTGATGATTGGCGTGAGATCTAAGCCAGATTGGATCAAACTTGCCATCTTGTACCAAGTTTCGAACATTTCGCGGCCATAGATACCTTTGATAACTAGGCCTTTGAAAATCACTTGGTTCCAGTCTATGCCCATGTCTGATGGTGGAATACCTAGCAGTGCGATTCGACCACCGTGGTTCATCGCTTTTAGCATTGAGCCGAATGCTGACTGGTTACCAGACATTTCTAGACCTACATCGAAGCCTTCCGTCATGCCAAGCTCGGTCATCACTTCTTCGATATTTTCCTTGGCCACATTGACTGCGCGAGTCACTCCCATTTCTCTAGCAAGGTCTAGTCGGTATTCGTTGACATCTGTAATGACCACATGGCGAGCACCAACATGCTTAGCAACAGCCGCGGCCATAATACCAATAGGGCCAGCACCAGTGATTAGAACGTCTTCACCAACAAGGTCAAAAGACAATGCTGTGTGAACCGCATTACCAAATGGGTCGAAGATAGATGCAAGATCATCAGAAATCTCTTCTGGGATCTTGAATGCGTTGAATGCTGGAATCACTAAGTATTCAGAAAAAGCACCAGTGCGGTTTACACCAACACCAATTGTGTTGCGGCATAGGTGTGTACGACCACCGCGACAGTTACGACAGTGCCCACAAGTGATATGGCCTTCACCAGAAACGCGATCACCAATTTCGAAACCACGTACTTCTTGACCAATCCCAACCACTTCACCTACATATTCATGCCCTACTACCATAGGAACAGGAATTGTGTTTTGCGACCATTCATCCCAGTTGTAGATGTGAACATCTGTACCGCAGATTGCTGTCTTCTTAATCTTAATTAGCAGATCATTGTGGCCAAGCTCAGGCTTGTCCACTTCTGTCATCCAAATGCCTTCTTCAGGCTTTAACTTCGCTAGTGCTTTGATCTTCATTAGTCGATAATCCCCATGTCACGACCAACTTCAATAAACGCATCAATCGCTTTGTCTAGTTGCTCGCGGCTGTGAGCTGCTGACATTTGAGTACGGATACGAGCTTGACCTTTTGGCACTACTGGAAAAGAGAAGCCGATAACGTAAATGCCTTTTTCAAGTGCACGTTCAGCGAACTCTGCAGCAACTTTTGCATCTCCTAACATGATAGGAATAATCGCATGATCTGCACCCGCCATTGTGAAGCCAGCGTTTGTCATACGGGTACGGAAGTGGTTCGCGTTTTCCCATAAGTGCTTACGCAGGTCGCCACTTTCTTGTAGCAAGTCAAGTACACGAATTGACGCATTCACAATTGCTGGAGCAACTGAGTTAGAGAATAGGTATGGACGAGAGCGTTGACGTAGCCAGTCGATCACTTCTTTCTTACCAGAAGTGTAACCGCCTGAAGCACCACCCATTGCTTTGCCTAACGTACCTGTAATGATGTCGATACGGTCAACAACATTGTGGAACTCATGCGTACCAGCACCGGTTTCACCCATGAAGCCAACAGCGTGTGAATCGTCAACCATCACAAGCGCACCATATTTGTCAGCCAAATCACAAATCGCAGGCAGGTTAGCGACAACACCATCCATTGAGAATACGCCGTCAGTTACGATTAGCGTATTGCGTGCGCCAGCTTCTTTTGCAGCAATAAGTTGCTGCTCTAGCTCTTCCATGTTGTTGTTCGAGTAGCGGAAACGCATTGCTTTACAAAGGCGAACGCCATCAATAATAGAAGCATGGTTCAATGCATCAGAGATTATTGCATCTTCTTTGCCTAGGATGGTTTCAAATAGGCCAGTGTTAGCGTCAAAGCAAGAAGTGTAAAGAATCGTATCTTCTTTACCTAAGAACTTAGAAAGCTTTTGCTCAAGCTCTTTATGAATATCTTGAGTACCACAGATAAAACGTACTGAAGCCATGCCAAATCCATGCTCTTCCATCCCTTTCTTACCAGCTTCGATAAGTTCTGGGTGGTTTGCCAAACCTAAGTAGTTATTTGCGCAAAAGTTCAGTACTTCTTGGCCTGTAGAGATAGATACGCTCGCTTGCTGCTGAGAGGTAATCACACGCTCAGATTTGTACAAACCTTCTGCTTTCACTTCTTCGATTTGATTTTGAATTTGCTCATAGAATGAAGATGACATACTCAATTCCTTGCTTATTGTAATCTGTGGACATCAGGCTCTGCCAAAGGTCACAGGTAGGGTTTATTTGGACCTAGTGTAATCGAATCTAGTTTGTGGCATTATCCCTTAAGATGGAAAAACATTAATGAATGCTAGGCACAAATGAATCGGTTTTACATAATGGCATTTATATCCATAAATTACAGAAACTTAAGCTCAAAAAATAAAACCCCACACTTGTACGACTGAATGGATTTACGTCACATTTTTAAATATTGATGGTTCTAGCCGTCAATACAGAGATAATCATAACCTTACTTTATAGCTTCAGGTGACATTTATGCCCAATACTAAATTGGTTTCGCTGCTACCCGATTTGGCAAGCTTTATCTTAGTTGTCAATGAAGGTAGCTTTACCGCAGCTGCAAAAAAGTTGGACGTCACGCCATCTGCTTTAAGCAAACTGATCACCCGATTAGAAAATGCCCTCTCAGTAAAGTTACTCGAACGTACTACTCGCAAGCTGAACATCACTCAAGCCGGACAAAGAGTGTATGACCAGGCAAATATCATGCTCAACGCTGCGCAGCAAGCTATCGAAGTATCCAAACAGGATCATACCGAGCCATCGGGCACCATTTCTATCGCCGCACCGGAGGCCTTTCTTCATTCGGTTTTGCAGCCTCTAATCACCCCTTTCTTACGCCTTTACCCAGAAATATCGTTAAAAGTAAGAGCTGTTGACGGCGATATTCATGTACTCAAAGAAGATATCGATATAGCTTTTAAGCTGACAGATAAACCAGATGAAAACTTGGTATTGAAAGAAATTGGCAAAACAGATTTAGTATTATGTGCGAGCCCAGACTATCTAAAACTGCGTGGAACTCCTTCTCGCCCTATTGATCTTGTCGAACATGATTGCCTATACCTTGGCGAAACATCTAACGACAATACGTGGGACTTTCTGAAAGACGATGAGTTTCATACTGTGGTCGTATCCGGATGCTTTGCAGTTAACCAATCACAAATGCGTTTACAAGGTGTAAAAGAAGGTCTTGGGATCGGTATTTTTCATGATTTTGTTGTGACTGAGTCACTGAAGGATAAGACGGTAGTTAGAGTCTTGCCCGATTGGACCATCAAGAGCAACTACCATGGTGGCGTTGCTATGCAATACGCTCAAACCAAGTACATGCCAGCCAGATTAAGGGTTTTTATCGATTACATGCACCAGCAGTTAACCAATCAATTCACTACTCTAACTACGCAAGGATAATCATGTTTGAACGTATCCACCATGTCGCGATCATTTGTTCTGACTACCAAAAGTCTAAGCATTTCTACACCCAAGTATTAGGTTTCAAAATAATTGCGGAAAACTTTCGAGCCGAGCGCAATTCTTACAAACTTGACCTCGCCCTACCCGATGGCTCGCAAATCGAGCTATTTAGCTTCCCAAACCCACCTGCTCGCCCTAGTTCTCCCGAAGCTCAAGGATTGAGGCACTTAGCTCTACAAGTTAAAGATGTAGAGAAAACAAAAACTGAACTAGAGGATAAAGGCTTAGAAGTGGAGCCAATTCGTATCGATGAGTTTACTGGTAAATCTTTTACTTTTTTTAAAGACCCTGATGGGCTGCCATTGGAAATCTATGGTCAATAACAAAGCATTGGTATCAGCTAAAACTTGTGCCCACTCTAAATGGGCACATTCTTTTACCTAGTTTAGCCAAAAATCTTCTGCCAAATACTCGGGTTGCGACGTTTATGGTAATCCACTCGAAGCTCGTCCACTTGCCTAAGTGCCGACTGTGCACCAGCAAAATCATTGTCATCAATGTTTGACTGCACTTTATCTAACGCTAAGCTAAGCTTTGCAAAACCTTCTAAGTAAAGTGCTTGTTTTTCTTTCGGATAGTTTCCAGATTCGCTTACCACAATTAGCTCACGCAAATTCTCAACGGGTAGTTTCATTTCACCAATGCTCTTTGCTTGAGCTGCTTGCTTAAACTCAAACTTCATTTTTTTCATAGTCGCAGAAAGGTCAACCTCTTGTGCTTGAACAGCAAACGACATGATCAGCGTAAATAGCAAAAAAGTGAATTTTTTCATCTTCGGTACAGTCCATGTTAATTGACAGAAGCGGCTAGTCTAACTTCAAATCATTTGGCAGAGAGACTAAAAAACTGTTACTAGTTATATTCGAACCCACTCTTAAGTCTTCCTTAAGTTTTCTCATTTACCTTGTACAGAACAATACAAGTAAGGAGAGGCAACCAATGGCTCAAGTACACAAATGGGATATTCTCGTCAAACTAACACACTGGACAGTAGCAGTACTTTTCTTAAGCAACTATTTTTTGACGGAGGAAGGCAGCCTGATCCACCAATGGGTAGGTTATGGCGTCGCGGCTGCAGTGGTTGTACGGCTGATGTGGGGCCTAATCGCACGTTCACCTTCTAGGCTAAGTGCTTTCAAACCCTCTATTCCTTCAGCTATATCTCACGTCAAAGAAGTCTTTTCCACCAAAAAAGATGACCATGTCGGCCACAACCCTGCTGGGGCAATAATGATCTGGCTAATGTGGACTTTATTACTCGGCACTGCCTTCACTGGATGGTCAATTGAACAAAACTTGTTTGGTGCCAAAGACATATTCGAAAGCGTTCACGAAGTGTTGGCAAATTTGACTATGATCGCAGTAGGAATCCACGTAAGTGCAATAATCCTGATGACAAAATTAACCAAAAAGCCATACCTATCAGGCATGACACTGTGGCAAAGAAAAACTGACAAATCGCTGAATAAAGTTTAACCAAACTGTAACCGTAACGGATTTAAATTAGCTCGTGAAACGTTGAAATTTGTGGAGGCCCATCATGCATATTGACGCTCTAATCACTGACGCTCTGGTTCAAACATACACTACTGGAAGATATGGAAAAGCTCGATATATGAAGCCAATACAAACTTCCAGTAAAAGTGATAAACAGCAAACAAACTCAAGTTCTCTTTCCTCAAAAAGAAGATAACTGAAACTTAGAATGCCGCTCGTTGACCGCAAGCGGCATTTTCTTTAAAACTCCTCCCAACCAATCATAAGCTAGAGCCATTGCTCCATCACATCCCTGAAAACAAGTGACAAAACACCTTCTTTAACATCATGTTCTTGTTTCTATAAACGTTTACTGTGCTTCGCTTTACACGAATTTATTTGATAAGAAGCACCTTGAATCAAGCGGTATTCGATTGTCGTAGCGAGTTTGCGTGAGATCTCAGATCTAAAAAGCTCTATAGCTAACACCTTTACGACACGTATGTTATCGGTAACATGTTACTGGTAACCATTAGAATGCAAAGAAAAGAATACGAAAAAATTAGTAGTGTAATTAATCGTTGTACCTCAACGGTTTAATACTGAGAACCTTTCGCTCTATTTCACCATATGTTACTGACACAATTTCTTTAGGAGATAAAAATGGTCAAGGATTACCAAACGCTGGCCCAATCTGTAGTGAAGCTTGTTGGCGGGAAAGAAAATATTTCAGCCTTAACACATTGCATGACAAGATTAAGATTTGTATTGCACAGCCAAGACAGAGTTGACGTCAGGAGGCTTAAGTCAGTACAAGGTGTCATGGGTGTTGTCGATAACGGCGATAAAATACAAGTTATTGTTGGCAATGAAGTGTCATACGCATACAAAGAAATCATGGCAATATGCGACCTTTCTTGTTCGACTACTACTCACACACCAACAAAAAAAGAAAAGCTCACGGTAAAGGCTATCGGGGCAAAAATGCTTGATGCACTTGTCGGGACGATGTCTCCACTGATCCCCGCTATTATCGGGGGGTCGATGGTCAAGCTGCTTGCTATGGTACTGCAGATGACTGGCTGGGTTGAACCTAACGATCCAACGCTGATTATTTTGAAAGCAATTGGGGACGGCGCATTCTTCTTCCTACCTGTCATGGTTGCAGCGTCAGCATCGATCAAATTTAAAACCAATATGTCACTTTCGATAGCTATAGCAGGTGTTTTAATTCATCCTAACTTTATGGAATTGATGAAACTCGCCGCCCAAGGGCAACATGTTGACTTCTTTGGAATTCCTATCACTTCAGTTAAATATACCTACACAGTTATTCCCGCTCTGGTGATGACTTGGGTGCTGTCATACATCGAAAACTGGGTAGACAAAATCACTCCAGCGGTAACAAAAAACTTCCTCAAGCCAATGCTTATCGTCTTATTCGCCGCACCGATCGCCATTGTTATCATCGGTCCATTTGGAATTTGGGTTGGAACTGCCATCTCTTCACTCGTTTACACCATTCATGGCACACTCGGTTGGTTATCAGTAGCAATCATGGGGGCACTATGGCCGCTACTTGTTTTAACAGGTATGCATCGCGTATTTACACCAACGATCATTCAAACGATCGCTGAAACTGGCCGTGAAGGCATGGTGATGCCTTCAGAAATTGGCGCAAACCTTGGTATGGGTGGTGCTTGCTTAGCTGTTGCCTATAAAACAAAAAACAGCGCTTTGAAGCAAACCTCACTGGCTGCTGGTGCATCGGCTATTTTTGCTGGAATTTCAGAACCTGCACTATACGGTGTATTAGTTCGACTAAAGCGACCACTCATTGCCACTATGATTACAGGTTTTGTGGTCGGCGCTTTAGCTGGTATGGGTGGCTTAGCGAGTCATTCTATGGCGGCGCCCAGCCTATTTACCAGTGTGCAATTCTTCGATGTAAATGACCCAATGAGTATTGTTTGGGTGTTCGGCCTAATCGCTCTTGCTATCGTACTATCATTTGTTTTGACGCTCATTTTAGGCTTCGAGGACATACCAGAAGACCAAACTGGTGAAGCCTCAACGGCAAACGACGAGAAGAAACCTGTACTCTCCAAAGGTGAAATTGCAACTGCACCTGCTACAACGTGATGTATTGATAAACCATTTTTGAAACTAAGTTAACCATCTTTCAACCTAGCTGAGAACTTAGCTAGGTTGAGTAATCATTACAATACAAAGATTATCCTAAACATTTATTGTTAGATGAGATCTCCCAATTAGAGGTACCGATGTCAAACACTCAATTCCCTAAAGATTTTTTATGGGGCGGCGCTATTGCGGCAAACCAGTCAGAAGGCGCCCACTTAGCTGGTGGTAAAGGATTAACGACTGTCGATATGATTCCATATGGACAGAATCGAATGCCGATAAAGTTAGGGCAAGTTGATAAAGTGACTCAGAATGTCGACGAGTTCTATCCAAGCCATACTGCCATCGATTTCTATCACCGCTATAAAGAAGATATTGCCCTACTTGCCGAAATGGGCTTTAAAGTTTTCCGAGTTTCGATTGCTTGGAGCCGTATATTCCCTAACGGAGATGAATTAGAGCCGAACCAAGCTGGAATTGATTTTTATCGCAATGTATTTCGAGAATGTCACAAATATGGCATCGAGCCTTTGGTCACACTGTGCCACTTTGACGTCCCCATGCACCTTGTAAACGAATACGGTTCTTGGCGCAACCGAAAGATGATTTCATTTTTCAGCAACTACGCGAAGACATGTTTAACGCAATACAAAGGGCTAGTGAAATACTGGCTAACTTTTAATGAGATCAACATTTTACTTGCTAGCCCGTTTTCTGGGGCAGGCCTTCTGTTTCAGGAAGGTGAAAATCATGACCAAGTAAAATATCAAGCAGCTCACCACCAGTTAGTTGCTAGTGCTTTGGTCACTAAAATGGCTCACAAAATAGATGCGCAAAACCAAGTTGGATGCATGTTGGCTGGAGGAAATTTTTATCCATATTCATGTAAGCCAGAAGACGTATTAAAAGCTCTAGAAAAAGATAGAGAAAACCTGTTCTTTATCGATGTGCAATCTCGTGGCTACTACCCCTCTTACACAAAGAAAGTGTTTGCACAAAAAGGGATACAACTCGAAACCAATCAAGAAGACTTTGAAATACTTAAAAATACAGTCGACTTTATATCCTTCAGCTACTATGCCTCTCGATGTGCTTCAGCAGATATGAACTCTAGCAATACCAGTGCAGCCAACGTTGTTAAGTCTATTAAGAATCCTCATTTGCCAGCTAGCGATTGGGGATGGGTCATCGACCCTATAGGCTTGCGAATTACAATGAACACCCTTTACGACCGCTATCAAAAGCCATTATTTTTGGTTGAAAATGGTTTGGGTGCTAAAGACGAGCTGGACGAAAATGGCAACATTAATGATGATTATCGCATCGATTATCTACGCCAACATATCATAGCTATGCATGATGCGATGCAAGATGGTGTCCCACTAATGGGTTACACACCTTGGGGGTGTATTGACCTAGTCGCAGCATCTACCGGAGAAATGAGCAAACGTTATGGATTTATCTACGTAGACAGAGATGATTTAGGCAACGGTTCATTAAAGCGGATACCAAAAAAATCTTTTCATTGGTATAAAAAGGTCATTGAAAGCAATGGCAGCGTTCTTGGTTAGATAGAGTTATAACCAATCAATTCCTCTGTTATGTTGGAGTTTTAAACTAACCCCTAGGTTGTCAACAGTCTCGAAGAATTCCAGCGACCTCCATTCGAATGGTTTGACAACCACCTTATCCCACCAACAAAAACACCACAAACCAGTAAGGGCACCGATCCCATTATTTAATTACTTCTATTTTTCAGCAAGTTAATACAAAACCAGGCGTTCTATAATGACTGGCCATATTCGTTATTATTTACAAGATTAAGATCTCTATCATTATCTTTATTTATTATTCAATAATTAGATACTGGTAATATTTCTCATCAATAAATTATATAGAAACAAGTGCAACTTCTCATTTGCATACCTAGATCGTAACAATCACTTTTACCCTATGATAGCTTTTATATCGCAAATGGGAACAGTCCCATACATAAGAATTATACCCAGTTACTGGGAAAAAAGTGAAGGATGCGGTTCGATACAAGCTTTGGAGTGTACAAAATGAAAAAATTAAGCCTTTTGGCAGCAGCGGTAGCAACAACTTTAGCAGCAGGTTCGGCATTTGCTGTTGATTTTACGGGTTATTTTAGAGCAGGAACAGGTGTCAGTGGATCAGGTAACAGCGATATTGCCTATGACAAAAACGGGGTTGGTCGTTTAGGGAACGAAAGCGATAACTACTATGAATTTGGTTTCAATCAGGCGTTAGAAAAGAACGATCAAAAATGGGAACTCATTTCAATGATTGCCGCTGGCGACGATGGCAACAACGCTGATGATGAAACCAATTGGACTAAAGTCTCTCAGTTTGCAATCAAAACAAAAGGCTTAATTGGCAGCGATCCTGAGGCTGAAGTTTGGGCTGGCAAAATGTACTACCAACGCCATGATATCCACATCACCGATTTTTACTTTCTAAATACTTCTGGCACAGGTGGCGGAATTCAAAACCTTTCTGTTGGAGATCAAAAGCTTTCCGTTGCCCTTGTACAAGATGCTGATACTGATAACTCGAGTAGCAGTTATATTTTCGATACTCGAGTAGCAGATATTAACTTATGGGAAGACGGCTCTTTGGAGCTCGGTATCGCTTACAACTTTGCGACCAATAAGTCTGGTTATTCAGAAGCAGCCGACGATGGTGTATTCGCTACCGCCATATTTAACCAAAATATCGAAAGCGGATTTAACCAAACCGTACTCCAGTTCGGTAATAACGGATATGGCCAACAAGCCGCCGACTGGGGCGCAGGTAAAGGTTACACACGTGGCACAAGTGCATACAACGGCAGCACTGGATACAGAGTATTAAACTGGGGTGTGGTTAGCCTGAGCAAAAAATGGGAATTTGGCCACCAGCTTGCCTATCTAGCCGGTAGCGATATTGGTGGATTAAACTCTAGCAATACCTACACTGGTCAAGATTTCGACATTCATCAATATTCTGCTGTAGTTCGTCCAATGTATCAATGGACCAACAATATGCGCACCATTGTTGAAGCTGGCTATAACGCAGGTAAAGAAATCAATACTGCTGGTACAGCCACACAAGACTTTGGCTTGGCCAAGTTCACTCTTGCTCAAGCTTGGGCTCTAGGTGAAGGCTTCTGGGCAAGGCCAGAGATAAGAGTTTATGGCTCTTACTTAGCTGATACTGAAAATAACAACACATTTGGCACCAATGACAACTCTGAATATGTATTTGGTATTCAAGCAGAAGCTTGGTGGTAACCACAAATTCCACTGTCAAACGCCCACTGCTGGGCAATATTCAAGCCGGTGTTTGCCGGCTTTCTTGCTCAACCAATAACGAGTAATTAAACCAAGGAATCACTATGTATATACGCACTTTTTTCACCATGATTTGCCTTGTTTTAACTGGCTGCCAATCAGCGAAAGTAATAGAACAAAACTCGGCACCGAATACGCAAGTTGTTCATTCAATCTCTGAATTACAAAGCGTTAAAATGACACTACCTAGCACCAAGTCAGTAAAGATTACTCCTCAATCGCAAATACTAGACAACAGCACAATAAATAGCCCTGTTGCCGTTTTTGAATTTCCTTCAAATAGAGGAGAGCTCAATATAACGATCACAAGCCAAATAGAAGATTCTGTATTTTACCCCTCAGCAATTATCGTTGACAAGTCAGGCAAAGTAATTGAGCGCTACCAAGGTGATAACTTTAAGTATCTAAAACCGAGACTAGCGAAAGGCAATCGAATATCAGCCAATATTAACTTCTTCCCACCAATGAATGAAGACACCCTTTATTTAGTCGTATATACCAACGAAGATGAGCAGAATAAAACCACCACAGTCATAAACCCAGCCCGGTTGTTTGCTGAAGCCCATGGTAACTACTTACCACAGGTAAAAGACATCCCTGTTCCTCACGCAAAGGTTGGGGTTATTTCGGTCGAAATTGATGGCGCTCGTGCTAACCTACTCCAATCAACAAATACAATGACTTCTTCAGCTCCAGCAGCTTCACAAAAAGCATCTACAGAAAGAGCCAAGCAATATTACTACGCTCAAATCAAACAAGCGGTGAACAGTGATGATATACCCAGAGCTTTACAACTACTAGATGAGGCGAAAGCCAAGAATATATCAGGTGCTCAAGACGTATTTGTTAATGCTATAAACAATAAGTAAAATAATATTGGTCAGTTATAAAAATGGCTGGCCAATTTCTAATGCTATAATTTATCAACCCTTATTATTGTTTAAACCAATACCATAATAATCGCTTACCATCCTCCAAATTAATCATATATAGATCACAGCTATTATTGTTATTGATATTAATAACAGTCAATTAGGTATGACTTCTCATCAAAACATATTCTCAATCTCCTTCACATTTTAAGCACCCAATCACTTGATTAATTACATTGGGCATAAATAAAATGCACTCGCTCTCAATCAAGGAGCAACAAATAACAATCCAAGAACTAATAAACAACATCAATTAAAAAGAATCTTCTTATGAAAAACAACGAAAGTATTGAAATAGGTACAATAAGAAAAACCGTTCAAAAACTGATAAGCAAGGTTATCAAAAACGAAGATTTACAGAAAAAAGAAATAAATTGCTTTGAATCACTGGTTTCAAGAAGACAGTTTATATCTGGCAGTGCTAAGTTCGCTGGTTTAGGTGCCCTCGCCTGCAGCGGTGTCGTACCAAGTGCTTGGGGAAGACTCAACTCAGATTATTCAAGTAACCCAGCAGATTTTGGTATCACGCAAGCGGAAATGGCTGAGGAAGTGGCTGCCTATCAATTCAAATTTGGTACGGAACTCTTTACTCAAGTAGTACAGGACAAACCTTATAGTGCTTCACATAGCACCCAAGGAAAACATGTCGCACTGGAAAGCTTTAATGGTGGTCAATTAAAAATCCAAGCTATTGTTGATCAAACAGATCCTACAGAATATGGATTTAATGATTACGACTCGAATTTCGGCACTACAGAAATGGCTCATCTAGCTGAAATGGAAAGTGGATGGGGAATTGAAATACTTGAAAAGACGCAGGCTAGTATAGACTCTGATGAGCCTTCAGGAGGATATGATACAACTTTTATCACGCCCACTAAGTTTTCGAAAAAGTTAACAGGTAAAGAAACTCTATATCGCCTGCATCATCCACTCCACAACACACTAGATTCCAGTGGTACTAAGATGCTGGGCGTTCAAGCTTTCCTAATAATAGGGACGTCATGCAACACTTCATATATGTGTATTCGCTGGCTTGAGGCAGAAGCTTCTGCGAAGTCTTCGTGTGATATGGACACAGTCGTCTCAACTGGCTGGGACATAGTTCCTCTTGAGCAAATCCTGCCTGTGAACCCTACTTTCCATTTTGTGAGAACTTATACCGATGTAACCGGTAAAGACTATATAACTTTTACTTCAAGTGACGATGGAAGCTCCAGCTTTTGGTATAACCATATATTGTGTATTGGCGGGTGGAAAGACATTCGTAGTTATCAAATGACTACTCAATTTTCAAAAAATGTGCCTATCAGTCAATCAACAGACGTTAATATCGGAAATATAGTCCAAATTAATGTTGGTGAAGACCCTTCAAACGATACCTTCTGGGTTAGCTTAAGAGGCATACCCGCCTATAAAACTATCCACTTTCCACCAAGCTCTACAATTAATACAGCTTCAAAAAATATCAAAGGAATCGAAGTTTATAGCGAAGTTCGGAGGCAAATTAATAAACCTTTTACAACTACTGAGCTGTACAAAGCCTTCCTACAAGAACAAAATCAGTTTTCGTTCACTGATTGCTATGAAATTCAACGAACAAAAGCAACTTACCCTAACGGAAGAACTTCAGACGCATGCATTAAAATAGCGTTAATGAATCGAAAGCAAACGACTTCCTCTCCTGCTAAGTCCGATATTATGCTTATCGCACATGACATGAATGATGGTACATTTATAGGCTACCAACGCTTTCACGTCCCAGAGAACTCTTTTGTTGCCGATCCCATTCTGCTCACTGGCGGCATAAGCAAATATGGTGGGTTTACCTTCTTCGCAAAAGATACAAATAATTGTGTTTTAATGTATCGCCAATCAAATGGAACCGATAGCAACACCCCATACTCCACACCGCTTGTCGATGGCCGCCTTACTCCACCCGGAACGAATGCAAGTAACGTAATACTTGGTGAATGCCCTGATTTTGCGAGCACAAACCCAGATACCGGAGCCAAAAGCTACCGTGGTATCTTTATTGGCAACAAAGCCAACGCAATTTATTGCAACCCTAGATTCAACAACTCTTGTGACATGTTAACGATAGAAGAAGAACTGCACTCTGGTTCAGTTACTAGTCGCGCTTATCTAAGCTCGAAAAAGCAGGTCGAAACCACATGGTATAAACAACCCATTAGCCAAAGCATCACATTGGAAGAAGCAGAAACCGAGAATACTGAATATCAAGAATGTTACCGAGCGACTATCTCTCCACTCAACTCCTATGGATATAGCGCTATTGGTAAAGAAGGCCAGTATGTCGAGATTCGAAGCCCCTCTCCGCAACAAATTTTATTTAACAGCACTCAAGCCTTTGATGTCGACAGATCACAGGGTGCTCTTATACCTATCAGTGACAAAGGGGAGCCGATATCGATCATGGTCAAGGCCAACGATATTGCTTGTCGGCTTATGGTTCGAGTCGTTGATATCAGCACTTTAGAAAGAAGCAATGATAGCGCTTTGCTACGAGACGCTAATTCAGAAGGTGCTACCACAAAATGGTACAACCTGAATTTGGCCGAGCAAGCTAACCTGCGAATGGCCAGTAGCGAATACAATAGCAAGTCCAAGTTACAAGATGCTGGCAACAAGTGCGGTGTGACCTTTGTCGAAGCTAACGAGAACTCTCCTTCAGAGTCATACGACAGCCTAAGCGATCTCTATAAGCAGAGTGCAGACTCTATGAATGCTCTGAATACAGCAACTAATGATTCAGATAGCAATCTAAAAGGAACATATTACCAAGACGAACAGGCCAATAACCCACTGTATACCTTACATGTTTCTTCACTTGAGTCCCTATTGCAGTCAAGTGATAATTCCAAACTCGTCGTCGGCTTTCAAAAAGGAAAGTTTGTTCGTACTTCTGAAAGTAATCATGAAAGCATGCAGCTGCAAGGAATATTTGGTGATTTTATTCACTGGGTATCTGATGTAGTACATGCCATTGCAAATGTTATATCTCATCCAGCTGAAGCCATAAAAGATGGCTTCAAACTGGTGTTAGATGGCGCCAAAGTCGTCATTGAAATGTCGAAAAATCTACTCGAGCTTATCGGTCAAGCTGTCGACTCAGCAGTAAACTGGGTTGTAGAAACTTGTGAACAAGTAGCCGATATTGTTGCTTCTATTGTTACTGCCGTAGTTAAAGTAGTGATGTGCATTGTACGCGCCATCATTATGATTGTGATGCTGTTTGTCCACATCAAAGACATCATTAGTACCATAAAAAGTGCTGAGCGGTTACATGACGATGTATTCGATATAGTAGAAGAGCAAACAATGCTTGCAAAACAAGAAGTCCATAACTACCGAGAAACAGTTGATTCTGCATTTGACTCTCTAAAAGGCCTTGCCACTTATCAAAGTCACAATACAGGTGTAGGCAATACTGTTGCGACAGCTTTTTCTGAAACAATTAAAGTTGGTCAAGGTATTATCGATGCATGCATTAATAACCCACTAGTAAACGACGTTATTATGCCCGCGATAAGCAAATTGACAGAAGCACTTTTAACTGTCGTTGATGGTGTATGGGATACCATCAGCCCAATTCTATTTAAAGATATCCAATTTAACGAATTCGGCAGTGTTGTAAACGTGATGATGACTCCTAAAACCTTTGAACCATCCTCTTCAAAGATGGAAGAATTTATTGCTTGGTTCATCGAAATCATTATCAAATTCGCATCTGATCCAACCGCCCTATGCGATATCGTATCGGAAGTCATGAACAAAGCAATCGAATGCTTTCAAGGCGCGGTAGACTGGACTTTTGACTTACTGGAATCAGCAATTGAATTAGCGGCGAATGCTTACCGTACAATTTGGACCCAAGCATCAATTACTTTTCAAATCCCCATAGTAACCAAATTCTTGAAGCTTTTTGATATCGATCTTTCTACTAATATCAGCTTCAAGCAATTAAACAGCGTACTTCTTGGAACCGTTGCATGGTGCACAATGTATATTAAAGATGGTAAGAGCATCAAATCCTTACCTTCACTTAAAGATCCTGTTCAGTCGGGACTGCTACTTGGGGATGCCAGTGGCTGGAATGGATACACACTTGCCTTTGATATTTATGATGCGTTACTGAAAGTAATTGGCAACATAATGTGGCTAAACAGCCAACAAATTAAAATCTTTGAAAAAACGACTGGGACCGAGTACAAAACACCACCATCACTTTTAAAACATTTTGATAGCGGCTACGAGTTTTTCTTGAGTTGTAACGTTGTAGTTAGCATTGTTCGGTGGGCCATTAGTGATGCTAAAAAAGTTAATAAACATAAAAAAGACGCAGCAACCAGCATCACCTTTGATATCCTAAAGTCAGTGATGGATATAACGAAGTTAACAGTCAAATATAAAGACTCGTATAAAGATATCAAGGACCCTGTATCTGATGTATTAGGAGCAGCAGGAATCGGCCTCTCAAATATGAAAGCCCTAGTGAAGACGACTTATTTTGTTCAAGACATTGCAGATTCTAATGTCACTCCACTAAGTTTCTTCAAATACTCTTCGAGTATTATTCAGACCATCAATGGCGATCTAATATACGGAATCGACTTGTCTAACAAGAGTAACACTACGACTCCAGCAGATATTCAAAGCAGAATGCAGACTGGGTTTTACTCACAGAACATAGCACTCATGTTCGACATAACCTCAAAAGCCCTTAGCAACGACGACAACATAAACGGCGACTAAAACAATAAAAAAAGGATCAGCGCAATGCTGATCCTTTCCACTTTAAAAGAGCTTAACGTTATCTTAAACCCTGCGATAAGGCAGATATACAGGCTCCCACATATGCGAAGCAAGTTCTTGGTGAATGTCTTTATCACGCAAACTGCTATCAGCATCTGTTTCTCGTAAGCGCTCTAAAATTTCTGTCGCCACTTTTAGCGTCACTTCTTTTAGCTCGCTGATTCTTGGGAACACGCACCCCATAGCTAAGTCTTCTTCACTAACATGCTCAGCCAAAGCGAAAGATGCCGTAGTAAACATATCCATGGTGATCTTTTTCACTTCACCCGCAATCGCAGCTAAACCAACGCCCGGGAAGATAAATACATTGTTACCTTGGCCGATTCGGTAAGTATTGCCCTCAAATTCGATGTCATCGAAAGGGCTACCAGTAGCAACAATCGCTTTACCATTAGTCCAACGGTAGAGATCTTCAGGCAAGGCTTCACAATTTGATGTTGGGTTAGAAAGCGGGAAGATAATTGGCCTTTCTGTGTGCGTATGCATTTTCTCTACATGAGCTTGAGTAAATGCACCGCCAACACCACTACAACCTAGTAATACAGTAACAGGAACATTGTTTATAAGATCTTGGAGGCTCGCTTTGCCCTCTTCCTCTAATTGCCAATCTTGCGTCATTTCCCAAGACTTAGCATAGCGTTTCTTATACTCATCCAATCCTTCTCGGTTATCAAAAACAACGCCACGAGAATCTAATGTGAATATGCGTGCACGCGCTTCTTCATGAGAAAGGCCTTCTTTGAGTAGACCAGCAAAGATTTGGTCCGCAACACCTACACCACCAGCGCCAGCACCATATACCGCGTATACTTGGTCAGCTAGATTTTCGTGCTTGATCTTAGTTGCATTGATGATGCCCGCGAGAACAACAGAACCAGTACCTTGAATGTCATCATTGAAAGAAGGAATGACATCTTCGTATTCTGTTAGGTTGTCAAAGGCATTCGATTTACTGAAGTCTTCCCACTGCAGTACTGCTTTCGGGAAGTGACGCTTAGTTTGCTCAACAAACTTAGCAATAAATGCACGATATTCTTCACCGCGAATACGTTTTTTCGGTACACCCAAATACATAGGGTCAGAAAGTAAATCAGCGTTGTCTGTACCAATATCTAGTGCAACTGGCAAACATTGAGTAGGGTGAATACCAGCCCCTAACGTGTAAAGTGACAACTTACCGATTGGGATACCCATGCCGCCAACACCTTGGTCACCAAGCCCTAGAATACCTTGACTATCAGTTACAACGATAATCTTGATATCTTGGTTTGGAAAGTGGCGTGCCATTTCACCCATGTTGTCTACGTTTTCTTCAGTTACGTAAAGGCCACGAGCTTTTTGATAACGGTGGCTAAATTCCTGACAAGCTTTACCCACTGTTGGGGTATAAATAATCGGCGTCATTTCCTCAACATAACGATTAATCAATGCATAGAACAATGTTTCGTTTCTATCTTGCAGGGATCTTAAGAATAGGTATTTTTCGATGTCCGTTGACGCATTTTTAAAGCCTTGATAAACACGCTTAATTTGATCTTCAAACGTTTGAACTCTAGGAGGAAGTAGACCGTTTAAATTGAACAGCTCTCTTTCTTCGTAACTAAATGCTGTACTTTTATTAAGGTTTCGATCATTTAGTAGATCGGTTCCTGAAAGTGATACCGGACGAAACTCTTTGCCTTCCGCATCCTTCCAACGTAAGTATTTTCCTACAGTCATAACATCTCCACAGACCTTTTTAATCACTCTTTTTGTGAGCGAATTGAAATTCGCATGTAGTCTAAAGAGGAATAAAAACAAATGTTGTGATCAAAAGCAGTGATTAAGGAATTTTTCAATGGCTACAATGAGCTAATTTGATGATATTCATCAATAAAACTTATAATTGCTCAGTTATTCAACTAGCGTCATTTCCATGTCAAATAGTAAGCAAAAATTAACAGCGCGACATTTAACAAAGCCTCCCACTAGAGGCTAGTAGGAGGCTTTATTAAGACAGTTAAATACTATTTTTTAATCATACTGTTGAAGCTATACGTTTACACTCTTTGCTTCTTTGTAGCTCTTTCTTTGCGCCAGCATGATAGTCGCTACAAATGTCACTACAAATGAAATACCCATGCCAATGACGTAATACACTATCTTTTCTGGGTTGATTGAAATAATTCCTGGGATTCCCGCAGCTCCCAATGCTTGGGCTTTTACTTGGAAGAAGGTAATGAACGCACTTGAAGTAGCAGCACCAATCATAGCGGCAATAAACGGATAACGCAGTTTTAAGTTCACCCCAAACATTGCAGGTTCCGTTATACCCAATAAACCCGTTACCCCAGAAGGAATAGCGATACCTTTCAACTTCATATCCTTAGTCATCATACCCACAGCCAATGAAGCAGCGCCTTGAGCAACATTCGACATCGCAGCGATTGGGAAAATAAAGCTTCCTCCAGTCACAGCGATATTGGCGAGTAACTGAGTCTCTATCGCGATAAAACTGTGGTGCATACCCGTAATTACGAAAGGCGCGTAAATCATGCCAAACACTGCACCACCGAGCACGCCCGCCGACTCGTATAACCAGTTAAGGCCATCACCTAACATAAAGCCCAAGTCTCGAGTAAATGGACCAACAAAGGCGAAAGTCACAATGCCAGCTATGAATATAGCAAGAAGAGGGGTGAGTAAGTTGTCTAACACTGAAGGAATTATCTTTCTTAACCCTAACTCCAACTTAGCCAAAATATAGGTAGAAACAAGAACTGGCAACACCGAACCCTGATAACCAACCTTTTGAATATCAAATCCTAGAATATTCCATGTTGGAACAGTGCCCGAAATTGAAGCACTACCGAATCCCCAGCCATTAAGTAAATCTGGGTGAACCATGATCATACCCAATGCGGCACCAAGAAATGGGTTCCCTCCAAACTTCTTCGCAGCAGAAAAACCGAGCAATACAGGCAAGAAAACAAACGGGGCGTTGGCAAAGGTATTTATCATGCTTGCTAAATCGGCGAGCCCAGGGTTGGCGTCAATCACAGATTTACCGTCGATGAAAAGCCCAGGAGCGGTCAGTACGTTGAATATCCCCATCAGCAAACCACCAGCTACAATAGCTGGGATTATTGGAACGAAGATGTCCGACAAGCCTTTAACTAGCTGTTGTAGCAAATTCTGTTTTTGAGCTCCAGCACTTGCAACATCCTTAGTCGACATATCGCTCAACCCAGTCAACTTTGCAAGCTCTGCATAAACTTGGTTCACTGTTCCAGAGCCAAAGATGATTTGATATTGGCCCGCGACTTTAAACTGGCCTTTTACTCCCTGAAGCTCGCTCACGGCTGCTTCATCCACAATGCTTTCATCAACGAGAGCAAGCCTAAGCCTTGTCGCGCAATGCGCCAAAGCCTGAATGTTTCCTTTACCTCCCAAGCTATCGAGAAGCTGTGTTGCGATATGCTGGTAATCCATGAGCCACCTTTCCAGTATTTTTATATTTAGGGAACGTTTGCAGAAATATACGATCATTATGCCAATAGAAAAACATCAACATGATAATAATGTGATATCAGTCTAGCTTGATTCGCTTAAAACCCAATATACACCCTATAATTTGTCCAAAACCCGCCCAATTCGACCCTATCGATTGCATATTAAGGTGAGTTACATTAAATTAGACAACGTTCCCACAATTAGGAAGTATCATGTCGTTATCACATCTGATTGAGCTAGCTGGAGGAATTGACAATATCCAGCGAATATTAGTCGACGATGAAAACTATTTAACGGTTTCACTTGTAGATGAAATAAAGCCAACCTCTGCGCCTTCTAATGTTTCACTAGACAACGTCAATCAAGAATGGCAGCTAACAACACCGTTGCAAGGTGATCTCGATAGTCATCTCATCGATGATATTAGTAATGCGCTATCTCAAAGGTTCTCTGAGCAGATCAAATACATAGAAGTTAAGAAATGCCCTTTTAGACCAACATGGCATATTTCTCCGCCGCAGGGTCTACTCAACGACCCGAACGGGTTTGTATTTCATCAAGGTCAGTATCATCTGTTCTATCAATGGAATCCTTTTGCATGCGAACATAGAGACAAGTGCTGGGCCCACCTGACAAGTGAAGATTTGATCAATTGGAAATGGCTTAATCCCGCCCTAGCGCCTACCGACTGGTATGACAGTCACGGCGTATTCTCCGGACATGCGGTAAGTAAAGGAGAAGAACTTTACCTTTTTTATACAGGTAACAGCCGAATAGGTCACAATAGAAAACGACAAACCACACAGTGCCTTGCAACTTCATCTGATGGCGCTCATTTCAAGAAACACGGCCCCGTTATTAAACAGCTACCAGAAGGGGTCACTGCACATATACGCGACCCAAAAATCTATTTTCGCAATGGCGTTTGGAACATGCTTCTCGGAGCCCAAACTGACGATCTAAAAGGTCGGTTAGCTCTGTATCAATCAGAAGATATGCTTAACTGGGAGTACCAAGGGCTACTTGGTGACGAGCTCGGTGATTTTGGCTACATGTGGGAATGCCCTGACTTTTTCGAGCTATCGGGTCAGCATTTTGTTGTGCTTGGTCCACAAGGGGTGAAGTCAAATAGCCAATTTGATACCAACCCACACAGAAATCGAATTTTTTCAATTTCCGAGCAAAACGATAGCAAGTTTAGCTTTGAGCAAGAGTGGACACTCGACTACGGGTTTGACTTTTACGCACCGCAAACAACACTAACAGAAGATGGTCGCCGAGTGATGGTCGGCTGGATGGGATTACCTGATGACATCAACCAGCCTACAATAGAAAACGGCTGGATACACCAGCTCACCATGCAGCGTGAACTTATCTATCAAGATGGCAAGTTAACCCAAAAGCCAATTGTCGAGCTAGAGCAATTAATGTCGGAAGCGCAAGCAGTAACGCTTGGTAGCGATCCAATAGATATAGAGACAAAAAGCTTTGAGCTTACGGTTACGCTTGATAGTCACTGTACGCTATCACTCATGGAAAACCAGCAATATAGGATCACATTAGCATTTGACCCTGATAGGCAGGCCATTCGCGTTGACCGAAGCCAAACTATATCTTGTAGTGGAGATACCGTAAGAGAAGTCACTCAAGTTGGTAGAAAAGTTAAGCTAGCGGTTTACGCTGATAACTCGTCACTAGAAATATTTATCAATGATGGAGAGAAAGTAATGAGTGGGCGAGCTTTTACTCCTGAAGACGCAACATGTATTTCACTAACTGGCGAAAAAGCTGAGGCTGTTCTGCGTAATATCTACCCGTCAATACCGCCATTTTCTGGTGAGTAGTTACCTACTCCATACAATAGTAGTGACCTGTCTGGACAAACAGGTCACTTTATAATTTAGGGCACTTTCAGCAAGTTTCTCTATCAATACTATCGAAACTAAGTACAACTTTACTCATTTCTCGCCCTTTACCTTCAATTCTATCCAAGAGCATTTTAGCTGCGTTCTCACCTGCCTTATCAAAGGCATAGTTAAATGTAGATAAGCTAGGGCTACTGATATAAGCAAGTTCGTCATTTCCAAGCCCTAATACTTTTACTTGCTTACCTACATCGACACCAGCTTCTCGAAGAGCTTTCACTGCACCTACGGCAATACGGTCTGTTGCGCAAAATATACCATCAAGGTCGGGAGTAAGCTCAATTTGCTGTTTTGCCAATTTGTACCCCGATTCCATAGAAAAATCCCCATGAACATGAAAGTACAGCGACAAGTCATTTAGTTTCAATGCTTTCTCTAACCCATTGCAACGCTCTACATCTACCGCAATATCATCACTTTGAACGCCAATAAATCCAATTTTTTTGCAGCCAACATTCGTCAAGCGGTTACCCGCTTCGAAACCAACTCTCGTATCATCATGTACAACACTTGGAATATCAAACAACGAGCCATCCTGTCCCACTAGAATTACTGGAGCCGAAGATTGCTTGATCGCTTTAACTAAAGAGTCATCAAGGTGCGTAGCAAAAAGAACGATCCCTTCAACTCTCTTCTGATTAAAAATCTTTATGTATTCTAGCTCTTTGTCGTGCTTTTGATGCGTGTTCGCAAGCAATACATGTTTGCCTGCTTCATCAAAAATTCCACTAAGACCGTCGATACCCTGCGATGTAGCATTAGATGAAACTCGTGGAACGATAACACCAACCAAGTTGGTTTTTCGGCTCTTGAGATCCTTTGCGACTTGATTTACGACATAACCGCACTCTTCTATCGCTTTGCGAACAATGACCTTCGTCGACTCTTTCACACCATATTCATCATTGACGACGCGTGAAACCGTAGATTTAGATACCCCTGCCAAACGAGCTACATCATGTAAGCTAGCCATATTTTTTCCTAAACTTTATCAACTTAACCCAACTCAACAATATGCTATTTCAATATGAGCATTAGGTAAACCATACAACTGTTACCATTTGCTCACAAAGCGTCCTTCATTGAAATAGCGCTACTCATTCTACCCGCCCCAAATTGATCACTACTTAAATACCAGCATATGCGCACTTGAGTTGCTCAATTAACCCCCACAACATGTTCAACAATCAACCTAATCAAGAACTATCTATAAACACGAAAATTCGTTTGTTTTGTTCTTTAATTGTACAAAACACTTAGAGTCAAGCAATTAGTACATGTGCTCCCATTTAATTACAGACCTAGAGTTCGCGACTTAAAGTCCAAGCTATCTCATTGAAATCAGCTTATGTTACTTTTTCATAGTTAAATCTCAACCAGCTATATATTCCCATTTTGCATGAATATATAACCAGAGCAATTATTGATCAAAATAAAATATACCAATAGAATCCGCCCTGTCTTAAACATAGACGGTGTATAAAAACATAAGCACCATTCTCTTTGTGATAGATAAAATGAATTAGTTATTAAAAATAAACTTTACTGGGCAATATTTGTTCATAAAGCAGTGTGACAAAAAACAAAGCGGTATATCTATCCTATAATGGATAGATGAATGAATAGGCATTTCACGTGCATTTTTATTTAACCACTTCAGAACATGGATTTTCTATTAATTTAATAGAGCAGCTATAAGGAAATTTTGGCCTGAGTGATCAGGCTAACTTCACATACAACTTATTCATACTCAACATTTATTAATAGTAAATACATCATAGTCAATTAAGGTAATAAAAAATGCTAACTAAATTATTCGTTAACGCTCAACTAGCTCTAGACTCAATCAAAAAATCTGCTTCAAACTTCGTTGGTGACGAACGCGGTGTAACAGCAATCGAATACTCAATCATTGCTGCTGTTATGGGCATCGGTATTTACGTAGGCTTAACTAAAAGTAGTCTAGTAACTAACATCGGGTCTGCACTTAAAACAGTTGCGAGCGACATTAACTCAGCAGCAGGTAAGTAAAATCATTGAACAAGTGGTTAGTGCTATGGTGGCTGCTGTTAGCCACCATTTCTATTTATATCAGTTATCAAGATATCACAAAAAGAACAATCCCAAATAAGTCCTGTCTTTTAGTAGCCATTGTAAGCATTTTTATCTCTTTAGAAATACAAAATAGCTTCGATATTAGCTATGTGTTAGGCATATTCTTAATTGGATTATTTTTATTTTCATTAAAGATAATTGCAGCAGGTGACATAAAGCTACTAGCTTCATTTTTTATAGCGATTAAACCTCAATATGCTCCTATGACCCTATTTATAATAAGTCTATTAGGCGGCTTTCTTGGTTTTTCATACTATTTAAAACTAAAGCTATTTGGAAGAAATTGTTTAATAAACCACGGGGTACCATATGGCATTCCAATTTGTATTGGTTGTTTATTCGGTATCGCTGCGTCTATTTAAATTAAGGTTTTGATCGTGAAATCAAAAATATTTTTAGCAATTGCTATTGTAGCCGTATTAGTCGGCCTTTATGGCGTAGCAGGGTCATTAGTAAACAAACCGCATGCCAAAACTCAAGAAAATACTCTTATTCAAGTATGGCAGTTAAAAGAAAACGCTCACTCCGGTGAAATAATCAACCGACGTATGCTAAGCGTTAAACAGTTACCAAAGGCTAAAGCGAACCAATTGGGTTTTACTGAAAACGTCAACTTGAAATGGACTCAAGGCACAGTTTTTCGTCAGAACCTTACCCAAGGCAGCTATATCTCCAATGCTGATATTGTTCAGCCCGAAGATGCTGGATATATAGACTACGTCATTAAAAAGAATCGCGTCGCCTTCCCAGTGGAAATAGGCCCGAACACTGTCATTGGTGGAGTTCTGACTAACGGAAGCAAAGTCGACGTTCTGTCAGTAATAGGTACCCAAAAGAGTTCGAGTGGCTTCTCAGGTTCGAGCAGCAAGCCAAACAACTCTGTTTATGTAAAACCGATCTTCTCCGGAATCAAGGTTCTACAAGTTAAGAAACAGACCAAGAAAAGCAATATAGAAGGCTCTAAGAAGTCCAAAAATCACGTCGTTGTTGTGCTAGAGCTAACAAGAAAACAAGCGGTAACACTAACTGTCGCAGAGCAAGTCTCCCAAATAAAACTCGATAAATCTGTGGGTGAATACAGCAAAGCTGATCTACAAGCAGATTCTGGAGATATATTGCCGCACTTTCAAGGTGTTGCCGAATACCGCGCTGACAAGATGCAAATTAACTAGGTTTTGATCATGAATATTAAAACAAAACAAATTTTAATTGCGCTAGCTCTAACATCCGTGTCTTTTGTTTCGGCTGCTAGAGGAGTGCTCAATCTTGCGCAAGGATACGCAAGTACGATTAACTTGAAAGAAGATGTCTCTTCTGTCTTTATCGCTTCCCCAAAAGTTGCTGATTACCAAGTTATCGATAAACGCAAAGTCGTTGTCTATGGAAAAAAAGTGGGACACACAACGATATTAGTTTTTGGCAAATCTGGCAACACACTCGCTAGTGACAATATCATCGTCAATAAAAGCTTAACTAAGATACAGCAATATTTGGCACTTAAGTTTCCAAACGACAATGTGAATGTCTTCAATGTTGATGGCCAAGTCGTACTAAGCGGTACTGTTTCAACTGAAACTGAAAAGAACAAGATTGAAAATGTTGTTGGCACACTGCTAAAACGAAATGCAAAAGAACACACATTTACGTTCTCCGACGGGAAAAGTAAAACAAGTGAACAACTTGATTATATGACTCGTAAAAGCTTCGAAGGTATTGTAAACAACCTCGAAGTCGCCGCAACAAAGCAAGTTAACGTAAAGCTATCCATAGCTGAAGTCTCTCAATCCTTTATGGAAGAGATCGGATTCAAGTACGGAAGTAGTTCTGACAGCCCCGGGCAGTTTATTAGCTCAATAAACGGTTTCAATGCATCCAATTTGCTTTCAATCATTAACGCAAGCCACGATGACACTGTAGGTAAAGTTCTGGCTGAGCCAAACCTGTCGGTGATTTCTGGAGAAAGTGCCAACTTCTTGGTTGGTGGTCAGCTACCTGTTGTTACTGTCATTAACAATATGACTGACGTTCAGTACAAAGACTATGGTATTCAGCTAAACCTGACGGCAAAAGTACAAAAAGACAGCAAAATCAGGCTAACTCTGGCACCTGAAGTGAGCTCGCTAGATACCACTTACGAAAACCAAACCTATAACCTACCGGCACTTAAAACACGCCGTGAGAAAACAACAGTAGAACTCGGTGACGGGCAAAGCTTTGTCCTTGGTGGCTTGTTAAGTACAGAAGAAATTGAAAGCTTAAGTAAAGTACCTCTATTAGGAGACATCCCAATTCTAGGTACGTTATTCCGTGATGCCGCAACCCAGAAAAAGAAAACAGAGCTTGTCATTGTTGCAACAGTAAACCTAGTGAAGCCAATTAAACCTTCGCAGGTACAGCTTCCTACAATGCAGAGAACAACGACATTAAGCCGATTTTTTGGGCTTAGTAACAAAAGCAGCAGCTATCCAAAAGCGAGTGAGAAGTGGGCGAATGAGCTGCTTGCAACCGGAGGCTTCAAGAAATGATCAACTGGAAATTGCTTGCACTTATTCCTGTCATCGCTGTGACAGGCTGTGCTGAACATGTCAATGAACGTTCTGGTAGCAACGTAGATGTCTACCCAGTTACATACTCTTTAGCATTGACTAAGCCATCACCATTTTTAAACAAGTTTATCGACTCTCACTTCAGTGTAATCCTTGAGCACGGCGTTAGTATCAAATGGTATTCGTACACGGGTAAAGCCTGGGCCAAACAGATTCGCAAAGAGCTAACCAAGAAAGGCGTAGATTCTAGCTCTATTCATCTAGAAGCTGGAATGAACAAAGATGACGATCGTTTCGACATCTCTATTTCAACCACTAATTACACGACTCAAGTAACTCAATGTGGTTATTACGGAGTTGGGGACGTAGAAGATACCCCTTCTGGGTGCTATGTAGAGAATAGTCGTTGGGCTTCAATGGTTAACCCGCAGAAAATGTTGACCAAGACGTCTCCTGACGCCAAGTAAGAGTAATTATTATGTTTGATTTAGTTGATGTTATAAAAAGTCACTCCGACAAGCCCGATAGTGAAAACTTGCATACGATGGTGTTATTTCATCAGAGTGAAGAGTGCAAAAGCTTTGTCGAAGAAGCATGTCGATTCGAAGGTTTAGAGCTACCGAAGACTCTAGTGAATAACGATAAGAATATTCATGAACACGCTCGAGAAAACAGCTCTTGCACAATTATTATTGAGCTAACCCGAAGCCAAAACGTTAGCGAAGACATGCAGCGTATCTCTCATCTACTGCCAAACAACACTTCCGTTATTGTTGTAGGCACTGAAGGGACAATATGCACAATACGTAACTTAAAAACCTTAGGTTTTCACTACCTATTTTGGCCAGCATGCCAGGAGGAGTTTGTAGAGTTACTGCATAACTTACGCCCAACACAGGCTAACAACGTAAAGCTAAGCCCTACTCGTAAGGCAAAAAATATCGCTATATTGGGAGCGAAAGGTGGCGTTGGCACTTCGTTCTTCGCCTCTCAATTGGCACAAAACCTAGCAGGCAAACACAATAGCTCATGCGTTGTAGCCGACTATAACTTTACTGGCGGCAATCTAGACATACTGCTGAATGTCGAAAACTTTAGCAAAAGAAATGTGAGTTCTGCTGAGGTTTCTACAACGCTAGATACAACATACGCTATGAGCATGACGCAAGATGTCAACAAGCTGCTTTCGTTGCTAAGTATTGAGTCCGACACATTAAATGAGCCGGAAATGCGAGATATTTTGCGCACGGTGATTAATGCTTTGTCCACTCAGTTCAACTTCATTGTAGAAGATTTTTCAAGCACGTCATCTTGCAAAGAACAGCTAGAGTACATTGCAAAAAATGCCGATATTGTCTTGCTAGTCATGGATAAAACCGTTTCTAGTCTGCGAGAAGCAAAACGTCTATTAGACGCTTTGCAGAGCCACAACTCTGTCGCAAGGCACATTACTATTCTCAACAATACTCGCCCAGAGAAGGCCGCGACGGTTTCAGATCAAGAAGTAAAATCCTTCTTGGAAGAAAGTCCTGATATTACGTGTGCTTACGAATCGGGGTTAAGCCAGGCCATTCTAAATGCTAAAGCGCTTAACACTCAAAGATTACAGGTCAATAACACTGTTGAGCAACTTACGTCACTGGTATTGGGTAAGCCATATACAAAACGTTCTGCAATCAAATTAAAGCAATGGTTGAAGAAGGCGTAACGTATGTACAGCAATAAGACTATATATATCCACATTCGTGAGAAGATATTTGAAGCTCTTGAACCTGAGTCCATTAATTCTCTTTCGAAAGATCAACTAACTAGCCAGCTCGCGAAAGCTGTCGATCTGCTTATCGAAAGGGAAGACTATTCCGTAGCCTCGGTGATCCGCTCTGAGTTTGTAAAGAATTTGGTCGACGAATTACATGGACTTGGCCCACTGCAAGTATTGCTCGATGATGAGTCTATTAACGACATCATGATCAATGGCCATGACAATGTGTTTGTTGAGCGCAACGGTATTGTTGAAGAGTCAGCGGTTAAGTTTATCGACGAAAGTCAGCTACAAAATATAGCCAAACGTATCGTTACCCAAGTAGGACGTCGTGTTGACGACGCTTCTCCCACATGTGATGCGCGCCTTGCAGACGGCAGCCGTGTCAATGTAGTGATACCACCTATAGCCATTGATGGCACTTGTATCTCTATTCGTAAATTCAAAAAACACGCCATGGGCTTAGATCAAATGGCTGAGTTTGGTTCCATGAGCAGCCAAGTCGCGCAAGTGCTAAAAATTGCTGCTCGATGTCGCTTGAATATCATTATTTCTGGCGGTACCGGCTCGGGTAAAACGACCTTGTTGAATGCCCTATCGCAGTACGTGTCTGAAAAAGAAAGAATTATTACTATTGAAGATGCAGCCGAACTCAAACTACAACAACCTCATGTCGCACGACTAGAGACGCGAACTGAAGGTATCGAAGGCAATGGCGCGGTAAATCAACGAGACCTAGTCATCAATGCTCTACGTATGCGTCCTGACCGTATAATTGTCGGTGAGTGTCGTGGCGCTGAAGCATTCGAGATGTTGCAAGCGATGAACACCGGCCACGATGGTTCAATGTCTACTCTGCACGCAAATACTCCACGTGATGCCCTTGCTCGTGTTGAGTCTATGGTGATGATGGCAACTTCTAACCTTCCGTTAGAAGCAATACGCCGCTCAGTAGTCAGCGCAGTCGATCTGATCGTGCAGATAAGCCGACTTCACGATGGAACTCGTAAAGTAATGAGTGTCTCTGAAGTTGTTGGACTTGAAGGCTATGCGATTGTTTTAGAAGAAATTTTCAAGTTCCATCACAGCGGTCAGGTGCAAAACGGTAAAGTAGTGGGCAACTTTACTACGGCAGGTTTGCCGCGACGTTCAGTAATCGCCGAGAAAGCAAGTTTTTACGGGCTTCAGGCGCAATTGAACGGCTTATTTGGTGCGATGGAGACGATGTGATGTACTGGTTCATCTTAATGATAGGTGGGCTTTCGGTGATATTTCTCCTAAAAGGAAACAAGCCCAAGCACACGTATCTCGACAAAACACGCTTCAATGATATCGATCCTTCAGCGGTTAACGAATCACAAGTAGTCGATTTAAACGCCCTCTCGACAAAATCGCTTTCAGACAAACTATTAAGCGAATTGAAAACAGCGTATTTGCAGTTAGGGAAATTCGCATCATTAAAACTCATGGCAGTAATAGTGATCTGTTTCGCGGCCGCTATGTACATTAATCGAACTTTTGTTTTAGGTGGTCCTAAACAGTTAGTTGCAATCTTCTGTGCGATAACTGTGCTAAGTGTATTGTATGGTATTTCATGGCTTAAAAAGCGCGCATATAAGCAATTTAGCGAATCGTTTCCTGAAGCACTCAACATCTTAGGTAGTGCTATTAGCACTGGTGAAAGTATTGTCCACGCTATCAGCTATGTTGGGAAAAACCTTGATGGTGATGTCGGAAAAGAGTTCAAGCTGATGGGTGAAAGGCTACTGATTGGAGAAAAACCTGAAAGCGTATTTCGTAAATCTTGCGCTCGTTTTCCCTACTCCGCATTTTTGTTCTTTGCCATTGTGCTCAATGCCAATATACAAAGAGGCGGCCAGTTGAAAGAAGTAATTAGCCGACTAAACCGAATGATTTTCAATGAACGAGCGATGGAGAAAAAGAAAATGTCTCTGACATCCGAAGCTCGTATGTCTGTGAAAATTGTAGCTTCGGTGCCATTCATCTTCTTGTTTTTATACCAGTTTATTAGTCCACCAAACTTTAACTATGTACTACACAACCCTAAAGGGCACTACTTATTGTATTACCTCATTGGTAGTAATTTAATCGGCTTCTCCATTGCAGCATGGCTAATGAGGGACTAACAAGATGATGAACAATCAAATCACACTATTTTTAGCCTTAGCCGTTTTATTCTTTGGTATCGTTGCAATTTTTGTTGTTATTTCTAGCCGTTTCAAACGCAAGAAAGCGCTAAGAAAATATGCCAGTAAAGAACTCGGAGACTCTACAGCCAGTAGTGATGGCGTTGAAAAATTCGAGCAGTATATCCCGAAAGTACTGTCGGCAAACACAGCAGATATTGACGATATGTTTAAGTCCGCTGGGTACTACGAGTTCAAATTTGCCTCTCTTTATATGCCTGCAAAATATATTGCTGCAGCTATTGGGGCAGGATTGATTTTTTTCCTCTCTCCAGCAGATTGGACAAGAATAGTGGTACTTCTATTCTGCGGCATTTGGTTGTGTGTTTGTATTTCTGTACCAGACATGGTGCTTGCTGAGAAAAAGAGAAAGCTAAAGAAAAGAGTATCAGCACAACTGCCCTATTTGCTTGATTTACTAGCAATGTGTGTCAAAACAGGCATGACGATTGAGTCATCACTTTTCTATTTGTCGGAAGAAATGAAAGGGTTCGACAAGCACATCGCACATACTCTGAATCAGACAAATGCGCGTTCTCGAATCGTCGGGTTAGACGTAGCGTTAGATGAGCTTTACCAACGTGTTCCGACGAATGCAATGCGTAGCTTCGTTATGACATTGAAACAAAGCTTACACTACGGAAGCTCAATATATGAAGTATTAACAACACTTGCTGCTGATATAAGAGAAATCACTCTACTGGAAACTGAAGAAAGAATGGGCAAATTGGCCTCAAAGATATCCGTTCCTATGATTTTATTTCATATGTTCCCGATAGTTCCTTTGGTTATAGGTCCGCCTATTATGAGATATTTTTCGTAGATAAGATTTAAAGAATATACACATGAAATTATTTAGCAAAATAGCAGTATGCCTAGCCATACTGCTAGCGGCCGGCTGCGCTTCAAATCCAGCCCAAAATACTGATTCATCGGTTGAATCTGCCTTAATCGTTACAAAAAACTATCAAGGCCTTATTAAACTATATAGAAAGCAGCTAAAACAAAAAGACTCTGCCGACACGCGAATTAAATTGGCTCAAGCCTATCTAAATTATGGCGATCCAAATTCAGCCATATTCACGATTAAGCCTGTAAATAAGACTGAGCCAAGTGTCGCGTCACTAGTTGTGCAAGCAAATGCTCAGCTAGACGTAAACAAAACAATGTCAGCACTTAGCTCAGCTATCTCTGCCGACCATATCGACCCAAATAATGGTGAAGTTGAAAACTTGCTCGGCGTTATTTACGCAACAGACAGCAATTACGCCAAGGCTCGACACTATTTCAACCTAGCAAGAGAGCATTTTTACGATGACGTGAAAGTCACCAACAATCTAGTTGTATTAGATATTTTGCAAAGCAAATATCAGCAAGCCGTTGATCGCATCATGCCAATGTACAAAAACAATCAAGCCGACAAACAGATGATGGCGAACCTAGTTATTGCAGTAGCAAAATCTAAAAATTTACAGTTGCTGGAAAGTATTTTGGAGCCTAAATATAGCGATCGCGCTATCGCTCAGTTGTACCTAACATTGCAAACAACAGAAGCAGTTACAGCTTTACCCTTACACCACAGCAAGCCAGCTTCCGCTAGCCAAGTTAATAAAAAGCCAAGCAAGTTAGCCAAGAGCCATCACAAGAAAGGCAAAAAATGATTCAGCGTAAAAGAAAAATGCTGGGCACTGTTTCGATCGAGTTTTCAATAGGGTTCTTAGCATTGTGGCTCTTTATGATGCTTTGGGTCGAAGTGAGTTACATGTCTTACGTGTCGTCGATTTGCGATCTAATCGTTACGCAAGCGGTTCGTGAAGCAAAAGTCGATGATGGCAATACCGACTTCATGAAAGATTTCCAAGGAGTTATCGACAAAAGCAGCTCTTATTGGAAAGGTGTGATTGATCCAAACAACTTTAGCATGTCAATTCAATACCTAACCAGTGTTGACAGCTTAGAGAAGGTTCAAGACGGTTGTAAAGTCCCACAAGGACAAACGACTGCGACATGTGGAGATCCTACGGACAGCGCTATAGCCATCTATCATGTCTCTTATTTGTTCCACACGATCACCGGAGACTTTACTTTTACTTCTGGCTTATTTAGCCGAGAAGAAATGGCAATACAGGAATATCAACGTGATAAAGTCCAAGTTTAATAAACCTCAACGAGGCGTATACGCCATTGAGTTTGCCATATTTATCGGCTTTTTTTGCGCTTTGCTGCTTTTTAGCGAACAAATCGTGGCTCAAATATCGATAAAAGGTCAGCTAGATCGACTCTCTTTTTCATTGGTTAGCATACTGAGAGAGCGCACGCAGCTGTATAACAGCGATTACACCGTAAGTAGAGATGATGCTACTGCTCTATATACCATTGCCAAAAATTCACTTACTAGAACACTGTCGAGCTATGACAGCAATAATCTAGGGGCGACTATTGAAGGCTTGACCTTTGACGAAAATGGCAAATCTCAAATTACCCGATATAACCTAGGTAGCCACCAATGCAATTTGTCTAAAACAATTGCTAGCTACTCGAATTTGTCGGTAGAAACTTCGTGGGGACGGCGAGATCCTTTGTATAGAGTCACCCTTTGTTACAAAGGTGCCAACTTCTATGGTGCCGCATATGGTGGTGACTACAGCGAAGTCAGCACTTCATCAATTTCGTTGGGAAGATAGTGCCATGAGAAACATGAAACGAAAGCAGCAAGGAGTTGCTGGCATTATATTCGTCCTTCTATTACTTGGAATGATCGGTTTCTTAGCGTTGGCAACTGATGGTGCCCGCGCATTGCAGACGAGAGCCCGTTTAGACAACGCATCTGAAGTAGCCTCAATAGCGGTTGCAGCACTCAATGATGACAATGAGAGTACAGACGGATCTGGCAGTGCAGTTAACCAGACGTTAGTAAGCAACTATGCGAAAGCGTACGTGCCAGATATTAACAATATAAACTCACTCAAGATCAGCAAAGTAGATTGTAGCCTAGATAATTCAAAGTGCTTAGACGACTTTGTTGATGGCTACCAGTACCAAATAAATATATCAACCGACCAGCTATCTTGGTTCCCTGGGGGCGATAACCAACAAGGTTTTGGTAAAACTTTTACCACTGCAAGTCAGGCTATTTCGCAAAAAGTAGAATCGCCAGTGGATACGGTCATTGTGGCAGATTTCTCAGGTTCTATGAATAACAGGCCTTCATCAGGCGGCAAAGCAAAATACAAACAATTACAAGATGTTGTACAAGAAGTTACCGATCAATTAGCCACACAAAATGCTAACCTCGCTGATGAGTACAAAAACAAAATTGGGCTTGCTGTATATAACACTGCGACGCACTCTGTACCATCGGACGGTCAAAGCTATCACAGTATCGTTCAGACTATAAATAATAATGGTCATCCGACTAGCAGTCATTCAAATGTTGATGCGACCAACACAATTCAACACATATTTGATGTCAAAAACAGTTCGTACGAAGTGTCTAATTCTGGAGGAAATTTCCATGACCTTCAGCTAACTACGGACTTTAACAGTTTCAACAGCTCGTTAGATAGTTTTTATCCAAGCAATGGCACCGCTTCTTATCAAGGTATCATTCGTGGAGCTCAGCTATTAAATACTGGAACACTCTCCAGAAGGTTGATGATTATTATATCTGATGGTGAGGATAACTATCCCAGCACAACTCAGAATTTAGTCGACAACGGAATGTGCGACACCATTCGAGACACGCTCGATAGTCAAACGGCAACAGTAAACGGCCAACCAGTCGAGACAACACTAGCTTTTATCGGATTTGACTACGACACCTCAACTAACCCTGCTCTTACTCAGTGCGTGGGTAAGAACAACGTTTATGAAGCGAAAGATGGTCAGCAAATGGTTAATCAGATTCTAGGAATAATCAACGAAGAAACAGGTCATTTGCGATGATCTGCAATTTAAACTAATACATTACTAAAGTGACAACTATGAAAAAACATTATTTTTTAATGTTGACGGCATTCTTATTGCCGTTGACAGCACAAGCACAATATACCCCTGATCTAAATAAAGTATTTAGCCTTTATTGCGGTTCAAAACATGGTGAATTTAAAGAACAAATTATTGTTGGTGACGGCACTGATTTAGCATTAAATCAAGGCCCATATTACCAAGTGCAAATGCTGAAAAAAACCAGCCCTGATAAATACCTTATTGAAAGTGTGTTAAACGAAGACTCTTTTAGCCAACAAAATATTGATAAAACATGCGAAGAATACTTACTAAAAGATATTATATCTCAGCATCAAAGTGTCAACGTCACACAGAAAGGAAAATTACTTGCTCGCGTTTATTTCAACTTTGATAAATCTGAGCTAACTAGCCGATCAAAGTACGTTTTGAATCAATTGATCAAGTCAATTAAGAATGGCAAAGACCCACTAACAGTTGCCGGCAACACTGACTCAATAGGCAGCATCGCGTACAACGTTAAACTTGGTAAGCAACGTTCAGATAGTGTCGTAAAGTACCTCAGTGCTCACGGTATTGACGCTAGTCTACTAACAGCAAAAAGTAACGGTGAATCTCATCCTATAGCAAGCAACAAAACAGCTAAAGGAAGACAAAAAAACCGCCGTACTGATGTCGTTGTTGACTAGTTATTTTTTGCTATTCAAAAGTTATAACAATTAGTCCTAAACCGACTTGTATAACACAATCTATGAGCGGAGCATGATGAAGGTTAGATCGTACTCTGCTAGTCATTGAGATACACAATTTATGAACACTTCAAATATCGATGTTATCACTTCATCGAAACCTGAATTGAACCGTAATTTTAGAATTGAGCGTATCAAAGCTCCCCATATATCTAAGATTATTAGAATCATTCTAAATTTAAACTATACAAACAAGGTAACGTTATTCTGTTACCTACTAACTTTAGCGTTATCCGTGTTTTCGGTGTGTGTGAACAGCATGCTTACACATTATTCTTCAGGAGAAACCTATTACACTAAGTATTTATTTCTAACAATGTTACTCTGCACCCTGATGTTATTAGTGCGCATATACCGAAAGCACCTACCTGCTATAAAGCTGTTTGTGCCACTACTCTGTGCTTTTTTTTCGCTTGTAATAGTATTAACTTTTTCAAATGTATTAAGGTTTACGCCGATCCATACGATTGATCTTACGCTATATAAATTAGACCTTATGTTGGGAATAGATCAGAACCAGATTATGAATTGGGTCTTCAGTCACAAGTACTTGGTATTAGTGCTAAGGCTTGCATACGCTTCATTAGGCTTTCAAGTCATATTCTTGACCTTGCCAATCTTTATTTTCTTTAGCCAAAAAAGCAGTGAATCTTTTTTGGCTAAGCTCGCTCTTGTTAACCTATTGGGTTTGACTATCTACTATTTTTTTCCGACAGCTTCTCCAGCCAGTGTCTTGAGCCATCAACACTTAGTCAGTGGCCAAATAAACCTTGCTCTAGCATTTAAGCAAATTCACCAAGGAATTATACCGAGCGACCTTGGAGATGGTCTGATTAGTTTTCCTTCTTTTCATATCATCTGGTCAACTCTCTATACCTATACTTTCAGGACTAAACGCTGGGTTTTCTACCCATTGCTCGTGCTTAACGCAATATTAGCTTGCTCGACTTTTTTACTTGGTTGGCATTATTTTGTAGATATTGTCGGTGGCTGGTTTGTCATGGCTGTCGCTATCTTTGTTGTTGATGTGTACCCAAAACTTTCTTATAAAAACAACAAACAGAAGACTCAAACATGTAATGCATAGAGAAAACCGCATTTGTAAAAACCGAAGGAAAAGCTCAAGTGCGTTACAAAAAGTGACGCACTTTATATCGTCAATAACCTTTAAAAAATCCACCATCCAGCAAAATATTCTGCCCCGTCATATGATTTGCTAGCGGCCCAAGCAGCGATAATACTGCGTCAGCGACTTCCTCAACTGAAGCATACTTTTTAAGTGGAATATTAGACACTTCATCTTGCATGAGCTCTTCAAAAGGCACGCCAGCTTGTTCCGCTTTACCTTTAAGCTTGTCAGTGTATGCTTTTGTCATCACTCCTCCTAAAGAAAGAGTGTTCACTGAAATTCCCTTTTCACCTAACGCTAGAGCCATTGTCTTGGCCTGACCTAACCATGCGTTTCTCAAACAATTATTCATTGCATAATGACTCATCGCAGATTTAGTACTCAAACCCGAGATCAACACGACCTTCGCGCCATTGTTCAACGCCTCACGCTCCACTAGCCCTTTCAATAAACTCAGCGGCTTAACAAAATAATTGTTGAACAACTTGAGCCAATCTTGCTCAGACGGAAACACTTTATTTGATGGTGCTACACGTGGAAGAATCAATACCAGATTATCGACTTTACCTTGTTGAATAATTTGGCTAGTGCACTGTTCAACACTTGCCGAGTCAAAAAAGTCCAATTGATAAAGCTCAGATGAAGCTTCAAGGTTAGCAGCCAATTTTGCTAGTTTATTTAGATCTCTTGACGCCAAAAGCAACTTGTCATTGCCCGATACTCGCCTAGCAATTTCGGCGCCTATCCCACTATTGGCGCATGTAATCAATGTTCTTTTCATTGTCATCCTTTTGTTATCAATGACGGCTTAAGATTGAAACGAGGTGAGAAGCAAGTGTACTATTTGCCCGGAGTCAATTCATAGCAAAAAAGGCTTAACCTTAATGCAAATCGGTCAACAAAATCCTACAGAAACCCAAGAAGAGATTGAACTAAACCACGGATTTTGGTTATCGACTTATGTGTGGCTTTCTATACTCGGTTCGCTGGTTGTTATAGGGCTATGCATTGAATCAACGCCTATTTTGCATTGGGTTCATGGTCAGGTTGTTATTGCTACATCAATTATCGAGCAAATGATGAGTAACTTATTACCGACTCTAAGCTTGTATGGGGTTCAACCCGCTGAATTTACTCGACAGCTTCAAACCATCGCAAATACTCCGTACACCATTTCTGATAGTTTATTGATCTCCTATAGCGTGATCGCAACTGTGAACATTGTCGGTTGTATAGGAATTTGGTATTGGCAGAAATGGGGGGTGTACATTACCTATTTTGGTATGCTGGTCACTTTCGCTGTAAATTGCTACACCGGATTCAGCACAATCGCATTTGTATCCAACCTCGCCAACGCGTACGCACTATACGTACTTATCCGACACAAATGGATGCAATACAACTAGCTTACCGTTAGTGCTTTACTTTAAAAGCAGTGGGCGTGGAAAACGAAGAATTTTTAGAACAATTACTATCATCTGTTGATTTCGCGTTGTCACTTTCGAATTGTAACTCAGCAATCAAACTCGCAAGATCCCCTTGGTGCTCAACGAGGCGACGAATGTTCTTAAAGTTAGAGTCTGTTCCTGTAACATTGTTGTCAAAGTGGACAAGCTTACCATCGATTGATAGCGAACCAGCAACAGCAACGTCTAACGAACTTGTTAGCTGCAAAAACTGCTCTAATGCTAACTCCAAAGCAAATTTATCTTTGGTTCTCATACCTAACTCCTAAATCAGCTCAATGAAATCTTCATCCCAGCTAGACGATTTACTATTGGTATAAATCAAATTACCTTCAATTACAGCACATTACAACGAGAATAATTGTGCAAATTAGCGCTATGGTAACAATTAAATTTTTTATATTATTATTTTTATCAATAGTGATAATGGTACAATTTACTATAGGAGTCACGTAAACGCCGTTCCTCTGACATAGTCCTGACATTATTACCTCAGTGTGTCTAACTAAGTTGCTAACGGATACAACTCAAGATACTATTGCGCCTCACTTCTAAACGAGATTACGTCAAATGAACAACTAATTCTGTCATCCTTTTATTTTTTCCATTGGATTTTCAGGGTTAGTCGGCGTATTCAATCGTCAAATTATTTGTGCATTCGATTCTGCAACTTTTTAGCATGCAACGTTGTTGGGCAGTTCTTTGAAAGCACATTCGCGCCCCTAACCCTCCAGAACAGGAGGCATATTATGTCCAACCCAAAAACAGATGTTATAAGACACAATAGCCAAGCTTGGGATAAGTTTGCTAAAGCCGAATGTGATTGGTCAAAGCCAGTATCACAAGAAATCATCTCAAATGCGAAGCAGGGGTCTTGGTCTGTACACATTACCAAAACCGCTTTAACAGAAGATTGGCTTCCCAAAAATTTGCAGGGCAAGAGAGTACTTTGCCTAGCTTCAGCTGGCGGCCAACAGGCACCAGTTCTAGCCGCTGCTGGCGCAATTGTAACTGTCTACGACATATCTCAAGAACAACTTAACAAGGACCGATTTGTTGCCGATAGAGACAATTTAGAGCTCGTTACTAAGCAAGGCGATATGAGAGATTTGTCTGTCTTCGAGAGTGAGAGTTTCGACTACATAATTTCACCAATCTCAAACTTATATATTCCAGAGTTAAAAAGACTTTGGCATGAATGTTATCGAGTACTTAAGACAAACGGTGTACTTCTAGCAAGTTTCTACAATCCTATTTTGTTTGTGTTTGAACGAAATAAGGAGTTGGAAGAACAAGGAATTTTAAAACCTAAGTACACTTTACCTTACTCGGATGCGACAAGCTTACAAGCTCACGAGTATCAGGCGAAACTCGCTTCGGGTGATGCCATTGTTTTTGGCCACACATTAACAGAACAAATCGGGGAGCAAATAAATGCTGGGTTTTCGATCACTGGTTTTTACGAAGATGAACACCCTACCCCTAGGTTCCTTATCGAGAACTACATGTCGACGATGATTGCAACGAAAGCAATAAAACGTGCAACAGGCAACACTTGGTAACTATCTAGCCATCAACAAGTTAGAACACAGGTGTTGGCTCCCAGATCGTCAAAATTGTGGGGGTGTCGATGTAATACAATCTGATATGAGCACCAAACTAGAACTCTAAAATAATCAAAATCCCCTATAGTGAACGGTACTTTAGGGGATTAATGAAATATTGAACTTGAATCAAAACACTCTAATGAATTATCCAACCCTAGTGCTATGCTGGGCGGCTTCTTTTAGTGGCTCATAACAAAGGCTTTGATATTCAGGCAAATAAGCGATATTGGATTTACAGCTGACGTAATCAAGTCTCTCGCTACTCATATTTGCTGCTATTGAATGAAGTAACGCTTGGTGATTGAGAGTGTACCGATATCCTAAAAAACCCAAAACCCCAACCACACCAACAACTAGACCAACTAACACTATTTTTCTTCTCATCCTTTTCCCTTAAAGTAAAGTATCGCTAATAAGCACAACATTTCATATCGTATAGTGCCAAAACTCACTTTTCCATCCTTTAACGGGTTCTCGTGTGGTATCTAATTTTTCGTGAATAGTATTATTTAGGTAACAAATAATTAAGTTTTAAGTTACATAAATATCAGCACAATTAACAATTGGCGCCAGTTCTAATTTGTGATAATTGCAGCGGAACTGATCACTTAACTCCCCTATATTGTGTTTTTCCATGCCGTAAGTGAATATCTATGTTCGAATATAGCAACAAACTCATCCAAGCATTAGAGCAGCTTTTTCTCAATAACGAACAAACTATCCAGCAAGCGTCGCAAATGTTTGCCGATGCAATCATTCATGACAACATGATTCAAATATTAGGAACCGGTCATTCCCATATGATTGGGCTAGAGGGTTTTATCCGGGCCGGAGGTTTAGGCAATATCAATGCAATATTAGACTCTACCGTTCTAACTTCAGATGGAGCGCTACGCGGCTCAAAGCTAGAGAAACTAAGTGGACTAGCCGAAATTTTGTGGCAGGAGCAAAATATCAACGAACATGATGTCATTGTCGTGGTATCCAACTCTGGCAGGAATGCCCTCCCGGTTGAGTTTGCTCAACTTGCTAAACAGAAAGGCCACAAAGTTATCGCCATCACTTCAGTGGAGCAATCAAGCAAGTATCCAAGTCGTCACCAAAGTGGACAAAAACTTATGGACATCGCAGATATCATCTTAGATAACCGCGTTCCTAGTGGTGATGGACTGTGTGAAATTAATGGCCGCGTAACCGGCGCGTTTTCCAGCCTTTCAGGTATGGCACTTATCAATACGATTTGCACGGAAGCGCAAAAAATCGCCTTAGAGCAAGGAGTGACACCGCTGATCTTTGGTAGCCAAAATGTCGATGGCTTCAACAATGATGATGTGTATGAGCATTTCAAAGGCCGATTAAAGGCGATGTGATTTCCACTTAAAATTGGCGTTGTATGAAGTTATCGCATCCACATGCGATAACTTTCATCTATATAGTGGGCGATTTTTGCGACTTAAACGTGCTTAACGTAGTTAAAAAATTCCGTATCTCGCTGATAATCATTTTTTTCATATAGCTGCTGAGCTTTCAAATTATCTACTGCCGTGCTCAACATCAAAAACGATGCGTTCGTTTCTTTTGCAAGAGCGTCAGCCTGATCTAGTAGCATTTGAGCAACGCCTTGGCAGCGGGCTGACTCCGCAACAAATAGATCGTAGAGCAGCCATGTATTTTGCATCTCTAACGAGCAAAAAAGCGGATATAGCTGCATAAAACCAACATATCGCCCTTCTTCGTCTGCAACGTAGTAAATTGTAGATTCATTTTTCTTAAGTCGATCCTGCAAAAACTGCTCTGGATTCTTGTCGGTATAATCAACTTGATAAAACGTTAAATATTCTTTAAATAATCCTGAAACTTTATCTAGGTCATCCGTGGCAGCTTTGTAAACTTCGAACATTATGTTCTCCAGACCTCTATCTTTTATCAACGTTCTGTATAGTACTCCTTAGAGCGCGATTGTGTATGACCTATCTCAACAATCCAAGCTATCAAGATCACCCCTACAAAAAAGCCCCGCTAGAAAAGCGGGGCTTATAAGGACGTTACTGCTTAAGCAATACAATTAAAACATAAAGTTAAATACTGCTTGAGCAAAGATACCGAAGGCTAATGTGCCAATTGCACAAATCGCGATAACTAAAGCTGGACCAAACGCTGTAGGCTCTGCTGCTACAGTTCCGTCAGTGTTTACTACTACATTTACTGATTCATCTGCTTCGCTAGACTCTTGCTTAGCAAATAGTGCTAGCAATATTCTTAGGTAGTAGAAGATCGACACAGCTGAACCAAGTACTGCGAGTAGTACAAAGCCTAGGTGGCCATTTGCAAGTACATCTGAGAACAAGAAGAACTTAGCAAAGAAACCTGCTGTTGGCGGAATACCTGCTAGGGACAATACTGAGATTGCCATAGCAACACCTGCTAGAGGGAAACGACGGCCTAAGCCACGGTATCCATCCAATTCACCCGTTGGGTTGTATTTACCAAGCATAGTAATCACAGCAAACGCGACCATATTCATAATGGCATAGCTAAAGCCGTAATACGCCGCTGCGCGAACAGAATGTGCCATTGATAGTGAATCATTTGGAATCACACTAGCCAGCGCCATCATTACGTAACCAAACTGCGCAACAGATGAATAAGCAAGGATACGCTTAGCGTTTGTTTGACGTAGTGCCAACAAGTTACCAAAGATAATGCTTAGGAACACAAGAGCCCAAAGAACACTTTCTAGGTGATACCAAAGCGGCTCAATCTGTAGCGCAAAGCTGATAAGGAATGTCAGCATAGCAATTTTAGCGATACTACCGATGAACGCCATCACAGGCGCAGGAGATGCTTGGAATACGTCAGCTAACCAAGTGTGGAACGGAGCAAGTGCCAACTCAAAAGCAATACCAACCAGCAAGAAAATGATACCCATGATCGCTAGTAGTGGAATCGCGTGAGCATTTCCAAGTGCTTCTGGGATCTGGTCAATCACTAGAGTGCCTGTACCGAAGTAAATCAGTGCAATACCAAACATAAAGAACGCAGCTGCAACCGTTGCTGTGATTGCATACTTAATCGCACCTTCAACAGCACCTTTGCGGCGTGGGTTCCACGCAACAAGAGCGAACATAGGGATCGCCACTGTTTCCATACCAATGAATGCTGCAAGCAAATTCACTGATGAAACAAGTAGGAAAGTACCCAATACTGCAATCAAGACGAGCCCATAGAACTCTTCATCAACGTGCTTGTTCAGTGCTGGATAGTTTTGAGCCAATAAAATTGTCGCTAAACCACCTGCTGCAAACAGCTCGAAAGCAACCAAAACAAAGTGGTTAATTTCGACGAAGTTTTCGATTCGGTGATCACTACCAAACAGTGTACCTACTTGGAACATCGTTGCCAGTAAGACAACGATAGAGCCAATGTAAGGGATTTGATTGTTCTTTTTGCCCGGCAATACGCCGAGCAATAAAACGATTAACGCACCAATACCAACAAAAGCATAAGGCAATACATAAGTTAAATCATGGAGTGACATACATTACCCCTTTAATAATTGCGTGAGTCAGTTCTACAGGTTTAGCATTAACCAAATCTGCTGTTGAGTGCGCCATAAGCTGCAATAGATAGTTAGGATCTAGACCTACCCAGAAAATGCCAATAACCAATACTGCTGCAATCATTTTCTCACGAGCAGTTAAGTCAAGAATGTCACGTGATTGGTTCTCTTCAGAGATAGGACCAAGCATTGAACGACCGTAAGCTTTTAGGAAGTAAACCACACCCAGTAGAATTGAGAATGCAGCCACACTTGCCCACAATGGTGAAGTACTAAAGCTACCCACTAGAAGTAGGATTTCACCAGCAAAGTTAGCTAGGCCAGGAACGCCAACACTTGCAACCATCAAGAATACAAGGAAAACACCGATACCTGGGATAACTTTGTATAGGCCACCCATTTTCTTCATGTCACCTTCGTAACCACGAGATTGAAGCATACCAACAACCGCGAACAGACCAGCAACTGATAGACCGTGAGCAACTAGCTGAAGTACCGCACCGTTTAGAGCTTGTAGCTGCCAAGCAAAGATTGCTAGAACAACAAGGTTCATGTGACTAACACTTGAATAAGCAATCACGTTACGAATATCGCTTTGTCTAAATGCTAGGAATGCGCCGTAAAGTGTACCAATTGCACCTAATGCCATGCCGATGTCAGCGAACTGATGCATCGCATCAGGGAAGATAGCTAGACAGAAACGTAAAATACCGTAAGCACCCACGTTCGCCATTACACCAGAAAGCAACATTGTTACTGCTGGGTTACCTTCACGATAAGTATCAGGAGCCCAGAAGTGGAATGGGAAACCCGGTACTTTGATTAGGAACGCAATCAAGAAGCCCGCTAAAACAAACTTCGACATAGTGCCTGTTAGTGGGTGACTTGCTAGGTAGAAGTAATCGAACGTCATGTGACCTGTTACGTGTACGTTTACTAGGTAAAGTACGATAAGAGACACTAGCATCAGCAAAGAGCCAGTGATGGTCACAATCATGAACTTAAGCGCTGCTTTCTTCGTACCCGCCGAACCCCAGAAGCTCAACATAAAGTAGATCGGGATTAGCATTAGTTCCCAGAACACGTAGAACAACAGTAGGTCTAGTGCCAAGAACGCACCGATAATGCCACTTAGCGTTACAAGCATCAGTGGACCAAAAGCATTCCAGCGGTCAACTTGTTTCCAAGCCGTCATGATAGAGACAAGGAACAGTGCACAACTTAGGCCAATCAGGCTTAAACTGATGCCATCGATGCTGAGCAAGTATTGGACCCCAAAGTCAGGGATCCAGTTAAGACGCTCGGTCATAGAGAAGCCATGTACATGGCCAGAGGTAAAGATCCACGCCACCATCAAGCACTCGATGACGACCGCAGAAAGCGTCAGTGAGCGAGCTAGCTCAGGTTGTTTGCGACAACCTAGCCATATCAGCACTGCTGCGATAAGCGGGAAGAAAATCAATAAACTAAGCATAAATAAACCTTATTGATTAAACCATGTAAAACAGCAATATAACGGCACCAACGATCATCCATAGGACGTAACGTGATACTTGATTGCCTTGCCCTTCGCTAATTATCTCACCACTGCTTGATACTGCAGAAGAGACACCACCGACGACACCTTTATTAAGAATCCAACGCTCGATTACTGTTTCTAGTAATCCAGTTAGCGCTTTAAAGCTACGGATAAAGATAAGCTTTGAAAGATCATCGATATACCAAGCTGCATTTAGGAACTTGTTGTCACCAATGCCCTTGCCTGTAGCAAGCTCTTTCTTAACCATTACATGGGCAATCCATACGCCAGCGATTGCAATCACAGCGCCTAGAACTTCAAGCAACAACCCAGTAGTCGGATCAAGTTCTGGCACAGCACCTAACACTTGGCTCAACCAAGGAACAAACAAGTGAGGACCGAAAGACCAATCTGATGGGAACTGAATCCAACCAATCGCGATAGAGCCAACAGCCAAGATGCCTGTTGAAACCTTCATCTGCCAAGGCAGACCTTTCTCGCTGATGTAAGATGGTTTAGTAAACTCAGTACGGTTCTTACCGTTGAATACCATGAAGTACATACGGAAAGCGTAGATGCTAGTAAATAGTGCACCCACTAGACCTAGCCCAGCGAGTAACCAACCTAAATGGCCAGTATCTGTTGCTGCGATGATCGCATCTTTCGAGTAGAAGCTTGACGTGATAACTGGCAGTGCAGCTAAGCTCGCAGAACCTGCTAGGTAAGTCCACTTCATCCACGGTAGACGTTTGCCAAGACCACCCATCTTACGGATATCGTGATCATGGCTATACATGTCGATGATGACACCAGAACCGATGAACAGCAGTGCTTTAAAGCAAGCGTGAACAATCACGTGGAAAATAGCTAAGTCGTACGCGCCTACACCAAGAGCTGCAAACATGTAACCGATTTGGCTGATTGTAGAGTAAGCAAGGATACGTTTGATATCGTTTTGCGCTACCGCACAAGTCGCTGCGTAGAATGCAGTGAATGCACCCACTAGTGATACCCACCAAGCTACATCAGGAACTAGGTTGTAAAGAACGTGAGTACGCGCGATTAGGTAAACGCCAGCCGTAACCATGGTTGCTGCGTGAATCAATGCCGAAACCGTTGATGGACCTGCCATTGATTCAGGTAGCCACACGTGCATTGGGAACTGTGCGGACTTCGCCATACCACCTGCTAGGAACAGTAGGCAGATTACAGCAATGATGCCAAGATCAACCGGTTGTGTTGTTGCTAGGTGGAAAATCTCTTGCAGGTTAACTGTCTTGAAAGAAACAAACGCAAGCAAGATACCGATAGCAAGTAGCGTATCACCAATACGGGTAACAACGAATGCCTTACGACCAGAGTAAACGTTCTTCTCTTTGTTGTAGTAGTGAGAAATCAAGCCGTATGAACATAGGCCCATGATTTCCCAACCTGTGTACAACAAGATTAGGTTATCGGCCATAACAAAGAACAGCATGCCCGCTACGAACAAATTCAAGTAGCAGAAGTAACGACGCTCACCAAAGTCTTTGCGCATGAACGGTACAGAGAACAAGTGGATTAGGAAGCCAACCCAAGTTGTTACTGTGATCATTACAAGCGTTAGTCTATCGACTGTTAGGCCAATGTTGACCTTCCATGCACCGACAGACATCCACGTCCACAACTGTTGATGGTAATCAGGATTAAAATCACTGTTAATCCAAAGTGCACCAACCAAAATCGCCGAAATGAACACCGAGCTTGCCGCCATAATACCGCTTGCACGAAGTGGCATTCTGCCACCTAGCAATACGATAATTGCAGCGCTAAGTAGAGGTAAGGTAGGGATTAACCATAAAACGTTATTCATTATAGCTCTCCCCCTTTCGCTACTAGACGATCGCTAAGCTGGTTAAGCTTGTCAACGCGAGTTGTTTTAAGGTGACGGTAAGATAGCATCGCTAGCATAAGTACCACTGAAAGTTCACAACCTGCAGCAATCATCAAAAATAGCGTCACTACTTGCCCTGTTGGGTCATTCCAGTATTGCCCTGCACCAACAAGTGCAAGAGCAACACCGTTAAGCATCACTTCAATGCCCATAAGAACGAACAGTAGTTGACGACGAACTAAAACAATTAAAAGACCAATCACAAACATCAGCAGTGACAAAGTCAGAACAGTAAACACACTCATGCTTGCTCCTCCAATGCCGTTTCTGAAGCATCTGCTTCAGCTTGCGGTTTAACATGTGCAGCTAGATAAATCACAGCAACAAGAGCACCTAGTAGAAGAGTTGAAATCGCTTCGATGGCAAGTTTGTAATGCTCGAATAAGTCGTAACCGACGCTTTTCGCACTGATCATGTGAACAGTTTGCGCAGACTCAACCGTTAAAGAGCTAGTCAACACAAGGAAGCCTTCAACCAACATCACAACCAATAGGATGACTGGTAAAATGATGCTTTTATTGGCTGTCATAGGAAAGCTTTCACTTGCCGGACTGAGCATAATGAAAAAGACAAACAACACCATAATCGCGCCAACGTACAAAATAATTTGTAGTGCAGCGACAAATGGCGAGCCAAGAAGATAGAAGATCACTGCCAGTGCCAATAGAGAGGTAGTGAGGTACACTGCCCCATGCATCGGCTCTTTGACGAACAGCAAACTTATTGCAGCAAGCAGCATAATCACACTGCTTGCGTAGAATATAATATTCCAAGTTAACATTATTTACCTCGCCAAATTACGGCAGCAAAGTGTAAACATCGATAGGCGGTTTCTCGTCCGCACCATCACCTATAGCCTTCCCTTTAATTGCTACGCCAGCATGCTCGTAGTAATTAAAATCAGGGTGCTTACCAGGACCATCAATCAGAAGATCTTCTTTCTGGTACACCAACTTCTCATGAGTGTATTTACCCATTTCAAAATCAGTCGTACATTGAATCGATAGCGTTGGACAGGCTTCTTCACACATGCCGCAGAAAATGCAGCGACTGAAGTCCAATTGGAACTTCTTCGCATAGCGGCGCTCGTCTTCACGCTCAGAACCTTGAATGGTGATCGCGTTCGAAGGACAAACTGAAGAGCACAAGTAACAAGCAACACAGCGCTCGTCACCTGATGGATCTTTTGTCAAAACAATACGGCCACGCCAACGCTCTGGTAGATCTGGCTTAACTTCCGGGTAGCAGACAGTATCTCTGGGAGCCCAAGCATGTTTAAGGGTCGTTCCGAAGGCCCCTGTGACTTCACTGAGTATTTTTAATATTTTCATAATTCTTCTCGATAAAAGAGCTTTCTCGATCAATTCCGCATATTGAATACAGAATGGCTACATCCAGAATGCACCGATGATCGCTGTCGCAAGGATATTCAACAAACCAAGAGGTAGTAGGAATTTCCAACCGAACGCCATCAATTGGTCGTAACGGGTTCTTGGCAAACTTGCACGCATCCAAACAAAGAAGAATACGAGTAAGAATGTTTTCAAACAGAACCAGAATACGCCCATTAGTGGGAAAGCTTCTGCCCAAGGACCATGCCAGCCACCAAGGTACAAAGTAGTAGTCATCGCGCCGACTAGAATCACGCCTAGATATTCACCTAGGAAGAACATCGCGAATGGCATACCACCGTACTCAGTGTTAAAACCTGCGTTCAATTCGTTTTCTGCTTCTGGCATATCGAATGGAAGACGGTGAGTCTCAGCGATACCCGCAATTAGGAAAACAATGAAGCCAACTGGTTGTAGCACAATGTATGGAATCGTTTGAGCATCAACGATTTTGCTTAAGCTAAAGCTGCCCGCTAGCATAACCACACCAAGAACAGCGACACCCATAGCTAACTCATAGCTAATTAGCTGTGCGATAGTACGGATTGCACCAAGCATTGTGTATTTCGAGCTTGACGCCCAACCACCCAAGAACACACCGTAAGCATGAATCGAGCTTAGGCCCATCAAGAACAGCAAACCAACATTCAAATCGCCAGCCCAAGAAATGTTCTGACCGACAGGCAGCAATGCAAAACTCACTAGAATTGCAACTACCACCAATATTGGCGCTAAGATATACAGCTTTCTGTCTACGAAGCCGGGTAAAAAGTGCTCTTTTGTTAACAGTTTTGCTGCATCACATAATGCTTGGAAAATACCAAATGGACCTGCACGGTTAGGGCCGTAACGGTCTTGTAGAAGTGCCAAAGCACGACGTTCAAATAGGACTGTGTAACCAGCAACAAGGATCAAACCAAAAATGGTGACCACCATGCCAATCAGAACATAAATCCAATAGTGCAAAGGATCCATTAAGCTTCTCCTACCGTTGCTGTTTTCGCTTTGGCTTTGCCATTCGCGTCAACATTGGTTGCATCAATAAAGAGATCCGCTGCTTTCTCTAGCTGAACTGGAGCAGCAATCTCAGTACCCAGTTTGTTCACATCTACGCGAGACAAGGCTACTGCGTTGTCAGCAACATGAGAATCAATCACAACTGTGCGTGTTACTTGCTTCTTCGCTACTTTCACTGTCAGGCGATCACCCGTTTTAACCGAAATCGCGTTCGCTAATTCAGCATTGACATAAATAGCTGCGTTCGGCTTTAGAGAAGCAAGCTCGTCAGCGCAATCTGCAATGTAGCCTTCACCATGCCAGCGTGATAGAGCAACTTGAGTCTGCCCTGCTTTCGCTGGTTTGAATGATGCATCTTGCTCTTTAGCTGAAAGCTCAATTGCAAACTTACTTGCATCAAGGCGAACACCTTGTGAGCCAGCTTGCGGGTGCGTTTCTGTTAACCCAGCAAGGAAGTTATTGATCGCTTCTTGGTCAACATCCACCATTTGCTCGATTAACACTTCAGCACTAAATAGAGACTCTTGACGTTTAAACGACTGAGCAAAGCTTTGTAGGCGACCTTCATAGTTGATAGTCATACCATTGCGCTCTGGCCATGCCGCTAGAGGAATCACAAGGTCTGCTGCTTTCACTGAAGCAGTATTGATCTTATCAGCAACGATTAAGCGCTTAACTTGGCCACGTAGATCTGACCAACCTGTCGCTTTCTCGCCGAACGGATCAGAGCCAACAACCAATAGTGTGTCGATTTCGCCTTTCGCCAATTTCTGCTTCAGCTTGTCACAAGAATCAGCTTCAGCAACCAACGCTGCACCTGTCGAACCAGCTGCCGATTGAGCAATCGCTAGTTTTGCTTTTTCGCCTAGAGTAGCAGTTACTTTCTCTAACGCCTTGATACCAGACACGTTAAGTAGTTCAGCCACACCTAGAATCACAACTTTGTTAGCTTCTTTCGTAGCTGCTGCGAACTTGTTTACCCACTCGCTGTTAACAGACTCACCAGCACAAGCTTTTTCGACTTGCTCTAGCGTCTCTAACCACTGTGAAGGAGCAACAGTTTGGCTTAGGCCTTTTTGGAATTTACGTGACGCTGTCACTAAGTGAGAGCCAGTAGCGTGAAGAATATGAACTGGACGCTTCTCTTTCATCACTTGGCGAACTGCCATGTCTAACATAGGAGCATGTTCAGTTAGTTCACCAACAACAAGAACTACATCCGCTTGTTCGATCTCTTTTACGCTTGGCGCATTTGAGTTCGCAGCTACTGCTGCTTTGGTAAATGCTTCTTCTGTCTCAGACACAAATGGTGAGAAAGGCGCATTCAGTTGAGCGGCTAGCTGGCGAAGTGCTGTATTAGTTAGCAAGTCTTCTTCAGCAGAACCTAAGATACCCACGCGACCTTGCGCTTCACCAAGCTCTTTTGCTAGGCGCTGAGCTGGCTCTGCATCAGCAAGTGGTTTGCCATCAAGTAGAACTTGCAGTGGACGATCTTTTGCTTCAGTACCATGCGCGCCATAACGGCCACGGTCACAAATGAAGTAAGGGTTTACTGCAGACTTGCCTTCTTCCGCCGGGTGAACGCGACGTAGAGTACCTTCACGGCCACCCACTTCAACATTACAACCTACGCTACAACCAGAACAGATAGAATCTGCTTTATCTAGCATCCAAGTGCGGCTGTACTTACGACGGTAAACTTTATCCGTGAATACACCAGTTGGACATACTGTCACTAGGTTGCCAGAAAACGGGCTGTCAAAAGCGCCATCTTCAGTGCGACGGAACAACACGTGGTTGCTTGAACCCATTGCTCCAAAATCATCGCCTAGAGCGTAGTTTTGGTAGTAACGAACACAGCGGTAACAAGTTACACAGCGGTTCATGGTTTGATAAACCAGTGGACCAAGGTATTGATCAGGCATTGTACGCTTCATGCCATCGTAACGACGGTACGCGTGACCTACGCTGATTGTAGTATCTTGTAGGTGGCAATCACCACCTTCATCACATACTGGGCAGTCATTCGGGTGGTTAGTCATGTAGAACTCAACCACACCTTTTTGAATTTGCTGAGCTTTATCGCTCTTGAATTTGTAACGCTGACCGTCTTGCGCAGGAATAGTACAAGTCATCACAGTACGTGGACGCTCACCTTCTTTTTGTGGCACTGTTTCCATTGCACAAATACGACAAGAGCCCGCAGCACCTAGCGCAGGATGATAACAGAAGTAAGGCGCTTCGATGCCTGCACGGCGAGCTGCGTCTAGGACGTTCTCACCCGCTTCGAATTCAACCGCTTTATCATCAATATAAATAGTACCCATGATTAAGCTTCCTCCGCTTCTACACTTGCTGCCATTTCATGCGTGCAAGCTTTCGCTTCGATGTGTGCTTCAAAAACATGTCTAAAGTGCTTAAGACCTGCCATGATCGGCATTAGCGCACCCGGTGCTAGCGCACAGAATGTGTTCGGATAAATCGTGTCACAAAGCTCATGCAGTAGATCAAGGTCTGCAGCTGTTGCTACGCCCTTCTCAAACTTCTCAAGAACATGTACAACATATGGAAGACCGTCACGACAAGGCGTACAGTAACCACAAGACTCACGAGCGAAGAACTCAGTCAGGTTGATCATGAAGTCGATTGGACAGATAGAATCGTCCATTACGATGATACCGCCTGTACCTAGACGAGAGCCAACACTTGCTGGACCATCCCAATCAAGAGGTACATCTAAGTGCTCTGGAAGCATGAATTGAGTAGACGCACCACCTGGTAGGAAACCAACCAACTCTCTGCCGTCTAATAGGCCGCCTGCGTGCTCAAAAATAAGCTCGCGTGCTGTTGTACCCATTGGTAGTTCGAAGAAGCCAGGCTTCTTAACTGGGCCAGATACTTGATAGATATGGCTACCCGCAGCGTTGCCTTTACCTTGAGATTTGAACCACTCAGCACCTTTGTGAGCAATCCAAGGGATATGACAAACCGTTTCGACATTGTTAATGATGGTTGGTTGTCCCCAAAGACCTTTTACGATCGGGAACGGCGGCTTAGCACGAGGGTTACCACGGTAGCCTTCTAATGCGTTTAATAGTGCAGTTTCTTCACCACAGATGTAACGACCAGCACTTAAGTGCACGTCAACATCTAGATCCCAGCCAGATCCTTTAATGTTTTTACCAACTAGACCTGCTGCTTTTGCATCTTCCACTGCTTTTTCTAGCAGTTTTGCACCTTCACGGTATTCGCCACGAATGAAAACGAACGCTTTATCAGCACCCAATAGATAACTACTGGCAATAACACCTTCAAGGATGGTGTGCGGGTCACGGTATAATACTTGGCGGTCTTTGAATGAACCCGGTTCAGATTCATCTAAGTTAACCACTAGATAAACAGGGTGAGACGCGTCTTTTGCAAGGAAGCCCCATTTAACACCTGTAGGGAAACCACCACCACCACAGCCACGTAGGCCTGATGCTTTGATTTCTTCTAGAAGTGGCTCTCTGTCTTTACCAATAATAGTTTCAAGACTTTCGTAGCCACCTGCCGCTTGGTAGCCAGCTAAATCTAGAGGTTTTTCGTTGTGAAAGTTACGACTTAGTACCAGATCCATTATGCTTTCTCCTCGTTTGGCTTACTTGGCTCATCTTGAGGAGTCAACATAGCGATCATGCTACGGTAATCAGGTTTCTCAGCAAGCTTCATCTCTTCCTCAGCCATCTGAGTAATGATGTCGCGTACCTTCTCTTCAGTCAGCTCACCTTCTACACGATCATCGTTAATCAACGCTGCAGGCGCGCGATCACACAGACCTAAACAGATGCTCGGTAGGACAGTAACGCTGCCGTCGTTTGCAATTTCACCCAACTGTTTACCAGTGGCTTTCTTTGCCGCTTCCAATACCTTCTTAGAACCACGCGTATGACATGAAATGCTGTCGCAAACACGCATGATATTTCGGCCAACCGGACGGCGGCGCAATAAGGTGTAGAAAGTAATAATTTCATCTAATTGAGTTGTTGAAAGTTCAGTCAGTTCACTAACCGCTTCCAAGCCCTCTTTGGTGATATATCCATATTTATCCTGCACAAAGTACAGACAGTAGATAGCTCCTGCCCGCTTCTCAGGATAGTGAGCAATATGCTCTTCCAAATGTGCGATTTCTTGTTCAGTTAACATTTTTTCCTCACATCGGCCCGACTTTACATCGACCAGTATCTAAGTTGTCGCTTCTTAACCTGCGATAGGCTAAAAAGCGCCTAACTTCAGCATCTTATAACAGTGCTGTTTTATTGATATTTAACGGTCAATGTCCGCCAAAACATAATCTATTGAGCCTATCAAGCAGATGATGTTCCCGAGCAAATCGCCTTTAGAAACTGCTTTAACAGACTGGAAGTGGGTGAAAGACGGAGTGCGAATACGCACACGGTATGGACACCCAGTACCGTTACTTACGGTGTGGTAGCCAGTAAGACCCTTTGATGTTTCCGTCGCAAAGAATGTCTCTGCTACTGGGAAGTCAAAACCACGTCCAGTATCAACGAAACTGTGAATCAATGTTTCGATGTCTTTCAGTGCATTTTGCTTACGTGGGAAACCAAATTTCGGAGCATTATCTGCAAGGTGTGGGCCTTCTGGCATGCGATCAGCCGCTTGGCGAATGATCTTCAAACTTTCTGTCAGTTCTTGAACACGTAGAACAGTACGAGTGTATGCATCACCGTCTTTACCAACTGGCACATCAAAGTCGTAATCTTCGTAGCCCATGTATGGCATTTGCTTACGCGCATCGAAGTTAATACCAGTTGCGCGCAAGTTTGGACCTGTGAGGCCATAATCTAATGCTAGTTCTTGGCTGTATACCGCAACGCCTTGAGTACGAGCCTTGAAGATCATTGATTTTGTCATCAACTTCTCAAGATCTGGTACTAGTTTTTCTACCGCATCGCAAGCTGCATCTACTGCTGCTCTCCAGCCATCTGGTAGGTCTTGAGATACACCACCAATACGGAAGAATGCAGGGTGCATACGACCGCCACAGATAAGTTCGATAACGTCAAAGATCTTCTCACGCTCGGTGAAAGCGTAGAATGCTGGAGCCATACCACCAAGGTTGTGCGTGATACTACCAAACCAAACTAGGTGGCTCGAGATACGGAATAGTTCACAAAGCATGATACGCATTGTCTTAGCGCGCTCTGGAACTTCAATACCTGTCATCGCTTCTAAGCCAAGAAGGTATGGCAATTCACCTGCAACACCGCCTAGATAGTCAATACGGTCAGTGTATGGAATGTAGTTATGGAAAGTATGGCGTTCTGCTAGTTTTTCAGCACCACGGTGGTGGAAACCAATCTCTTGGTCTAGCTCTTCAATGCGCTCGCCTTTCATTTTAACTTTAAGACGAATAACACCATCTGTACCCGGGTGGTTTGGACCAATATTCAATACCATTGAACCATCTTCTTGCTTACCCTTGATCTCGTAAGATTCCATCACGTTCTGGAAATCTTCACCTTCAAGATCGAACGGTTCGTCCATTAGTGTGGCGCGAGCCGGGTAAGTTTTACGAAGTGGATGACCTTTCCAGAAATCAAACGTCAGGATACGACGAAGATCTGGGTGACCCGCAAACTTGATACCGAACATGTCATAAACTTCACGCTCGTACCAGTCTGCGTTAGGCCAAACAACTGTCGCTGTTGGTACTTCAATAGAATCGTTCGCGATGTGAGTGCGAACAGAAATAAACTGGCTAGTAGAAATGCTCAGTAGATGGTAAAAAACTGTCAGACCACCACCACGCTCTGCTTCATCAATCGCGGATAGGTCAAACAGCATTTCAAATTTCGGTGTCGATTCTTTCTTAAGGTAGGTCAGCATCTCAATGAGCTGATCACAATCGACTTGATAGCTTTCAGTGCCGATAACAGAACCTGGAAGTGCTTTCGCACCAAAGCGCTCTGTTAACGTTTGTTGTAAATCGCTTACTGCGACTTCCTCAATTGTTAGTTCTGTGCTCATTTATTCAACCCTCAAGCCAAGAGGCTTACGATTTTTCTTTAGAACAGAAACCGGGTTTGCTTTGACGTAGTCTTGAAGCATCAACAAACCTTCTAACAATGCGTCAGGACGAGGAGGACAGCCTGGAACGTATACGTCAACCGGTAGGATTTTATCAACACCTTGCACAACACTGTAGATATCGTACATACCACCAGAGTTCGAACATGACCCCATAGAGATAACCCACTTAGGCTCAAGCATCTGATCGTAGATGTGCTTCATAAGAGGAGCCATTTTGACAAAGCAAGTACCTGCCGTGATTAACACGTCACTTTGGCGAGGAGAACCACGTAGTACCTCAGATCCAAAACGCGCCATGTCGTAACGTGGCGTCGCTGCTGTCATCATTTCAACGAAGCAGCAAGAAGTACCAAAGTTATATGGCCATAGTGAGTGTTTACGGCTGTAAGAGATGAGGTCATCTACTTTGCCAACGATATTGGTGATTAAATTATTGCCTTTTTCAGATTGCTCTTTGTCGGCATTAACAACAGGAATGATGTCGCTCATGATTCGTATACTCCGATCTTAAAAGCGCCTTTACGCAGCATATACACGAGTCCTAATAGAAGGATTACAATGAAAAGTACCGCAGCGATGACACCCGGAATACCAAGTTTCCAGTAATCAACGCCCCAAGCGAGTAAGATGGCTGCTTCTAGTTCAAAAATGAGGAAAGCGACAGCAATGAGATAGTAGCTAATTGAAAAGTTGTGTTTTGTTGTGCCAGAGGGAAGAAGGCCACATTCGAAGGGTTGTTCATCTTCATATCGACGACCAAAACCGCCGACCAGTTTGCTTGCAAATAGAATTGCAGAGATTACCGCTATGACAAGCACAGTAAATATGCCGATCAATAAGGCTGGACTAAAGCCACTCATTTTGAACTCCTCGTATAAACTCGTCCATTGAGTGCGCTATCAGCCCGACTACTACTGACTTATCAATACACCACATGAGGAGGGTGTATCGAGCGTTCCTTTTTTATTACTAACATTACTTTTAAATCGGCATTTCGCTCAATTTGTTACTATGAACAACTGCCACATATTTATTATCAAATTGCACAAAAAGCCAACTGCCAGTCCATGTGACTAGCTCGTTCGCTTCCTACTGTCCTTAACGTGCAATTTTTACTCTAACTGATATGTTTTTTACTTTGAAAACTATATAGCTTTCGAGATAGAGGATATCGATAAATAACTACCATCAATCACTTTGGTGGGTTATTTAAAATAATATGCTCAAAACTTGATCTAACTGTTAAAAATCTTATTAGTTTGTCAGACCAATGTACCAGATAGTGGTCGTCACTCTAACAACTCTTAATAACAAATCAAGAGTTTATTAAAGTCGCTCAGCTGAACTTCCACTTGAAATGAAGAAGAGAAACAAAGCCATTTGGCGTGCAAGATTTTAGTAAATTAGCTGCTAATTCTTGATTAAACAGGCAAGAAAACGCCCTGTTTTAGAAAAATTGATATAAAAAGCCATCGCATTTGACTCTAAACTTTTCAAAAATGCACTTTAATATTGCATTTTGTTCGGTAAATAATTGGTCATTCTCGAACTTACATCGCATGTTTTATGATTTATATCATGGATGGTATTTATTATTCACTCAGTAATGTCTTAGTTTGATCTATTTAAACGAAAACAAGTGATAGTCATGCTGCTTTGCAAACGCTATATTGAGCTTTTTATTGAACTGGGTGATCTAGCTATGAAAGTCAGCATTATTGGCGTTGGAGCAATAGGTGGGTACGTCTTTGCTAAACTCTCGGAGACGAATCGACATAACCTGCAGTGTGTCGTTAGTCAACACTCTGCTCTACTAGAGCACAATGAAATTAAGCTAAGCCACTCCACGCAAAGCAGCAGATCGCCAATCGAAAACATTACATCGGATTACTCAGCGATAGGCGGTGAGTTGATTTTCATCACACTAAAGAGCACACACAACGCTGAAGTATTCCCACAGCTAGCTCACCTAAGGAACAAAACCTTTGTTGTGATTCAAAATGGTATTGGCAACGAAGCACACCTAGCTCAATTCCTCCATGAAAGTAACACCATTATCGGAGCAACAACCAATATCAAAGTGACTAAGACCTCAGCTGGAAATCAAGTTACGCTTCACAAAGAGTCTAGTTACTTAAACTATGCCCACTATCACGAGGGAACGAACGAGTTAGATTTAGAGTCGGTTTTCAATCTACTTTTTGGCTCTGTAAGCCCAAAAGACGATATATTTCAAGCGCGCTTTCCCAAGCTGCTAGTCAACGCCTCTTGCAACCTCGCATCTATTATTTATGACGCCTGCATGCAAACTCTCTCGACTGCAGCTGAACCTCGCCAGCTTGTCGAAGATATCGGCCAAGAAGTCATACAAGTTGCCCAAGCTTACGGCGTAAACATCGATCCTTCCACTGTCAGCCAGCTATTTAGTCATTTGGCTGTGCCTGAATTCAAAGGGGTGTACTTCAGCATGAAAGAGGACTTTGATTCAGGCAGGGATATGGAGATCGAAACCATTTTCCACAACTTGGTCGAACTAGCAAACAAAGCCAACGTACAGATGCCAAAAACTCAGGCTTCTCTAAACACATTGCTCTCCATGATTGACCAGAGAAACACACAATCACAGCTGTGTAGCTAATTGACGGGTAGCGTAAGCGTATAGGCTGTTCGCTACTTTCATTAACGCTTCAGCTTGTTGTTTACTCACATTTAGCTGCTTATAACCAGAGTTTTGGAACTGCTGGATCATACCCTCAAGCACTTTAAGCTCCATGTTAACACCCAAGGTGGTTCTTCGTGCCTTATCAAACCAGTTAGAATTCATGTGTTTCTGAACACCTTTTAGTATGTCTGCATTGGTAACATTAAACGCGCTACTAGTATCTTTAGTTGTTCTCAAGATCTCGTATATAACGTGTTCTTGCTCTTTTGCCTCAGCCATCACTCCAGTGTTCAATTGCAACTCAGCTACAGTGTTAGACTTAGGTAGCTTTATAAAAAACTTAATGTCTTTGTATCCAGATTTCTGAGCTCCAACATTAAACTTTTTCATCTCTTTACTAGTACCTGAATCATAACGATCTTTCAGTGCTTTTTGATGGTGCTTAACCGCTTGAAAGGCGTCACTCGCTACCACAGCATTCTTCGCACGGATGAGATCTGCTGTTGTCTTAAAGATAATGGTTGCGCGAGCGCAGTCTTTTAAGTCTCCAATGTCAGAGCTACGTTCTCGAAGAGTTACTTTCTGCAATGCCCCCTTAAAAGATTTTGTTCCTTGAAAAGCACCAGGAGGTTGAACAACAGTACCATTACTAGTGTTTGCCACGACGTCTGCAAGCGACAAAAGCTCAACTTGCGCCTCGACAAAGCTTTTGTAAAGGATGAATAACTGCTTTGTTTTGAATCGAACATTGTTAAGCTGCTGCCTTGCACCATAACTCAGCTGGCCACTTTTAACTTCTGCTTGATATTGTTTGTCCAAATATTGAGTCAGATCCGCATCATTTTTTAAGCAGCCAAGAATTATATCCAAAGTATCGTCTTCGCTTTTATTTAGGGTGATATTATGTCGATACTCTTTATAGAATTTTTTTGCGTTATCCATCTTTTCTTTGCTAATTAGATTAAACCCCTGGGATAGTCCTCCTCCAAGAGTTTTTATTTGCTTAAGATAATTTGCTTTGCCTTGCTTCGCTGTCCGTTGGGCCGCAACCATTACAGGTAGTTGCCTAAGAACCTTAGACATATTTTGTTTTGCTTTTTTTTCAGCCTCGTTCAGATAACGCTCCTTCTTAGCTTCAGCTTCCTGCTGCCTATATTGTTGCTTCTGAAGCCTTTTGTCCGTGTTAACTTTAAATGATTCGAACGATGGAATGCCTAAGGATTCATAAATACTATTTATAAAAAGAGAAATTCTATCTTGTATAGAGCTCATAACACTTCTCACTATAATTAACAGAAAATTAATTCAATAAATATCCGTTATCCCACAATAATATTTGCGTAGGATATATATTAAATCTCAGCTTTACCTAACTAGGAATAACCCGTAAGTTTTGAGACTTACAAACTGGTATTAAATATTAGGGAATGAACCAAATTGCCTTTGTAGGTAGATAAAAAACTCATCTCTTAAACGCTGATTGGTGAAGTCAGGGTTCATAGGTTTTTGATCGCATAACTGCCCCAATGCCTTTGTCTCTGGAGCTCCAATTAGATCGCCTGAGCGCCCTATTTCACCAGCGAGTGCGAGTAAGCATTTTCCTGCTGCTTTTCTTGGAGGCTGAGCCAACCCAAACGCCGCAGCAATGGGAAATACCAGATATTTTGAAATGTATTTTTGCAAACCGGCCCAGTGATCTAAGCCGTAGGTTCCGCCAGTTAACCCCGGAGAAAACCATACATATTCTCGGCCCGAGTCTATTGAAGCGAGTTTCAAGGAAATGAGAGCGCTAACCAGTTTGGATACCCCAATAGCATCTAGTGGATTGTATTTCTGACCGGCTCCTGTCTCAATATAGGCTTTTAAATTCTCAATCGAGTGGAAGCTTTGTTTCTTGATTAACGGCCTAACGCCCCTAGCCCCTTCACCACCAGCGAATACGATTCTGGCCTTTTTTGATAGAAGCCTGTGCTCCAGTAAATATCTCACCAAAAGATATCCCCCAATAGCGTTTTGAAACACAGTTTGTTCTATCTGACCTTCTCTCGCTTTTATAAAACGAAACTTTTTATCAAAAAAAGCACCGCCAGCTTGAACAAACACGACGTCAAACTTGTGCTTAGCGTCTAAGCTAGAAACGACTCTTTTAAGTTGACGATCACTGGTCATTTCAAAGCCACCGACCGCATCCAAGGGTGTTTTAGAAAAGTTAAGTGTATTCAATTTAATTTTGCACTCGTCTGCTTGAAATTGGCTTCTACAAGCTAGAGTTAACTTCCTTGGGGCATGTCGCAATACTTGCCGACAAGTCGCATACCCAATGCCACCGTTCGCACCTGTAATTAAAACTGATTTACCTGTCAAAGATGACCGCATATATCTTCTCCCACTCAGATTGAGTATTTAGATTAGATACATTGCTCAAACATATCTTTCACGATCAGTTCAAATATTAGGACTATTGTGTCAACGTTTTTTTCGAAGCTCGGAGGGAGAGAACTGGTAGTACTTTTTAAATAGCCTAGAAAAGTAGCTTAGGTCTTCAAAACCACAGTCATATGCTATTGAAGTAAGGTTGTCATCAGTGCTCTGGATAAGTTGTTGGGCTTTTTCTAGTCTTTTGGAGTTGAGATATTGATTTGGGCTTGTGCCGTAAACCTTCTTAAACCTACGGTTAAAAGTGGACAAGCTAAGGCCGCACAAAAACGCCAACTCATTAAGTTTTATGTTGCTATATAAGTGCTTCTGAACAACATCTTGCAGCTTGTATTCAGAGCCCGAGAACAGATCACCTAACATGTTTGCGATAGAACCATCGCTATCGGTTTGTAGAAGCAACTCGATCAATTCACGGACTTTCACCTCAACAATAGGTTGTGAAAAAGATTCTGGATTAATAAAGTATGTATACAGGCCATCAAAAAAACCTTTCAGGATAGGAGTTCTAGGTAGACGTAACGCAGAATAGCTAACCCTATTAGTCGAAGCAGAAAATTGACTAGGTACCTGCTCGCTATAGACAGCTTGCAAAATTGAGGAGGTAAGCTGAAAGCCCATAATTTCAACTAAAGAGCTGTCTTCAAGCGCATGCCAGTTGTTTACAAAATTGTCAGATTTCAATAAAACTGTGTCGCCCGGACTTAAATTCAATACATTGTTTGCACATATCAGGGTCGAACGACCTTGGACGACATGCACAATACGTGCTTCGTTGACAAGACTATCCTGATAACGCAATGGGGGTTCAAACACTCCCTTTCCTATGGCTAACTGGTTTTGTACTTTAAAACCAATAAATTCTTTTTTTTCTTTCATATAAAAATCATACAAAATCGGCGAATAATATTAAATTAATATTTTTATCACCGTGAGCAGAAGCACCAATTTAATTAATCAAGTTAAAGAATAATAAGCAAAGTTAAGTATAATATAAATATCAACCAGCCAAGTAATTAAGTTCAGTAATTCATTTTCCTCCACTTAATAAGGTGTACTTGGAAAGTATCTTCTCATATATACCATTATCCATTACTTGATTGACTCGACTTTTGATAATAGGAACAAGATCTTTATTACGCTTATGCAAGTAGTGAAATACTGGAGAGCTATATATGGGGTCGCCTAGAACAACAATGTTCTTTGTATTCTCTTTATTTTCCTTTGACATGTAGTACCTTAACGTATACTCAGATAAAATAATGGCATCAACTCGATCATTGATAAGCATTTTAACTAGCTGATTATGCCTTGTCACCATACTAACGTTATCGAAGCCTTGTGTTAACCTTTTGTATAACCTACCTCTTACCACTCCAATACTACGATTTCGTAGTTGTTCTATGCTCTCTATCCCACTTTTAGACTTGGTCGCTATATACACGTTAACATAGTGTATAGGCTGCGCAACTTGAATAAGACTAGAGTATTTTGATACTGAATCAGGTGTACGAAATAGCTCTCCATCTACTTTCCCTGCAGAAGACGTCGCTATAGATCTCTGGGCTGGCATATACAAAACGTTAAGATTAATATCGTCGATAGAATAGGCATGCTCTAATACTTTGGCAGATATCTCCCCATCAATTGTGTCTTCAATACCACTCAAAGTGATCTCTCTTGAATAACCGGAATAAGGCATTAAAATTAATATCAGCAAAAATAATATATTGTAATTAACTATTCTCACTTCCACACCTTTTCTTACAGTATTCACGTATAGATAAAGAATAGTTTATGTTTAGTGCTTTTTCTCTAAAATTATTTGATATAAATAGCCATCACAAATAGTAAACAAGTTGAATATGCAGCCATATTTAATGTAAAAGTTAATTACCTACAATAAGTACTCCCTTGGTAAAGTAATAAGCAGCACATACTCTCAGCATGTAAGCCACCTGTTGATGTGCATAATTAATTATAATCTAGAAAGATGCAGCAACTTTCCCTAATCCGCCCGTTGACTTATATCAGGCACTCCTTTGTTCACCTATCATTGATTTTGTAGCACATCTAACATTCTCTAAATCTAGAATTATTAACCAAATTATCATCTATACTTATGTTTCGTTAACTAACTGATATAGGGTGCCATATATGATAACTAGGAGGCTTTGCGTCATAGCCTGTTGTTTTTTTGTTGTTATCCCCTCAGTTATGGCCGAAAGCAACCCTTTTCGTGTTCTGCATGTCATGAGTTACCACAAGACTTGGAAATGGAATATTGAGCAGTTCCAAGGATTTAAAGATGGCATAGGAGATATTGAGGTTGAGTATCAAATCATAGAGCTAGACACAAAACGAGATAGTTCTCAGAAGTCGATACAAGAAAAGGTAGCGCAAACCCACCAAGTTATAGAAACGTGGAAACCAAATTTACTATATATCAATGACGATAACGCTCAAAAATATGTCTCTCATGCTCTGGTAAATAGTGACCTACCAGTCGTATTTAGTGGCGTAAACCGAGATCCATCTGAATACGACTTTCTTGGCTCGAGCAATGTGACTGGTGTTTTAGAACATGAGCACTTCGTACCCACTGTAAACTTAGTTCAATCATTGTCGCCTAACATATCCAAAATCGCTGTCATCGTTGATAGTGATCCAACATGGAAAGGTGTGATGACTCGGATGCGTGCGAATAGCAAGCACCTAAGAAACATTGAGGTTACAGAGTGGATTCTAGTGAAGACATTTGATGAATATAAGCAGGTAATAGAACGTCTTCAAACCCAAGTAGACAGTATCGCTCTATTGGGAATATTCAACCTAAAGAACCAAAATGGAAAAGATGTTCCTTACGAAGAAGTACTCAAATGGACAGTAAAGAATAGTCAGCTGCCCGACTTCTCTTTCTGGGAGTCTCGCGTTAATAGCGGCACGCTTGCTGCCGTCGCAGTATCTGGCTATGACCAAGGATATATTGCAGGTCAAATGGCAAAAAAAATCCTCGTAGAAAATATCAAACCCAGCGAAATTGACATTCGCCCTAGTTACAAAGGAGTACCTATGATCAGCCTACCTAGGGCCAAGGCTTTAGGATTGAATCCTAATGTACAAGTGTTGTTAAACAATACGATTAAGAGATCTTATACTTGGGGACAGTAATGTTTAATCCTTTGAATTCATTGAGAGTAAAAATTGTTCTTCTGTTTTTGATTAGCTTATTTCTCATCCTGTTTTTGTTCATGAGTATTCTCTCTATCGAAATCCGCCATCGCTATGAAGACCTATTTATTCAGCGAGGCTACATCAACGCTGAACAGCTGGCATTAAAGACAGATAGGCTACTTGATCTCGGATTAATGCCTTCAGAGTTTTCAGGTTATGAAGAGCTATGTGAAGAGATCATCACACGAACAGAAGGTGTCACCTATGTAGGGTTGCTCGATGGCAAAGGAGCGCCTGTTTTTCAGGCGGGTACTTCGCTATCAAAGCCCACCTCCCGTGACGACCACATTTCCAGCGTATTTTCTAGTTCAAGCCCTAGTGATTTTTATATTAATGTACCGTTAACCAATGAAAATTTCCGGGGCTCTATTTTAATTGTTGTCGATGAGAACCTTGTTGAAAGGCAGGTCATTTCAGTCCTCAAATACATACTTATGTATGGCGTTATTACCGTATTTGCATGTGCAGTAGGCGTACTTGGCTTCCTAAAACTATATTTAGGCAAACCGATTGAGCACTTAGTCGAGCACATGCGCCTCGTCGATCTTCGAGAAGGTGAACTAGAGTCTGACGAGCTTGGAGATAGAAAAGATGAAATCGGATTAGTGGCGAGAACCTTCGATAATCTAATGAAAAGCCTACGCTCTAGCCAAATTTCTCTGTCTAAATCGAATGCAGAATTGCAAGCCATAGCCGAAGAGCTAGAACATCGTGTCGAGCTTAGAACTGAAGAGCTAAGAGAAGCCAATCGACAACTAAAACTTGTTGCACACACTGATGCGTTGAGCGGCCTTTCCAATCGACTTCAGTTTAGTGAAGTCTATTACCAACGCTTTGCTCACGCCAAAAGACACGAACATAATTTCTCCATACTCATGATTGATTTAGATCGATTTAAAGAAGTGAATGACAAGTTCGGCCATATGGCAGGTGATCACGTCATCCAAGTTATAGGGCAGAGGCTTCGTGAAGACTTACGAGAAGGTGACAGTTACTTCCGCATGGGCGGTGATGAATTTGTATTTTTGGCAGAAGAATACAATTCGGCTCTTGAACTGCGTAACATAGTTGAAAAGGTCAGTAAGCTTATCCTAACGCCAATAGATTATCAGAACATTCATTTACCAATTGGTGTAAGCATCGGTGTCGCGAGCTTAGAAAATGATAATTACAAAACAGCGGATGAACTCTATGCATTAGCAGATTCAGCGATGTATAGAGCTAAAAAAGACGGAGTTGACTATCTATATGCAACCGAGTCAGTCGATCCACCGTTGACCCAAAACGAGTAAATACCAATTTTTTAAAAACGTACAATATCAATATCTATTGGTCGCTTTATCAGACCTTTATTCATCACGTATCTTGTCGATATTTAAGCCTGATAGTCAAACACAATGACGTCTTCAAGTAGTGGCCTAAACACAGCTTTCAGCGCTTCGTGTTCTGGGTGTGGTAAATAGTTCTGTCGACCTTGTTCATTGGCGAATGTCATAAAGACACAATGGCTATAACCTTGGTTCTTGCCTTCTGGGCTATCATTTAGCCCCCACTCAACGGAAGTCACACCTTCTACTCTCTCAGGTATAGACAAGAACAGAGTTTTTAGCTGATCAATACCAGAGTCATCAGCGGTCGGTTTAAACTTAATAAGTAGCACGTGGCGTATCATCAAATCTTCCTACAACAATTGCTTATCATTGTAAGTTAATCTTTATCGCTGCTGTTGGATAGCCTTATTTAATTTATCCATAAACTCTGGGTGGTCTTTCAAAAATGCTTTTGAAATATAAATGCCAAACTCTGTTTCTTTTTGCGTCATAAGCTGGAATCTAACATCATATTTAAACTCACTATTAAATACAGCCTCAGCCACTAAAATCGCATCGACTTCTTTGGTGACTAGCTTACTGACGAGGGCATGAATATCCGACGCAGGTTTAACCGTCTTATAGCCTGATTTCTTCAACCAATAATTTGTATTGGTGTTAAGCAAGCTTGCCATCACATACCGACTTTTATCGCTAGGTTTAAAACTAGCTCGATTTTTTCTCAATACAACCCAAACCCATCTGTTGATCATGACCGAATTTGAAAAAACCGCATATTCGTCGCGTTGCGCGTTTTTAGAAGCCATGAAAAAACCATCTGAGCGTCCACCTCTCAATTCAGACAAGGCACGCCCATGGTTTGAACCGACTTGAATCGAGTAGTTTACGCCAACGGTGTCCAAAATCGGTAAAACTGCCTCAAGCCCAATGCCGACTGCATTGCCGTGTTTGTCAGTGGTTGTATATGGTGGAAAGTCTGGCAAGAAGAAGTGCATATTGTACTGTGCTTGAACTTTACAAGCTAAGAATACACATAGAGCAAACATACATTGAACTACAGCTTTTGAGACCATGAAACCTTACTGAACTAACAACGACTAATTATAGCAATTATAGTCGTATTTTTAACGACTTGCAGAATATAGACATACATTGTAACGGTTACTTATATATTCATAGTGACAATAAATAAACATAACTCTTATCCAATACCCATTTAAATAGAAAAGTAATCAATAATATCAAATAGAAATTTTCATTCAGTGTCTAAGAGTATATCTTCACCACAAGGTCCGCCCTATACTTCTATTTATTCGACCACGGAAAACTTCAAGCCTAATACTGATGGTTATATGTTTATAACTTGTTCAACATCACATCATTATTAATAATTAAGTCAACTAATAGTTCTTATAACTAGATAGTCATCACATTTAGATTTATTAAACAAATCTCACTTAGCGAAACCCATAACCCACATGAATGAATTGTGCATAAATAGGAAAATCGACATGAAAATTCAGAAAATTGCTAATTCAATTATCAACCCTTTATGGTCTATGACTATATCAAACTACATGTTTCAAACTGGGAAAAATCATATTGAAACATGTAGTTATATTGGACACTGCTATCGATACAGGCAAGTGAATAAAAAACAACCTAACTCATAAATGTTTTCAATACATCATTCTAACTATATTAATCAACAAAGAGAAAACAATGACAAATTTAAGTTGGGAGATGGCCATTGCAATGTATATGGCCCATCTCAATATGACAAGAGAAGAGGCTAAAGCTGCTCTTGGCATTAATAAAAATAATCAAGGAGACGACAAATTAAGTAACAAAAGCATGGAAAATGAAGTTAATAGTCAAGAACTAAAAGTATAGTTCTTTGAACAATAGAGTTCGGGCATTAAATATCATGAAAAACAGTACAACTCACGTAGGTCGCCCAAAGGCTGGAGAGCGTGACGTATATTCAACAATAATTGACACGACAAAACGACTAGTTACAGAAACAGAAACACCATTGAAAGGTATTACCACTAGCTCGATTTCAACAAATGCTGGAGTCAGTCGTTCTCTGATACGTTACTATTTCGGTAGCAAGGATGCTTTAATGGAGACAGTGATAGAAGAGCTAGTCTCGGCGTTTTTTAACAAATTGAGCGATGTTATATCAGGTGTAAGTCATCAATATTTAATTGATGATATCGGGGGCATATTCCTTGATGGAATGAAAAACCCTAACATCACCAGCTTTTTTTCAAAAATTTCGTCTCTACAAGAGAATGATAAGGCTAGAGTATTCTTCAACAAAGTAATTGTTGAATACACTAATAGGTTTCATTCTTCAATTTCTGGTCACTTCGAAAGTTCGGTAAAATTTAGCAAACGTGAAAATGAAAAATTGCTGATTCTATCGATAGTTAGTTTGATGATGCAACCTACTAGTTTCTCATCGAGAATATACCCAGAGTTAAAACAACCTAGTCGAAAATAATACAACCATTTGAATATAAATGAACTGGCAATACTTAGCTGAATCAATGGTTCATATATTAATGAGTAATCGAGATTTTGCCGACGGTTATACAGGCGCCCACTTTAATTGGGCTTATTTATTGATATGAATTAACCTTTTTGTCACTTTATATTGACATAACCAACAATTAAGGCAACTATACGGTATCAACTATAAGCAACTTGTTGGTACAACTAGAAATATATTATTTTTAATATTCCTAGTGGCTTTAAATTTAAGTTGAGATTGAGCGATGAGTTCTTCCAAGATATTGTCTTGTATAGGGAATACTAGCATCAATCATATACGTTACTTCGTAAGCGTTTATGAATTAGGGAGCATATCAAAAGCTGCAAAAGAATGCAGCGTATCACAGCCAGCAGTTTCGAAAGGTATAAAAACCTTAGAGAGTCAGCTTGGTATCAATTTATTTTATCGAGATACTAAAGCCTGCCTACCCACAGAGCCTGCAAAGCAGCTCTATCCTAAATTTCTCGAAATATGTTCTTCATCACTTTCTATCAGTAATCTGCTACGTGCCATCAGCAGCGGTGATTATGGTGAAATAAAGATTGGCCTTGGTAAATTAGTTGGACCATTAGGCAGTCGGCTAATTACAAGTATTATAAAAAACAAATTTCAAAACCTTAAGATCAGCGTGATTCAGGATACGCCTTCCAATCTTCAACGAAGCTTACTACAACACAATCTCGATTTTTTCATATGTCATAGTGAAGCATTTGGCTCTGTTAATAATGTCGACCAAATAAGAAAAAAACCTTTGATGAATGTAAAGCTAACAGCAGTTGCATCACCGAGCGCAGAGTTTTTAAAAAACATAGATGATATTGTCGATTACCCTTGGGCTTTTCCGAATCTTGAGGTAGTGAGCACTTCAAAAAACAACTTTTACAATACTTACTACAAGCGCATTCAAGCGAACAATACGATCCTTTATGAGATAGATGACATTGACGCTAGAATTCGTTTAGCCTTGTCAGGTCAAGCTGCGACTGTATGCCCAACGCTTTCTGTCGCTAGTTACTTAAAAACAGGTGCACTGATTAAACTCCCTGTTGAAATCGACGATTATCAAGTTTGTGTATATCACCATAGCCATAGAGCACTTTCCAATAAGTCACAATATATCGTTGACTCAATGAAAGAATTTTTTAGCCTAGTAAATAATTAGCCTTGAGCGAATTAGACTCTTAGAACGAATAAATCCGCTCCAAAATGGAGCGGATTTTAATATTGAGAATATCAACTAGCTGCGTTTGCTTGCTTTGAACCTACGTAAGCGGTTCGCGTTGGTCACTACAGTGAATGAAGAGAACGCCATCGCACCACCAGCAACAATCGGGCTAAGCAATATCCCCCATACTGGATAAAGTACACCTGCCGCCAATGGGATACCTAAGCCGTTGTAAATGAATGCAAAGAATAGGTTTTCCTTGATATTTCTTAGCGTTGCTCTAGATAGCTCCACAGCATCTGCCAGCCCATGTAAAGACGCTCTCATCAAGGCAATATCAGCCGACTCAATTGCTACGTCTGTACCAGATCCAACAGCAAATCCAACATCTGCTTTGGCTAGTGCAGGGGCATCATTGATGCCATCACCAGTCATGCCCACTTGTAGTCCTTGCTGTTGAAGTTCTTCAATCAGCTCCGCCTTGGTTTCTGGTAGGCATTCTGCTCTGAAATCATCTAAATTAACTTGTTTTGCTACAGCAGCTGCTGTTTTAGGATTATCGCCCGTTGCCATGATGACTTTCAGGCCCATCTTATGTAGGCGACGTATTGCATCTGCAGAGTCTTCACGAATCGCATCTGCCACGACGACCAAACCGGCAAGCACACCATCAATAGCTAGATACATTGGCGTTTTGCCCTGCTCAGCAAAGCCATCGATTTGAGTTGCCACTGAAGTTATGTCGATATTGTTGCGCGCCATCAACTTGTGGTTACCCATCGCTATCACTTTATCGCCCAATTTGCCTTCTATACCAAAGCCAGATATCGCTTCAAATTCAGAACTAACTTCTAGGTCAAGATTCTTAGATTTCGCTGACTCAACAATAGCCTCTGCTAACGGATGCTCTGATGATTGTTCTATACTACCTGCCAATCGAAGAAGTTCATCTTCTTGGTAACCGTTTAGAGCCACTACATCCGTTACACTCGGTTTACCTTCTGTCACAGTACCTGTTTTATCTACGATGATGACATCTAGTTTGCTGGCTTTTTGTAGAGACTCGCCATTTCGCACTAAGAGTCCCAGTTCTGCTGCTTTACCGACACCTGTGATAATAGACAGTGGCGTCGCCAATCCTAACGCACAAGGGCAAGCAATAATAACAACGGTAGTAAATACAATCAGTGCATGTGTCAGTGCTGGTGCCGGGCCAATGAAATACCAGATTAACGCCGAGATTATCGCCACCGCAACAACGAATGGTACAAACACTGCTGAAATTTTGTCGGCCAATTGTGCGATAGGCAGTTTGGTGTTTTGCGCACTTTTCACAAGGCGGATGATATTAGCTAATGCCGTATCTGCACCCACTTTTTCTGCTACGAAAATCAAACTGCCATTTTTGTTAATTGTACCTGCTGAAAGTAAATCATCTTTTTCCTTAGTCACGGGAATTGGCTCACCAGTCAACATAGACTCATCCACTGCAGAAGACCCTTCAACTACTCGACCGTCGACGGACACTTTATCTCCGGGGCGCAGGCGGATCATATCCCCTACTTTGACTTCTTCAATTGGTAAATCTATCTCTTGCCCATCACGAATAACGCGGGCTGTTTTAGGCTGTAAACCAATTAACTTTTTAACTGCTTCACTGGTTTTCCCCCTTGCTCTTAGTCCTAAGCCATGTCCCAAGTTAATTAAACCGACGATAAAGGTTGCCGCCTCAAAATATACGTAGCGACCTGCTTCTGGGAACACATGCGGGAACAACACCACAGCCATACTGTATATCCAAGCGGTACTGATACCCATTGCTACTAAGGTATCCATACTAGTGCTGCCATGCTTTAAGTTCGCCCAAGCTCCCTTATAAAAGTGACCACCGGGCCCAATCAAAATGCCAAGTACCAGTACGCCAATTACCCCCCAAATCCATTGCTGAGTCGGGGTATTGATTGCAGTGTCGCCAACAAGATCCCAGATCATCAGAGGCACACCTAGAGCTAGAGACAAACCAGCTCCCCACATCATGTGTTTATATTGTTTGCGCTCCGCTTCAGCTTTTCTTTTTTCCCTTTGTTCATCCACAAGCAATTTTTTTCCCGGATAACCTATTTCTTTCAAAGCCTGCTGCATGTCAGATTCTAATGCCGTACCCTTTACCGTTACTGATTTGTCAGCAAGGCTTGCCTCCGCACTCACCACGCCAGACACAGAATTTAGCGCCTTTTCTATTTTGCCAACGCAGCTTGCGCAGTTCATGTTGTCAATTTCAAAAGTCACTTCATTTGCAATGGTGACAACTGTTTTGCCGGGATAGCCAACATCAGTCAACGCTTGAAGCAAGTCAGCTTCTGACGCACTGCCGTTAACGGTTGCTGTTTTGTCTGCTAAGCTGACAAACGCACTCGTCACGCCGGGAACCGCTTTTAATGCTGTCTCTATTTTGTTCACGCAGCTTGCGCAACTCATGCTTTCTATGTCAAACACTAACTCATTAGAAGTCGTTATTGCGCTTTGGCCTGGATAACCAGAGGCTTGTAATGCTTCCAATATTGATTGTTCTGAAGCCCTACCTTCAACCGTCACAGCTTTATCAACTAAGTTCGCCACCGCTTTACTAACGCCAGGCAGAGCATTCAACGCTTTTTCTATTTTGTTGACGCAACTCGCGCAGTTCATGTTCTCGATGTCAAACGTCTGAGCTGGTCCTAAGTTATCGTTTTTCATTGGAGCACCCATGATTTTCACCTTCAATTCAGTTGGTATGAGTACATCCTAAACCTTACCCTTCGGTTAAGGTCAAGGTAAATACCTAAATAAATTTTGAGGTTCCTGTTTGTTGACTCTCCCCTAGGGGAAGGCTCTAACGTACTAGATATTAGCCTTCATTGACGACAAACGTTAGGCGTTGTCAGTAACAGTTGGCTGAGAACATTTTTGTGTAATCGACATCAATAACAAGGCATCTACAAGAAGGAAACTATTATGAACCTGAAAAAATTCAGCCACGTAATTATTATTGTCGCTCTCGTTGCTGTAGCAGGATACCTATTCAATTACGGCAGCTTATTTGCTGGAGCACTAGCTGGAGCTTTCCTTCTACCTTTGCTCTTTTGCCTACTCATGGTGTTTTTTATGGTTGGAATGAGTAATAAAACGGAAAAGAAAAGCGACGGAATTAGAGAGGAGAAAGAGAATAACAAGAACTTTCAGCCTTAAAATGGCAAATATGAAAATAAGCCCCCTTATATAAGAGAGCTTATTTAACATACGCTTAGAAGGCTCTATTAAAACAACTATAGATCAATGCATCGACCTGTTTTCAGTGACACAATTGCGCTGTCAGCGAGTTGCAGAGCTATTTCACCATCATAACCAGAGCACGATGGAGATTGGCCGTTAAGCACATCTACAAAATGCTGCCACTCAACTTGATAGGCATCTTTATACCTTTCTAAGAAAAAGTGCATTGGTTTCGCAGTTTCCGTTCCAGTGTCAGTCATACTGACAATGTGATTCTCATTCTTATTCATTGCTTGAAGCGCACCGAGTTCACCATGCAATTCGATTCGTTGATCGTATCCGTACCCAGATTGACGACTATTTTGAATCGTCGCGATTGCACCAGATGGAAAACGCATTACGATCACGCCAGTATCTATATCTCCTGCTTGACCAATTTCTGGGTCAATCAAGCAACTTCCCGTCGCATAAATGGAAACAGGATCTTCCCCCAATATAAATCGCGCCATATCAAGATCGTGTATCGACATGTCTCTAAACATTCCCCCTGAGACATTCACATACTGCGCACTAGGTGGCTCAGGATCGCGGGAGATAATCGATAGGGTGGACGCCTTACCTATTTTGCCTTGCTCAAATTGGCGCTTTAATTCAACAAACTGAGGATCAAACCTTCTATTAAAACCCACCAGCAAAGGTGCTTGATGGTTCGATACAACTGCCAAACAATCACGAACTCGACTTAAATCTAAATCAATCGGCTTTTCACAAAAGATTGCTTTACCCGCATTTGCCGCCAGTTCAATCATGTCCGCATGCGTATTCGTGGCTGAGCAGATACATATGCCATCAATGGTTTCATCTTGCATGACTTGCTCGACGCTCTGACGCTGCGCACCATACTTATTGCATACAATCTCGGCATTGGCGTCATACGGCTCGACAACTGAAGCTAAACATGTGTTAGGGTGATTTGCGATATTTTCTGCATGAACTTGGCCAATTCGCCCAGCTCCAATTAGCGCTATTTTGAACATTCTACAATCCTTGATATCGAGTAACGTGGTTTGGGTTTGCTAGAGTTATTTATATTCTTCGGTGTTAATCCATGAGTGGTCTTGTTCCCAAGTAAACTGCCACTTTCGATTTGGGCCAGCCATGACATTTAAGTAATAACTGTTATAGCCCGCTAGCGTAGCAACTGGATGATAACCTTTTGGCACCATAACAACGTCTTTGTCATACACCGCCATACTTTCATCTAGTTCTCTATCATCGGTATACACGCGTTGGAAACAAAAGCCTTGCGGTGGGCTAATGCGATGATAATACGTTTCTTCCAAATAGGTTTCTGTACCTTCAATAGCTTCATCGTGCTTGTGGCTTGGATAGGAGCTACTGCAGCCTTCATCGGTATAAACCTCAACGACCAAAAGGCTATCGGCGGGCTTGTTGTCTGGCAAAATGTTATGCACAAACCTTTGATTCTTACCTTGGCCACGATGCTCGGCATCGATATCAGTAGGAGTAATAAGCCGAGTTGGAAAGTTATTTTTCCCTGGCGCTTCGCAGACAGCCAGTTCAAGATCCGTATTAGCAACCACTTTTACATTCTCGTGTGGTGCTATATAAACGGCATATGGTTTCTTTTTCTCGAAAGGAGACATCCTGTCACCGATGTTCTCAAACACTTCATTTTTTGTAGAAATCGTCGCTTTACCGGAAACGAGCACGAGGCAAAGTTCGTTTTCGTTAGCAGGCAACTCCGCTGACTTACCTGCAGCTAATTCCAGAAGTTTAAAACCAACATATTTCCAGCCAGCGATACTTGGTGAAATGGATTGTTTCACTGTATCACTGCTGTTTTTTGGGTATTTTGATAACAAGTCTGACATAGAACCCTCCCACCAATATGAAATTTAATTTTCACAAAGTTACTACTTTGAAATTTTTATTTCATTATCTATTTGATCGATAATTTCAAGAACGTGCAACAGGTAACAGTTCTATGTTTGCTATGAAATGGATTAAACCAGAAAACTTAGTTGTGTACTGGTTGGCTCCGCCGTGTATGACTTCCTATTAGGTATATAATCAACGACATCATAATCAAACCACAGCCAAAAACCTTACTGAGTGGCATTGGCTCATCGTATAAAATCACACTTAGCACCACTGTCCACACAGGTTCTAGCAACATAATCAGCGCAGCTTTCGCCGTTGTTGTGTACTTTTGCCCAGTTGTTTGTAGAAAATACCGAAGTGCAGTAGCGACGGTTGCGCTGAGAATCAGCCATCCCCATATGTCCGGTGTCACTGTACTAGGGAATGTTTCTAAGCTGAGTGACAAACCAATACCCACTACTCCTGTGATAAATAGTTGGATACATGCCAGCGGCAACACAGGTAAACGTTGGGAAAACAAGCTATTGAAATTGAAGTGTAAGGCAAGAAATAAAGCCGCCAAGATAAACCAAAGTTGATTGCTCGAAGCTCCCCAACTCCCACCCGATGATAATAAAGCCAAACCTGCCACTGCAATAGGCATGGAAAACCAAAATGTTAACGAAGGTGGGCGCTTGAATAGTCCCCAACCGACCAAAGGCGTTAACAGCATGGAGAGGCTGACTATAAACGCTCCCTCACCTAAATCGTTACTCATGGAGATCGCATACACCCAACAATTCAAAGCTGCGCCAAGAAACACGCCAACTAGTGAACAAGATAAAATATCTCGCCATTCAATCGCCAAGATTTGTCTATAGCAAAAACACCCAAGGCACATTGCCCCTAACAAGAATCTTAAACCAATAAAACCGAACGGCGGCAAACCTTGGATTGCTTGCTTAGAGAAGATCCAACCTGCCGAAGCTATCATTGTTGTCACAACGAGGATTGCGCCTGCATTTTGCCGTGACAACTTCATACTTTGCTCCTTACGCTTCGACGAGTCGCTTCATTTCGTTCAATATCTTGCTAGCTAGTTCGAAATAATCGCCTTCCCAAAGTTGATCATTCAAAAACTCACCAGAATAATAACCGTCATAACCAGTCGACCGAATAGCATTTACAAACTCACTCAACGGAATATCACCTTCACCGGGCAAATAGCCTCGTAATTCGCGTTCATCTGGCCATGGCTGACTTAAACCCGGTCTCTTTCCATCAGAGATATGTACATTAAAGATCAACTCTTTATCGACTTCGCCAATTTGCTCAGGGCTTGCGCCACGGCATGCCCACAGATGCCACGTGTCGAGTACAAAGCCAAAATTATCTCTTGCCACAGAGTCATAAAGTCGAAAATACGATTCTAGGCTCGAAATTGGTGTCCAAGCCGCACCTTCATATTGGAAGCGAATACCAAAATCTTTACCTATATCTGCAATCGACCTTATATTGTCGGCAGTGATTTGGATGTTGCTTGCCAAGCTTAACCCATTCAATTCCTCAAAAGCATTAAGTTGAATTGTCGGAGCACCGATATTCTGAGCAAACTCACACAAGATTTCTGTTTGCTTCCACAGCTCTGATTGCTGAGACTTTTGAGTCGCTTCGACTCCTCCTATGATGTCGATAGCGCTTGGAGACATACCATGTTTCTCAAGCTTTGCCTTTAGATCTTGAGCAGTAAACCCAGCGTCGATGAAACGCCAAAGCTTCTCTGTATGGACTTCTAAACCTTGATATCCAACTTCACTTGCAAGACGAATATCAGTCATAACATTGCTGTGCAATGAGCACATACCATGCATTGCATACGGCATAATGTTTCCTTGTCGTGGGACTAAAATTAGAAAGGGGGTTATTTAATTTCTCGGCACATCAAGCTGACAGCCAATGTTTGAGCTAGGTACATAGAACAACTGAGAGATCGAAACCCCATCACTTCCCCTTCATTGACCTCGAAACAAACTTCATATTTGCTGCCATTGTCTGTCAACTGGTTATCGGTAATCGCGACAATAGGGACCTGTTTCAAATAAGCCTGTTCAACCAATGCGCTTGTCTCTGCAGCATAGGGGTTAAAGGTCACACAAAGCAGCACATCATTTTTGTTCATGCGCCTAGTTACGGGTTTAAGCATGCCCCCATGATCATCAACCAGTACGACATTGTTGTCTGACTTCATCAACGCGTACCAAAGATAAAAGGCTACTGGATACGCTCTTCGCATACCTTGTATATATATCGTTTCGGCTTTGTCGAGCAGGGACACAGCCTTTTCAAGTTTCTGCTCGGACACATCAACTTGTAGTTGCTCCATCGCTTCAATATTTGCATGACCATAATCGTGAAAAATTGCCGCAGGAGACTCTGAATCAAGTAGATCGTTTTCTCTAGCCTGGCGAACGCGCTCTTTGTAGTCTCTGGGACGGTTTAAGTATTGCTCACGAAACAATGCTTGCATTTGACTAAAACCTGAGAAACCCATTGCATTAGAAAAGCGACTTAATGTAGATAGAGGAACATTAGCTTGCTCAGCAATAGTGGCCATTGTTTCAACCGCTACTAACATTGGCTGAGCCATAACAAAGTCAGCGACTTGCTGCAAACGAACACTTAGACGGTCGTATTCTTTAACCACTTGTTCACGCAGCGTGTCCAAATCTGCGGGAGCCAAGTCTATTTGGTTACTGTCTACTGCCATGACTCACTTGTCCTCTAAGTACTTAAAATAAATAATAACTTCACACATTCTAACTGAAGTTACGCTAACTAAAACAGTTACGCCAACAATTCAAAATTGCGTACAGCTTCTTTTTGCACGTCAGGCATCACTTTTTGCATAAAGTAGATGCGGTCGAACTTATCTGCTTCAGCATTCATTGTATTGCGTAACCCGTTACCAAACGCCTGTCGTAAACACGTACCGATATTAAATTTCGCCACTCGACTTTGCTTTAGCTTCTTAATATCTACCTCTTTAATCCCCGTTGTGCCATGAATAACCAAGGGTATCGTGTTTTGACCCGCAATCTGATCCAATAAGCCGAAGTCAATGTCACAAGTAGGTGTTTGCAAACGATGGATGTTACCTATTGATACTGCAACACAATCCGCTTCACTCTCTTCTGAAAACCTTAGAACTTCTTCTGGCGAGCTAAAGATTGATTTAATGTGATCTCTACCTTCAGTATACGGCACTGAGCCCACTTCACCTTCGATTGATGCTCCTAGTGCATGAGCTACACGAGCTACTTGACGAGTTCGCGCAATATTTTCTTCTATCGGCAACTGGGAACCATCAAACATCACTGAGCTAAATCCGGCTTTGAGCGCTTGGAATACAATCTTTTCTTCATAGGTATGGTCAAGGTGTAAAACAACAGGGACAGTACTTTTCTTGGCTAAATTGAGAAACATTGACGCCGCCGTTTCCACACCATAAAAGTCAACCACATCTTTATTGCACGCCAAAATCACCGCACGATCCATTTGCTCTGCAGCATCAACAACGGCTCTAGCATCTTCATAACCAAACACGTTAAAACATGGGACAGCTGAACTACTTTTTGCTGCCTCTGGCAACAAATCATTTAGATTTACTAGCATTTGGTCATCCTTACTTAAATTTCGATATCATATCTTTGATGCCGGGAATGGTATGAACTTGGTGCTCATGGTGTGGGTCAAAATGCTGAATGAGTGATTTCGACGTTTTCCCTACGATAATCGTAAAGTAATACATCTCATAACCCGGAGCAGCCACACTCGGGTGATACCCCTTATCGATCGCAATGACAGAGCCGGTTTTAACGTGATAAACCGGGCCATGATCATCTTCATGCTCATATAAAAACTGCGCGCCAAAACCAAAATCTGGGTTGAAACGGAATTGGTACACTTCTTCATACAGTGTTTCTTTGCTTCCATCGGCTTTTACACGATCTTCATCGTGCTTATGCGGCGGGAAACCCGACCAACCACCAGCGCCAACGGTAAACAATTCACTCACTAATAAACGCCCACGTTGATCTGCATTTTTCTGCCCAAGAACATGTTTAATTTTACGGTGTGTTTTGGTGTCATCGGAGCCGTATTGAACCGTATCTACGTCGTCACCTCGGACACAAAATGGTTCAAGCACCTCATCAAATCGACCACCAGCGATCATGATATCTGCTTTGTCGCTAACGCACTCAATTGTCGCTTGCATAGAAACCGGTACGTACACAGATTCAGAGTTGCCGTCCCACACATTTGCGCGCTGGCCGATATTGTCAAAAGTTGAGCTATTACCAGACTGATCCTGCACAGAGATACTACATGTACCGCCTGCTAGAACAATTGCTGTTTCATAGTTTTCCAGTGAATAGGTATACGTTTCACCTTGTGCCAATCTCACGTGATTGAAATAGCACAGAGGTGTTGTATCGTCGTCAATATCAATAATTGCTTTGTTCTGATTATCAAATGGTGAAATGTGTTTTCCCATTGTTAGACCTCATATGTTGTGTCAACAAAAGAGAAATGCCGAGCTAAAAAATGCACCCTACGACCGTCATCCAATGACTAACTCGGCAAAACTTTTAATATTATTTCGTGTATCTAGAGCCTGCTGACTCCATAAAATCAAATAGCTGTTCTTTGGTCGGCATCGCTTCAGTGCAGCTAGTACCACTCACATTTATAGCCGCAGCAGCCGAACCACGTTTAACCGCTTCTGTAAGCTCACCTCCATGTGTGAGAGTCCATATCACAGCGCCTGCAAATGAATCTCCTGAACCAAATGGTTTCTTAGCGTCAACCTTAAATATCCCTTGTTCAAAGCGACTCCCATCAGCGCAATAGACTTTAGAACCAAGCTCGCCCGCCTTAATAATCACTATCTGGGTGTTTCCCGTTAAGAAACGTGCAGCGGTTAAGTTATCGTCAGAGTTATTCGGAGCTACGACCGTCTCCATCATGTCGAACTCTTCACGATTTCCGATCACGACATCTGAAAGAGAGGCCGCGAGCCCATAGTAGACCGAGGCATCAACATCATTTCGCCAAGAGTATGGCCGATAATCAATATCCAAAATGACCTGTGTTTTTGCGCGACGGGCATGCTGCATCGCTAATAGCGTCGCTTCCCTACTCGGACTTTGCGCAAGAGCCGTTCCCGTGACTACCAAAGTTTTTGCCTTGGCAATATACTCTGGATCTACCTCTTCAGGTTTAATCAGCAAATCTGACGCATTGTTTCGATATATCAATACATCACAATCCGAAGGTTTTATTTCGGTAAAAGCGACAGATGTTCTTGAGCCCGAATCGTCAATTTTCATACCATCAAGGTTGATGCCTTGAGACTGCATATAGCTTGTGACGTAATCACCGAATGTGTCATTAGAAACACAACCAATAAAGCCAACTTGTCCACCGAGTTTGCTCACCGCAACAGCAATATTCGCTGCAGAGCCGCCAACAAATTTGTTGAATCCAGATACATCTTGAATATCCGTGTTGTGCTCCATGGCATATAAATCTACGCCCGCACGCCCAAGCACTATCGCGTCATATTCTCTGCCCGATTCAAAATGAATATGTGTCATCTCGCTTCCTTGCTATTTGTAGTCAACCCATGCAGCATTTTGATCTGTAGATTCAACGCACTTCTCGCATAAGCGAACACCTTCAATACCTGCATTAACGTCTGGATACCAAAGGTTCGCCAACGCTTCTTGGTCATCGTTGTCTGCGGCTTGAAAAGCCAGCGCAAAGCGGTGATATAGGTTTGCCCAAGATTCGAAATAACCTTCAGCATGACCGCCACCAATACGGTTGGAGGCAACGCCATCTACGTCGTTGTATAGGTAGCCCATGCCTCTATCCAACACTCTTGGTGCTTCACCTTGCACTTCATACTTCAATTGGTTTGGATGTTCGTCCCACCATTCGATGGAAGCTTTTTCTCCAACAATTCGGATTTTTTGTTGATGCATCGCACCAGCATTGACTGCAGATGCCCACAATGTTCCGACTGCGCCTGATTCAAACTCCATCATCACGTGAGCGTTATCTTCTAGTGGTGCGCGCGATTCAATAAAGCTCTGGCGCATACAAGATAAGCGCTTCACCTCAAGACCTGTGATCAACTCGCACAGATAAAACGCATGTGTTCCTACATCACCTAACACATAAGTTGGGCCCGACACTTCTGGACTGACACGCCATTTAAGTCCCGGGTCATTTTTTTCGTGCTCGATATTGTGAAAACCATGCGCAAAAGTCATATTCACAACACGGATGTCACCGAGATCGCCACGCTTGACCATTTCTCGAGCTTGTTGAACCATCGGAAAGCCTGTGTAACCGTACATCACACCCAACACACGGTTCTTCTCTATAGAAAGGGCTTTGAGCTCCTCTGCCTGCTCTGTTGTGAAAGTGATTGGCTTTTCACAAATAACATGGATATTGGCTTCGAGAGCCGCTTTACAGATCTCATAATGAGTCGAATTTGGCGTCGCAATAGATACCGCCTGAATGCCGTCTTCTCTTTGCGATTCCTTTGTAAACATCTCTTGGTAATTGGAATAACAGCGATCTTCTGATACCCCTACGTTCGTGCCAAATTCTTTACAGCGCTGAGCATCAAGATCGAATGCGCCCGCAACCAGCTGAAATAAGTTATCTCTTTGTGCTGCACTTCGGTGCGAATAACCAATCTGGCTACCACGGCCACCACCGACCATTGCCCAGCGAATAGGTTGCTCAAAACGACGTTCTTCATTAAACATACATGACCTCATCAGGCTTTAATGCCTACTTAAGCTTCAATTAATCTACATTATTAGGGTCGACCAACTTTGGCGTTATACACCCCGACGCTGGTTTGAACGCCCTTCTTCCCATTGCGCTACCACAGCTGCAGTGTCGTCATCTCGCGTTACTTCTGGTAAACCAACTTCCCACCAGCAATCGCATTTCGACCAAGTTGCCGGAGACACCGGATCTATGTCCACGACAATGACGTAAGTTCTGTCTGCTTCTTTGGCCCGCTGGAAAGCGGCATCAAATTCATCAATCGATGCAAGTTTTTCGCTTATCGCTCCTTGAGCTTCCGCATGTTTGGCAAAGTCAACACGAGCCACTTCACCATCAGGTCGACGACAATCTTCGAGTAAGTTATTGAAAGACTCGTTGCCAGTATTGGTTTGCAGCTTATTGATCACGGCAAAACCCGCATTATCACAAACGACAACAATCATCTTGTGACCAGTGAGAACAGAAGAGTAGATATCCGAGTTTTGAATAAGGTAAGAGCCATCGCCGACTAAAGTAATCACATCGTGATCAGGATTAGCAATTTTTGCACCCCAACCTCCTGCAATCTCATACCCCATGCAAGAAAAACCAAACTCAATGTCAAACTTACCGATTTGATAGTTCTGCCAGTTCATCGCAAGCTCTGCAGGTAAACCACCCGCTGCAGTCAAGACTGTATCTCCCGGCTGCATTGCTTTGTTAAGCTTGCCAATAACTTCAGCATAAGAAGACATTCCTGGTAGCAAGTCACCTTGTTTTGGATGTGTGCGTTTATGCACGAGTTGTTTCCACTCGTCAGCTTTCACCTTAGCCATATTGCTCCAGTCGGAACTTGCAGACCAACCCTCAAGCAGCACTGACAATTTACGCATGCCTTGGCGCGCATCGCACTTAACGGGCACTGCTCGATGTTTAATCGCATCAAAGCGAGCTACGTTCATCGCAATCAGCTTCATATCTTCGTTACGAAATACGCTCCACGACCCTGTCGTAAAGTCTTGCAAACGCGTACCGATAGCCAAAACTACATCTGCCTCTGCTGCCATATAATTTGCTGAATCCGATCCCGTTACACCAATTGGGCCGGCGTTAAGCGGGTTGTCTTGCAGCATAGTGGCTCTGCCTGCAATCGTTTCGACGACTGGAATATTGTGCTTGCTTGCAAACTCTGCCAACTCATCGGTTGCCAGTGAATAGTGAACACCACCACCCGATACAATGAGAGGCTTTTTCGCATTTAACAGTACTGCTTTCGCATCCTCTAGATCGGCTAACTCAGGTTCTGGGCGACGGATACGATGCACTTTCTCTTCAAAGAAAACTTCTGGGTAATCGTACGCAAAGCCTTGAACATCCTGAGGAAGGCCAATAAATGCTGGGCCACAAGTCTCAGGATCGAGCATGGTATCGATGGCTTGTGGCAAGGTTTGCATAAGCTGAGATGGAGAAACGATTCTATCCCAGTAACGTGTGAGAGGCTTAAATGCGTCGTTACAGGTAATAGATGGGTCATAAAAGTTCTCAGGCTGCTGCAAAACAGGATCTGGCAGGCGACTAGCATATGAGTCACCAGAGATAAGCAGTACAGGTAGACGATTGGTATGAGCAATACCTGCAGCTGTCACCATGTTGGTTGCACCCGGGCCAATCGAACTCGTCGCAATCCCTATTCTACGGCGTTGATTCGCTTTCGCATAAGCAATGGCAGCCGTTGCCATTGATTGTTCATTCTGGCCACGCCAAGTTGGGATTTTGTCTTCAATATTTTTAAGCTGTTGGCCAAAACACGTTACATTGCCGTGGCCAAATATTGCGAAAGCGCAACCAAACAGTTGCTCTACTCGACCATCAATTTCGATTTTCTGCGCTGCTAAATACTTAGCCAATGCTTCAGCAACAGTAAGACGTATCGTTTTCATGTCTAGAATTCCTTTGGTTAAAGCTGATACTTTTTGGCATATTGAGTAATGTTTTGGTACGCGATTGTCGCGTATTCAAGCGGGTTCGCTTTGGCAGGATCTTGCTCAGCTTCGACCAAAAGCCAGCCTTGATAATCGCGTTCTTTAAGTGCAGCAAACACCTCGTCATAATTTACGTCACCTGTGCCCGGCACGGTAAAGACACCATCTAACACGGCATTTAAAAATGACTTGTCTTGACCGCGCGCAGATTGCATCACTTCCAATCGCAAGTCCTTAAAGTGCATGTGTCCAATGCGGTGTCCCCAACGTTTAATCATTGTTACAGGATCACCGCCACCGTATGTTATATGTCCGGTATCAAGCGTTAGATAAACATCTGGTCCAGTCATTTCCATCAACATGTTGATGTCATCTTCTGTCTCACAGATAGTGCCTACGTGGTGATGAAAAGACAGTTTGATATCGTGGTTTGAATAAAGGTAACTAGCGACTTCAGATAGTTTGCTAGCATAAGTCTTCCATTCCTCTATCGATAGCACCGGACGCTGAGATAGTGGAGTATTGATGTCACCGTGAACGGTATTACTAACCTCACCATATACCATTGCTTTACAGCCCGCCGCCTTGAGTAGGCGTATGTGAGGCTGCATTGCTTCAATTTCTTCTTGGGCTGAGAGCTTCATTAAATTGCCGCTATACCAACCTGAAGCGAGTACTAAATTATGCTTTTTCAATAGAGGAATCAGTACCTCCGGTTCTCTAGGATACTTCGTACCAAGTTCAGTGCCTGTAAAACCTGCCACTGACATCTCACTCAAACAAGTTTCTAAAGGTATTTCTCCACCTAACTCCGGCATGTCATCGTTGGTCCAGGTCAGTGGGCTGATTCCGAATTGCACCTTGCTCATTTTGATACTCCGTAATTTCTAGGTTGATATAACAATGTTGGCTTAAGGTCGTAAGAAACATTTCTCTTAACAAGTTTGCTACCTACCGCCGAGATTGAGACCAATATAATAAACCCAAACCTGAAATGAAAAATATTTTTCAAACAAAAATCATTGAACAGTATTTTTCAAAAATTGGCAGAAAGCCTATTGAAATAAGGGGTTCTATCAAATTTTAAAATTTAGTTTAATTTTTAAAATCATTAATTTTCATATAGTTAACAAAACCTCCAGTGGTGAAAAATATTTGTCATTATTTGAACTGGATAACATTTGAGCGAAAAACATCAAAATAGACCTAGCCGTAATCGAATCCAAAAACTAGGATTGAACACCGAAAATGAAAAATATTTATCATTAACAACTAAAACACTAGTGTTACCTAACTCTATTTATCCAAAACACAACAACCTTACATCTAGCTCTTTAGGTCACCGTAAAGCATGCTAGAACCATAAATAGGAGTGACAAACATGTCATCGGGCAATTCGACAGGAAAATCACAACGAAATATCGCGTACATCATAAAAATATGCTGCGTAGCTGCACTAGGCGGAATCTTATTTGGGTATGACACGGCTGTAATTTCTGGAGCAATAGGCCCCATCACTGAATACTTTTCCCTATCACCAGCCGAAACAGGTTGGGCAGTGTCAAGCGTCGTTCTTGGCAGTATTATCGGGGCGGTAAGTGCTGGTTGGTGCTCACTAAAATATGGACGTAGAAATACACTGTTCGCCGCAGCAATACTGTTTGCGATTTCCGCTGTTGGCTCCGCTCTGGCGACCACTTTTACCTTCTATACTCTATTGCGTATTGTCGGCGGCCTAGCAGTGGGTCTGGCGGCCGTCGTCTCTCCTATGTATATGTCCGAAGTCGCCCCGAGAGAGTTCCGAGGCCGAGCAGTCAGCATGTTCCAGCAGTCCGTTGTAGTAGGACAGACTGTCGTGTTTTTCGTGAACTTTCTAATCGCAAAAGGAATGACGGAAGTATGGCTAAAAGACTTGGGTTGGAGATGGATGCTTGGCTCTGAGATCATTCCAGCACTGATCTTCGGCCTGCTGCTTTTCACTATTCCAGAATCACCACGCTGGCTGGTTCTAAAAGGCAAAATTGACCAAGCACGTTTGATCCTAACTCGGATCTCCAACAGAAAACACGCAGACAACGTCATTGCGGAAATTGAAAACTCTCTCATGGCCAGCCGCGTCGTCAAAAAAAGCCAAGTTAGCCTTAAATCACCTTTGATACTTTCCATTGTGGCTATCGGTACTTTTGTTGCTGCGGCGCAGCAATTTACAGGTATCAATGTCATCATGTATTACACGCCAGAAATACTTAAACCTATTGTTGGTGGTACAGAGAATGCTCTATTCCAAACTACCTTTATTGGCGTCGTCTTTATTCTCGGTAATGCCCTAGGCATGTACTTAATCGACCGAGTTGGGCGACTACCATTGATGAAATGGGGTACGTTGGGCTGTGCACTCAGCATGACCTATATCGGTTTCGTGTTGTATAACCAATCAACAGGATATGCTGCACTGTTTGCTATTTGTTTGTACGTAGTGTCTTACGCAACATCATGGGGCTGCGCATGTTGGACCATGATTTCTGAAATATTCCCAAACAGCATTCGTTCAAGAGCAATGGCAATCGCTGTTGGCGCTCAGTGGTGTGCTGGATTTGTTGTTACACAGACCTTCCCGATTCTAAACGACAATCCAGTATTGAAAGAGCACTTCAATGGTGGCTTTAGCTTCTGGCTGTTTGCCGCACTCTCAATGATCTGTATGTACTTCGTCGTTAAGTTCGTACCGGAAACGAAGGGCGTTGCTTTAGAGGATATGGAACAGGTCATGGCGGAAAAATTAGGTCGTGTAAGCAAAGAAAACGCGACCAACAAAGCATCTGTGCAATAAATTTGATAGATATACCCCGCTGTTTTAATTAGTCGGTATAGTTATAAGCCTAAGTCTCTCACTTAGGCTTTATTACATTAGGGTTCAATATGTTAGATAAAATGGCTTTCTATGTTTATATCATCCGCTCTGGCTCCATTTCGGCGGCCGCACGCCACTTTAACTTGAGCATTTCAGCAGGAAGCCGTTGGTTACAAGAGCTCGAAAACTACTTTGGTTTTCCGCTATGTCATCGAACAAATCGCGTTATCACACCCACTCAAGCAGGCAAAACCTTATATGAACAATTCTCGCCTATCGTTGAACGCTCTGAGCAGATCACGCGTCAATTAGGTGAGTTTAACAGTATTGATAAAGGCCAGATCAACATCGCTGCGACACCCGTCTACGCGAATCACGTACTAATGGATAAGCTCTCTGATTATATTGAGCTGCACCCTGAAGTCACTTTCAACCTAAATATTACGCCTTGGGCTTTGGATCATGCAGCAGAAAACGACATGGTCATCTGCGCAAATGCGAGTTTTTCCGGCTACAAAGAAAAAGATGTACTTCTGGTAAAAAAAGAGTTGATGCAATGTCCCTTTGTTGTTGTCGCGTCGAGTAAATATCTAGATAAATACGGCACTCCTACGCAACCCCATGAGCTTGCCGAGCATAGGTGCTTGGTGGCCACAAGCTTAACGGGGAGTAACCAATGGATTTTTAGTCTCGACAACGAAGAACACATAATGAAAGTCAACAACAACATTGAAGTCAATGATACAGACCTACTGCTTAAGCTTGCGTTAAATGGTACTGGTATCGCTTATTTGCCTAGAATTTTTGCTGATAAATATATTTCAGATGGCCAGTTATCCACTCTACTCAGGAGTTACGAAACGAGCATATGGAGCCTAAATATTTTCTACCACCCGCCGAATAAATCGTCGGCAATGATTGGTCGATTTAAAGATTTTTTGCTGACTCCCTAGAGAGCTTTACGCAAGAGCATCGAAGCAAAGTTTAATGCCCGATAGAAACAAAAATAGATAACACAATTGATAGATCCGTTGCTGGTCGACTCTATGCAGCAATAACACCCCCATTTTTACCCCGAGTGGCGCTAAAGGCATCAGAATAAGTGCAGTAAGCAAATTAGTTTTGTCGAATTCACCTAGCATCGAATACGGCACTAACTTAGCGACATTGATACAAGCAAACAGTACTGCCATTGTCGCAATGAGGTTCAACTTGGCTAGCTTCAAAGGCAACAGGTAAATGCTCGCAGGCCCGCCTCCAGCATGAATTGCAGTACTTGAAAATCCACTCAGTGTGCTCCAAAGCCATGCTGAGAACTGGCTGGTCGCTTTGCTACTACTTGCCAAACTCAGCCACTGCATTAGGCAAAAACCAATTGAGAGCACACCAATGACAAGTTTGAGTGCATATTCAGGCATCACATCCATAAACACTCCCGCAAGCGCAACGCCTACCAATGCTCCAGGCAACATACGTCTTATGATTTGATAGTCTGCATTTTTATAGTGTTGCTTTACGGCAAAGCCATCCATAACCAGTAAAATGGGTAGTAGTATTGCTGCGGCTTGCGTTGGTGCGATGATTAAAGCCATCAGAGGCACGGCAATAATGCCCAATGCTCCACCTAAACCGCCTTTCCCAATACCATAAAGTAGGACCGCAGGAACTGCAGCAATATAAAACCATGGGTCAACAACTACGTTCAAGAATAAGCCCTCCCCCTTTCCAAGCACTCCAACTTAGCCTACGACCACAAACACAGCGACATTCCACATCACATATTCACTTTGCATATTCGCAAAGCGACTTTGATTTAATGGCTATAACGCCGAAACTTTTCTCTCGCTAGACTCATCTATACCCAAATTGCCTCGACTCGGGTATCTCACTCAAACTCTGCAAAGGCTGAAGCATGAATAAGTTAATTGATAAACAAAGGTTTCTAAGTTTACTTAGAGACGACATGACCATTATGGTCGGCGGCTTCATGGCAAATGGCGCACCAGAAACTCTGATAAATTTAGTCGTTAAAAGTGGCGTACAGAACATCACTCTCATTAGTACTGATACTGCAATTCCAAATAAAGGGGTGAGCAAATTAATCGCCTCTAAGCAGGTCAGCAAACTGCTCGCCTCGCACATTGGCTTAAACCCTGAAACTGGCGTGCAGATGAACCAAGGCTCTCTTGATGTAGAACTTGTTCCTCAAGGCACGTTAGCAGAAAGAATTCGCTCTGGCGGTGCTGGGCTTGGTGGTGTTTTAACGAAAACCGGCTTAGGAACTATTGTTGCAGAAGGAAAACAAACCTTAGCTATTGGTGGAGAAGAGTATTTGTTAGAACTCCCTTTAAAGGCAGATCTTGCTTTGATTCGCGGCTCAAAGATCGATAGTAAAGGAAATATTTTCTACAACAAGACTACCCGAAATTTTAACTCCTTAATGGCCACCGCTGCCGACATTGTTGTTGCAGAAGCTGAACATTTAGTCGCATTGGGTGACATTCAAGCTGAATCAGTACATACGCCGAGTTTATTTGTCGACCATATATTAGAGGGAATTATTTCATGAAGAGTGAAGCAAACAGCATCATTAGAAAAAGGATCGCGAAACGCGTAGCGAAAGAGCTGCACGATGGTGACATCGTGAACCTTGGGATTGGTCTTCCGAGTTTGGTAGCAGATGAAGTCAATAACAATATTGAAGTACTATTTCACGCCGAAAATGGACTAATGGGCATTGATTCTCTTGCTAGCCTAGAGCTAGCAGACCCAGATCTCATCAACGCTGGCGCGCAACATATCAGCGCTGTACAAGGGGCCAGTTACTTCGACAGCGCAGACTCTTTTGCCATTATTCGAGGTGGGCACGTCGACGTATCCGTCTTGGGAGCACTAGAAGTGGATGAACATGGCAACTTAGCCAGCTGGATAATCCCGGGAAAAATGGTCCCTGGAATGGGAGGTGCGATGGACCTTGTTGTCGGTGCCAAGAAAGTGATCGTGGCAATGGAGCACACTAACAAGGGCAAGCCAAAACTGCTTAAACAATGCACTTTGCCCTTAACCGCAGTTAATCAAGTGAACTTAATCGTCACCGAGCTGGGTGTATTTGAGGTTACCCCGAGTGGGCTTTTGATGAAAGAAATCGCTGAAGGCATCTCCATTGACGAAGTACAAGATAAAACCGAAGCCAGTATCCTAGTCGATAGGAAAACACTCAAAATATTTTCATAATATCAAAGCGATAGCTTCAACCACTTCGTTAATTAAGGTGTTCACCTGAGTTAAGCCCACCCCTACAAGTGCTATATTTTTGGCCAACTCTTATCCAACCATCAAGATAATTAAACGCTTGATGGTGACGAGTAAAGCGAAGGGAGCAAGGTGAAAAGACATCAATTTTACATATTAGGTCTAGTTATCGCACTGGTTTGCACTTCTGATGTGCTTGCCGCACAAACGGTTGCCGGAGTAGAGTTCAAAGTAGTGGATAAACACGAAAATATTATCTGCGATTTGTTTGTTCCTACTAGTCAAGACTCCTTCATGTATGGCAGTTATATTCGCTTTGAAACACAACGTCCCTCGATGAACGTTCGTCCAACAGACAGAAAATTAACCAAAGGTTACGAGTTTATTTTGTCCAATGATACTAATCGGCTAGACGTATATGAATACACTTCCGTCCCCTCGACTTGTTCTACAAATCATTCAAGTTGTGCTTATTCCGGAATGCATCAGGGCTTTACTCACTATGTCTTTCCAGAGACATTGATTCATAAATCACACCATTTTCGATTAGAAAACGGAAAACGATTGGAAGTCACACCTTACTGAATATTAGAGTTAACTGTACGGCCATAGCTAACACATTAACCTGTGGTCGAGCTGTTTCTTGAGCTGTGACAAATAGCTGTGTAAGAAGTGAGTAAGGTTTTAGTTAAGCCAACTTCATAACTACCACGAACACTCAGCAATATCTTTCAGAAAGATCCAACATAGTTACAATAAAACATAGACTTAGCTAGTAGTTGGGGGTGACTTCATTAAATACAGGTCAACTCAGATGCTATACAATTTTTTCACGAAAAATCTCCTATACAGACAAGACTCATCGATTAACGAAGTCTTAAATTGTGAAGAATCATACCGCATCAAAGCCCTTAAATAAGGTCGCAAACATAACGATATTCTTTTGGATTATCAAAATCATTTCTACAACTGCAGGAGAATCAACCTCCGATTTCTTAGGAGAGCACTTAGGCACTGCTACTTTCATCACACTATTTCTTTTACTTGCTGGCCTGATTGCCTCCGTTTTCATTCAAATCCGCTACAAACGCTACGTGCCATGGATGTACTGGACTGTCATCGTTCTAATCGCAGTTTTTGGGACAATGCTTGCTGACACTATTCACTTTGTCGGCGTGCCGTTTATCCTTACAACATCTGGCTTTCTCGTTCTTCTTCTTGCAGCCCTAGCCATTTGGCATCGCAGCGAAAACTCTTTGGATATGCACACAATAAATACGCCCAGAAGAGAAATTTTCTATTGGGCAGTGATATTTTTAACATTTTGCTTTGGAACAGCAGCAGGAGACTGGGTAGCAAATGGACTCCATCTCGGCTTTTTAGATGCTGCCATATTTTTTGGCGTTGCAATGTTGGCCATACCAGCGGTTTTATACGCTCTGGGAGTAAACAGTATCGCTCTGTTCTGGATTAGCTACATACTAACCCGGCCATTTGGCGCAGCTGGCGCTGATTTGCTTGGGAAACCTACTAAGATAGGTGGTTTTGGTTTAGGAGATGGAACAACAAGCGTGATATCACTCATAGCTATCGTAGTATTGGTTGCACTTCTTACCGTCGCTGATCGCCAAGAGATGCGAAAAGAAGAGCATGTTTACAATCAATGACGTAATAAAACTAAAACGGCCGAGTTACCTCGGCCGGCACATCTAGCAGCAAAAATAACCTTTGACTAAATGCGTAGCTAAACTAAAAGCCAATCTAACTCTAGCATCGAGAATACTAACTAAGTCCAAACAAATTTAAGTTATATTTAGGGCCTAAAAAAGGTACGTCACACTACCCATTTTCATCTTATCTATAACAACACCAACAATCACCACTACCTATTATGTGCAAATTTAAAATAACACAAACAAATAAAACTAGTTTGTTATAGTCACGATGCATTAAAAATAGAAATTTAAACTTAAGACTCATAACTAAATTTAATATTGTTAACACAAACGCCTCCAAATATAGCCTTCGACAAAAACATAATCCAGGTTAATAATCCAACCCAGAAAGTTCTATTTTTAATAGAATAATTAAGAAGTTAGATTAATTTCTAGCGTAACTAAAGAATAAGATATTGGTAATTATTTAATTATGGTAAACAAATCTAGTAAGGTTATTTTCTTTGCAAGCTTAGGTGGGGTATTGGAGCTATATGACTTCATAATATATGCATTGCTTTCCAGTTACTTAAGTTATAACTTCTTTCCAATCGATAATAAAAACATCTCACTAACTCTAACCTTAGCCACCTTTGCAATTGGATATGTAATTCGACCTTTAAGTGGTCTGATATTCGGGCATCAAGGGGACAGTATTGGTCGCAAAAAGCCTTTTACTTTAACTGTATTGATGATGGCATTGTCAACGTTGCTAATTGGTTTTCTCCCGACATATCATCAGGTGGGCATGCTCGCACCTTTAGCACTGATTGGCTTGAGAGTTTTTCAGGGGTTTTCTGTTGGTGGAGAGATACCTGGCGGTATTACCTACCTGTCTGAGATAGCACCCAAAAATAAGTCGACCGTTTGTTCGCTATTATTCTTTTGCTTGGTTGGTGGTACCGTACTAGGTTTGTGTACAAATTTGATTTTGCATAGTATCTACACGACTACACAAATAAATGCGTTTGCATGGAGAATCCCATTTATCTTTGGTGGTATTCTTGGGCTAATTAGTTTCATTATTAGAAAACACTTAGTGGAATCTCCTGTTTTTGAAAGTATGCTCAAAGAGAAAACTAGCTTTGAAACTAAAATGCCACTCAAGCAGTTATTCAAAAGCTCTCCAAGAGAAGTAGTCGCTGGACTCTTTCTGACGTGTTCAGGAGCGAGTTCCGTCGTTGTGTTTTTCCTATTACTACCAACATTCCTAGGACAACTGCAAAATTATCCTACCGACTACATTTTAAATAGTTCGACATTAGGGCTGACCGGTTGTTGCGCTACTATTGTGCTGTTTGGCTACTTAGTGGATCGTTTCAATATGCCATTAAAATTATGTTTTGGAATCACCTGCCTAGCAACTATCTTTATTTCTATTTATGTTTTTCAGCTATTTGAGTACAAAGTACCAAACCTTCTATTGCCTATGGTTCTAAGCGCTATCAGTGCGGGCCTCTTTTCCTCGCTTATACCGACAATATTGTCCATCCTTTTCCCTGCTAATGTTCGATATTCAGGTATTGCTTTCGTTTACAACATATCGATGGCAACCGTTGGTGGCTTGGCTCCTGTCATTTCGCTGAGTTTAATCAGAACAACTCATTCCGTTATGGCTCCGGGATACTATCAGGCTGTTCTCGCTACACTTGGTTTCGTTGGCTTATGGATGCTAAAAGATCGACGTCTAGAGCTCAAATCCAAATAGCATCAGCTCTGACTGAGCAATAATCAAATTGCTCGTTTCTAACAGCTCAGCACCTGAGCTGTTAGACCTAAACTTGTCTTACTCACATACGCTAAAACCCTACCTGATCAAATTTTTTATGTGTCTCCTTTGATACTCTGGCTACGGATGGACTACCTAGTCTGCCAAATTCGAATCAATAGGTGTATAGCACTTTTGGGGAGGGTATATGACAATTAACATAGAGCACTTGCTTGATAGAATCTCACAAAAAACATACGAATTAGACGCTTATCGAGACCATTTGATTAAGGAGTCTGTGTGTTGTCTGAGAGTTACCGCTGACAACTTGGTAAAAGCGGCGCTTCAAGCGCAACCAAATATTGTCTCTCGCCTAGGTGTTGATGGTTTAAAACCCTTAAAAGAAGAGTTCAAATTAATCATGTCGTCGCTAGGCTCGCAGGCACACCAAGTATTAGAGGATGATGAACTTTGGGAGTATAAACAGGAGGTCTCATTAGATACGGTAGACAAGCTGAAATCTAAAGGCTTTCCCGTGGTAAACGGACACCTTCCGAAGCCGTTCATAGAAGCATTGCAACTACTTTTATCTCCTATAGGCGCGTGGCTGAATGCACACGACCTAGCCTCGAAAGGAGACTGGCTTATTGCAAATAGCTACTACCACTTTCAAGGCCCAATGCCTATTACCGCGTCAATGTTAGAATCTGCAGAAGAGTTTTCTACAAGGCATCAAGAATATGACCAACTTATTGAAGAGTTCATAGGCTTACAAAACGGGCAAGAACAAAACTCAGTGTTGGACTTATGGGATAGCATTTAATCAAATTGGAACATCTACTAGATCGTATGTGCTTTTGCACCAGCAAGTTTATGCGCAGTGGTGATACTGAGTTTCGACATAGAATTACATGTGTCGATCACTAAACTATTTGCGCTTGGTGCTCTAGCCAAAGACGTTCTATAAGTTGGTGGGCATTATGCTACCAAGAACGTCTTCCAAACTACTCATACCGAGACCAATATAGCCACATTTAGTCATCCTGATTCAGTCCCAGTTCTTTTCGCTTCTTCTTAGTTAACCCCAACGAGACAATCCGGTACGATTCCCTTATATAGTATTCAAGATCTTCGTTTTCCGAGTCATTCGCTGCAAAATACTGTATCCATTTCATGCCTCTCGTAGCTAAATAAGGCGCAGGTTTATAACCGAGTTTATCTTCTAAGAAATAATAGTTTTGCTCTGAGGTTTTAAAAGTAAAAGCGGGCTTATCAGCCTCACCCCAGCCGCCTATCGCAAAGACTTTTCCTCCGACTTTCCATACATGTGAACCACCCCATTGAACAACATAAGTGGTCGCTGGAAGGCTTTGGCAAAACGCGTTGAACTCTTCGTATGTCATTGTGATACCTTGCTAACCTTCACGCCATTCGATATAAGCTTGTATAACTGATTACATCGTGTAAGTCGAGCAGCCAAGCATGCATAGAACATTTCTCTCAAACGATACCGCTCACAGCTCAAACAAGTTTTAGGAATATACAGCGAACTCGATATGAATTTTAGCACGCGATGTATTAGCTTGATTAGCCCGTAGGGTGAAAGAATTAGTTCGAAATGGAGCGTTTTCGATTCAGCTAAATTGCCTCACTAACATATCGCTTGTGCTATTTTTAATTGAACAGTTTGCTTATGAGAGTTCGTTATCATGCCTCTATTTATGGATCGCCACTTTTCTGAGAACCCTACGCGAGAAGCGATCGAGTTAGCACACCAGAAGGACTTAGATATTCAGGAGAAATATGGCGTTAAATTCGTAACTTATTGGTTTGATGAAACGAGAGGCACTACTTTTTGCTTAGTGGAAGCAGAAAGCGAATCTGTCATTAAGAGAGTCCACGAAGAAGCACATGGCGATATACCTGGTGAAATCATTCCTGTTGACCCAGAAACAGTGAAATTATTCTTGGGTCGAATTGAAGATCCTGTCCCCTCACGACAGCACCCAGAGCCCGCACAAATAGATAGTGCTTTTCGTATTATCATGTTTACCGATCTCGCAGGCTCCACTGCAATGACTACCGAATTAGGCGACAAGAAATCAATGCACTTATTGCGCATTCATAACGTTATCACACGCAATGCAATTAAAGCGCACGATGGTCGAGAGATTAAACACACAGGTGATGGGTTTATGGTCTCCTTTACCTCTGCAGATAACGCGGTTAAATGCGCTATCAGCATTCAGCACGCGTTCAATGAGCACAATCTCAATAACCCCGAGCAATCCATGCATGTTCGTATTGGCTTAAGTGCAGGCGAACCCGTTGAGGAAAACAATGATCTGTTTGGCACTTCAGTTCAAATGGCGTCACGAGTGTGTGATGCAACTGAGGCCGATCAAATATTGGTTGTAGAGTTGGTTAAACAAAACTGTTCCAACAAGCAGTTTCAGTTTCGCGAATTTGGCGAAAAAGCATTTAAAGGATTCAATGAACCCACTAAGGTTTATCAGGTGATTGAATAGCCGATAACTCTTGAGTTCTTATTTCTTCTTCATTATTCATTGAGGAATTGCTTTTGGTGCGTTGCCATTTTTGGAGTTAAGCAAAGCCATTTAACCTGAACTATTCTAAAAAGGTTCAAATGGGAGTCGCCATGACGTTAACCGATGATAAGAAATCACTTGGAAAACTACTGATAGCGCACGGCCGTACATTTTCTGCAACAAGTATGCGGCAAGCGTTGACCCGCCAGCAGTTGCGTTGTGTCGAAGTAAGTAATGAGCAAGAAGTTATTGAGCTAACACCTAGCGTACTTATCTTAGACCAACAGCTACTAGAATCTATAACGATCACAACCATCAAAGAGTGGCGTAGCAAGCAGTTTTTAATCGTTATTGCCGAACAGCACCTTTCGGTAGATGCCGACCTATACGTACCTACAGGTTTCAATCAAAGAATTACCCTCAAACATATTGAATCTGCATTACTAATACATACTCAACAATCTCAGCAACAAGAGCTAAAACAACTGCTGAATGATAAATCTAATAGCTTAACCCGGCTTACTGAGATTGGCATTGCACTTTCGGCTGAGAAAAGTTTAAGTGCCTTGTTGAACAGGATATTAGACGAAGGAAGGAAACTGGCTGTATGCGATGCGGCCTCTCTGTTTTTAATTGACAATGAAAACAAAGAAAATCGTCATCTAGTTCTAAAACTAACCCAGAACGCTTCCATTCGCTTTGATTTTGAGGAAAAACGCTTTGATCTCAATGACAGCAGTATTTCTGGGTATGTGGCGACTCATGGTCACGAAGTGAATATCAACGATGTCTATGACATCCAAGGCAAACCCTACCAATTTAACCCAATATTTGATCATTTAACGGGCTATCGATGCCAATCGTTGCTTGCACTCCCGATATTCAATTATCAGCAAGAGATTATTGGTGTTTTACAGTTTATTAATCATACTAAACAAGCGGGTGTTCGCCTGATCTCTCACGCATTAACCAAAGAAAATGTCATTCCGTTCGACAAAGAGATCTGTCCGTTGTTACGTGCACTAGCGAGTCAGTCAGCAATTGCTATCGAAAATAGACGCTTAATAGAGAGCATACATCGCCTATTTGAAGGCTTTGTTCAAGCCTCTGTTACCGCCATTGAACAGCGAGATCCAACCACCAGTGGTCACTCGTTCCGTGTCGCTGATCTCTCAATTGCTCTAGCCAAGTGTTTAGCAAACTCTAACCTTAAGCAATATCAGCGGTTAAGCAAAAAGGACCTGCGCCAGCTAAGATACGCGGCATTGCTCCATGATTTTGGCAAAGTAGGCGTTAAAGAGTCCGTGTTAACCAAAGCTAAAAAGCTCACTGATCATCAATTAGATATTATTAAGTATCGTATTCGGCTTACTCAGCAAACGCTACTTCGTCAACGAGCGGAGGTTGAGCTGAAACTGTTTACCGACATACCTGATTCAAACGCGCACTCTACACTGAAACAACAAGAGAATATCCAGCAACAAATAGCGCAGCTAGAGCAGTTCTGGCTAGATATTGTCGAAGCGAATGAACCCTCTGTTTTACCTGAATCTGCCTCAAAAAAACTGCAACAGATCCACGCATATCAGGCTGCTGATGACAATGGTATACTAAGCCCTCTTATCAATGTAGATGAGCTTCAGGCACTATCGATCCCTAAAGGAAGCCTGACATCAACTGAAATGGAAGAAATACGCTCTCATGTGACTCATACAGAAGCGTTCTTAAAACAGATCCCTTGGACTCAAGAACTGCAAGATATACCCAATATAGCAGGCGCACATCACGAAAAAATAGATGGCAGCGGCTACCCAAGAGGGTTAACCGGTCAACAGATTCCGTTGGCTTCGCAAATAATGACGGTGTGTGACATCTATGACGCGCTCACTGCATCCGATAGACCATACAAAAATGCACTACCTAATGACGTTGCCTTTAAGATTTTGCTCAATGAAGCCGAAAAAGGTCAGTTAAATAGAGACTTGGTTACATTGTTTATCGACTCAAAAGTCTACCTAACAATCAAGAATAAGCAGTATAACAATAGCTCTAATGGATGTGGGAACTTCCACCATCATGTCTGTGACTTTGACTTACTAGACAACAACTAAAAGTGACTATTCCAGCCTTAGAAAAAAGCTTTGGTGCCCAATAAAATCAGAAACTTCCCTTGCGCACAGAGCTAAGCTTTTCAGAGAGAAAATCAATCAACAAACGCACTTTCGGTGATAAGTTTCTATTGTGTGAATATAGCGCCCATATACCTTCTCTTTCATCACGATAATCACTCAACACCTCTACCAATTCCCCTGAATCCAAGGCTTTCTTCACATAGTAATCTGGCAATTGGACTAGCCCTAACCCACGTACGGAAGCATTTAATAGTGCAAAGCCTGAATTACAATGTATTCGGCCAGATACCTTTAAAGTTTTGACATTCTTATTGTCTAAAAAACGCCATTGTTCACTAGAGCCAACTAAACAGTTGTGCCTGTTTAACTCAGAAAGAGTATGTGGCGTCCCATATTTTTCAAGATAGCTAGGCGCCGCACACACGTACAGTTGCCTCGTCGACAGCCTTTTTGCGATTAGACTGGAATCCGCCAACCTCCCCATGCGAATAGCAATATCCACTCCTGTATCTATCAGATCCACTTTTAAATTAGTGAGGTTCAAATCCAAATCAACTTGAGGATACATTTCCAAAAATTCGTTGAGCAGCGGTGCGATATGTGATTCACCGTAGGCCACAGGAGCTGTGATTTTTAGTAACCCCTTTGGTGTGGCTTGCATTTGTGTAACAGCTAACTCTGCTGTTTCTAACCCTTCGACTAAGTTTCGGCAGTGCATGTAATATAACTGCCCTGCCTCGGTCACGGATACTTTTCTGGTAGTCCTTACTAGCAGCTTTATTGCCAACCTTTCTTCTAATGCGGAAACTCGTCTACTTATCTGAGCGACAGACGTTTTCATCTTTTTTGCAGCTGCAGTAAACGAATGGCTATCAACAACAGCAACAAATTCTGAAACACCTTCCCAATGATTCATCACAATACTCTTTTATTTAGAGCGAATTGACCTTCTGCCACACGCCCTAGTTCATCCAAGTTTAATTATTACATATTTGTAATAGTTATTTTCAAAATACATGGATTATCAAAATTACGGAAGTAATTAAAATAACACTCAATCGAAATCCGTGTGCTCTTAATTGTTGTTACATGGCGTTATTGTATTTTGAAGATAAAGGAATTCAGCATGTCACTTAATATCAAACCAGGCCAAGAGTATATAAAGTCCAAAGCTGCTGTCGCATGGGCACCCGGTGAACCGTTGAAAATGGAGGAAGTTGATGTTCAGCTTCCTAAGAAAGGCGAAGTGTTGGTCCGCATCATTGCCACCGGTGTTTGTCATACCGACGCATTTACTCTTTCTGGCGATGATCCTGAAGGCATTTTCCCATCAATATTGGGACATGAAGGTGGGGGTATCGTAGAAATGGTAGGAGAAGGTGTAACTAGTGTTGAAGTGGGGGACCATGTTATCCCGCTATACACTGCTGAATGTGGCAAATGCAAATATTGTCTATCAGGTAAAACTAACCTATGCCAAGCCGTACGTGAAACACAAGGTAAAGGTCTAATGCCAGATGGAACCACTCGTTTCTATATTGATGGCCAACCTATCTATCACTATATGGGCTGCTCAACATTTTCAGAGTACACAGTGCTACCTGAAATATCTCTTGCGAAAGTGAACAAAGACGCACCATTGGAAGAAGTATGTTTGCTAGGCTGCGGCGTAACAACAGGCATGGGTGCAGTGCTCAATACTGCAAAGGTAAAACAAGGTGACACAGTCGCAATATTTGGCCTTGGCGGTATCGGATTATCGGCAATCATTGGAGCTCGTATGGCAGGAGCAAGCCGTATCATTGGTGTCGATATCAATGAGAGCAAATTCGAACTTGCTCAGCAGCTTGGCGCAACAGATGTGATCAACCCACAATCGTTCGACAAACCAATACAAGAAGTTATCGTGGAAATGACCGATGGTGGTGTCGACTATTCATTTGAATGCATCGGCAATGTAAACGTCATGCGTCAGGCACTTGAGTGCTGCCACAAAGGATGGGGAGAGTCCGTCATCATTGGTGTTGCCGGTGCTGGACAAGAAATCTCTACTCGTCCATTCCAGCTCGTGACGGGCAGAGTATGGCGCGGTAGTGCATTTGGCGGAGTAAAAGGACGCTCCGAACTACCTGAAATTGTTGAACGCTACATGGCAGGCGAATTTGGTTTGCAGGAGTTTATTACTCACACTATGGGTCTCGATGACATCAACCAAGCGTTTGACTTAATGCACGAAGGCAAAAGTATTCGTACCGTAATACATATGGACCATTCGTCATAAAACAATAACCATGACCACTGTGCTCATAACCACGCAGTGGTCATTCTTTCGCGTAAGAGGCACATCATGACAATTCAAAATGTTGGTCAGAACAAAGTCGCAGGTGGGTGGCATAAACAATATACCCATCACTCATATACTCTTGGCTGCAACATGCGTTTCGCTATCTTTTTGCCGAAAACAGCGTCCAATACGCACTCCGTACCTGTTTTATATTGGTTATCAGGGCTGACCTGCACCGATGAAAACTTTATGCAAAAGGCAGGCGCTTTCAAGAAAGCAAACGAGTTGGGAATCGCTATTGTTGCCTGTGATACAAGCCCACGTGGGGATGGGGTTGCAGATGCTGACCAATATGACTTGGGCAAGGGAGCGGGCTTTTATGTCGATGCAACCAAGCAACCTTGGTCGCAGCACTATCAAATGTACTCATACGTTTCTCAAGAGTTGCCACAACTCGTTGAAAAGCATTTCCCTGTTTCTCGGGTGAAATCAATTGCAGGACATAGCATGGGTGGACACGGAGCGTTAGTTATTGGCCTCAACAATCCTGAACAGTTTGTTTCCATTTCGGCCTTTAGTCCCATTAGTAACCCGATAAAAAGCCCATGGGGCAAGAAAGCACTTACCGAGTATCTAGGAAGTGATATTGAAACATGGAAAATGTACGATGCGTGCGAACTTCTTCAAAGCAAATCGTTTGATCTGCCTATCTTGGTTGATCAAGGCGATGCTGATGAGTTTTTGATGGAGCAGCTTAAACCAGAACAACTACTCAAAGCGGCTTCGAGCAAAAATTCAAAGTTGGAATTGCGAATGCAGCATGGTTACGACCATAGTTATTTCTTCATCTCAAGCTTTATAGAGGAACACTTAGAGTTTCACTATAAGCACATGAGCCAAGCGTCGTAATAGATAGTGAGCGATTTTGGGGTTACTAGGAGAGCGAGCAATAAACGGCAGTGTTAACCCCCGAGCACATTGACATTTCTCAAGCCACTAATATTTTCTAACAATATCATCCGTATTTATATCGGTGGTGAAGTTGAAAGAAAACATGGCTAACCGTTTCCAATTGATACTTAGGTTACTATCCGCTGTAGGCAAAGATAATACATTGGATAGTAACTATGAAAATCAAACAAGCCATACTCGCATCAACAATTTTAGGCATGAGCTCCGTGGCCTATGCCACGCAAAATGTCGACCTCATGATCACGGATGCGATGGTTCTAACTATGGATGAAGACAAAACTGTGTATGAAAATGGCACTGTTGTTGTAGACCAGAACAAGATCATAGCTGTTGGCGATAGTGAATTGGCTAAACAATACCAGGCTAAGCAAGTACTTGATGTTGATGGTGACATCGTAATGCCCGGCCTTATCAATACTCATACTCATGTTTCCATGTCTGTTTTTCGTTCGTTAGCTGATGACGTACCCGACCGACTCCACCGCTATATTTTCCCGCTAGAGTCTAAGTTAGTGTCTCGCGACATGGTTCGAGTAGGCGCAAACTTAGGTAACGTTGAAATGGTCAAAGTCGGCGTTACAACCTACGCAGACATGTATTATTTTGAAGATGAAGTTGCAAAAACAGTCGACAAGATTGGCATGCGCGCTGTCCTTGGTGAAACCGTGATTAAATTTCCTGTCGCTGATGCAGAAAATGCTGACGAAGGGATCAAATACGCTCTTAACTTTATAGAAGAATACAAAGACCATCCGAGAATTACTCCAGCTTTTGCTCCTCATGCCCCGTATACCAATACAACCGAGACACTTCAAAAAATCGCTAAGCTTTCGCTGGAGCATGATGTTCCAGTAATGATTCATTTGGCCGAGTCCCACAGAGAAGAGGAAAAAATTGCACAGCGCGCGGAAGGTATGTCGCCAGTTGAGTACATGGATAGCATTGGCGCGCTCAATAAAAATTTAGTAGGTGCTCATATGATCTTAGTTGACGAGCACGATATTGAGCTAGTTAAAAAGTCCGGCATGGGTGTGGCTCATAACATGAGCGCAAATATCAAGTCTGCGAAAGGCGTGTCGCCTGCTCTTAAGATGTATGACGAAGACATTCGAATTGGTTTGGGCACTGATGGCCCAATGTCTGGCAATACTTTAAGCACGATTGATGAATTCAACCAAGTCGCTAAAGTACACAAGCTAGTCAACCATGATCGCGCAGCAATGCCTCCACTGAAAGTTATTGATATGGCGACTATGGGAGCGGCAAGAGCACTTCATATGGAAGACACAATTGGCTCTCTTGAAACGGGTAAACTCGCCGATATTATTGTAATCGACACCAAAGCGCCGAATATGGTTCCAATTTATAACCCATATTCCGCCCTAGTCTACTCAGCAAATTCAGCAAATGTCCGCCATAGCATCGTGGATGGGAGAGTCATAATGAAAGACCGTAATATGCTGACCGTCAATGAAGCCGAAATCCTCAAAGAAGCGCAGGCATTCACCAAAGTCGTACGTGAAACAGTGCTTAAATCTGGAGAAAAAGTGCAGTAATTTCTTAAAGCCAGAAATCAGTACAATTTGCTCTGTTAAAGCTTAGCCGCTATATCTGTGAATACTGAGATCTTGATGTTCAATCCTGGGGCGCTTATTGCTGACAAGATCCGCGATAAGTTGCCCTGAGCCACAGGCCATTGTCCAACCTAAAGTGCCGTGACCAGTATTGGTAAGCAAGTTTTTAATCGGCGTCGGCCCAATGACTGGCGTGCCATCTGGGGTCATAGGTCGTAAGCCAGTCCAATATTCAGCCTTTGCAAAATTGCCAACATCAGGGAATAAGTCTTTCACTACGCGATTGATTGTAGCGGTTCTCTTCTCCGGAACGGACAGATCAAAATCAGCAAGTTCAGCCGTACCTGCCACTCGTATGCGGTCATCAAATCGTGTAATGGCGACTTTATAAGTTTCATCCATCACCGTAGACACTGGCGCATGTTCTGAACGTGAGATAGGCAAAGTCAGAGAATAACCTTTTACCGGATACGTCGGCAAACTGATACCCAGTGGAGCAAGCAACTTTGCAGAATAACTCCCACAAGCAACAACATAGCGATCGGCTTGCAATGATCCGAGACTGGTTTCAACTGATTCAATGGTGCCATTTCGACAAGTCAGCGAGTGAATATCCGTATTGAAATAAAAATTAACCCCTGCTTGTTTTGCAAGCTGCGAGAGTTGCTGACAGAAAAGGTAGCAGTCACCTGTTTCATCATTCGGCAAATACAGCCCACCGACAAGCTTATCTTGTACCTGCTTGAGTGCTGGCTCCTTTTCAATACATCCAGCAGTATCTAGCAACTCAAACTCAGTATTGCTCTGTTTTAGCACAACCATGTCTTTTTCAATCGCAGCAAGCTGTTTAGTATTTCTAAAAACTTGTAACGTCCCCAATCGTCGACCTTGATATTGGATTCCAGTATTTGAACGAAGCTCAGTTAAACAAGATCGGCTATGATTGGCTAAGCGCAGCATTCTCGATTTATTTACTTGATAATGAGATGAACGACAATTAAGTAGCATCTTGCTTGCCCAAGACATCATCGCTGGGGAGAGAGTCGGTTTGATTTTGAAGGGTACATGTTCTTCGAGCAGCCATTGTGCCGCTTTGAGTGGAATACCCGGAGCAGCCCAAGGTGATGAATATCCGTAAGATATTTGCCCAGCATTGGCAAAACTTGTTTCTTTTCCGCACTCAGATTGGCGATCAATCACGGTTACATCGTGCCCTTGCTCGCGGAGATACCATGCACTAGTGAGTCCAATGACTCCCCCACCCAATACAATAATTTTCATTGCAAATCCTTCCTGTTACTCGCACATACGATATGTATTTTACAAAGCGCTAACAATCGATAAGAATTAGTCACAGGGTATAGAATTTCTATAGGCTTACAATGAAACATCTCAAAAATAATATGGCAGCAGCGCTAATGACGTTTGTGGAAGTCGGTAAGCGTGGTAGCTTAACAGGCGCGGCCAAGGCAAAATGTTTAACCACTGGAGCGATTAGCCAACAACTGATCCAGCTTGAGTCCAATATCGGCGTACAATTAGTCGAAAGACATTCGCGTGGCGTGACGCTAACCGAGGCCGGACAACTTCTCCATCGAATCACATCGTCAAGTTTTCAAGATATTGATACCGCTTTAGCAAGTTTACAGATGCGTTCTGTTGACTCTTCAGAGATAAAGCTCAAGCTCACCCCTTCTTTTGCGTTTAAATGGCTGGTACCACGGCTCGAAGATTTCCATCGTCGATACCCTGACATTCAAGTTCAAACTCATGCAGAAGGTGGTTTAGTTGATCATAATTCTCAGGACTTTGACTTCACGATTGATTATGGGCCCATACCTTATCGTGCCCACGATGCTGAATTACTTATAGAAGAAACGTTGATCCCAGTGATGAGCTCATCTTATTTAGACAAATATGCATGGCTCAATGAGAAGGATATGAAATCTAGCCACTGGTCTGATTTAACCTTATTACATGATGCTCAACCTTGGTCTGGAGCATTGAGACATCATGAATGGGCCTATTGGGCAAAAATAAATGGTCTCGATGTTCCCTTCAATAAAGGCCATTTCTTTAATCGAACCGATATGGCGATGGCAGCGGCTGAAGCAGGCGTTGGGATTGCCTTAGCTAGACAAGCTTTGATTCAAGACGAATTGATGAGTGGGAGATTGATGGCACCACTTCCAGCCGTGAGTGCAAAGGCTGGCTATTTCCTGCTGTCTCATAGTAACTCTCCTGCAGGCGAACACTTTGTTCAGTGGATACGTGAGCAAGTTTCCAAGACCACCTTGCAGCCGTAAACATGCTCTCATTTAAAGCATACGGTGTATATTGCGTAGCCACCTTCAAGAAGGTTAATCCACTGAACTCTGCTTCTGAGCAAGCTGTTCAACTCCGAATAGCATGTCCAAGAAGGCTTGTCGGGACGCTGGACTACTATCTCGATGTGTTTCATATCCCACGTGAACATCAACAGCGGCTGATGACGATAACTTGATGCTCCATAAAGCATTAAGCTGGTTAGGAACTATCGAATATCTCACGTCGATGATACGCAAATCATCGGCAGGATCTTGCGCTATATACCCATTGGAAAAGTGCCGAAAACGCTCAATGTCTTTGGTTTGTTGTGAGTTGGCAGCAAGCCACGGCAAGTCTCGACTAACATCTAACTTACTGATGGACTCTCCGGGGTATAGTTTTACGACTCTTCCCACTCTCACAGCGTCAATATGGTAGTGGTTTTCTGTCTCGTAAATCAGTTTCCAAACCAAAATATTCGCAAAGCTTGGTTTAGCTTCTAGCCGCATAGGTACATGCTGCCTTTCATTCGCGAGCTGCCAACCAGCTTCTATAGTCCTATCTCTTTGTATCATACCTATCGTCGGATAAGTTATGGCCCACAAAATTGCAAAACGAGCAAACCAAGAATTTCGTTTCAGTGTGGCAAATGCCAACAGGATCAATATAGGGAGTGTGTAAGCAGGATCTATCGCTGAGATGGTATTCCAAGCAAAACGTTCGTTGGTGAATGGCCAAAGCAGCTGAGTACCATATGAAGTGCAAGCGTCCAAAAGCGCATGTGTACCATACCCGAGAGCGCTATAGAGCCAGCTCTGCTTAAACGTGAGGCCTTGCCTTTTTCCAATCAGTTGATGCAAAAAAACAGCGCAAAGAAAACTACCTATTGGGATAAAAAATAGAGAATGAGTGAATTGTCGATGGAACTCTAAAAACAGTAATGGATCGCTCTCAGATCGAATCAATACATCCAAATCCGGAGCCATTCCAGCTAGGAGCCCGAAAAGCCCTGCAATCACCAAGTGCTGTTTTTTGCTCACCGATTGTGACAAAGAAGCGCCCAGCACACCTTGCGTTAATGGGTCCATAATTAACTCATTGATAGCACATAATTTATATAGTAGACGATAGGCTTCTATCCACCATCAATTCGATGCAAAGAAAACACAATTTAGCCCTCAAAATGAAAAGCCTAGCTTGGTGTATTAATCCAAGCTAGGTCTGAGAATTGTTTCGAGGGCTACAGAGGTACAGAGCACTGTTGAGATAATGCGGTACCGTTAGCGATTAGCTAATCGTAAGCTGTGCCCACTTTCCTTTCCGAGATATTTTTAAAAAGTCATCACTTAAACGCAAGTTTTTTAATGAGGAATAAACTACATCCTCGTCAATTCTTGCTATATCAGATAGTTCCTTAAAACTAACAATATTCTCTTCTTCATGTAAGTGTTTAAATATTTTATAGTTTCTGCTATTTAATCGATAAGAAGCGATTGTTTCACCATTCTTACTCACACGGCAAACTCCTGAATCAAAAACTATGTCTGTTTCAGGTAATGCAACTTTTTTACTGTTCTTACCATTAACATACGATACCCATATAACAAGTAATATGTGTATGTATATTATTGTTAGAATTGAAATAACATATTCCATAGGAAAATTTAAAGCTTAGCTTTTTGGTGCTAATGGTGTTAGAGCTTTAATTTGCTCACCTTCTCTTACTAATCGGCATGCTTGATTCGCATCATCTGCATCCATAAGAGTTAGTAACCTTTCTTTGTCTATATTACATAGTGTTTTGATAGCTCCAGTTTGAGCTGTCCAACCACTATCTTGCCAAAACTTGATTTGCTTGATTTGGTCTTCTGGAGAATTTTTTCCAGACAAAGCTTGTGATATTACATCAAATGCATATTCACTTGCCATGTGCTTATCTGTGTCATTATTTGAGTGGTTCAACGCCCAAATAACTACCGATGCCGTTATCGCCCATGCAATAACAGAATTTACTACTAATAACTTTTTCATAAAATATATTACTTATCTGATATATGTGTATATGTAATTGATTTAATAGGCATTTTTAAAAATAACTCATTTAGTTGTATATCACTTACTATTAGGTATTTTCATTGCCATTAGGATTGATTATATTCGCTATTCCCTTAGTAAATCAATCGAAAGAATGAGTGTAGACAAAATACTCTTATTGGTTTTGTGCTTTAGGAGACTTTTCATACTTCAGAAATATTTAATGGAATTAGGAAAAGCCCTTAATCATTTATCGTAAAATATGGTTATGCCTAATATTGCTATAGGTTTTATCTTTTTGATTTAGAAAATATAGCGCAACGCTTTTTCTGAGAGTGTTGCATGTTATACATAGCCAATTGGTTCATTCATATTGTGAACACTTTGCCCTGCATCGCCTCTTCGCAGGGCTTTATTTCACTTTATATTAGTCCCACAACTACCTATAAGCTCAGTTTAGGTTTCAACAAATAGCAACTACAAGATAAATTAAGAAATCGCAATCACACCCAACCACTAAGCATTTAATTACAACAACTTATAACATATATAAAAATATATAAACACACCGTTTATTGCTCATTTTTTAGGAGCAACTGAAAATACCCAGTTATTTCAAACAAGTTAGACTTCACCTTGTTAATTGTTGCACCGCTGTTATTGCTATCAGCTCTTTTTATTCTCCCAATGAGTGATAAATGCAACCGACGCAATAATTATTGCCGCTCCCAACCACAACCTTCCTGGTGGAACCCAACTAAAAACTAACCACCCTGCTAACACATTCAATGGCAGCTTGGCATGGTCAAAAGGTTGTACAAAAGAAGCATCAGCTGCTGCGTATGCCTTTACTATCGACCATTGCGCCAAAGCAGTGAACGCACCAGCAGCGAATAGGCACAACCATAGGTTAACCGAATCTGGTAGCCTCCATTCTGGTATCGCGAGAAACAGATTAAAAGGTGTTTGAAGAAGTAGTAGATAAACAACCATTGTCGCCGGTGAATCTTTTGAGGACATCTTCTTCACCATCAAGGAGTAGCATGCCCAGAAAAAAGCGGCTCCGACCGGTAATAAGCTCGCCCATGTGAAATCATCAGACCATGGCTCCAATATGATCATTGCACCGCAAAAACCCACAACAGTAGCTAACCAACGTGCTGCCCCGACCTGCTCACCTAAAAGCAACCCAGATCCTAACGTTGCAAAAAGCGGCGAAATCATCAGCAATGCGATACCTTGCCAAATCGGCACAGGGTAAGCCAATGCCCACAACCACAACTGTATCCCAATGACAGCTAAGAGAACCCTAAAAACATGAAGAGGAAAGCTTGTTGTTTTCAGCGATTCCTTAATTCCTAACGATTTCAAATACGGAAGAATAACAAGTAGCGCGATGAAGTATTGGATAAACGCCACCATAGTCGATGGCAAACCCAATTTAATACTATTCACTTGCGATAGGCTATTCACTATCGCAAAAGCCAAGCCGGCCAACAGCATCCAACTTGCGCCTTGCACCGGGTGGTGACTTTGTTTCATCCTACATTCCTTATAAACAGGTTATATCTCAAACCCAGAAGAGCTCTAAGAAGGCGCAACTATACCGTTGCATGTAAGGATATCAAAGTGTTTCGAGCATCAATCTTGGGGCCGAGCTATAAGACAGTGATAGTGCTCTACAAATGCAGATTGATTGGGCAAGCCTGACGTGCAGAATTGAAATCGTTAATTAAAGCAAAAAGATAACGAACAACAGACGTCTTGCAATTACAACCTACTGATTAACACAAGACTCGCTAAAGCTTTCTACTGTTGTTAAAGAAGGTAGAGCCGATATCGCGCCCATTTGGGTACACGTTAGAGCCCCAACTTTATTTGCAAAGCTCACCATTGGAACCAGTTCGTCGAGGCAACTAGGCAAAGTATTTTTGCTCGCAAGTAAGTATAAGAAAGCACCAATGAACGCATCTCCTGCTCCTGTTGAGTCAATGCTATTTACCACAATGGAATCCACAAATCTCGTTCCGCTATTCGCTACGCTAAGTAACGTGCCATTTTTTCCTAACGTGACAAGAATGATCTTCACACCTTTTTGATGAAGAAAAGTACAGGACTCTTTGAGACAAGTCTTACCTGCAAGAATATGTAGCTCTTCTTCACTAACCTTAACGATATGTGCAGCACGTAAGCTCTCTTCACATAACCTCACAAACTCTTGTGCATTATTTTCCCATAGAGCCGGACGGAAGTTGGGATCGAAACAAATCCATTTGTTTTTTGAGCTAGCCTCTACCAACAAATTTTGATAGAGGTCGATCATTCTTCCTTCGTTTTTTAACGCTGCTCCAAAGTGAACAACCTTACTATTTTCGACAAAACCTTCAGCTAACTCGTGGGACTCTAACTGCTCACTCGCTCCCCAATTAAACGTAAAATCACGTTCCCCATTTCCCTGCAAAGCGACATACGCCTTCGAGGTAGCATAGTGTCCATCTACAACAACAGAATTTGTTTCAACACCCTGCTCTTTCAACGTTTCAACTAGAAAGTCACCAAATGGGTCTCGACCGACTTTAGCCGCAAGTGCCGCTTGACCTCCTAATTTTGCTACGCAACAAGCAACGTTTGCGGGGGCACCTCCTGCTTTTTTTAGGAAATGAGTGCCGTTTTTAATGCTCGAATCAATATCGGTACACACAAAGTCAATCAGTAGATCGCCTACACAAGCCACTGTATTTTCAGTCATTTAATATATCCTCCAGTAGAGAGTATCAACACAAATTATCAGTCTTCACCTAGGCAAACCCTCTACAACTCGAGGATTAGACAGTTTATATTTTAGGGAACGTTTGCAGTCAGAACAATACACGCTCTATTTGAACAAGTGAAATCGTTTAAAACGTTTATGTGATACAGCTTTAAGTTTGCCTGATTTAGAGTGGCATTATACAGCCCTGCGAGAAAAACCAAGATAAACTTCATACAAACCATTATTTATCAATACCTTATAACTCAATACATTCAAAAATTTTAATTAAGGGCCATCCCAATACCGATGAAAAACGCTCAATTAATTAGTGTGATCAATCTAATAATTATTCATATTCCTTATGTACAAGAATTATCCTAGTTATTATTTTGTCCCAGTTTAAGCTCGTGAACCTCCCCAAAACATTGTAGGTTCCACTAGTTATTGCGAACAAATAAGGGAACGTTTGCAATCAAACTAATAAAGCTTAAAGGACAAAATGTATGAAAACGAAATGGACAATGGCAACTCTTACTGCCACTGCAGTGTTAATGTCAGCACCAACTTATTCCGCAACCGATTTGGAGTCATTGGAAGCAAGAATTCAAGATATTGAAACGCGCCTTGCGCCAGCAGAAGAAGATAAGTCAACCAAAGACTTTGAGTTTCATGGATACGCTCGCTCTGGCGTACTTATGAATGACCATCGAAACGGAGCAATCAACACAGGCCCGTACATGACAGCTGCTGGCACTCTAGGTGCTCCTGTAGGTCGCCTTGGCTTGGAAGACGATACCTATATTGAGGCAAATTTCATTCACAATCGTGAATCAAGTAAGGGAGAGAAGTCTAAATACTGGCTAATGATAGCTGATGGGCAAGAGTCTGAAGATACATGGACAGCAGATACTAGCGATTTAAACGTGCGCCAAGCATATGCTGAGTTCTCTAACTTAAGTTCCTTTAGTGGAGCATTTAAAAACGCATCTATTTGGGCAGGAAAAAGGTTTGATCGCGATAACTTTGATATCCACTTCTTAGACTCTGACATTGTCTACCTTGCAGGTACCGGCGCAGGAATATACGATGTGCAGCTTTCCGACTCGTGGAAAAGTAATTTCTCCATTTACGCAAGTGACTTCGGTGATACTGATACAACTGATTATGAAAATTACATCGCCACAATGAACAACCACATCGGTTCGTGGCAAGTTATGCTCAGTGGTATGTCTGCCAACAAAAATGACCAAAATAGTGACAACACACAAGCTACAGTACCTGCCAACACAGGTGTTCATATGATGCTCGCTTATCACGACGATTCTTTTTACGGCAGTAAAGATGGTTTTTCGAAAACAGGTATCCTATTGGGCAAAGGCCTAGGAGCTGAGTTAAAAAACATTGGCCAAACTAGCGATCTCAACCATGATGCAAAAGCTATCCGAGTATTCAGTTATGGCGTAAAAAAAATCAATGAGACATGGAATATTGCACCTGCTTTGCTGACCGAATTGAGTAAAGATCGCATTTACCAAAATGATGAGTATTTTTGGGCAACGCTAAACGTGCGTCTATCCCAATCATTCAATGATAACTTTGAAATGGTTTATGAAGGCTCATATCAATACATGGACCTAGACAACACTCAGAACAAAGCAACCGGGGGATACTATAAAGCGACAATCGCCCCAACCTTTAAGCTTGCAACATCAGAAGGCTTTTTCGATCGCCCAGAAATTAGGTTTGCGGTCAGCTATGTTGATTGGAGCAGTGACCTCGACAATTATACCGTTGATCAAACGGGCACCAGCACCATGGGTGACGGTGGAGAAACTTTATTTGCTCTACAAATGGAGACTTGGTTCTAGTTGCTGCGCAAGTAACCGCAAGATACTGGGTATATAGACTTAGCAGGAATCATTTAACTAGAGCTAACAATATTGCTCCCTTGATAATTGCACGAGGGGGCAATAATAGACTCAAAAACCACTAATTTGTAACTAGCTTTCCCCTAGTTGTATCGATCAATGATTTTAGTAAAGTCTCCTTTGCTACTTGCTGCTTCATAAGCTTGCTGAAGCTTTGAGTGCAGTTCGTTTGAAACGGACACTTTACTGAAACCAAAATATAAAGAACTGGTACTGATAGGAAAATCATGCCTTTTAAGCCCATTAAAATGTGGGTCTGTTTTGAGTTTATAAGCGAAATCATCGCTGTTCATCATAAATGCGACCATTCTTCCTTTTTTTAACATCGGCGCTAGTTGAGAAGAATCAGTGACAGGGTGAATATTACTTGAAAAAGAGGGGTCGTTCTCCAACTTTTCTTGTAACAGCTTCCCATGATACGCACCATTCACTTTACCCACAGGTCCCGGCAACTTTTTAAGATCATCAAGTGAGTTAATCTCATAATTTGAGTCGCTTGGTACAATTAAAGAGACAACCTCATCTCTCATTGGCCCGATAAAGTACATATATGTACCGCGCTCTTCGGTTCGAGATAAATTGGTAATAGCATCCATTTTTCCAGACTTTATCAAGTTCAAGGCTCTTTTCCATGGTTGAGGGTGAAAAATTGGTTGGCAGTCAGCCTCTGACAGAAGCGCTTCCATTAATTCAACATCCAACCCCATCCACACACCATCATCTTGATAATACAAGGGAGGATAATCATTTACTCTTATATCAATTTCACACTTTGCAAATACATTGAAAGTGAGAAAACTTGCCAATATCAATACGGTTAACTTATACATATTCGTCTACAAGTCACAGCCCAAATTTATATTGTAGTCTAAAAGCACTAATATGATGTGTTGCTAAACTTAACATCGGAGGTATTGATGTTTGATGTTATGAGCAACAATACTTGAGCATGTTGAGTTTAACTAAATTAGTGCCGAATTGAATATAACCTAATGAAGAATCATTTCTTATACTACCTTCTTGCAAGTACTCTGTTGCTTTTTTCTAGCAGCTTATTCGCAGCTAACATCCTAGTCATAAATAGCTATCATTCAGATAACTCTTGGACTCAAAGTTGCCTTTTAGGTGTGACAGAAACACTTCAGGGAAAACACGATTTGGAAATCCTATACATGGATACCAAGCGCACACCGATAGAAAGCCATATTAAAGTAGCGGACAGTATCATTGAAAAAGTTCAAAACTTGAAGCCAGATGTTGTTTTGCTAGCTGATGATAACGCATTAAAACTACTTGGCCCTGAACTATCAAAGCAAAACTATCCTCTCGTCTATTATGGAATTAATAACAACCCAAGAGTGTACTTTGAACCAGAACGCTTACCCAAGAATGTATACGGCGTATTGGAGCGACAGCTTATTATTCCATTAGTGCGGCACTTACAAATCATGCTTAACACGAGCAAAAACCATGTTCTTATACTATTTGATGACAGCAACACCTCTAAATCTATTATCAATGTGGCTTTAGAGGGCAAAAGCACGTCAAACGCAGGCAAGACGAATATAAGCTGGAAAATGATAGGAGACTTTGCCGATTGGAAGAAGGAAATCCGAAACTCTGACAAGCACTATGATGCCATTATTGTGGACACTTGGTTTACAGTTAAAGATAAAAACCAGAAAGTGCTAAATGAAGAATATGTTTTGTCATGGACAGGTGAACATTCTCCAGTACCGGTATTTACAATGGCCGACTATGCAGTAGGCAACGATAAAGCTATTGGCGCATTTGTATTAAATGGCTATGACCAAGGGAAAGAAGCAGCATTAATTGCTCTGCAAATAATCAATGGTGAAAAACCAACAAGAGTAAAACAAATTAAATCGGGCACTTTTTATGTCAACAAGGAAGGCTTTGATAAGTTCGGTATTAAGGTTCCTAATCGGCTGAAAAACTTCGTCATATATCGGTAAACATTGAAGGCTCAGCTTTATCAAACAATGCCCAATGACTTCTGTTGTCTCTGGGCATTGTTTCATTTAACTCTATGGTTTACATAGTCGGCATAACAAAGCTGCTGTCGTGATGCTCCATACGCACACCGGTCGGCCATCGACTTGTGATTGTTTTCATACGCGTATAAAAGCGAACACCATCGTTACCATGCATGTTTAGCGGGCCAAAAATAGAGCGTTTCCAGCCACCAAAACTATGAAATGCCATTGGCACCGGTATCGGTACATTCACTCCCACCATTCCAGTTTGCACTTCTTCGCCAAATTGCCTTGCGGTATCGCCATCACGAGTAAAAATAGCGCTTCCGTTACCATATTCATGATCATTGATAAGTTGTATCGCCTCTTGGTAATCCGTTACGCGCACAACACATAACACAGGCCCAAATATTTCCTCTTGATACACTTTCATTGTCGGTGACACTTGGTCTAATAAGGTTGGACCAACAAAATAGCCTTGCTCATAACCCTGAACCTTGAAGTCACGACCATCGACTAACACTATCGCTCCTTCGCTTTCTCCTGAGCTAATGTATTGGCAAATTTTATCTTGGTGTACTGACGAAATGACTGGTCCCATATCATTTTCTTGCGTTTCCTTATCGCAGATACCCGGGCCTACTCTCATTTGACTGATTTGCTGTTTCAGTTTCTCAACCAATTTGTCTCCGGTTTCATCGCCCACAACAACCGCGACAGATAGAGCCATGCACCTTTCACCCGCAGCACCATACGCAGCGCCCATAATTGCACTAGCCGCCATATCAATGTCGGCATCGGGCATGAGCACACAGTGGTTTTTTGCTCCACCAAGTGCTTGGCAACGTTTGCCATGTGCTGATGCTGTTTGATAGATGTACTCCGCTATTGGTGTCGAGCCAACAAAGCTTACCGCTTGTACTCTTGGGTCAGTCAGTAAGGTGTCGACGGCTTCTTTATCACCATTGATCACGTTGAATACACCATCGGGTAACTCTGCTTCTTTAAGTAGCTCAGCTAAGAATAAACTCGCACTCGGATCTTTTTCAGATGGTTTCAATACGAATGTATTCCCCGTTGCTAAAGCTATTGGGAACATCCACATAGGTACCATTGCCGGAAAGTTGAATGGTGTGATGCCAACACAAACTCCTAGTGGCTGCATTAGAGAGTGGCTATCGACACCAGAGCCGACATTGGCAGAGTGCTCACCTTTTTGCAGATGTGGGATGCCGCAAGCAAATTCGACCACCTCTAGGCCTCGAGTCACTTCTCCGACTGCATCAGAATAGACCTTGCCGTGCTCCTCAGAGATCATGCGCGCCAGTTTGTCGATATTATTTTCCAACAGCGCCTTGAACTTAAACATGACTCTCGCTCTCTTCAAAGGCGATGTTTTTGACCATGATGAAAAGGCTTTGTCCGCAATTGAAACTGCTTCTGCTGTTTCCGCGGGAGAACTTAATACGACTTCACGAATTTGCTCTCCAGTAGCAGGGTTATAAATCGCACTAGTGCGTCCGCTATGGCTTTCACTCAACTGACCGCCAATAAAATTTTGTAGTGTTTGCATTTTCTCTCCTAAATTTTTAGACATCCTGAATTGCTATCCGCTACGCTTAGCGACGTTGACGCCATACTCGGATCAGGTTTTGATAGTTACGCTTTACTTGGGATATGAGTTCACTATCACTACTGTTTCCAGACAACCACTCTTTGGCAGGTTCAGCGAAAATCGTGCGACCAATTGCAAACCCTTTTACAATTTCGCTTTTCGATGCGTCAGCAAAGCCTTGTTTCAATTCATCTTCAGGAGCATCGAGACCAAGAAGTACTACACCTCGACAATGCGCATCCCTCTCCGTAATGACTGATTCCATTTTCTGCCAAGCTTGCGAAGACAATGGTGGTAACTTCCACCAATCAGGTTTAATTCCAAGATCGTAGTACTGGGAAACCATTCGAATATAGTGTTCATCATCAGAATCAAGGTGCTTGGGTAAAATCACCTCTAGCAGCAGTTCGTGCCCCGTCTGACAACAAGCTTGATAGACCTCTTTAAGTTGCTTTTCTTGAGCCTGTCTCATTACCAAATCGTCATCTGGATGAGCAAAGACAAGACATTTCACAACATGTTCCAAAGGCCAGCTTGCTAATTGGGAGCCAATATTGCCGTGCTCAAGCTCCAAGGGACGTGAACCTGGTAGCTCTATCGGACGGCCTATCCACCAGCCTTTCCCTGTGACTTCGTTTAGTACCTGCTGGCCAAATCGACTATCACATAACAGCCCTGCTTTCTGATCCAACCCTGATTCTTGCGCTGCAAGTTGTGCTGCCTTAAATATCAGCTGTTTTAACTGAGGGATTCGATTGATATCAGCGTCAACCTTCTCAGCCATTTCTTCAAACTGCACTCGGTGGTCAAACGCTAAAATGCACAGCTCATCCCACTGACTTTTTCGGGTTGTCACTCTGTGCAAATGATTAAGTCTAGTATCCAAATCTGGGCGAGAAATCGCATCTGCTCTGGCTAAGTAATCATCCAGCTCTTCTTTGGTTGGCATCGCAGGAGCACAGCCATGTCTTGAGACAACTAAAGCTCCACATGCGTTTGCATATCTACAACACTGCTGCCAACTCTCTTCGTTCAAATAGCCACGCAGCAAGCCAGACATAAATGCATCACCGGCACCTAAAACATTAAGTACATCGACTCTGACTCCATCAACATGAATCCCATCATCTAAGTGCGCCGGAATTGAAGTATCGAATACAGTGCAACCTAGCGGGCCTCTTTTACACACTAAAGTGGCATCAGAAGCTTCCCTGACTTGCTCAAGAGCAGTCAAAGTATCCATACTGCCACCGGCGATGTGAAACTCTTCTTCTGTTCCCACGACTAAGTCAAACAGGTTTAACACCTCTTTAAGCTGCGAAGTAACTTGCTCAGATTCGATATAACGTGTTTCACCATCACCCAGTGAGGTTAGGCCCCATAAAACTGGGCGATAGTCGATATCAAGTGCGGTTTTAACGCCATGCTTGCGAGCATATTTTAGAGCCGTTAACACTGCCTCCCTAGTATTAGGGTTGGAGAGGTGTGTTCCTGTGATAGCCAAGCACCGCGCTGAAGCAATGTATTCTTCATCGACATCATCTGGAGTAATCGCCATGTCGGCGCAGTTGTCGCGGTAAAAGATAAGCGGAAACGTTTCTTCATCCTTGATACCTAAAATCACCAAAGCGGTCAGCCTTTCTTTGTCTGTGATTAGGTGACTGGTATCCACTCCAACAGAAGTCAACTCTTCCCGCAGAAATCTACCCATATGCTCGTCACCGACTCTGGCAAGCATCGACGACTTTAACCCTTGCCTAGCCGTGCCATAAGCAACATTCCCTGAAGAACCGCCAAGATACTTAGCAAATGAGCCCATATCTTCCAAGCGGGCTCCTATCTGTTGACCATATAAATCAACCGCAACTCTTCCCATGCAAATAAGGTCGAGCTTCTTTTCAACAACCTTCATCGGTCACTCCTTGGGTGTGGTGATATTCAATGACAACCTTTATACGAAATATTTGTTTCATTTTAAAATATTAATGAAATTTTTAGTTCATTATGTGATCTAAAGCGAACTTAAAAATAGGGAATGTTACAGTAGATATTGCTGATAGCCCTTGGTATTTCAAGGGATTGAACGTAAAGCAGTCAGATGAAACAAACATTTCATTTATACGCATTATAAGATATCTTAGAGCGAGTCAAACGATGATCTTGGGTAGGGATAATGCAGGCAGCATCAACACTAGATGAATTAAAACAACAAATTCAAACAAACTACAGTGATCTTAGTAATCGCCTACAGCAAGTAGCTAAATATGTTCTTGATAATTCAAGTAGTGTCGCATTCGACACGGTCGCGACCATCGCTCAACAAGCCGATGTTCCGCCTTCTACTCTGATTCGCTTTGCCAGCGCTTTTGGTTTTAGTGGATTCAACGAAATGAAACAATTGTTTCGCCATAAACTCGTTGAAGATACTGCAAATTACACCGATAGAGCTCGCCTCTATAAACAGCTTGAAGATCAAAACTCACCACCAGAAACCACCAAAGATATCTTAGAAGAGTTTGCACGCGCAAACTCGCAGGCGCTTGAGCATTTGGCCACAAATACCAAACAAGACGAGCTATACACAGCCACTCAATTGCTGGACAACGCCGAAAACATTTACGTGATAGGTCTACGACGTTCATTTAGTATCGCGTCTTATTTCACCTATGCGCTAAGACATGCAGAAAAACGCGCGTTCTTGATTGATGGTTTAGGTGGCATGTTTCAAGAGCAGCTCGGCTTGATTGGTGCTAAAGATACGGTCGTCTCAATCAGTTTTGCTCCATACGCCGAAGAGACATTGATGTTGAGTGAAATAGCCGCCAAAGCCGGAGCCAACCAAATCGTCATCACAGACAGTCAAATTAGTCCGCTTTCTGCTTATAGTGACGCTTGTTTCGTTGTTAAAGAAGCGAAGGTGGATGCTTTTCGATCTCAGTCAGCATCGCTTTGTTTGGTACAAAGCCTTGCTGTTTCGCTAGCCATTAACCCCGATGGGTCAAAATAGAGTGACTCAGGATAACAATGATGCGAATCAAGCTTAGATAATGTTAGTGGGTTGCAATCTAAGGTTACATGCGAAGTTTCCGTTAATTGTGTGACGCTCGTATATTGGTTTGTTAACATTTCCTTACACTGACTATTGAGTAATCTAGAAGGAGTGGGAATGACCCAATCAACACACTTCGATGCCATAGTAATTGGCAGTGGCCCCGGCGGAGAAGGGGCTGCAATGGGATTAACCAAAGCAGGGATGAATGTTGCCGTTATTGAAAAAGAACACAGTATTGGCGGCGGATGTACACACTGGGGAACTATACCTTCGAAAGCATTGCGTCAGGCAGTGAGCCGAATTATAGAGATCAACAATAACCCTCTGTTTCGAAAAAGTAACTCTACACTACGCTCTACTTTCTACGACATACTAAGCCAAGCAAAATCCGTTAGCGAAAAACAAACTCGACTAAGACAGGGCTTTTATGATCGTAACGATTGCACGCTGATCTCGGGTACCGCTCGATTTATCGATTCAAATACTATTTCGGTTACAAAAGCCGATTCCGGTACGGAATACTACAGCGCAGACAAGTTTGTTATTGCTACCGGCTCTCGCCCATATCAGCCAGACAATGTCGATTTCAACCACAGCCGCATCTACGATAGTGACTCTATACTTGAGCTAAAAGATGACCCGAGACATATTATAATCTACGGCGCCGGAGTGATTGGTTGTGAATACGCTTCTATATTTCGAGGCTTAGGATTAAAAACTGATCTTGTAAACACACGCGACCGATTGTTAGCCTTCCTAGATAATGAAACCTCCGATGCACTTTCGTACCACTTCTGGAACAACGGTATCGTCATTCGAAACGGCGAGACCTATGAAAACATTGAAGGTACAGATGACGGTGTCATTTTACATTTAACATCAGGTAAAAAGCTGAAAGCTGATTGCTTATTGTTTGCCAACGGCCGCACAGGGAACGCTGATCAGCTAAACCTAGAAGCCTTGGGATTAACATCCAATAGCAGAGGGCTTATTTCCGTCAACGATGATTACCAAACCGAAGTCGGTCACGTCTACGCGGTTGGAGATATTATTGGCTATCCAAGTTTAGCAAGTGCAGCGTATAACCAAGGCCGCTTTGCAGCCCAAGCTATTACTCGTGGACAAGCTCAAGGGCATTTGATTGAAGATATCCCTACCGGAATATACACAATTCCCGAAATCAGCTCGGTAGGTAGGACTGAACAAGAGCTCACTGCAGATAAGGTTCCTTATGAAGTAGGCTGCGCGTCATTCAAACATTTGGCACGCGCGCAAATTGCTGGCAACGATGTCGGAAGTTTGAAGATCCTTTTCCATCGCGAAACTAAAGCGATATTGGGCATTCACTGCTTTGGTGAACGAGCTTCGGAAATCATCCATATTGGACAAGCCGTTATGGAGCAAAAAGGTGAAGGCAACACTATTGAGTACTTCACCAACACTACATTCAATTACCCTACGATGGCAGAGGCATATCGAGTCGCTGCATTAAATGGTTTGAATAGGTTGTTCTAACAGTGACGATTCAATGCCGCTATCAATAGCGGCATTGCATTTAACGCCATATTAAACAGTATGGTTAACCTACGGTTCTCAAGAGTTATTTGCTTGCTCTTTGCCCAGCATTAGTTGGATTTCTTTGATAATTCTTTGCGGATCTTTCCACAAAATAAAGTGCCCTGCCCCTTTAACTTCAACTAGCTTTTTACCTTGGCCATATAGCTTATTCATAGCAAAGTTCGAATTGTTGGGATCTGAAATCGTATCCTCATCTCCATGAATGAGCGTTACGTCCACTCCATCGAGTTTATGCCAATCTTTACTGCTCAATTTAGATAGCTCATCGGCTAATGGCATCATTTCACCATTGGATACCTTCCAATCGTTAGACAAGAAGGCACCGACTAGCCAAGTATCGGCTAATTCGTTGTACCATTTAGGCTCTTCTAGTTTAGGGTCAAATGCTGGTGCAACGAGCACTAAACCTTGTACTAAATCAGGGTGCATGATGGCAATGTCCAACGCAATAGGACCACCTAACGAATGGCCTATCAGGATATTCGACTTATCTTTATCAAGCAAAGCAGCAATAGACTTTGCTTGCGACGCGATATCCGAATCGAGTTGTCTTGGCGACTGTCCGTAGCCGATTCTGTCAACTGAAATCAACTCGGCATTTTTCGCTAGCCACTCATCATTTAGATAAGTTTCATATCCCTCTTTACTTCCTGGAGAGCCGTGAATAAATATCAATCGATACTTGCTATTAGCGTCTCCTTGTTGAACATACGCGAGGCCATTTTTGCTAAACAGCGTTTGTGCATTGGAGCTGGATGCAAAAGCATGAGGCTGAATGAACAAGCCAATCAGTAAGCTTAAGATAGAAACACCAATTCGCCTTGAGGTCATTCTTCCTCTCCTACTCAATCCATTGCTTTAGCAACCAAATATTAACGAGATCTTAAGCCGTTACATTCATTTTATCTTCGAGCCATTGCAATACATCACGTAGCTGGTCATCTGTCATACCAAGTAGATTGTCACCAACATACCACTCAATCTTGGACATGTTTGGTTGCTCCATAGTTTGCGGCCTACCAATCCATACCCCCTTTTCTTTTGCTAGCTGATCTCTAAGCTCAACTAGCCTTTCATAGCTAACTGGGAACATAAGGTGCAACATGTTGCTTTGTGGTTTTACTGGATTCAACGCAAATTGAGGAAACTCCGCAACAATTCGGTAAATCTGCTGAGTACGCTCAAAAAGGCTTGGCATTTGCAACAAACGCTCGTCAAATTGCATGGCAGCAGACACCACATAAGGAGTTCTATGGTACACGTTGCCGCCTTGACGCTTCATCCACAGTGACGCCAATTCAATTAGCTCTTTGCTACCCACTAACATTGAGCCACCTAAGCCGTTAATCCCTTTATAAAGCGACACATAAGCACTATTAAAACCACGGGCAATCTCATTGTATTCTTTTTGGAAATAGCTCGAACATTCCCAAAGACGAGCACCATCCATATGAAGGTGTATGTTTTCACTCTCGCAATACTGTTTAATTTCCTCAAGCTCTTGCCAGCGAGGTAGTTGGCCGCCCAGCTCTCTCATCGGCAGCTCATATAGCGCTGCAGCAAACTCATCTGGCCAAGTTTTTAAGTCATCGCAAGTCCATGGGCGATAACGGTTTCCTAATGGGAGAACATCGAAGCGATTCTGCATTCGATAGCCTTGACTTTCAAATCGAGTGATATGACTGGATTCATGCATGCCAACGAGTGGATTTCTTTTCTGTTTGCAGACTAACTCCAAGACAGTTGCTTGAGTCATGGTTCCAGTAATGACAAATAATCCCGCTTCAAAGCCCAGCAGGTCTGCCACTTTCTGTTCAAAAGACTGAATGAGATCGCCATCGCCATACACATCATGCTGAATATTATTCTTTTCACACCATTGCGCCATTTCAGCAAAATACTCCGCAGGAGCAGGCTTTCGGCTGCCCGGGATGAACATTTCGCACTGAGATTCTAAGTCATTAGCCATTGTTTATTCCTAGTCATATCTGAAACAGCCAAGTTATCTTTAAACGAATAGAGTGTAAAGCAAATCAGTGAAGCCCCCTTTCCACTTAGTTTCACCACTCATACCATTCCTTGGTCTCAATATTTGACCAAATTTTCCGGATGATTCGGTCGTATTTCCTACGCGCTATATTTGGAGGTTCGATCCGGTTGATTATAATCGGATCTAAAGGTACCGTGCTCTTGGAACATTTAAGCCTAGTTAACTTTTGAAACGCAAAATGTCGCTAGATGAAGTGTCCAATCTCGCTGGAGCGCAACACATCGCTTAATACATTTGTTTTTGTCGGTGAGTAGTTAGATTACAAATTTTTAGCCAGTTTTTTTACTCTCGCTAAGTTGGAAGGAGAAAGGCTTTTCTTTGTCGTGTTAAACAAGGTTTGCGCCTCTTTATGACCATCATTCGCTGCAGCTAAAATCCATACGTTACCTGAGATTATATCTCGTTTACCACCTCGTCCGGTCATCATAAAAACACCCAGTGCATATTTAGATTCTAGGTGACCTTTTTGCGCTGCCATTCGGTAGTATTTCCGGCTTTCTGCCAAATCTTTACTAATACCACGTCCGTTGGCTAAGGCTTCTGCTTTTTGATATATGGCCGCGCTATGACCTTGACTAGCTGCCTTGTCAAACCACTCATAGGCTAATTTTTCGTTACGTTTAACACCCCGACCAGAAGCATAGGCAACAGCCACCATAAATTGAGCATCGATTTGACCCTGTTGTGCTGCCTTTAAAAACCAGTCAGTTGCTGTTGCATAATTTTGTGTCACGCCAAAACCGTTGGTGTAGTCTAGGCCTAATTTATATTGCGCCTGCGCATCACCTTGCTTCGCCATTTCTATATTGTGTGAAACACTTTTGGGTAAGGCTGTGCATCCACTTAGCATTAATAAGATGACAATTAAAATCTGAGGGTTCCCCACGAATTTCATCATAGCTCCTCATATTGAATGGTCAGCGTAGAAACAGAGAGCAATTGATCCGTCATGCCTGAATCAACGAAAGTAAATTCCACGTTTAGCCAAGCCGCATGGGGCTCAGGATAAGCAGAAGCTATATCATTTTTAAATGTTTGGGAAACCTTCATCGTAATAACTCACCTTTGTCAATAAGTTGAACGCAAGTGAAAGCTAATATTGAAAACCAACAAGTTTAGAGTTAGAAATTCGTGGGGATTCGTTAGGATTAATATACTTATAGGATTTCGATACTGAGAAATCATGGTTATCCGTCCTAGACTTAAACTAGCCGTACACAGCAGTTAATAACTAGACTGTGTACGGTTTGGTTGGTGGAGGTTGTTATTCGATACCTAATAGTTCTTGGGTCGCGGCAACCACTTCATCGGTGATTTCCTTATTAGCTGCTGAAGCTAGCGTATCTGCTTCTAACTGAGCAGAACTATCAAGCTCTTCTTGTGTGCTCGCCAGTTCTTCCTCGGCAGCTGCCAAATCAGTTTCTAAAGCATCAACTTCAGATTCAGCCTGTGCCAGTTCCTGAGCAGCAGCGTCAGCTTCTGCTTGTGCGGTATCTGCTTCAACCTGAGCGGCATCTAATTCATTAGCCGCAGTATTCGCTGCTGTGGCTGCTGCGTCTGCATCAGTTTGAGCAGCATCTGCATCGGCTTGAGCAGCATCTGCATCAGCTTGAGCAGCATCTGCATCGGCTTGGGCTTGAGCAGCAGCATCAGCGAGATCTGTATTTGTAGGATCAGCGTCAGCAGCAGCCTGTGCTGCATCCGCATCAGCTTGAGCGGCATCGGCATCGGCTTGAGCGGCATCGGCTTCAGTTTGAGCGGTATCTGCTGTAGCCTGTGTTGTATCTGCCAATTCTTGGGCAGCATTGGCAGCTTCCTGCGCATCTTCTAGGTCTTCTGAAGCCGCGAGGGCATCAGCATTCAATTGCTCGCTAATTGCTGTTAATGTTGCTATATCATAACTGGCAATCTGATCCTCTAACCCTTGAATGGTCTCGGAAATTTCATTTAATAGTTCAGTTAATTGGCTTGTTGCCTGAACTGCGTCTCGGTATAGTGCTAGAGTTCCAACAACAGATTTAGCAGAAGCATTAGCTAGTCCGTTATCTGATGCGTGTGCTGCATTCAAACGTCCTAAAGCACTGGCTAAAGAACCTCTATTATTACCTAATCCGTTGTCATTGCTGGAATTTCTACCATTACTGTTTGAGCTGGAGTTGGAGCTAGCCCTCGCACTGGCGTTTTGGCTACTATTTTCTTTATTTTTTTCACTACTGTTTCCACGGCCTTTACCATTGTTACTGTTATCATTTTTTGCAAATGCTGTGTTGTATTTGAATGTACCGTCATCAAAATCAAACGTAACCGGGGCTAAGGCCAACAGACCACCACAGACACATCCAAGTAAAGTCTTTTTAGCTAACAGTGAAAGTTTCATCCCATACCTCCTACAACACCGAACAGTTTTCCTCACAAAACCGTTATTGACTACATTATCATTATAGAGTAAAGACTCACCGACCAAGGTGTTTACCGTAGTAATTGACAGGCTGTGCCAGAAATGAGAATACCGATGGAGAAAAACGCCGAAACCAGAAAAAAGTACTATTTATCAAATTTATGGTTCATGCTAAATAAATGAGAAATAAGTGGTTATTTTTTAATACAAATAGTTATCCGTAGTTTCTAAATTCAGCTGAAAAGCAATCAATCTATATTGTGTTTTTCGCGCTCTATTGAAAGGAAGCTTCAGTAAAATTTAGTACTAGACCCGCTAACCCAACCTCTCAATATGTAAGATTAAATAACAAATAAGAAACTTTATATACATTCTCTTGTTACCCAAATCTTTTTAGAATAAACCTATAACTACTTATATGGGATAGTGTCTGCGATGCTAAAAGAGATAATTTCTAACAAACGTTTACTTAGAAAATGGTCACTCATTACGCTTGCTATGTTACCGTCTATCGTAATTGGTTCTACCCTTGGTCATTGGGAGCTTAGCCAGCTCGTTCTATTGAGTGCATCTCTTTACTCTATACAAACTCAATCTAAATGGGGTGTTGGAGCTATCATCTTTCATGAAGTAGTTATACTGGCTGGCCTTTATTTACTGACCTATTCACTTTTTAGCCCACTTGCTTTTGCTATTACTTGCACTCTCTTTGCCGGAGCCTGCATGGGATTAGGGATCTATAACCCTGAACTAAGAAAGTTGGGAAGTTGGATTTTAATTCCTGCTTTGTATATGACGATTGATTTTCAAGGTTCTAATATTCTTCATTCCGTTGATAGTAATGTCTGGTTCGCACTACAGTTATTTGCCGTTGCCGCACTTGGGCCAGTACTCGTTTGCTTATTCAATTATATTTTGGAAGAAGACAACTCCAAATCATCCCTTTGGGGTTTCAATAACGTTTTTACAGCAAAAACAGATGTAAGTGCCATATGGACTGTGATCGGGATTATGGTTGCTGTGTTTGTTTCCTCCATCTTCGTACAGTGGCTAAAGATACCTCATGCTGAATGGGTAATTTGGTCAACGATTAGCGTGAGTACAGGAGATATGACAAGTATGCATCGCAAGCTCGCTCACCGTGTGACAGGAGCGTTAGTTGGTATGATTTTTGGCGTTTCACTAGTGGTGGTTTTACAACTTGTCAGCCCGCTATTTTTTGAGCTAGCAGGAATACTCATTCCATTTACACTATTTATCAAACGCTACCCACTGGCATATGCTTCAAGATGTACCTTAATTGCACTTGCCGCTGGCGCTTTGGTGCATGGAACCTCTGTTGCTGAGTTTCGCATGCTCAACGTTTTAATCGGCGGGATATTAGGCGTTTTGTGTGCTTATTTGGCGGCTTATATGGCAAATAAATACCATCACAAACATCCGGTGAGCGACTAAATCAATTTGAGGGTTAAACGCCCTACTGAATGGGGCGTCTGAAATATCAGATTTTTTCAGTGGAATAAGTAAGAAGAAGACATGAAAAATCAGCCGTATAAAACGGCTGATTTTTATCTGACTATGTGAGTATTACTTGACGACTTGATACTCGGTGATTTCGAGACCGAAACCAGACAGCGAATGGTAGGGCGCTGCAGTGGAAGAAATAAGCTTCATCTTTTCAACACCAAGTTCACGCAAGATTTGTGAGCCAATACCAATCTCTTGGGTACGAGCGTTTTTAACCTTCACCGCATCTTGAGCTGGCAGTGCAAGGCTATCTGTTTTTCCTATACAAAGCATCACACCAGGCAGGTCAGATTTCGCGATATGCTCTAAAGCTTGTTGAATCGAACACCCTTTGCTTTTAGCAAATAAGATATCTTCTGGTAGCTTGATGTTGTGCACGCGAACTAACGCTTCTTCGCTATTTTCTAAGTCACCTTTGCACAGGGCATAATGAAGTTGCTGATCAACAATGTCTTTGTAAACATGCAAATCAAACGTACCATACTCAGTTTCGAATTCTCTTGAATCTACTTTCTCAACGATACCTTCCGTCGCAAGGCGATATTTGATCAAGTCCGCGATTGTACCAAGCTTGATATCGTGCTTTTTAGCAAATTCTTCTAACTGCGGGCGGCGAGCCATTGTGCCATCTTCGTTAAGCACTTCAACAATAACACATGAAGGTTCCAAACCTGCTAGGCGTGCTAAATCGCAACCAGCTTCCGTGTGTCCAGCGCGGACTAGAACACCACCTTCTTTCGCAACAATAGGGAAAATATGGCCCGGTGATACAATGCTTGAAGGAGTCGCCGAGCTATCGATCGCCGCTTTGATTGTAGTTGCACGATCGCTAGCTGAAATGCCTGTCGTTACACCTTCTGCAGCTTCGATAGAAACAGTAAAGTTAGTACCAAACGCTTCTGTGTTATTTCTGACCATCGGAGACAAATTCAGCTGCTGAGCTCGTTGCTCATTCATGGTTAGGCAGATTAACCCTCGGCCATGCATCGCCATAAAGTTGACTAGTTCTGGGGTGATTTTTTCTGCTGCTACCAGAATATCCCCTTCGTTTTCACGATCTTCGTCATCAACCAGTATGACCATTTTGCCCGCTGCTATATCAGCAATGATGCCCTCGATATCATTCAGATACATGTTTTTCTCACGTTCAATTGAAGTTGCCGCCAATCATATCAAAAAACCCCAGTTTATCTATGCTGGCGTAGTCCATTCTGCCAAGCTAGACAGAAAATAAGGATGCATTGAGTAAAAGAGGCTTCGGTAAGAGATCCATAAGCAGAAATGGAAGTTAGCAGGCAAAAAAAGACCCAGTGCAAATGGTGCACTGGGTTTATATATGTGAATAAGTGTATGTTCACTAATAACGTCAGTTGGCTAGGTGACCCTCGGCTTAAGAAGGGTCAATAGGTATACAGCATATACTGTGCCAAAACCTCGCTAAAACAAGTCTATTAAAAATCAATAAGTTATTTATTCGGATTTAACCAAGAAAATTGCATATTGCGAACCATCTTGCATATTATTAAAAAATAGTAAAATCTACGTCTCAAAAAGCCACCTTTGTATACACAAAGATAGAAACGCCCCAACCGAAGTTCTGGGTTTAGGGCGTAGACAAACTTAAAGCGTTGAGGTCAATTTTGAAGCGGGCAATACATCCTTCAAAACATTAGCTAGATTCATAGAGAAAGGAAGTTGAGAATTCAAATGATGCCAAGCATTTGGAATTTTGGTATGAGGCAGGCTGTAATCGGAGCTTAAGCCACCAAACCAGTCTAATTCACCAATACATTGAGTCACATTGATCATTCCCACAGGAATCGGCACAACAGCGCCAACGGTCACTACATTTATCTTAGAAATGTCCCATGTCTGTTTAACATTATTCAAAGCATGGACAACGCTTAAACACCCTTTTGAGTGACCCAGCAAGGTTTTAATTTTACGGTCTTCTTCGTTAAGCAGTTCAACCAAGATTTGAGTCTCAGGACTATGCTCATGCTCTTCTTTTGCTCTTCGCCAAAATGCATCGACACTGGATGGAAGTGTCTCTTCTTTTACATAGCGTTCAATGCCGCCGAAGAAAAACCAGCTTTGCAGCGCGTCTACTGGTAATTCAGATAACCCCATCCCGGAGGTAATCACACCCACTGGCTCATTGACATGATTTGCAAGTGTTCGACCAAGCGAAGCGGCACCAGCATCTGAGCTACTCGCCCCAGCAATTACAAAGTGCTCAATTTTAGGCCCTTTTACTGAACGAAACTCTTCAATGTCGTTGTATTTGAAAACCTGCATTCCTGGAGCTTCAGGCTTAACGACTAAAATACTACCTTCGATGTTGATATGAGTCGTCAATAGTGAATATTCAGCAAAATTAAGGTTACCTATATCGTAAAACATCCCATCTAAAAAACTGTTACCGGCAGAGACTGGCAACATGCCCATTGTACTAAACATCCTATTTCTCCATTTGCAGTAAGAACTTTATGTTGAAAACCCAGATACGCATTTCGTCACATATCGAATGCTCGGTCAAATGGTTCTGTACAGAAATGTTATATGTTGAGCAGGTTTATCAGAACAGCTTCACTTATATATAAAATATTAATCAATTCATCGTGATATGTAGAGTTTCAATGTATAAGCAATAGACTAATCGGCATGCTAAGAATTCTTCTATATTTTCTAACAAGCCCAAGTAGCCGGTTCGGGTCCACCTACTATTAACACCATGATCCATTACGACATTGTTACAATTCTTAGGCGATGCACTGCCAATCAATTAACACACAATTGAGTAGATACTTAAATAGAACATTTCTGAACTACACTTGTCCTGTAGGGTTGAAAAAACACATCTTGAAGTTATGGGATTCCATCGAGTGAAAACAAAGCAAACTGCTAAACAAAGGCAAAAAGGTCATGCTGTCATATTGTTCGCAATCATGATCCCAATTGTATTTGGTATCTTTGTACTTGCCGTCGAAGGAACGCGAGCGTTAATGAATAAAGCCCGCACTGAAAACGCCACAGAAGCGGCAGCACTAGCGATTGCCTCATTAAATGAGGCTGAAGCAATGTCTAACGAAGGCAACCAAGCACTAGTCACGGATTATCTTAACGCTTACTTTCACGATATCGATTCCATCAACGATATATCGGTGACGCGACTAGAGTGTGAAGGCAACGCAGAGTGCCTAGCTGGGCTCGCCTCTGGAGGGAATCGCTTCTTAGATTATCACGTTGATGTCGATGTACGTTGGCAGACTTGGTTTGGCGGGGACATTAGTTTTGGTGACAACTTTTCAGTAACTGGGAATACTTCAGCGACAAGGACCTTAAATGACAATATAGACGTCATGTTTGTTACCGACTTTTCTGGTTCTATGGCTGATTCATGGTCTGGGGGCAGTCAAAAGTATGTAGACGTTATTACTATTATTCAAGAAATTACCGAGAGTTTGAAAATTATCAATGAGCGCTCGAGTGGTGGTGAGAGTACAGTTGGCATCGTCCCTTACAATTCAAACACGCTCACAACATATCGCAAAAATCAAAATGCCAGTGATACCGCCTATGGCAATGCAAATCAAAACGCCCAAGGGCTTTGGGGTAGTTGTTGGATGCGTCATGAGGAGAACTACGAATCTGGAGGTCTGCAATGGGTCGATGTTGATTTGACGTTAACGAATCTCTATGAAGAAAAGGGTGAAGATTACTGCGGGCTGAAACATGGTAACTATGGCTACGAAAGCACCGAGCATATCGAAGATCTTGAACTCACTACGGATTTCGACGCTTTCAATTCAACAATTGCGGCTTTCATACCGGGCGGCAGTACCGCTTCTTATCAAGGCCTCATCCGAGGTGCTCAGCTCCTTGCAAAAGGTGACAATGTCAAAAGGTTGATGATTCTGCTATCTGATGGAGTCGACTACCCCTATGGCACTATATATCCCTATGGAAGGACAGAATACGAAACAGCGAACCTATTAGTGAATGGAGGCATGTGTGACACTATTAGGGAAGGGCTAACAGGATACACAAGTGAGGGGCGCCCATTCCAAACCACCATTGCTGTGATTGGCTTTGACTACGACCCTACCTCAAACCCGGCGCTTACCAACTGTGTCGGCGATAATAACGTTTATGTCGCATACAATAGTGAGCAGCTCTACAGTCAAATTTTGGATTTGATCTCCGAAGAGATGGGCAGGCTCAAATAAGCTGTACACCGCTGTGGTATTCTCACATTAAATGGAACGAACCAGCACGCTAATTACCCTGCTGTTAACTCATTTTGCCTAGACGTTTTAATACGGCTCCAGATCTTTTCATGGAAATGGTACCCGACTGTATTCACCGCTGGCTCAACGAGTGCAACTGCGCCACCAATTACCCAATCTCCAGTTAAAGCCCAAGCCACGCCAAAAGCGACGCTAAAGTGCATAATTGCAAATGATATAGTTTTAAGCATATTCCACCTTCCAATTTTAATTTAATGATAATCATTCTCATTCGCATGTTAATAAAGATTGATAAGTTTGTAAAGCTTAGCCACTAATTAAATATGGTTGTTTAGATACTAATATCCCTTGTTGATAAATTTATATTGAGTTCACACTGCAAACACTGCAGAATGCGCACAAATTGCTAGAGAAGCGTCTAGTCTTTGTTCTACAGAACAATTATTTTTCCCCACCTGCTTCACTGGGCATCCAATCAAATACGAGAGTAAACTATATGAGTTTTTCCACCTTGGGGCTATCCGCTCCAATCTTAAAAGCCGTCGAAGAGCAAGGCTACGATAAGCCAACACCAATTCAAGAACGCACAATACCTGTCGTTCTTGAAGGAAAGGATGTGATGGCAGCCGCTCAGACGGGAACCGGAAAAACCGCTGGCTTTACTTTGCCAATATTGGAGAAGTTAAGTAACGGCCCTCGGGTTCAAAGCAATCATATCCGTGTTTTGATTCTGACACCTACCCGTGAGCTTGCCTCACAGATACACGAAAACGTAGCGAAATATAGTAAACACCTTCCACTTTCATCTAACGTGGTATTTGGCGGTGTCAAGGTCAACCCACAGATGATGAAGCTGCGCAAAGGTACCGACGTTTTGATAGCCACACCCGGTCGACTGATGGATCTGTTCCAGCAAAACGCGGTGAAGTTTGATCAACTAGAAGTCCTTGTGCTTGATGAAGCCGATCGCATGCTCGATATGGGTTTCATCCGAGACATACGTAAGATACTGAATTTGCTTCCAGCCAAGAGACAAAACTTGTTGTTTTCTGCCACTTTTTCTCCAGAGATTCGTGAGCTAGCCAAAGGGCTAGTCAATGATCCAGTAGAAATATCGGTGGCTCCAAGCAACTCTACTGCTGTCACGATAGAGCAAAGCATTTACCCAGCTGACAAGCGAAAAAAAGCACCAATGTTGGCTCACTTGATAAAACAAGGAAACTGGAAACAAGTACTGGTATTTTGCAGAACCAAGCATGGCGCCAACCGCTTAGCATACTATCTTGATAGCCAAAAAATAACTTCAGCAGCAATTCACGGTAATAAAAGTCAAGGCGCTCGAACCAGAGCACTAGCAAATTTCAAATCTGGTGAGATTAGAGTATTGGTTGCAACCGACATAGCAGCCCGAGGCATCGATATCCCTCAGTTGCCACAAGTCGTCAACTTCGAATTGCCTAACATCGCCGAGGATTATGTTCATCGAATTGGCCGTACAGGACGCGCGGGACAAGTCGGCAAAGCCTATTCATTGGTATGCGCCGATGAAGCATCAGAGTTATTTGCAATAGAAAGGTTGATACAACAGCTGCTGACAAGGGAAGAGCTTGAAGGCTACCCGGTAACAAACACACTGCCTGAATCTAAGCTAGATACTCGACCATTTAAGCCCAAAAAACCTAAGAAGCCGAAGAAACCAAAGCAAAAGCATCATGCTGATGGTCAACGTTCAGCCGACAATTCGCGTGGTCACAAACCAGTTGGAAAAAACCGCCGCCATATCAAGAAAAAAGTTTGATGATACTGCCCTATCTTGCTTGAGCCATTAAGGTAGGGCTACTATCGAAACCCACCAGAAACTGCATATCTACGCAATCTATTTATGGCGCTTGTTGCTATCAAAACAGGTTACTTTGTGCTTCTTGCACAGTGTTAAAAATTGTTCTGTCTTCTTATAATCTTTTAGGTTGTCTGAAAACTTTGCGACCAGCTCACTTGTCACTGATTCCTTACTAAAAGCTAAATACATTGGTTTCACCTGAACAGGGTGTTCTTCAATTAGCTCCAATGGATAACTATATTCGTCAATGAATTGCTTTGCCGCAACTGACTCTTCAATAATGATGTCTACCCTACCTCTGACCAGCATTTTTAGCAGCGTATCCGTATTTACAGACTCATTGTATTGAATATCGTTATTTTTAATAAAACTCCATACATTCTCTGGGTAGTTAAACCCTCGTACCAAACCTAGCCGTAAGCCTATAAGAGAATCAAAGGACTGGTAATTAATTTTCTGCTTGTCTGCCTTTCGAATAATGAACACCTTAGATGAATATACAAGTGGCTCATCAGGAAACCAAAGCTTCTCTTCTCGCTCCTTATTCTTTGATGCGCTATGAACAGCATCAAATACACCAAAGTAGGTTCCTTGAAGCGCTCTCTTCCAAGGGAAAATTTTATGTTGTGATATAGGTTGGTTCATATTGCGAAATGTTGCTTGGACTAACTCCGAAGAGAACCCACGAACAATTGGGTCTCCCTGTAGAGTATACTCATAAGGCGGAAACTCAGAGGCTGAAATGAATAACTCTTCATCTGCGAATGTGGGATATGAAAGAAACAGTAATATTGAAAAAATGACTCTTTCCATGGGATGTATGATCTGGCAATTAACAATACTTACATCTTAGGTGAAATTTTAAGCTATATCACAGCAAGCGTCGGTATGGCTGATATCGCTCTTATCATATTTAAAAAAGAAAAAGCGACCAGACATCATTGTACCTGATCACTTTTATTCGGTAATTCAGGCTACTTAGACTTTCTCCAAGAGCCGATCATTGACTTAAGATCTAGCAGCTACTGATTAAACCAATCCAACTTGTTGTGCAGCGTTGCGACGCTGCCAACAACAATCAGAGCAGGACTCTCTACCTGGCTCGCCAGTGTAGCTAGCTTATCGAGGCTATCGACTAACACACGTTGGTCACGACGAGTGCCTTTTTCAATAACAGCGCAAGGCGTTTTTGCGTCTAACCCATTGGAAATCAAGTTATCCGAGATACTTCCACTTTGCTTTAGCCCCATGTAAAACACCAGTGTACTGTTCGATTGGGCAAGTGAAGCCCAGTTGATCCCCTGCCCCTCTTTCTTAACGTGGCCAGTAACAAACTGAACGCTCTGCGCATGGTCACGATGGGTTAGAGGAATACCGGCATAAGACGTGGCACCTGCAGCAGCTGTAACACCTGGCACCACTTCAAATAGAATGTCCTTTTCCACCAAGGCTTCTAGCTCTTCTCCACCTCGGCCAAATATAAACGGGTCTCCGCCTTTTAAACGAACCACTTTCCTACCTTGCTGCGCTTTTTCAACCAGCAAATCATTGATCTCCTCTTGAGGAACACAATGGTAGTTGAGGCGCTTGCCTACGTAGATCATCTCAGCATTGTCATTAGCCAAAGCCAATATATCTGCTGATACCAACCTATCGTAGATCACTACATCGGCGTTTTGGATTAAACGAAGCCCTTTTACTGTGAGCAAGTCAGGATCGCCCGGACCTGCTCCCACGAGTGAAACAAACCCTGCTTGGTGATTAAAATATGTATTCATGACTAATTACTAACAAGCTTATTTCACTCTATCGTGACTAAGCTAAAACCTCTACTTGGCCATCGACGACTCTCGCTTTGTACGAACGAACGCTAAAGCGCTCATCTTCCATACATTGGCCAGTCGCTAAGTTAAAACGTTGCTTTTTAAGTGGGCTTGCCACCCATAACTCTTGTTGATGCTCGCAAATCAGACCGCGCGATAACACGTTCGAACGGGCAAATGGGTCCATATTGCTAATGGCCCATACTTCACTTTCTTCAGTTGGCCTGAAGATCGCAACTTGGTTGCCTTTTACCTCAGCACAGACACCTGTGCCGGGAATGATGTCTTCAATGCTACAAACTTGTTCAAATGCCATGACTACTTCTCCAACTCCACATGCAAGATATCGCCTTTTGCTTCAGGGTGCTTTTCAGCATATGTCGCGGGGCGGTGCTGATCGCGCTCATCGACAAACATGACGTTGTCATCACGCTTACTTGAGTTGATGAAATGCGCAAAACGTTTAAGCTGAGATTCGTCATCAATTGTCTGTGACCATTCGCATTGGTATTGATCAACAAGCTGTTGCACGTCGGCTTCTAGCTGATTGTTGATACCGAGTTTATCTTCGATGATGACTTCACGAAGGTAATCCACACCACCTTCAATATTTGCTAACCAAACTGAGGTACGTTGCAGTGGCGCAGCCGTACGAATGTAGAACATCATAAAGCGATCGACGTACTTGATTAACGTCTCCTCATCTAAATCTGTCGCGAGTAGATCAGCATGGCGAGGCTTCATTCCGCCATTGCCACACACATACATATTCCAACCCGCGTCTGTAGCGATGATCCCTAAGTCTTTACCTTGCGCTTCCGCGCACTCACGCGTACATCCAGAAACACCAAACTTCATTTTGTGTGGAGTGCGAATGCCTTTGTAGCGATTCTCCAACATGGCTCCTAAGCCTGTGGAGTCCTGAACACCATAACGACACCACGTCGAACCTACACAAGTTTTCGCCATACGCAATGCTTTCGCATACGCTTGGCCGGACTCAAAGCCTGCATCTATTAACTTGCGCCAGATTTCTGGTAAATCATCTTTTTGGGCACCAAACAGGCCAATACGCTGTGCACCTGTGATCTTGGTATAAAGGTTATACTCTTGACCAACTTTCGCTAACGCTTCTAAAGCTTGTGGCGTTACTTCACCACCAACCATGCGAGGAATTACCGAGTAAGTACCGTCTTTTTGTAAGTTCCCTAAAAAGTTATCATTGGTATCATGCAACTTAACCAGTTGAGGCTTAAGAATGTGTTCACCCCAGCAAGATGCAAGGATAGAGCCTATAGCTGGTTTACACACTTCACAGCCGTAACCTTGACCGTATTTCTCCAGCAACTCATCGAATGTTTTGATCTCTTCTACACGGACTAAGTGGAGAAGCTCTTGGCGAGAATAAGCAAAGTGTTCGCACAGGTGGTTGTTCACTTCAATACCAGAGTTGGCTAGCTCGGCATTTAGCACAGACGTAACCAATGGAATACAACCACCACATCCAGTACCTGCGCCAGTTGCAGCTTTCACATCAGCAAGCGTGTGATTACCATCAGCGACAGCTTGAGCGATTTTGCCTTTCGTAACATCGAAACATGAACAAATCACTGCGCTTTCAGGTAGAGCATCAGCGCCAAGTGCTGGTTTTTCTGCGCCAGCATGTGCTGGAAGAATCAGTGTATCTGGATTTTCTGGTAGTTCGATGTCATTCAGTTTCAACTGGAGTAAATCACCGAAGTCTGAAGCATCACCAACAAGCACTGCACCAAGCAGCTTCTTACCATCTTCTGAAACGATGATGCGTTTGTAGACTTCTTCAGCTTCGTTCTGGTAAACGTAGCTTTTGCAACCCGGAGTGCGGCCATTCGCATCACCAATTGAGCCTACATTGACACCTAACAGCTTAAGTTTGGTACTTAAATCTGCACCTTCAAACTTGCTGTCATTGCCTAGCAAGTGATCGACAGCAACCGTTGCCATTTTATAGCCCGGAGCCACCAAACCATAGAAGTGTCGATTCCAAGAGGCACATTCACCAATAGCATATACATGCTCGTCGGTTGTTAAACAATGATCATCGACTTCGATACCGCCACGCGGCGCAATGCCTAAGCCCATGTCGCGAGCTAACTTGTCTTGCGGGCGAATACCTGCAGAGAATACTACAAAGTCGACTTCCAGCTCAGTGTCATCAGCAAAGCGCATAACATTGCGTGCTTCTTTCCCTTCAGGTGCAATTTCTAACGTGTTTTTACTGGTATGAACTTGTACGCCCATACGTTCAATTTTGTTGCGTAGCTGTAGGCCACCTTGGTAGTCAAGCTGTTCAGCCATCAATACCGGTGCAAACTCAACCACATGAGTCTGCACACCCAATGACTTAAGTGCGCCTGCTGCTTCTAGCCCTAACAAACCACCGCCGATAACTACACCACTTTTGCTTTTCTTCGAAATAGCTTCAATCGCTCTCAGATCTTCAATGGTTCGGTAAACAAAGCAATCTTTACTTTCACGTCCTTTGATTGGCGGAACAAACGGATACGAACCCGTCGCCAAGATCAACTTGTCGTATTCGACTTCGCGGCCACTACTCGAGTGTACAATGCGCTTCTCGCGGTTAACATTTATCGCTCTTTCACCAATATGAACATTGATATCGTGCTTTTCATAAAAGCCCTCTTTTACTAAAGAGAGTTCACTAGCGGTATGATGAGAAAAATAAGAAGACAGATGAACACGATCGTAAGCCACTCTTGGCTCTTCACAAAATACGGTAATGTCCATTGTCGACAGATCGGCTTTTTCAACTAAGTCTTCAATAAAGCGATGGCCAACCATGCCATTGCCAATAATGACTACTTTTAACTTGCTCATAAAAATCCTGCCGGTAAATCGAAAATTGGGTAATGACACCAAGCTAGAAAAACGTTGCTCACCTTAGTGATAGGAGTACCTATTTTCTAAGCTTGATGTGGATCCTGCGGTATTTTTGCACTAACTGCTTTGATCAGCGTCTATTGCGCACCAATTGATAGCGACGAGTTAAATACTCAATCGGTACACTCCAGATATGCACTAAACGGCTAAACGGGAACAATACAAACAACGTCATGCCAAGCACTAGGTGCACTTTAAAAATCAAACTCACATCAGTAATGTAGTGATATGGATTGGAGCCGAATGTCATCACAGCTTGCGCCCAATGAACTAGCTTCATCATTTCGCTGCCATCCATATGTTGCGCAGAAAATGGCACCGTTAATACACCCAAGATCGCTTGTAATAGAATGAGCGCAATAATGGCAATATCCATCGATGTGGACGTTGCTCTGATTCTTGGGTTAGTCAAGCGACGCTTAAGCAGCATTGCTCCACCAATTACGACCATCACACCAGAAGCACCACCACCAATCATGGCCATTTTTTGCTTCACTGCGATAGGTAAAAAGCTCTCATACATCCAGTGCGGTGTCAGCATCCCCAAGAAGTGCCCTGCAAATACACCTAAAATACCGATATGGAATAGGTTTGATGCAAGGCGCATGTTGGTGTTATCAAGCAACTGGCTAGAGCCTGCTCGCCAAGTATATTGACCGTAGTCGTACCGAGCCCAGCTACCAATTAAAAAGATTGCCGAAGCGATATAGGGATAGATGTTAAAGAAAAAGTTGTCGGCGTAACTCATGACTTATCTCCGGATAAAGAATCGATGTTGATGTACTGAGGTTGTACAGAACCAGAAAAACGTTTTTGATGAGCGACTTGCTGAGCCGAAGCACAGCCTTCTTCACCCATGAATTTCACTTGCTCTTCTTCCCATACTGCATCCAACGCTTGTGGTGTATCATCTCTATCTTCACTTTCCACTTCTTTAGCAAGCATCGACGCTTTTACACCCGAGTTTGAGAAACTCAATAGCACATCAAAAAGCAATGAGTACAAGCTGTTACGCTCTTTTAACCTTGCACCTAACAAAGCTAATATCGGCGCAATATCTTTGAGCCCTTCAACCGCTTTATCACGCCCTTGGACTGATAGATACTCAAGATACAACGGCAGGAAATCAGGCAGTTCTTTGCTGTCGATTTCTAGCCCAGCTTGCTGGTATTGATTCATCAAATCCACCATGGCTTGGCCGCGGTCGCGCGATTCGCCATGTACGTGTTCAAACAAAAGCAACGACAGTGAACGGCCGCGATCAAATAGCTCTGTGTATTCTGACTGCGCATCCAAAACGTCGTTTTCTAGCAGAGATTCGTAGAAAGCATATAAGGCATCTTTTTGCGCTGGACTTAAAAAAATCAGCGAGTCTATAGCCTCTTCAACGTCAGCTTTCATATCCCAGAGCGGCTGCTCTGGGTATTCAAGAAACTGAGAGATAATTTGTAAACAAGCAACTTGTTCCATTACTTTTTCTCCCCTTCGTCAGCGGCTACGTTAATCGCATCAATTCGACTGCTGTTAAACAGGTTAAATTTGCTATCACTGCCTTTGCAGCCATCACCAAAGCTAAAACCGCAGCCTTTGCTTTCAGGGAACGCTTCACGAGCTAGCTCTCGGTGGCTTGGCGGAATAACAAAACGATCTTCATAGTTTGCTATCGCAAGGTAGCGATACATTTCTTTTGCTTGTGATTCAGTTAATCCAGCTTCTTGCAACGCACGTAAATCGGTCACACCATCAACCGTTTCAGCTCGTTTATATAGGCGCATTGCCATCATACGTTTTAGAGCTTCAAGCACTGGTTTCTCATCACCAGCGGTTAGCAAGTTCGCTAGGTATTTAACTGGGATACGTAGTTTTTCGATTTCAGGCAGTACACCTTCACCATCTAACATTCCAGAGTCAGCCGCAGACTGGATTGGAGAGAGTGGCGGGACGTACCACACCATAGGTAGCGTGCGGTATTCCGGATGAAGAGGCAGGGCCAATTTCCAATCCACCGCCATTTTATACACTGGCGATTGCTGGGCTGATTCGATGACACTCATAGGAATGCCTTGTTCTTGCGCTTGCTTGATAACTTCTGGATCATTTGGATCTAAGAAGATATCTAGCTGACGCTGATACAAATCTTTTTCATTTTCCGTTGATGCCGCTTGTTCGATACGGTCTGCGTCATAAAGCATCACGCCTAAATACCGGATACGGCCTACACAAGTCTCTGAACATACTGTTGGTAGCCCCGCTTCGATACGAGGGAAACAGAAGGTACATTTTTCTGATTTACCGCTCTTCCAGTTGAAATAGATTTTTTTGTACGGACAGCCTGTTACACACATTCTCCAACCACGACATTTGTCTTGGTCGATAAGAACCACACCATCTTCATCGCGCTTGTAAATAGCGCCACTTGGACACGTAGCCACACAAGCTGGGTTCAAGCAGTGTTCACACAAACGAGGCAAATAAGCCATAAACGTGTTTTCGAACTCGCCATACATTTGCTTCTGCATGTCATTAAAGTTCTGATCTTGTGAACGTTTAGAAAACTCTCCGCCAAGGATCTCTTCCCAGTTTGGACCTGACTTAATCTTGTCCATTCGCTTGCCAGTGATTGCCGAGCGAGGACGAGCAATAGGCTGATGCTTACCTTGAGGTGCGTTTTGCAAACGCTCGTAGTCAAAGTTAAACGGTTCATAATATTCGTCGATAGTCGGCATATGTGGGTTGCTGAAAATCTTCGATAGCAAACTAACCTTATTGCCCATGCGAGGCGTTAATTTGCCAGAGATACCGCGTATCCAGCCGCCTTTCCACTTTTCTTGGTTTTCCCAGTCATTCGGAAAACCGATACCCGGTTTGCTTTCTACGTTGTTAAACCAGCCGTATTCGATACCTTCACGGCTTGTCCAAACATTCTTACAGGTGACTGAGCAGGTATGACAACCGATACACTTGTCTAGGTTCAATACCATGCCAACTTGAGAGCGGATTTTCATTATTTCTCCTCCTGCTGAGTAGTTGCAGACTGGGTATAATCGTTACCTTCATCGTCTAACCAACGAACATCTTTCATCTTGCGTACTACAACAAACTCGTCACGGTTTGAGCCAACAGTGCCGTAGTAGTTAAAGCCATAGGATTGCTGAGCGTATCCACCAATCATGTGTGTTGGTTTCGGACTCACTCGAGTCACTGAGTTATGGATACCACCGCGTTGCCCAGTTACCTCTGATCCCGGCAAATTCACCAATCGTTCTTGAGCGTGATACATCATCACCATGCCAGAAGGCACACGTTGACTGACTACTGCACGAGCAGTTAGAGCACCGTGGCTGTTATAGGCTTCTAGCCAGTCGTTATCTTCAATACCAAGCTCTTTGGCGTCGTCTTCGCTCATCCACACAATTGGGCCGCCACGAGAAAGCGTCAGCATCAATAGGTTTTCACTGTAGGTTGAGTGAATGCCCCATTTCTGGTGTGGAGTGATAAAGTTGAGCGCTTTTTCTGGATAGCCGTTGCTCTTCTTGCCCATTACAGTTTTCACCGAGCGAGTATCCACTGGTGGACGATACGTCACCAAGCTCTCACCGAATGCACGCATCCATTGGTGATCTTGATAAAGCTGCTGACGACCAGACAGAGTTCGCCATGGGATCAGCTCGTGAACATTGGTGTAGCATGCGGTGTAAGAAACATGTTCATCTTCAAGGCCAGACCAAGTTGGGCTTGAGATGATCTTACGCGGCTGTGCTTGCAAATCGTGGAAACGAATTTTCTCGTCTTCTTTACAGTTAGCGAGGTGTGCGTGCTCGCGGCCGGTTTTCTCTTCCAGTGCTTTCCAAGCTTTTACTGCGACTTGACCATTGGTTTCAGGCGCAAGTGATAAAATCACTTCGGCAGCATCGACTGCGGTTTCAATTTTCGCTTTACCAGCGTTCGCACCCTCTTCATGGGTGTAATTTAGCTTTTTAAGGAAATCGACTTCGGTCTTGGTATCCCAGTTGATACCTTTGCCGCCGTTACCTTGTTCTTCCAATAGTGGCCCTACAGAGGTAAAGCGCGCGTAAGTGTTTGGATAATCGCGAGTCACGGTTTTAATGTGAGGTGCGGTTTGGCCCGGAATTAGGTCACACTCGCCTTTTTTCCAATCTAATACATCAAATGGCTGAGCCATTTCTGCATTCGAGTCATGTTGAATTGGCAGAGTCACTACATCAGTTTCTACGCCCAAGTGCCCTTCACTGACTTCAGAGAACTTCTTCGCGATACCTTTGTAGATTTCCCAGTCACTCTTTGACTCCCACGCTGGATCAACGGCTGCTGATAATGGATGAATGAACGGATGCATGTCAGACGTATTCATATCGTCTTTTTCATACCAAGTCGCTGTAGGCAACACGATATCGGAGAACAAACACGTACTCGACATACGGAAATCAAGCGTGACAACAAGATCGAGTTTGCCTTCTGCAGCTTGCTCTTTCCATTCCACTTCCTGAGACTCATTCTGGCCTTCTTCGCCCAAGTCTTTACCTTGAATACCATGCTCGGTACCCAGTAGGTATTTCAGTAAGTATTCGTGACCTTTACCTGATGAACCTAATAGGTTCGAGCGCCAGATAAACATGTTACGTGGGTAGTTTTGCGCTTCATCCGGCTGTTCAGAGGCAAAACGAATGCTGCCATCTTTTAGCCCTTGAACCGTGTAATCTTCTGCTGTCATGCCTTGAGCTTTTGCATTGTGCTCAATATGCAGTGGGTTAACATTTAGCTGTGGTGAAGACGGCAACCAACCTAAGCGCTCAGCTTTGACGTTTAAATCAATCAGGCTTTGACTGAAATCTTGTTTATTTGCCATTGGTGACAGCAATTCATCGGTTTTCAAAGACTCATAACGCCACTGGCTAGAGTGCTTATAGAAGAACGAAGTACTGTTCATGTGGCGTGGCGGCTTTTGCCAATCCAAACCAAATGCCAGAGGCTGCCAACCGGTTTGTGGGCGCAGTTTTTCTTGACCAACATAGTGAGCCCAGCCGCCACCGCTTTGGCCAATACAACCACAGAAGATCAGCATGTTAATAAGCGCACGGTAAGTGCTGTCCATGTGATACCAGTGGTTGATACCCGCACCAACGATAATCATAGAGCGGCCACGAGTCGATTCAGCATTTTCACCAAACTCTCGGGCAATACGGATTATTTCATTGCGGTTCACGCCTGTAATACGCTCAGCCCAAGCTGGCGTATAGGCTTTAACGTCATCATAAGATGTCGCGCAGTGCTCATCGTTTAAGCCTCGCTCAACGCCGTAGTTAGCCATTGTTAGATCGTAAACACTGGCGACTAGCAAGTCAGAACCGTCCGCGCCTTTAATGCGTTTCACCGGAATTTTGTGTGGGATGATTTCGCTTAAGCCAACACTTTCGAAGTGTTCGCTTTGCTCGCCACCAAAGTAAGGGAAGCCCACTTCTACTACTTCATCGCTTGAATCAATCAAGCTTAAACGTAGATTTCTTTCTTGCTCAGACTTACCGTCTTTTTGCTCTAGGTTCCACTTACCATCTTCACCCCAGCGATAACCGATTGAACCTTGTGGCGCAATCAATTCACCGCTATCTTGGTCGATAGCAATCGTCTTCCACTCTGGGTTATTGTCTTGACCTAAATTGTCTACCAAGTCTGACGCGCGCAACATTCTGCCAGCGCCATACAAACCATCTTCGCGTGACTCAAGTGTCACCAGCATTGGCATATCAGAATATTGACGAGCGTAATTACTGAAGTATTCCACTTGGCGTTTGGTGTGGAATTCGGTTAGCAGCACATGCCCCATTGCCATTGCCATTGCGCTGTCTGTCCCCTGTTTCGGGTTCATCCAGTGATCACAAAGTTTCGCGACTTCTGCGTAGTCTGGTGTAACCGCGACAGTTTTGGTGCCTTTATAGCGAACTTCAGTAAAGAAGTGTGCATCTGGGGTACGCGTTTGAGGGATGTTTGAGCCCCAAGCGATGATATATGAAGAGTTGTACCAATCAGCTGATTCAGGCACGTCCGTTTGCTCACCCCATGTCATTGGAGACGCAGGTGGTAAATCGCAATACCAATCGTAGAAGCTCAAGCAAGAGCCGCCAATCAGTGACAAATAACGCGCACCTGCCGCGTAAGAAACCATCGACATTGCAGGGATTGGCGAGAAACCAACAATACGATCTGGGCCGTATTCTTTGATAGTGCTAACGTTCGATGCCGCGATCAACTCGTTCACTTCATCCCAGTTAGCACGCACAAATCCGCCACGTCCACGGGCTTTCTTGTACTGCTTCATTTTATCTGGATTAGAAGAAATTGACTGCCAAGCATCTACAGGATCAGGGTGCTGCTGCTTAGCTTCACGCCATAGCTTTAGAAGGCGCTTACGAATCATTGGGTATTTAACGCGGTTAGCGCTATATAAATACCAAGAGTAACTTGCACCACGTGGACAGCCACGAGGCTCATGGTTTGGTAAATCTGGGCGAGTACGAGGATAATCCGTTTGCTGAGTTTCCCAAGTCACTAAACCGTTTTTGACATAAATTTTCCAGCTACAAGAACCTGTACAATTCACACCATGCGTTGAACGCACAACCTTGTCATGCTGCCAGCGACTGCGGTAGCCATCTTCCCAATCACGGTTTGTATCAAGTGTCTGGCCGTGTTTACCAGCAAAGGTACCATTGAGCTGTTTGAAATAGCGAAATCTGTCGAGAAATTTACTCATGCGCCAAGTACTCCTAATCGCATATTTATCAAGCGAATTAATAATTAGCGTTAGAGTAATCAGTAGCGAATATCACCTGATTGATAAGGATCAACTTAACTCGGTGCCTAACTGGCAAAAAACAGGCAAAACTACCTACTATTAGGTATACTCAAACCAAAAGTAAGGCATTGTTTTTATTGGATATTTTAAGAAACTAGCAACGAAACAATAAAAGAGTTAAGACTGCAGGATATTTGGGGGTAGTAGGCATTTGTGACTTCAGAACGCAAAAAGGTCAGCGATGCTGACCTTTTCAAATGTGCTAACTGGGAGAGCTAAGCCGTACGCATGTGTAGCTCTCTATTTTTAGGGCCGTATACACCCAAACAAATTAGGATACACACAACATAAAAAGCCATAAATATCAGCAAAGCAGCAACTGGAGAGCCAGTCAAAGCAATAGCTGTACCGAATGACTTAGGAACAAAGAAGCCACCAGCGGCACCGATTGCTGAAATAAACCCAAGTGCTGCAGCTGTACTTTTAATTGCTTCGTCTTCTGCTTCTTCTTGTGTGTGTTTCATGGCTAAGCCACGCTCTACCGAGATCTTTCTGAACGTGACCGCGATCATTTGATATGCCGAGCCACTACCTAAACCAGCCGTTGCAAACAAGAACATAAAAGCAGCGAAGAACAGTGCGAAATCACCTTCTGATGTCGCCGAAGGCAACGCCATCAATACCACAGCACAAAAAACAATCATTGCCACAAAGTTTAACGCCGTCACTCGAACGCCAGTATATTTATCCGCTAATACACCACCAATCGGGCGCATCAATGAACCGATCAGTGGGCCTAAGAAAGCGTATTCAATAATGTCTACTTTAGGGAACTGTGTTTTTGTAAGAACGGCAAAACCTGCGCAAAACCCGATGAACGATCCAAATGTCCAAAAGTATTGAGTACTTAAAATCCACATATGTGGACGTTTTAAAATGGGTAACTGCTCTTTCAAAGAAGACTTAGCTACCTTGAGATCGTTCATACCGAACCAAGCTAACGCTGCAGCAATGAGAACTAGCGGTACCCACATAAATGCTGCATTCGAAACATAAATTTTTGAGCCGTCGAATAAAGTAGTGCCTGACTCACCAAAGATACCAATTGTAATAACCAACGGTGCAAAAAGCTGCATGATGCTGACGCCAAGGTTTCCTAACCCTCCGTTTAGTCCAAGTGATGTACCTTGCTGCTTTTTTGGATAGAAGAAGCTGATATTGGCCATACTTGACGCGAAGTTACCGCCTGCAACACCACAAAGTAACGAAATCAATACGAAAGTAGAGTACGGCGTTGTTGGATCATTAACAGCAAACCCTAACCATAACGCTGGAATAGCCAAAAATGCGGTGCAAAGCGTTGTCCATAAACGACCACCAAAAATAGGTACCATAAAAGAAAACGGCACTCGCATAATAGCACCTGAAGCCGCGGGTAATGCGGTTAACATAAATAGTTTACTGGTAGAAAAGTGAAAACCTATCTTATTTAAACTAATAGCTACTGTACTAAATAGCATCCATACACAAAAAGATAGTAATAAGCATATTATTGAAATAATTAGGTTTTTATTCGCTATTTTTTTGCCTCCATTTTCCCAAAATGATTTATCTTCTGGGTGCCACTCGGTGATTAAACCGTTAGCCCGTCCTTGAGTATTTGCTTTAGCCATAATATTAACTACCAATGATGAGGATATTTTGCTCTGTTATACTCATATTTCTTTTGTCATTAATGATCTCAATCAACCCGCGTTTTATTGGATTTTGTGCAAACTATCGAAACTACCTATAATTAGGTATTAATTGATTGAATTATTTTTTATAAAAAACAAATAGCTACACTAAAACTTCCAATTTGAAGAAAATCACAAGAAGGCATATATATCTTTGGTGGTAGTGATATTTCTAATATGAAATAAAACACTTAAAATAAAGAGTAATCTGTAACTAGGGTCTGTGACCTAGAGAGTTTAAATGGTTCAAGTGAATACAAATAAATTCGAGTTTAGCTCGTCCTCCGTAACCGGAGTCATGTTTCTCTCCATGATGTTTCTTAGCATTTCAGCCATCATCAGTATTTCTATTTGCATTTGGATATCTGGAAACATTCAAGGCGATGGGCACGAAATTAATCGACTTGGCCACATGCGCATGGAAAGCTACCGCTTACTGTCTAAAGTCCCTCTAAAACCGGAAGATATGCACTATATCGAGCAATTAGAGGCTGATACCGCATCTCCTATCTTGGACTCGTATTGGAATGACGACTCAATCAAAAATAGCCAAAAGGAAATTATTGCGTTTTGGTTTAATCAAGTAAAACCTTCTCTTCTTAAAGCAACCAGCATTACTGAAGAAAGTAACATGATTGCAGAATTCGAACACCGCATTGACCACCTAGTGAACACTTACGATCGCGACACAGAGCATAAGGTTCTGATTTTAAGAGCATCTTTATATTCCTTTTTAGCTATCACCTTGCTTCTTTTTATCTTCATCGCTATCCAATTGAGGCTAAAGATACTACTCCCTTGGAAAGATTTAATGCGCGCTATTGCCGCACTAAAAGCTGGCGATTTAACAGCGCGATGCAACGCGAAAGACTATAAGGGTGAATTCAGCGTATTAGGTTCTGTAATCAATGATATGGCTGAGGAGATCAAGCTGACTCATACTGGCTTGGAAGAAAAAATACGCGAAAAAACAAACAATTTAACCTATAAAAACCGACTGCTCGACTTTATGTTCAGAGCCAGCGGGACACTTATTTCTAAACCTCACCTAGACGACAACAAGCTTTACGCTCCTATTCTTCATGAGTTGAAGGACATCACCAATAGCAAAAGTGTCACGCTAGATATTCACTCAGAGGAAGAGAATATCTCTAAACACAGTATCCAAGAAATTGCAGAAGACGGCATTCCACCTGAAGATCATTTTGAGTGCGTTTTGCTCGATGAACACAAACATTATGGCGCTCTGCATATCGAGTTTTATCAGTCGGATCAAAATACCACGATAGCCAAAAACTTAATTCAAGCCTTAGCTGATCAAATCACACGTTCAATCGCTTCAAAACAGCAAGCAAAAGTAAAAGAAAACCTCGTGTTAGCGGAAGAACGCGCGGCAATCGCCAGAGAGTTGCACGATTCTATTGCTCAATCTCTATCGTCATTAAAAATGCGTATCAGTGCATTGCAAATGCAAAAAGACAATTTGACCGAAACACAAATCAATATTATTCAAGATATACGCACAGAAACCAGCAGCGCCTATTCTCAATTGCGCCAGCTACTTTCCACTTTCAGACTACAGTTAAACGACAATGATTTTTCTACAACAATGAAAAATATCATTACTGATTTTAACCATCGACTTGGGTTTAATATTGATTATACTCTAGTGCCGATAACAGGACTGCTAACACCACGGCAGGAAATTAATTTAGTCTTTATTGTAAAAGAGGCGCTAAATAACGTTTATAAACATGCGAACGCAACCGACGTGAGAGTGTCTATTTTACCTAACGACTCAAAGCAAGACATCACCGTTACTATCTCAGACAATGGTGTTGGAATTATTCAAGAAAGTAAGCCAAATCATCATGGTATTAATATTATGAAAGAGCGAGCATTGCTAATCGATAGTCATTTAAATATCCGCTCTTCTTCTGATGAGGGCACAGAAATACAATTGACCATAGGCTGGAGCAAATAAAACCGATGACGACAGAAAACATCAAATCTAGCGTATTACTGATTGACGACCACCCTACCCTTTGCAGTGGCCTGCAATTTCTCATCAATTCAACTGAAACCATGCAAGTTGTTGGTATCGCAAACGACGGTTCTACTGGCATTGAGTTGGCTAAGCAGTATGAACCCGACTTGATCTTGCTTGATTTGAATATGCCAGTGATGAATGGCCTTGAGACTCTTGAAGAATTAAGAAATCAACACATTTCTAGTCGTGTGGTGATTTTTACCGTCTCAGACTACAAAGGCGATCTCACCACACTAATAAAAGCCGGTGCCGACGGTTACTTGCTTAAAGATATGGAGCCAGAAGAACTGCTGGCAAACATTGAAAAAGCCTGTAACGGCAACATGGTACTCAGCCCAGAGCTTGCGCCACTGCTGCTAGAAGGCATGCGTCCAAAATCCAACAACCGGAGCATTGAAAATCTTACTCGCCGAGAGCTAGAAACGGTACGCCTCTTAAGTAAAGGGCTGACTAATAAAATGATTGCCAAAGAACTAGACATCAGTGAAGGCACAGTGAAAGTTCACGTTAAGTCCTTGCTCAAGAAACTCAACTTACGCTCCAGAGTAGAAGTTGCTATTTGGGTGAAAGAAGAGAAGGTGTTTAAGTAGCTTTATTGCTAAGTCACTGCTGCCCGCTCGGCAGCAGTTGCAGGCGCTATAGCGTCATATGCAGAATTGGAAATGGTTTGCCCATATCATCGACAGGAGAACGTGATACCAGTTTAAAACCCATATGCTCGTAAAAACCTACAGCCAAAGGGTTCTGTTCGTTCACGTCAACCTTGCTTACTCCAAGTTTTTGAATTGCATATTGAAGTAGCACTTTACCGACACCTTGACCTCTTGCTTCATTTAAAATGAATAGCATTTCAATCTTGCAGTCATGGATCCCAATAAATCCTAGAATTGACCCACTCTCACCTTTTACACATTTTAATGTCACAGCAGGGAAGGCTTGTTCGATGATAATCGGCTTAAAAAACTCAATATCTTCTTCTGATATGAAATCATGAGTCGCTCGGACTGAGCTTTCCCAAACATCAAGCATTTCTGCGTAAGATTCAGGAAGCACATTTTCTACAATCATAGTATTGTCTCTTAAGTTGACTGAAATCATGTGCAGCGCGCATGAATTCTATTTTTAATAAATCAAATAGTCTAGTGCTTAAGTATCCACTTCATCTCAAGATCGATTTTTCAGTAGTCAAATCAGCTTTTGACTTCAGTCTGTGATTTTTCTGATTTGTGTTTATCTTAATTACGATTTGAGGGATAAGAGCAACGACAACCATACCGGCCATGAGCGCATATTGGGGAAGAGAATAAGTATTATTGAGTAGAAGGTAGCCACTTAATACCCCTGCAATTGGATTGGCAATATTACCAAAGGTAAAGTCGACAACTGACATATCTTGCAGTAACCAAACACTGAAACCATAACCAAACGCGCTAGTTACAATGATTATCCACAACAAACCGATAAGATTTTTCAAGTCAAAGTGCGCGAACGCTTCAACGTAAGGATGTGGGTTAATTCCAACAGCCACTATATTGGCGATGATGAGCGCGATACCTGCAAATAACAGCTCCCAAGTGATAATTGTCCACCAATGAAGATGCTTACCCGCTTTTCTAGTCAAGTTACTACCTACCACAATACAGATGATGGCACCAAGCAGGGCAAGTAGACCGATTGGGTTCAACTTCATGCTACCTGGATTGAATAGTAAATAAGCCAGAATTATTAACATAATGCCTGAAATCACTTCAACAACAGAGGGCTTTTTCCTTAAGAAAATCACTTGATAAATCATTGCAAATACGGGGACAGATATCATACCAACGCCCGATATTGCTGCTGGAAGAGTCGTTGCCATAACAAAAATTAGCGCAAAGAAAATGGCAATGTTAATCAAGCCTAGAATCGCTAACGACCTATGATGCTCAAATTTAGGAAATGAAGGTTTAATCGCTAAAAATAACAATCCAGCTGGCAACGCTCGAATCAAGGCTAAGAGCAAAGGCGGGAAGTTTGGCACGGTATATTGCGCGACTGCGTAACATGTACCCCAAACGAAATAAATTACAAATGCAAAAACAAAGTTCATAAAAAGTATCTCAACGTAAAGATAAATTATGTAAGCATGGTACTTCCACTTTTGATTGATGTAAAGTATCTTTATATAAAGATTAAATTAGTGTAGGTCACAGCTCCATGGCTCCAAAATCCGTAGATACAATCATCGAACAGTTGCACAACGAGATACCTGAGGTAGAAATATTAGCCACTGAGGTTATCGCTAGGATGATTCGAATTGCCAAGAAACTTGATGTCGAACTAGGCGCACTTCACAAACAGTATGGTTTAAAAAAGGGGGAATTTGACGTTATCGCCACTTTGAGACGAGCAGGAAAGCCGTACCAATTGACACCTACAGAGTTACTTAACTCCTTACTATTAACGTCTGGAGCAATGACCAACCGCTTAGATAGACTAGAAGGTAAAGGACTAATTAAAAGAACGCATAGTCAGTCTGATAGGCGTAGTATCATCGTCGAACTAACCAAGTGTGGGTATCAGCTCTTTGATGAAATGTTTGACGAGAATATCGAACTACAAAAACGGTTAGTTTCTTCGGTTGAAAATAAAGAGCAATTAAACCATCTCCTTAAAAGTTGGGAAATTTAATCGTGCATAGATAATGCTCCTAGAGCCCTTGTAGTGAAAGCTACGAAGGCTCTTCTATCTCAATTTCATGCATTACGCGCGTTGTCCGACACAATCTGAGTAGAGACATATCGCTCCCCTACAAAGTAGGATCGATATTTACTAAACATTTGTTCGAAATACCCAACGTGTTTGGATGCAAAGTTTGTACTTCTGTACTCCATTAACTCGGGTGAAATGTGGTTCGCTAGACAATTTTTGTCTACATATTGCTCTTTATGAGAGCGGAGGGCATGTAACTCTCCCCTTTCAATACTCATCTCCCTATCAATGCTCGCTTCCCTGCCAATACTTTTGTTGGTAGCAATGGCTATATTGTTCTGGCTGGTCTCCCCTATTTTGGGTGCATGAGTGATAGCCAATTTGCTAAGGTGAACCACCATATCCTGGTTAGGTGTATAATGCCCTTCAATAGTTTCGCCCTTTTGTTCGCCCGTAAGAACTACAACCTTAAGTGACTGGCTTGTTGTCGATAAGTAAAGCAGTCCACCATTACCCAAAACACTCCTCTCTTCGCCACTAGAGGTATAGACTTCTACCGCAGTTCCTGCCTCTAGAGGCTTGCCTTGTGGGTCTTTTATATGTGCCAAAACATAATGGATAGGTTCGATATCAAACTTGAGTAATTCACCAGATCGATAAGCAGGCATCACCTTAAAGCTTGTATCCATCTCTTTTAAGTTCATGGCGATATCAGGGGAAATTCCTATTGTACTTTCTGTATAGGAAGGTAAGTCTGGAATAATATAGACACCATTAGAATTAGATTTACCATGTTCTACTCCGTTCGAGCGCACTCCAACTCCACGAAAGCTCGACGTATCAACTACCGCAAACGCATTTTGTAGAGTTGGGGTAGAAAAGAGCTGATTATCCATCCAAACAAGCCCACCATTTGCATTTACGGTAAACTGATTCTCTGTGTCGCTGCGGTATAGGCTAGCGCTGTAGTCACCATGTTGACCGCCATTGAGATAAATCGAAGCAGACTGTTTATCTTCATGACTTTCCATATAGTGGGTGTTAGATAGTTGGGTCGATAGCGCTTGATCTGATTGCAATTGCGTTGTAGTTGAGAAAGAAAGCGTATTGTCGTCACTAGTTTGACTACTCGTGTAGCGATTACTTACATTACTATGCTCAAAAGAGTAACTAAGCCCCATGTTAACTGACCAAGAGCCATTGTTCGATTGGTTAGCTTGGTAATTAGAGTAGACTGATAGCCCGCGATATAAATTGGCATTAATTTCAGCCGTGTACGTGTGGTACGAAGGTGAGGAGTCAATGGCACTTTGATAGATAACGCTCGTTGAGAGTGTTGCAATGTGTCCGAGTGGAGCGTGGAGACTAATGCCCGCTTGATACTCGTTACAACTTGGCTCTGAATTGTCTGAGTTGCTATTCGTTGGTATGGAAGACAATTGGACAAAGTTTGCAGAATTTCTTTGATAATTGATATTTATCCCATAGTGATTGCGGGAAACCTGGTATCCCACCCCTACTAAGCTTCCAATACCCGAATGATTATGGCTAGTGCCAGTGTCGAGCGTGAAGGTCCCATACTGCCCTGATCCGAAGTACTGCGTAAAACCTACGGTTTGTTGGTTAAGAAAAAGGCTTGAATGTACTTCAGAAGTCCAATATGGACTCATTCCATATTTATAATTGCCAACAGCAGTCCATTCGCCATACATATTGCTATTCGTACCATACTCTTCTCTCAAACTTCCGAACTGAAATGAATAGCTAGATATCCCAGGTTTAAGCAGGTTGTCACTAGCGAAGTATGGGATTTGATAGGTAGTACTATTGCCATTTTTATCTTGAGATTTGACGGTAATAGTACCAAAACCATTATTGACTGGAATGTTATAAAACTGGAATCCACCTGGGTTGGTTTGGTAGTTACCTACAGAAACGCCATTGACCTGCAAGTTTACATCTTGTGGTAGTGTTGAGCTTTCACTGACACTGGGTAAAGCACGAACATCAATCTTAGGGTTTAATTCATAATTTTTGTAAAAGCTGATGCCCGCGAAGTTACTGCTACCCCCCCAATGAGCTGAACTTGTCGTTGAATCTCCTAGTTCTAAGGTTGAAAGTGCATGCCAGAAATCTTTTCGCCATGTTGAATCTAAGCGAGTCCATTTAGATGTATCGTAAGCGCTATTAGAAGCCGAGATGGGTTTCCAAACGGATGTTTGTCTGAAAAAGCCAGCCTGTGAAGTAAACACTCCTAACTCTGTAGAAATAGAAGAGTCAAAGTTGTTCGAGCCACTGAAGGTCGAGCTAGAAACATTATAGTTAAGAAATACTCCATTAGCTGATTGTGGCTCCAAGTTAGGGTGAGCATGACTGTTGTATACATTGTGACTAGCCAATTTATATCGCCAAGATGGAAAGTTGATAGAGAGGTTTTGTGAGTGTGGGTCCCAACTTACCTTAGATTTATTAATAACGATAAATTGATGTTGGTGTAACTGCAGTTCTTTAAGGTCGTGTAAGTCCACTACGCCCAACCTTTTTAACAGTTGCTCAGAGATCCAAAACTGATTACTTGTTTCACAAACAGGTGATAGTTGTTGTGTTTGACCGTTAATTGTGACACCTGCAATTACAGGAGTCGCATGTGATGCTACACAAATAGCAGGTATATTCTCTTTGTTATCTGCCCAACATGGAAAAGCAGTTAACGTAAGAATTAGTGCCAAGGTATTGTGAAAAATAAATTTCATCTCAATTCATGTATAAATTGACTAAAGAACAAAGCCAGCTAGAAAATTACACTGTCTGGCTTTGCTGTTGGTATTAAAGCACTTAACCTAGTAGGTAGTTCAGACTGTATTTAAGTGGAATTGAGCGGCTAATTTGTTGTGGAGGTGCATTCCTATCTATCGTTAAAGAAGCATACAAAGGGATCCAGCCTGACTCTCCATGGCGGTTGCGAATTGAAAATGTTCCTTTGATAACTTGGGTGCCAAATGGAGTATTACCTAACGGGGCACTATGACTTGCATTGGCATACAGTGAGTAAGAAGCTCCGTTTTCAGTATGTTCTAATTGATGATTGGATTGCCATATTCTGTAACCAATTGTCCCATCACTAAGGTTTGCTCCCCCACATAAAATTCTGAATGCGCCGATAGCAGGCGAGGAGGAGCCTCGGCGCACATAACCAAATGCAATGTCTTTTACTTGGACATTGCAACTACTATTCAAAATAATAGAATTGCTTTCCGTGACAGCCAGCACTTTAGTAGCAGTTAAGATGGCTATAGTAAAAGCTAGTAACTGGCAGCAAATGTTTTTGGATTTGTAGAAATATTTCATTAGAACTATCGTCAACTAAGAACGTATCAAAGCCTATTGGGGCAGTGTGATCGTTTTACTGGTTTGTCTTTTAAAGTCATAAATACTCTGAGAAATTGAGGTGATCTTCTTATCGGCTGGCGTTGAAATATGGAGTGTTTGGCCAGGAAATACATAGGCGACCCTTTGCTTGGGTTTGTGTGTCACCCCATGATCATCTGTAAAAAGACACTTTTTAAAGCTGATAATGCTATTGCCAGTATTGGTAAATACGAGTTGGTGAGAATTTTTTAAGTAGTTCCAATGCCATTGCGTGTTCAATGGTTGTTTTGGAAATACCACAACTGGAATATTGACGCTATAAAGCACTTGCATACCAGTGTTGATATTTTTGCTCATCAACTCATTTTGAGGAAGTTGCTGTATTTCCAACCTATACCCTTTGACATCCTGAGAATGATTTTTGGTAAATAGCCCAACTCGAATTGATTGAGAGCCATGTGCGGATATAGTAAAAACCGTTGGGGATGGGAATAGATCAAATGTCTTAACTTGATGTCGCCTATTAGTATCTTGCCAAACATATACTGATGCCTGATAGCTTTTAGCTTCACTTGAGTTATTTCTAATATTTATCGTTTCAATGTTACTATTATGTGAATATGCTAACGAGGTACGGTCGATTTGGAGTGCATTACAAATTGGTGATAAAAAAATAAAAATCAAGAATAAGAAAAATTTCATTTAAAGACTCTAGTGAATATAAATACAATAGCGTTTAAGTTAACTCGTTATTAACCTAACCCATGAAATGAAGAAGATTGCAGTATAGGTATAAACTGCAATCTTATTTAATTTCTACTACGATTAAAGTTTAGTAATAAACTTCAAATGTTACAGTTCCTTTATATGTAGCGGCATTCTCACCAGTGAACTTGGCAGTCTGAGCATAAACGGTTGCAGTTCCAGTATGGTCATCTAAGGTTACTGGTAATGGCACAGGGTTTGTTGAACCTTCACTAGTTATCGCTGTTTTGTAATCTGAATCTGTATATAGATTAAATGCGACTTGATCGTTACCGTCATTATCATTCGTAAGTGAATGAGTATCTGACTTAGTATAAATATCAGGTGCACTCCCTGGCACGTAACAGTTTGTCAATGTCAATGTTTCGGTGGCCTGTTGTACTGCGCTAGGGTCACTACCATCACCGGTAGGGCTAAAGTTAGCAACTGAACTACCTGATAATGTACATTCGGGTTTAATTGCCGCATAAAAGGTTACGTCAAGCGTATTACCTATTTGAGTTGGCTGATCTACGTCAGCGTTAGCGGCGAATGGTAATACGCCGGCGATCATTAAGGCTAGTAAACTTATTTTTTTCATTTTTCGTTCTCTTTATTACTGTTGTATCAAATTCCCCGGACAAACTAATATAACCACTTATAGTGTCAACGTTTTTCCCTAATAATTAATCACAATATCTACTATGATAAAATTATAGTGAATTTAATTTTCCAATAATAAAGAATAACAGCGTTAATACTTGCTTAATTAACTAATTCTGGTCAATTAATTACCTTTGAAAGTAAATATAAGAATTGCAGAAATAACACTATTATTTTTGACTACCATCTTACTGATTTTCTCCCTACTTGGGTTTTGTTACTTAGTTCGATGGGACCATATTCGGCGCTTACGATCTCCCAATCACTACTTATAACCTCATACGTAAACGTCATTGAAAAACAAAAAGTGGAATCTGTACTGTAATGCCTAACAAATTGCGGGACGTCGACATTCTGGATTAATGAACAGGCAATAAGCCTCCGCCTTGAGCAATGGAGTTGCTTTATGGTAACTAGGCTACTGAAGTTTAAGCACAATATCTTTTACGGAAAGAAGTATGCAAAGCGTGCTGTAAGCTACAGAAACCTTATCAATACATTCATTTTGCTCAGCTGGCAGCCGTTTAAATGAGTTTATTGAAAATTAGTTTAGAGCTGTACTCGCACGTTGTATTAGCTTGAAGCCTACCTGGGTAGATTTATCCACTGGTTTACATTTAATAGCCTGTAATAGCTTATCTGCTGCTTGTATCCCCATTTGCTCATAGTCAAACTCTGCGCTAGTCAAACTTGGATATGCATGCTCACCCATTGAGGAGCCTTCCAGACAAATGATTGCCATATTGGTTGGTACTTTAAGCACTCGCCTATGACACTCAAATAAAGCACCAATCGCGATTTCTTCGTGGCTACAAACCAAGGCATTCAGGTTAGAATCACGTAACATCAACTGCGCTAACCCTTCAGCGCCCAACTGTGAAGAAGGCGCTTCATGGGTGGTAAGAAAATGATCTGGAGCGAGATAGTTTTCTATCATCGCACTTTGCCAACCCTGTAATTTACGCTGCATTGTAAAGTGATTCCCTCTCGCACCAATAAACGCTATGTTCTTGAATCCTCTTTCAATTAAGTGTTTGGTACAGGTTTTCCCCACCTCAAAATAATCGATTCCTATATTGAGATAATTGGCATGCGAGCTCATTTCCGCAATTTCGAGTACAGGAGCATTGAATCCTTGCAATAGCTGGCCCGTACGTTGACTATGCTCACTCCCAAATAAGACAACACCTGCAGGTCGGCTTTGTAAGAACGTAGTAAGTAGCTTTTCTTCCTGCTCAATAGAGTAATCGCTGTATCCAATTAACAGTTGATAGCCCGCTTTGTTCAATGTTTGCTGGAACCTTGGCAGAAATAGCGCACAAGCCTTTTCAAATACAGAAGGGATAATAAGAGCAATAGAATAGCTTTCTGCAGACGCCAAAGCACCTGCTGCTTTATTTGGAATATAACCTAGGTCTTCAACCACTTGCTGAATCTTTTCCCTAAGCTTCTCTGAAACTAATTCTGGCGTTCTTAAAGCTCGTGACACTGTCATTGTGCCCACTCCAGCTTTCTTTGCCACATCAGCCAAGGTAATACTACCGGTACTTCTTCGTTTGCGGGGTTCGCTCATTGTTCTGAATTTTAATCGTTTTTATTTTTGCCGCGCCATCTTACCACAGCACTCTATAGGGAATGATATTAGCCCATTAGATGTTGATCACAAGCATATGAAACTCAATCAACTTGAGAAAATGATAGCGCTATCACAAACAATGATAACGCTACCAGATAGCGCTACCATTTGCGAGGTTTGTCACGTTTTGTTGTCACATTGATCGCTAGAGTACCCAGCATTGACATAACCAATGGGAAACACAAATGCTACGTGAACTGATTACTTCTGACGTGATTCGCATCCATAAAGATGCATCAGATTGGAAAGACGCAATCCACAAATCTTGTGAAGCATTGATCGAGAACGGCTCTATCGAGCCTAGTTATGTAGACGCTATTTATCGCTCACATGAAGAACTCGGCCCCTATTATGTTGTCGGCCCAAACATGGCAATGCCTCACGCCCGTCCAGAAGATGGCGTGAACCGCCTTTCACTGGCGATTACCGTCATTCAAGATGGTGTTGCTTTCAATTCACAAGAAAATGATCCAGTAAAAATGCTGGTTACCCTTGCAGCAACAGACAGTAATAGCCACGTAGAGGCCATCTCTAAACTGGCTGAGCTGTTTATGAATCAAGAGCATGTTGATGCTGTTTGCACAGCTCAATCTACAAAAGATGTTCTCGAAATCATCGAAAAATACTAACTAAAACTCCTGAGAAACCCATAAGCAAAATTGGGTATACCCCCTATTAAAATAAAAGGTCTGAATTATGAAAATTATGGTTGTATGTGGTCACGGTCTTGGTACTAGCTTAATGATGGAAATGAGCGTCAAAAGTATTGTCAAAGAACTCAATGTTGATGCTTCTGTAGATCATATTGATCTTGGCTCTGCAAAAGGTACAGCTTGCGATATTTTCATTGGAACCAACGATATCGCTGAACAGCTTAACGCGTTAGGTGTCGAGCAACGTATTGTCGCACTCGATAATATGGTTGACAAAGTAGCAATGAAAGAGCGTTTATCTGCCGCCCTTCAAGAACTTAGTGTTATGTAAGGTGGCGCTATGGAGTTCTTTAGTTTCTTAATGAATGATGTCCTATCAGAACCGTCGGTTCTGGTCGGCCTCATTGCTCTCATCGGTTTAATTGCCCAAAAAAAATCTGTCACTGAATGCATCAAAGGTACAGTCAAAACGATTTTAGGCTTCATCGTATTGGGAGCAGGGGCTGGTCTTGTAGTAACTTCACTTGGAGATTTCGCTACTATATTCCAGCATGCTTTTGGCATCACTGGCGTAGTGCCTAACAACGAAGCGATTGTTTCGATTGCACAAGAAGCCTTCGGTAAAGAAATGGCAATGATCATGTTCTTTGCTATGGTAGTGAATATCCTGATTGCGCGCCTCACACCATGGAAATTCATCTTTTTAACAGGTCACCATACCTTGTTTATGTCGATGATGGTTGCGGCGATTTTGTCTTCAAGCGGAATGAGTGGCGTCCCTTTGATTGCACTTGGTTCTGTTGTTGTGGGATCTGTAATGGTCTTCTTCCCAGCTATTGCACATCGCTATATGAAGCAGGTGACGGGTTCTGATGATGTAGCCATTGGGCACTTCTCGACACTCTCGTATGTCCTTGCAGGCTTCATTGGCAGCAAATTTGGCAACAAAGAACATTCAACCGAAGAAATGAATGTGCCAAAAAGCCTGCTGTTCCTGCGTGATACTCCAGTAGCGATTTCGTTTACTATGGGCATCATCTTTATCGTGACATGTCTGTTTGCCGGTGGTGACTATGTTCGTGAAGTCAGTGGTGGTAAACAGTGGTTTATGTTTTCACTGATGCAATCTATTACCTTTGCCGGTGGTGTATACGTCATTCTTCAAGGTGTACGAATGGTGATCGCTGAAATTGTGCCTGCGTTCAAAGGTATCTCTGATAAGTTAGTGCCAAACGCAAAACCTGCTTTAGATTGTCCTGTGGTATTCCCATACGCACCAAATGCGGTACTAGTTGGTTTCCTTTCTAGTTTCTCAGCAGGCCTAATTGGTATGTTCTTACTTTATATGATGGGCTTAACTGTCATAATCCCTGGTGTTGTACCACACTTCTTCGTAGGTGCTGCCGCAGGTGTATTTGGTAACGCGACAGGTGGCCGACGTGGTGCTATTTTGGGTGCTTTTGCACAAGGTTTATTGATAACTTTCCTACCAGTATTCCTAATGCCTGTACTTGGAGACCTTGGTTTTGCCAACACGACTTTCAGTGATTCTGACTTTGGTGCTGTCGGTATTTTACTCGGATTGATTGTACGTTAGACCGCTTCTAAGAAACTAAGCCTCTTCGTCATAAACAAGCCCTTTTGTGGGTAATGCCAGTCAGTTAAACTGACTGGCATTCGGCTCTCTCGCCTCTTTTCAATTAACTTTTCTTTTTACCGCGCCCTGCATGTATTTTCAGCTTTGCCTTCAATTTCTGCTTATCTCGATTGCGGCCTTTACGCTGGCGAGGTTGGTCAGGCTTGTCGTTTACAGGGGTTGGGCTAGGTTCAAATCCTGCTAGCCATTCTTGTGGCAAACGCCTATCTAACAAATTCTCTATCGGAGTCAACAGATACTCTTGATCGTGGGACATCAGCGACACCGCCAAGCCTTCTCTTCCAGCTCGTCCTGTTCGGCCGATACGGTGGACATAGTCTTCTGCTTTGAATGGCAAATCAAAGTTAACAACCTGATCAAGTTGGGGAATATCTAAGCCTCTGGCAGCCACATCGGTTGCAATCAAGGCGCGAACTTGACCGGTTTTAAAGTCTTCTAGTGCTTTCGTTCTCGCACCCTGACTTTTATCACCATTAATGGAAACAGCCTTAATTCCATCTAGTTTGAGCTCTTTTGCCAGCTTGTCACTACCCTCTTTAGTTCGAGTGAAAACCAACACTTGTTGCCAGTTTCGCGAACCGATTAAATAGGCAAGCAACGCGGCTTTTTTCTGCTTATCAACTGGATATAGCATCTCTTTTACTGTGGCCGCTGTGCTATTTTGCTCGGAGGCTTCTACCTCTTCGGGTTCATTCAGTAGCTTATAAGCAAGTTCTTTTATCTGAGGAGTAAACGTTGCTGAAAACAACAAAGTTTGACGCTGCGGCTTGAGGTGACGAAGAACTCTCTGGATATCAGGTTTGAATCCCATATCCAGCATTCTGTCTGCTTCATCCAATACAAAATGTTCTACATGCTTTAGGCTAATATGCCCACAGTGATGGTGGTCCAGTAAACGCCCCGGTGTCGCGACCACAATGTCACAGCCAAGTTTTAGTGCATCCCTTTGCGCTTTTATGCTTGTTCCACCATAAACAGCAACACATCGCAGGCTGGTTTCCTTACTAAAACTAACCACAGCCTCAAAGACCTGTTGTGCAAGTTCGCGGGTTGGCACTAAAACTAAGCAACGTACTTTTTTCTCGCTGCTGACGGCAATCGGCTCTTTAAGCATTTGATTAATGATTGGCAATGAAAACGCTGCAGTTTTGCCTGTTCCCGTTTGTGCCGCTGCTAGCAAGTCTTTACCCGATAATACCAGCGGGATCGCCTTGGATTGAATTGGAGTTGGCTCGGTATAACCCAACTGTTCAACGGTTTCACATAAAGAGTTACAAAGGCCTAGTTCGCGAAATAGCATACTTTTATAGATACAAGATGGTAAAAACGGCCACTCTACACCAGTCGTTGCAATAGTGGAATTAGAATTCTTTAACTAACGCAAGACTGTTTCAAATCTAGATTCTGGTTGACCTAAGTCAGTGGCTATTATGTTCATTACCTATACGGATACATTCAGTACAGATACACAGCTCCTGATGCTGAAGCACCATTGACTGTTTCATCACCTTCAACGCCGGTTGCTTCTGAATCTTCACCATCGGCACCCACTGCCAAAGTACTACCGTCTGAATTTGATGACACAGACGCACCATAGTTGTCATCAGCTTCAGCATTGGACGCTTTAAAGTAAGCTTGCTGTGACCAAGTGCTACCACTTCTGCTAAAGACATACACCGCCCCTGATGCTGATGCCCCGTTAACCGTTCCGTCTCCATCAACGCCCGTGCTCTCTGAGTCTTCTCCAGTTGCTCCCACTGCTAACGTATTGCCATCAGAACTGATTGAAACAGAAACACCAAAGTTGTCATCAGCCGCAGTATTAGATGCTTTCACATAGGCTTGCTGTGACCAAGTGCTACCACTTCTGCTAAAAACATACGCCGCTCCCGAGGAGAGTGCACCATTGAGCGAATCATTTCCATCAATGCCAGTGGCCTCAGAGTCCTCACCATCAGCGCCTACCACCAGCGTATTGCCATCAGAGCTAATGGAAACAGAAGCGCCAAAATTATCATCAGCTTCGGTATTGGAAGCCTTAACATAAGCTTGCTGCGACCAAGTGCTACCACTTCTGCTAAAGACATACACCGCTCCTGACTGCAGCGCCCCATTGACCGATTCAGTTCCATCAATACCTGTAGCTTCAGAGTCCTCACCATTCGCGCCCACTGCCAACGTATTGCCATCAGAACTCAAAGAAACAGAAATACCAAAGTTGTCGTCAGCCTCAGTGTTAGAGGCTTTGATGTAGGATTGCTGTGACCAAGTACTGCCACTTAGAGTAAAAACATACACTGCCCCGGACTCAGTAGCACTACTCAGTGATTCATTTCCATCAATACCAGTGGCCTCCGAGTCTTCACCATTTGCGCCTACTGCCAACGTATTACCATCTAAACTTATTGCCACAGAACGACCAAAATTATCATTGGCTTCGGTATTGGAGGCTTTGACATAAGCTTGCTGTGACCAAGTGCTGCCACTTCTGCTAAAGACATATGCGGCTCCTGACAAACCTGCTCCGTTGAGTGCCTCATTGCCGCCAACCCCTGTAGCTTCAGAATCTTCGCCATAAGCTCCCACAACCATTGCATTGCCATCTGAACTCAACGAAACAGAAAAGCCAAACCGATCAACACTTTCAGTGTTCGATGCTTTCACATAGGCTTGCTGTGTCCATGTACTACTACTGCGGATGAAAACATACACTGCCCCAGACAATAACTCAGCATTGGACGATCCATTTCCATCAATTCCTGTAGCATCGGAATCTTCAGAATAAGCGCCTACGGCCCACGTGTTGCCATCTGAGCTCAATGAAACAGAAACACCAAAGTTGTCATCAGATTCGGTATTAGAGGCTTTAAAATAACCAATGGCAGCAACTATGGTTGCGCTGTCTGGTGTCACCATCGAGCTCGAGGTTTGTTCGGTTCCATTATAAGCAATGACAAAAAACTCAAGCTCCGAGCCTAGCAATGTGTCATCAAGTGTGACGGTTTGGTTTGTGTTGGTAGTCGTGCTACCAAGTGTTAAACAATTGTCTGTTTGGGTATTGTCATAAAGACAAACTTGATAGTAATTCGCGTTGGTGCTTTCACCCCACACTACATCAAAGGTCTTTATCGAGTTTGAAGAGGCTTCCACAGAAGTAATATTAAAAGCTTCAGGCGTTGTCGAATCCGCGAAGGCTTGCTCACTGCACCCATGAAGTAGGTGACTCGCGCCGAGTATTAGCACTAGTTTCAGTTTAATGTTTGTGACAAGGGTCGATATTCTCGAGTGCATGTATTGGCTCTCGTCGCAGATGAGTACGAGAAGCCACCTTCCAAATTAATCCGTTTTATTTATATAAAAGAATAGACTATGTATGATTTGGTGGAAGTTAATCCAAAATTCTGAGTGTTCAGTCAGCTAATGTCCGTTCTTTGTCTTATGAATTTAGACCAATATATTGCTGCTATACTTTTCAAAAACGGTCGTTCTTACGGTGATGATGAAGACTCTCACAACGCTGGTTCTCTACCTATTGATACCCATGCAAGCCATCGCTATGGAATTTGCGCTGTTTATTCCGCGTAGTGAGACACCGTTCTGGAAATCTCAAGTAGAATTTGCCCAAGCCGCAGCCAATGATCTTGGCGTAACCCTTAAAGTCTATAGCGCAGACAATCAAACTCAGATCATGTTGCGACAAGTCGAAAAGCCTGCCAGCAGGGAATCGATGGCGTCCTATTTATGAACTACGAGCAGATCGGAGAGCAGATCCTTGCCATAACCGAGCGCTATAAAGTTCCGAGTATCTTGTACAACTCAGTATTCACTTCTCGTGACCTGATTCCCCGCACAAAATATCAATACTGGGTTGGTAGTGTCACCCCAGATGATGAAGAAGCTGGGGTACATTTAGCAGAGCAACTTTTACTTAAAGCGAAAAAGCGCAAACTCGAACAGATCAACATGCTGGTCATTAATGGCAATATGAAGGAAATTTCTGCCCAGCAACGAAACCAAGGGCTACATCAATTCATCAAACATAACCCGAATATCTCTATTGTCGCTGAAACTGAGGCTGGTGTGAATTGGAGCCGCAGTGAATCGAAACATCAGTTTATGGAGTATTATCGCAAACACCCTGAGATAAATATGGTCTGGGCAGCTTCAGATAACCTTGGCCTAGGGGTGAAAGATGCAATTGAAGAGCTCTCCTTGCCAAAAGATACTATTCTCGTCGGTAGTATCGATTGGCAACCTGAAGCCCTACAAACAATCAAAAAACAGCCCAACTATATTTCGGTCGGCGGCCATTTCACTGAAGCAGCATGGGGAATAGTGCTACTAAAAGATTACCTTCAGGGAAACGACTTTGTTTCCGAGTCGACTCAATTTCACACACAAATGTATCCAATTACTCACCAAAACATCAAAATGTTCCAAAGCTTCACGGATGATAATTGGCAACGTATTGACTTCAATGAACTCTCGAAAGAGCGAAACTCAGAGCAACTATACAACTTCAGTATTAAATATCTCCTCGATACTCACTATCAAAACACTAAAGCACTCAAGCTAACCGAAGAAGAGCTACAGTGGTTGAAACAACACGACACCTTTCGATTGGCTATCGATATAGATTGGCCCCCATTTGAATTTGTTAATGAGTTAGGGGTTTATCAAGGCATGTCAGCAGACTATATCAAGCTAGTAGCCGAGCGACTTGGTGTTGAATTACGCCCTAGCATCAATATGAGTTGGTCAGAGGTTGTTGAGGCAGCTAAACGCAGAGAGCTAGATATGTATCCCGCTCTAGCAATTACTCCTGAGCGCAAAAGTTATTTGAAGTTCACGCGCCCGTATCTCAGCTTTCCAATGATGATCATTACTAACCAAGATATCCCTTTTATTGGTGATATTGATGCGTTAAACGATGCGGAAGTTGCCATTGTAAAAGGGTACGCTTCTCATGAAATGCTACGAGAAAACCATCCTAGAATTAAGTTATTTGAAGCCAAAACCGTTTCAGAAGCCCTAGAGGCAGTATCCTCTGGCAAAGTGAAAGCCTATGTTGGCAATATCGCGACAGCCAACTATGTGATAAGACGTGATGGATTCACCCATTTAAAAATTTCAGGCGCTACTCCTTACCATTTCGATCTCAGCATGGCAGTACGCAGTGATTGGCCAATACTGCATACTATTTTGCAAAAAGCGCTAGATTCACTTTCGGAAAACGAAAAAAATATCATCTATTCCCGTTGGGTAACGTTGCGGTATGACCATGGCTTTGATTACAGCTTGGTCTGGAAGGTTATCGCTATATCTATAGTGCTATTAGTATTCCTCAGTTACTGGACTAAAAAACTATCGAACCTAAATCTCAAATTAAATAGTGAAATTGCTGAGCGAAAAGTCATTGAAGAGCAATTGCGACAAGAAAAGAAAAAAATAGAGAAGCTATCTATCACCGACCCTCTGACAGGCCTCTATAATCGACGTCACTACAACAAAGTGTTGCCAGATGAAATTCGCAGAGCGCAACGCAGCAATGATTGGCTTAGCTTTGTCATTCTGGACGTGGACAGTTTCAAACAATACAACGATAACTATGGTCATCACAATGGTGATAGCCAGCTGATTGATATTGCCAAAACTTTAAAATCACATTGTCATCGAGCATCCGACTATTGTTTCAGGCTCGGCGGTGAGGAGTTTGGTATTATTTTCTCTAGCCTATCCCCCGAAGAAGCTGCAGCATTTGTCGAGAGACTAAGAGCAGCCATTGAGCACCTTCAGATCGAGCACAAACACAGTTGTGTCGCATCTGTAGTGACAGCATCATTTGGTTTGGTAACCACCAATGCATCGAATTACGAAATTGAACAGCTCTATGAAGCGGCAGACACAGCCCTTTACAAAGCAAAGAACTCTGGACGTAACCGGGTTGAAGCTTCAGTACTCTTTATGGAAGGAGCCGAAAAGAGTTAGCATTGAAAGGCTATCAACGAGTGAACAGTTGGTGCTATTGATAGTTTCAATGAGCAGTTGCTTCTGAGACTTTTCACTCATCCCACCATACACACAGGTGTGAGATTTAGGAGCTTATTGTAATCAGTAATTCTGCTATGAAGTAGAATCGCCAGTTTGCGATTCGGTGTTAAGGTTGGTGGACAGATGCGTTTTACGCTATGTTTTGCCTTCACTTAGCATTTCCACAATGGGCAGAACAACACTTACTGTTTACCTATATCCGCCAGCTCCACTGCAAACAAGTATTTACCCGACAATACCAAGGGAAGGCACGGAATTGAATTGGAGCTAGCTCGGTATAGCCTCGGAGGCCAATAGTTTCAGGTAAAGATGAATAAAGACGCTAGTTCGTGAAGTAGCATCTTTTTATAGATACATAGTAGAAACAACCACACTACACCGGTCGTTACAATAATGAAATTAGAATTCTTTATTTGGCGTAAAATTCACAGCCATTGTTGAGTACTAAATTTTAACTACCTCTTCAAGCTACAAGCTTTATCCTATCAGCAAGAGTTTTAAAAAATTTGCCCCTCGTTATCTTTGTCAGATTTAAATTTTGATACTAGGTCATTAAGCTGATGAGCGATATCACTAAGTTCATGACTTTTTAGTGATGTTTTCTCAGCATTGGTTAATGTTGATTCAGAGATTCCCGTAATCTTTCTAACCAAAGAATCTAGGTTGTTTATTGTCTCCTGTTGAATTGCAGTTTTATCTTCAATGTTACTCATTTTGACCATTAAGTTACCAACGTTGGAGTTAATAACAGAAAATGTATCGCCAACTTGATTCACTTTTGAGTAAGTATTTTGTGTATGCACTGCTCCTTCCTTCATCGCTTGAATCGCATTTTTAGAGCTGGTTTGCAAACGATCCAATACTTCATGAATTTGGCTGGTCGACTCTTGAGTTCTATTGGAAAGCGTTCTCACCTCATCTGCTACCACCGCAAAACCTCTTCCTTGTTCTCCAGCCCTCGCCGCTTCAATTGCTGCATTAAGCGCTAGCAAATTAGTTTGATCAGCTATGGTTTTAATGGCCTCTAATATGAGATTGACACCCTCTACATCAGACTCTAATTCGACTATTTGTGCTGAAACGAGATCAAATTGCTCAGACAACACTTTTACATTCGAAACTGTATCAGCAACAACAACTTTACCTTGTTCTGCTGATTCTGATGCTTGCCTTAGATCGCTAACAGATTCAGAGATGCAATCAAGCACCTCATGAGTATTATCCTGCGCAATTTTCATTGTGTCTGAGGTTTGATTAGCAAGACTTTTCTGCTCGGTCACTGACTCTTTAGTGTTGGTCGAGTGACATAATATATCTTCTGACTTTTCGTTAAGGTTCAACACATTGCTTTTAATAGAGACAATAATATTTTCAATGGCAACGATTAAGCTTCTAATGCTTTGTGAAATGACACTAAACTCATCACCTTTTTTCGACACCGTCGGGACTTGAGTTAAGTCACCAGACGATAGTAAACTCAATTTATGAACAAGGTGTTTCAGTGGTTTGTTTATTGAGCGAACAACATAATAAGCGAGGAGTATTATGAGTACCAACGATAGAGAAAATATCGTTCCAAATACCATGGGTGTCTTCTGCACTTCCACACCTACCGATTGAACAAACCGGAATCCGTAAGTCGCCTCATACTCAACCAATAATTCACAGGATTCATTCAACTCATCAAACTGCTCTGTCAGCAAAGCATTATCGATTCCTTCTCCATCTATACTTGCCGAAAGAGAGTCATAAATCTGAGTCGAGAGATCTATAATCTCCTTCATTAAAACAAGGGATTTTTGTTCCTTTGACCATTCTTCAACAACCCCTAGATCTTCAATTCCGATTTCATAATACTCTGCCATGAGATCAATCATCTCTTCTTCGTCAATCTCTCCATCATTTGCCTTAATCGTAAGATAGGCATTTCTCATTAAACCAAAGTTGACTTGCGCTGAACGAGAATAACTAATTGTTTGTAGAGGTCCTTGGTATATATTCTCAACATATTTACCAAGCTTAATAAACGAAGTTAGAGAATATATAGAAACAGCCAATATTAAGAAAAATATGACGAGGAAGCTTAGTATTAGGGTTTTCTTTATCGTCAGCTTAATCATAAGCTACTCTACTATCAGCTTTAGTTTCATTTTCGGGTGAATGGCACATTTTAGGTTGTGTTCACCTTTATCATTAAAAGTTACAGCTGCAATATCACCGGGCTCTTGAGCAGTTAAAACCCAAGACTCATCACTTTCGTCATATATATTGTGGGTGATTTTTTTCTCACTATTGAGTATGTATATAACCTCACCTGCTTTGACAGTGATTTCCGTCGGCTTTCTTTTTAATTTCTTCTGATCAGGCTGTTTTAAATAGAACGTTTTTCTTTTTTGAATCAATGCGAGTGAACCATCTTGCGCAGCTTCATAGCTGACTCTGGCTTGCTCGCCTTCAATAACGTCTGTGGCAGCCAATAAACCAGCTGAAAATAAAGAAATAATTAACGATATGATAATTTTCATGGTTGCCTCAACCTTTACCTTGGTAACACAGGCACCGAAACACCTTCATCCGGGCTGGTTAATGTTTTCAAGAACGCGACTAATTGTTTTTTCTCTTCGTTGGTGAGGTTCAATGGCTCTATTTCATCAGAGAGACTTGGACGCCGAATAAACTTAGAGTTGTAGTGGTCAACGACACCTTCAAGAGTTTCAATTGATCCATCATGCATATAAGGTGCACGAAGAGCGATATTTCTTAACCCTACAGTTTTAAATGCAAACTGCATTTTCTCTATTTTTGGCAGCAACTTACCTCGTCCAATATCTTCCGATGAAAGTCCAATATCATGAAAACTACTATCCGAAAAAGCCCAGCCAGAGTGACAACCCGCGCAACCACCCTTGGAGTTAAATACAATAAAGCCTTGCTTTTCTTCATCAGAAAGAGCTGCTTCGTCACCTTTAATCCAGCGATCGAATGGGGCTTCACCTGAGACAACGGTACGTTCAAAAGTGGCTATGGCCTTAGCTACGTTCTTCGCTGAAATAGGATCGGATTGGTTCGGAAACGCTTCTTTAAACAGGACGGCATAGCCGGGTATATTACCTAAAATAATAGGTAATTGTTCCATATCCAAATTCATCTCTGCGGCTGACTCCATGGGGCCTAACGCTTGTTCTTCCAAGGTATCTTTCCGGCCGTCCCACATGTAAATTTCATCCCAAGCGAGGTTTAGAATAGTTGGAGACTTTCGACCCAGCTTTTAGTGTTGATGCCCGACTCCAAGGCCCATTCCATCACCCCATGAAAAACTTGGGTTATGGCATGTCGCACAAGACTGGGTTCCTGAGTCCGACAATCTAGGGTCAAAGTACAGTGCCTTTCCCAATACTAGCTTTGCTTCCGAATAAGGGTTATCTTCTGGGAATGGAATCGATTCAGGTCTAATATATTCTTCCTTGAGTTCACTGATATCGATAGGTTCAGCTTGCACTACTTTAAATATCAATAACCCAAATATGAGAACACTGGATCGCCACATACGTTTGATTCCTCCATGGAGCAAAATTGCTGGTTCTTAAACATATAGACGAAGCAAATTAGAATACAAGTCACAGTTAGAATATTTGCCCTAAAGGGTTAGGATCACGACTACACTGATATTATGTCGTTATAAAACTAGCGTAGGATTAATGCTCCGACTCATCATTGCCTTGTTACTCATATTCAACGTATCCCACAAAAGCTCAAGATCAATCTTGGGATGACCACATGGGTAACTGAAGAGTTTCCTCCCTGGAGCTATACAGAAAATGGTGAGGTTAAAGGCTTTTATATCGACTTACTCGAAGCCATATGGGCAGAACTCGAGACAGATGAAACGAGGAGCGCAATCCAAGTTTTACCATGGGCGAGAGGCATGAATTACTTAGAGCATCGCTCTGGCACGGCCCTGTTTTCTAACGCTAAGCCTAAAAGCCGTGAAAAGTTAGGTTTCCAGTGGGTTGGCCCTATCAAAGCCAATAACCGTCTAGTCTTAACGGTTAAAAAGGATATTCAATCACCGATTTCCACAATGAACCAAGTCAATAGCTTTTTCTGCAAACAGTCTATCGGTATCATCAACAGAGACATTAGCGAAGAGATTTTTTTAGAGAATGGAGGACAAGAAGAAAAATTGCATCGATTAAACTCAGGCAGCTCTTTATTACAAATGCTGGTTGCCAACAGGGTTGCTGCAATTTACTACAAGCACTTTCAAACCTTCTATTACATCAAAACACTTGGCTATGAAGAGAGCGATTTTAAATCAATATACGTAAATGCTTCATCTACTAAAAACCAGGACGGATACTTTGCTTTCCATAAAGATACTGAATCTAAGCTAGTCGAACGCTTTCAAATGGCCTTTAAGACACTTGAAGAAAAAGGAGTTGTTCCGAACTTCTTGCTAAATACAAGCTAACCCAAATTATCCGCTCAATAGACCGACAAGCAAGTGGCCACAAAGCTGTACCTTCAATTAAGAAGAGTATATCCATCCAGATATTGCTAGAATGACGACATCATTTTTTATGCCTACCTAAATATGACTACAACAGCCCAGCGACGTGAAGCTATTCTTCTGCATATTCAAACGCATCAAAAAGGTGATGTGAATTCTTTTGCAAAACAATACTCCGTGTCTGAAGTCACTATACGTAATGATCTCAATTATCTCGAAAAACAGGGCTGTGTCACCCGCTGTTATGGTGGTGCTTTGATCAATAGGCAATTTGCTTTTGACAAACCACTTAAAGACAAGAAACAAATAAATAGTCATGTGAAATCCGCTATTGCCACTTATGCTGCATCACTCATTGATGATGGGGATAAGCTGATCTTGGACTCTGGATCAACCACCGAGCAAATTACCCACCACCTACAAGATAAAAAACACCTTACCGTCATGACGAACGGAATTCATATCGCCTATCAACTTGCCAACCACCCAGATATTGAGGTGATGGTCAGTGGAGGCACGATGCGTGAAGGCTCTTACTCACTACATGGCAGCACCGGAGAAGAACTGCTGGCGGGATTTCGTTTTGATAAACTGTTTCTAGGCGTCGACGGTTTTGATATCGACTCTGGGATCACCACACCACATCAAGGTGAAGCAGATATCAACCGTAAAATGGTTGAGGCTGCTCAAATGGTTATTGCTGTAACTGATTCATCCAAGTTTAATCGTCAAAGCTTTTGCTTAATTACTCGCCCTGAACAAATTGATGTGCTGATCACTGACCGAGGCATTCCACAAAGTTACCTCACAGCACTTACCGAACTAGGTGTCGACGTTCGTATTGTTGACTAATTTTAAGCCACTGCAAAATACAACTCAAAGGTCAGTTTCCCCTTGTAGACCCGTCATGATAAGAAAACCTCTCCCAACGATGTTGACCTTATTATCATGCAAAAATATCAAAGTGTGATCTAGAGCGGTTTACGTTTCGAAATTCCGTTCGCTCTCCTCTGAACTCCACTACTTTCAGTCTTCATGTCACCAGATCGAACCCCCACATAGGTTTTGTTCCAGATCCCTGATCACCAGTGAAAGAACAAACCTTTCGTTTTAATCAAAATGAAAGGTTTCACCCGCAAAAACCGAAAGACAACCAAGCGTGACGTGACTCGCATTTTTGTTTTATACGTCCTGTTCTAATACCAACCAAACGATATCGAAGCACTTTCGAGCAAGAAAAAACGAAAGATAACGAAAGGTTAGGTTTGAATATGACAAGCACAGAGCGAAGACAAAAAATAATGCTGCACATTCATCAGAACAGCTCTGGTAAAGTTGATGACTTTGTCCACTTATTTAACGTGTCTGCGGTTACTATTCGCCATGACCTCAACCTGTTGGAAAAAGAAGGTTGCGTAACCCGCTGCTACGGCGGTGCCCGACTCAATCCAAATTTTGCTTTCGACCAACCTCTATGCCACAAAGATCAAATCAATCGCAACATAAAGCTGAGTATCGCGAAAGCCGCAGCTGAACTCATTGATGACGGTGATGCCATTATTTTGGACTCCGGATCAACCATTAGTCTCATGCCACAGTATCTCACACAAAAACAGCAACTAGTTGTCATGACTAACGCTCTCAATACTGCATATCAACTGAGTAGTTACGACAACGTTAATTTGCATGTTATAGGTGGCACACTGCGCCGGACTGCTTGTTCACTAATTGGCAGCCATGGCGAACAACAAATCCGTTCTTACCTTTTTGACAAACTGTTCCTTGGCGTTGATGGCTTCGACTTAATCGCAGGCATTACGACACCCGACAATTACGAAGCGCAAATTAACCGAGCAATGTGTAACGCCGCTCGGAAAGTTATTGCTGTCACTGATTCAACTAAGTTTGGTCGCAAGAGTTTTTGCATGATCCGAGCGGTCAATCAAATCGACATTCTGGTCACTGATAGCCACATTCCTAGTACTACTCACCAATCTCTGCTTGAGAGTGGTGTAGAAGTCATCATCGCTGAACAAACCATAAATTAGGAAACCCTATGAAGTCTCTACTCTCACTCATAAAAAAACATAAACAAGGAAAATCGGTTGGGATTTATTCCGTTTGTTCTGCACATCCTTTGGTTATTGAAGCCGCAATCAAACAAGCCGCTCAGGACAACCAACTAGTATTGATCGAAGCAACTTCCAATCAAGTCAATCAATTTGGCGGATACACGGGTATGACGCCTAAAGATTTTGCACAGCGCGTATTTAGCTTGGCAAAAAAGCTCCAATTTCCAGCATCCAATATTGTGCTCGGCGGTGACCATTTAGGTCCGAACTGCTGGCAGCACCTTCCAGCAAAAGAAGCGATGGCGCATTCCGAACAAATGATCCATGACTATGTCAGTGCTGGGTTTAAAAAGATTCATCTTGATTGCTCAATGTCTTGCGCTGATGATGTCGAGCCATTAAGTGAAACAATAATGGCGGAGCGCGCTGCTAGGTTATGTCTTGTTGCAGAGAACGCTTGGCAAGCCAGCAAGGGAGAAGCACCTGTATACGTCATTGGGACTGAAGTACCCACTCCTGGTGGTGCATTGGAATCGCTATCGCTAGGCCTAGAGATCACTAAACCCGAAGAAGCAATATCAACATTAGAAGCTCATCATCACGCTTTTACTGAATTTGGCCTCGCCTATGTTTGGCCTCGCGTTATTGGATTGGTGGTTCAGCCCGGTGTTGAATTTGACCATCACTCAGTTCATCACTATCAAAGCGCCCAAACACAAAAACTATGCAAAGTGATTGAGAGCCAACCTTACCTCGTCTTTGAAGCGCACTCGACCGATTACCAAACTCCAGAAGCCTACCAACAATTAGTGAAAGACCACTTTGCCATTTTGAAAGTGGGCCCGGCCCTAACTTTCGCATTGCGTGAAGCTTTATACGGGTTGGAGCGCGCTGAAAAAGAATGGCTAGGCACACGCAATGCTTCCCACTTACGAGAAACCATTGAGCAAGTCATGCGTGAGCAACCTGATCACTGGCGCTCTCATTACCTAAGTAAAGGCCACCAGCAATTTCTCGATTGTAGTTACAGCTTAAGCGATCGTATTCGTTACTACTGGACACAACCAGAAGTGCAAGCTGCGCAACTCACTCTATTTGAGAACTTAGCCGAAAATCCACTACCCGTGACACTGATTAGCCAATATCTACCGAATCAAGCGAAAGCAATTACACAACAACATATTCAAAACACGCCCGCTGATATTGTCATTCACAAGATTATGGAAGTCACACAAGACTATTCCTCAGCTTGTTATATCAACACAGCGGCAAGTAAGGAGGTCATTTAATGACAACATTTTTAGGTTACAACCGCGAATGGCTTGAGCAACACAACGGCATTCATACTGCGAAAGAAATTAGCCATCAACCAATGCTATGGCGTGAACTCTCGACCATTTTGCAGCAGCAATTCCAATCAGTCAGTGAATTCCTGTCTCCTCTTTTAGAGCGACCTGACTTACGCATTATATTGACCGGTGCTGGTACATCCGCCTTCGTTGGCGACTCTGCTGCACCCTTTATTCAAACAGGAAATAAATACCGAGTAGAGTCAATCCCTACTACCAGCTTAGTTTCAAACCCAACACAATATTTAGACGCAAATCGACCAACACTATTGGTTTCTTATGCTCGCTCTGGAAACAGCCCAGAAAGTGTCGCCGCCGTTAAACTTGTTGACCAGTTCGTGAGTGAAAGCTACCACTTATTTTTGACGTGCAACCAAGAAGGAGCACTGTCTGGTATTGCGGAAAATTCACCAAACGCTTACTGCATGCACATGCCGGAGAAGTCAAACGATAAAAGCTTCGCCATGACATCCAGTTTTAGCTGCATGTTAATGGCTACGTTAACTTTGCTCGGTAATGAAACGCCAACCGAATGGCACAACCAAATAGAAGCAACGGCTCAACTATGCGAAAACAAGTTGGAACAGTGGTCTGGATCAATCAAACATCTCGCCACAGTACCTTACCAACGCTTAATCGTACTTGGTAGCGGCGGCTTTACTGGGCTGGCACGCGAAGCTTCATTGAAATCTCTGGAACTGAGCGCGGGCAAAGTCATGACCATATTCGACTCCTCTCTTGGTTTTCGACATGGCCCGAAATTTACCATCAACGAGCAGGCGCTGGTTATTCAAATGCTTTCAAGTGATGAATATACCCGTCAATACGATATCGACTTGTACTCAGAGCTCCACAATGATCAACAAACCTTACGCCATATTATTCTAAGCGAAAGTGCTATTAATGATGCTGATGCCTTTGAACTGGGCTATCTGGGACTAGGTGATGCCTGGCTATGTTTCCCATACATTGCTTTCTGCCAAATGCTGGCATTTGAAAAATCACTTCAGCTCGGTTTAGGGCCAGATAACCCATGCCCAACCGGTGAAGTCAATCGTGTCGTACAGGGCGTTTCTATTTATCCATTTAAAACGAATTACATTGAAGCAAGCGGCTCGATTCAAGACTAGAGCTATCTATTTGAAAACAAGTATTAACTATTAAAGAGCTGACGCTAAAACTCACTCTTTCCATTAATAGAAGAACAATATCTATACCCAAAATACTTGAAGGGTATATCTAGAAGCAACTGATTAAAAAGGACCACACAATGTCAAATATCGTTTTAAGTCGTATTGATGAGCGCCTCGTTCACGGTCAAGTAGGCGTACAGTGGGTAGGTTTTGCCAATGCAAACATCGTCGTCGTTGTGAACGATGAAGTGGCTAATGACGAAATCCAACAAAGCCTTATGGAAATGGTATTGGCTGATGGTATCGCTATCCGATTTTGGAGCGTACAAAAAACGATTGAAACAATCCACAAAGCCTCCGATCGTCAACGTATTTTATTAGTCTGCCGTACTCCAAAAGATTTCCGCCATCTAATTGAAGGTGGCGTACCAATCAGCCAAATAAATGTCGGAAATATGCATTACAGCGAGGGCAAAGATCAAATTGCAAAAACAGTGTCAGTCGATGCAGACGATATTACTGAATTTGGAAGACTCAAAGACCTTGGCGTGAACTGCACAGTTCAAGGTGTACCCACCGAAAGCGCCACCGATATCTTCACTCTTATCCATTAATAAGGACAAGTCTCATGGAAATAGGACTCTTACAGGCAACGTTGCTCGGAATCTTAGCCTTCTTCGCAGGCCTTGATTTGTTCAACGGCCTCACACACTTTCACCGCCCAGTGGTACTTGGCCCATTAGTTGGGTTGATATTAGGCGATCTGCACACCGGAATATTAGTGGGAGGAACACTGGAGCTGGTATGGATGGGGCTCGCGCCACTAGCAGGAGCTCAGCCACCCAACGTAATTATTGGCACAATCGTGGGTACGACGTTCGCTATTACCACCAACGTAAAACCTGATGTTGCCGTTGGTGTCGCCGTACCGTTTGCTGTCGCCGTGCAAATGGGGATCACTTTCCTTTTCTCTGCCATGTCAGCAGTAATGTCAAAATGCGACGAATATGCTCGAAATGCCGATACTCGTGGGATTGAACGCGTCAACTACCTTGGGCTACTTGTTCTTGGCTCGTTCTACTTCCTCTGCGCCTTTATGCCCATTTATCTTGGCGCAGATCATGCGGGAGCCATTGTCAAAATGCTGCCTGCTAACCTCATTGACGGATTAGGTGTTGCTGGCGGAATGATGCCTGCCATTGGCTTTGCCGTATTGATGAAAATAATGATGAAAAATGCGTATGTCCCTTATTTCATTCTTGGGTTTGTTGCCGCTGCTTGGCTAAAACTGCCAATACTAGCCATTGCTAGTGCAGCAACGGCTATGGCCATTATCGACTTCAACCGAAAACCTGAACCCACTCCGACCACGACAGTAGCTGAGGACTTTGAAGATGGAATCTAACGTCAATAACGACATCACTATTCAACCCTATGACCGCAGTACAGAGCCCGCACCCGGAGTAGCTCAAGATGAATATGAAGATCAAACCATTGGTGCAGAGTTAAGTAAGTCTGATATCAACCGTATGGTATGGCGTTCATTGCTGCTTCAAGCATCTTTCAATTACGAACGTATGCAAGCATCAGGTTGGTTGTATGGCCTACTACCATCACTAAAAAAGATCCACAGCAACAAAGCCGATTTATCAAAGTCAATGCAAGGCCATATGGGATTCTTCAATACCCATCCATTTTTGGTGACTTTCGTCATGGGTATCATCTTGGCAATGGAACGTTCTAAGCAGAATATCAGCAGTATTCAGAACACCAAAATTGCCGTGGGCGCTCCACTGGGCGGTATTGGTGATGCGATGTTCTGGCTGACACTTCTGCCAATTTGCGGCGGAATTGCCGCTGATTTAGCCTTACAAGGTTCCATTCTCGGTGCGATATTTTTTATTGTGGCCTTCAATACCGTTCACTTTGGTCTGCAATTTGGTTTAGCTCACTACGCTTATCGAAAAGGCGTATCTGCAATCCCACTCATCAAAGCCAACACCAAAAAAGTCGGCCATGCGGCTTCCATGGTCGGAATGACAGTCATTGGCGCTTTGGTCGCAACTTATGTTCGTCTCTCTACAACTGCAGAAATTAACGCAGGTCACGCCATCGTAAAATTGCAGACTGGCGTATTCGACAAACTCATGCCTGCCTTCTTACCACTACTTTATACCATAGCCATGTACCTACTCATTAAGCGTGGCTGGAGCCCACTACGCCTAATCGTAATCACTGCAGTTGTCGGTGTCGCTGGCAGATTCATGGGCATTTTATAACGCTCAATAGCAACCTCCAGGTGAAGAAATACTTAACCTGCCCCTAGGCCGAAGAGTCGAGCCTATAAGGAACGAAAATGATTGCTGTAATACTACCTGGTCACGGTACTTTTGTGCATGGCCATGGACAAACGCTCCACAAAGTTATTAGCGAACAAATGAAATTTAAAGCGTTCGATTACCCAGTTGGCATGAATACCTCTCAACTAGAACCGGCAATGCAAGCCTCGATTGAAGAAATTGACTCTGGAGAAGGTATTGCCTTACTCACCGATCTACTCGGCGACACACCATTTCGAATAGTTAACCTGAAACCTAGGCCGAAGAGTCGAGCCTATAAGGAACAAAAATGATTGCTGTAATACTATCTGGTCACGGTGCTTTTGCTTCTGGCCTTGAACAAGCGGTCAACCAAGTTATTGGCGAACAAGTACAATTTAAAGCAATCGATTTCCCAGTTGACATGAACACCTCTCAGCTAGAATCGGCAATGCGAGCCGCGATTAAAGAAATTGACTCTGGAGAAGGTATTGTCTTTCTCACCGATCTACTCGGCGGCACACCATTTCGTACTGCTTCAATGTTAAGCCAAGAGCGCCAAGATATTGAAGTCGTTACTGGCACCAACATGCAAATGGCCGCTGAAATGCTACTAGAGCGCGATGAACTCACCATCGCTGAATTTAGTCATCAAGCCATCGAATGTGGCCACCGAGGTATCACCTCATTCGCGGCGCAATTAGCCCTTCAAAACGAAAAACCAGTAACGGTAGAAGAAGATGGGATCTAATATTCTACACTTTCGTGCGGCACGCGTGTTACACGATCAGCAATGGCTGAATGACGGCGTTGTCTCCATTACGGCAGGCGGCATGATCGCTAATATTGAACGCTATGACGAAAGTCAGCATCGAGACACTACCGACTTGGGCAACGTCAGCTTGCTCCCCGGCATGATAGATACACACGTTCACGGCGCAAAAGGATGTGACGTGATGGATGCGAGTCATGAGAGTCTCGACACTATGTCGCGCTTTTTTGCTAGCCAAGGAGTGACTGGATTTGTCGCAACGACCGTAACCGCTCCGGTGGTAAAAGTTCGCGCCGCTCTGCAACAAGTGGCAAAAAGCCAACACATTGGTGTCGAAGGTGCAGCGCTGCTTGGCGCTTACCTTGAGGGCCCCTACTTTACTGAGAAAAACAAAGGAGCTCATCCGACTGAATGGTTTAGAGAGCTATCTGTTGAAGAGATAGAAAGCTGGATATCTTACAGCGATGGTGCCTTAATCACAGTTGCACTTGCGCCTGAGAAGAAAAATGCCCTTGAGGTGATTCGCTACCTAAAACAGCAAGGTATTAAAGTCATGCTTGGGCACAGTGATGCCAGCTTCGACCAAGTTCAAGCAGCATTGGATGCGGGTGCTGATGGAATTGTTCATTGCTACAATGGGATGCGCGGCTTGCATCACCGAGATCCCGGAGTGGTCGGCGCTGGACTCTGCCACCCCAACAGCTTTGTCGAAATGATTGCTGATGGGCATCACGTGCACCCCACTGCCGTCGATATTGCTCACCGTTGCTGCCAATCTCGTTTAACGCTAATCACAGATGCAATGTGCGCAACGCACATGCCAGATGGACAGTATCAACTCGGCGAGTTCACCGTTAACGTCCAAGATAGCATTGCCACCACCGATTCTGGAAGTTTGGCTGGCAGCACATTAACCATGCCTGTGGCAGTACAAAACATTCAACGCTGGCTCAACTTACCTCTTGAGCGAGCATGGTTACTCGCATCTCTTACGCCTGCAACTTCTTTAGGACTTCAGCACCAGCTTGGAACATTAGCCGTGGGCAAACAGGCCTCAATGGTGGCGCTAAATTCTGATTTCACGATTTCAAAAACTTGGGTCAAAGGACGTCTAGTATTCGATGCGCTTTGTGTATCCCATCAGGAGTCAATATGTATCTAATCTCTTCACGCGAAATGTTGAAACGCGCTCAACTAGGCGGTTACGCCGTGCCTGCTTTCAATGTCCACAATTTGGAAACTGTACAAGTGATAGCAGAAACAGCATCTGAGCTAAGCTCACCTGTAATATTGGCCGGTACGCCCGGCACATACGACTATGCTGGCACCGACTACTTGATCAGTATCTGCAAAGAAGCAGCGCAAAAATATTCAATGCCCTTGGTGTTGCACCTTGATCACCATGAGGATCAGCAAGATATTCGCAACAAAGTCGAGCATGGTATTCGTTCAGTTATGATTGATGGCTCTCACTACGCGTTTGATCAAAATATCGACATTGTCCGTTCGGTAGTCGATCACTGCAGCCGATTCGATGGCAGTGTTGAAGCTGAATTGGGGCGTTTGGGCGGCCAAGAAGATGATTTGATTGTCGATAGCGCCGACGCCATGATGACCAATCCAGCTTCAGCTGCAGAGTTTGTGCGACGCACTGGCATTGACTCTCTCGCAGTCGCCATTGGTACTGCTCACGGTCTTTACAAATCGCAACCGAGACTCGACTTTGCACGACTAGAAAAAATTCGCTCCGTTGTGAATATCCCACTTGTATTGCATGGAGCCTCAGGCGTGCCTGAAGAAATGGTAAGACGTTGTATCGATTTAGGGATCTGTAAGGTCAATATTGCTACGGAACTTAAAATTGCATTCTCAGACGCGATAAAGCGGCATTTCTTAGAAAATCCATCCGCCAATGATCCGCGTAAATACATTACTCCCGGTAAAGCGGCAATGAAGCAAGTCGTTATCGATAAAATTCGGATGTGCGGCAGCGAAGGAAAGGCTTAATAAGAAACTCAAATTAGAGTATAGACACCACTCCCCCCTCTTGGTGTTGCTGGGCACTTGAGCAGTATGAATCAGGTGCCCTTTTCTTTGTCGAGTTATAAGTCCTACTTGCTGAGCTATTGTCGGAACACATTAAAGCTTGATCGATTTAGGCTTAATTTCAGGCAAAACTTTACTAACTCCAGTTCAAAACCTGCCAGTTTGGTTGGTTGGCATGTTCTTTTAGTCGACAACACGGGTTTACCAGATACGCGTAATCTGCATACTGGCACAATGGAAGATCGTTAATTGAATCGGTAAAGAAATGAACTTCTGAATAAGAGTTTGATTGTGCAGCTATCCATTGTTCTAAACGAGTAACTTTGCCTTCACGATAGCTTGCTACACCGTCGACTTCTGCCGTATAACAGCGATCGTTTTCAACTAAGTCGATACCCAGCGCATGCTCAATGCCGAGATAATTGCCTACCACTTCGACTAAGAATGTCACCGACGCAGAGATGATAACCATATCAATCTTCTTGCGCTTTAGCTTATCAATAACTATTTTCGACTGAGCAAACTGTTTGTCCAGAATGTGCTGTTCAACGCATTCTGTGACCAATTTCTCTACTTCATGTTTAGCTATGTTTGCCAATGGTTCCAATGAAAAACGAAGATAATCATTCATATCCAACTTGCCTTGGCTATATAGCTTCATTAGACGCTTATCTTCCTGCAAAAAATCCGGCCCAGAAGCAATCCCTTTATCAACCATAAATTGATGCCATATCATCATGCAATCTGCATTAATTAATGTTTCGTCCATATCAAAGACATACAGTGGCTTGAGCATGATTAGTTTCTCACCGGTTGAATTTCATTGAGGTTAAACAATAGCTCAATTTGACTGCCATTAGCGAGCAGACGTTCTGATGAACGGTTGAGTAAATCGATGGTCAGTTCACAGTCATTGATATTAACCTGATAGCGAATGATATTCCCCAATAACTGGTGGTTTCTAATGATACCTTTCTGCGGTGCGGAGATGTGACGGCCATATTGACGGCCTTCTTCTTTTACATAAATAGATTCTGGGCGAATCGCGACTTTCCACTCAGTATTGATATTAAAGAGCTGCTTCGCTTTCTCTGCACCAACTAAATTGTAGTGCCCCATAAAACCAGCAACAAACTCGTTGGCCGGTTGAGTGTATATGGTTTCTGGAGAGCCAGCTTGAACAATTTTACCCTTGTTCATTAGAAAGATGCGGTCGGACATGATCATCGCTTCTTCTTGATCGTGAGTAACAAAAATAGTGGTCAAACCTAACTCTTTTTGCACATGACGAATTTGCTGGCGTAATTGTTTTCGAATTTTAGCATCCAGTGCTGAAAGTGGTTCATCCAGCAAAAGAATACGAGGCTTTACTACCAGCGCTCTCGCAAGAGCCACACGCTGCCGCTGACCGCCAGAAAGCTGGTGAGGGTAGTGCTTTTCTTTGCCCTTCAAGTTCACCAGATCAACAATCATCTCAACTTCTTGTTTTATGGTGTGCGATGCCATTTTTTTCATCTTCAAGCCAAAGGCAATGTTGTCTTCAACCGTCAAGTTTGGAAATAAGGCATAAGACTGAAATACCATTCCGATACCGCGCTGCTGAGGCACTTGATGGGTAATATCTTGCCCATCAACCCATATTTCGCCCCCATCAACTGGGTTCAAGCCCGCTAGGCTGCGCAATAACGTCGATTTACCACAGCCACTTGGGCCAAGTAGCGTGATGAATTCACCTTTTTCAATCGTAAAATCTATGTCTTGAAAGACTGTGTTTTCACCAAAGCGCTTAGTAAGTTGATTGACTGTCACGTAACTCATGAATTCACCCCTTGATTAAATCGATTTGCTAGCCAGGTAAGTAAGAAAATAAACAGGAAGTAAGTGACAACCAGTGCAGATGTAAAGTGGCCACTGACCTGACGCATATTGTATAAGTAGACTTGTAGGGTTTCGTATCGAGTACCGACTAAAATATTAGCGAAAACGAATTCACCTAGTAAAAATGAAAATGATAGGAATAAAGAGGTTATCAGCCCTTTTTTTAGGTTTGGCAAGATCACCATCAAAAAAGCTTGTGTTGTACTAGCTCCAAGTAGATGCGCTGCATCCATTAAATCTCGCAGATTTATCGCCTCAAAACTATTGGCTAAAGTACGATAAATAAATGGCAAAGCAATGGTGAAGTATGTACCAATTAAAATCCATGGAGTACCGATGAGTGTCACCTTGCTATCGGCATACAACTCTAGTAAACCTACAGACGATACCACTGGTGGCACGGCAAAAGGCAACAGAATAAGGATACCCATAAGCTTATCTAACTTGGGAAAGTAGTAAAATACGACAAAAATAGTCGGCAAAATGAGTGCAATACTAAGCACTAAAGCTGAGATACAAACCAGTAACGAACGGCCAAAAGCTGCCAAAAATCTTGGGTCGGTAAGTAGCTGGATATACCATTTTAAAGTAAAACCATCGGGTAATACTGTCGCTCCCCAACGAGAAGAAACGGAATAGACAAAGGTTGCAATGATAGGAAGCAGCATAATGACAACAATGCTGTAGACAACGGTCTTATGATAGATAGGGTTTGTGTTTTTCATCCACGCCTCCCTGCATAGCTTTTGCTAATCAACCATTGGTTTACCACGGTAATGAATGCCAATATCGCCATCAGCACGACAGAAATAGCTGCGGCTAAATTGGGTTCAAGATATAAATCACCAGAAACAAGGTTCGCGATACGAATAGTGATCATGTTGTAGTTACCAGATGTGAGAGCATAAACGCTGGCATACGCGCCCACCGCATTTGCGATGAGAATAATAAAGGTGCCTAGTATTGCAGGTGACAGCACAGGCAAGGCGACTTTCATCCAATATTGCCATGTTTTAGCACCTAATAACGCAGCGGCTGATTGCCAATCATCATCAAGAGCATCAAACGCGGGGTAAAGCAGTAGCACTGCAAGTGGGATTTGAAAATAGATATAAATCGCCAGCAGTCCCCATTTTCCATACAGATTGAAGTCGTCAATGATTCCATATTGTTTGAGTAATAGAGTTAATGCGCCGTTCAAGCCAAGAATAATAATGAAAGCAAAGGCCAGTGGTACGCCAGCAAAGTTGCTGCTCATATTGGTAAATGCGATAACGCCATCTCGGAGCTTGGAATCGACTCGGCGTAAAGAAGATACTAGCGTAATCGCTACCAGCATTCCCACGACACTAGACCAAACTGATAGCCATAAGCTGTTGCCAAAGGCTTGCATCATGAAGTCGGAGTCAACGATTTCTAGATAATGGTCAAATGAAAACTCGCTATCATAAATAAAACTGTTAAACAAAACCCAAGCCATGGGTGCGAGTTGAAATAGGTAGAAAAATGCTATGAAAGGCATTAGCCATAACGCAGGCTTAAGCCGTTTTAAAACCCTATTTTCATTTGTTTTAATTGCGAGGCTTTCGCGTTTGAGAGCAGAAATGTTCATTGTAGTAACAACTCCCTTGGGTAAGGTTTGTCGTGATTAAGATTCATTAACTCGCAAACAATTCCGCAAATGTCAGTCTGCTTTACCTCGCAATCCTGATGCATAAATTTACTGCCAATCACAAAGAATGGTACCTCGCGTTCTTCTGCAAGGATCCCGCCATGTGATAGATCATTATTCATACCGTGATCACTGGTGATAATCACCTGATAACCGTCGTCTAACCAGCTCTCTATGTAGTTCGACAAGTAGATATCTACATTGCGAACCGTATTACGATATTGCTTAGAATCCAATCCGAATTTATGGCCCATGTCGTCAATATTCATCGGGTGAATTAAGAGAAAATCTGGATGATGTGCAAGACGCAAATATTCAGCATCAAGTAGGAGCGCTTCATCTGGGTAATGATCCCATTGATAAAAGCAGCCATATTGAATGTTCAGGTTGTCATTATGTGTAAAACGATCGCGAACAGCATTAAAAGGGGCTCGATTGTAGAGTTCACTAACCCAAGAATAAGCGGCAGCTGCAGTCGTTCTATTTTGAGACTTCGCGATACTAAAAATCGAATCGTTGTGAGAAAGACGGACAATATTATTGTTAACGATGCCGCTGTCTATTGGTCGAATACCTGTCAAAATGCACTCATAGAGAGGACGCGACAGTGAAGGCAGTTCGCATTGAATTGGGTACAATGTTGCTCTTTGTTGTTCAATCAATCCATTTAGGTAGCCCATACAGTCACGGGCTACCTGATAATTGAGTCCATCAAGAACAGCAAGGATGACCTTATTGCTCATATTAAGCTCTTATTGCTGATGGATTAATACGATTTCTTGCCACTGGCGTGGTAGTTTGCGGGCTGATTTTTCCCATACTTTAAAATCGGAGATTGATTGCACGTTGTTGTATTGCTCATTCGGTAGCAATTTTTTCTTCACAGAAGGCGGTAACTCGATGTTAGTTCGAATTGGTCTAGCATACCCTTCAGCTAGGTTAATCTGGCCTTGGTCACTGAAGATATACTCGCGAGCTAACTTGGCCGCATTAGGGTGTTTTGCAAACTTATTGATAATCGTGGTGTAACCGGAAATGACCGAACCATCTTGCGGGATACTTACTGTGAAACGTTCGCGGTCAATTTTGTCGCGGTAGTTAAGTGCATTGAAGTCCCACATAATCGCGACTTCAACTTCACCTTTCTCTAAGTTAGCCATATTTGGGTCGGTGAATGAGAGACGGCCTTGCTTAGCCAGCTCTGCAAAGAACTTTAATGCTGGCTTAAGGTTCGCTTCGCTGCCATTGTTTGCAAATGCAGCGGCGAGTACAGCATTATTGGCCTGAGCGGCACTGCCGACATCTCCCACACTGACTTTATAGTCACCTTTTAGCAGATCTTGCCATGTTTTCGGCGCATCTTTCACTAGGTTGTTATTCGATATAAAAGCAATCGTACCTGTGTAAGCGAGTGCCCAGTGGCCATCTTTGTCTTTTGCCCAAGCTGGAATGTCGTTCCATGTAGTGGGTTTATAAGGCTGGGTGACACCTTTCTTAACAGCAACTCGAGCGAAAGCAAAACCGACATCGCCAATGTCTGCTGTTGCATTACTCTTTTCAGCTGCAAACTTCGCTATCTCTTGCGCCGAACTCATGTCAGTATCTTGATGTTTCAGACCATAATCGGACTGGAGATCAGCCCATGTGTCTTTCCAGTTAGCCCAACTATCGGGCATTCCTACACTGTATACTGCACCTTCTTTCTTTGCCGCATCTATGAGTGATGGGTTGATTTCTTCATTGGCAAATACCGATGCGGAAAGTGTAGTAGCAAAAAGTGTCGCTGATATTGCAATTGAACGACTAAACGACCTATTCATTATTTGTATCCATTATTGACTGATATAGTTGTGGTAGTTATGGATGGTATAAGTCGAATGTGACAGTTTTGGTTAGATTTCTTTACAGTTATTATTAATATTTATGTCAATAATATTTCATGACGACATCGATACTAGACGCCAATTTGGGGTAAATCGATTATTTTATCTGGTGTTTGAATAGACAGGGATAGATTTGTTATGACGAAGGTAAGGTGATAATAATTCGAATATCACCCTACCCTATAGAATAAGCTAAGAATTTGAATAAAAAGTTAAAATAAGCACCTATACCGCAGGAGCCACACACCTTAGCTCAGTACGTCAATTCGCCTCATTGGCGCTCTTAAAGCATGGCAGAACGTCTTGCTCAAAGTACGGAGCTTGGTTGACCCAAAACATGTAGTTCACCTTCAAGAATCCATGAGCGAAAGCACTGAGTAGAGGGACCAAATTTTTCGTATTCTCCTTTACTTCAGTATTATTGGTTTGGCCAATATAATTACCATCTTGAACTGCGATACCCAATGGCACGCTATATTGATGTTCATGCATCATTGCTAATGCGTGGTTTAGCTGCCCCTTTCTTTGAACCATTAGATCTGGAGCGCCAAGCCCGACACCAATTTTCTCGCCATAGGCGTATATTGCTCTCAAATATCCTTTGTCATCCCAAGGTAGCCATTCGCCGGGCATAAAGTTGGCGTACTGCATCGTGGCGGATTTAGGGAAACTCGTTTTAAGAGCAAGCATATTTGCTTCGATTGCTTTTACATATTTTTTGTCGGTGAACGACTTATCTGTTTTATGTGAAACACCGATGGCTGTCTCTTGGAGATTGATACCCTCAACTTTTCCATCGAATGCTTTACCTAACGCTTGCAACAGCAAAGCAAACCTTTCATGTACTTTCTCATTCCAGCGTTTTGCAACCCACCCTTCAAGCTTATTGTCATCGGTGTATTGAGGCATGACGCCGCCATCATACTCTGACGATAATAAGTAGCGAGGTACAGCCTTGTACTTTGGACTAAATGTAGCGTCTTGCAATTGAATGAAAAGCGTTTTGCCGTGAGCTTGTAAATAGCTGAGATCGTCACGGATCTTTGAAAAATCATAGTGCCCTTTTTGGGGTTCCAACTCAGCCCAAGAGTACATAATTTGCGCACCAGCGAATCTAGAGTTTTTTAGGAAAGCACTGTTTCTAATGGATTGCCTATCTCGAGAAACATAAACAAAGTTTTTGATATTGTTTTGCGGGATTGGGCAGGTTGCATTGGCATATTTTTTATAGGCATGAACGTATCGGTTGGCAGGATTTTCCTGTTTAGCAAAACTATTCGTACTAAGCAGTAGTGACAATACAAAAAAGGTCATTCTTTTCATGATGATTAATCTCGTTCCTTGTCCTTCATTCTTAGGAGAAGCATTCCAGAGAAAAATCATATTTTACTGACTGAATTCATATGTCATTTTTATTTAAATTATTATTAAAAAACAACACGTAGCAGACAAATTTCTGGCATCTACCCCCTAATAAAACTGAGTAAAAAATAAACACAACGACAAAAACTGGTTTACAAAATTGTGCCTAAGAGTAGAATTTAGAGCTGGAGATGATGTTCCTCCCTGTCATTCACTAGGCCTAATTGGCTGATCATTACGGATGGCAAAACCGCCTTAGGGCTGATGACTTCTGGAAATACACGCAACAGTAATGGGGGGAGCTCCCCATAGCGGTGTATTGACAGAAAGTTGTCGATATAGCCTCCCCAAAAATTCTGTTGCCTTACATAATATTATCAATAATTGGTAAGGGTAAGTAATGCAATATTCTTCAGAAATTCAAACCATGTGCCCCTTAAATCGAGGGCCTAACCATCGTTCTGCTCCGATTCCAGTCGAAGGAAAATGGGTGTCACCAAAAGATGTCATCGCGTTATCTGGTGTGAGCCATGGCGTGGGCACTTGTGCGCCGCAACAAGGAGCCGCAAAACTCACACTCAACGTTAAAGATGGCATCATTGAAGAGGCTCTTATCGAAACTATTGGCTGCTCGGGAATGACTCACTCTGCTGCAATGGCCTCTGAGATCATCACTGGTAAAACGATCCTTGAAGCCATGAACACCGACTTGGTCTGCGACGCAATCAATGTCGCCATGCGAGAAATATTTTTGCAATACGCTTACGGGCGCACGCAAACTGCTTTTTCAGAAGGTGGGCTGCCGATCGGCGCTGCATTAGAAGACCTTGGTAAAGGGTTACGCAGTTCCGTTGGAACACACTATGGTACCAAGTCAAAAGGCCCCAGATATCTTGAAATGGCTGAAGGATATGTTCAGCAGCTAGGACTGGATGAAAACGGGGAGATCATCGGTTACCAATACATCAACCTAGGCAAAATGATGGCCGCTCTAAGTAATGGAAGCGATCCAGAGGAAGCACTAAAGCAAGCCTCGGGAACCTATGGTCGTTTTGACGAAAGCGTCACAACTATCAACCCTCGCCACCAATAATACGGAGTAAGCAGACATGCCATTATTTGAAAACTACGATCGAAGAGCAGATAACATTCAACTGGCCCTATCAGAATACGGTTTTGATACTTTAGAGCAGGCAGAATCTTTCTGTCTATTACATCACTTTGACCCTAGAAAAATTGTTAACGAAACTCAGCCCATTGCATTTGCCAACGCTGGGTGGGCATACACTCTCGGCGCAGCAATTGCTCTTAAAAAAAATGCTCATAAAGCTTCAGAAGCGGCAAACTTTATTGGTGAAGGACTACAAGCTTTTTGTATACCGGGCTCAGTAGCAGCAGTCCGAAAAGTCGGTTTAGGCCACGGGCATCTTGCTTCTCGATTGCTGGATGAAAAAAGTCGATGCTTTTGTTTTCTCGCTGGGCACGAGTCCTTCGCTGCTGCCGAGGGCGCGATAAAAATAGCGCTAAACGCAAACAAAGTCCGAACTGAACCTCTGAAAGTTATTTTAAATGGTCTAGGGAAGGATGCTGCATACCTTATCTCACGCATCAATGGGTTTACCTACGTAGAAACTCAGTTCGATTATCAAAGTGATCATTTGTCTGAAGTTCAACGCAAGCGCTTTTCAAAAGGCGATAGAGGGGAAATTCTTTGTTATGGCGCTGATGACGTCAGAGAAGGCGTGGCTATCATGCATGCTGAGCAAGTAGACGTATCGATAACAGGTAATTCCACCAACCCAACACGCTTCCAGCATCCCGTCGCTGGCACATACAAAAAAGAGTGTCAGGAACAGGGCAAACCTTACTTTTCAGTAGCATCTGGAGGCGGAACAGGAAGAACATTGCATCCGGACAATGTCGCCGCAGGCCCCGCTTCATATGGTATGACAGACACGATGGGCAGAATGCACTGCGATGCTCAATTTGCTGGCTCTTCTTCAGTTCCAGCGCACGTCGAGATGATGGGGCTTATCGGAATGGGAAATAACCCTATGGTTGGCGCAACGGTAGCCGTTGCTGTTGCAATCGAACAATCTTTAAAATAACCAAGATCTTGGAAGCCTTTTGGCTTCCATTTTTTGATAGCAAAGGAGGTAGTTATGTGGTTTTTACATGAACACTTACCAGAAAATCTGGATGATTTTCTCTGTTATCAGAGAGAAAACTTCAATATGCCGCAAGAGAAGGCGTTCAGTGTTTCTTTAACCTACACATTTGAAGGGAAAGAGAACTGCTGGAAGCGAGTCTGGTACGTAACCGAGCTAGAAGTAAAGCTAATGGAAATTGATATTGGAGAATCCCCTGCGGAGACCATTGACGAGGAAGCTCACAAACATATACATAAATTTAAAAAGGACATTGGCCACTATTTAAACCATATAGGTTGCGAGCTAATAGTAAAATCAGACAAATTGGTGCTGCAGGAAAAATTGCATCAAGACTAAACGAGGTTACTTGGAGTTTGGAAAAGAATAGTAACCTAGCGAAGTGCCGTAATTCAGGGCCAATTCAATTGCGATTGGCCCTGCAAATTATCGATATTGAGTTGCTTGCCATTTAGAGAAACAAGAAACACGTTTTAACTGACTATACTGCTTTTTATCTAACATATCTTCGAACAAAGCAATGCTTAGAACCTAGCTTTCGTCAACGGTTCTCGTGTTGTCCTGTCGCATTCTATGCACGTAGCTTCCGAAACTAGATAGGTAGATGAGTATCCATTATCGTCAGTTTCAACATCCATAAACTCATCAAATTCATGGAGTGTGTTTTTCTTACAATGCTCGCAATAGTACATGCCATTCATAACTACATTCCACTGATAGCTTAGTCATTGGGCATAATCTGTCCTGAGTTTATGATGTTTCTAACTAGCACCAGAAACTGGGGGCGTCAGCTTTAAACAAGCGTGACACACTTAGAGAGTTCCTGCTTAAATTGCGCTTCTGACAAAGCCTTCACTCTGTAGGAAAATAGCGTCACTAGGAAGTCGAATCTCATCTTATCGAGTTCAGCCGGCCCCTTGTGTAAAATGGCATTAATTAACGACGTGTTGGAGATATAATCAACTCGGCGGATAAAGTCTGATACTTGGTTATCAGGATTGCCGTCTGGGCCGTAATTGTAATATACGTCAGCATGTCTAATGGCTGCGGGAAATATCTCTTCTTCGACTAAATTATCTCCGTCAGCGGCAAAAAACTTTTTGATATGTTCATCTTGCGCGCCAGCAAGGTTAGCAAGGCACTGTGCTTGAGACTTATCAAAAGGTTTGTTTATTGTGAGCTGATGTAATAGCACTTTATACATCTCTGCTCTATCGCTAAGTGTCTTAAATTGTGACGGGCGCTGAGGTGGTTTCGCAATCCCGCTACCTGTGTACGAATGCCCAATGAGTTTATCTTGAAAAACCACATAAGGTTTCTCGGCAGCAAGGTATGCACTGATAGTTAGACAAACTCCGACAATGACGCCGATAGATATGTTGAAAACGCTATTTAGCTTATAAGGCATGTTGATATTACTCCATTGCATTTGCCCCTAGCTCTGAGGCAATACACTCCTTTGATTGTGCTAGACATGACTCCCTCAGACGCGGGAGTGGTGTTGGATTATTTGGCTCGGTTCGCTATGAACCACGGTTCTAGGTACTTAAACATGCTGTTCCAATTGCGCAGGTAGTAATCGTGGTCTTGTTCATCTTTGTTGTAGATGTAGTCAATCCAGTACTCATCGAAGACATCGTAGTACTTTAAGACGGCCATTTTTTCTTTTCCGCCTAATGTGTCGTAGTCATAGCCATTGAAATATTCAGAGACATCAATGCCGCGGAATGGGCGATGTTTCAGGTAGGCGATATTCGCATCGATTGAGTTAGTTCCCAACTCAACGGCTATGGGAGCAGCATATGGCAGTTGTTGGTAGATTTTGTAAAATTGTTTCGCTGAAACACGCTGTGTGACAGGGTCTCGCAACCACACGTTAGATTTAGGTGTGTTTCTGGCCATATACTGAAAATCTCTAAAGTTCTTCAGCGCCACCTCAGACGACTTAATGCGTTTTAGCAGTAACTCTCGAAAAGAGTAACTGGTGCCGGTCAACCGACGCAGTTTCATAGCGTCGATGTCCCATCCCATTTGTTTGCGACTATAACCCGTTGGGCGAATGACAAAACTATCTTTATTGGCTTGATTAGGCTTCAGAGTTTCGTCGAGGACTTTTAAGTTATGGGTGAACGTGCCGTAGACGGGCTTTTGCATCCACATAGACGTGTGGTAGAAGCCTTTCATGGCAAGTGGAGTGACTAACGCTGTAATGATAACAACACTGAAAATACGATACGATCTTTTGGCTATATTAGACACATCTATCCCTTGATGATGATAAATCCCTATCTCGAGGGTGAAGGCTCGCACGCAACAAACCTAAAAGTCAACGGAGGACTCTACGAACCAACAAATCATTTAAACTCAAACACTTGAGTAATTAAAAATTTGCGAGCCAGTTAAAAGTATTCAACTTTTCTCATAACTTCCAGTAATGGCAAAATTCAGCACCAAACCTCAGTATGAATAACATCATCCCCAATGAAAACGTTGACTGACAAAACCAAAGGGTAACGATAAGTGCCAATATAGTGATGTATAAATACGAATTCTCGAATACGTACAGCCATCACTTGTCTCATTTAACTCGTTGATGAGAATGGTTTTTGGTGATAGTTTCTCAGTGACATGGAAGATCGATTAAGGATAATCAGATGAGTATAAGAATCTTAAAGAACCTATTAGCAGCGAGTGTTGCACTTTTTGTCGCATTTCCTTTGGTGATTTTTTTTGATATTTCAATTAATGGATATTTCAACCCATCATATGGTATCTGGTCGCAATCTTTTCTAAATGGCTGGGTTGCGCTGGTATTATCTGGGATATCATTTGTTCTCGCGATTCTTGCTCCAATGGAAATCCACTCGTACATCATTAAAAAGCTCCACGCATAATGACATAGGCTATTTAGCACAGAAATACACGTGGAGTAACCATCCACAACTAGGTGCTTGGCGCGAAAAATGGAGTGATTGAGCTATGAATTCGCTTGGAAAGTTTAATACAGAAGCTAAATTGGTGCTTGAACTCATCGACAGTATGTCACCCAGCCCGTTGATGGTTGCTTCTAGTGTCGTTTTTCTACTGACGTCTCTTATTCCGCCTATATATGGTGTATATGTCTTTTTCGTTACACCACAATTTTATCTTCAAGCGTTCTTGTTGCTGATCTCGCCTTTGGTTTTGATGAATATTTTAGCTGAAATTAAGTCTCTGATAGCTTATCACCACATACTCAAGATGTTACGTTGTGAGCTGCCGCCAGTAGATGGAGCAAAATTAGTACATCACTACCGTTATACACTAGATCTAGGAATAGGAACGGCAGCAGCGCTTGCTAAGTATATAGATGAGTCTGAGAAATCGGAGATTTGACTACGCTCGAAAGTCACCTGTGAAAAGCTAGCACCATGCAAGCCTAATATACAAAAAGGCAGGAGGTTTTCACCTTCCTGCCTTTTCAAAATGTAAAATTTTAACGCCAACTTAAGGCTTGATAAGCCTTGCTCTAAACTGCTTACCTTTTAGCTTTCCATTTTGTAGCTGCTTTAGCGCCTTATTGGATACTTTTTTCGCGACTGCAACGTAAGAGCTCATTGCGTACAGATTAATTTTGCCAATGCTTTTGCCATCAATCCCACCCTCTTTCGTCAGAGAGCCCAGAATATCGCCTGGTCGCACTTTTTGCTTTTTGCCACCATTAATTTGAATCGTCACCATATTCACAGCCATTGGCTCACTACCTTTTGGCGCTGTTGGTATTTCACTAGGCTCGATTGCAATATCCATATACTCTTCAATCAAGGCCATTTTATAGCCGTCTTTTTCAGTGAAGAAACTATACGCTGCACCTTTGCTTCCAGCTCTGCCCGTACGGCCAATACGGTGAACATGCACTTCAGGGTCGCGAGACAGCTCAAAGTTGAACACTGCATCTAGATTGTCGACATCCAACCCGCGTGCGGCAACATCAGTAGCAACGAGTACAGAGACACTTTTATTAGAGAACAATACCAATGCTTGGTCGCGCTCACGTTGCTCCATGTCACCGTGCAATTCAATGACACTAAAGCCGCGGTGGTGCAATTCGTCACTAACATTCTGCACTTCCTTTTTGGTATTACAAAAGACAACCGATGACTCTGGTTGATGCTTTAGCAATAGTGCTTCTAACGCATCATCGCGTTGTTCTAGAGAGTCCACTTTATAAAAAGATTGAGCAATGTTTTGAGTGGAATGCGTCGACTCCACCTTAATCATTTCAGGTTGATTCATAACGCGCTTGGCTATCGCCTCAATTTGCTGAGGGAATGTTGCGCTGAATAGAAGAGTCTGTCTGTTTGTTGGTGCTTGCTCAATAATGCTGTCCAACGCATCTTGGAAACCCATATCCAACATGCGGTCAGCTTCATCAAGCACCAAAGTGTTCAACTCAGATAAATCAATGCGACCTTTTGATAGGTGATCTAAAATTCGCCCCGGTGTTCCCACCAATATATGAGCTCCATGTTCTAACGATCCAATTTGCGGTCCCATTGGCATACCGCCACACAGAGTCAGCACTTTGATGTTGTGAGTCCCACGAGCAAGCGTTCTCACCTCTTTAGCAACTTGGTCTGCTAATTCACGAGTTGGACAAAGAATCAGTGACTGTACGCGGAATCGCTTAACTTTCAGGTTCGATAGAACACCAAGGCTAAACGCAGCCGTTTTACCAGACCCCGTTTTACCCTGACCAATCACATCCTTACCCTCCAAGATTAAAGGCAAGCTGTGCTGCTGGATTGCTGTCATATTAGTAAAGCCCAAGCTATCAAGTGTCTCAAGCAGCGCTTTTGTTAATGGTAATGAAGAAAATGGAGCAGTCACGATAAATAAGCCTTCAGTGATGAACGGTAGTTTGACGCGTATTATCCGGAAAAATGGGTGAGTTACCAGCTATTCTATTCAGTTAAGTAATAACCAACTGTAGCGAAATTGAAACAAGCGCGACAACAAGGCTTTGGCTATGCTTAGGTATATTGTACAAATTAAGCAATAAGTTCTTATGGCGGCGATGCATTCACTTCTCTTAACTGGTTGTATTTTGATGGCGACTCTGCCTAGTTTTAATGTACAAGCAACCGAAACGCCTTTGCGTATCGCCACCATTAACTTATCTCCTGCGGGTTACAAAGAAGATGGACTCTCTAAAGGACTATTCTATGAAATTGCCAATGCGGTAGCGAAAGAGGCTGGGCTTAGTTACAAAAATACGGTCAAGCCCTATGGCAGAGTGCTCAACGACCTCAAGTCAGGAAAAACCGACATGTCTATGCTTGGTTTCAATCCGATACTGGAAGGTAAAGCCTCGCACACGACACCCATCCTAGAGCTGCGATTTATGTTAGTGAGTCAAAAGGGGCTGAACATACAAACCATAGAAGGCTTCAGTGGGAAAACTATTGGCGTGATTCGAGGCGCTCAGCCGTTAACTTCCCCGATAATCAAAGAGAGTAAAATCATCACAGTGACAAACTTTTCACAGGGAATAAAAATGCTCAAGGCGAAGCGATTAGATGCCTTAGCCATCAGTGATCTAGGGTTCTACTATACGCTCATCAAACAAGGGCTAACTCGAGATGATTTCGGTCCTTCCGTAGCGATGAGCAAAGATTCTGCCTATATGTATTTTTCCAATCACTTTGGCGATCAGCACAAGATCGAACAGCTGAATACCGCGCTTAATACTCTGAAAGAGAATGGAGGTATAAATCAGATATTGCGCCGTTACGTTGGTGATGGCTATTTCGAAAATACCAAGTAACTTCATAGCCAAACTTTCTATCACAACTTTCAAAAAACAAACCATATGTACTAAAGTAAATTTTGTCGGCTATTTAATTCTTCGCGTAGCCTTTCACTTTTTATACAAGGAGTTGTAATGAGAAAGATTTTTTTTGCATCCATAGCCTCTGCCGTACTTTTTCTCGCAGGGTGTGCATCCACAATGGATACCTCTGCAGTCGAAGACGCCACGAATACTGCTAGCGACGCTGCATCTACTGCCAGCAAAGTTAATACTGCCGTTGAGAACATAGAATAAATTGAAAAATGGGGAAGCTAAATTATTATTGAATAGCTTCTCTCCCTTGAATACTTTCTCTTCACTCCCCTACTACCGGCTGCATTAACACTCGGCCATTGAGCGCTTCAAGGCCAGTTCCAAACCGCGAATTTCAGCCAAACCTTTAAGTCTACCGATACAGGAATAGCCGGGATTAGTTTGTTTTTTTAAATCGTCGATCATTTGATGGCCATGATCCGGTCGCATGACAATACACTCAGGCGCACCAGATAGCTCTCGGCGTTTTTCTTCTGAAAGCAGCGCCTTCACAACTTGATACATATCGACGTCTCCTTCCAAATGAGATGCCTCATGGAAGTTTAAAGGGTCACTTTCGCGCTGAGTAGATCGAAGATGGGTAAAGTAAATCCTATTCCCGTAAGTTTCTATCATTTTGACTAAATCGTTATCCCCCCGAACGCCGTAAGAGCCCGTACACATAGTGATACCATTCATCATGCTTGGAACTGCCAAAACCAAGGCGTGAATATCTTCAATCGTTGATACTATTCTTGGCAAACCGAGTATCTTACGTGGCGGATCATCGGGGTGAATCGCTAATTTCAAACCATGTTGTTCGCATGTAGGCATCAACTCTTTCAAGAAATAAACCAGATGCTGCCTAAGAGTATCTTCGTCTATTTCTGAATAAGTATCTAAACGAGCCTGAAACTCATCCAAAGTATATCCTTCTTCAGCCCCCGGAAGGCCCGCTATAATATTGGCGGTCAGCTTATCAATTTGCTCACCCGTCATCGCATCAAAGTAAGACTTAGCCTTATCTCGCTCTTTCAGAGAGTACGTCTCGAAAGCACCCGGCCGCTTGAGAATAAACAATTCAAATGCTGCAAATGCAACATGATCAAAACGTAAAGCCTTCGAACCATCAGGAAGCTCAAATTCTAAGTCGGTGCGAGTCCAATCTAGCACTGGCATAAAGTTGTAACACACTGTTTTGATTCCACACTCAGCCAAGTTAACGAGTGACTGCTTATAGTTTTCAATCCACTTTCGATAATTCCCTGATTGAGTTTTTATCTCTTCATGTACAGGAACACTTTCTACTACAGACCAGGTCAGGCCTTTTGCGTCGACCACTTCTTTGCGATTAAGAATTTCTTCTTTTGTCCAAACTTCGCCGTTCGGGATATGATGAAGAGCAGTGACAACACTTGTTGCACCTGTCTGCTTAATGTCATCTAAAGACACGGGATCGTTCGGACCATACCAACGCCAAGCGTGTTTCATCTAGGATTACCCTCTAACTTTTTCGATAGCACCTAATTGTTCAATCAAAAACATCTGACAAGCCAAAAATTGGCATACCAATATTAAATTTCGAGGAGATAATCTCGCTAACCCATAACAAAAACAACTAAAACAAAGCTATTTGTTGATTTAGATCTCATAAATCAGCACACTTTGGAATGCCAATTTTTTACAATATAGATCACATAAAGTGTTAGGGACATGTTCTAAAATGCGCAAAAAAGACCTAGAAAGTCCTGTTCTAGCTTTAGGATGAATTCACTGTCCTAGATCAGCAGTATTGTTCTGGTAGTACCACACTAAGAATTGGAATACCAATTTATCCAGTATTGTAAGAGATGAAAAATGCACAACATTTCGAACACCAAACTAAATGAAGAAGTAAGGCCCCTACAATATGATCGCAGTTCATTGAAAACTCGAATTATTCACCTTGGATGTGGGGCTTTTCATCGTGCGCATCAAGCCGTATTTACCGATGAAGTGCTCAGTAAAACTCAATCTAATTGGGGTATTTGTGCGATAAGTTTGTTTAGTAGCCAGGGGCTAATTAAGGATCTACGAAACCAAGAGCATCTATTTTCTGTGGTAGAAAAAGGCTCTGAATCGACTAATGTAAAAGTCATTGGTTCAATAAAGGAAACGCTTCATCCCGCATTAGATGGCGTAGAAGCAGTGTTAGAAAAGTTTGCTGAACCTCAAATCGCGATCATCTCGACAACAATCACTGAAAAAGGCTATTGCATCGATCCTGCAACCGGTACGTTGGATACTAATAATCCGGTAATCATTGAAGATATTGCTCAACCAAATAAACCTAAATCTGCTCTGGGTTACATAGTGCAAGGATTGAAGCTACGCCGCGATCGACAGCTTCCTCCAGTTACCGTGATGTCTTGCGATAACCTGCAAGAAAATGGTCGTGTTGCAAAACAAGCAGTGTTGGCATTTGCTCGGCTGGTTGAGCCCGAGTTAAGTCAATGGATTGAAAACAACGTCAGTTTCCCTAATACCATGGTGGATCGCATTGTTCCGGCCACCACACCTGAAACACTGGATGAAATCGCCAGATTAGTGGGTGTTAACGACCCATGTGGCGTTGCCTGTGAACCTTTTCGCCAATGGGTGATTGAGGATAACTTCGTTGCGGGCAGACCAAGTTGGGACCTAGCAGGCGCTCAATTTGTTGACAACGTAGCTCCTTACGAGGAGATGAAGCTGCGTATGCTAAACGGAAGCCACTCATTCTTAGCTTATCTAGGATACCTTGCTGGCTACTCGTACATTTCCGATACCATGCACGATGAAGGCTTTAAACGAACAACGTTAGAGTTAATGATGAACACTCAAGCTCCATCGCTGAACATGCCAAACGGGACCGATTTAAACGCCTACGCGAACAAACTCATTGACCGCTTTAGCAACTCAAACCTCAAACATAAGACTTGGCAAATTGCGATGGATGGCAGCCAGAAAATACCACAACGTTTTGCTGGAAGCCTGTCGTACCACCTTGAAAACGGTTCAGACTTCTTCCTTATTGCTCTCGCTATTGCGGGCTGGATGAAATACGTATCTGCGAAAGACGAACAAGGGAATGATATCGACGTTCGAGATCCAATGGCAGAGAACCTTAAAAGGATATCTGAACAACACGGATCTGACAGCACGGCTGTCCCTGCTCTACTTTCCATTGAATCTATTTTCCCTACGGAAATTGGCAGCAACCCACGAGTTATCGATGCCGTAACCCGCGCATATCAAACACTGATAGAAAATGGCTCAAAAGCTACAATTAACTCAGTTGACTAACAATATAAACAACCCAGTGAAACAGGCTTGGCGAGAAATTAAATATGAAAACTTTTCTGTGTGAAGACTTTCTTCTCTCGAATGAAACCGCCCGAAAACTTTATCACGACCACGCTGCATCGCAGCCAATCTATGATTACCATTGCCATTTAAACCCAGCAGAAATTGCACAAAATCGACAGTTTACCAATATCAGTCAAGTCTGGTTGGAGGGCGATCACTATAAATGGCGTGGGATGCGAGCCGCTGGCATAGAAGAGCGCTATATCACTGGTGATGCAAGCGACTATGACAAGTTTCTCGCTTGGTCTCAAACGGTACCAAAAACTCTGGGGAACCCCTTGTACCACTGGTCTCATCTCGAGCTAAAACGTCCATTTGGCATCACGAATACTTTACTCGGCCCAGAGACTGCGCAACGAATTTGGCACGAATGTAATGAGCGATTAGCAACGCCTGAGTTTTCTGCTCGTGGGATAATGCAACAGATGAATGTCGAGATGGTTGGCACAACTGACGATCCAGTTGACTCCCTAGAGTATCACCAGCAGATAGCCGAAGATGACACGCTTGATATCAGAGTATTGCCAAGCTGGCGTCCTGATCGTGCTTTCAAAATTGAGTTAGAAGGTTTTGCTGATTACATCAATGAGCTGGGCCGCGTTAGCGATGTGTCAATTACACACTTTAGCGATCTTATCGATGCGTTAGACAAGCGGCTAATTCATTTCAATCAACACGGTTGCCGCGCTGCCGATCATGGTATTGAGAATATGTGTTATGCGCCTATTCCGATTGAAAAAGAATTGGATCAATTGCTTACAAAACGTCTTGCTGGTGAAACTTTAACAGATCAAGAATGTGCGCAATTCTCAACCGCTGTGCAAGTTTGGTTAGGCTCGCGCTATTCAGAACTTGGCTGGGTGATGCAGTTGCACATCGGCGCACAGCGCGACAATAACAGCCGAATGTTTAAACTGCTTGGTTCAAACACCGGTTATGACTCTATTGGCGATAAGCCGTATGCTCTACCGCTTGCCCAGCTATTAAACGAAATGGATAAAGAGAACAAACTACCGCGCACTATTCTCTATTGTCTGAACCCTCGCGACAACGAAATGCTAGCTTCGATGATTGGCAACTTTCAAGGTGACGGTATTGCCGGCAAGATACAATTTGGTTCGGGTTGGTGGTTTAACGATCAAAAAGACGGCATTCAAAGACAACTCGAACAGTTAGCTCAGTTTGGCTTGCTCAGTGAGTTTGTCGGAATGCTCACCGATTCGCGTAGCTTCCTCTCTTACACTCGCCATGAATATTTCCGAAGAATCTTGTGCAACATTGTAGGTACTTGGGTAGAAAGTGGTGAAGTTCCCAACGATATGTCATTGCTAGCACCAATGATTGAAAACATCTGCTTTGGCAACGCGAAGCGATATTTTGAAGATAGAGGCTAACCTCTCCAAGCCTATTAAGCCTCGTATGTCATCGCGCTGAACACTATAAAAATGAATAAAGCGCTTCATTACCTGTGAAGAATACCGACATATAAACTAAGTTTATTGATAGTGTTATTTTTAGGTATGGACGCATGAGGCTAAATATTGTTCAAAGAGTCATTGGTGGCTATCTCATCATGTTTTTGTTGCTAGCTTCACTAGGTGGAATCAGTTACCTAAAACTAGCAACTGTCGAATCTCACGTACATCAGGTGACTCAGCAAGCCACACCTTTACTGGTAGAAATCTCACAACTTCAAACCGCCGTTCTTAAAAGCCAAAGAAGCCTTCTCGAATACATTACTTATACGGATGTGCAATCTCTTTCCTCTATTCGGGAAGCATTCGACCAACAGAAATCGGCATTTAATACCACTCTCGAAGACCTCAAGTCATCCAATCTCAAAAGTGATCAAACCAATGTCATTACCACAGCATCCGAGGCCTATTTTTCAGTTGCCGATGATGTTATGAGCAATCAATTGGATTACATCAAATTAACTCAAGAGCTAAATAACGCTCGTGAGGTTTTCGTAAAATATGAGGATGCCTTCCAAAAAGTCACTTTATTGCTACTAGATAAAGTGAGTAAAAGTCGATCTCAAAGTAATAAAGTTGACCGTTTAACCAGTGGAATCAAGCGGGATTTGCGGACACTGCGTGCTGCTCGAATCGATATGGATTTAACAAAACTAATCAAAACATTTACCAAGAACGTCAATCGTGCAAAACAGGGAATCGGCAGCATTAAAGTGAGTGCCGGAGTTATTTCTCGGTTTGAAAAGACAATAGCAAAGCTTGAAGAAGCGGGTATATCAAGCAAAGGTATGTTACCGCTAATGATGGAACAGAGGAAACTGCAAAGCGATATCCGTCAGCTAATAGAAAGTGCTCAAACAAACACCCGAACAATGGAAGCAGAGGTAGAAAAATTGGCTTCGCTTGCACTTAGTGAGGTTGACTCTGCGAGCGAAGTGACCACCAAATCTGTCCATGATGCCGAATTGCTCATAGTGGTCATGACGCTCGCTTCAGCGTTAGTGGCTGCCATTATCGGCTACACGACGTCGAAAGCCATTCACAAGCCTTTATCACTGATAAACCGCGTGCTCCGAAAAATGACTCAAGGCGACATGACACACTATGTTGCCTACCAATCGAGCAGTGAATTTGGTGAGCTATCTAGTTCTATCGACCAACTCGTTTCAGAGATGAAAAACCTGTTGTCGCAAATAAATTCAGGTTCAGATAGTTTGGCAGAGGAAGCTCAGAATGCGTCACAAATCAGTGAAGCAACCATGTCTCGCGTATCCACTCAGAAGCAACAAATTGAGCTTATTGCAGCCGCTATATCCCAAATGGAAGTCAGTGTGTCAGAGGTGTTTAGAGCAACAGAGCAATCACAAAAAGAAGTCGTTGGTGCCAATGAATCCACCCAAGTAAGTCGAGAGCAAGTCGCTAGCAATTTAAAGCTGGTCGAAGAGCTGTTCCAAGAAATAAATACCGCGGTCGATATTACCCACAAATTAGACAAAGTGAGCAACGACATTGGTAACATCCTAGATGTAATTAGAGGCATCGCGGAACAAACAAACTTATTAGCCCTTAACGCTGCAATTGAAGCAGCTAGAGCGGGAGAGCATGGACGTGGATTCGCCGTAGTTGCAGATGAAGTCAGAACACTAGCAACACGTACTCAACAATCAACCGTTGAAATTCAATCCATGATTGAGAGCTTACAAACTAGCTCTGAGCAAGTTGTCCAAGTAATGAACAAAAGCCAAGACAAAACTCAAGAGTGCGTAGAACAGAGCCGTATTACAGACAACACGCTTCAATCTGTCGCTGAGCGCATGGAGTCAATCAATGACATGAGTATGCAAATTGCGCATGCTTCAGAAGAACAAATCGCTGTCAGCCGAGATATAGCAAAAACAATCAATGAAATATCGGAAGTTGCGAGTGAAACCGAAACTGAAGCGAGAAGTGCTTCATCTGTGAGTGATGTGCTCGCTCAATTAGCCCAAGAACAAAGCACATTAGCTCATAAATTTAAGGTTTAGTTATGGACTGTTAAATCAAACGTAGGGATTGCTATGAAATACTTTTTAAAATCGTTGGTTTTCTTTGCCGTGTGTTTTTCTGCAATAGCGCAAAGTGGAACGTTAGTGATTGAAAGCTGGCGCGAAGATGGTGACATTTGGAATAACAAAATAATTCCAGCATTCACGGCTCAATATCCAAATATTAAAGTCGAATATAAACATACCGTCGCAACAGAGTATAACGATCAACTCAATCAAAGACTCAAAGGTGGCAATGCCGGCGATATCATTACATGTCGTCCATTTGATGACTCTCTAAAGCTTTATCAAGCAGGCCATCTTGAAGATCTCACTGATGTTGATGGAATGGAAAACTTCCCCTCATTTGCACAATCCGCATGGCAAACAGACGATGGTGCTGTGACATTTTGTTTGCCTCTCGCTTCAGTTATTCACGGATTCTTCTATAACAAAGCCATCTTCTCTGAGTTAGGTTTACAGGAGCCAAAAACTGTTGCAGAGTTTTTTGTTGTATTAGAGAAAGTTCAAGGCCAAGGAAAATATCTACCTATCGCTATGGGGACAAAAGATAAATGGGAAGCGGCAACAATGGGCTTTCAAAATATCGGGCCCAACTATTGGAAAGGTGAAGACGGTCGCTTTGCATTGATTTCAGGCGAAGGCAAACTGTCCTCAGCAGAGTATGTGGCCGTTTTAGAACAGCTCGCTCGTTGGGGCCAATTTATGGGCGAGCACCAAGCTCGTGGATATGTTGAAGCCATCAAAATTTTCGCTGATGGAAAAGCCGCAATATATCCGGCAGGTTCATGGGATATTTCCGCGTTTAACAACAAAATCGAATTAGGCGTATTCAGACCGCCAGTCTCCAATAGCGGTGATGATTGCTTCATCAGTGATCACACCGATATTGGTATTGGTGTCAACGTCAACAGCAAAAACAAAGAAGAAGCAATGACGTTTATACGCTGGATGGCAAGTGAAGAATTTGCTGGCATCTTCACCAACGCATTACCAGGTTTCTTCTCTTTGTCTAACCATTTCATCGATGTTCAAGATGAAACCGCGAAAAAAATGATAGCTTGGAGGGAAGAGTGCGACTCTACTATCCGTAACTCATATCAAATTCTCAATCGCGGCAAACCCAGCCTAGAACTAGAGATTTGGGAAACAAGTGTCGGTGTTATTGGTGGTACGATGCAGCCACAGGATGCAGCGAATCGCCTACAAACTGGCCTAGAAGGTTGGTACAAACCTGAATAAAACTAATCCAACTAGATTGTCCATCAGTGACCTCAACTGACATGAGTAATTTGCAATGAATGTCAGTTGAGGTTTGCCAAACAAGCAATGTGGATAGTCGCTCTTTGATTTGATGCTCTACTCCTACCCCATACATGATATCCGCTTAAAAATTCCCGAATTCTCTAATTATTCTTACTGCCACCCAATTTTATAAGTATCTGCCTTTCTATAAATCGGCCCTAGAGTCACTATGCTTTAGCATAAATAATAATTTTAAACCAACAAAACCAAAGTGTTAGAAAGCTTAAAATCTTCCAGTTGAAATATATTCACTGACATACAAACTCCAAAAACTGTTTTGTAATTGTTCTTGACCTCAACCTAAGTTGAGGATTTATGCTGACTCAAAATGTGGAAACCGGAGATCAGAAAGATGCAAAACAACTATATCAAAGCACTCGCAATAAAAACCTTTCAGGAGCAGCCAACGAGAGAATATCGTAAAAGTACAGACAAGCATTTTCACTTTCGTAGCTTTTGCGTCGGAGTAGCAACCTCTACGATAGTTTTGTTGGTTTTATAGTCGGAAAAATTTAGATCTAGCTGAGGCGGCGGATTTATCTCAAATAGTTAAACACCGTTGCCCGCCCCATATACAGGATGTTTACAACATGATCAGCTGTGGGATGAACCTCGTAGTAGGCTTTAATGTTTGATCAGAATTTGCAGTGTATTGCAGGGAATCGTCACAGGCTCATAGGTAAAGTTTGATCATTTATGAAGGCGTTCGTGCCGTATTTACCCTAGCAAGTGACAATAAAGATTGATCACTTCTGAGCTCAGTTTTGGACAATTCCAAGTTAGACTTTTAGCTCTATATGTAAATTTCAGATTAATATTTCTATGCGCTAACGCCCGCTTTAATGATGAGAAACGTTGCGATATCGCTTAAGTACCCCACCGTAAACAATAAACCTAAATCAAACCAGTTATTCTCACATGTGCCAATAACTGGCATTAATAAGTTAATTTCGGCTAAAGCTTTGAGTGTAATTCTTTCTATTTAGTTGAAATTGGATTGACAGCTTTTACTGACAAGACTAGGGCTATAATCAAAGCTGAGCGCATTATTACCAAGTGTTCTAAGGGCATTAGGGCAGCGTTAATCTATATTTAATAGAGCAGTCTCTAAGCTTTAACCGAGGAACACACAATGCAACCAATAACCAAGTCTACACTATTTGCCTTAGTCCTCGGTATTTTCCTATCAACTACTGCATATTCTCAATCACAACCTAATTTACAAAGCTACATCGTTGTTCTTAACGACAATGCCGTTCCTGAAGAAGTTGCCGAAGAAATAGCCTTAAAAGCCAATGGGCAGGTAGGTTATGTTTTTGAACATGTCATTAAAGGTTTCTCTATCTCAATTCCCGCTGTAGCGGTAAATGGTATCTTAAATAATCCTAAAGTGTCTTACGTTGAAGAAGACATTCCAATGACCGCATTTGCCCAGCAGGTACCTACAGGGGTTGAACGAATTTTTGCTGATAAAACTGCTCTCGATATAGACGATTTCGATGATTATCGAGTGGACGTTGATGTGGCTGTACTTGATACAGGCATAGACTTGGAACATAGTGATTTAAATGTGGTTGGTGGCGCAAATTGTCTTAACCATTCTGGTGGTCCTCCTCACAGACGAGCTTACTATTGTGACGAAGCACAAGGTGGTGACGATGACCATTATCACGGTACACACGTAGCAGGAACCATTGCAGCCCTTGATAACAATATTGGTGTTGTGGGCGTTGCACCTGGCGCTCGCCTTTGGGCATTAAAGGTACTCGATTCTCAAGGTTCTGGTACACTTTCTGGCATCATTGCAGGAGTTGATTGGGTTGCCGCTCAAGGTGATATCGAAATCATCAATATGAGTTTAGGAGGCTCTGGCTCAAGCACTGCAATGGATGATGCTATTGAAGCCGCATTTAACAGTGGTGTGACAGTTATAGTCGCAGCGGGCAACAGTGATGCCGACAGTGCCAACTATACTCCAGCGAATTCCCCAAAAGCGATTACCGTGTCAGCACTTGCTGATTTTGATGGACTTGCAGGTGGTTTAGGCTCAGCTACCTGCCGAACAGACCAAGATGACACGTTAGCCGATTTTAGTAATTGGGGCGCTACGGTAGATATTGCGGCTCCTGGTGTGTGTATTCTTTCCACTTACCCTATCGAAAAAGGAAATTACGGCACCATAAGTGGAACATCAATGGCATCACCTCATGTTGCAGGAGCTGCCGCCTTACTTGCAAGTAATAATGACAGCCCGCAAACGATATGGGACACCTTGGTTAGTAATGGCAACTTTAATTGGGCAGATGATTCAGGCGATAACAATTTAGAGCCGTTGCTGGACATAAGCTCCCCTGTCTTTTCTCCAAAACTTATTCTTACTGGAGATGTTGGCAATAACTCACCAACTGCGCAGTTTACCTTTTCATGCACTCTATTAGCGTGTGATTTTGACGCATCTACATCCTCTGATAGCGACGGTTCAATTACGTCTTACGCGTGGAATTTTGGCGATGGTAACACTGATAACGGTGAAACAACCAGCCATACGTTTGCAAGCGGAGGAACTTATACTGTTTCTCTAACGGTGACAGACGATGATTTAGCTACAGGGGATACGCAAGCTGATGTAACAGTTAGTGACAGCAATGAATCTCCCACGCTATTAACCAACAGCACCAATAATGGCTCAAATTGGACGGCTATAGTGTACTACTCCACAAATGATGCTCTTAACGGCAGTTGGTCTTCAGGCTCAGGTACATGCTCTGGCAATACATGCACACAAAGTGGCATTCCAAAACGCCAATCAAGTGTTAATTTTACCAGCGACCAAGGCGTTACTGTGACCATTTACAAACCATAACAATTGAACGGTATTGTGATTGCTTTGATCGTCGAGCCTTGACTAGGTCGCGCTATCTGCTGTGTAATATTGGCTTAATTATTCATATAGAAGATAACTTTGTAGTGAGATATCAGTAATGGTGAGGCTTAGCCAGGTTTTGGATAGATCTTCCCTAAGTCTTGTGGCTTTGTTGCGTAATTCGGACAGGAAACCAAGCCGCCTAGAATTGAGTGATTCTTATACAACTCACTGAGTTTCAGGCATACCAAGTCCTGTAAGCTTGTTCAACGCTTTAATCATGGCGTAGCACCAACCTGAGCATTGTAGGCTCTCAGGCTTTTCCCACCTAGCAACTGCTTCACTCGATACATGGCTGTTTCTGAGAGTGAACGCTTGTGATAACCATATCGTTTTTTTCATTTCTTGTTTGAGCCGTAGAGTTTCTGGCTACCTACCGCCAGATTGCGAGGGTGTCCTCGTTCCCAGAAAGGTGCTGGCGGGATAAGCGGAACCGCTCGCTTTACTCGTATAGCATCGTGGTAATTTCGTGTTTCATAGTGCCATCACCTGATATCTCCATGACTTTACGACGTGTCTGTTTCAGCAAAATGAATGTCAAAATGCAACTCATTAAGAGGCAGTGACCGTTTTCTTTCTAAAGCTCATTCGAATCCACTTTCTTATAAACTAATAACGTATTTTAAATCATATAAATATAAGTTGTATTCAACATAGTAATCAACACATCGTATTTATGGTTCATTCTTTGCTCAAGCTATAAATAATATTCATTTCTATGCAGTGTAAACTCCTGCATTAGCAGCAAGGACGTAACCTTATTATGGAAACTGTCGATCCTCTTTTAATTGCGTTTCTCCCTAAAGACATTCGCAACATGTTTTTTCCATTCGAGAGTGTTCAGTTAGCCGCATTGCTATTAAATCTGCTGATAGGTTTTGCAATGGCGAGTCTCATAGGCTATCACTTTAGAAAGTACGCCAGTGCATTTTGTAACAGACAAGATTTCTCGCGTTTGTTCCCACTGCTTATGCTGAGTGTTATTTTGATAATCACCGTTGTTAAGGCGTCCCTAGCCTTAGCGTTAGGGCTTGTTGGTGCATTATCAATCGTCCGCTTCAGGACACCGATTAAAGAGCCAGAAGAGCTGCTCTATCTATTTTTGAATATAGTCGTCGCTGTCGCACTAGGTGCAGGTCAAACCCTTGCAGCAGTCCTAGCTTGTATTGTTACGTTACTTTTAGTTACGCTCCTAAAAAATAAAGACGCCAACTCTAACGTTGAAAACGGGCTATTCCTTTCATTAAATCACCAATGTGATCAAGGCTATAAGGAAGGAACGCTAGTAACCAATCTCAAATTAATTTTGGAGCAGCATGCCGAGCGAATTGAACTTCGTAGGATTGACATCAGTGACACTCAATTCGATGCGACTTTCTTTATTTCTATACGTGATGAGCATCAAGCCGATCAGTTCATCTCTGCATTGAAATCAGAATACTCTGGTATCAACATTTCATTGCTAGAACAACATAATATCGCGGGTGTATAAGTATGCGCTTGGATACCCCTCAACCATCAACAAACCGAAGGAGCAAAGGTATCTATGCTCTTTGCATAGTGGCAATCCTACTTTTGGTTTTACCTACGACCAACTCGGTTAAGTCTTTCTTGGTCGATAAAGGATATGTGGCAACCAACCTTGCTCCTCAGGATAAAGCCGTTGAGTTGATTGAAAACCTACTTCTAGCACCAATCCGCTGGTACTTTGCCAAAACAGACCTTCCGACGCTCAAAATTGACATCAAATATCAAGATTGGCTCAAACTTAAAGCAGATCGTGATATTGCTTTCTCTCAGGGTTCTATACCGGAAATGCGTAATGAAGTCTCCGCTTTCGTTTATCATGAACAGAACAAAATCCCCGCAAAAATCCGCCTACAAGGAGATATGCTTGACCACATTAATAAACCCAACAGATGGTCGTTTAAAGTCACATTAAAGAACAAGCAAGCTCTTTTCGAATCACGCAGGTTCGCGTTGGTTGCACCAAGCGTCCGAATCAATCAAGGCGCTAGCCTTTTCGCCAAGAGCTTGCAGACAGCAGGGTTTGACATAATTTCACCCAAAAATATTCCCGTAAAAGTAATTGTAAACGGTGATGACTGGGGAGTAATGCTACTAGAGCAAGCGTTTAGCCAAAGCTTATTAGCTACTAATAACAGGACTGAAGGCTTAATCATCAGGCTCGATCTGCACTCTGAGAGTTCGAGTAATAATGGTAGTGTGACGCGCGTGCTTAAGCCACGAGAGATACAGAGGAAAACTATTCTGAATAATCATTCGTTATCAAAGCAGCGTCAGCTTGCTTTAGCCCTAATGAATGACTTTCTGACTAACGACCGCCCTGCCAGTGATGTGTTTGACGCTGCAAGATTAGGACAGTATCTAGCGATGGTCGATTTATGGGGGGCTTGGCACGCGTTAACGTGGAATAATTGGCGTTGGTACTACAATCCTCATACTGCTAAATTAGAGCCAATTCAAAGTGATGTCGCTGTTACTCCTGCTCCACATATTTGGCTTATGCAGCCGCCCAGCCATACTTTTAAGCTAAGTAAAGCGATGCTTAAAGACCCAATTATAATGGCGCAATATCAAGAGGCTAAAACAGCCCTACTCACTAGATTAGATAACCATATCATTCCAGCTCTCAAGGCATTTGAAGATGAGTTTAACCACAAGCTGCACACTGATAGCCCTTTGATCTCAGGTTTTGACTATGAAGTGATGAAGCTACAAGCACATTGCTGGGAATCTGGCTATTCTTCTTCCCCATGCGACATGATAAAGCCTCTCAACACCCAATTACATAAACAAATAGATGTATTTTTGGCTCAAAGTAACTGGGATTTAGCCAGTGCACTAGTGGGTAGTTCAACTCAAACTATTTTGCATGTTAGAAACAATGATAGGGTTCCTTTAGTCATAAAAGGGCTTGAGGGCATCTCTAAATTCGATGAGATAAACACCCTTGATAATGTCAATGATCGTTTACCTATACAACTCCTATCAGGCGAAAGTACTTCGTTTACTTTACCGAGAAATATCAAAGCGATTAATGTTGCTGCTGGTTTAGAAGGAAAAAGTATACAGCCGTTCCATTTCATCAAAAATGAGACCCCACTAAGTTTTTTTCCTAGAGGGAGTGAACATTCCACTAATGGATTTCCTTTCAACCACTTTATCGACCGCTCTATAGGCCAATGGGTATTGAAGCGAGGAGACTGGCTTATCGACCGTTATCTCATCACACCCCAAAATACGAAAGTCATCATACCACCAGGCACGAATTTAACCTTTAGCCGTGACGCTGGGATGATGGTATTTGGTTCTCTACAAGTTGACGGAACCTCAAACGACCCTGTCACTTTGACCAAAAGCCAAGAGGCAGCAAAATGGTCTGGTTTAAGTGTATTTGCTCCCACCTCATACACTAGACACTCTATTCGTCATATGAAACTGAGTTATGCAAGCAGTCCTAAACTAGGATTGTGGCAACCACGTGGAGCAATCTATTTCGTCAATGGCATAGTTAAAATGGACAATGTCTCCATATCAGATAATCAATCAGAAGACGGCCTTAACATTGTCAATGCACATATTCATATTGACCAACTATCAATAAGCAATGCTTTATCTGATGCATTTGATTGCGATTTTTGTACAGGGACACTCAAAAACAGTGCGTTTGACAACATAGGTTTTCGATCCGGCGGTGACGGCCTAGATGTAAGTGGTTCAAACCTCAACTTACATAATCTTTCTTTCAATAACGTACGTGACAAAGCCATTTCTGCAGGAGAACGAAGCCAGTTGAACATTAAAGAAGCCTACTTCGATGATGTGAATTTTGGACTTGTCGCAAAAGATGATTCACGAATAGTAGCAGACAAGGTTACAGCGGCCAACATTAAGCATAATGCCCTAATGAGCTATTCAAAAAAATCCATTTTTGGTCCTGCGTCTATGCAAGTTACCCAATATCAGTGCAGTGATCTTAACTGCGACCAGAAAAATGTTTCCGAAGTCGGCAGTGTTTTAGTGGTCAACAACGTTGAGGTACCAGTACAACAGTTAAACGTTAAAAACCTGTATAACACCGTGATGAAATCGGACAAACCAAGATGAATTTACCTAACCGAGAGTACCGCTTTGAAGTCAAGGTGCCGGTTCCTTTAAATAGGTTGCACCGGTTACAAACTTGGCTTATGACTAATTCTTTAATGTTTCATGACCATCACTCCATGCGCGACGTGAACAGCTTATACCTTGATACGCCAATGCTTGCACGATATGAAGAAAACCTGAGCGGTATTAGCACCCGAAAGAAAGTGAGAATACGTTGGTACAACGACTTAAATAATGCGACCAGTGCTAAACTTGAATTTAAACATCGTCAAGCAAGTAAAGGGTACAAAGTTACATTTGATACATCTTTAGATTTACTGAAACCGAATTTTAGCTGGTTTCAAGAATTGAAATACTGCTACGATCAGTTAACGACGCAAGGGCGCTCATTATGGGGTACAGAGCAAACCCCTATTATTATTTGTCGCTATCGTCGGCAATACCTAATTTCACAGTGTAATAGAATACGCGTAACCATTGACTCCAATATAGTTGTTTACGAGCAGCGATATCAGTTTTCCGCGAATTTAGAAAGGTACGTTTCTCTTGGTGACTATGTGTTGATGGAAATAAAAACTGACGCTGAAAATGAACAATTACTTAGCCAGTTAATGTCTACTTGCCCTCTAAGACCTTCACGTCACTCGAAATACGTCAACGGTATCCGGAACCTGATTTGGCGATAAACGGTCATCCTAACTCACCGGTTTGGGTGCAATGGTTGTACTTACATTTTATTTAAAGGACTGCCATGAATTAGCATGGCCATAAATATACTTACCTATAAGTTGTAAGCGTATAAGCGCTAAGATCGACAATCATCGTTACTACCTTATCGGTATCACTTTTATATTGGTTGGGTTCGTCGCAACTACGTCTGTTATGTATTGGCAGGGAAGTCACCTCCAAGTCTGGGATTTAGTCATCGCGACTGGACTTGTTGGGTTTGGTAATTCTTGCCTTGTATCAAGTGCATTTAGAACTGCATTAGCAAACGTTGGACATATTTAGCCGTAGGCTGGTTTAACTACCCTACGGCTGCTCTATGGTCTAGTTAGATAAGAACTGAACACCCTTTTCAGTTCTATTAACTAATAATTGATATGCCATCAGCAATAGGAATATTAGAATTTAGATAATGGATAGGAATTGAATAACAAAGCTCCACCACCTGTCTTTTTGTAACTACTGCTTGTCGTTTAATATGATTGGATTTGAGCTAAACAAGTAGCCGTCAAAGTTTGGATCGTCAATATCAGAGAGCTCAAGAAGCTTTTGTTTAACGTTTTCAAGGTGCTGCCACATGCTATTTTTCGCAAGGGCAGGATCTTTCCTTTGTAGCGCTGATAGTATTCTTGCGTGATCTTCTATCCACTCTTCTCGATAGTTATGAGTGCTAATGCGAGCGTGCAGTTTCTTCCACATTGGGCTCGTCTTTCTTCTTTCCCATGTTTGCCGAACCATATCAACCAACACTGAGTTTTGTGTTGCCTCTGCAATACACAAATGGAAAGTTTCATCACCCAAGCATTCTTCTGTGCCTTCCAATAGCTCTTCTTTTTCACGCCTTAACGCTTGTTTCATTTTTGCTATATCACTAGGTGTGACTTGGGTAGCTGCAAATTCAGCGATATTGCTTTCTAAAAATTGGCGTGCTTGAAGAATTTCAAAAGGTCCTGCTTCATCAGAAACAACCTTGTCATTCAGACTTGATTCAGAAGGAATATTCACTACATAGACACCTGAGCCTTTTTTAACCTCTACGAGATTTTCAAGCTCAAGCATGATGATGGCTTCTCTGATCACCGTTCGGCTAACATTCAGGCGCTCTGCAATGTCTCTCTCTGGAGGTAATCGATCGCCTTGCTTAAATGAGCCTTCAACTAACTCTTTTCTTAAAATGAGCCCTATTTCTTGGTAGCGTCTTTTCGGTTCAAAAGGAAGCATTGTCATTCTATTAGTATTATCTATTTGCGTTGTACGCTAATGATATACCTTACTCCTACTTAGGCGCTAGCCTCTACGGAGCTCAGTCCACTCTGCCTCAACAAAAACAAGCACCAAAAAGAAGTGGTGCGCTATATCTTGTCCCCACTTCTTACACAGCTAACATATGGGAGAAACCCAACACGATTGGATACGTTTGCTGAGTCTTTAAACACAAACTGCGCGCTTCCTTTCGGGTATCGCGCGCAGTATGTGAGTTCAAGAGTTGTGTATATTCTATTGAACTGGTGGCTCCACATTGTACTGCATATAGATTTCTTTCACTCTTCCAGAGGTTGCCATCCCTTTTATCGCAGCGTTAAGCGCATCGTATTCACCTGCATTAGGTGACGTTTTTGACATACCATAGTAGTTCGGCAAACGTCTAACGAACTCATACGGTGCATAGGCCCAGTCCGTAAACCCTTCTTTTTTAGCTGAATGCTCAAATGCACCTTCATCAATAATAATGGCCACCTCGAAGCGCTTACCTCTTAGCATCTTGACGATTTGCTCGTCATCTGAGGTTTCCACTTTCGCAATGCTTTTATCGTCAGTGAATTGCTTGAAATAACTTGTCCCACGCTTAACCCCAACCTTGTATTTCTTAAGGTCATCATAGGTTTTAATAATATCTTTGTTGCTTTTCAGGACCACGAACTTAACATTTCTTTCTTGGTAACCAATCGGGCCTAGATAGTTAGTAAATACTTCTCTGTCTGGGGTTTTACGATATCTAGGAACAATATCGACAGAGCCATTTTTTAGCCCCTCTAAACTTCTTTTAAAGGGAGCCTTACGCCACTTGACAGTATAACCAATCTTACTGCTTGCCTCTTCCAATATATCCTTGAGTGGGCCAGAGAACTTATCTCCATCAACAACCATTTGTGGCGGCCTGTTCCTAAAATCAGCATTAAATATTTTTTCAGCCGCCATTGAGAGGCCCGGAATGAAAAATAGCAGTAGCGCGAGTTTTATAAATTTCATGGTGTTCGTCCTTGAGATTGATAGATTTAGCATTTACTCCACTTAATTAAGTTAGGATATTTATCCCAACATGCCAAATTACGAGCCAAGTGAGCTTTGCTCCAAGCAAGGACTAAGTCAGAGAGGCCTACGATATTAACCACCGCAGCCAACAGCCAAAGCTCAGCTATAATTGATAGATAAAATAATAAGAAATACTTTGGAAAATGGGTTTACCTTCTTAATAGAGAAGTAAGCTACCGTCAGTAGCTACCTAGATTTCAGGCTTAGCATTTAACTAACCCAAGCTGTCCTACGGAGGCACATTGTTTGATATTGATGAAAAGAAAATGGCAGCGGTCGTGTCCAGTTTTCAAGTTCCGGTCAAACCCGAAGCATTGCAAGACATGCAAGACATCATGGATCAGCCTGAGCCTGATATTAATCTTGTCGCTGAACTCATTTCGAGTGACATAGGGCTTTCAGCGGCAATACTAAAAATCATTAATTCACCCTACTATGGTATGAGCCGAACTATATCAGAGATAAAGCAAGCAGTGATGATTCTTGGCTTGCAGACGATTAACAGCCTCGTTACCGCAACCTTACTAAAAGCTTCCATGCAAGGAAAAGCCTCAATTTCACTGGAGCGCTTTTGGGATGATTCGTTAGATGTTGCCAATGCAATGTTATTTATCGGCAATAAAGTAAAAGACAAAGTACCTGTCGATATGCTCTATACAATCGGTTTGTTTCATAATTGTGGAATACCGCTGTTAGCTTTGAAATATGAGAACTATAAAGAAATACTCATTGAAGCAAATAATACAGGTTGCAATTCAATCGCATTAGAGGAGAAAAATTATAACACTAATCATGCTGTTCTAGGTTATTTTGTCGCAACGTCTTGGCATTTACCCAAAGAGATTTGTCACATCATATTGCAACATCATGACAAAAAATTCTTCGATACAATTTTAGGAACGGAAGCCCAAATAGCGTTAGCAACACTAAAAATAGCGGAGAACTTAGTAGAGCGTGTTAAACGCCATAGCCTTTCTCCAGATTGGGAAGACTTAGAGTCAAAGGTATTAGATGTATTAGGGCTATCTGTCGTAGACTTTACTGACTTGGAAGATGACTTCTTTGATGTCTATGCGCAACTGTCTGATGATATATAGAATCATTAGTTAGCTAACACGCTAGAAGGGTATTGCTAGCACTTGCCGGCTTGGACATTGAATCTTTATTGTTTGAGGCTGTGATGCTAAAAGCAATATTGTTCATATACTATTGCTTTTATTGCGTTAAACTTCACCTAAGAAAACCAACCTCTAGAATAAGACCCCACCGATAATCCTAAAATGTTAAATATCTATAGAGTTAATACGCAATTAAAATTCAAGAAAGTTCCATTGAACAATCATATATCCAAAATATAAACCATTAATATCGAGTATTGATACCAACAAAATATACCCACTAAAGTCTAATTCAGAACCATAAAGGAATATCGTACTCTATCTATACAAAAAGAAAATTTAATATTATTGATCAGTTTGGCAAATATACGCAAATAACTAAATTGTCACTAATGCTTTAATTTCATTAAAGTTTAACAAAAAGTTATTTGTACGGTAACTAAACTAGGAGGTTACTATGTTTTCAAGTCTCGCAGCTCTTGGTATCCAAGAACCGGAAAATATTGAACGCTATACACTTCGTAAAGTGGCTCATGAGGATTTACTAAAAATCTACTTTCGCAAACAGAAAGGCGAGTTGTTTACGAAATGTTTAAGGTTCAAGTATCCTAGGCAACACAAACAAATCTCTGTTGATAGTGGACGCCGTCATTACAGAGAAGTTTCAGAAATCAATCACAACCTCACATTGGTTATTGAAGAGCTGGTAGCTGTTGCCACTTCGAACCGTTAATGCTCCGCTAGTCCCCGCTATTCGTTGAGAGGTTAATCGAACACTACCGAGTTAACCTCCAACTTCCAAATAAGATCTGCGTAACTCATCCTAACCTGCTCCGAAAAAAATTATCTCATCGTTCATCTAATAGCCCATGTAAACCTGTTCTCACAGCTACCTAAGGTTCTACACAAAGTCATATTAAAATACCTTGCCACTCCATAACCCATTGATAACTAACAGTATGGTAGTTGTATCTTTGCCAATTCGAGCAACCTTTAGAGAAGGAATGAGATATGCGATACCCATACTTTTTGCCGCGACAAAGCCTCCTGAAATACGCAAGCTACCTTGGGATTCAAAAATCTGTAACAGCATTGATGGCAACTACACTGATGCTTCTTGTATTTGTGTCATCATCTGTGAGTGCGAAGTCTCAGTACTGCGAAGGCGATATGAGTGATGTTCCAAGCTACGTTTGGAAAGCTTATGCTGATCATCCTAATAACTATCCAGTGATTCCCGCCGCAGAGCCATTTATTCAATCGGCGTTTACTGGGCGCTGGTATATCGTTGCCACATCAATTGTGTCCAAATCCGTTGCCTATCAATGTGATTGCCCGGTAATCGATGTTGGTTTAGCCAAAGCCAACCGCTATCAATGGGAAGTTGGGATGCGCCCTGATCCTGACTTAAATACAATTGTGATAAACCCTCTAAAGGGCTACTACCAGTACACTACTCAGCCAAATGTCTTCAAAGATCCAGTCAATACGAACCGAGTGTTTATCCCTAATCCTTATTACACTATTAAAGTAGTGAAACTTGGGCCTATCGAAAGTGGCACCTACGCCTATTATGTGTTAGCAATAGAGCACATGTCATGGGACAGGGTTCCACCGGCATCTACTGGCTACACCTTCCCAAATGAGGGCACGATGTCTTTTGAGGTATATGCAAAAAATGTAAAGGAATACCGAGAAAAATATTCTGCGGAAGTTGATCAGTTTGTCGCAGAGCAAAGTGGCAAAGTTCCAGCGGTTGTAAATACACTAAAACTGAGGCATATCAATCAACCCTCTAGTTGTATTTACCCAAACGAACCAAGCTATATTTCTAGTGACTCCAATATCTAGAGAAGTGAAGGTCTTTCATAAGATGATAGATGGGGCTTAAGCTGACGATAAGAGGGCACTCAAAGAGAAGCGCCCTCTTACATTTACGTTGTAAAGGACTACTTCTTATTACTTAGCTTTTCTAACACTCGCATTAACAAGCGAATTCTTGGCTCGATTGAGTCTAATATTAAGTACTCGTGTTCACTGTGAAAGCCTGCTCCACATGGCCCAAAACCATCTAAAGTTGGTACGCCAAGAATGGCGGTGTTGTTAGCATCGGAGCCACCACCGACTTCTTTCCAGTTTATTTCTACATCAAGTTCGCTTGCTGAGCTTTCAACAAGAGCAATCAACTCATCCGTGTTATCAGTTGGTACCATAGACGGTTTGTACGCCTCGCGTACCAATTCTATGGACACACCTTCAACAAATGCTTTGTTGACCAATGCATTCAGCGCAGTATCAACTTCATCATATTCATTGTTGTTCCAAAAACGAACGTCAACAATGGCTCTCGCTGAGTCAGGAACAATATTTGCTCCGCTTCCTCCTGATACCACACCAACATTTAATGTGGTGCCAGACTCGAAATTTGTCATCCCATTGATAGCAAGTATCCAGTTCGCCATTTCTGTAATAGCACTACGACCTTTTTGTGGTTCGTTACCTGCATGCGCAGCTTGGCCTTTGAAATCAATACAGTAGCGCGCCATGCCTTTTCTAGCTTTTACTAAGCCACCATCTGCCCTAGCCGCTTCTGCAACTAGAACTGTTTTGGCCTTTTTAGCAACGGATTGAATCCAATCAACGGAATAAAGTGAGCCCGTTTCTTCATCTGGATTCATGCAAACACAAATAGATAGGTTCTCCAATACTTGGCTATCTAGGTTTCTTAGAGCGTACACCACATTCAGCAAGCCAGATTTCATATCGGAAACACCTGGACCATAGGCCTGTGTTTCATCAACAGTCATTGGTCTTTCACTTGCTGTGCCTTTCGCAAATACTGTGTCCATGTGGCCAATAAGCATCACGTCGATATCGCTTTGCTCAGGCTTGTTACGGATTTCTAAACCCACTCCCGCCTTACCACAATCAATACGTTTTACTTCCCAACCCGACATTGCTCGAAACTTATCTTCAAATTGGGTGGCAACCACCTCAATGCCTTCTGTCTGATAAGTGCCGCAATCAACATTCACCAGTGGGCGTAATTCGTCGAGATATTCATTTAAATTAAATTGCATATTTGTTCCTTACAACAAGATATTCATTACGAGCATGGCAGCAAATGCGTTAATAACTGATATAGCTATCATCACCGGGATATAACGGCCTTCTGTACCGATTGGCCCCATGATTCTTCCCATATATTGAACTTGAGAGCCCATTAAGTAGATAGCGGGAGCGAGAATCGCAATATGAGTACCATTTAAAATGCCTTGATCAAACAGGGTAATCACAACGCCTACTGCACCACCCATAGACATCCAAGCACCAATAAGCACAGCCGCGGACTCACCGGGCAGGCCAAACACCGCCATAACGGGCTCAAACGCAGTTCCCATCAAACCAAGAATGCCAGTGATTTGCAGAGCCTTGATTATTACAAATGCCATCAGCACGTTTGGCACAGTTGAAGTGGTAGCAATCACCCAACCTTTCTTAGCGCCTTCAACGAATATGTCCGTGACCATTGGTTTCTTTGTTTCAGCATTACTCATTGTGTGACTTCCTTATGCATGTCAGTAGGCTCGTCTTTGTGGTTTTCTTTTCCCTTGCCTTCAGTGATGTTGAGATAAATGCGAAATAAATTGGCACCAACAAACTTAAATACGAACATAATCGCTACCGCTAAACCGATTGAAGATGTCACTGCTAATGATCCGTCAGCTAAGGTAAGCGTGAATAGCACCGCGCCAGAGGAAAAAAAGTTCACGATGGTGGCACCAGCGGTAAACTGGAACATGGTAAAAACGTCGGTTTCTCGCTTGGTTAAATGCCCTTCATCTTTGAGCTGTCGGGTCATCGCAGCACCTGCATCCGTACTCTGCAATGAAGCAATCAAAGCCAGACCTGAATTGCCGGGAATACCCATTAAAGGACGAAGTAATGGAGTCAGAAGTTTTCTTGCCGCTTCAAGCGCACCATAATGTTCAAGTACATTGATCATTCCTAGCGCAAACATCACTGTAGGAATCAAAGTAAGCGCAAAAATGAACCCATCCCTTGCGCCGCTTCCGCCTTTACCCCGCAAAGAAGTAGTCACCGCTTGAACACCATCGGCAGACTCTTTTACGCCATACGCGACTTTGCCAAAAGAGCCATTCAGCGTCGTAAAATCGAATACTCCGTACCACTCGGTTGATTGTAATAAGCCAGAAAAAAAGACCACTGCGAATGCTAATGCAATATAGCATCCCCAAGTTACCCTTCGCTGAGTAAACTCTTGATTAGACATATTTATACCTATCTTTTTATTTTCGAAAGATACCCTTCATCCTTGAAGTCTAATATTGTTAGCTGAGTCATATTCCATCAATGTAGAGACTGATTATTGTTTGCTATCTCATACTTCAATTTTTGGGCTATAAATCACCTGAATAATTGCTCATATGACAAGATATAAAACTGATCGAAATCAATTTCGATAAATGATAATAAATAAAGGAAAAACTTAATCTTATATTTGTGATAGCAATCTAATTTCAATTAATGTCGAATAAAGTTAACAATATGAACATGTCTTTATAGTGATTACAAAGCTCACACCTAAAGAACACAAGAAAAATAAATATAATTCATATATAACAACACCTTAAGGAAATATTAGGTATATGAAGACCCTTGATTGATTATGTATGTTCAATCATGAAAACTCAGCACTAGTTAAAATATCGTTAATCAAAACCATATTCTGTTAATTGTCCGTTTACCATATATTACTTTTTAAGGTGAATACTATTAATACATATATCATTTATTGTTCCAAATCATGAATAAGGTAAAACAAGCTCGTTAATAATATTTATTTTAGGTAAATTCCATTTATTGCTTTAATTTATCAATAAATGGATATTTCATATGATAGAGCTCTTAATCGGGGTTATCGTTACGATAGCCGTTGGTTACTTTATTGTTAAAGGTTACAAACCAACTGGTGTCCTGCTAACCGCAGGTATTTCGTTACTGATCATAACCGGACTCATGGGACATACCGTCCTACCCGCAAAACTAAACTCAACTGGCAACATGTTCACTGATGCGCTCGAATACGTTAAGTACATGCTTCAGTATCGCGGTGGCGGCTTAGGTATGCAGATTATGCTGCTGTGTGGTTTTGCCTCATATATGACCCATATAGGTGCTAATAACGTTGTAGTTCAACAGTTTTCAAAACCACTTTCTGCCATAAAGTCACCCTATGTTTTGTTGGTTGCAGCCTATATTGTTGCATGCTTAATGTCTCTAGCAGTAAGTTCTGCAACTGGACTCGGTGTGCTACTGATGGCGACACTCTTCCCTATGATGACTGCAATGGGTATCTCACGCCCAGCAGCTGTAGCTGTGTGCGCTTCTCCTGCTGCAATTATTCTTTCTCCAACGTCTGGGGACGTGGTGATCGCTGCTGAGAAATCTGGTTTGCCATTGCACGTATTCTCGGTACAGACTGTTCTGCCAGTGTCCATCTGCGCCATCATTGTCATGGCTATCGCTGCGTTTTTCTGGAACAAGTACCTAGATAAGAAGAATAATACGCCAATGGAACGTGTCGACATCTCTAAAATTGAAGTCAACGCGCCTGCTTTCTACGCTATTTTGCCTTTTTTACCTATCATCGGCGTTTTCCTTTTTAATGGTGAAACCATCAAAGGCTTATATCTAGATATCTATACCATTGTTGTCCTGTCTATTTTCATAGGCGCGGTGGTCAATTATGTCACTAGACGCTTTGATGGTAAGAAATCGCTAGAAGATCTTGAATCTTGCTATCAAGGAATGGCTGACGCTTTTAAAGGCGTGGTTATGCTGTTAGTTGGTGCGGGTGTATTTGCTCAAGGTTTAATGTCAATTGGCGCTATCGATAACTTGCTGCACCTAGCTGAGCTGGCTGGCGCTGGCGGCGTTGCACTAATGCTGATTTTAACTGGTTTGACTGTCGCTGCTGCAATTGCAACAGGTTCGGGTAATGCGCCTTTCTACGCGTTTGTAGAACTGGCTCCATCGCTCGCCGCTAAACTCGGTCTAAATCCTGCGTTCTTGATCATTCCGATGCTGCAAGCGTCCAACCTGGGCCGCACAATATCTCCTGTTTCTGGCGTTGTTGTAGCAACATCTGGCATGGGTAAAGTCAGCCCATTCGAGGTAGTAAAACGTACATCAGTACCAGTGCTATGTGGGCTGCTTACCGTGATACTTGGAACGCTCGTTTTAGTACCAATGACTCTGTAACGCACTCTACTCACACTTACAATTAAGAGGTTAAGTTCGGCATCGAGCTCGAGCCTATCCTCTTGTTTTTATTAATATTACCTACCACCCCTCCAAATCTAAAATCTTCATTCTCGCCGCTAAACGCACTTAACTCCTCGTTAACCTATCGATATTGATAATACTGACAGTTAATCCATTAGTTAATGTAATAAAGCAACGCACATGAAAAAGATATATTTAGCCGGGCCAGATGTTTTTTTGTCAGACTCTATTGAACAAGGGCAACGCAAAAAAGAGTTATGTCAAAAGTACGGCTTCGAGGGACTTTACCCTTTAGACAATGAGATTGAAGATACATTTGAACACAAAGCCGACATGGGGCTTCATATCGCACAGGCCAATGAGAAGCTCATCCAAGAGTGTGACGCAGTCATTGCCAACCTTACGCCCTTTCGCGGAACCAGTGCCGATGTTGGGACGGTATATGAAATTGGCCTAGCGAAGGGACTAAATAAAATGGTTCTCGGCTACTCCAATGACGGGCGCAATTTCCTGCAAAGAAACCTTGATGAACTAACCGGCGTGCGCCAACAGCCCAATGCAAGCTATATCGATAAAGAGAATATGGCTCTAGAAGATTTTGATTTAGTAGACAACTTAATGATCGATGGTGGTGTTCACTACCCCATTATTAAAAATGAAGTTTACCAAACAGGTGAAAGGTTCCGAGACCTAGAAGCATTCGAAGCCTGTTTAATGCGTTTAGCCAATCATGCGTAAGAAATGAGTTAGATTACTGTTTCGCTCATTTCATTTTCAAGTCTAAATAAGGGCATTCGAATATCACTTGCCCTTACCATTCTTAACTTTAATACACTTCCTTTATCTGAAGTAAACTTCCTTGAGAACTCACCGCTCTCTAACTATACATTTCCTATACACCACAATTTGACAATAGAGCGTAACTAATGAGTTTGTTCACCATTATGAGCGCCACGTCCTACATTCTAACTGATAGGATAACGAAGTGAAAAATAGAAGGTTTTCTGCCCTATTTGCTTGCTTAGCGCTGATTTTATCGCCACCTTCTTTTGCAAATAGTATTCGTGTTTCCGGATCAACTAGTGCACAAAGTGCTATCTCACTATTAGCCGAATCATTCCAAGAACAATACGACATTCGTTTGTTGATGCGTCCTATTGGAAGTGACAAAGGCATAAAATCTGTTGTAAATGGAAAGAGCGAACTCGGCGTCATTTCAAGATCACTTACGTCAGCCGAGCAGAACCAATTTAAAACCTTGAAACAAGTGACCTTAGCTCACGACGCACTGGTTATATTGGTTAACACCGCGAACCCGATAACTAACCTTTCAACAACAGAGCTATCTGATATTTATACCGGGAAAATAGATAAGTGGATTGAGTTAGAAAAGCTGGGGTCAAAGCAGTCTCTTCCCAATTTTCCAATAGTGGTTTACTCAAAAGACTCGTCTCATGGAACCTTCGACGTATTTACTAAGAGCTTGCTTCTTGAGAATGCTGTCAAAAACAAAGCCATCTATTTTAGGAAATACGGAGAAGAGTTCAGTGACAAAGGAGCAAAATCTTATCGGCGAGTAAACGGAGCAATTGCCGCAGTTTGCAGAAGTAAGCATGGTATCGCGTTCGATTCTTATGCATCGATAAAAAATGCAGATTTAAAAACAAGTTGCCTAGAAGAGGTGAAAGTAGTTGCAATCAACAGTTTGCTTCCTAATGACCCTTCTTATTTCTTTGTTCGACCAATCAATGTAATTTACGATTCTGGTGCTGTCAGTGAGGGCACACAACGCTTTCTAAAATTCATGAACAACAAAGAAAGCCAGCAAAAACTAAGACAAAACTTCTACCTTGCCTTTCCAAAATAGTCATAACTACTCTCAATTTGTATAACCAGCTCCCTGATTTTTAGCAGCTCAATCTATCTGTATCAATAGCTTATATTAATTAACCACTCATTAACCCATAACTGTATAGAATTTAACCCGTAAAGTTAATCAGGCAGAATGATATATGCTAGTTGTTGAAAACAAAGTCGGGCGCCCGACTAAATGCGATGAAGTTGACGTACGCAAAAAACTGGTTGAGTGCGCAACTCGACTATTCCTAAATCTACCGTATGACAAGGTGTCCACACGCCTAGTTTCACAGAGAGCAGGCGTCAGTAGTTCATTAATTCGCTATTACTTTGGTAATAAAGAAGGGCTATTTGAAGTCGTAATACAAGAATTGGCCTCGCCTATGTATGAGCAAACGCAAAAAGTCATGGAAAACGCTAACTACGACAGCTTTGTAGAAATGTACTCGGTGCTATTCAACCAACTTGTAAAGCAGCCTCAGCTACCTAAACTACTGTCTCAGTTCATGTTGTTACCAGCATCGGACAGTAAAAGGCAAATTGTCGAGCAAATCATCATTGACCGAAGCAACGCATTGCATGACGTTATTTTTGGTAAACTAACAAAAGCCAATGTTCTTCGAGATGACATGGACCCAAAGCTTTGCCGGTTATCTTGGGTGAGCTTAATGATGTATCCGTTTATGATGCCCAGAGCGCTATTCGAAACAAACAAAATTGAGATCGGCGAAAACTTCTTTGCCACTTTACTAGAGCACAATATAAAGCTTATGTCTCAAGGGTTTATTAAAAAGCCGCAAGACCCCAACTCTACTGGCAGTACTTGTCAAATATAGACATTAGCTCCAGACAACAACTGTCGGGCAGCAAAGCAGTGACTCCTTGTATTATTAAACGAGTGAGTCACTGCACGAAACAATAGTTAAAAGAGAGTTAATGAGTGTGCATCAACTTGTCAGGTGATTGGGAAAACTGCACATTTTTGGCTAACCCAAGTGATTTGTACACCTCTTCCATAACTGCGCCATATCTGCCCACATTCATGCTGTCACCTTCAAATGAACCGCAGAACTCGTTGCCACAGTCCATCTTAATATGGGTATTTTTCTTATTGCCTAACAGGATAATCATGACTCGATTTTCTGGGTCAATAAGAGACGCCGTTCCAACCCAACCAGAATGGCCAAAGGTAGACTCACTTGCGTAATCGCCAAACAACCAAGATTTACCTTTGTTGTGGTTAACATTCCAGCCTAAGGCGAATCCTTTATCTTCAAAGTCAGGGTTGATGGTCACAAACTCGTCAATAACATCCTGAGTAAAGTACTGTACCCCTTCATAGCTACCGTCATTGAGCATCAGTGACATCAATTTCATCATATCTACCGCATTGGAAAATAGCCCAGCGTGTCCGGCAATGCCTTCCATTGAGTAATAAGTTTTCTCGTCGTGCACCTCACCTTGCAACGTATAAGTACGAATGTTGTCAAAGGTAAGCTGCCCTTCTCGAGTATTGCCGTACACCTCTGTTGCGGCGAATTGTTCGGGCTGGTAGGTGTGTCCATTTACTGGCTGATTGAGTAAGCGATAGCCTGTATGTGTCAAATCTAAAGGTGCATAGAAAGTTTTTTCCATGAACTCATCTTGACGTTGGCCAGTGATTTCTTCGATGATCTGCCCAAGGATCATATAGTCAATATCAGAGTATGCTACGACAGTATGCGGCGAATATTTCAGATCGGTTTTCAGCATCAACTCCATCGTTTTCTGCCTTTGTTGGGAATACATCTCCCCCGACTCCATATAATATTCAACCGTCGGCTCATTTCCTGCGGTGTGATGAAGCAAATCTCTCACTGTAACCGAAGCTTTACCTGAGATAATGTCACAGCTCTCAGCTCCCTCTTGGCATTTGTTGTCTTTAAAATCAGGTAAAATATCTTCAACCTTGCTGTCCAGATCCAGCATTCCTTGACTCACAAGGTATTGTAAAGCGTAATTGGTTGAATACATCTTGGTATTCGATGCTAAGTCGTACATAGTAGCCGTTGTTGTCGGAACCATTTCACTCTCGGGCAAACTTGGCGAATTGTCGTGGTCATCGCTGCCAAATCCACGTTTAGGGCTATTCTCATCATGAATTTTCGTATATCCGTACGCCGATAAATTTACTATTTCACCATTATGCCAAACGGCTAAAGTCGCCCCTGGGAAACCTTTCGCTACATCCGCCAAAATTAGCTGGTCAACATTTGAGAAATCATAAACCTGCGTAGTACTGGGGGATAATATTTCGTTGGAAGCATAAGGGAATACATCCTGAGCAACTCCATATCCAGAAATAAGGTTCGCGCTGGCGAAAGCGAGGACTGACGTCCATTTCTTGAACATAACAACTTTCCTTGTTCTAACGGTAGAGTAAGACAGCAAAGCCGGAGATCGACTTTGCCAATTCAATTTAGACTTTTTGCCAACAGGACGTTAGCTTAGATCTACATCCTTGGTACCGAATAGGTATGTGAGGATGAAGCCAGCGATATACGAAATTACAATGCCAGCCAAATAAACCGTCATTCCTGCAAAAATACCATCGTTTGAAGTCATTAGTGGCAAAGCTACCAAACCAGATGGGCCAAACACTGTATTCAATCCAATAGGTAAGCCAAGATAAGCCACTGTGCCGATAAATAAGCCGCCTATGGCACCACCTAAACAAGCGGTGACAAACGGCTTCACTCTTGGAAGGGTAACACCATAAATGAGTGGTTCACCGATACCTAAAAAGCCCGGGAAAATCGCCCCTTTAATCTGTGTTCTTAGCAACGACTCTTTGGCTGATTTTCGATACAGAGCCAACGCAGCACCGACTTGCCCCGCACCAGCCATGGCCAAAATTGGGAACAAAGAGTTGAAACCCTGAGCATCCATCAACGCAAAGTACACAGGGACAAAACCTTGATGAATACCAAACATTACCGAGATTAAAAATAAACCTGCGAGAATCGCACTACCAATTGGGTTTCCGTTTAGATTTAGGAATAGCCAAGACATACCTTCATAGAGATAACCACCGATTGGCATGATTACAACAAACGTTACGACTCCCATAAACAACAGCGTAAAGAAAGATGTTAGAATCATATCCAAGCTATCTGGCATATAGTGACGTATCGCCTTTTCGACTTGAGCGCCAAGAATTGCGGCGATCAAAACACCAATGATGTTACCTCTAGGTTCAATTGGAAGGCCAAAAAATGAATCAATGCCGGAATAGATGCCCTTCGCGACATTTGGGTCATAGCCCATTAAGAAAAGAGCAGCAATAATGGCACCATTTACGCCGGATCCACCAAATGCTTTTTGCGCATTGTAGCCAATTAAAATACTCAGAAAGCTAAATAAGCCCTTGCTGAACACCTTCATATAACCAATCAGGTAAGCAAGATCTGGGTTTGGGTTCGCTACCCCTTCAAGCAGTACTTGATCGAGCAAAGTTGCAAAACCTAATAGTAGGCCCGCAGCGATAAAACCCGGGATAAGAGGAGTAAAAATCGTTGCAAATTTAGACAAGAACTTATGGATAGAGTTGGTTTGCTTAGCCTTGATACTTTTCTTTTTATCTCGGGCAATCGAACCTAGATCAGCATCAAACTCAACACCTTCTGGGGTTGTCATAGAAGCCGCTATGTTAGAGCCTTCGCTAAGCATATTGTTCATCAATTCAGCCGCAGTTTGCGCCTTTCCTGGGCCAAGAACAATTTGCAACTGGCTGTCGCTTTCAACAATTCCGAGCACACCAGGAATCTTCTTTATCTTCTCTTTGTCAGCCAGCGCTTCATTGTTTAATCCCAACCTAAGCCGCGTCATACAGTTGGTACATAAGGCGACATTACCCTCGCCTCCGATTGCAGCAATAATTTGCCCTATCATGTCTCGATTGACTTTAGCCATTACACACTGATTCCTTTCCAAGTGGAGATACGAACGTTATCTATCTCGATAATGAGTAAATTTGATTTGTATTACTTGTCGCCCAATTCCAATGCCTCTCGAACGAACCCTTTGCTTCGTTGCAAAAGTTCTTTAGCATCGTCGCTACTATGATTAGTTAAAATCATTACAATGGCTGTTTTGCAATGATGGTTACATGCTTCAAGTGCTAATGCAGCTTCCTCTCTACTGCACTCTGTGGCCTGCATGACAATTCTCTTTTGGCGCTCAACCAACTTGGCGTTTGTCGCTTCTACATCGACCATCAAGTTTCCATACACTTTGCCAAAGCGAATCATGGAGCCGGTTGTCAGCATGTTTAGGATCAACTTTTGCGCAGTCCCCGCCTTCATGCGCGAAGAACCTGTCACAATTTCTGGGCCTACAACGGGGGTAATACTGAAATCCGCTTGTTGAGACATAGGAGAGTCGGGATTACAGCTAATACTGGCGACTTTTGCATTTAGAGAGCGAGCATATTCCATCGCACCAAGAACATAAGGTGTACGGCCACTAGCAGCAATGCCAACCAATACGTCGCGATGAGAAAACTGAATCTCTTTCAGATCGTTTGCTCCCAGATCACGATTATCTTCTGCATTTTCGACCGCACTTGTTATGGCTTTTTGCCCACCAGCGATAAGGCCAACCACTAGCTCTGGCTTAGTACCATATGTCGGTGGACACTCGCTGGCATCGAGTATCCCCAATCGGCCAGAAGTCCCAGCTCCTACATAGATTAGTCGCCCACCTTGTGAGAACGACTGAACAATGGCATCAACCGTAGACGCAACTTCTGGTAGTGTTTTCTCAACTGCTAAAGCCACTTGCTTATCTTCATCGTTGATCACTTTAAGCATTTCCATGGTTGACAGTGTATCGATGTTTTCACTGGCACTATTGCGGCTTTCCGTCACTAACTTGGTCAAATCCATTACTACGTCCTGCAATTTATCATTTGGTCTGGCTACAGAATATACGGAATAATATATTCCATAAAAGAGATCAATATCAAAATATTAAATTCCCATAGAAATGAATGGTAACTGGTATCATTGCTTGAAAATGATAAGGCGCACTGGAATTATTTATTCCAATCATCAAGAATTCATTCAATAATGCTTGTAAACTGACTGGGTTGGGATGAAATGTGGCAACACTAACAAAGATAAAAACCATCAAAAGCACTTTGTCACCGAGTGGGCTCAAAATCGCAGAGTCGGTTCTCGCAGATCCAGGTTTGGTTGTGAAACTTTCATCTGCCGAACTCGCAAAAGTGGCTGGAGTCAGCCAGTCGGCCATCATAAAGTTCACTCAGAAGGTAGGATGTAAAGGCTTTACTCAATTTAAAGTGGCGATCAGTCAAGAGTTAGGCAGAGTTCAGGCTCAAGATATCGACTCAGAGAACCATCTCCACAACCACATTACTTCAAAAGACTCGCTTGCAGAAATCGCCGATAAACTTGCTCAAGAGAAAATAAACGCAATTAGAGACACCACCTCTTCAATCCGAGAGGCAGAACTCCAACAAGCGATTGAGCTCATCAACAACGCCCACCGAGTACAGATCGTTGGCGTCGGTGGCTCAGCTTTGGTGGCACGAGACTTAGCATACAAGCTATTAAAAATAGGCATCACTTCCATTGCTGAAGTCGATGCCCATGTCCAGCTGACAAGAGCAAAAGCACTTGACTCCAAAGATGTACAGATTGTGTTGTCGTATTCAGGTAAAGGTTCAGAAGTACAACTCATTACACAAGCGGCAAAAGACTCAAATGTTCCCATTGTTGCTATTACTTCAATTCACAAAAGCCCACTCAGATCGCTCGCTTCGATCTGCATTGATTGCATCGCAGACGAAAGCAAATGGCGCAGCTCGTCCATTTCTTCGCGAGCTGCACAGAATGTTGTCATTGATCTCCTGTTTATCGCATTGGTACAAAAACGCGGAAAATTGGCAGAATCGTTAATAAAAGATGCGTCGATAGCAGTTCAAGGGCTTAAGCGCGACTAAGTAACCACAGCTTCAAATAAGTTAAGGTTAAGTACTCATGTGCCCGGCTGCACCGGACGTTCCAAATACGTCGAAAGAACAATGTAGGTACGTGTAGCTTCTACTCCAGATATCTTAAAAAGATCCGAGAGTAGCTTTTCTAAGGTGCGCGTATTTTGGGTTCGGATTTTAAGCAACATGGATGTATCACCTGCTACTGAATGGATCTCCTCAACCTCATGATGCTGTGAGATCGCCATTAGGTCCGGGGTCATCCCCCATCCTTTGGTATCAATATGGACAAAAGAGAGCAACGGTTTGTTCACCGCATCTGGTTCGATAAGCACCGATGTTTTTCGAATCGCCCCAGAACGCTTCATTCTTTTCACTCGTTCGTGGGCAGCAGGTGCAGACAGAGCCGCTCGTTCACCAAGTTGGGCGTAGCTTACCGTCGCATCGTCGACTAACGCACCTAATAATCTTCGGTCTGTAGCGTCTAGATCCCACTCTTTGGGGGTCTTTTGCTTAATCTCATCTGTTTTTTCTTTCATTTTCCCACCTTTGGTTTCCTGCAGAATTTAGTTTGTGTAATCTTCGAAAATGACGAATTACATTAGGCATTGTTAAAAATGGTAGGTCAAAGTTATGGCAAATTACAAGAGTGAAGAACTGGGTTCAGCAGCCGCTGGTAGAGTACCTAAGGCTGCCTACCTTTTAACAGGTTGTATTGGAGTCATAGGTGCAAATTCTCTGGTACTTGGCCCAATCGCGCCAGAGGTCGCACTATCATTGAGTACCAATGTATCTACCATTATGCTAGCCGCTTCAGCATTTGGACTTGGTACAGCATTGAGTGCATTGTTTCTCGCCCATCACATCGACCGTTTAGGCGCTGTTCGTGTGCTTAAAATGTGCTTAATTCTATTAGCCATCGCACTACTTTCTAGTGCTGTCGCGCCAACCGCTGCTTCTTTAATCGCTGCCCAACTTGTGGTTGGCTTAATTGCAGGAATTGCACTTCCTGCAATCTACTCAAGTGCTATCGCTGTTGCTCCTTCTGGATTGGAAAGTAAAGTTGTGAGTGTGGTGCTCACGGGGTGGACGATCAGTATGGTAGCAGGCGTTTCGCTATCGGTGGTGCTGTCTGAAGTTCTAGGGTGGAGAGCTGTGTATGGAATCATTGCAGTTCTCTCGCTCGCGGCTTGGTATGGTTTATCCAAAGTAAAGATAACCGATAAGGTCAGCAAACAATCGTTACCCATGCCACTCACTGCAATCAACTTACCGGGAATTAAACCACTTTTACTTTGTTGCTTCGCGTTTATGGGAGCATTCTATGGCCTATACGGTTTTATAGGGGATTATTTACATAACGCCCTTGGACTACCAATCTTAGCAAACAGTTTGATTGCCCTTATCTACGGACTTGGCTTTGGCTGCGCGATCATTTTCAACCCAATAACTCAACGTGTGGCAGCAAAGTTACTGCTCACAATCGTCTTAGCTATTGTTGCATTTCTTTACCTTACGTTAGCCAAGCTAGGTGGATACGCAAGCACCATGTATATCATCTTGTTCCTACTGGGTATCGTCAATCATTTAGCCGTCAATTTGCTGATAGTTAGACTCACAGATATTGATCCAAACAAGCGCGGAACCATTATGGGGCTTTACAGCGCCGTTACATATATCGGTGTATTTATTGGGACGAGTAGCTATGGACAGATCTATTTGCACTATGGGTTTTCAGCATTGGCTTATACTTCCATGGCGCTCACGGTAATCGCCGCCATCATTGGACAACTGGGCCAAAGATCCAGATCGGCAGAGTCTATCCAACAGAAGCTGGTTCAATAGTGAGGGCGGTTTGTTGCTTGATGTTTGCGACGGAACATGTGGAATCACGAACAATATCAATTGCATCAATCCACTACTCCGGTTCAACTTTACGCCAAATTTTCAAGCACTTGATGAAAAGCAAACAGCAAAGGACTACTGTTGTAACCACTTCTGATATTAGTTACATGTCCCCGCCTATCGTAGGTGCTACCGAGCTTTCTAGCTCGGTATTTTTTTATACTAAATTTAGGGAGAGAAGATGTAAGCTTCACTTAGTAACAATTTAATCGATTGCCTTCTTAAATATTGAAAATCACCATATAGCATTGCAGTATAAGTGTGATCTCAAGCGAGATAATATCCTACTGAATCTTCTAATATCTCGGTTTGTTTAAATGACTCCGTTGTAAATTCAAAGCCAGCGGTTGAGGCAAACACATGAGTACACTTTTCGCTATTTCTCTAACTACTGGCATTTTATCGGGCATTTGGGGATGGACAGCCATTTCTCTAGGGCTTCTTTCGTGGGCGGGGTTTCTTGGCTGTACCAGTTTTTTCGCCTCTCCAAATGACGGCATTTCGGGCCTAAAGAGTAGCCTTATCACCAATATTAGTGGTGTTTTTTGGGCCATGGTGATTATTCATAGCTCTCAATATATTAGTTTAGAGATTGCAGGCTATGTGCTTACGGCTGTGGTTGCGTTTTTAATGTGTATTCAAGCGAAGAAATCGTGGCTGGCTTACATTCCAGGGACTTTTATTGGGGCTTGCGCGACTTTTGCTGCAAACGGCAATTGGAAACTAGTGCTTCCTTCACTTATTCTTGGCGGGATCTTTGGTTACCTGATGAAAAGCAGTGGATTGTGGCTCCATCGTTATATGTCGAATAAAGAATCGGTTAACACCAATAAAGAGCAGCTCAGCCGAAATAATATCTAACGCTGATTTGGTATACAACGTCACGACACAACATATAGTGTAATCGCAACACTACCTTAATTTCTCTCGCTTGCAAGCAGTCGGTACTGCTCCTGACACCAAGCAAGTGCCGCTTCTTTGTTTTCCCAATAGCTTTTCTTTAAGCTCGGAGTGACATCAAACCTCTGCTCCATGAGGTGTTTCGCCAGCTCCTGACGACAAATCACAGCTTCAAACCTATGGTTATGCCTGCTCGCCCACAATGCCGTTTCATACACAGTATCCCACACATCTGGTGTAGCCAGCTCCCACTCGTTTGCGTCGACAATACTTCCCCATGGTTTGATGGAAATCTTGCCCACAAACTGCCTAAAATCCCTATCAAACTCTAGAGCGGCTTCTTTGTTCCAACTTCCTGATATTCTTACGATCAATATATTGTCCTCATAGGAAAGATCGTAAAACCCATGTGCTCTGTAACCCACCATTCGGCCCCTAATGCTTATTCACTCAATAAAATTATATACCTTGATACGGCAAGCGTTTGTATTATGCCGCTGCAGGGCCTAGAGAGCGACAATCCATAGATAAAGGGATGAGGAGAATAGAAACAAAAAAACAGCCTAGCTCATTTAGGCTAGGCTGCTTAACTCAATTTTGATTAGTAGAAATACTACGTACTACGAAGCTTCGACAGTATCTGCTAATTCTTCTTTGTCCGCCGCAGCTAGCATCTTCTTGACGATCACAGAACATACAATCGCTACTGCTACTAATACCACGGCCATTGTAGTGAGTAGTTCAAAGTAGCTTCCGTATACTGTTTGTACTATCTCTTGAGTGATCTGTTGACCTTTCTCTAATGCAATTGAGGTTGAGAATACTGCGCCAACAATACCACTCAGAGCCATTGCTACATAAAACAGGCTCACCGAGAAGTTTTCGATTTGTTTTGGAGCAACAGACAAAATAAATGCAACGACTAAGCTACCAACGATTACTTCAGAAAACGCTTGGAAGAAGTGGATAGCAAGAAATACCTCAGGCCTAATCACGACATCCGAACCGATATTCGTCACAGCCATGGTCAAAATACCAAACGCAATAGCAGTAAATACAAATGCGATAGCTATTTTAGTCGCTGTTGAGAAATGAATATTACGCTTCTCAAGTTTGGAGAAAGTAAAAGCAATTACTGGCCCTGCAACAATACACCACAAAGGGTTCATCGCCATAGAAGCTTCTGGAGCGATTGGAATGATACCAAACAGATCACCACGCATCGTATTGATGGCAACCATAGTCATGGATGTCATCATCTGCCCATAATAAACAAAGAAGCAAGTTGTCAAAGCCGTCATAATTAGGATTGTGCCCATTTTAAGAGCAGCAGAGCGACCAAATTTAAACATCAAACTAATGAAGTAAAGAATTGCAGCGGCACCGATTGCATACACAATGTTTTGCCCCACTTCCATATCAGAGAACATCAGGAATACAATTCCTACCATCGCAATCGAAAGCCCAATGAAGCTCAACCAATTTTTTCTTGATACTGGGTTGGTATCAATCTCAGCGCTAACTGATTTTAGAGGTTTATTGAGATATAAGATGGTAATGAACGCTAGGCCAGCCATGATGCCAGACAGCAAGAAGCTGCCATGGAAGCCGATCACCAATACGATCATTGGGAAAAGATACTGACCCAGCAGCGCGCCTACATTGTTGACCGAGTAGTTTACTGGGTAACCATTTTCGAAATCTTCTTCAGTTGAAAAGGTTCGCTTGTACAAGCTCGGATAAGAAGGTGACATAAGGCCACGTGCATAGCTGGCTAAGGCGATACCTACTAGGCTCAATGGTACGTTAGCTGCTGACGCTCCCAGCACTAGTAAAACGTAGCCAACGACAAAAGCGCCGTAGGAAATAGTAAGTGAACGATAGGCCCCGAGAAACTTATCAGCGATAAAGCCACCAGCTATCGCAAATAAAGGACCAATTGCGGAAAAAGCGCCCACAATCATCATTGTGTTGGCTTCGCTATAGTTTAAATCCTCTAAGAAGAAACGCGTCAAAATAACCATAACGCCATAAAATGACAAACCAAACATCATTTGGCAGAACATCATTGATTTATTTAGCTTATTCCACATAAATCACTACCTTTTATTCAATTTTACAGAATATATTGGCGCGCATTATACATTAAGTAGAGACTAATATCGTATGATGTGACTCAACTTTTATATTATTCAGTCAAGAAGAATGTACAGTTTGTGCTAAGACTTTGAATATTGGACAGGAAAATTGTGACTAGAACCTCTGAGCGCGAAGTTTTTATATCGAGAATAGTCAGTAATGGGAAGCGACAAACGACTTTATGCGTAGAATATTTCAGCAAGCAATATGTCAACAAGCATAGTAGCGCTGAAAAAAAACAGGACAGCGTTCAATCTGTCCTGTTTAAAATATAGAAGTTAAGCGGTAGACGCTAACAAATGTCTTATAGTAGAGACATTAGCCAGTAGCTTACTGGGTTATCAGGGCACTGATAAGGGCCACACTCAACGAAAGTTGATAGCAGGTTTAGCGCTACAACAACGATAGCTAAAATGCAGATAATACGACCACATTTAGAAACTTCAACAGTCTCGCTATTCCACTCTTCTTTCCACATTGTTAGTAGTAGAGCACAACCAAGAACTGTCGCGCTAAATAGAATGAATGCCCAAGTGTAGTAGTGGAAACCTAATACAGCACTACCGTAGCCAGGAGTACCTGGAATAACGTGTAGCGAGATTTGGCGAAGTGCCGCGCCTGCGCCAAATAGAGCACCTAAAAGCGTTACACCGTAATGGCGTTGTTGTGGTCCATATAGTACGTTAAGCATAAAGCCAAACATGACTAAGCCGAAACCAACCCTTTGCAATAAACAAAGCGGACAAGGAAGTTCACCCCAAGCAAATTGAAATACAAATGCTAGAAAGAGAACAATAGTAATACCTAACAATCCAAGGGAGTTTAAGATGGATACTTGTGAACGAGTCATGATTGTTTTCCTTATAATAAGATTGTCAAAGTATCGGTCGAGTGATGCTTAAGCCAGAATAGGCTCACAAGAACAACAACCGTAAAAACAATATAAGAAAATGACTTTTTGCCACACAATGCGCATAGCATCGCGATCAATATCAGAAGAAATATAAGACTCATCATGGTTGAGCACCTTTACTTTACTATTTTATTTTTAATTTAGACACTTAGAGCCTTTATGTTTATTTTTTTGGTTCTAAGCTGTCACTGTTTGAAAACGAACAACTCCATAACTTATTAAATTTAAGCTATCGAACATATCGTTGAGCTGGCACTAATGTATGATGATCATTGACTCTAAAACACAGGGAGGTTGCAAAACATCATTCGAAAAATTGCAACAGTCAAATACGCCAATAAGGCGTTTATAAATTACTCTTTCGTTTTAGACAGTTAACGAAGGCAAGGGTGAGCACAGAGGTATTGTATATTTTACCACGCTCAGTTTTTATCCATTAATTTTGCAATTGTCCATTAACTTTCATTTGTAAAGAAACTTGTACATGTCTTTATATACCAGTTGTGTCTCCGACCTCATAGGTATACATAAGCTAAAAGAAACGCTTTCGAATCTTCTCACACTCGCAAAACCAAAGGTAAATATCCTGCCCTCTTCTCATTACGGAGAACATTTTTAAATACAATTGGTTATACGACAAATTCCTGACAAAAGGTTAACTATTTATCGTCTTTAAACCCGCATATCAAACCCATCATTTTCCCATGTGGATTATTAGCTGTTTTCTGGGGGGCGATAATAATGTGTTAGTAATATTTTAGTCAATAGATAACAAAGGAAAAACCCATTTTCTTTAACATTTATTACGTACTAAAAACGCGATTAATATCCAAGCAATCGATATATGAATCAAGTTTAATTAGCGGAAGATTTTTAACAAATTTAAGAATAAATTGTTTCTTAGCGCACCAAATAGTCTACAAACCAACCAAATACGTCTCCCTACACAATTTTTAGCTGTAGAATTAGAAGCAGTCTAAGATGAGCACCCAACTATCCATTAAATAATTTTATATTAATATCCTAACCTGAGACTTTTGCTTTACTCGATTTCACAAATTCCACGTTTAGAACATTCTTCACCAAAGCCATCAACCCTTTACAAAGAAGGTTTCAACCCACAAATCAAACAATAAGCAACAGGTTGCAAATTAATATACTGATAATGCTATTCGTTCAAATGAGTTTGGTTAAGATTTTTTAATCTTAGAAGCAATTCAAAGTTAAACGCCTACTATTTGCCGCCTTTTTGGTAAGACGTTACGTTAATCGTTAACCGTTTGGTATAGAACGAGATAACCGTTAATAAGAGGTAGTTTATTGATGAAAAGTATAACGAAAAAGACTTCAGCAGCATTTTTTACCTTACTGATGGCTGGCCTATTTCAAGGAACTGCAAACGCCGATAAATTAGACGACGTAATTTCCAACGGTGAGCTCCGTTGTGGTGTCGTACTCGATTTTCCACCAATTGGTTATCGAGATTCAAATAATCAACCCGCGGGGTTTGATGTCGACTATTGTAAAGACTTAGCAAAAGCACTAGATGTCGATGCGAAAATCATCCCAGTCACATGGTCTGAGCGACTACCTTCTATCGTCAACAACCGAGCTGACGTTATTTTCGGGGGCACATCTGACACATTACAACGAGCAAAAACCGTTGGCTTTACTATCCCCTACGCAGTCTATCATGCTCAAGGTATCATCAGTAAAACCAGTAACATCAAAGACTTTAATGACTTAAAAGGTAAACGTATTGCCGCTGCTGTCGGCACTGTGCAAGAAAAAGAGATCCTAAAGTTTGTTAAGGAATGGGGAACCGAAGACCTTTATCAAGGCTATCAAAGTGAAAATGAAGTGTTCTTAGCTATTGCCCAAGGAAAAGCCGACATTGCGATCACTACAAGCACAGCCGTGAAAGCTATCGTTGAACAATACAAAAGCCTACAAGCGGGTCCAATTATGCCTTGGGGCACAGATTACACCTCCGTGGCTGGACCTCGTAAAGATATTTCTTGGCTTAACTACCTTAACTTATTTGTGACTCACCAAGTACGCTCTGGCCGCTATGAAGAGCTATGGGGCAAGTATGTGGGTGGACCAGCACCTGACCTTAGAATTCCGAAAGTTCTCTATTAGTTAATCTTTGCTTGTATAGACCTAGCAATGGCTAGGTCTACCGAGTTCCTGCTAAGGAGCAAGTATGGAATATACTTTTCACTGGCGCCCGGTTTTTCGCGCATTGCCACAACTACTAGAAGCCGCCCTCGTCACGATGGAAGTCGCAGTGATGTCCATTTTAGTAGGTGGCGTGATAGCGATACTGTTAGCGCTGATGCGCTTGAATGGCAATGCTCCAATGCGACTATTTGCCGGATCATGGATCGAGGTAGCGAGAAATACACCAGCCTTACTACAGCTCTATTTCTTTGGCTTTGGACTTGGCGCTTTCGGTTGGCATTTATCACCCTATGCCATCGTATTGTGTGGCTTGAGCTTCAACAATGCTGGCTATCTAGCCGAAAGCTTGCGCGGAGGATTTCAAGCAATCCCTCAGACTCAACTTTATGCGGCCAGAAGCCTTGGAATGACAGCTTCACAAGCTTACATAAAAGTTATCATTCCTCAGGTATTTCGCATCATTTATCACCCTTTGACCAACCAACTTGTATGGGCAGTACTGATGAGTTCTCTTGGCATGCTAGTTGGGTTTAGAGAACTTTCTGGCGAAACTCAATTTTTGGCATCAAACACATTCCGTTTATTTGAGTTCTTTTTAGCAAGCGCAATCATCTACTACTTAGTGGTCAAAGTGATTCTGTTGGCATCCCATCTCATTAGTCGCTACACATTTAGATATTAAGGGCAAGATATTGGCGAGTTCTGTAACAAGCATTCAGTTTTTCTCAGAGTTTCAATTTTCTGATCTTGGATATCTAGGTCAGGCAGCTATTAAAACGGTGGAGATCTCCGCTATCGCAATAGTTTTTGGCACGATATTAGGTGTCATTTATGGCTGGTTGCTTTCGATATCACGCTACATTTCAATCCCACTCGGCGCCTTACTCGATGTTTTCCGCAGCGTCCCGCTTATCATACAGCTGGTTCTTTTTTATAACTTCGTACCTATCATCGGCTTTTCACTGGATCCCTTCGACGCTGGCGCGCTGGTACTCGCCTTTTATACCAGTGCACTCGTCGCAAATGTCGCTCGTGGCGGAATAGAGTCTGTTCCATCATCAATACGTAATGCTTCTCGCTCATTGGGAATGAGTTATTTTCAAGATATACGTTATATCGTCTTACCTATTGGTGTTCGAACTGTACTGCCTGCGTGGACAGGTATTGCGTTGGGAGTATTAAAGGACTCAGCATTAGTTTCTGTTCTAGGATACGTGGAATTGCTTCGTGCCTCACAGATTCTCATTACCCGAACCCAGGAGCCATTTATTATTTTATCTATCGTCGCAGCATTCTACTTCGCTCTATCCTACCCTATTTCACTACTTGCCACTCGTATCGAGAAGAGGTGGAAACATGATTGAACTTTCCAACGTCCATAAAATTTACAATAAGACACCTGTGCTAGAAGGCATTGATTTACAAGTTGAAAAAGGTGAAGTATTAAGCCTGATCGGCCCAAGTGGTTCAGGAAAGTCGACACTATTGCACTGCATAAATGCCTTGGAGCCAATACAAAAGGGAACCATTCTTGTTGACGGAGTTGATGCTCACTCAAAAGACACAGACGTCAACCAACTGCGTAGGAATATAGGCATGGTATTCCAGCAATGGAGCTCATTTCCGCATCTCTCCGTCCTCGACAACGTTGCCCTCGCCCCCAAAATCGTGCTGGGAAAATCAAAGCAAGAAGCCAGAGCCATCGCAGAACAGCAGCTCCGACATGTTGGCCTCGAAGATAAGCTGAAAAACTACCCAAATAGCCTATCTGGTGGTCAACAACAACGACTAGCGATAGCTAGAGCTTTAGCGATAGCTAGAGCTTTAGCGATAGCTAGAGCTTTAGCGATGGAACCCAATTACATGTTGTTTGACGAAGTGACGTCTGCGCTAGACCCCGAATTAGTAGGAGAAGTGCTCGATACGATGAGATTGCTACGCGACGAAGGAATGACCATGATCGTCGTAACGCACGAGATAGCGTTCGCAAGAGATTTATCAGACCGCATTGCGTTCTTACATGATGGAGTCATTCGAGAAATAGGCGAAGCGAAATCCCTCGTCAACAACCCTCAACATGAAGTCACTTCAAAGTTCCTAAGCAAAGTGCTGTAAACTCAAAAACTCGAAGCTTAGCCATAAAAAACCTTGTTATCATTCTCCCGTAACAAGGCTTGCTTGCACCAGCAGCCCCCCTATTGATTTTTTACTATCAAGCCCTTTCCTCAGACGAATTTTCCGTTGCTGGGAATACAAGTGAATCACTTCAGAGAGGTTCTAGGTGATCACAGTTCTAGGTGATCACCTGCTAAGTGTTTTTTGGACAGAAACGTTTTGGAGTTGACGCTTAAGTCGACTTCTTTCGGGTAAGCTGAGTTTGGGTAAATGAAGCAGATGAGTCTAACTCGAGCGTGTCTATCAAGTCAGTGGCTATTCAAAACTTCCTTTTTGGTCATATCAAGAAGATAGAAGCCAGACTCATTGAGTTCGGCTTTTTTAACTGGAAATGATTGAAGCTCAAAGCGTAAGGCTCTATTTAACAAATATACTCGGTATAACGGGAAGCGCACACCATTCAGCTAGTTTATTGTATTTACCAAACAATTCTTGGCACATTGAGACTCCAGATTTAATACTATTAATGGAAGTATTCAGGTCACTATCTTTGTCTGATACTTGTAGCAAAAACCTTTTTAGCTTTGGCATGACCGGCGAGCGTCTAATCACTGCTGGATCGGTTTCTGATTCTAGCTGTGATAATGTATTCTCTATACTGGATAAATCATTTTCGAGCTGGTCATTATTTTTGACTTCAGCTTTAAGCTCACAAATCGAGCTGATTATATCTGAAATATCTTGGTTGATAGTTACGTTGTTTGTTACAGATATTTCAGGTTTAAAATCGATTACCAGATTTTGTTCTCGAGACAGACCTAACTTAATTATATCCATTAGTTGTTCAATACGTGAATCTTGAAGTCCTCTTAAATCTTGGAGTGATTCAATTCTGGTTTTTGCGATTCTTAACTCGTTTTTTACCTCAAGCAATGCAAAACCATCTGAAATAAAATCTTCAGGCCTTTGTTTGCCTGTTACGATCATTTCATATTCGTGAAGTGCTTTTTCGACTGTTTCGAGCGTTCCATCTTCCGCTTCAATAATCATACGAACACTTGTGCCGTTTTGTTCAATTTTTACTCGAGCTGAGCTATTTGGATATTGTTGTGAAAGGTATGAGCTGAAGTATGACAAAATACCGATTCCTGCCTGTTGATATTGAGGAGGAAACTCAATGCAGCGCTCTATAGAATTTGACCTAGATAAATTACCAATAGCAGCCGAATCTATCGCCAGACTGTCTGAGAGCATTTTTTGATAAATATCTTTAAAATTAACTTTTGGGTCAGTCAAAGTTTTTGTGATGCCAATTCCATTATAAAGATCATAAAACGGCTCATTTGTATCTTCCAAATAATCTATAACGTCGCATGACACCTCATACTCACCATTGCTTAGAAGCTCTTTTTGATACTCCCCAAAGTATTCATTTACACTCCAAGGCTGTTTCCAATCTTCTAAGTTAACGGGAAATACAATTGATACTCTGGTCTCTCCTTTATAAGTACGAATTTTAAAGTCAAGCGACACACCATCATGAGTTATTGTGTCAACATATATACTTGAAAAGTGCTCCATTAAATCCGCCACGTCATATTCACATATAGCTAAGAACAAATCATGATTCTTCACGTATAACGATGATTTGTTGTAGCAATAACTTTTTGCCGTAAAGTAGTTCTTACCATTGAAGAGAGCATGTTGATGGTCCTTTTCGTCTAAATTAAGGAACTCTACAACCAACTTTGTGCTATTCGACTGTTCAGGTTCTTGTTGATTTTCTTTATTGGTCATGATGTTGATTACTAATCAATTATGGTTGTCCACATTATAACCAGCATTCTATGTTGAATATATAATATTAAATCAATTGCACTTAAAAATGATGTGCTTTTTACGCATAGCTTGATAGATTCAAGTTCGTCAATGCCTACAAGATGGTCGAGTTTACCCCGTGATACATTACGGGGATTAACAGCGAACAGCATGAGAATAATGGATAACTTTTAGTAGGCCAAACTCGCATCAACAGAATATGGAAGATTTCTCAGGCTAGCGAAGAAAGGGGCAGAACTTGGCTGGATATAGGCATCTATAGTAGCTCAGTTGTTCATTTTCCTAGAGCGCCAGTCCCAAAATAGTTTGCTGCGTCTAATGGGGTACGTTGTAGATAAAACATTGGTTTTTATAATTTTATCTGTATGAAATTGACAGTATTTGTCACTGTTTTCGCACCACCCCACTAGAATACGTCGGTCACTGAAATAACCGATTGCAAATGGCCAGATTGTTCTCAAACTCAATCCATTTTTTTCCGTTTGATATTCAATCTCGATTTTCAGCTCTTGTCGAGTCGCATGCCTTAGCTCAGAGAGGTCCTCATTGGAAAAACGCTCGGATGCAGGCGGTCCTACACGCAGTGGCAGCTCACTAGCACTTAAAACTGTCTCTTTAGGTAATACTGCTGAAATTTTAGCTAATGCTTCATCCGCCGATTTTGATAACGAACGGTCTCCATAAGTCGATACCCATCGTATACCAAGCATCATGGCTTCAACCTCATCGCGTGAAAGCATAAGTGGCGGAAGAAAATAACCGGGCTTTAACACATACCCTAGCCCCGGTTCACCCTGAATATCTGCGCCTTGCGACTGTAATGTTGCTATATCACGGTACAAAGTACGAATACTAATGTTCAGTTTCTCGGCTAACACTTGTCCTTTTACAGGATGTTTATACCCACGAAGAATTTGTAGCAAGTTAAGAAGTCGTTCAGAGCGCATACTTAATAAAACCCTACTGCCATTTTCTGACAGTATAGTGCGTTAAGATTTCTCCACAACACTGGTAAACGAACTTTTAAGTGAGGTCGATTTTGCTAACACCGAATCTATTGACACTATATGTTGAAAACATTGAAGTAAGCACTATTTTCTATCAAAAGTTACTTGATAAGCCACCTGTAGCAACCTTCCCTAACTATGTTTCTTTTGAATTTGAAAATGGGCTTTATCTTAGCCTTTGGTCAAGAAACGCAAAGGATTTTGTCTCAGATGGGACAGGACACCGTTTTGAGCTTTCTTTTATGGTTGAAGATAGTAAATCTGTCATTTCAATATACGAGCGATGGCGAGAGGATTCCGTTCATATAGAGCAACATCCGAAAGAAGCGATATTTGGAATGACGTTTGTCGCAACGGATCCAGATGGTCACCGTATTCGTGTCTGCATTCCAGATTCATAACCCTCAATGAAAACCTTAGTTTGACAGAAAGTAAGTTATTGAAAATCAATAAATTATAAGGCTTGAGAAAACGCTTAAAACTATCCCTAGCCTTAAACGTCGTGTTTGTGTAACCCCCGTATGCGTTACCTATTTGGTAGTTATAAACCTGGCACTTTACTTCCTAGCGTTAGGTGAAAGATACGCGATTGAGAAAACCTATGACATTTTATCCATCTATAAAAATAAGCCGTAAAGTTTGGTATCTCCCTTCTCTCAACTTAGGTTTGAGAGCAACTAGCGCCATCATTTTATTTCTCGCTTTAGGCATCTTATTCAACCACGTCAGCATTACGATAGTAGCGCTAACCACGTTACCTTCCGCACTCATTAGCGGTTTAGACTCTGCAGGACCTAGGCGTTGGAGTCGATTTGCCGTCACTTCAGCGACGTGGACTATCACTCTTGTTATCACATATGCACTGCTCACTAGCGGTGTGCCGCTATGGCTTACCTACGGCACACTAGCGTTTGTTTTAGCTAGCTCTGCTGTAAACGGCCCTTTTTGGGGGAGGCTAGGTATGTCGAGCATTCTTATCGCTATTATGTGTCTGTCTCTTTACCACTCTCATGCCCCAATTCACTTGTACCCTTTACTAGTTTTAGGCCCACTCATTTTTGCACTCTTTAGCTGGATGTGGTTTGAAGTATGGAAGCACTACGCTTTACGTGTCTCTCTGTCTGCCATATTCGAAACATTAGTCAAATATGTTATGCAGCAACAGGCCTTCTTACTTGGAGAGCTAAACGACAAATCTAGGCTTCAAACGAAACACAGGTTGATTGAGCTCTTTCAGCAGGCGCTACAGTCAGAGTCATTTTTAGGCAAACGAAAAGACGCTCAATCATTGAAGCAAGCACTATTCTTGGCTCTAGATATCTTTGAGCTTCTCTTGTGCAGCCACACTAGTAATCCTGCCCTGCTAACGCAAATCCAGAACGCCCCTCTTAAACAAGCTCTACTGCAAAGCTGGAGCCAACAGTGCCAACAAATATTGAGCAACAAGTCTACGTATCTATTATTCAACCAACAATATGAAAAGACCGAATTAGGCGGGCTTGAACAAAGAGCAAAAGATTTGATCGAATCTGTGAGGCTCAAAGATCAGCCAAGGTTTCAATATTGGGAAAATGCGATGATGCGCCTATCTCAACGAATTGACCGTAACGAACCTGTCTACGAACGTCCACTCGATGTACAGCCCTTTGAGCTTTCATTACGCTGGCCGACAAAAAACAGTCCTGTATGGGGAAGCTCTGCCCGAATTGGAGTGATGTTTGCAGTTGGCGTGGGCATATCCCACTACTTCGCTCTCATAAAGCCGACTTGGGTACTCATTTCTATGTTGATGGTCATTCAACCAAGCTTTTTGGCTACTAGGAGTAAGATATGGCAAAGGTGTCTAGGAACAGCCTTTGGCGTACTGATCGCATCTGTTTTGCTCCAATTAGGTCTACCAGCATCCGTCATATTAGCGCTGGTTGCGATTCTTCTTCCTTTGGCCATGCTCAACCTTATGCACAATTATTCGGTTGCCATTGGCTGCATTACATTATTAGTCATACTAGTGTCCCCCTTATTGGCGCATCAGGGGATTAACTATTCCGAGCCTCGTTTAATTGACAACCTTATTGGTGCAGCAATCGTGATGCTCGGCCATATCATGCTCTGGCCGAGATGGAGAGGAAAAGAGATTCATTCACACGCATTGGCCGCACTTGGAGCTTCTAAAGATCTGTTTTTGTACTGTAATCAGCAATTTCAAATTGCTCCAGAGCATAGAGATACACTCTCTTTACTTAAGAGGCGTGCGGCAATGCTATCGGCAGAACATGCCCTTGAACTAATTTATAGCGAAATGCAACAAGAGCCGCTACACACACGAGCCGACCCTCAATTTTATGAAGACATGCTAAGCGACTACCGTCTCTTGAATCACTATATTTGCCTTCTATTGCCACTTGTTAGGACTGATGTTTATTCCACAATCTCAGAACAAACTGACGAGTTCATTGGCAATACACTGGATGCCTTAATCAATTCAATTCGTGATAGTCGACTTCATGAACTACCAATGCTTAGCACCAACCTGAAAGGTTCATACCAACCTTCTAACACTGATCTTCGAGCTCGTGCTATTGAAGAAATTCAATGGCTCGCACTTATGACGGTAAAACAAATGCATGATTCAGTCAGGAAAAGAATAAGTACAACTTAAGTGTTAGGTAAGTTCCTGAGTAGGCTCTATTACAGAGCCATTGTAAATCTGCGTCCGAAACCTCTACAGCTATAACGCGAGGGGAGTAACCAGTTAGTTCTGTGAGATGGTTTGTGGCCTTGTTCGGATTATTTCAATTTGGCCAAAATCATCTCTGTTTGTTTTTATCATCCTAAGATACTAAACAAGAATGGGGCATAAGTTAGGTAGACTAGTCACTTGCTCTCATATGTTTTTAGGGAGCAGATCAGGCTTCCAATTTATTCATTATTGATACTTGCGTTTCTTCACTCAGCCAACTCTCAAACTTGCTAGCCACTTGCTGAGTATGCTCCTGTTGGTGATGGTTTTCTAAGCTGGCTTTATCTGACCACTCTTCATATAAATCGCCCATATTTTGGAATAAGCTCTAGTTTAACTTTTGGCTAGCTCATCGAAGTACTGCTCTAGACAGCATTTTCCATAGCTCGGTGCTATAGCATCTCCGCCCAGCATGGTTAAGAAAAACTCAGCAGGTCCTCCCCACTTTTCTGGTAAGCGTTTCGCGATTCCTAAAGACAGGACGCGTAAGTTGTCTGGGATATGGGTAATTTTTGCCGGCTTATTAAGCGATTGAAACGCTATATTGGCGATATCATCTAACGAATAAACTTTAGGGCCGCCAATAGACCGTTCTGTTTCATTACTTGATATTGAATCCAAGCAAAACTCAGCTAAGTCTTCTCCGTGTATTGGGTTTATCTGGATTTTTCCAGTCCCAAAAGTGTATACCCGCCCCGCCTTTGCCATTTTAAAAATCTCAGCGATATCAGAAAAAAAACCATTCGGCCGAATGACACATGGAGAAAGTTCACGAGTATTTAATAATTGAACTGCGAAGCGCTCTTTCGCTTTTAAAAGACGTACATCAGGGTAGTTTTGAGCATTAAACGCAGAAATGTAGATAAACTTCTTTACACCAGCGCGTTTGGCTTCTTCTAGCAAGTTTAGATTGCCTTGATAATCAACGCCTTCATAACTAAAGCCATCTTTTTGTCTAGTGATGCCTAAACTTGAAATCACGACATCAATGCCATCACAAACTTCGGACAGCTCCTCTCGATTCGTAACCTGCGCTTGTATTATTTGCGACTCTGACAAGCCCAAAGAACGAAGCTTTTTATCATTCCTAGCTAGAGCACAAAAACTCATCTTTTTGTCCAGCATCTTCTTCAGAATGTGGCGACCTAAGTAACCCGTCGAGCCTGCAACTAAAACTTTTGAAGAATCAAACATATAAGCCCCTTAGATTTGGCGTAAAAGCCCACTTGGCAATCAAACCCTTCAACATACTCAAACAAACAACTTACGTAGAGATATAGAACGTTCGTGCTATATGTTACCCGCCTAACTACGCAAAGTCGAAGTCTTCATCGGTTGCAATCAAATCGACTGGCTAACCTCTAAGGTTATAAACCAGAACAATTCATAATCAAAAATAAATGAAATCACCCCATAATTCACTTATCGATTAATTACCAGAAATAGATATAACACAATTAATAGAAATAAATTATAAAAATAATAAAGCTAACAGGATTAATAAAATTCCGGCATGAAGTTTGTCCCATTTATGAATTCTTAAATTTCACCCGCGCCAAAGTAGCTAATTTATTTGTGATAAAACGTACAAATAACTCTACAAATAAAAATTAAAACTATCAGTAAAGAACCAAAAAACAGTTATTCAGAATAAATAACCATAAATGTTAATTAGGTGTATTGAATAATGAAAATAGAATGTTAACATCATTGTTGTTCAGAATTTATACCAAAAGAGTGAGAATATTTTCCATTAATCTCTAATTGATCATCAAATATATTGGGTGGTAGTTAGATTTATTAATGCTAATAAATAGTAAACCATACAAAATCTTAACCGTTTAAAACATAGAATATAAGGACATATAAATGAAATTAGCTGGATTAGCTCTATCTATTGCCGCATGTACACTTTCAACGTCAGCACTATCACAACAACTTGGTTGGTCAACCCAAACAATTCCAGGTGAAGTGGCGGATCTAGGTATTCAAACTGATGGACTAAACAACGCATATATAGCTTATTCACTATATGATGGTAGCTTCCCAAGAAATGTAAAAGTTATTAAGTTAGATTCCGAAACGAATACCGTTTCAGACAACCTAGATAGCCAAGATGTTATTTCAGGGTCAAACATTGAAATCGCAGTAGATAAAAATGATCAGACTGTATACGTATTTGTATCCAAAAGAGATGACCAAGACAATATAGTTGGAGAAATCTGGGCACTGAAACAAGGAGGATCTTGGACGCTTATTTCTTCGAATGCCAACATCGCGATGATAGATACAAGCTACAGTAGTGCAATATCAGTAGCGCCTAATGGTGAAGTGTATGTTGTCTATCAAACATCAAAGGTTGGAGTCGTAGACAATGACTTTCTTAAAGTGAAAAAGTATTCTCCGAAGACAGGCACATGGACAGATTTAGACAGTACAGGTTTATTGCCACTGCCACCTGAAGGTGAACAACTACTCATTCGACATCTAAAAATTAACTTTAAAGGCAACACTCCCTATATTTCGTTTGTCGAGGCTGCCTCAGTGTTATCTCAGGTCGTCGTTTCCCACATAGATCTAGAAACTGAAAAAGGAGTCACTGACTTTGAAGGCGGTGAACTCGGCGCAGTAGCCTTCCCTGATCTTCTGCTTGGTGACAATGACGATATGAAATTGACATTTATCCAAAACTCCGGTCAATACTGGAGACCGGCTGAGTATGCGATCAGCGATGGCGTCTATCAACAGCTATATTACGGCTCCGACCATGCCGGTTATTTTATGAGTGCTGTACAAACGTCTGATCACAACACCTCGGTTATTACGTTCCGTGATGACACGAATAACTACAAGCCAACATTGATCGAATTGAGTAGTGATGGCGTAGAGTTGGGTAAAAAGGTGTTCCAATACGATACTGTTTACAACGTATCAGCAATGAGTAAAGACAATATTATATTCAACGCCTTTAGCACTCACGAAAATAGCGGTAGTTTAGACCTAGTAGTTAAATACAAGCATATAAAGTAAACCTATACGAGGGTGCATAAAGCACCCTCACATTGCTATACCTATCCCTGCCCATACCTCCAAAAAAAGACATTCGATACAAAGCTCTGTAGTATAGATTTTATCCAACAAAATCAGCAGGTAATTGGCCATGAACGAAGTACAGAAGAAATTCCTCGACAAATATTTAAACAGCTTAACCATAGAGCAGAGGCAAAAACATACTCACTTTTGCGCTGACTATTTTTGTGCAGACGAAATAAACGCGAACCTTTGTGCCAATTTAGTATTAGCTGGCAAGAAAACCGCGACTTGCAGTATGAAATACTGGTACGAAAAGGAGCCTGAAGCAATGCCACAAGTTGGAAGCCTAACTGTGGTAACAGACTGGAATGGAAATCCGACGTCCATAATAGAAATAACTGAAGTCACGGAGTCCAAGTTTTCAGACGTTACCGCTGAGTTTGCAGCTTCTGAAGGCGAAGGTGATCGCTCATTGGAGTGGTGGCGGAAATCTCATTGGGATTTCTTTGCACAAGAGTGTATGGAGCTTAACATTGAGCCTAGTGAAGACATGATGCTCGTTTTAGAACGATTCCACGTAGTTTACAGAACACAAATGTAGCGACTAAAAAATTTGTCCTCTGTTTATAGCTAAACTTATTTCCTAAGTGAGTGTGCATATATCCTGATTCTCACTAGGAGTTTAAGGAGCGAATTGGAATACTTCACCTCATTCATATATCACGCGCCTATTGCGAGTCAAAGCTGTCGGCGGTATGCATGAACAAGCCCGGACACTGCAGCTGAATTCTAAACTCTTCCTTTTCAACGGCCTCACTAACAGGTCGCCTTTCTCAGCTCTACATGTTAACCGCACTTCGGTTCTCATTCGGGCAATATCTTGCTCGCTGGGCAATTTCTTGCTCGATTCGAGCAACATTTTGCTCGGTCATTTTCCGACCACACTTCCAGCCTGATATTTATTTCCTTATTTTTCAATCTGTTACAAACTTATTCCTATATTCGTAACTTGGCACACCCCTTGCCTATAGAAAGCGTGCGATTTTGCGCAATTTGATACTCATATACTGATAAAAGGGATAATAATATGCCAACTCCTTGTTACATCTCTATCCAAGGCAAAACTCAAGGCAACATCACTGCAGGTGCATTCACGGCTGACTCAGTAGGCAATATCTATACCGAAGGTCACGAAGACGAAATGTTGGTTCAACAAGTTGACCACATCGTCACTGTTCCAACGGATCCACAATCTGGTCAACCTGCTGGCCAACGTGTTCACAAGCCATTCAAATTTGTGGTTGCTCTGAACAAATCTGTGCCACTGATGTACAACGCACTGGCGTCTGGTGAATCACTACCAACGGTTGAACTAAAATGGTACCGCACGTCGGTTGAAGGCAAGCAAGAGTCGTTCTTCACAACGAAACTGACTGACGCAACTATCGTGAACATCGATCTACAAATGCCTCACTGCCAAGATCCAAACAGCTCAGACTTCACTCAACTTGTTGAAGTATCAATGGGCTACCGCAAAATCGATTGGAGCCACACCATCTCTGGCACATCGGGTGCAGACGACTGGCGCACTCCTGTTGAGGCGTAATCCTTAACGATACTCTGACAGAGGCTGATGGCGCTTTCGATACACTCTCGGCGCCATCGACCACCTATGCCTTTTTTTGCATAACAAGAGCAGAAAAGCACAAGAATAAAAATAGCTAAAACAATAACAGCAGTAAGAGACGTCAATCATGGCAACCCAGTTACAGATGACCTTCACCGTAGAAGGACTCGATGCATCGACCTTTGTGGTCACCGAGTTTCAGGGCTCCGATACGCTGTCGCAACCTTTTACCTTTGCGATAGATCTCGCGAGCTCGAATGCTTCTATCAGTCCCGAGAACGTCGTTGACCATAACGCCACCTTAAGCCTCTATCAGGACGGCGAAGCCGCCCAACAGTGGCAAGGCATTGTCAGCCGTTTCTCCCAAGGGGACACTGGACACCAGCACACCTTCTATCAAGTAGAAATGGTGCCGCCATTGATGCGCTTGTCTCTGCGTCACAACAGCCGAATTTTTCAATCGCAAACCGTCCCTGACATCATCTCCATCTTGATTCAAGAGATGAACATTCAGGACTTTGCCTTTGCCCTCGCCCGCGAATACCCAAAACGAGAGTATTGCGTGCAATACCGCGAAACGGATTTAGCATTCATTCAGCGTATCGCCGCTGAAGAAGGCATCTTGTACTACTTCAGCCACGACAATAATAAAAACACCGTCGTGTTCGCTGACGACACTAAGCCGTTGGCATCATTGCCCGAACCTGTGCCCTATAATGGGACGGGCGCTGGCATCAGCGCGGTACCATTTATTCGTCAATTTAAACGCCATAGCGCCGTTCGCCCTGCCTCTGTGCAACTCAAAGACCGCTATTTTAAGAAACCGGCGTACAGCTTTTTGCAAACGCAACAAGCGCCGAACTTGACCTACCAGCACGATAATTATGAGCACTACGATTATCCGGGCCGCTATAAAGACGACGAAAGCGGCAAGCCCTTTGCGCAAGTTCGCCTTGAATCTTTGCGCCGCGATGCGCAAACCGCACAAGGAAAAAGCAACGTTGCCGCACTGCTCACGGGTGAAAAGTTTACCCTGCAAGAGCACAACGATGATAACTGCAACCGCGATTGGCTGGTGATTGAACTGCAGCATCATGGCAAACAGCCACAAGCATTAGAAGCTGCAGGAAGTCATGGCGCAACGACTTACCACAACGAGTTCACCGTTATTGCGGGCAACTTACCTTGGCGCGCGCCGATGGACGTAAAACCTCGTGTTGATGGCCCACAGATTGCCACCATCGTTGGCCCCAAAGATGAAGAAATCTACTGCGATGAATATGGCCGAGTAAAAGTGCAATTCCCTTGGGATCGCTACAGCAACAGCGATGACAAAGCCAGCTGCTGGGTACGCGTGGCACAAGGTTGGGCAGGCAGCCAATACGGCATGTTAGCAGTGCCGCGCATTGGTCACGAAGTGATCGTCAGCTTTTTAGAAGGCGACCCAGACCAACCGATCATCACAGGCCGCACATTTAATGCGCTCAACCCAACGCCATACAAACTGCCCGATTACAAAACTCGCACCGTGCTGCGCACTGAAACTCACCAAGGTGAAGGCTACAACGAGCTGCATTTTGAAGATCAAAAAGACAAGCAGCAAATTTACGTTCATGCGCAAAAAGACATGAACTTGCAGGTCAATAACGACCGCACCGATGAAGTCGACCACGATTGGCATCAAACTGTCGCCAATGAGCGCTTTAGCCACGTGAAAGTCAACGACCATCTGACTGTCGATGGCGAATCTCGTCAGCACACCAAAGGCAACCACACGTTGATCACCGATGCCACGCTAAACATGAAGCAAGCGCAAAGCCTACTCGTCGATACCGGCCAAGAAGTGCACGTGAAGTCTGGTGGCAAACTGGTGCTGGACGCAGGCTCTGCCCTCACCCTCAAAGCGGGTGAAAACTTCATCAAGATCAACGCATCCGGCGTCACAATCGTGGGTAAATCCATCGACTTAAACTCCGGCGGAAAAGCAGGCAAAGGCAGCGATTACGCAGGTGTCGAGCCACTACTTCCGGGTGGATTAGAGCCGCCGAAGGCATTGGATAAAAGCACTCCTTTCGTCAGTGACCCAACAGAAACGCTTAAAGTCGCAGCCAAACTCAATTCAGCCGCAGTAGGTATCTGCCTAAAACGTGAAGGTCAAACTGGATGCGAATTGTGTAAAGGAGATGGCTCATGTCAATAACATCAAACGCAAACCATTATTGGTTATTGATTGACACACCAGAAAGTCAAACAGCCGTCGATTACCCTGATGACCACTCGTTTGAACACTTTTGGTGGTATAAAGATACCCCACTTGAGGGCTCTTTGAGCGCCTCTCCACTTTGGTTTCAAGTTTCAGAGGCACAGCTCGACGAAGCCTTAGAACAATTTCCTAAAGCGATTGTATTCCAAACTCAAGCCGATAACGTGGCGTTTATTGAACATATCAAGAGTGTCACTTTGATGCTGAGCCCAACCCATAAGCCCTACGTAGTGCGTTTCTACGCCCCTACCTATTTAGAGCATTGGCTTAGTGAACTACCTCAAGAGCATCAAGCATTATTGCTTGGGCCAATTAGTCTTATTCAATGGCGTGATGGCGATATCGAACATGAGCTTACCAACAATAGCCCATCCGTGTCACACCAAGAAAGAAAGACACCGTGGTTCCAGCTGAGTGAAGCTGAATGGGACTTATTGAAAGTAGCGTATAAGAAACAAAGTTAACCGTTATGAGTGAAGTTTTAAATTTAGATAACACTGACATCATGCAATGCAAGAGCTTTGAAAGTGACGGCATTGCATCCTCTCCATGCGAAGCAAAAGAATACGCTGATGTCCTTTATTTGCCGCAAAGACAGGCTTGGTACTACATTTCCCAGCAAGATGCTCAAGACCTAACGAAAACCGCAAATGAGCTGGATGCGAAAGTGCAGCCCTTGGTGGCTAAGCTTTATGATGGTAAGAACCTAACTGAAATTAAGGATGTTCAACAAGCGGTTCTAAAAGACTTAAACCATGTAGGCATGTTAGAAAATTATAAAGTCCGCTCACATACCTATTTTCTCACCGATGTAGAAGACAAAAAAAGCTATGTGCAATATCTCTACACTAAGCAAATAGTACTGTCATACATCCGTTTTGTCGAAAGCGCATCAAAGATGCCAACTCTTGAAGCTATGGATGATGTAAGTGCTACCGAACTCACCTCTCTGAGTTCGGAGCTAGGTTTAACGGTATCCGATATAACTGAGGGTTCGGAAACTCAGAAAGTATTGAAAAGTATCCAACGTACTATATGCGAGAAAAACTCCACTCGCATAATAAATATAAACAAAAAGTATTTAATCGAGTACTTGGACTCCGTAGTGAATAAAACTCTGGACGTGAAGATTCAGTACTACGAGAAAAAAGCTGAAGAGCAAGCGAAATCAGAAGGCTTTAGTTGGTACAAGAGCCTTTCCAAACACAACTATCGGTTTGTGAAGAATAGCCAAACACATATTGAAGACTACTACAGCAAATACACTCGCCTACTCAAAGATTTCAAACAAATCTATCAAACTGACGACCCAATGTTTGCTCTCGAAGGCGAGTTTCAACAATTCCAACAAGGCCAACGTATCGGTGTCATTGCAGCGAACGTGTTCAACCTGTTCGCGAAACTTAACGACAATGGGGTAGTCGTTCCTGAGCAGTTGTTGTCTAAATCTCAGCTATTTGCCAAGGATAAGGACACGGAAAAAGATTACCAGCAAAAGCTTAAAGCGTTAAAACAGTCCAAGTCGAGCGATAAAACTAACACCTTCGACGCCCTTAACAATCAGGGCTATAGCATCAAAGAGCGGATTGGCTCTTTAGACAACCTGAGATTTGATTCCACTACACCCAAAAAATTAAGTGAGCTTCAAACTAGTGGGAAGCCGGAATTAAGTACCATCAAATTCATTGAGTTCATCGAATCTATCGGTTTTTATCACTGTGTTGAATTTGAAAGTGTCTACAACAACGCAGTATCCAATGACATTAAAGATTACATTGACGACATCTTAGAATATCAAGCAAAGAGCCAAGGTTACGATCTGGGCGCACTGTATATTTTGATGGCAGTTCGTTATCAAATCGCCTATTTGAAACACATCGCTGAACACAATTTAAAGCAGAGCAAAATTGCGTTTTGTATGATGGAACAGCCTCAGTATTTACATAAACCGCTATTCCCAACGCCGATGGACAAATTGGTATGGGACAGCGAAGATATTAACTTAATAGAGTACAAGTTTGCCTGGCAAGAGAGCAACACTCATATTGTAGAGTTCTTTCTCATGAGCGAGAAAAACAAGCCTCGCTATATGCTCAGCGAACAGTTGACTAAAATTGATCATGCAATTACACATGGACAAATCACTCAACTGGACTTGCAACACAAAATCGATGTAGCAACTGGCACCCCAGACAGTAAAGCGCTGAAATCAGTGGGGGCGGAAGGGCTACAAAACAAACTAACGTCCGCGATTTCCGATGCCTACCAAGCGTCCAAAAGCGGTAGTACCAAAACCGTCAACCTTCAAGAGAAAGTGCCGCAAAGTAGTGTTGACTCTTTTGCCAAGTACACATCATTGATTCAATACTCACAAACCGTTGCTGGAGGCAAAGACCTTACCTATGTCATCAATGCTCACGCTGACTTTTTGCGCTTTTGCGCAGATAAATGGCGGTTTGAAGCCAAATACCCTTCATCATTACAAGAGCTATCCAAAGAAGCCGGCACTGGCGAAGTAAAGCTATTGAGCTTAAACGCCAGTGGTTCGATTGACTTATTGGCTGGTTATATTTCACTAGACAATTACCTGCCAAATAGTAACGGCCTCCCCATGACGCTAGACGTCATTCAAGGGGACAACCAACAAGAAGTGAACGGCGTACTGCACCTAGGACAATTGCGAGCTGAAGTGAACTCGCACCTCTATGGTAGTGCAGGTATTGGTTTTGCTATCTCAGCTGAAGTCTCAATGAAATCGACCGAAAATGGCATGCAGGTTACGCCAGTGCTGCCGTCGATATCTAACTTGCCTTCACTTCCATCGGTCAGCGGTAGTGTTGATTTATTCGCTGGCGCAAGGATGGGGATCTCGATAGCCAGTGAGGTCAAATGGTGCAAGCCTGTTAAACAGTTCAGTGGTAGCCAGCCTCATGGGCTAAATGACAGCTGGATTGCTTATTTGGACCAAGCCCAATTTAAAAACCTCATGAGTCTCAAACAATACGCCCATGTCGATGACAGTCAATGGCGCCCTATTGGGCGGCTGTGTCGTGTACAAGAACTTAATATTGGTATTGGTGTACGAGGGACACTCTTTTTTGGCTACGCCAACAAACAATACATCATCAATGTTGGTGGTGGGGTGACGTTTGGCGTCGGTGGATACATTCAGCAAACCATTGCACTTTATCCTGAGACGTTATTGGAATTTGTGAATGCCTTGGTCGATCTATTAGCACAAAATGACTTTCGCCGACTCAATGTATTCACTGAGCACAATAGCAATAAGGACACACTCAATGGTTTCAAAGTGCTCAATACGCTCATCACGATGAGCATGGTGACAGGCCTTGATGTCGCACAGCTAGCGCTGCTGGACATGAACCAAACCATGAGAAAAGAGAAGCAAGTATTGGTGCATTCTCATGCCAATAGTATCGCAAATAACATCAACGATTTTTATAAACAGAGTCTTGACAATGTAGCTCAACCACAACAAACGCTAAAAGCATGGTTTAACGGAATGCCCCCAGAAGCAAGAGCAAGGTTGCTTTATGCGGTGACGTCCGAAAGTACCATACTCTCTGGCGCACTGCTTGATAAAGTAAAGAAAATCAAAGCATATACCCGACTAGCTTTCCTACCTCAAAAAGCCGCTCCTGAACTGTCTGATGCAGAGAAGAGCAAGTTGATAACAGGGGTAGAAGAAGAATCTCCACGATGGCTAGCAGTCGCTAACTTACTGAATTATTGGACCAATGATCAAATCCCATATTCTCGTATTGACAATCGACAAGTAGAAGAGACTTTTGCACGCTTTAATATCGAAGGTGAATTAATGCTCACCGCCCAATATGGCAATAAGATCATGCCATATATCGTATGGAGTAAGCTCAAAGAGTTTTTGGACCGTATGTCTTTATTTTATTTTAAAGAGCTAGACTACTCTAAAACCGCGATTGGTGAACAAAGAGATGTTGACCTGATTAAAAACGTTCTAGATAAATTTAATGGTTATTTTAATGCATACCCAGACACTCGCTATGAAGAAAAACATATCTTCTTCGAGAATGAGAAAACCGACTATATTGTATTTAACGGCCAGTATCGGCATATAACGCCACTGCCTGATGACCTTACGTTTCCGTTATATCAATTTGCCTATTATCATTTGGCTCGTGCCCAAGTTTTCCCTGATGACTATAAAAGCACATCGAAGGATCTCTGGTTACTGTTTACCAATCACAAAAAGTTCAAACAGGCACAGAAAGAGAAAGTCAAACAGAAACTTCTGGAACTCATCAAACAAGTCAAACTTGCAGATGAAGCCATCAGCAAATTCAAACAGATGAAAAAGGCCACAGACGCCCTCAACAAAGGTGACCTCAACGGCTTTCTGGATACGTTAGGAAAACAATCATGAAAAAAGTATTTATTATTTTAGGCAGTTTAGTGGCTTCAGCAGGTGTGAACGCGGCAAATATTCCTTCCCCGCAACTCCAATCAACCGCTTGGTCTCCAGATCTAACCAAAAGTGATATTCGCACGATTCGCAAGGCATCTTTTTATCTTCGGCAGTATATGAACAAACAGGCGCTGCCTCTGCTCAAACCTTATATCGAGGACCCTCGTAATATTGAGCCTAGGTACCTTTATGCGGTAGCACTAGCCAAATTTAACTTACCTAAAGCTTTGGCCATGCTAAAACCTTTGACACAAGAAGGTTACCCTCACGCCATGGCGACCTATGGCGAAAAACGCACCTGTGAGCTAAAAAAATATCACAAGGCTTGTCAAACCGAAGGCTATGACAAACTGCTAAGCGATACGCAAGACAACTGGGCGAAAACTGACCCCTATGAATTCTACAATGCTGCCTACGAAGAGTTCTCAAAAAAGACGTGGACACAAAAATTGAACGCTGAACGTACATGGTACAACAAGAAAACCGAGGACTTACTAAAAACCTGCACTGCACAAGGTGTTTACAAATGCGCATACAATCTGCAAGGTATCTACACTTCTATTAAGCACCTCACAGCGAAGCAATACAATGCATATCAATACTACCTCGACCTTGCTAAACAAATTCTCATTAGTGACAACAAACTAGGACAAAAGCCCTCGGAAGACTGTTATCAAGAAGACCAAAGAAAAGCTTGGGATGTCTGTTTATCTGATAAGCAAAATCAACAATTGTTGACCAATTATGCTATCAATGGTGACGTCATTGGTTATTCAGATCTTTCTTTTTTCATCTATGGAAAAGAATATAAAAAGATCCACAAAGACTTCTACTTTTTCTCAGACTACTTGATAAACCCAAATGCAGCTGGCATCCCTAAGCAATTAAAAAAACTTTACGACCACGCCATGAAACTCAACGACGGCCTCGGCTGGGCCTACCCGAGAAATGACTGGAGCATCAAAGCTTGGGAAGACTTGTATGGTGATAAAAACCTTAAAGAATTTAACAAGCAAGTAAATAAGTTGCGTAGTGTTAGTGATTATTAGTCACTAACAGCAGCAAATATTTAAAAACAACCAAAATAGATACGGGCTTTTACAATGCCAAAAGCAGCCAAACTTGGGGATATCGGAACAGGCCATGGGGCCTGTTGTCCCACACCTGTTATAGCAGGTTCTACTAGCGTGAATATCGATAACCAACCAGCCGCACGGATGGGTGACCCACTGTTTCCCCACGCAGCGCCCGATAGCCCACCGCACCCAAGGTTTATTGTCTCCGGTTCAACATCGGTCAATATCGACGGCCAACCCGCCGCCCGCATGGGTGACCTCATCAGCTGCGGCGGCGTGGTGATCGGCACCGGCTCGGTGAATATTGGGTGATTGATTTAATGCGTAAACCATTGAACTGGATAATGGTGATCTTGGCGTTCGCGCTAATTGGCTGCCAAGACAAACCAACCAACTATCTCACCTTTCAAAAAAGTGATATTGCCACTTTTGAAAGTCAGCTCAATTTATCTAGAAATCCAGATGCTTATAAAACTTATCAGCAATACGGTCAAAACGATAAACTACGTGACGCAGTATTGGCTATACAATACAAAAACTACTTCAAAGCAGAGAAAATTCTGACTCCCCTAGCGAAAGCAGGCGAACCGGAAGCTATGTTTTGGCTTGCAGCAATACTATATGGTTCAAATATGTATGATACTGCAAAAGCTCATGAACTTTGGGTCACTTCAGCAGAGAAAGGTAACCCATATGCGGCACTTATTTTTTCTCCTGATAGCCCAATTTGCAAACAGTACTATAAATCGGAGTGCAGCGAAAAATGGGAAGCAAAGGCTAAGGTACTATTCAAACAAAGAGCAACATCTGGCGATGTTCGCGCCCAATTCTATACTAAGAAGCTAGAGAAAAACCATCAGGTTTATATTGACGCTATTATTCAAGCAGCTAAGAACGGCTATCTTCTTCCTATGACTATTTACTCAAACCGTATTTTATCGAATAAAGACAACGTAGATAAGCAATCGAAAGACTTTGCTATAAAGTTGTTATACTTCGCAGCTGATAGAAATTTCATTCCTGCTTTCGACACACTGCTATTCCTAGATTCTACCAAGAAGTCAAACTATCAAGAGTTAGAAGCTAGAGCTACATCTCTTGGCTCTATTCCAGCTCTTACCGCGAAGTACTTTTATTTGAAGAAAGAGAAAAAATACCAAGAGGAATATATTATTGCCCATGTTGTAAATTTATTGTCTGGAGATAATACATTTATATCCATGGACTACTATAAGAATCCTATTGTAAAAGAGTACTCTCAAATAGAACTGAATAAGTTAAAGAACATTGCACAGAAGAAATACCAAGCAATAAATCAAACTATCTATATAGATGGTGATCATTTTGACGACAACCAAAATGGGTACGATTTATAACCATGCCAAAAGCAGCCAAACTTGGGGACATCGGAACAGGCCATGGGGCCTGTTGCCCCACACCTGTTATCGCAGGTTCTACTAGCGTGAATATCGATAACCAACCTGCCGCACGGATGGGTGACCCACTATTTCCCCACGCCGCGCCCGATAGCCCGCCTCACCCAAGGTTTATTGTCTCCGGTTCAACATCGGTCAATATCGACGGCCAGCCCGCCGCCCGCATGGGCGATCTCATCAGCTGCGGCGGAGTGGTAATTGGCACCGGCTCAGTGAATATTGGGTGACAATTGGCTCCTCACAGTTGATGGTGAGGAGCTTTTATTCACAAATAACCTGCGCTAATTTTTCAGAACAGTCCAATTAGATATGGTGTTATATTTAATAAAGAGGTATCCATTTACTATGGAAATATTCGAAGTAAAATCTATATTGGAATATATCTCCCCCTACCTGCAATAAACCTTTCATTCGTTATTCATTATTTACAACAAAATAAATAAGATATTCCAACAACCATTTGTGATATATTTTGACCAGTTAAGATAATTAACTCTCAATTCCCTTGCTATATATTATTTAACAAATATAATTCACGCTCTTTTTATAAAGAATTCAATACAAAATAATCATAATCATCAAAATAGGAGCTTTGTCAATGGCATATATTGACTTACACGCAGTGGCTAATTTTTCATCATATTTTGCTACTTCTCTTTTCTTTCTTATTGCCTTTATATACATTTGTACGTTTATCACTCGATATGACGAATGGAAATTAATAAAAGAAGGCAATAATCTGGCTGCATCTATTGCCTTATCTGGTTCTGTTATTGGTTATGCTATTGCCGTCAATGGTGTATTAAAAAATGCGGTTAATTTTCATGACTTTGTAATTTGGGGAATAGTTGCTCTTATAACTCAAGTCATTGCGATTGTTATTGTTCGATTTATGTTTATGCCAAAATTTGCTGAGAGAATTGAAAATAACGAATCTCAGGCTGCCATTATTGCTGCTGCGTTTTATATTGCAGTTGGTTTGCTCAATGCTGGTTGCATGACATATTAAGGGTTATGCGATGAGTAAAAAAAACAAACTAGGTCGAATCAATTTAGGACGACACCGCATTGGCACTGGAACAACTATAACTTGTATAATCGGCGGTGCTTTCGCTGTGGGCGTGGCTTATAACTTACTTTACAAAAATTCTCACGCTTATACGTCTCGGCAATCTTGTGAAAAAGACTACTCCAAGAATGAGTGTGATACTGCGTTTGCTAAAGCAGAAGTTACAGCCAAACGAACCGCATTAAAATATATGTTGGAAAAAGAGTGCAGTAGAGATTTTGGCTCAAATTCTTGTGTAAAGAGAAACGACTATTGGCAACCTAAAATAGCTGGTGTTGTAATGTATGAAAAGCAACTCCAAGTACCATTTTTTGTCACATCGAACCCGAATTCAAGACTTTATGGTGAAGCTTTTCTTGCCAATGGCTACTCGTTTGCTAAAAGCAAAGATGTAGATGGTTATGCATTTGATATCTACCGAAAGAAGCTGACAAACTATTGTAGCTCTAAAGTCGATCAATTAGTCGTTACGCGAGGTTGCTACGATGTAAAAAAAAGCTTTAAGAGTAGTACAGGCCTATTTCTAGATGGGCTAGTAGAGGCCGACTATACCGACTTCGTAGGCTACAAAGCACCCGTTTATAACAATAACCAATATAGTGACCAAGACTACTATGATGATGATTCAAACAACTATCATGTATCATCAGGCACTGCTCATATAAGCAATGACTCGCACTATCACTCTTCCAAAACACATCACTACTCAACTAAATCCCATTACAGCAAGACATCTTATAAACAATCCAGTTATCACTCCACTGCTTCAGTATCAACACGAAGTCGTGGTGGTTTTGGTAGCACGGGCAGCTCTAGAGGTGGCTTTTTTGGAGGATAATTAAGTCGTGTTTCAACGTAATATTGCACCTAGAGATGATTGGCAACAACGGTTGTGCCAATTTGGGTTCGATTTTTTTGAAGTGTCTTCCCGTCACCCATACTGGGTTGAAGATAAGTATTTCCAAGTTTCTAGAGCGCAAATCGATCACATTGATAGCGTCACAGAAACGTTGCATCAGATGTGTCTAAACGCTATCCAGCATGTATTTGATAACAACTTGCTTGATAGATTCGGCTTGCCTGCTAGACACCATGAAATGCTGCGTCAATCTTGGCAACAAGACAAAACATACCTTTATGGTAGGTTTGATTTTGCGTGGGACGGAAAAAACTCACCTAAGATGCTTGAGTACAATGCTCAAACACCCACTTCATTATTTGAGGCCTCTATCGCCTCTTGGGATTGGTTGAAAGCCAATGTCGCTAATGGAGAACTCAGTAAAGAGAGCGATCAATTTAACTCTCATGATGAGCAGCTCATCGTGCAGTTTAACTTCCTAAAAATGTCGAAAAAGCCTCGCAACCATATTCTACATTTTGCTTGTTATGAAGATTGCACGGAAGATCTACGCACGGTGTCCTATCTCGCAGCCTGTGCTGAAGAAGCTGGCTGGGAGCCTGTTATCACCGATATTCGTAATATCCACTTAACCATGGATTACAAGTTCGCCGATCATAATAAAAAACCTATCTCAAACCTGTTTTCGCTCTACCCCTATGAGTTTGCACTATTTGATGAATATGCCGATTACATGGCAAACAGCGGTTGTGTCTTTATAGAACCGCTCTGGAAGGTTCTGCTCTCTTCTAAAGCATTGTTACCCATCCTGTGGAAACTTTACCCTAACCATGAAAATTTGCTGGAGTGTTACTACGCCGATGATCCAAAAGCAAATCAACTGAACCACAAGGTAGTTAAACCTATATATAGCCGAGAAGGGGCGAACATCTCCATCACTTTCGACGATGAGACCATAGAAGCTACTGAAGGTCATTACGGCGTAGAAGGGTATATCGCACAGCAGTATGCGCCGCTGGTCAAGTTCGACTCTGGTTACAGTGTCATAGGTAGCTGGATGATCGGACAAACAGCTACCGGAATCAGCTTCAGAGAGTCCAACAATAAAATCACCGATGATGTCGCTCGATTTGTGCCTCATATCATTCTCAACTAAAGGAGTAAAACACTATGTCATTAAACGAAATAAATGAATTTCTTCATCAAAATGAACACGACTGGAACATCGAGTTAGCCGATGGTTCTATTGTCATTACCAACTCAGATGAATTGAGCGCAGTTTTAGTTCAGTCTGACACACAGATCCTAATAGAAAGCCTGTTATTTCCGGCACATGTTGTCGCTAACCAAGCAGAGTTTGATAACGCCATTATGTTTGAGCAAAAAGCGCTACCTCTATCGAGCGTTGCCAAAACAGTAGTCAACAGTGAACCGTACTACTGTGCATTTGGTGCTCTGTCTTCTGAATCAATCTTCAAGAACATTGAGCTTGAAATAAAGGTTCTATTTCAAAATGTTAAGACGATTCTTAACTTCTCCACTGATTTTTTAAATGTATAACTAAATAACAAAAAGGATAAAAATATGGCGCTAGGTAGACTGTTTAAAATTGGGTTGGGTCTTTTCAATGATAAAGCTGAATCCATTGCTGACGAACATGGCATTGTAGAATTGCGTCAGCAGATCCGCGAAGCAAATACCGAATTAGACAAAACTGATATTGAATTAACCAGTATTATTGCTCAAAGAAAACTGGCTGACAACGATGTTAGATCTATCGAGGAGAACATCTCCAAATACGAAGCTCAAGCTATAAAGCAAAGCGAGTCTGGCAATAAATCCTTGGCGTTAGAATGTGCTCAAGAAGTCATGAAGCTGCGTGAGCAACTCACCGCAACTCAAGCTAGACAAACTGCCTTTTTAGAGGCAGAGACAACGATGCGTTCGAAAGTCACTGAGTGCAAAGGACGAATCAAGCATTTGGAGCAGGAGCTTGACCTAGTTAAAGCAACAGAGTCTATGCAAAAAGCACAAATGTCGACATTGAGTGCCGTTTCCGGCAGCAACTCTAAAACCAAAACGGCTTTGGATTCATTGGAGCGAATTAAAGAAAACCAAAAGCGCAAAGCCGCAGAGCTAGAAGCGGCTGCTGAGCTAGCAAAAGAAAAGGATTCTCTTTCAAACTTAGACGCTAAATTAGCAGCGGCAAACACTTCTTCTTCAGAAAGTGAGCTGGAGAGGATCTTAAAACAAAGCCAAAGCTAACGGGATTCCTACCATCCTTCTCCAAGGTTGAAACATAAGTTTCAACCTTAATTCGCAGCATTTAAGTCGACGTTGGAACTCATTCATGAATTCATTCTTCTCTAAGATTTTTGGTAAAATGAACAAAAATACCGCCAAAGATACTCAACAAAAAGCCCCAGAAGTACTCGGTTTAAAACTCGGAGGCTCATTCACTATCAACCCTTTGTTACTCAAGACGCGAGAAGAAGACTTAACCATTGAAGGCGCGGCTAGTACGCAGATCATTCAAGCGGTAGGCGAAGTGAAAATTGATGATCAATACAAATTGATCCGTTACTATACTGACGATGATGGCTACCTTCAAATACAGATGTATGGCGACAATGAGAACGACATTCAAGAAATCACAATGTGGTATACGTTTGATTGTAAGTACTCCCAGCATTGGGAGAAAACGTTGGATTCGGTTGTCTCGAATACCGGCACCTACCAGCTAGACGGAAATGAGTTTAAGCAGTTTTGGAACGAAGATAAGCCTATTTTGTTTACGGAAAAGACCTATTATCCCGATGGCAAAGTAACCGAAACCGATCAATTCTGCATGTCTTATACAAGAGAGCTGCCGGAAGACGATATTGAGCTTTTACTGGTAGCAGCTGAAGAAAAACTCAATAAAGTCACCAACCAATTCGAACATGAGTTAGTGCGCTCAACAGGGTTCGGCCTTAGCAAAATAGACGTCACTCCGAACTAGGTCGGTTTGAGGACACTGAGTCATTAAAAAAGGGGCATTCGCCCCTTTTTTGATTCAACCTCGATTATTCAACTCTCCTAGCACACCACTTTTCCTAAGCTAAAGTGCTTCAGCAGTGAGCTGGTGAATGGGTTAGCATTAGCATCGGATGTGATTCGATACGCTACGTTGCCATTGCTTGCCTTAAACTGATAGTCGATGCTGGAAGCAGTTGAACCTGTCACCACGCCTCTATCTAACAATCTAAAGAATGCCCATGGCCCGTGATATGCAAAACCTCTTGGCGATAGGTTCACTGTGTCAGGGACTAAAGAGAGTGATGATGTCGCACCATCACGCAAGGTGTTTGGCCAAATCAGCCCAACTGAACGCCTTAGACCGTGACTAAACTCTACGTATTGGCCGTCTATATTCAGCACACTGCGACGCAAGTTTCCGCTCAGTTCAATCGGTTTCAGCGAGAACTCTACATCGAGGTTGCCTTTTCGGTCGAAAAACGCCGACTGAATATCCTTTGCTTGAGCAAACTCTTGCTGTGCTTGCTGAGTAAGCAGGGAATTGCCGTCATTGCTGCTTAAAGACACTCCAGCATCAACAAATACTTTTAGATAGGTGTTGTAGTAACTGTCCAGCGTTCCATCAGGGCCAAAGAAGTTCGTAAAATCTTTTAATGACACATCTTGCCCAGATTGAGCATTAAATGGGTAATGTGAAGCGAAGCTGTTTTCAAACACATCGTAAACGTCACTTTGCCAACGACTATTGATGTATTGAACTGCTCTTTGTTTTACCACTGCCCAGCTTTCATCGGCCAACTTGTTCATCATTGTATTAAGTGGCGCAGGAAGCCCTGCCGCAACACGTTGAAGAGTGTAGATAGGGTCGGTGTTCGTCAGCTGAACACGATTCTTAGCCGCTATCCACGCTGCCTTACCCGGATCTGGCGCATCCTGAATTGCCTTGAGGTAATCATAAACGTGCTTAACAGAAGCGGTCACTTCAGTGATATACGCAGGTTGATCGTTTTGCTTTTTCAACAAGCTATCAAAGTCTTGGAATGGTGCAGAAATCATCGCAGCGGTTTTGTATTGCGCAGACTGCATCAACACTTTGCGCGCTTGGCTGTTTTCAGGCAAGCTTGGGAACACTTGTGTGTTGCCATCGATGGCGTCTAAGAAACGAGTCAGTGGTCGCTGAGGGCCAACTAAATTTCCTAACACACTCACCGCATCATCGATATCTACAAAGTATTTGAAACTCACATCATGCAATGCTGCACGCCATTGGTTAGTGTAATCCAACACGTATAAGTCGCGTATCTTATCTTGCAACGCTCGTTTTTGCGCTTGAGTGAGTTTGGTCTGTGTATCACCCAACACCCAATTATCGACAGCAGCAAGCTTAGACACCGACTCAAATTGTGGTAGGAAATAGCTATTGAAACCTTGCTTGGTAAACAGTGGGGATATCAGCAGATCTTTAGCATCGCTTTGTCTCTCATTAAACACCAAATCAAACACTGGCCCAACAGCAGTTCGAACGTCTAACTTAGGTCCAAGTTCAGCGTTAGCTTGTTGCTTCAAATGATGGTACGCACGCTCAGCCACAGAGACATTGCTTAAGGACCGTTGTGCCGCCGCAATGAGCTGATGATACGGCTGCATTACCTTTATCGCTTCTGGATTGCCTGCATCTATCAATGATTGCAAATCTGTGTTTTTTAGCGCCGAGGCAAGATGCAAGTTTAGTTGCTGCTGCAGGCTTGGATTATTGGAAAAATCTGCCTGCCAAATGTGGCTGAAATAGTCGGATACTACTGAATCTTGACGAGCACTTTTATCTGTCAGCATACGCAGCACACGCAGGATATTCAGTTTATCACCGTCTGTTTGTGCCATTGACAAATCAACAGTCAATCGTTGAACCAACAGTGGGATAAAGTGAAAATCTAGCCAGTTATCGTAAACTTGGTGCAACTTAGGACCAATGGTATGCCCTTGATCTAACCCAATTGCGGACAGGTACTTTATCTTCGAATCATAGTGCGGATAATCTAGCTCTGCGTCATGAATCGTATCCAGCGGTTTAAGTATTGTTGAAATAGATTGCATCGACATTCCGCGGCTCGCGGCCACTTCATCTTTATACAAACTGATTTTTGCTAACACATCGTTCTGTTTGGCAATGTTTGCTTGATACGTGCGCTGCCAACTGCCAACCAGTAGTGCAGAAGCCACACTACAAGCAGCAAAGGACAACACTAAAACTTTACGTTTGTTGCTCACCAGCTTAGGGTTATCTGACGCTAAGCCAGATTCCAAATAAATAATGTCGCTAAACAGGCGTTTAGCAAAGAACACTGTGGAGTTTTTCGCGTGCTGCGCACTGTTAACAGCGCTTGGTAAACGATAGCGGTTTGCAGCTGCGTCAACATAGGTATCCGTAGGTACACCTTGCTGATATACCGAGGTAAAATAGACACCACGAACTTGACCTAAAGCCATGTATTGATCGCTCGACAATGCTTCAGTAAAAAATTGCACCAAAACACTTTGCATTCCTGCAAGTTGACGAACAAAGCTATAAATAGAAGCTCGCTCACTAGTGCTCACCGATGATCGAAGGGCGCTCGGTAACATGCCGTTGATGCGCTGAACAAAAAGTTGATAATCCTGTTCAAACTCAACTAACCAACTATCAGTATCTCGCACCGAATCCAGAGTAAAAGTAAAACCCAATGCATCTTCGCGTTGCGCTTTGGTGTACTGACGGAAAAAGGGTTCGAAACCAGACAAAAGATCGAGCTTTGTTAAGGTAATATAAACCGGAATCTGTACCGATAAACCCTCGCTCAGCTCTTTAAGCCTAGCTCTTAGCAGGTTTGAATACGCTAATCGCTCCGCTGTATCTCCAGCTCGTAAGCGTGCAAAATCAATCGCTAAAATAACCCCATTTAAAGGACGACGGCTTCGCGTTTTTCCGAGCCAACCGATAAAGTGTTGCCAAAAACGTCTTTCTAGTGCCCCATCACTACCTTGCACATTTTGCTGCTGGCTCAGCAGCTCGCCATCAGGATCGATAAGAACTGACTCTTTGCCAATCCACCAGTCGAATGAGTATTGGTTTTCACTTCTTTGCCCGGCTGCTCGCATCGCTGAGGTCACTGGAAAGTCTTGCCCAGAGCGATTAATTAAGCTGGTTTTGCCTGCATTTTCTAAGCCTAGAACCAGATACCAAGGTTGAGCATAAAGGTGGTTGCCAAAAGGAGTGTTGTTTTTCAACTCGCGCATGACTCGATTGAGTTCTTTCTCTTGCTGCTCAACACTCGCTTTAAGTGGATCGGCTTGCAACTCAGCTTGCTTGGCTTGTGTTTGGGTCATTTTCCTTAGGCTCTGCCATTGAAACGCCCCCCATACTGCAAAGCAGCTCAAAGAAAATATAACGCTCGTCAAAGCGCGAGAAGTGATTGTTACTAAGGGCTGATACCCTTTAATTACCAGCCACGGTCCTGCCCACCAGATAGCGATATTAAGTAGAATAAATGTTGCGACAATCAGCACGGATGCTGATGCTTTGACCTTCGTCTGCATCCATTTAAAGCCGTTGATAATGATGTTCCACATACTGTAAATAATCCTGCGATAAGTCTGTGTTTAGCTGTTAACTAAGTTTTCTAGCTGTTAACTAAAGTTTCTAGCTGTTCCAACAAAGATGGCTCCCAGTCTGTCACTGAAACACTCTTTGCTTGGGAATATAGAGTTTGATATTGCTGCTTTGCGATAGCTTCAAGCTGGTTTGCTTGCATAATGTCAGCAGATAGGAGACGCCAGTAGAACGTATCTCTTGGTTCACTTGATTGCGAGAGACCGTTGTTAACCATTTCCATCGCCGCTGGTAAACCACTTTCTTGGGCTAAGTTCATAACTTCATTGCGTGTATCACCCCAGCTACCCGCTTGAGCAACTGGCTCTTGCTGTGTTGGTGAACTTTGCTCATGTAACCATTTCAAGGTACGCTCACTGACAAAAGGTGTCCCTCCTTTGAAGGAGTATTCCTTCAGTTGAGGTAACCTATTGATAAAGCCATTCACCTCTTGTCGGATGCTCTGCGCCCAATCGTCTTGGCCAAGCTTAATAGCGATTCGGGCACTCAAATAGTGTCCATCTAGCCAATACGGAGAAACCGTTAAACTCTGCTCTACACGGCGCCAAAGTGCTATGTCGGTTCCTCGTTGCAGTTGATCTTCGTATTCACTGACTCGATCCGATGACACAGGCATGAGCTGAGTTTCTCCGTCATTGTTTGCATCGGGTAAGCTGAGAATGGAGAACCAAACAGCAAACCGTCTCAAACGAATGCTTAAACCGGTACCTTCACCACCTAAGTCAGAAAGAAAATCTGCCACTTTGAGTAAAGAGGTCTTGATAGACCGATCGTTGCTACTATCAACGTCTAGCTTCGCAGCGGGAATAGGAGCAGCCCCTCGCCGTTGTTGAGGCACATCGGCAGATTGTTCAGTTTCTGACTCAGCCGCTGATACAGTTTCTACTTCCTGCTCTGGAGCTCTTACTTTAGCGAGCTGACGACGCAGTTTTATCTCGATGTCAGATACCGCATCTTCGTCCAACTGATACTTAGCCGCCAAATCAGCGAGCTGCTTAACAAGTGATTGAAGGGTTTCTTTTAGCTCAGAATTGAAAGTGTCTCCGTCCAACTTCTCTGCTGCTTTTGCTGCTCGGCCACATATCTGATTAAAGAATTTCTTACGATGCTTCTCGCCTTTTTTACCCGGCAATGGAAATGCTGATTCCCAGAAAAATGTCAGGAAATCCACCGTCACTGCAATAGACAAAGTAAACTGTTCACTCGTTGCTTGATGCTGGAGACATTGCAATAAATAGGTGAGCAGTTTGATGTCTTTCGACTTCTCGCTTATTAGCCCAATGGTTTTCGTTTCGACTTGATCCCACTGCACTTCAGCGTGTGCCAAAGAGCCAATTTTCATCATTTGGCTTTCGATAAAATCTAGATCAGGATCATCTGTAATACGCTCCCCCACTGGGCTTTGCTCAGAGATTGGGGTTAGCAGTTTCTCTCTATACGACTGAAATTGAGTCATTTTTATTTCCTTACCAATGGCATGCTTGGCGCATTGGTTTGATCAACGACGACAAATGACTGGTGTTGAACGTCAGCCCATTTAACTCTGGAATACTTGAGCGCATAACTAAGCGCGGTGTCGAAAGCATTGATTTCATTAGTTTGACTGCGGGTAAACCACGGCCTGTGCGAAGCACATATCCAGAGCTATCACTTACCCACTGCTGGGTAATGGTTGGATTGCCCAGCAAAGTCACTGGAACTTTGTTGACATTAATGGCGGTTGGGAAAACCAGCTCGACACGGCTAATATTTTCAACGCAACTCAGCATAAGAATAGGTTGATCGGTTCCTGGTACACGTGGGTTCGCATTCACTGCTGGCGCCGTTAGCCAAATATGCTTTCCTAACTTCAAGGTATCGTTTTGGTTAAAAAGAAACGCTCCTTGAGTATCGGCACTGTTACTTCGGTTACTTTCGCTAGAAATTGCCCATTGCCAAGCGAGCGGTTTTTCCTCGTTAAATTTGTCAGCCTTCGCCGGACGCAACGGCGTATTAAAAAGGTTATCGAAACACGCCAACCGCTGAAGGTTATTGTTGATTTCTCGGCATTGATTCGCTTTAGCGATTTGCTGAGGCGCTGTCATGTTGCGC